>CAWFJI010000028.1:0-211190 GCA_963816075.1 uncultured Flavobacteriaceae bacterium | reverse complement strand
AATAGTTGCCCTTGTAGCGAAATAGCTTCCCTTCGTCAAGTTCAATGATGTCATTGCAAACCCTTTCCAGAAAATAACGGTCGTGGGTTACCATAAACAGAGTCATGTTTTCTTTGTAAAGGTACTTTTCCAGCCATTCTATCATATCGAGATCCAGGTGGTTGGTAGGCTCGTCAAGAATGAGCAGGTCGGGTTTGTTCAGCAGGGCGATGGCAAGCGACAAGCGCTTTCTCTGTCCACCGGACAAGGCACTTACAGGGGTGTTGATCTCGGTTAAACTCAATTTGAACAGAATCTGCTTGTACTGCGTTTCAAAGTCCCAGGCCTGGTGTTGCTCCATCAGTTCAAAAGCCTTTTGGTAAGCGATTTGATCGCCGGGATTTTCCAGGGCATGCTCGTATTTAGCAATGATTTTCAAGGTTTCATTATCAGAGGCAAGAATCGATTCTTCTATGGTTGACGATTCATTGAGGGATTCTTTCTGAGCAAGATAAGCTATTTTCAAGCCGTTACGCGAAACAACAGAACCGGTATCAGGTGTATCCACACCGGCAATGATGTTGAGTAAAGTAGTTTTTCCGGTGCCGTTTTTTGCCACCAGCGCAATTTTCTGATCTTTGCTGATGCCAAAGGAAAGATTTTCAAATAAGAGTCTTTCACCGAAAGACTTGGAGATATTTTCAACAGATAAATAGTTCAAAATCTAATTTTCTGCAAAGTAAATCAATTTTGAGCTAGCGCTGTATACAATTAATGCTTTAAAACATCTATAAAATTGGCAGATCAGCTACCCGTGAATTGGAACTCAAACTTGCTTTGGTATTGTTCCCAGGCTTCCTGAGTATCAATTTTTTGATGGTCGTTGTTATAGAATAACTTCAAATACAATTCCAGCTGGTTTGGTGTTTGATATCCAATTACAGGCATGATAGGATTGCTCTTTTCATCCAGGAAAATGATGGTGGGATAGGAATTAATACCAAAAGCCTGTGAAAGTTCATGCTGGGCATTTCTGCCGGTACTATCTGGATTAAAATCAGGATTTTTGAATTCTTTTCCCTGGTATTTGATCACCTCATTGCCTTCCGCATTAAACTTGACGGCATAGTAATTTTCATTTACATATTTTACCACATCCGGATTCTGGAAGGTGTTCTGGTCAAGCATTTTACATGGGCCGCACCAATTGGTATAAACATCCATCATAATTTTTTTCGGATTTTTTTCCTGTGCTTTTGACGCTTCAGTTAATGACATCCATTTAATTTTGGTTCCCTGCGCATGGATTGAAATGCTCACAAAAAGGAAGGCTGCAATAAAATATATCTTACTCATTATCATTGTTTAATCTAAAATTTTTGAACAGCAAATATAATGCCTAATTGGAGAAATAACGTATATGATGTTACAATAGTATTTCATTTAACGCCGTGCATCAATTTTTTTAACAGCGGCGAAAGCAGCAGGGCAAAAATACCGATACCGATGGGAACAAAAGTAAAAATTAAAAAGAAGGTTGAAATATCGTATTTAGCAGTTATTTCATCGATCATGGAACCCATTTTTCCCGATGTTTTGTTTCCTATGGCAAGCGCCAGATACCAGACCCCGAACATAAAAGCGATCATTCTTGCCGGCACCAGTTTACTCACATACGAAAGCCCTACCGGCGAAACGCACAGTTCTCCAAGTGTATGAAAGAGATAAGCCAAAATCAACCAAACCATACTCACAGAGGCTGTTTTTGCTCCCTGGGGAATGCTGCCGGCGCCGAAGGCCAGAAAGGCGAAACCGATACCCAATAAGAACAATCCGATGGCATATTTTGATGCGGGCGCCGGATTGTATTTGCTTTCCCACCATTTGGAAAAGAGCGGCGCAAAGGTGATGATAAACAGTGAATTCAGGATCAGAAACCAGGTGGCCGGGATCTGTATTTCATTCTCTTTTTTGCTTATCACGGTTGCAGTTATCGCTGTACCGATTGATTTTTCTTTTTCGGAGGAGAGGTATTTAAAGTTTGTGCCTTTTTTATCGATATCGATTATGGTGATTTTATCATCCGGAATCAGGTTTGCTGAAGCCCTGATAACGGTATTCTGGGTACCCGGAACCACATTTTCAGGTACTGCTGTTTCCCGGGTGATGATTTGAGGTGCAGCGCCGGATTCACCTGCCAGCTGATAGGTCGGGTAACTGATCTCGTACGAATAGGTATTGAAATTATTGTATATTTTCCAGGCAATAATGCCCCAGATCAGCACAAAGCTGAAACCCAAGATCAAATTCGACCACAAGTATTTGGTAAAGGTTTGCTTGAACAACAAAAACAAAACCCAGGTAATCAATGCGATGGGTACAACGGTAATGATGATATCAACGATATTGAAAATAAAGGCATCGTTTCCCGACATTACCCGGTTGGTATAATCTTTTGCGAAGATGCTCATTGAACCCCCGGCCTGTTCGAATGAGGCCCAAAAGAAAATAATAAAAAAGGCAATGATCACGATTGCGATCATTTTATCGCGCGTAATAGGACTGTAACGCACAATTCTGGAAAAGATCAGATAAACAAATAACAGCAAGGTGATCAGGATGGTATGTCCCGAATAATCTGTGCCTCCAAAGTTCAGTAAATTGTGGTTTGCAATTTTGGAAAAGGGATCATTGATGATCCACAGCAGACCCGCGACCGAGATAACCACAATGAGTATCCTGTCGATTGCTGTGAAAGGATTCAGTTTATCCTCAACTTCTATTAGATTCTCGTTAAGGACAGTTTTATTTTCCCTGTTCGGTTTTTTCCCTACCTCACCGAATATACCCTGCGCCATTGTAAACTGCAGTAAGCCCAGCAGCATAAAAATACCAGCTAAGCCGAAACCCCAACTCCAGCCCAAAACTTCTCCCAGATATCCGCAAAGCATGATCCCTAAAAATGCACCCGAATTTACACCCATATAAAAAATGGTGTAAGCTCCATCTTTTTTCTCAGGGAAGTCTTTGTAGAGAACCGAAATAAAGGAAGTCATGTTCGGTTTAAAAAACCCTGTACCCAACACAAGCAAAAGCAGGCCGAGATAAAGAAAAAAAGGATGGGTCTCAATGGCCATACTGGCATGTCCGAAGGTCATGATCAGAGCACCAATAATAATGGCCTTTCTGTTTCCCAAATATTTATCTGCCAGGGTACCTCCAATAATCGGCGTGAGGTAGAGCAGCGCCAGATAGGTTCCATATAGGGCAAGCGCATGTTCTCTCGGCCAGTCCCAGCCTCCAATACCCAGTGCACTCACCAGAAAGAGTACTAACAAGGCCCGCATTCCGTAAAATGAAAAACGCTCCCACATTTCGGTAAAGAACAAGACGAATAGGCCGGCCGGATGACCTAATACCTGGGTTTTAAAAAAATCACTGGTATCTGCTTTCATAATGAGATATTTAAATAAAAAGCTCAAATAAGGGTTTATCTGAGCTTTTTGATTATAATTATTTTATTGACATTTTTTTAATGAATACCTTTCATGGCCTTGTTCAGGAAGGGAGACAGGAGCAACAAACAAATTCCCGAACCCAGCATCAGCATGGTGATAAAAGGATACAATTGAAAATCGTACTTGTGTAAAATACTTTCAAGCATACCGGCAAGATAATTACCTGCTGCGAAGCTCGCCATCCATAAGCCCATAACCACCGAGACCAGTTTTGTTGGAGCGAGTTTTGTTATCATGGATAGTCCGATAGGAGAAAGCATCAGTTCACCAAAAGTCAGCACGACGTACACGATGACCAGCCACCAGGGAGATACTAAATTTCCTCCTTCTGCAGCGTTGCTGGCCTGGGTCATGATCCAGAAAGCAAAGGCACCTAAAAATAAGCCAATAGCAAATTTTAATGGGGTTCTTGGGTTGATCTTCATCGCATCCAGTTTTAACCACAACACAGAAAAAATAGGGGCAAAGATTAAAATTCCCAGCGGGTTCACATTTTGGAACCAGGTGGCGGGAACATCCCAGCCAAAAATCATTCTATCGGTATTTTCTTTAGCGAATAGATTCATGGTTCCACCGGCCTGCTCAAAACCGGCCCAGAAGGCAATGTTAAAAAAGGCAAGTACCAGAATTACGATCATTCTGCTCCATTCCGCCGAACCGTTTGTACCTTTAAAAATAACATAGGCCAAACCGATGATCAAAGCAGCGAAACCAACATACATAATGATGGATGTTACGCTTTCGGGCAATAACCTCCATATATAAACCACAACAAAGGTAGTCACTACCAAACCTATTGCATACACAATGATATCGCGCCAGTCCTTGCTGTCGAGTACAAATTTATTCTTCGGTGAATTTGGAGGCAAGCCTTTGTCTTCGAGTGTTTTTTCACGTGATTTTAACCAGAGTACACCGATTACCATACCTATAGCAGCAGCCAGATAGCCATAGCCCCAGGCAACATTTTCTCCCAAGGCACCGGCAATAAAAGGGCCTAAAATGGCGCCAAGGTTGATACCCATATAGAATATATTGAAAGCAGCATCCTTTCTCGGGTCATTGTCATCGTAAAACTCACCTACTATGGTAGAGATATTTGGCTTAAAAAAACCGTTACCGATAATTAGGACCCCTAAACCAAAATTAAAGAGAAGCAAACGGGATTCCACATCCAGCGTGCTCGACAAGAATGCGCTGGCGGCCAGCAAAGCCTGGCCTGCGGCCATGACGATTCCTCCAATGTAAACAGTTTTTCGTTTACCCAGGAATTTATCAGATACATAACCACCCAAAATCGGGGTCAGATAAACGAGTCCGGTAAAGATAGCATAGAGCGACAATGCTTCTTCTCTGCTTAAACCAAATCCACCGTTAACCAATTCAGCGGTCAGATACAGGGTTAATAATGCGCGCATTCCATAATAACTGAATCGTTCCCACATTTCAGTAGCAAACAAGGTACTGAGCGCTTTTGGGTGTCCTTTTTCGATTGTTTTGTTTGTCATAATAATGTTTTATTTGAATTATTGAATTGGTTGTATGTAAAGTTTAATTTTTCATGGGTTCCGCACTTTTTCCGATACTTTCATGGATAAATTTAGACATTTTTCTGTACAAATGTACACGGGTATTTTTTCCTTCGGAAATTCCATGTGAACGGTCGGGATAAACGAAGAATTCAAAGTCTTTATTTGCTGTAATGAGTGCATTTGCCATCTGCATGGAATTCTGTACGTGTACATTGTCGTCGCCGGTTCCATGAATAATCAACAAGTCTCCCCTCAGCAGATGCGCAAAGTTAAGGGGTGAATTTTCGTCATAACCCAGGGGATTTTCCTGAGGTGTCTGCATATAGCGTTCTGTATATACCGTATCATAATAACGCCATGAAGTGACAGGAGCCAGGGCTATGGCCATTTTAAACACCTCCGCACCTTTTGTGATCGCCAGGCAACTCATATAACCACCATAACTTCCACCCCAGATACCTATCCTGTCTTCGTCAATAAAAGGCTCTTTACCCAAAACCAAAGCGGCTTCGATCTGGTCTTCAACCTCATATTTCCCCAGTTGTTTGTAGGTCATTTTCTTAAAATCTCTGCCTTTAAATCCGGTACCCCGCCCATCGACAATAGCAACAATAAAGCCTTCCTGGACCAGTGTGGCATGGAAAAAATCGCGGTGATTATACCAGCTGTTGCTCACAGACTGAGAACCCGGACCCGAATACTGGTACATGAGCAAAGGGTATTCTTTGGCAGGGTCAAAATCATTTGGTTTCATCATGAGCATATTGAAATCCCCGTTCTTTGTTTGCAATACAGAAATTTCCTTCACAGGTAACCGGTAAAGACCGGTTTTGGCCTTCAGGGCATCGTTATTTTTAATTTCTTTAATTACCACTCCTGTTGAAGAATCATTTAAAGTATAAACGAAGGGCCTGTCTGTACTGGAAAAGGTATTGATATAATACTGAAAGCTGCTGCTAAAAACAGCACTGTTCGTGCCTTTATTTTTGCTCAGTTTCTTTTTATTATTTCCTGTGATACCGATGGAATAGATACTTCTGTTTGTAGATCCCTCCTCAGTTGACTGGTAGAAAACCGTTTGTGTATTTCCATTATAACCATAAAAGTCGGTTACTTCCCAATTTCCTTTTGTGATCTGATTTATTAATTTACCGGTCTTATCATAACGGTATAAATGATTAAATCCGTCTTTTTCGCCTGACCAGATAAAACTGTTGTCGTGCAGGAAAGTGAGATCATCGGCTAATTTGATATAGGCGGCATCTTTTTCATTGAGCACCAGTCTCGCTTTCAGGGATTTACTGTCCACAAAGAGCAGGTTTATATTGTTTTGATGACGGTTCAGGGTAGTCACTGCCAGGGTATTCGGATCATTGGACCACTGTATTCCCGGGATGTAATGCTGCAGGTTGTTACCCAGATCAACTTTTGAGCTTTTGGCAGTCTTCAGGTCATACAGATGAAGGCTCACTTCCGAATTTTTTTCACCGGCTTTCGGATATTTAAATACCATTTGTCCCGGATATAATTCATTGCCATACAAATCCATTGCAAACTCAGGCACCTCGCTTTCATCAAACCGGATAAATGCAATTTTATCTGAACCGGTATTCCATTCAAATGCGCGCACGAAATAAAATTCCTCCTCATAAACCCAGTCCGTGATGCCATTGATGATTTTATTGACTTGGCCGTCAGAAGTGATTTGTGTTGTTTTGCCTGAAATCAGATCCTTAACATACAAATTATTCTCAAAAGCATAGGCAACTTTTGATCCGTCAGGGGAGAAGAGGGGTTCCTGAATTTTGTATGCTGCAATTCTTGAAAGCCTTTTTGTAAGGCGGTCATATACATAAAAGTCAGCCCGACTTGAACGGCGGAATATTTTTTCGGAATTGGTGCCGACGATTATTTTAGATTCATCACTGCTGAACTGATAACTGTTAAAAGAGTTAATTTCTCCAAAATTCCCGCTGTCCAGGATGGTTTCTGTTCTGCCGGGGTTTTCAAAACTGTATTTTTGTAAAGTAGCTCCATGCTGATCAGTACGCAAACTGATAATAGAATCACTGTTATACATGAAATGTAATGAAGGGAGGTCTTCAGTGGCAAAGGTATTGTTGATATAAATGTCTTCAAGGGTAATTTTTTGCTGCGCATGGGAGGCTGCAATAAAAAGAAAAAACAGCAAAAAAGATTTGGCCATAAAAATTTTCTATAAAAAGGCAGTCCAATTTTACGTAAAAAATATGGAATGAAAGATGATATTTGTTATAATTTGACCACATTCCTCGGCTAATGATTATCTTTGGTATGAATTTAAAGAGATAGGTATGCCAAAGATCGTTGCCGGGTTTTCAAAATTTACGAAAGAACAAAAAATTCAATGGCTGGCGGAAAATTACTTTACTGATAAGCAATCCGGACTCAGGATTTTAAGGCAATATATACTCACCGATCAAAAACTTCAGGATCTGCACGATGAATTCGTAGAAAATACGGTTTCTAATTTTTTGATTCCCTATGCAATAGCACCCAATTTTGTAATCAATGGCAAGGTCTATGCCATCCCCATGAGCATTGAAGAAAGTTCGGTTGTTGCCGCGGCTTCGCTGGTTTCAAAATTCTGGAGTACGCGCGGGGGCTTTCATGCCAGGGTGATCTCTACGACCAAGGTGGGACAGGTGCATTTTTTGTTCGAAGGGAAAGAAGAAGATCTCCGGATCAATTTCGATCAAAATAAGGAAAAACTCATCCGGGCTACGGATGATCTCACTGAAAACATGCGCAGTCGCGGAGGTGGGATTATAGATATTGAATTAAAAAATAAGACTGAGGAGCTCGATCATTACTACCAGCTGCATGTTACCTTTGAAACCATAGACAGCATGGGGGCGAATTTCATCAATTCCTGCCTAGAAAGGATTGCTGAGACATTTAAAAATGAGCAGATCAGGGTGGTGATGAGTATTTTGTCCAATTATGTACCCGAATGTCTGGTCAGGGCAGAAGTGAGTTGTCCTGTTGAAGATTTTTTTGATGAAAATCCTGCCTACTATGCTGAAAAATTTGTTCAGGCTGTTAGGATAGCGCAGGTTGAACCCTACAGAGCAGTAACACACAACAAAGGAATTATGAACGGAATTGACGCCGTAGTTTTGGCAACCGGAAATGATTTCAGGGCGATAGCTGCCGGGGCACATGCCTATGCTGCGAAAAGCGGAAAATACAGGAGCCTGACCGATGCCAGAATTGAAAATGAGGTATTTTACTTCTGGATCGAAATTCCTTTGGCACTGGGAACGGTAGGTGGTTTAACCAAATTGCACCCGCTCGCAAAATTATCGCTGGAGATCCTCGGGCAACCTTCGGCGAGAGAATTGATGCAAATCGTTGCAGTAGCCGGTCTGGCACAGAATTTTGCCGCCTTGAAAGCGCTTACAACAACCGGGATTCAGCAGGGACATATGAAAATGCATTTGATGAATATCCTTAATCAGTTAGAGGCCAATGTATCTGAAAAAAATGTGTTGTCGCTCCAGTTTCAACAGAAGACCGTGTCTTATAATGAGGTTGCAAAAGCCCTGCACACACTCAGACTGGCAGAAGTAAATAAATAATACAAATAAACCCATTCTTTTTTTCTATGCCATACCCTGTTTTTTAAAGTTTTTTTCTGTGTATCTTTGAGTAAAGTAAAAACAATAACAACTAAAATCTAAAAATTATGTCATTTCAATTGCCCAAATTACCCTATGCCTATGATGCTCTTGAACCATATATCGATGCCAGAACCATGGAAATCCACCATACGAAACATCATAACGCATATACTACCAATCTGAATGCTGCGATTACAGGCACCGATCTGGAAGGCAAAACGATCGAGGAAATTCTTGCCAAACTGGATATGACCAATATGGCTGTCCGCAACAACGGAGGAGGGTTTTACAACCACAATTTGTTCTGGGAGGTAATGTCTCCCAACGGAGGAGGAACTCCATCAGGAAAACTGGCTACTGCCATCGATAAAGAATTTAAAGGTTTTGAAGGATTTAAGGAACTTTTCTCCAAGGCTGCTGCTACCCGGTTTGGCTCAGGCTGGGCCTGGTTGTGTGCACATAAAGGAGGTAAGCTGGAAGTGTGTTCTACCCCTAACCAGGACAATCCCCTGATGCCCAATACAGGATGCACAGGAACACCTATTTTGGGACTGGATGTTTGGGAGCATGCCTATTACCTGCACTATCAGAACAGACGCCCGGATTACATCAGTGCTTTTTACAATGTGATCAATTGGGATGAAGTTTTAAAAAGATACAATGCTGTTGTATAATTGTATTTTTAATTATTATATCGAACCACGGAAATCTCCGTGGTTCTGTTTTTTAAATACCTGAAGCATTGGAATCCCGGAAAATTGCTTTTCTTCTGGCTTTTTTGGCCTCCGTCTTCTATGGAGTCGGATTTACCATTGCAAAGGATGTTATGCCTCAGTATGTAAAACCCTATGGCTTTATTCTGCTTCGGGTGTCGGGTACCACTGTTTTATTTTGGCTTGCCGCACTGCTTGTTCAAAGAGAAAAAATTGATTTTCAGGATTTTCTGAGAATTTTCCTTGCCTCAGTATTTGGTATAGCTTTGAACATGCTCACCTTTTTTAAGGGCCTGAGCCTGACGACCCCCATCAGTGCTGCTGTAATCATGGTAACGACACCAATTTTTGTACTGTCGTTTTCAGCTTTTCTCATTCGTGAAAAAACCTCAAAATCTAAAATATTCGGAATTTTTATTGGGATGGCCGGTGCCCTGCTTCTCATTTTGTACGGGCGGGAGCTCGATAGCGGGGGCAGCAATGCTTGGGGCAATTTTCTGGTCTTTATCAATGCGGCATCCTATTCTCTTTATCTGATACTCACCCGGAGTCTGACCCAGAAATACAATCCGATCACACTTTCAAAGTGGATCTATTTGTTTGGTTTATTCATGGTGATTCCGTTTGGACTTTCAGAAGTAAATCAAATCAGCTGGTCTGAATTACCAAGCGGGATCATCCTAAAGATTTTATATGTAGTTGTCGTACTCACCTTTATTACTTACTTATTCAACATCTTTGCCATCAAAAAACTAAAGGCAACCACCCTGAGCATTTTTATTTACCTGCAACCCGTCATCGCTAGTTTTTATGCCATCTGGGCGGGCAGTGATTCTTTGGATGAGATCAAGATCACAGCCACCCTGTTGATTTTCTTCGGTGTGTATCTGGTAACCCGGCAAACAAAAGAAGAGGCAGCATAAGAGCAAAGAAGCAATTTACAAGCCAAACACAGCTTTGTAAGAAAATGCGTATTTTTGTTGATTAAAACAGTCTTTATGATACAATCAATGACCGGATTTGGCAAATCAACCCTGCAATTACCGGCAAAAAAAATCAGTATAGAAATCAAATCCCTGAACAGTAAAAATCTGGATGTAAACACCAGGATTCCTTCTCTTTACCGGGAAAAAGAAAATGACCTGAGAAGGTTGATCTCCTCTGAACTGGAAAGGGGTAAGATCGATTTGAGCATTTATATGGAAGTTTCTGCTGATGAGGTCAGCGGAAAGATCAACCAGGCTTTGGTGCAGAGTTATATCAGGCAACTACAGAGTATTCATGATAATAAGGATGAGGATTATCTTGCTATAGCCATGAGGCTGCCGGATGTATTAAAATCTGAAAGGGAGGAGCTCGATGATAAGGAGTGGGATCTGATCTGGGAATCTGTACAGGACAGTATTTCCAATTTGAAACAATTCAGACTGGAGGAAGGCAAATACCTGGCTAAAGACCTGATATTCAGAATAGAATCAATAGAAGGCTTGTTAAAGAAAGTCCTGGAGGAAGATGCTGATAGATTAAAGCAAGTCAGAGAGAGATTGTATAAGGCCATAACCGACCTGAAATTAACTGTTGATGAAAACAGGTTTGAGCAGGAGATGATCTATTACCTGGAAAAACTTGACATTACCGAAGAGAAAATAAGATTGACCAACCATTTAGATTATTTTAAAATGGAATTGAAGTCAGATATTTCGAACGGTAAAAAACTGGGATTTATTTCTCAGGAGATAGGCAGGGAGATCAATACGATCGGTTCTAAAGCCAATTATGCCCCCATGCAGAATCTGGTGGTGCAAATGAAAGACGAGCTGGAAAAGATTAAGGAGCAACTTTTGAACATTCTCTGATATGAATCCGAAGCAAGGCAAATTAATTGTGTTCTCCGCACCGTCCGGCTCGGGTAAAACGACTATCGTACATCATCTCCTGGAGCAGAAAGAGTTAAACCTTGGATTTTCGGTTTCGGCTACTTCACGTCCGAGGCGCGCTCAGGAAGAACATGGCAGGGACTATTATTTCTTGTCGAAGGAAGCATTTGAGAAACACATAAAGAACAATGATTTCCTGGAATGGGAGGAAGTTTATAAAGACAATTATTACGGAACGCTACAGGCAGAAGTTGAAAGGATTTGGAAAGAGGGCAGGGCTGTTATTTTTGATATTGACGTAGTGGGTGGTTTGCGTATTAAGAACAAGTACCCTGAAAACACCCTCGCCATTTTTGTTCAGCCTCCTTCTTTAGAAGTAATGGAACATCGATTGCGGAACAGAAAGACTGAGTCGGAAGAGAAGATACTTGAACGTTTGAGCAAAGCAGAGAAAGAACTCAAATTCGCGGCAGATTTTGATGTCATTTTGATCAATGATGATCTCGCAACAGCAAAAAAAGAGGCAAAACGACTGGTTGAGACCTTTTTAAAGAAAGCATAGATAAATGAAAGTTGGATTATTTTTCGGCACGTTTAATCCTGTTCATATCGGCCATCTGATCATAGGAAGCTATATGGTTGAATTTACCGATCTTGGAGAAGTCTGGTTTGTAGTCACACCGCACAATCCTTTAAAAGTCAAACAATCACTTTTGCCTGATCTGCACAGGTACAGAATGGTAGAAGAGGCAACAGAAGATTTTCCCCTGCTGAAGCCTTCGAACATCGAGTTTGGGCTGCCACAACCCAATTATACCATAAATACTCTTGCCTACCTAAGTGAGAAGTATCCTGAACATGAGTTTGTACTGATCATGGGGGAAGATAATTTGAAGACCCTGCACAAATGGAAAAACTATGAGGCCTTGCTGGAAAATTATGCTGTTTATTACTATCCCCGTATATATAGTGAAACTGAGGATGACCAAATGCCAATAAAAGGCAAGCTTCACCGGGTTGAGGCGCCGGTGGTTGAAATATCATCAACCTTTATCAGAAATGCGATAAAGCAGAAAAAAGATATAAGGGCGATGTTGCCACCGGGGGTATGGAATTATATCGATACTATGAACTTTTATAAAAAATAAACCCCAAAAGCAAAGCTCCTGAGGTTTATTAAAATTAAGTGATTAGTTGATTTATTGTGCCCACCAAACATGTGTTACCGGTGATTCCTCAAATTCAGCAACCACATCCGGATTTGCATTTCTTTCTGAAACCGGGTAATCGCCCCTCTTGTACCATTGTCCGGCAAATTCAGGATCCTCAGCTTCTGCGCCCAGTCTGATTGTTAAGCCTTTAAATACGTCAGAAGAGAAGTTATATCGCCTGAAGTCATTATAAGTTTCTGAATTCAGGATATTAGCTATATATTTCTCCTTCATGATGTGATTTAACATCAGATTATCGGCACCAACGTCAACAGAGGTATCGGCAAGATAAGCTGTTCCGGAAACTCCGATTTGTGCCATACTAGCAGCAATACCCAATTTATAAGCATCATAAGACTCTGCATTTGTACCGGTGCTTGTGGTTGTTCCACCTCCGGCAAGAAAATGCGCTTCAGCTTTAATAAACAAGGCTTCTGCATAAGTAATCAATGCTATTGGAGCTGTTGATGTTGTGTAGTAACCACCATCTTTAAAATATGTATTCAGCGGCTGACCATCAGATGACAGTCCGGTTCCACCGCTTACACCACCTCTCCAGGGGTCGGCAGCAACGGTCTTAGTAAATATTGCAGGCAAACGTGGGTCTTCTGTAATTGAACCACTCTCAAAAGGGTAATATTTGCCATTCATCATGCTGATCAGCTGATCACTGGGTGCTTCAAAATAATTCCCGGTATTTCTGGTGAGGATGGTATTCTGATACCAGGGATTTAATTTGTCTGTAGGATATTTCATCACAAAATTATCCGCATTGGAAGTAAATCCTTTGCTTAAATTTGAAAGAATATCTGCCGTGCTTGCTTTGCCTCTTTTTAAGAGGTGCAACTGATAACGGGCTTTCAGGGTATAGGCAGCCCTTTTCCATTTGTCGTAATTTCCACCATAAATCAGATCTTCACTGCCCAGGGTATAACCGGAATCGTCGGTGCCATCCAGCTTTACAATTGCCTGATCCAGTAGCTTAAAGATCTCGTTATAGACTGTTTCCTGAGCATCAAAGTCAGGTTTTGGGTACAGTGATGGTTGGGTGGCCTGTAAATAAGGTACTGCATCCCAGGTATCCGTTGCCAATCCCAAATTGGCTGCTTCCACTATCATGGCTACAGCTTCGTATTTGGTGGCTTTGAGATCGTTGGCTTTCTGTCTGATGATCTTGGTATTGGGTAAAACATTCAAATAAACATTGTCCCAGGTCCCTGAAAATGTGCTTCTGCCGAGTGCAGTATAACCATAACCGCCAATATACTGGCTGTAATTGCTGTAACCCGTTGAAGAACTGTATTGTGCAATCATGGTATTGTACAATACCGGACCCATCAGATCTTTCATTCCCAGTTGATCTACATCAACCGAATCTGCCGGCGTGTTCACATCGAAGTAATCGTCATTACACGCAACAAGTCCAACCAGTATAGCAACTAACAGGCTTGTTATTTTTATTATTTTTTTCATCTTATTAAAAATTTAAAAACCGATTTGAATACCAAAACTATAGTTCTCAGTCAAAGGAATACCTTGTCCGGAAAATCCGTAAATACCACTACCGGCAGAATAGGTACTTCCTTCAGGATCATAACCGTCATAAGGAGTCCATAGCAAAAGGTTATTTGCGCTTGCAGTGAGTATGAAATTTGTGATGTTCCACTTTTTCAGGAAATGTCCTGCGAAGTCATAAGAAACACCAATATTGCGTATTTTCACCCAGGAGGCATCCTGCAGGATCACTTCCGCAGCTCCGGTGTACCTGCTCCAGCTTCTGTAATAGTCTTCATCTAAGCCGCGGTTTGCAGGGTTCGTGTTTGGAATAAAATTATCAGGATTGCCAGGGTCGGCCATTACGCCTTCAAAAACGTAATCTGCTGTTCTAACGCGGAATTCAGTATCAATACTGGTTCCCTGCCTCAACATTTGCCTTCTGGTCCAGTCGTATTTATATCCACCTTCTTTCCATTCAACAAGGAAATTGAAAGAGAAATTTTTCCATCGCAGATTACTTCCAAGTGAGGTAATAAAATCGGGAAAAGCATTACCTATAACAACATATCCCTCACGGGTATCGATAGTCGGGTAACCATCAGCTCCGATAAACAGTTGACCATCATTTTCCCTTCGGTACTTATAACCGTACATGGTGCCCATTTTATCACCTTCTTTTACACGTGAGAAAATTTCAGGCCCCAGGTCTGATGCGTAGGTAATGTTATCAATATCATCCGGAAGATCGGTAACCTCACCCTCGTTGGTTGAGAAGTTATAAATAAGTTCCCAGGTCCAGTCATTATTCTTAATGATATCTCCTGCTATCATCAATTCATGTCCCCAGGTTTCGTAATCGCCTGCATTGGTCACATAAGTTGCAATTCCTGTAGATCTGGGTACAGTGGTTCTGAAGATCTGATCGCTTACAGCGGTTGTATAATAGGCATAATCAAATCGAAGTCTGTTTTTAAAGAAACGAAAATCAGCTCCGACTTCCCATGATTTTGACCGCTCCGGTTTCAGGTTTGGATTTCCTGCCAGGGTAGAAGTTGCGTATCCTCCAACACCGCCAAAAGGAAAGTTATTTGCAGGATAGATGTATTGTCCCGTTTCAGCAAATCCCGGGCCGTTACCCACTTCAGCATAAGAAGCCCGCAACTTTCCAAAAGAGAAGAAATCACTGTCCGCAAACAGGTCTTCCGTGAAAATATAAGAGGCACTTACAGAAGGGTAAAAGAAGGAATTGTTGTCTTCGGGTAAGGTTGACAGCCAGTCATTTCTTCCGGTGACTGAAAGGAATAATTTGTCATCGTATTCCAGTTTTAATTCACCGAACAAACCAACGTTCCTTTCGTGATTCACGGCATTGGAATTGTCTCTTACGGTAGTATTACTGATATGATTGTAATAGGGGATATTCAATTTTTCACCATACATCCTGTCGTAATCCCTGTCTCTGTCAGAGATTTGGTTACCCAGCAGAAGTGAAGTAGAAAATTTATCGCTGAAACTGTGGGTAAAGGTTACCAAAAGGTTGGAATCCAAACCTAAATAATTGATATTTTCATTTATTACAAAACCTCCAACCTGAGAGCCAGAGTCGAGGTCAGCAGAGACAAAACGATCGCGCTGGTCGGAATAGTTATCTATCTGGGCTGAATAATTTACATTCATCCAGGCTGCCGGAACCCAGCTTAGTGTAACATTGCCGATCCAACGGTTCACGTCGTCTTCAAAACTACTTGTTTCGGCGTAATACCTGGGGTTGTCTATGATACCAAAAGAATAGTCACGCTCAGAACCGTCGGCATTTTTGTAATCATTTACAGGGAAGGACCAGGAAAAATAAGCGAGAGAACTCGAAACAGATTTGTCGCCACCATTGGCTCTGCGGCCTCCTGAATTGGC
The DNA here is from genome assembly GCA_963816075.1 of uncultured Flavobacteriaceae bacterium. Classification (GTDB taxonomy): domain Bacteria; phylum Bacteroidota; class Bacteroidia; order Flavobacteriales; family Flavobacteriaceae; genus Namhaeicola. Next base: position 195,290 of record CAWFJI010000028.1, on the reverse strand, counting down.
ATAACTGATAGAAGAACCAATTTTTAACTTATCGCTGATCAGGTAACCCGCGTTAAAACGAACTGTAGTTTTGTCAAAATCTGAGTTTGGAATGGTACTTTCTTCATTCTGACGACCTACAGAGAAAAAATATTCCATTTTTTCGGTAGCGCCTGCCACGTTAAAATTGATGAGGGTATTTATTCCCGTTTTATATAAATCCATCGGGTCATAGAATTTGTCCTCGCTCAGATCAACTATGGTACCATTTGTATTGGTAAAAGTATCATCTGACAATAGAGGTCCCCAGTTATAGAAAATGGTTCCGCTGTTTACCCTAGTAAATCCTGTTTCTGTTTCTGGCGTGTATAGTTGCCTGGGTTGGGCTATGGTTTCAAAGGGCTGTCCTCCGGTTTTTGTAACTCCAAAACCTTCTCTGTAAGTCTTTTGATATTCAGGTGTTGTATTTACATTTTTAAAAGTTGTTGAAGCCGTAAATCCAAATTTTGCACGGCCTTCTTTTCCCTTCTTAGTTGTGATGATGATAGCTCCGTTAGCAGCTCTTACTCCATATAATGCGGTTGCTGCAGCACCTTTCAAAACGTTATAAGACTCAATATCATCAGCATTTAAGTCGCCCGCCCGGCTTGTAAATCCGTATTGCTGGCTGCTGTTATCGGCATTGGAACCGGCTGAGGGCAATACGTTACCGGTAAAAGTGTCATTATTAACAGGAAGTCCGTCAACAATGATCAAAGGCTGGTTGTCTCTTCCGGGCGCTACCGAGGAGATACCCCTGATCAGGATATCGGCTCCTGCTCCCGCACCACCCGATGTTTGGGTGATTGTTAAACCGGCAACCCTGCCCTGAAGAGCATTCAAAGCGTTGGTCTGGCCGGAAAGGTCCAGATCTTCCGTTTTTACCTGGGAAACGGAATAACCGAGTTCTTTGGTTTGTTTTTCAATACCAAAAGCGGTTATTACCACTTCTTCAAGTTGGTCTGAATCTTCGCTCATCATCACATTCAATGAGGGTCCCGTAACAGCAACTTCCTGTTTTGCAAATCCCACAAATGTAAAAACGAGCACCTCACCTTTTGCGACACCGATGGTATAATTACCGTCAAAATCGGTTGAGGTTCCGTTGTTGGTCCCCTTTACCAGCACGTTTACTCCGGGCAGAGCCGCTCCGGCGGCATCCACTACTTTACCGGATACACTTAATTCCTGGGCAAAAATAAATTGCGTGGCAGAAATTAAAAGAACCAGTAGAGAGAACAGGTACTTTTGTCTCATAATCTGTTTAATTTTGGGTTAATAATTGAGTTAGTATTCATTGGTAAGCGAATATATATAAAATAAAATAAAGTTACTTAAAAAGATGCAAGAAAATGCAAAAAACAGCCTTCTATTTTGACAAAAAGAACATATTATTTGATAAGAAGATGATTTTTTCGCAAAAAGTTGCGCGAATTGTAAGATATTTTTTTTTATTTTTTTGGGCATTGTTTACCTCTGAAATATTTATATATTAATACAAGAAATACTTTACTAAAAGAAAAGAATGAATTGGATCGTTAAACCCGAACCTGATAAACAAACCGTAGCCCGGCTGTCGCAAGACCTGCAGATAGATGAAAATCTGGCAAAATTACTTGTACTGAGAGGTATCCTTGATTTTGCTGAGGCCAGGAGGTTTTTCAGGCCTGAACTGAAGGACCTGCACGACCCGTATCTGATGAAAGACATGGATAAGGCTGTAAAAAGAATTCTGAAAGCTGTTGAAAATGAGGAAAATATTTTGGTTTACGGGGATTACGATGTTGACGGGACAACAGCTGTTTCTCTGGTTACTTCCTACCTGCTCCGGAATTATCCGAACGTGGCAACCTATATACCCGACCGGTATGCCGAAGGTTACGGGATTTCTTTTCAGGGCATTGACTATGCTGAAGATAATGAGATGTCCTTGATCATTGCACTCGACTGTGGCATCAAAGCCAATGATAAAGTGTTGTATGCCAATGAAAAAGGGATAGATTTTATAATCTGCGACCACCATTTGCCCGGAGAAGTGCTACCTGATGCCGTTGCGGTGTTGGATCCCAAAAGAAGAGATTGCACTTATCCCTACAAAGAACTTTGTGGCTGCGGGATTGGATTTAAGCTGATTCAGGCCCTTGCACAGCAAAAAGGAGAATCTACAGAATCACTGGTTAGGTATTTAGACCTTGTCGCCACAGCCATTGCGGCTGATATTGTGCCAATAACCGGAGAGAACCGGGTGCTGGCAAGTTTGGGTTTACAGGTTATCAACAGCCATCCCAGATGCGGGATTGAGGCAATTACCCGGCAGATCAAAAAAGACAAACTGAACATTACAGATGTGGTTTTTGTTATAGCCCCGAGAATCAATGCAGCTGGCAGGATGAAACACGGTCAGTATGCCGTTTCATTGCTAATGGAAGAAGATGCCGAAAAGGCAAAAGAGATAGCCTCTGAAATAGAAATATATAACTCCGACCGGAAAGTAGCCGATAAACTTATTGAAGAAGAGGCCTTGTTACAGATAGCAGAAAACAGGGAAGAAGACAAGTATACAACCGTGGTTTACCGGGAAGACTGGCACAAAGGCGTTATAGGTATTGCAGCTTCCAGACTGATAGAAACCTATTATAGGCCAACACTGGTTTTTACGAAAAGTCATGATAAACTGGCGGCATCAGCCCGGTCTGTTATAGGCTTTGACCTTTACGAGGCCTTGGAGCAATGCAGTGATTTTCTGGTCCAGTTTGGTGGGCATAAATACGCAGCAGGACTTACCGTACTGCCCGAAAATTACGAAAAGTTCAAACAGAAATTTGAAGAGGTAGTAAAAGAGTCTATTACTGAAGAAATGCTGTTTCCACAAATTGATGTCGATATGCAGATAGACCTGCGCGATCTCAATCCAAAGTTTTTGAGGATATTAAAACAGTTTGAACCCTTCGGCCCCGAAAACATGAAACCCGTATTTCTGGCCACCGGCCTCTTAGACAATGGTTATGGACGAAAAGTGGGCGGAGATGGTAGTCATTTGAAATTGAATATTATTAACGGAACCGATACCAACACCTATAATGCGATTGGCTTTGGTTTGGGGAATAAATACGAGCTCATACACAATGGCAAGGTTTTTAGCGCTGTTTTTACCGTTGAAGAAAATATCTGGAACGGGATAAGCAGTTTGCAGCTCAATATTAAGGATATTAAAACTGAGAATAGTATTGAGTATTGAGTATTGAGAATTGAGTATTGAGAAAGGAGCCAGGAGACAGGAAAAATTAGTATTGAGATATGAGATATGAGTATTGAGATTTGTTTTTTAACATGTAACCTCGAACCTTGAACTTTGAACCTTGAACCAGGAGACAAGAATCAGGAACCAGGAAAAATTAGTATTGAGTAATGAATGTTGAGTATTGAATGTTGAGTAAGAACCTGGAATCAGGAGACAAGAATCAGGAACCAGGAAAAATTAGTATTGAGTATTGAGTATTGAGATGGTTGTTTTTTAACATGTAACCTTGAACCTTGAACTTTGAACCTTGAACCAGGAGGCAGCCTGCCCGAATGCCGCAGGCATACAGTGAACTTTTTACTTTTGCCTTTTAACTTTTTACTTGAACTTTGTCCTTTGTCCTTTATCCTTTATCCTTGTTATAATAGCACACGGATGATACGGATTAATCAGATTTACACTGATTTGAATTCGTAAAGTACGAAAAATCTTGAACCCGGAAAAGAATTTGGGGTATTGCGATTCAATCATCCCGCGAGGCATCGCGGGGCTACTAATATATAACCTTTCGTGCTTACTTTTGCCTTTTGCCTTTTTACTTGAACTTTGTCCTTGGTCCTTTGTCCATGTTTTATCCACATTTCGAATGCCCGCAGCTCTTGCAAACGAGGCAGCCTTCAGCGTAGATCAATCCCTGTGGGTCCCCGCACTCCGGACATTTTTTGTCAGCTGCTTCCGAGCCTTCGGGAATAAATCTTTTCAGGGCTCTCGAAACACCATTTTTCCAGGTATTGATATGCTCGTCATAGAGATTCAGATTTTGAATCAGATCAACAACATAAGGAATAGGCATGCCGTGTCTTAGAACTCCCGAGATCAGTTTTGCGTAATTCCAGTATTCTTTGTCAAAAGATCTCGATAATCCTTCAATGGTTGTTTTGTATCCTTCCTTGTCCAGGTACTGAAAATCATAACGCGATTTTCCGTCGGCATCTCTTTTTTTGATGACCCAGCCTTTTTCAAGCCATTGCGGAAGGTCAAAGGCATCGGTCATTTTACCTGTAAAAATTTCATAAGGCCTTTTATCTATCAAACCTACTACTGCCAGCCATTTTTCAGATTCGTTGTAGAACCTGATCACCGAAGCTTCAATTTTTTTAGGTCTTTTTGGGAATACGGTATTTTTTGGACCTTCTTTTTCTTCTTTCTTCTTTTCATCATTTGCAACCAGAATGCCGCTTCTTGAACCGTCACGGTAAACGGTAATTCCCTTCAATCCCTTCTTCCATGACTCAAGATATATATCGCCAACCAATTCCTCTGTTACGTCTGAGGCCAGGTTAATGGTGGAGCTGATGGAATGCGTGGTGTATTTTTGCACCATGGACTGCAATTCCACTCTCTTTTTCCAATCTATTTCAGGAGCTGTTGCGCCGTGATACGGACTTTTGGTAACGTCTGTTTCACCAGTTGCTTCCATCCAGGCTTTTAATTTGTCATGGTAAACAGTAAATTCCTCAAAGGCATCACCCATATCATCTACAAAATCAACTTTGGCATGGTTGTTTGAACTGTTTATTTTTCTTCTGCGTTTATATGACAATAAGAATACAGGCTCAATGCCTGAAGAAACCTGTGCCAGCATGCTCAGAGATCCGGTTGGGGCAACGGTGCTGATGGAAATATTTCTTCTTCCGTATTCCATCATTCGGCTATAAACTTCAGGGAATTCTGCCTTCATCATTTGTACAAACTCCGACTTATCTTCAATATTTCTATTGAAGACTTCAAAAGATCCTCTTTCAATAGCCATGTCTATGCTGCTGTCAAATTCAGCGGTAAGCTTAACGCGCATCATCGCTTCTGCTGCTTTTAAGCCTTCATCAGTATCGAATTTTATTCCCAGGGCAGCGATTGCGTCGGCAAGGGCAGTAAAACCCAGTCCGGTACGCCTTCCTTTTTTACCTGTTTCCTGTAGTAATTTCCAGATATCGATTTCGGTTTGTTTGATAAAATCAGGCTCAGCATCTGCGTAAACTTTTTCGAGTATTCTGTCAACTGCCTCCAGTTCAAGGTCAACCAGATCATCCATTAATCTTTGTGATTCATAAACGACCTCATAGAATTTTTCGCTGTTGAACCTGGCTTTTTCCGTAAAGGGATCTTCTACAAAACCGTAAAGATTTATAGCGATCAGGCGGCAGCTGTCGCCTCCCTGCATGGCGATCTCAGAACAAGGATTGGTGGACGAATTTCTGAAGCCTGGGTACATGGAAGAAGTGGAATAGAAGTGCTGGCGGTCCCAGAATATGAGTCCGGGCTCTGCCGTATTATGTGCACTTTTAATTATGAGATTCCATAGATCTTTCGCCTTTACTACCTTGGTATATTTTGGGGTTTTTGAGTCGATCGGCCAGCGGAGCGTATAATCCTCATCTTTTTCTACTGCCTGCATGAATTCATCGGATAAGCGGATGGAAATGTTTGCTCCGGTTACTTTTTTCAGATCCTGTTTCACGGTAATAAATTCTTCAATATCGGGATGTGCGATATCCATGGTGAGCATCAGGGCTCCGCGTCTGCCGTTTTGTGCAACTTCCCGTGTTGTAGCCGAGAAGCGGTGCATAAAGGAAACAGCGCCGGTGGTTGTACCTGCGGCATTGGAAACAGATGCTTTTTTAGGGCGCAATTGTGATAGATCCACACCTACTCCGCAGCGTCTTTTGAATAACTGTGCCATTTGCTGGTCAGTTTGGAAAATACCGCCATATGAATCATAAGTCGGTGGCAATACAATGCAATTGGAAAGCGAGGCAATTACTTTTTTATTTCCCAAACCATACATGACGCTGCCCTGGGGAATGACGTATTTAAATCCTTCGAAGAGCTCATAAATATCCTTTTCGGTCAACTGTTTTCTCTTTTTCCCATAATCGGAAAAATGACTTTTATTTACAGTTTCCTGCGCGTATTTTGACTCAATTCTTCCGAATTCTTTGGCCATTCTCTTGTGCATATCGGCCGGTGACAATTCTGAAAACCGCCCGTCATGTCCTTTTATGGCGTATTTGTTAATCCAGGTAGTAGCAGCCAGCTCATCCCCATTAAAATAGGCCATTGAGGCCTTTAGTACATCTTCATAAACATAAGTTTGCCCTTCCACTATCGTTTCAATCATGATCGTATTACTTTAATATTAATTTTGAGTCCGTTAAAAATAGGACAAATAGAAAGGGTTTTATGATTGAATATTTTTTAATTATTAACAAATCGCGGTTAATATTAAATTGCTGTAAAGATTGATAGAAAAGGGTTGTTCATTTTTACAGATCAAAATGGATCAAAAAATTTGCGTTTTTTTGATATAGTAGCAACAAAAATTTTGCTGAAAGCGAATAAGTCTGATGAAAAAATATTTCAGTGACAGTTTAGCGAATGAATGAAAATCGAAAGAAATTAATCTAGATTTTATTTTTCGTTCACATAATCCTGCAGATAGGCATATCTTTCGGTTAGCACGCTATTTTTGGTCATCAGGGCGCGGGCTAAAATACCGTCTTTATCACCGTCAAAAAAGGCCGGGATCACCTGGTTTAAAAAGCATTCTCCAAAACCAATGGAGGAATCACGCGGTAATTCACAGGGCAGGGTATCTACCGCCATGACGGCAATGGCATTTGTGTTGAGATAATCCGTTTCACTTTCTGATTCAGGGTCGTATCCGTAAATCGGGTCAGCTATGGTAGATGATCTGATGGTTGAAGCTACAGGGCCCTTCACATCACAGCTGATATCACCCACGACCCTGACCTTAAAAGAGGAATTTCTGGCATCCTCTTTCGTGATCAGGTTTGGTGCACCGGGGCCGTAAAAATGACCGGCAATATAGATATCACTCACTTTTGCAAAGCGCATAAAAGTGCTTTGGTATTCATGTGCATTTTTAAAAAAATCGGATTCGGGCAAAACTTGTCCATCCAATCTTTTGTTGTAATCCAATACATCAATTTGGGTGTACACAGCTTCCTGAAAATCTTTGTTGAGGTAATCTTCCACACCCACTTCTTTTATGGGTATGGCATCGAGCATTTCCTTTACTGCATTGCCTACTCTCCCTTTGCCTGTGAGAACTATCTTTACAAGGGGTAATTTTACTTTTTTTAGTTCTTCGATCAGGGCTTGTTTGTCGAGTAGGTTCTCAGCCTTAGGCAGATTAAATGATCGCGTTTTAAGTCCGTAAGCCCGGATGGTATTATAAGCACCAACAATACCGGCATATTTACCAAAAGCGACGATCCTAACACCTTTTGTGTCTGTAATGACTTCATGGTCATACAGTTCAATGTTTTTTTGCAGGATGGCCTGCAATAATTTTTGGTTATGGGCTTGTTTTTTTATGGTATGGGAAAAAAAGAAATATTTTTTATTTGGTATCAGGTGTTCTACTGGAACTTCTTTTATGCCCAAAAGCACGTCACAGTCGCTGATATCGTTGGTCACTTCTATTCCAAAATTGCGGTATTCTTCGTCAGTAAAGGCCCTGTTTGTATCGCTTTCAACTTTTATATCGGAAGAAGGAAATTTTTTTTTGAGAGCGGCACAGGCTTCGGGTGAAAGCACAGCCCTTTTGTCAGGCGGGTTCTTTCTTTCTTTGATAATGGCAAATTTCATAAGTAGTCTGTTGATCAGTACAATTCAAAATTCTTTGGTACAGAATTTGCTCAAATGTATTTGGTTTTGGGTAGAAAATCAAATAATACCAAAGAATTTTGTACCTTTGCTACCTGTTCTTAACATATGGGGATGACTGGTTTTGACTGCAAGATCAATTGGATTATAAGCATGTCGAGTCATGAAATAGATCTCGTAAAACGCGATTTCAAAGCTATAAACGGCGAAGATAACTACGCTTTAGCTGCTTAATCCGAAGTCACAGTAGGATTGGGCCTCGTTCCGCAAGGCGGAAGAGCTAAATGTCTCTGGAAAGCCCTGGTTCACGGCGTTCCGTATAGAGGCATCGTTAAAGTAAACCTAGATCTGTAATGGCTTCTTTTACATTTCGAAACTCTACGAAGCTAGGCTTGAAGTAGGTCGTTTTTAACCGGCTTCAAGATGAAAACAAAGTAAAAACTAAGCATGTAGAAAGTAATTGGGTTGCTTGTTTGGACGAGGGTTCGAGTCCCTCCATCTCCACGATCAAATAAAACCTGTTAAGACAGATTTGAATAAAAAAAATCGCCAAGTTTACTTGAGCGATTTTTTTTATGAAAAGATGTAAAATTGCGCTGAGCAATTTACAGGTTTTAATTGCAGGACTGAAGTAATTAGGGCCCACCGCAGGTAATCCCTCCCCAAGTTAAATCGCCAAGTTTACTTGAGCGATTTTTTTTATGAAAAGATGTAAAATTGCGCTGAGCAATTTACAGGTTTTAATTGCAGGACTGAAGTAATTAGGGTCTGGCGAGTCAATTCGAAAAGTCGATGAAATCAAATCAAAGATTCGGCGGAGCCAATCCCTCGTTTTTTATAGCAAGTGAAGGTAGAAAAAATCCCGTGTAGCCGGCAGTTGGTCAAACATTCGACGAATGATTGTTATCTTAGCGATCTTAAAATTAAAATTGAATGGATTCTTTACAAAAAATAATTACCGCTTTTGAACTACATTCAGTTGACGGAATACGCCAGTGTTTTGAAAGTGGTGTTGACCCAAATCAAATCCTAAATGGCAAGCCACTTGTATATGAACTGATCAATATGTATACCCGCGGACCCTTGTTCAAAAAATGCATACAGTTATTTGTGGACAACGGACTGGATTTTGAAGACAAGATTTTACTTTCGGTTCTCTTGGATGATGCAGACTTGCTTGATTTACAACTAAGTGCCGACAAAAATGCCATAACAAAAAAATATTCTTTGAGCTGTGCATTTACACCCCTCCACGAGGTTTCGTTGTTGCACATCTGTGCAGAATACAACCATTTGAATTGTGCTGAGATTCTTGTCAAACACGGCGCAGACATTAATTCTAAGGCAGGATTTGACGAGTATGGGTTTGGCGGGCATACACCCATCTTTCATTCAGTGAACCAGGACGCAAATAAGAGTTTGGACGTTTTGTGCTTTTTACTTTCAAAGCAAGCAGACCTCACCATAACAGTGGAAGGACTTATTTGGGGAAGAGGTTATGTTTGGGAAACCTTTATTCCGGATGTCAATCCAATCAGTTACGCAATGATGGGTTTACTAAGACAATTCCAAAGAAATGAAAAACAGATTTATGAAATTGTTTCCTTATTGATTAAAGCAAAGTATCAAATTGACTATTTTCCCCAAAATGTTCCAAACAAATATTTAAGCAGCTAGGAAGGAGTAAGAGAAAAACCAAAGTCAAAACCGGATTGGGCAGGCACCCTACAGTTTTTTCAGCCCTACCGGCGTAATTTAAATGCAAAAAGATGATAAAATTGAGAATCCGAGCTATTATTACCACCATTTGTCTATAATGTAATTCACAGCCTCTTCCAATCCCTTTATTCCTATTATTTATTTTTTAAATGCAATTTCATAAACAAAGCGGACCGGGATAACCTCTTTTTTTATGGTAAGCGGATTTCGTGATTTTCGATATCTTTGATTAAATAATTTGACTCTATACAACAAAACAAATTTATATTTTAATGAAACGTTTTTTCACAAATGCACTTAACAAATTTATAACTGTTGTTGAAAAAGGCGGTAATGCACTGCCTCATCCGGCAGCCTTATTTGGAATTATTGCATTGATCACACTGGTAATTTCTGCAATTGGTTCTTACCTGGGGTGGCAGGGAGTTAATCCTGCATCAGGCGAAACGATAAAGGTAATCAACCTGTTATCTGTTGAAGGTTTGCACCGAATTTTGCTTGAAATGGTCAATAATTACACCGGTTTTGCACCCCTGGGCATTGTTATGGTGGCCATGCTCGGAATAGGCATCGCAGAAAGCAGCGGCCTGATAAAAGCGGCTATAAATGCCTTGATGATCAGGGCACCCAAAAAATGGGTCACTTTTATCATCGTATTCGCAGGTGTTATGTCGAATATGGCTGCCGATCTGGGTTATTTGGTGATAATCCCGCTCGCCGGAGTAATTTTTCATTCGCTGGGTCGTAATCCACTAGCCGGTATGTCGGCTGCATTTGCCGGTGTGAGCGGAGGCTTCAGCGCAAATTTGATCATTGGAACGATTGACCCCCTTCTGGCAGGTCTTTCAACAGAAGCCGCAAGAATTATTGATCCTGACTATTACGTAATGCCTACTGCAAACTATTATTTTATGGCAGTTTCTACATTTGTTATTTCATTCGCAGGAACCTGGGTAACCAATGCATGGGTTGAGCCACGTTTGGGAAAATATACCGGAAATGTAGAAATAGAACCCATTCAAGCCTTGTCCCCGGATGAAAAAAAAGGACTTAAATGGGTTTTGATTGTGTTTTTGGGCTGGATGGCTTTGTTCGCAGCCGGACTAATACCTGAAAACGGCTTTCTCAGAGGGGAAGATAATTCGGTGTTACATTCTCCATTGCTGAAGGGTTTCATTGCCATACTTTTTCTGGTTGCGGCAACTTGCGGTATTGTTTACGGTTATATAACAAAAACATTTAAAAAGCACGAGGATGTAATTAACGGAATGAGTACCAGTTTTAAAGGACTTGTTGCTTTTCTGGTACTTGTGTTCTTTGCAGCACAATTTGTGGCCTGGTTTAAATGGAGCAATCTCGGACTCATATTGGCCATCAAAGGAGCAGGAACTCTGCAAACACTTGATATAGGTCTTATTCCCCTGGTTGTTCTTTTTGTTATTTTCAGTGGCTTTATCAATCTGTTTATGGGAAGCGCTTCTGCAAAATGGGCAATTATGGGCCCGGTCTTTATACCGATGTTTATGCTTCTCGGATACTCTCCCGAACTGTCGCAGGCAGTATTCCGTATTGGCGACAGCGTAACGAATGTGATTTCTCCTATGATGAGTTTCTTTGCACTTATAATTGTGTATTATCAAAAATATGATATAAAGGCAGGGATTGGCACTTTGATAGGTACCATGCTACCCTATTCAATGGTGTTCTTTATCCTTTGGACACTATTACTGATTGTCTGGATTTTCTGGGGCTTACCTTTGGGACCCGATGCCGGACTGTATTATGTGAAATAGTTGTTTCTATGAAATTTTCAGGAGAATCTGACTGCCAATAGAGGTATGTTAGGTATGCCTTTGCAAGTAAACAATCCGGAATTCGATTTTATAATTTTCTCGTCAAATCATAGTCTAACTGATCCAAAAACAGATAAAAATGATAAATAAGGCATTTCTAGTAGGAATTTTAATCATACAATTCATTTCCTGCAAGCCAGATCAGGAACAGAAGAATTTAGAAATTGACTGGGTTTTTGTTGAGGGCGGAACTTTTGAACAGGGGAAAAATCAAATCATAATAAGTCCCAAAGGCGATACCATAAAGGGTTTTACCAGTCCAAATAGGATGGTTGAAATCAATGACTTTTATATCAGTAAATATGAAATAACGGTTAAACAGTTCAGGGAATTTTGTGAAAGTACCGGCAGAAAAATGCCGGAACCTCCTGTAGAAAATGCCTACGGACAAAAAGTGGATGATGCCTGGGAAGATGAAAACCCGATGCTTGCTACCTGGTATGAAGCCAATGATTTTGCAAAATGGGCCGGCGGCAGATTGCCCACCGAAGCTGAATGGGAATATGCGGCCAAAGGCGGTAGGAAAACCAAAGGATACCGCTACAGCGGCAGCAACAATCAACTTGAGATCGGTTGGGTGGGAGAAAACTCCGACAGTATTTTTCACAAAGTAGGTCTGCTAAAGCCGAATGAACTGGGGATATATGACATGACCGGGAATGTGGGGGAATGGGTATTGGACTGGTATAATCCTGAAAAAGACAGTTTAGTAAGTAAGCATAATCCGCAAGGTCCACCGGATGGTGAACACAAGATTTCAAAAGGCGTCAGCTGGTTTTACAACACACAGGATAAAGATGGCAAACCTTTAGAATTTGGTATTCATATGCCTGAAGTAAGATACCAGTCGCCGCCTGAAACACGAAATGACGGCTTTGGATTCAGAATAGCAAAGAATAAATAAAAATTTAATATGCATTCGGATTGCATTACAAACCTGTTTTTTTTGAATTTCCATTATGTATTTCTATGATAATCATAAAAATGAATGAATTTCAAAAAATTATAATATTAAAAAATCTTACCTGAGATCAACTAGTTAAAACCAAAATAGCATATGCAAAATCCTCCGGAAAATTACAAGCAAATCGTACCCGATCATTATTACAACACTGCAAAAAAACAATATATTTGATAAGCCAAAATCCCAAAAGCCTGTATCCAGAGAATCGAATTAATAAAAAAACTTAACATGAAGAAAATAACACTATTTTTTTGCGCCCTGGCAATGACTGCGCTGGTTGCGAATAGTTATAGTCAGAATATTAAAGAAGTCAAAATCGGTAGCCAGGTATGGATGGCCGAAAATTTGAATGTGAACGAATTTCGCAATGGCGACCCGATACCCATGGCCAGAACAGCCACCGAATGGGAATATGCAAATGAAAACAAGCTTCCTGCCTGGTGTTATTACAATAACGAAGCTGCCAATGGTCAAGCATATGGCAAGCTATACAATTGGTATGCAGTACACGATCCGCGCGGTTTGGCATCAAAGGGCTGGCATGTTCCAAGTGATCAGGAATGGACACAACTTACAGACCATTTAGGACCAACTGCCGGTGCCAAAATGAAAAGCAACAACGGTTGGAAGGAAAAAGGCAACGGAACCAATGAAAGTGGTTTTTCCGGTTTATCGGGCGGTGGCCGATATAGTGATGGAAAATTCGACGGCTTTGGTGGCTATGGTGTATGGTGGAGTTCTACGGAGAACGATTATGGCAGTGCCTGGAATCGCTCCCTGAATTCCCTCACGAGCAACGTAAACGGAAATTTCGCCAACAAGGGTAATGGGGTTTCTGTTAGGTGTGTCAAAGATGAAAAGTAAAAAGTAAAAAGGTAAAAGTAAAAAGTTCACAAGAAGTCAGTATGCACCATCCGGCATAGCTCCCTAATAGCTCCGGTATAGATGCTTAATAGATGCGTCGTATCAACGTCCACCATACGTGCATGAACGTCTATGAATTTCATAGCACCCCCCCTTCAGGTTTGGTCGAAAGTTGATGGAAGAAAACAGGAAGCGAAGTGGACAGAAAAAGGAAGAAAACAGGAAAGAAACAGCAGGCAGCTATACCGGAAACAGGAAGATGATGGTAATAAAAAAAGCCCGGGGATTAGCCGGACTTTTCTTCAGTGGTTGGTTATGAATGATGATTTATGTCTGATTTACTCCAATTTTTTTTAGGTTGACTATTCTTTGCATGAAAATGCCGGCTTTTCATACTATTATTTTCATTTCTGCGTTTTTATACTAAAATTGCTATGCCCGTCAGACCCGTTGTCTGGCGGTTTAAAAAAGATGTTACTTTATGCAGAAAAAGGAATATAAATCCTTACTGATTCATTCTTTAGAAATCAATATTTTTCTACTTGAATTAAAAAAAAGCCTGTTGAACCTGGAAATTGAAACCGAAGATCCGGAAAGCGATAAACCCTCATAAAATCACAGACAGCATTACCCAACGAGTAAGGCCCTGAGGAGAACTCAGATACACCTCAATATGATGAATAACCGATATTGCTGTTCAATGCGGCTCAGCCGGCCTTATTTTCCTTTTAGATATTTGTCCAGAAACTGTTCCTGTTCCCAAAGCACATGCAAAATATTGTCTTTGGCAGCATAACCATGGCTCTCTTTGGGCAGGATCACCATTCTGGCATTTCCGCCAAGGCCTTTGATGGCCTGAAAATAGCGCTCGGTTTGCAGGGTAAAAGTACCCGGATTGTTATCTGCCTCGCCATGGATCAGCAAAATAGGCCGGGTCATTTTATTGGCAGTGTAAAAGGGCGACATTTCATTGTAAACAGCAGGAACATCCCAGAAATTCCGCTGTTCCGACTGAAAGCCAAAAGGAGTTAAAGTTCTGTTATAGGCACCGCTGCGCGCAATACCACAGGTAAAATCCGTGGAATAGGTAAGCAGGTTGGCCGTCATAAAAGCGCCATAGGAATGTCCGCCAACTGCTACTTTGGTACGGTCTATATAGCCGAGTTGATCTACGGCGTCAATGGCTGCTTTTCCGTTGGCTACCAGTTGGGTGACAAAGGAGTCGTTGGGTTCTTTTTCGCCCTCACCAACAATTGGAAAAGAGGCGTCATCCAATACCACATAGCCTTTTGTAACCCAAAAAACAAAGGAACCATAGTAAGGAAAAGTAAATTCATTCGGATTCTTGGATGATTGTCCGGCACTGTTTTTATCCTTGAATTCTTCCGGATAGGCCCAGATCAGCAGCGGTAATTTTTCTTTTTTGGTTTTGTCGTAGCCAAGAGGCAGATAGAGTGTGCCCGACAATTCCACCCCGTCAGCTCTTTTGTATTTGATCACTTCCTTCTCTACATCTTTTATGCTTTCAAAAGGATTTTTGTTAAAGGTGATCTGCTGTATTTTGTCTTTTTCCTTAAAATTTCTGAAGTAATAATTGGGGTACTCATTCTTCGACTGAATTTGAACCAGTGCCAACCCGTTCTTAAAGTCTTCTATAGAAAAAATGTCCTCTTTTTTATCTGTATAGGCCGATTGATACAGACGGTTTGGTTTTAGGGTTTTCAGATCAAAAGCATCAATAAAAGGGAACTGCCCTTTTTCTGTATATCCTTCTCCTATCAAAAACAGATTTTCATTTTCTATGGCCAAAACATCCCTGTTATAATCGTTCTTTCTGGTCTCAAAGTTTCCGGGATCATTATAGATATCCTGGTAATTCCTGTCGAAAATAATTTTTCCCTGTTCCACAGTCTGAGAAGGATCGATCAAATAGGTTTTTACATTTCTGGTGTCGTACCAGTTGTCGTAAACCAGGGCTGTCTTTTCATTCCCCCAGGTAATGTTACTGAACCGTTGCTGTGTTTTTGTCAGTGGAACCGGAGTTTTGGAAAAAGGTGCCTCCCAGGTAAAAATAGCATCCCTGAAGGGGACTTTTGTTGCGGGATCACCTCCGTCAAGCGCTTCAACATAGTACAGGGTCGCCGGTTTATCATCTCTCCAGCCCATATTTCTTTTGCCCGTTCGCACTGCACCAAAACCCTTGGGCATGATCTCTGTCAGCGGGACTTCATTGACTACCCTGATTTCTTTGCCATTGAGATCATACACCGTTGAGGTCTGCGGAAATCTGTTCAGCGGAACAAGGTAGGAAAATGGCTTTTTGAGGGTGGTCAGCATGAGGTATTTTCCATCGGGGGAAAAGGATTGAGAACCGTAGAGGTCTTTGCTTTTGTACAAGGTCTTTTTTCCGTTCAGATCCATTTTATGGAGTTCGGAAGTGATCAGGGTTTCAAAATTCTGCTCATCCGTTTTATTTTTCAGCAGGTCCTGATAGGTTCTGTTCTGTGATACTTTGCCATCGGCTACGGAAACTGTGGGTCCTTTTGGCAGGTCTTTTTTAGGGTCGATCAATGTGGGTCGGCTGGCCGGAATGATTTTAACCAGTAAATGCCGGCTGTCGGTATACCAGTTAAACGGACTGCCTAAATTGCCGTTCAGATTGGCCTCACTGAGTTTTTTGGCTGCGGCGGTAACCACATCGATTACCCAAAGCTCTACGCCCGTGCCGGTTGTGTTTGTAAAGGCGATCTTGCTGTCGTCCGGAGACCAGGAGACGTTTGCGATCTTTGCGTCTTTTGGCAGACCTTTTACCTGAGTGGGCTCAGCTGCAGTTTCTTTTATTTTTCTGATTTTCAGGTTGTTGATGTAGGTGATGGTAGAGGAGATATTCGTTACAGGATTGATCCTGAGTCCGCCCAGCCGCATTTCTTCCTGATTTAATTCATCCAGGGTTTTGTAGGTATTTCTGTAGGACAGCAGCATGTACTCTTTTTTGGTATCCATAGATACCGAAGGAGGGCGCTCGTAATCAGCCAGGGCAAGGATCTCTGCCGAGGGTTTTTGATAGCTGATGTCTTCCTGTGAGAAGGTATTTATTGAAAAAATGAACAAGAATTAAGGCAGGCGAGGTGTTTCATAATTTAAGTTTTTATCAAATATACTATTTTATTGAATAAATGAATTGCACATCTTAATTCGACTCAAAAGCAATTACCATGACAGAAGTCATAATTTATACCGCTAAAATCATATAGCTTTGGTATTCCAATCAAAATACAGAAAAGATGGACAAAAATTTAGTGCTTGGAAATGAGGCGCTCGCACAGGGCGCTATTGATGCGGGCTTATCAGGCGTTTATGCTTATCCGGGAACCCCTTCAACCGAGATCACGGAGTATATACAAAGGTCAAAAATTGCCAAAGAAATGGGCATTCATACCACCTGGTCCGTGAATGAAAAAACGGCTATGGAATCAGCGCTTGGCATGTCGTATGCCGGGAAAAGGTCCATGGCAGTGATGAAGCATGTCGGATTGAATGTGGCGAGCGATGTGTTTATGAATATGTCTGTTTCAGGTATCAACGGCGGTTTGGTAGTGGTCGTGGCCGATGATCCTTCCATGCACTCCTCACAAAACGAACAGGATTCAAGATTTTACGGCAAGTTTGCCATGGTACCCATTATAGAGCCGGCGGATCAGCAGGAAGCATACAATATCATGCATTACGCTTTTGACCTGTCGGAAGAATTGCAGTTGCCTGTATTGGTAAGGATGGTCACAAGACTTTCCCATTCAAGGGCCGGGGTGATCTTTAAGGAAAGAAGAAACCAGAACGCCATTCAACTGCCTGTCGATACGAGAAGGTTTGCCCTGATTCCGAATTATGCGAGGGAACGCTATAAGAACCTCGTGAATAAAAAAAGCCTGTTGATGGAGTTTTCCAAAAAATCCAAATTCAATAAGCTGCACCTGGAAGAAGACAAGACCCTGGGCATTATTGCTACAGGAATAGCCTATAATTATGTGATGGAAAACTATTCGGGAGCCGAAAAAATGCCTTCAATTTTAAAGATCAGTCAGTATCCGTTACCCAAGGAAAATATCAGGGAAATTTACCGGCATTGCGACCAAATTATGGTGGTGGAAGAGGGATATCCGCTGGTGGAAGAGATATTGCACGATTATTTTTCCGATAACTCAAAGATCATCGGTAAACTGACCGGCCACCTGCCTTTTACAGGAGAACTGAACCCCAATATTGTTGGGAAGGCCCTCGGTTTTACACAAAAAGAAACACAAAAGATCCCGGACCTTGTTTCCGGAAGACCGCCGCAACTATGCGAAGGCTGCGGACATACAGACCTGTTCCATGTGATCAATGAATTAATCCCTGAAATTGGCAACAAACAGGTGTTTGGTGATATCGGCTGTTATGCGCTGGCCGCCTTGCCACCGCTGAACACCATCAATACCCTGATCGATATGGGCGCCTCCATCACGATGGCCAAAGGGGCTGCCGATGCCGGATTAAAACATGTTATTGCAGTAATCGGGGATTCCACTTTTACCCATTCCGGCATGACCGGCTTGCTGGACGCCGTTTATGAGAATACGCCGATTACGGTGATCATTTCAGACAATTCTGCCGTTGCCATGACCGGAGGACAGGATTCCACTGCAGTGGGAAGGTTAAAGGAGATCTGCCTGGGTATTGGCGTTCATCCGGACCATGTGCGGGAGATCGTACCGCTGAAAAAAAATCACGAGGCCAATGTTGAACTGCTCAGAAGTGAATTGAACTATCCGGGAGTTTCCGTAATTATTTCTGAGAGAGCCTGCGTGCAGTTATCGAGGGATAAAAAAGAAGAGATCAAACAAAAGATTGTCAGCATTCATAATTAAAATCAGACATGAACACAAACATCATCATATCGGGCGTTGGGGGACAGGGCATACTCACCATTGCAGCTGTACTGGACACGGTAGCCCTGAGCGAGAAACTGAATGTGAAACAATCAGAAGTCCATGGCATGAGCCAGCGGGGCGGAGCAGTGCAGTCGCATGTGCGGATTTCCGACAAAGCCATACATTCTGACCTGATACCTGAAGGGAAAGCGGACATGATCCTTTCGGTAGAGCCTTTGGAATCGCTGCGGTACCTGCCTTATCTCAAAGAAGACGGCTGGATCATTACTGATTCTGAAACTTTTGAGAACATCAGGAATTATCCGGAAAAAGAATTGGTTTTTGACCGGATCAAAGCCTATCCGAATCACAAGATCCTGAATGCCACGGAAGAAGCAAAAAAACTGGGAAATTCCAAGGCGGCTAACATGATCCTGCTGGGTGCGGCATCGACCCTGTTACCCATAGCCGGTGAAAGCTTTGAGAAAGCCATACAAAAAATGTTCGAGCGGAAAGGAGAAAGGGTCGTGGCGCTTAACCTGGAAGCATTTCAAAAAGGAAAAGCCCTGGCGCTAAACTATACGGAAGTATAATTTTGAAATTCCATTACCGTTGAAATCGCTTCAGCCAGTATTTTGATCCCGCTTTCAATTTCATTTTTTGGCACATTCGAAAAAGCCAGTCGCAGACAATTGTCTTTTTTTCCTGCCGGATCAAAGGTTCTTCCGGTGACAAAAACAACACCGTGCTTAACACTCTCTTTGAAAACATCAACAGACAGCATATTTTCAGGTAGGGTAAGCCAGACATAAAAGCCTCCTTTGGGTTCGTTCCAGCGAACTCCATCTGGCATATAATTTTTTAAACATGTCAGGAGTAAAGTCTTTCGCTCGGCGTATTCTTTCCTTAAAAAAGTCAGGTATGGTGCCAGTTTTCCCTGTACCATAAATTCATTTGCCAGGATCTGGTTAAAATTGGAAGTACAGGCATCCAGAGCCTGTTTGATGGTTTCGGCCTTGTCGAAGATCTCAGGGGAACATAGCATGTAACCCAACCGGAAACCCGGACCGAGAATTTTTGAAAAAGAACCGGTGTACACGATCTCAACACCTTTGGCATCCATGGCTTTCATGGGCAGGGTCAGGTGTTTTTCAGCCTCATCAAAATAGAGATCATTGTAGGCATCGTCTTCCAGCAAAATAATTCCTGTTCCTGCGAGCGTTTCAAGCAGGGCTTTTTTTCGCTCAGGTGAATAGATCAATCCGGCCGGATTGTGGTAATTCGGAGTAAGGTATAAAAACTTAGGTTTTTGTTCGAGGCTGCTGATCATTTCTTTCAGAGCAGGGATTATGATTCCCTGTTCATCCATCGGGATGCCCAGTATTTTTGCGCCATAGGTTTCAAAAACAGTTAGCGCACCAACAAAACATGGATTTTCTGTGAGAATCACATCTCCCTTATTAACAAATTCCTGTGTTATGATGCTGATCGCCTGCAGGGAACCGGTGGTTATCAGTACTTTATTTTCCTGTAAAGGAAGGCCTTTTTGGGAAAGATATTTTTCCAGGGAAGACACAAGTGGCGGGTAGCCGGAAGTCGGACCGTACTGAAAACACAATTTTTTTAAATTGTCCGGTAAACTGAGATAAATTTCATCGATCTCTTTCACGGGAAAGAGGTCATTATTGGGCATGCCACCGGCAAACGAGATCATGTTTTTTCCGGAGGATTGTTTCATCAGCAACATGACATCTCTGGCATGTACAGAATTTACCATGTGAGAAAAAGCGTATTCCATGTCTTGATTTGTTGTTCTATTCAAAATAATGAAATATTATCCATTTAATTATTGATAAAAATCAGCCATTCAGAAAGATTTTTTTGTTTATTTTATAACGATTAAATCAATAATATTTTTTATTCAATAAAAAAAGAATGATACACCATAAATTGATTAATCCTAAGAGCATTGTGGTCATAGGAGGATCAGACAATTTGCAAAGTCCGGGAGGCAGGGTATTAAAGAACCTGACAGATCACAATTACCGGGGAGAAATATTTGTCGTTAACCCCAAACAGGATGAGGTTCAACAGAAAAGGTCGTACAGACAGGTCGAAGATATTCATCCGGTCGATCTAGCCATTATAGCTATTCCGGCGAGATTTATACCCGAGACCGTCAAAATACTCACTGAACAAAAAGGGACCAAAGGGTTTATTATTTTCTCTGCCGGATTTAGTGAAAAAGATGCTGAAGGTGCCGCCCTTGAAAAAGAGGTTGTTGCGCTCATTGAGCATGCCGGAGGCTCTTTGCTGGGCCCGAACAATATTGGTTTGATCAACAACAATTATGCTGGGGTTTTTACAAGGCCCATACCCAAATTAGACGAAAAGGGTGTCGATTTTATCTCCGGATCAGGAGCTACGGCGGTATTTATGATCGAAGCCGCCCAGAGTACCGGACTCACTTTTTCAAGTGTTTATACGGTGGGCAACAGCGCACAGATTGGGGTGGAAGAGGTATTGGAATATTTTGATGCGAACTATGTGGAAGGCAAAAGTTCAAAGATCAAACTGCTCTATCTGGAGAGTATAAAAAAACCCGGTAAATTTTTAAAACACAGCAGGTCTTTGATACTGAAGGGCTGTAAGATCGCGGCCATCAAGGCCGGGAGTTCGGAAGAGGGAAACCGGGCAGCTTCTTCACATACCGGGGCACTGGCGGGATCAGATGTTTTTGTTGACACCCTGTTTAAAGAAGCCGGGATCATACGTTGTTACGGCAGAAATGAACTCATCACCCTTGCAGGTATTCTGATGCAGAAAGAAAGCAAGGGAAAAAGCATAGCCATTATCACCCATGCGGGCGGACCCGCAGTGATGCTCACAGATGTGCTCGCGAAGAACGGATTGAAAATTCCACAGCTGCATGGTGAGGCGGGCAAAAAATTGTTGGAGACCCTTTATGACGGATCTTCCGTTGCCAACCCTATCGATTTTTTAGCTACCGGTACTGCGGAACAACTGGCAGGCATCATAGATTGCTGTGAAGAGGAATTCACTGAGATCGATGCCATGGTGGTTATTTTTGGCAGTCCGGGACTGACAAGTGTGTACGATGTGTACGAGGTGCTGGATGAAAAGATCCGCAGCTGCAAAAAGCCTGTTTATGCCGTACTTCCGTCGGTGGTCAATGTAAAAGATGAGATGGATCATTTTCTAGCAAAGGGGAATATTATTTTTACGGATGAGGTTTTGTTTGGGTCTGCTCTGGCCAAAGTGTATCAAAGTAAAGGGCAATCCGGAAAAAACACCTTTCTTCCGGTAATCCACGCTGAACCGATAAGGAATATAATTGATGATGCTGAAAACGGATACCTAAGTCCGGAAAAGGCTATGGAACTTTTAAGACTGTCCGGGATCAGGGTAGTTGAAAGTATAGAGACAGATAATCGCAAAGAACTTTTGAAGGTGGCGGGATCCCTTACATATCCGGTTGTTCAAAAAGTTGTGGGGCCACTGCATAAATCAGATGTGGGCGGTGTGGTTGTAAATATTAAAGATGAGGATGGATTGCTGAGAACTTTCGATCAGCTGAGGAAAATTGAAGGAGCAACCGGTGTCCTGATACAACCGATGATTTCAGGTACAGAACTCTTTATCGGTGCAAAAAAGGAGGCCCATTTCCCTCATATTGTTTTGTGTGGCTTGGGAGGGATCTTTGTTGAGGTTTTAAAAGATGTCAATGCAGGAATGGTACCCGTATCAAAAGAGCGGGCACTGGCGATGATCGGGGATTTAAAGGCAGCTCCTATATTGAAAGGGGTCAGGGGTAAGAAGGGGATCAATATAGATCTGTATGCAGAAAATATTCAAAAGATTTCAAGATTGCTGGAATTGGCACCGGAAATATCAGAGCTGGACATTAACCCTTTACTGGCTTCGGGGGATGAGTTCATCGCCGTTGATATGAGGATCTGTATAGAAAAGCAGTTAAAAATTTAGTAAGCTTTAATAAAATGTTTCCAAGTCCTTTGAATAGAAAGGAGTAATCAGTTATCGGGCTTTTTACAAACTCATATCAAAATATTTACTCCATTTTTTATCAAGATCCAGTTTCAGTCCTACCAAAAAAACATTCGGTGGTACCCTGCCAATTTTACTTACACTATCCTCATACCTGTACTCTGAATACACAGAAGCGTATTTTATGAACTGGTATTGCAGGCCGGCAATATAGAACTGCTTTTTAAAGTCCTTGGGGAGGTTTGGGTTGTCTGTTTCGGGTTTTTTATAATTAAATCCGGCCAGTACATTTAAGCGTTTATCCAATAATTGATAAGAGCCTGAAAATTCGTAACCTTTACCCGAATATACCACGGTAGCAGGCTGTAACATATCAAGGTCAATGGTGTTTACAAAATCACCATTTTCCTGGTTTGCATAAACACCGGCCAGATATAAGGGACCCTTTTTATACTGCACACTAAATGTGTAGTATTCAGGATCTCCCTCCAGGCCCTGCAAATTGGGAAGTTGTTCAAACTGTGTGCTTAAAAGCACTTTGTTATAGGCAGCTCCAAATGTGAGGTGATCAGTTACGTTTAATTGCAAATTTGCGCCATAATTATCGAAGTAATTGCCACCGCCTCTTGCTCTCATTTGTGTTTGCAGACCAAAACCAAACCTTCCGATAACATTTCTGTAAACAATGGCGCTTTCTGCTCTTCCGGTTCCGGTTTCACCACCATCCGAACCATCGGGTGAATAAACATAGGTTGATTGTCCGCTCAGCACATTAAAAATATCGGCCTGTCCTGCAATATCGGAATAAACACTATTCAATTTTCCAAAGGAAATAGTACCGTATTTGGCAAAATCTATTCCCACATAACCCAGTCTTGTTGAGAAAGTGCTTGGGTCATCATTGAACTGCAGCACGGTAAAACCGTCGTCGTTGGTATTGGGATCTGCCTGAAAACTAAACTCATTATCAATGAGCCGGATGCCGAATTCACCATGAACAAAAGCCTTAAATTGTTTGTTCTTGCCAAAGTGGTAATTGAACATAAAACCGGCCATTGATGCCCCGTCCTGAATTTCACTATCCTGATCGAAAAGGGCTAGATGAACCCTGAACAAAGTATAAACACTCAGATCCAAATTGGGGCTGATCGTATCTTGTTGCCCGGTCATTTTTACACTAAAAAAAAGCGTGATGATAAAAACGAGGAAAATTTTCATAGCAGATACTTTGCTTTTTGTTTAACAAAATAAACAGTAAAGTAAATGTAGTAAAAAATAGAATAAAAGAACTTATTATCTAGATACAGTGCGAGATTTTAAGTAATATTCCCAAAAAAGAATGGTTCTGAAAAACAGTATTTTGGTAACATGTATTTCAGCAGATTTTATTAAGTTTGATCAATAAAGAAATTAGATATGTTAAATGAAAAACTACTGGATAATACGAATGCGTGGGTAATATTTGCTGTTGCACTCTCATTGATGCTTTTAGGAAACTATTTGGGTAACAAATTAGGTTTGTGGCACCAGAAAAAGAGCGAAAACATTGACTCATCAGCGAATCCTGAGATCATGGGTGCCATTTTTGGGGTGTTGGGATTTACACTGGCGTTTTTATTCGGCATGTCACTTACAAGACTCGAGCATAAAAAAGAAATGGTTCTTGATGAAGCGAGTGCCATACTGGTGGCGTACCAGCAAGCACAATTTTTACCCGAACCGCATAAGGCAAAAGCCAGCAGCATGCTTAAGGAATACGCTCAGTTAAGATATGATCTGGCTTCCGGAGCAAGAAAAAACAGGGATATAAAGAAACTGCAACTCGGCATAATAAAAAGTGAAAAAATTCAGGATGCCCTGCTGCATGAAGGATTAACGGCGAATAAACTTTCTGATGCTTCGGGATTTATAGATTCAGTCTCCAACATTGTTGATTTAAATATGAGGCGTATCCAAAACAGCACCGGAGACCGGATACCGAAGGCATTGAAAATACTGATGTATGCCATGGCACTGCTGGGCCTGACCGCCATGGGTTATGGTTCGGGCATAAAAGGAGGCAAGTCAATGATTCCAAATATTATACTGGTAATCATTTTCGCAACCATTATTGGAATCATATTGGATATGGACCATCCCGCAAATGCACTTTTTAAAGTAAATCAACAACCCATGCTGGATGTGTTGCGACGAATGAACTCCATGAATTTTTAAGTTATATGGCTTATATTCTCCGTTGGCCGTGGTGGCAATAATAATTGTTGTCTGAAGATACCAAAATAGCTGCAGCGCTTTTACTTATCATGCCGGAAAAATCCTCATTACGATTCAAGAGTGTTTTACCGGCATCTCATTGGAGTAATCGAACTTTCCATCCACGGATGTACAGGCGTTTTATGATTACTTAACCGAATAAAAGAAACTTTTCCCAAAAACAGGATAGCCCACAGATTCACTTTTTAGATTCAGGTTTTTAAAGTTATTATTGATATCCATTCTGCGTAATTTCTGAAAATTACTTAAATTTAAGCCTATTTAAATAAAATGAAAGTATTGTGGCTGTTCCTGACGGTTTTTTCTTGTTCAACAATCCAAAATGAAATGCAGGAATTCAGTGCATCTCACCCAAATTTCAATTATTTTGGAAGAATCGATCAGACCTCTAAGGATGGAATAACGCTGATCAGCCCTGCCTCGTCAGTTGAATTTGACGTTAAGGGAAATACGGTTGAACTCCTGCTGAACGCCGGTAGCGGCTCCCATAATTATATAGTTCTTGAGATCAACGGAAACTATGAGGGAAGACGTAAAATTATGCCGGGCAGTGAGGATACCCGAATCACCCTGAATCTGCCAAAAAAAGAAAATCATATTGGTATTTATAAGGCGACGGAAGCTGCAAGCGGAGATGTCGTTTTTAAAGGAATTAGGGCAGAAGGATTATTACCAGGAAAAATTGAAAAACGCAGTACCATAGAATTTATTGGGAATTCCATTACCTGCGGTGCTCTGGCTGATGATAGCCTGGTGCCCTGCGGACAAGGAGTTTACCATGACCAGCACAATGCGTATCTTGCCTATGGTCCCAGAGTAGCCAGAAAGTTAAAAACCAATTTTATACTCAGTTCAGTATCAGGTATTGGGATCTACAGAAACTGGAATGATGAGCACCTCAGGGAACCCATCATGCCTGAAGTATATGAAAATCTTTATTTGAATTTGGATACGCGCAGGAGATATGTCACTTCCCCAGCGCCTGATGCAGTGACTATCTGTCTGGGCACAAATGATCTTTCCGATGGAGATGGAGTGACTCAGCGCTTGCCTTTCAACGCCGAAAAATTTACTCAAAACTATATTGAGTTTGTCGGTATGCTGCTGAAACATTATCCGAAAACAAGAATTGCACTGCTGAACAGCCCCATGGTATCTCCGGAAAAATCGGCAGTTTTAACAACTTGTCTGGAAGCGGTTAAAAGTCATTTTGAACAGGAACACCTCATTCAGATCTTTACTTTTACCCTGATACAGCCGGGAGGCTGTAATTATCATCCCGGAATTGAGGACCATAAATTTATGGCCGAAGAACTGGCACCTTTTTTAGAAGATTTTTTAAATGAACCCATTAAAGACTAGAATGAAAAAACTTGTATTGTACCTTATTTTGTTGTGCTCCCCATTGGCCTTTGCCAACATAAGCCTGCCTGCTGTTTTTGGTGACCATATGGTCTTACAGCAGCATGCAGAAATTACGCTCTGGGGTTGGGGCGATCCTCTGGAAAAAGTGCAGGTTAGCAGCAGCTGGGAAGATAAAGTTTACGAATCGGTAACGGATAATTACGGAAAATGGAAGGTAATTTTGGCTACTCCTCAGGCTGGGGGACCCTATTCCATTTCAATCAAAGGGCAAAACGAGATCACCCTGAGTGATGTGCTGATCGGTGAGGTCTGGTTGTGCTCCGGCCAATCGAACATGGCCTGGAGTGCTGCTTCAGGTATTACTGATGCGGCAGCAGAGATTGCAAAGGCAACAGTTCCGGAACTTCGTTTTTTTAGAGTGGAAAAACGGGCTGCCGATCATCCGCAGATCGATGTGGTGGGGAAATGGGAAGTCTGTACTCCCGGATCCATGCAGTATTTTAGCGCTGTAGCCTATTTTTTTGGTAAAGAATTGACAGGAAAATTAATGGTCCCTGTTGGACTGATCTTGTCCGCCTGGGGAGGTACACCTGCAGAAGCCTGGATACCCGAAGAAGTATTCAAAGAAGATCAAAAATTAAAGTCTTCGGCAGCCATGATGAAGGAAACGCCCTGGGGGCCGCACAGACCCTCACAGACTTTTAACGGTATGCTGGCCCCTTTGACCCAAACCAAACTGGCCGGGGTTCTCTGGTATCAGGGAGAAGACAATACCGCCAATCCGGCTGATTACGAAGCTATGTTTAAAGCGCTGATCCTCGGCTGGAGGGCGAAATGGAATGCTGATCTTCCCTTCTATTTTGTACAGATCGCTCCTTACAATTACGGTGATGGCTTTGCCGGGGTACAGGTGAGGGACGCACAAAGAAGGGTGCGTCGAGGAACTCCCGAAACAGGTATGGTAATGAGCAGTGATATTGGCGATATTAAGGATATCCACCCTAAGAACAAAAAGGATGTAGGACTGCGCCTTGCAAATCTGGCACTTCAGAAGAAGTATAAAATTACAGATCAGATAGTTGAAGGGCCATATTTATCTGCTGTGACAGTTCGAAAGGAACAAAGTAATCATTGATTTTGAAATGGCTGAGGGGCTCTATTTTTCAAATAAAGAACAGCTTTTTGAATTGGCCGGTGAAGACAATATATTTTATCCGGCTTTTGCTAAGATAAAGGGAAACAGGGTGGAGGTAATTTCCAAAAAAGTTAAAGCCCCTGTTGCCGTGCGTTTTGCCTGGGGTAATACCAGTCTCTCCAATTTATTCAATTCTGCAAACCTCCCGGCGAGTAGCTTTGCGAGTGAGTAGAATTATTTTGGATTTGTATTTTGACAAACCTGGCCGGTTTGGGCTGTTCAAGAGATTTTACCTGTTCATTTGAATACAGGCCCGGCTGTTGTGGTAAGGTGCTTTCCACATACCCATTTTATAATCGGTGGTATTGGGTTCTCCTTTGTCGTTTACACGCCAGTGCCACTCTCCGTTTTTTCTGTCAATGAGCCTGTTTTTGGTAAAATCCCAGATGGAATTTGCGCAGGACAGATATTTTTCATCTTTTGAAAGCTGCCAGGCATAAACCAGGCCAATAATGGCTTCAACCTGAGGCCACCAGTGCTTGTCGGTATCTAAAATTCCTGTTTCAGGATTGAATTCATTGCAAACCCCACCATCCTTTCCAAGAGCCTCATTCATAAAAGTATCGGCAATCTGCAAGGCCGCTTCACCGGTTAGGATTATGAGGTTCTTGTCCTGAATAACTTTAGCTGCTTCGATCAGTAACCAGGCGGCTTCTATATCGTGACCATACGAAATGATCTTTCCTTTTACCTGCCACTGTTCGTTAAAGAAGAGATTAAAATGCTTAGTCTTATTGTCATAGAAGGTATTGAGAAATTTTTCTATGAGGAACCGGAGCTGACTTTCAAGGGCTTTTTCCCGGTGTACCCTGTAGAGGTTGGTATATGCTTCCAGTACGTGCAGGTGTGTATTCATTGTTTTGGCCTCATTGGCATCTTTTTCGCTCAGGCGCATGTCGTCGATGTTTGACCAGTCCCTGGCAAAGGCTTCCGTATAACCGCCAAATTTCCGGTCGTTGGCATATTTTTCGATCAAACCGTAAATCTCCAGAGCCCATTGAAGAGCCAAAGGATTCTTTGAAAAAATGTAATACTCGCTCAGTGCATAGATCATAAAGGCCTGTGCATAGACCTGTTTGCGCAGATTGACCGGCCTGCCCTGATAATCCAGTTCCCAATAGACCCCGCCGTACTTTTCATCTCGGAAATACTTTTGCAAATACTGAAAGGATCTGTCGCACAGCGTTTTGTATTCATTGGTTTGAAGGTGGTTGGAAGCGGCAGAAAACGACCAGAGTATCCTCGAATTCAGGATAATTCCCTTCGGGGCTTCCGGAACCTGCATATTGTAAAAGTCACGTTCCCCTAAAAAGCCGCCGTATTTGTGATCTATGGCCGAAGTGCTCCAGTAAGACAGAATCTGTATTAATTCACCGGCCATTTCAGCCGACATTTTTTTTTGAAGCGGATGCATTAATAAAGTCCTTTATTCTTTTCTATCAGTTCCAGGATGGTTTCAACCGAGCCGGCAGAAGTGAATTTGTCTTCAGGTGTATGCATGGCATAATCCACCAGTCTTTCCACTGTTGAAGTGGCCACATGCATTCTGGTATCCGAGGAGGCGTAATAGATATAAACAGTGCCGTCTTCATCTTTAATCCAGCCATTGGAAAAGAGTACATTCGACACATCGCCCAGTGTTTCTTTATAATCAGGAGCCATAAAATATCCGGCAGGCTGGTGGATTACTTTGGTGATGTCTTTCAGGTCTGTCATAAAAAGGTACAGGGTGTAGCGCAGTCCGGCAGCGGTATTTCTCACACCATGGGCAAGGTGCAGCCAGCCCTGATCAGTTTTAATCGGCGCAGGGCCGAGGCCGTTTTTCAATTCATAGACCGTGTGGTATTTTTTATTCTGAATGATGCGTTCATCTTTTACCACAGGATTTGTCATCTGGTCTACAAAACCAAAGCCGATACCACCACCTTTGCCTATATCAATAAAGCCATCCTGAGGGCGCGTGTACAAGGCGTATTTACCGTTTACAAACTCAGGATGCAGAACAACATTTCGCTGCTGCCCCGAATTGGAAATCAAGTCAGGAAGTCGTTCCCAGTTAAGCAGGTCTTTGGTACGCACGATTCCGGCATTGGCAATGGCTGAACTCGTATCGGAAGCGGGTGCTTTGGGGTCTTTCCGTTCGGTACAGAAGATACCATAGATCCAGCCGTCTTCATGAGCAATGAGGCGCATATCATACACGTTGGTATCCGGGTTTCCTTTGATCTGTGGCAGGACTACCGGCTTGTCCCAAAAACGAAAGTTATCAATTCCGTTCGGGCTTTCTGCAATGGCAAAAAATGATTTCCGGTCTGCTCCCTCAACGCGCACCGCCAGAACATAGTTGTCTTTCCATTTCATGGCACCGGCATTGAAAGTAACGTTAAAACCGATTCTTTCCATCATCAGGGGATTGGTTTTGATGTCCAGGTCATAACGCCAGTGCAAGGGGATATGCTGAGCCGTGAGCACCGGATTTTTAAATCGTTCAAAAACTCCATTGCTAAGAGAAACCGGTTTGTTTTTTTTAGCGATCAGTTTTTGATGGTATTTTTGTGTTTTCAGGAAATGATTTATTTTCATAAGACAGAAATTTAATCCAATTTTTCTTCCAGTTTATCCCACCAATATTTTTTCAGGAGGTAGCCGCAAATAATGAGTACCACAACCAGAATGACTGTGGGTAATTGCTGTCTGAAAACCATATACATAGGCAAGATAACCAAAGCAGTCTGGGCGATGATACCTATAAGTACATTGAACATATCCAATTTAAAATCCTTGTTCTTTTTAAAATTGGGATTTTCTTTGAGGATCTTTTCTTCAATAGGTTTCCAGAAACCCCAGGGACGCACGTTGGTATAGAATTTTTTGAGGATGGCTTCGTCGGTAGGGGGTGCAGAATAGGTTCCGACCAGGCAGCCAATTATTGAGGTCGCCAGCAGTACGGGAAAATAATACAGATCAAGCGTTCCGGGCAAAAGTGAAGGCAAGATAAGTGCAGGAACCATTCCCGCAAGCATACCCCAGAAAAATCCCTCTCCATTGAATCTCCACCAGTGCCATTTCAGGATGTTTGCCACGACATAGCTTCCAAACAGGGCGGAAACGAGCCACTGCAAAATGGAGTTCACATCCTGTACAAAGAAACCCAGGATCACACTAACAATTACAACGATAAGACCGGAGCCGTAGTTCATTATTTTAATTTGCTTTTGACTGACGTCCTTTTTTTTGTAGTTCAAGTAGATATCGTTAATGATATAAGCTTGTGCAGCATTGAGGGTGCCTGCAAAAGTCGACATAAAAGCCGCCAACAATCCGGCGAGCAGGAGTCCGAGTAAACCAACAGGGACAAATTCTTTTATTGCAGATGGCAGAATTAATTCAAAATCCAGATTTCCTGCTGGAGTGATCAGATCCAGTTTTTCATAATAGATCAGTGCCAAGGCAGCAAAACCTGCGATCATCAAATAGCGTATCGGCATTAAGATCACAGAAACAAAGCCGCTCATTTTTGAGGCTTCCTGCGGCGATTTGGTCGACAAGATCTTTTGCATGTCATAGTTGGGTGCCGGACCGGCTAAGCTGACAAGTATTCCTTTAAAAACCATCATCATAAAGAAAAAAGTGAAGAGTTCATAGCCGTCAGACCTTATTTTATCATTTACCTGAGGAATAATTTCCGTCCAGTTCATGTTCAGTTCCCATCCAAAAAATGGACTCAACCAGCCATCAGGAACATTGAGTTGGTTTTCACCTATGGCCACAAAACCAAGGTAACCAATAATGAATGCAGCAACAGTCATGATGGCGTACTGGATCACATCAGCCCATACAATTCCGGACATACCCCCGAGCAGGGAATAAAACACGGCAAACAGGGTAAATATGATTCCATAAAAATGAGGCACATATTCGGGAGCTATATCAAAAGGAATGTAATTCTGAACCATCTCCCAGGGGATAAAGATCTCGACAAATTTTCCGAGCCCTATAAATCCATAGGCCAAAAATCCGAGACAACTCAGCAAGGCAAAAAGTACCACGATGGTATGGGATAGTTTTCCTCCTTTTCCAAAGCCAAACCGGGTTTGGATCCATTCTGCGCCGGTAGTTGCATTGGATCGACGCAGCCATTTCGACAGGTAAACCATCAGGAAAATCTGGTTGAACACCGGCCACAACCAGGGTATCCAGGCGCTTTTTATACCATAGACGAACATGAGGGTAACCAGCCAGATGGTGCCTGAGATATCGAACATACCCGAAGCATTGGAAAGGCCTAACAAATACCAGGGGATTGATTTTCCTCCCATTAAATAATCATCTTTACTTCTTTGTGCCCTCTTTCTTGCGATAATACCGATAATGACTATAGAAACAAGGTAGGCTAATATGATCAACAGATCAATTGTGTGCAGGATCTTCAAAATTTAATGGTTTATTTGGTTAATATCGTTTAAAAATAATGTTTTTGGTAAATCTTTAAAGTTTTTGAAATCCTTTTCTGAAGGATGGCCTTTAAAGGGCATATAATGGTGTGAAGTCCGGTGATTTCTCCACATCAAGACCCAGGAAATACCTGAATTCTCGATGGCAGGATACAAAACTTCCGTAAACCATTTTTCTGTAGGAATTTTTTCCAGACCGGTCTCTGTAAAAGCGTAGAGTTTATTTTTTTTGTCTGCAATGGATTTCATCAGTTCCACATCCTGTTTCACAGATTTTATATAATCTGCTGCATCGTTGCGGTCATAGATATCAATTCCGAAGATATCGACAAAGTCATCCCCGGGATAATATTTCAGGTACTCGTCTCCGGGATTGAGTTTGTTGGGAGAATAGGCGTATAACAAATGATGCACCTGATGAACATCTCTTAATTGTTCTACCGTATCCTGCCAAAGGCTGATATAATCCTTAGAAGTACAGTTGGGGTCACCCCACCAGAACCAGGCGCCGTTCATTTCGTGAAAGGGCCTGAAGACAACAGGGATCTTTTCTCCCTGGTATTCGAGCGCATTTAAAAAATTGGCAACGCGTTTTACCCACAATTCATATTTTACCCTTTCTGACCCGCCTTTTAAGCACTGTGCAACCGCAGGGGTCTTGTCCCAGGAGTCGCCTCCAGATACCGGATTATCCAAATGCCAGCTGATGGTAATGATCCCTCCTTTGGCATGGGCATCGATGATCAGTTTTCTCATGGTATCAAAAGGAACACTATCCAGATTGTCCGGACTGTCAAGTTCAATTCCTCCAATATCAAAACCGAAAACTGCGGGAAAGTCGCCAAGTACCCTGTGAACATCACTATCGATCTTTTCCGGATGGTCTTTGTGTTTCCAGCCTATACCATAAGAACTCGCATCCTGATGTCCGATAGCAAAACCCTGTTTGGAAATGGTCTGTAATTTTTTTGATAACAAAATGGCTGAGGCCGTTGCCTTTTTGTCGACAAGAGGCGCAAGGTTATTGGATTGCGACCACAAACCATTGTATGACAGCAGGACAAAGACCAGCAAAAAAAGTTTCAGCGATTTATTTTTAAACACAGGAAAAACCGGATAGATATTTTTCATTTATACAGTAATGACTTATTCTAAGGGGGAACATAAAACTTCCGGACGGGGTTTTCCTGAAGCGTATCAAAATTAGGGAATAAGTCCATATTCAGGCAATATTAAATTGTCATTTAACAATCAAATATTGAAAGGAAGGGGCAAGAAAACATGAATTTATACCATACCTATAGGGAAAGTTGACCAAGATCAACTTTTTAATTGACCGCGGTCATTGTTTTTGGTTTGGAAAGTGGGTAGCTTCGAAATACAAATCATGAAAATGAAATAGTTGCTACGAACTATGAAAAGGGAAGTGATTTTAAGAAGATTTAACTTTAAATAAAAAAACAATGAAAACTTTATTTAATGTGTTTTTAGGTATTTATTTATTCGTTGCCGTAAATGCTGTTGCAATGATGGCTTTAATGACTGTGATGATCATCAAAAATCTTATGGGATGATTGAAGATTAACTTAATATTTAGCAATTTTTGACAAATTGGCTAAAGGCTTTTTTAAATATATCTTGTTAATATATTTTATACAAAGTCATGAGAAAATTATTTAAAGTGTTTATTGGAATTCTTGTATTGAGTTCTTTGTTTATTGGATGTAATGATGATGACGATGATCAGGACAAAAACAATGTACTTAAAGTAGAGGATGTAACATATGATCTCAAGGATGGATTACTTTTGAACTCAGGGGAAGATGATGGCAGCTGGGAAATGGAATGGGATGGTTATTGGTATATGCTGGCCCTTGTTTCCTTCGATGTCGACACGGAGAATGTACCTGGAGGCCAACAGGTAATCCTGTTTAATTTGTTCTCTTCCAATGCTACGGCGCTGGATAGCGGAGATTACACATTCGATCTGACCTCTCCCTTTGCAGTTAAAACCTTTACAACTAGTGGTTACTCTGTAAATTTTGATCCGGATATTGAACCTGAGGATCCTGATGATATAATGGAAAATTTGGTTTTGATTGTATCAGGCACAGTTTCAGTTGGTAAAAATGGAACAACCTATGAAATAGATGCCAATTGCAAGGATATAAATGGAAAAACCGTAAAGGCTTATTACAAAGGAACACTTGATTACTTCGATTTTGAAGATTGGCTTACTGATTCTAAAATGCCACCAACATTCTCAAAAATCCTTATGAAAAGTAAGAAATAACTTTAATAAGCGCCGGTAAATCCGGCGCTCTTCTTTTTTTATAGTTTGATTGGATAAGTGTACCCTGATCCTGCTCATACATTGAAAAATATACCGAAAAGTTTCATAAGGATTGGCTAATGATCCGATTTTTTCCTTTTTCAAACAGAACTCTCCAGCAATCCAGGAGTGTTGATACAGGGATTTTTACACCTGGTTTTTCTTGTTATCAGAAGTAAAGGTGGAAACTTATTCCTTACCATCAAAAAAATGACTTAATTAGCACTTTGTCAATTTAAACGCTTTGGTCTTGTTACAAGCCTGGGCAATAAATAGAATAATTAAAGGTTATTAATAAAAAAAATAAAGTCATAATTTATGAAAAATGTATTGAAATTAATTTTTGGAATTTTTATCCTGAGCAGTTTGTTTTTAGGTTGTAGCGGCGATGATGATGATAATTCCGACAAAACAAATCAGTTAAAGGTTGAAGATCAGTCCTATGATTTGGGATCCGGGATGCTCATCAATTTGGGGGTGGATGAAGATGATGCTATGCAGTATAAAGGTTATCTTCAGGTTTTGGCCCTGGTTTCAGATGATATTGATCTGATCAATGGAACCGGTACAGGACAGTTATTGCTTTTTGAACTGTTTTCTTCTACGGCTACTTCTTTAGATACAGGAGATTACACATTTGACAATACAAGCCCGTTTGAAGTTAAAACCTACGCAGGAGGAGGATATTCTCTAAATTTCGATACCAGTGATGATGATTTAAATGATGACAGCGATGTAGTAGAGATCGTTTCGGGTACGATTTCTGTAAATAAAAATGGAAATATTTATGAGATCAGTGCCAAATGTAAGGATCAGAGCGGAAAAACAGTAACCGCTTATTACAAGGGGACACTTATTTATGTAGATTTTACTGCGGGATTGTTGCAAAAACCAAACTTCATCAAAATTTTAAATTGATCCGGACAGGCACGTCAGTATCAGCTGTCAATTTCAGGAAGTGTCTGTTCAAAAACAAATAAAATTTTATTAAAAAAAGTCAAAAACCGGACAAGTTGATTTGTTCGGTTTTTTTTGTGCCTGCCATTGCTTAAAAAAGTAAGCGATTAAGACTATCTTTATTTCAGATTGTAAAAAGTCCGGTATATAATATATGTTAAAAAGAGAAATCACAAAATGGGATCTCGTCCTGCTGATGATCAATACGATTGTTGGTGCAGGAATTTTTGGCTTACCTTCCAAAATATTCGGCTTGTCCGGTGTTTATAGTCTGCCGGCTCTGTTTTTATGCGCACTCATCGTTTTTATTCTGGTGCTCAATTTTGCTGAAGTGGGAAGCCGGTTCGACAAGACCGGAGGTCCGTATCTCTACATTTACAGTGCTTTTGGCAGACTTCCTGCCTTTGTCGTCGGGTGGCTCATGCTCCTCACCAGGATTGCGGCATATGCGGCACTGATCAACCTGTTCGTGACCTATTTGGGATATTTTGCTCCGGTCTTTCTATTTCCTATGTACCGAAATACGCTCATGGTTGTAATTACCCTGATCTTGACCTGGGTCAATTACCGCGGCGTAAAAAATTCCACCTTGTTCAACAGTTATTTCGCTGTTGCAAAAATAATTCCCCTTTTTATTTTCATAGCTGTTGGCTCATTTTATTTAAAGCCGGAACTCTTTGATCCGGGTCAGACTCCACCGCCCCTATCTGACTTTTCCGCTTCCGTATTGATCCTGATCTTCGCTTTTACCGGGTTTGAAGCGGTGCTTATCAATACCGGGGAAATCAGAGACCCGCGTAAAAACATTCCTTTTGCATTGGTAGTTTCCATGGTTTTTGTTACTGTTTTCTACGCAATGATCCAGTTTGTAAGTATAGGTACCTTACCAGGCCTGGCAGACTCAGAGAGACCCATCACCGATGCTGCACAAGTGTTTATGGGACCCGCGGGGGGTCTTTTGATCACGATAGGTGCCCTGGTGTCTATTGGCGGCGCGATGAATGCCATGATGTTAATGGGTTCAAGAGTACCTTTTGCTCTGAGCGAAGAAGGTCAATTCCCGAAATTCTTCGGCAAACTTCACCCAAAATTTCATACGCCTGTAAATTCAATACTGCTGTTTGCGGTTGTAACCCTCATTGTCTCTCTGACCGGTTCTTTTACTTATGCGGTTTCAATTACAGTGATCAACAAGGTACTTGTTTTTTTAATGGTGAGCGCCGCCATGATCAAACTGCGAAAAGCCGACAAAAATAAAACAAATTATTTCAAACTCCCATATGGATTTGTGTTTGCAATTTCTGGAATCGCAGCGTCCTTTTGGTTGCTGGCCGGATCTGAAATAAAGGAGCTCTATGATGTTCTCATTGCAATTGCTGCCGGAATAATTCTGTATATCATTTTTGGGTTTATAAAACAAGAAAAAGAACATTAGGCAAAAATGAACAGGCGTTCTTTTTTTTCAAACATCATCTGGCTTCACTTGCGCGATTTGCTTTTTCCGCCACAAAAAAGCGGGTAAGACGAATGGAAAATCATTTTTTTTACTGAACTTTGAGTATAAAATCCGTCTATGTTGAGGTTTTTCTTCGCTGTACTCTTTTTTCTATTTCTCGTTTCCTGTGGTAAAGATGCTCAAAAAATACAGCCAGCCAGGACCACCATCACGGAATCTGTATATGCCTCAGTCACCGTACAGCCTGACAGTTTATACCGGGTATTTGCCGTTGTGAATGGCATTCTGGATAAGATTTTGGTTCAGGAGGGAAGTGTTTTTAGAAAAGGAGAACCTTTATTTGAGATCATCAACAACAGTCCGAAATTAAATGCAGAGAATGCAAAGCTCAGCCTGGAACTGGCCCGGGAAAATTTTCGCGGCAGAGATGCATTACTCAGCAACATAAGAAAAGAAATAGAAGCCGCTCAACTTAAATATTATAATGATTCCATTAATTTTTTCAGACAAAAGAATCTCTGGGAACAAAAAGTTGGTTCGAAAGGAGAATTTGACTCCAAAAAACTGGCCTTTGAGCTCTCTTCAAATAATTTAGAATTACTGAAAAGCAGATACATTCAAGTAAAGAACGAACTGGAAACACAGTTAAAACAGGCCGAGAACAATTACAAAAATGCCTTGAGCAGCTCGGGTGATTTTACCGTCAGCGCAATGATCAACGGCAAAGTATATGCTGTCCACAAAGAGCAGGGTGAAATTGTAAATACGCTTGAACCTCTGGCTACGGTGGGCAGCGAACGAAAAATTTGTCATTGAAATGCTGGTAGATGAAGTGGATGTGGTAAAAGTATCAAAAGGGCAACAGGTTGTAGTTAGCCTGGATGCCTACCCTGATAAATTGTTTTCCGCAAGAGTGCGCAGGATCTACCCCAAAAAAGATGAAAGAAACCAGACATTCAAGGTAGAGGCGCTTTTTGAGGTGAATCCGGAAGTCCTTTACCCGGGTTTGTCGGGAGAGGGAAATATTCATATCTCCAGCAAAAAAGAGGCGCTTGTAATTCCTAAACAGTTTTTGATTGGAAAGGATAAAGTCATTACAGACGGGGGTATTGTGCAAATTCAAACAGGATTGCAAACAATGGACAGTATTGAGGTTTTATCGGGTATTTCCCCAGAAACCTGGATCTATCTTTCTGAAAAATGATCAATAGGAAAGTCATCTTAAACATTGCAAAAACACATCTGCTAACCAAATACAAGCAGACCGTTGTTGCTGCCCTTGGAGTGACCTTTGGTATAGGATCCTATATAACCTTGTCCGGGTTTATGACAGGCCTTAATGGCATGTTGGACGATCTGATTCTGAACCAGACACCGCATATCCATATCTATAACGAAATTCAACCCTCTGAAAAACAACCCATAGCCTCGTTTGATGAATTTAAAAACACCTTGAACGTTGTCCATTCGGTAAAGCCCAAACTGACCCAAAAAAAAATCCACAATGCCCTGCCATTGCTGAACAATTTAAACCGGAATCCTAAGGTGCGTGGGGCTCTTGCCCAGGTAAAGGTGCAGATATTTTATATTGCGGGCTCCATTGAGATTGGTGGAAATCTTACGGGGGTAGATGTCATGAAGGAAGCAGAACTGTTTAATTTTAATGATTACATAGTTCAAGGTACTGCTGCAGATTTGAAGAACAATGACAACGGGATTTTACTGGGTATCGGACTCGCAAAAAAAATGTCGCTGGAAATTGGCGACAGGGTTCAGATCAGCACGATCAGGGGAGAGATTTTTCCCCTCAAAATAGTGGGTTTTTACCAGAGTGGAATCGGTGATATTGACAATATTCAGAGCTTTGCAAATTTGAAAACCGTACAGCGGATTTTAGGTGAACCCGAGAATTATATAACAGATATCAATGTGAAACTTCATGATATTGAACAGGCCCTTACCTTGTCAAAACGTATTGAGCAACAATTTAAACTTAGGGCGATTGATGCAAAAACGGCCAACGCCCAGTTTGAAACAGGAACCCATATACGCAACCTGATAACCTATGCAGTTTCGGCCACCCTGCTGATCGTTGCCGGTTTTGGAATTTACAATATTCTGAACATGCTGATCTATGAAAAAATGAATGACATTGCCATACTGAAAGCCATTGGTTTCTCAGGCAAAGACGTGCAGCTCATTTTTCTGAGCCAGGCAATGATCATTGGTATTATTGGGGGTATTTTGGGCTTGTTGTTGGGTTATTTTCTCCTGATCACGATAGATCAGGTGCCTTTCAAAACAGAAGCCCTTCCAACGATCACAACATTTCCCGTGAATCACAACATCATCTTTTATATCATTGGCATCTGCTTTGCCTTACTATCCACATTTTTTGCCGGATATTTTCCTTCGCAAAAAGCAAAAAAGATAGACCCTGTAAGAATCATTACCGGACAATAAAGTTTACTATGAAGAAAGTCCTGGAGGCAAGACATATTGACAAATATTTTAAGAAACCTATTCTGTTTCAGGTTTTAAAGGATATCAATTTCAATGTTACAAAAGGAGAATTTGCTACCATAATGGGGAAATCAGGATGTGGCAAGTCGACCTTGCTTTACATTTTATCAACAATGGATACAGATTATGAAGGTCAGCTGTTTCTAAATGAAGAATTAATAACCGGACAATCGCCAAACAAGCTCGCTTATCTCCGCAACAAACATATTGGTTTTGTGTTTCAGTTTCATTATTTGTTAGCAGAATTTTCTGTACTTGAAAATGTAATGCTCCCGGCCAAAAAACTGGGTGAAAAGTCAGTGATGGATATAGAAAAAGAAGCCAGACAAAAATTAGGGGTTCTGGGGATTGAACATCTGGCAAAAAAAAAAGCTTCGATGATTTCCGGAGGGGAAAAGCAGCGGGTTGCGATTGCCCGTGCACTGATCAACAATCCTTCCCTGCTCATGGGTGATGAACCCACAGGGAATCTTGACAGCCATAATTCTGATAATGTCCTGTCCATTTTCAGGCAATTGCGTGAAGACTATGGCCTGTCGCTTCTGATCGTAACGCATGACAAGGATTTTGCCGACAAAAGTGACCGGATCATCACAATGGAGGATGGCCGTATCCTCATTTGAGCCAGTCAGAATTTTTAGCGTTCAGACACAAAAAAACCTGAAAATCAGCCGAATTGGATAATACGAACCGGATTTTGACGTTATAGAATAATTGCCATGAAAATTATTTCCTTATGCAGCACCAAACCAATTCAGCCTACAGATTCTCTTTGTACAGAAATCTCACCTATTTTGATCAACCGGATGTGGCCATAGATATAAACCAGCTTTATGAGATCATAAAAGAAGGTTACCTGGAGAAGGAGATAATAACCTTGCGAAAAGTGTGCAGCAATGAAGAGATTTGTGACAAAATTTTAAGAGGGCATTTACCTGCTGTAACCCTAAGCGGTATTTTTGGGGTGAGGAATAGTCAGCGGTTTGATAAAGCACAGCGGTCTGATCCATATGGAGCTACCCGTTACAGAACATCATGAAACATTTTTTTTGGAGTTGTGTAAGGATGCTTATACTTATCTGGCCTTTCGAAATCCCCTTGGGAACGGGCTAAAAGTCGTTGTCAAGATCAGGGAATCTGCAGAAACCCATTCGGATCAGTATCTGGCTCTAGAAACTGTATTACAAAACAAAATTTGGCATAGAACCGGTGGCTGAGAGCAGAGAGGTAAGCCATACCATGTTGCTTTCACATGATCCGGGAATTTATTGCAATCCAGATGCGCAGGTTTTCCATGAAGTTTTTGAAGAACAAAAACCCGAAATGAAGCTCTCATACAAAGCTGAAGAAAACAAGCTGAAAATTCATTTTACTGATAAAACCAAAGAGTTGCACGCAGAACAGATGAAAAGGCCTTCTGTGTACAGCAGGCCAAAGATCCGATTCATGCAATAAAACAGGCTTTAAAATCCTTCCTGAGCCGCATTTTTTTTAATTTCTGAACCCATTGGACTTTTTTAACATCTAAGCCGGCTGCCAACCCGAACAGCACAATTCTTTAGTATTCATTGCCACTGCTTGTTATCCCCATTTTCTAAAAGCCATTTAAAGGATAAAAAATAACAAGACGAAATATTATTTTGTACTTTTATAACTGATTTATAAAGTTTATGATTGGTTTGCGTGCTGCTTACATTTACAAAGAATTGCAGTGTGAATCTTTTTCCTCTGGGAGTAAAAAAGTATTTTTTTGAAAAAGACATTTAAAGAAATCAGTTTATTTTTACTATTCATCAATAGTCTGTTGCCTGTTTTGAATGCCCAGGACCTGGACCCGAGAGCCTATGTCAAAGTACCTGTGAACGCAAATGTAATAACGGCTGGGATGGCTTTCCAGGATGGAGATGTGCTGCTCGATCCAACCGTACCAATCGAGGACCTTGAGGCAACTGCTGAATCTTTATCCTTTGGATTTGTTCGTTCTTTTAGTTTTTTTGGTCAATCGGCACAGGCTTTGGCTGTACTTCCCTATTCATGGGCCCAGCTATCCGGTAAGGTTGAGGGGCTGGATAGAAGCCGAGATCTCAATGGTATATCAGATATGCGCCTTCGCTTATCGGTATTATTATTGGGTGGTAAGGCAATAACAACAAGTGATATGCAAAAACCGCCACCACGGACTATCATTGGAACCAGTGTGACGGTTATAGCACCGACCGGAGAATACACTTCAGAAAGACTCATCAATCTGGGAACCAACAGGTGGGCTATTAAACCGGAGATCGCCGTTACACAGCGTATAGGTAACCGCTGGATGATGGACTTGTATACCGGCGTATGGCTTTTTACTGACAATGATTCCTTTTATCCGGGTTCTTCTGAACGGAAACAAGACCCCTTGTATTCATTTCAAGGCCATTTGAGCTACAATATCAATACACGAACCTGGGCAGCATTTAATGCGACCTACTATACGGGTGGACAATCAGCAATAAATGATATATACAAAGACGACAGGCAATCCAATTCCCGGATTGGTGTTACACTGTCGTTTCCTGTAGCCAAAAGAAATTCTGTTAAAATAGCCTATAGCCAGGGGGCAATAATCAGATCAGGCGGTGATTTTAAAACCTTAAGTCTTGGGTGGAACTATACCTGGTTCGATAAAAAAAGCCGAATTCAAAAGTAGTTTTAATGATCATTCCAAGTCTGTATCCAATTAGACTTGTAATTCAAGGCATACCCGATCCTTTCAACGAAAAAAAGATCTAATTTAAAAATCAAAAGTATATCCGATATGAATCAAATACCTGAAACCCAGGGTTGTCTGGCGGAGTGTGCCATCTGATTCCAATTTGTCATCATCCAGGCTATAATCAAGTCCGGGAAATTTTTCTTCAATAACTTCCAGTATAGCTTCCTGGAGTTTTTCCTTTTCTTCTTCGGTAAGTCCGGTTCCGCTTGCTTTGGCATCGAGGGCATACCAACCAACACCCGGACCGATCAATACCAGATCGATTGCAAGTCTGTCCCAGAAAATAAACTGATAACCCAATTCAAAGCCCACCATATTGATGTTCAGAACAGCGTCTGTTTTAGCAGTTTTTTCCACTTCCCCGGCACCCACATAGTCCCAGCTGTTTTTTCTTTTCCAATTGTTAAAAGAATAATAAGGGCCAATATATACTCCGCGGGGGCCATTAAATTTATTCAGCTTGTCCAGATAAAAACGATAATCCACTGAAAAATTAATTCCTTCATTGCTTAAATTTTTGGTCATTTCAAAATCCTCAGTGACTATAGCTCCGAATTTAGGCAATGACATGGCACCTAAATTAACAGAAATACTCCGGTTAGGTTTTAGCA
The DNA here is from genome assembly GCA_963816075.1 of uncultured Flavobacteriaceae bacterium. Lineage (GTDB taxonomy): Bacteria > Bacteroidota > Bacteroidia > Flavobacteriales > Flavobacteriaceae > Namhaeicola. The sequence goes on along the minus strand of CAWFJI010000028.1, from coordinate 153,087 downwards.
TCCGCTCGTATCCAAAAATTATGGCATTTTCAAATCCTACAAGAACAGGTTGAGAAATATTGTAACGAACAATGTTCTTTTTGGTATCAGCCCAGGTGCTGTCAGATTTCCAGTCCTGGCTGTAGCCCTGCAGAAAATGCAGGAATGTCAAACAAAATAAAAACGATAAAACAACTAATTTTTTCATGATATTAATTTTAATTATATCATAAATAATACATTCAAAGACCAGATTTTTTCCTTTACCCCTTTGACGAGATAATTCAATTTCTATACTAAGTTAGTGAAAATAAGCCATCAACGGCTCAAATATGGTATAAATATTACCAGTACTTAAGAACTATATTCATCTACCCGATATGTAAATTTTTCCCTGCCGGAAAAGGGTGTAAAGTCATTTCTATGCCGTGGAACTACAAAAGAATTTGTTAAAGAAATCAGTTTTTTTAGAATAGATCAGATGGGTTCTGAGGTAAATGCAAGGAACAAACCCAGAGCTATGAAAGAGGAAAACAAAAAGGTAAACAGGATCATTTTAAGTACCCAAGCGCATTCGCTTATAAAGCTGTACTGCTACCCGTACATTTTTTTGTAATAATCCAGGTATTGACCAGAAGTCACATTTTTTAACCAGACTTCATTGTTGAGATACCAGTCGATTGTTTTTGACAGTCCTTCTTCAAAAGTTACACTCGGTTTCCAGCCCAATTCCCGGTTGAGCTTGCTCGCATCGATGGCATAACGCCTATCATGGCCGGCTCTGTCCTTGACAAATGTGATCAGGCTGGCAGATTCTCCTTTGGTTCTACCCAGCTTTTCATCCAAAAGCTTACAAAGCAAATGGATCAGATCGAGGTTGGTCCATTCATTAAATCCGCCTATGTTGTAGGTTTCCCCGATCTTGTTGCTATGAAAGATCAGGTCTATGGCAGCAGCATGGTCCTGAACATAAAGCCAGTCGCGGGTGTATTGCCCGTCACCATAAACAGGAAGGGACTTTTTGATCTGGATATTGTGTATGAAGAGAGGGATCAGCTTTTCAGGAAATTGATTGGCACCGTAATTGTTGGAGCAATTGCTGATCACGAAGGGCAGGTGATAGGTATTGCCATAGGCTCTTACCAGATGGTCAGATGCAGCTTTTGAGGCCGAATAGGGTGATTGCGGGTCATAAGGTGTTTCCTCGGTAAACAGGCCTGTTTTCCCCAGGGAGCCATAGACCTCATCAGTAGAAACATGGTAAAAAAGTTTGTCCTGAAACTTGTCTTTCCAAATCTCACGGCAGGCATTGAGCAGGTTGGCAGTACCCAGTACATTGGTCTCAATAAAGTCGTTGGGATGGGTAATAGACCTGTCAACATGGCTTTCCGCGGCCAAATGGATCACTCCGTCAAAGAGGTGTTCTTTAAAAAGATTATCGATAAACCCGGCATCTTTTATATCACCCTTGATAAAATGATAATTTTTGTTATGTTCAATATCCCTGATGTTCTCCAGATTTCCTGCATAAGTCAATGCATCTAAATTATAGATCTCATATTGAGGATATTTTTCAACAAAAAGACGAACGACATGTGAGCCTATAAAACCGGCACCTCCTGTAATGACAATCTTCTTCATTTTCTGATGGGGTAATTTTTAATGTTCAGTTTGGGATTTTTATTTTTTCAATTCTTTTCTTGTTTCAGCTGCCATTTCCAGGCAGAGGCCAGTGCATCCGCCAGACTCAGTTTAGCCTGCCAGCCAAGCTCTCGGTTTGCCAGGGTGGTATCAGCATAGGCGGCTGTAATATCGCCTTCGCGACGGCCAACGATCTTATAGTTCAACTGTTTTTCCGAAACCTTCACAAAGGTTTTGATCAGTTCCAATACAGAGCTACCTTTTCCGGTACCTATATTGAACGCTTCAAAATGCGCTTTGTTCTTTTTGTTTATCAGCCTGTCCAGTGCGGCTACATGTGCCTCTGCGAGGTCGACCACGTGGATATAATCCCTTATCGCCGTGCCATCAGGAGTTGGATAATCATCTCCAAATACAGAAAGTTCTTGTCTTATACCGGCAGCAGTCTGGGTAACGAAAGGCACCAGATTCTGGGGAACACCCAGGGGCAATTCCCCAATGAGCGCACTTTCATGGGCTCCGATCGGGTTAAAATAGCGCAGGGCAATCACGTTCAAGTTATCTGCTTTTGATACATCACGCAAAATATCTTCACCGATCTGTTTGGTCTTGCCATAAGGGGATTCTGCCGGTTTGATGGCAGCATTTTCCGTAATTGGCAAGGTGTCTGCCTGTCCGTAAACAGTACATGATGAACTGAAAATCAGGCTCTCAATTTTATAGAAAACCATTTCTTCCAAAATATTCATCAGAGAAATCAGGTTGTTCTGGTAGTATAACAGGGGCTTTTCAACGCTTTCACCAACAGCCTTGGAAGCCGCAAAATGGATAATTCCCTGTATGGAATGTGATTTAAAAAACTGTTTTACTTCAGCTTTTTTCTGCAGGTCCATTTGCACAAATTCAGGGCGAATTCCCGTGATCGCCTGAATGCCGTCCAGCACCTCAATCCGTGAGTTTGACAGGTCATCGATAATGATCACCTCAAAACCCTTTTCCTGCAAGGCCACAACCGTGTGAGAGCCAATATAGCCTAATCCGCCGGTTACTAATATTTTCATGCTTTATCTTTCATAAAATTCAGTACTGTACTGATGATGTAATCCTGTTGTTCTTTTTCAAACTCAGTATGCATCGGTAAAGACAAAACCGTGTTGACAAGCATATTGGTCACCTTGAAATCTTCATCTTTAAAACCGTAGCCTTTATATGCCTCCTGTCTGTGCAGGGGCACCGGGTAATAAATGGCATTCGGGATATCTTTTTCCAGCAAATGCTGGTGCAGGGCATCTCTTTGACCGTTGGTGATCTGCAGGGTGTATTGATGAAAAACGTGGCAATCGCAGGTATCACATATTTCACCGCAGGATTTTGCCTTTGGCGTAATGATATTGGGATGATTCCGGAAGGCTTCATTATAAACCCGGGCTGCCTGTCTTCTTTTTCTGTTATAATCGTCGAGATGGGGTAATTTAACTTTCAAAACGGCTGCCTGTATTGTGTCCAGCCGGGAATTCACGCCGATTGCATCGTAATAATACCTTTTGTACATCCCATGGTTCACAATACCCCTTAATTTGTGGGCCAGTTCATCGTCGTTTGTAAATATAGCACCGCCATCCCCGTAGCAACCCAGATTTTTGGAAGGGAAAAAGGAAGTTGTTCCTATATCGCCCATAGTCCCGGCTTTCTTTTTGCTGCCGTTTTTGAAAGTGTATGTCGCTCCAATCGCCTGGGCATTGTCTTCTATGACAAACAAGTTATGTGCTTTGGCAATCTCTAAAATCTCTTCCATATTGGCACACTGACCAAACAGATGCACGGGTACGATCGCCTTTGTTTTGGGGCCTATCGCTTTTTTTAGAGCATCCGTATTTAGGTTAAAAGTGTCTTTATCAACATCAATAAGAACGGGAACCAGCTTTAACAAGGCGATTACTTCCACAGTAGCAGCAAAAGTAAAATCGACGGTTATCACCTCATCGCCCGGCTCCAGACCCAATGCCATCATGGCGATTTGCAGGGCATCCGTACCATTGGCACAGGGAATAACATGCTTTACCTGTAAATAATTTTCAAGGTCCTTTTGAAAGATTTTTACCTCGGGTCCATTAATAAATGCAGTGGAATTAATTACACCTGCAACTGCCCCGTCAATCTGATCTTTGAGATCTAAGTACTGACTTTGCAGGTCAACCATTTGGATTTTCTTCATTTTTAAAACAATTTGGTTTGGTCCATACTGACAGACAAAAATACAAATAAATTGTGCCTGAAGGCGCTTATTTTATAAATTAGCAGCTGGATGAAATTTTTTTACAACATAACTGTTTTCCTGGCTGATTTATTGTTAAAGGCCATTGCTTTATTCGACCCAAAGATCAAATTATTTGTGGAGGGGAGAAGGGAAACTTTTGTCAGGTTAAACGAAGCAATCGGCAGGGAGGATCGGGTAATCTGGTTTCACTGTGCTTCTTTGGGCGAATTTGAACAAGGCAGACCGATTATTGAGGCAGCAAAAACACAGTTCAAAGACCATAAGATCCTGCTAACTTTTTTTTCCCCTTCGGGTTATGAGGTTCGAAAAAACTACACTTTTGCAGATCTGATCGTCTATCTGCCCCTGGATAAAAAAAGTGAAGCCAAAAAGTTTGTTGCCATGGCGCATCCTTCCCTCGCCGTGTTTATTAAATACGAATTCTGGCCGAACATTTTGAATGAGTTGAAAAACGAGCAAATTCCCGTAATTCTGGTATCGGGTATTTTTCGTCAGGACCAGGCATTTTTTAAATTTTATGGTGGCTGGATGAGAAGCACCTTACATTCATTTTCTCATTTTTTTGTCCAGAATGAAGGCTCAAAAGCCCTTTTGCAGGAAATTGATTTTAAAAATGTTACAGTAAGTGGTGATACCCGATTCGACCGGGTTTTTGCTATTTCTCAGCAAGATAACAGCCTTGATTTTATCGAAGCCTTTGTCGGGAACCAATACACCCTGGTAGCAGGCAGCACCTGGCCCGGTGATGAAGAACTGCTGGTTAAATACATAAATGACGATCCCGGAACGGATGAAAGATATATTATAGCCCCGCATAATATCAATGAAAAAGCTATTCGGGAATTAAAAGATTCGATTAAAAAGAAAACGGTATTGTATTCTGAAAAAGAGCCAACAGCAAATGCCCGGGTTTTTATAGTCGACACCATCGGTATACTCAATAAAATTTACAGTTATGGGGATGTTGCCTATGTTGGGGGAGGTTTTGGAAAAAGTGGCATCCACAATGTACTGGAACCGGCTGCTTTCGGCTGCCCGCTGATCATTGGGCCGAATTATCAGAAATTCCGGGAGGCTGTTGACCTGGTCGACAATCGCGCCTGCGAGGTGATTACAGATCAGCATGCGCTGAAACAATGTCTTGACAAGCTGAGATCCGATGAAACATCGCGTTTGAAAAAAGGTAGGACAGCAAAGAGTTATGTACAGGAAAATACAGGGGCAACAAAAATTATTATGGATTACATGAAGCATATTTTAAAGTAATAGGGTTAAATTAGCAAGATGAATAAAGAAGAACTAAGCGAAAAACTAAACGATTTTTTTCAGGTGATCTTTGAAAAAGATTTGATCGATGAAATTTTAGAAGTTGGTACCTATAAAATGGTCAAGGAGAATGAATTGTTAATTGATATTGACGAAAAGTTTGACAAGATACCGCTCCTGTTGACCGGAGCTATCAAAATAAGCAGGGAAGATAAGAACGGAGATGAGATCGTGCTCTATTTTCTGGAAAGAGGAGATACCTGTACGGTGTCTTTTGGAAACGGTCTTGGCCTTACGAAAAGCAAGATCAGGGGTGTTGCCGAAAAGGATTCGGAATTGATCTTACTTCCAATCAGCAAACTGGATGAGTGGATGGTAAAATACGAATCCTGGAGAACCTTTGTTATTGACAGTTACAACATTCGTATCAATGAGATGTTTGAAGCGATAGATACCCTGGCCTTCATGAATATGGAAGACCGCATTTTCAAATATCTGGGCGATAAGGTAAAAATAATGAGAGAACCCATGCTCAGCACCACACATCAGGAAATTGCAACGGATCTGCATACTTCCAGAGTTGTGGTGTCAAGGCTTTTAAAGCATCTGGAAAACGAGGGGAAGATCAGATTGTATCGAAACCGGATAGAGGTTTTAGACTATTGATGCGTAACAATTGTTACTAAATAAAATCTTAAAAAGGTTATATTTACTACATAAACCGGAATTATGGATTTTATCTTACAACCCTGGCCCTGGTATGTTGCTGGTGTGCTTATCGCATTCTGCATGTACCTCATGTTTTATTTTGGAAAGCATTTTGGAGTTTCTTCCAACCTTGAAACCATTTGTGCCATGTCGGGTGCAGGAAAATTTGTCGATTTTTTTAAGTTCGACTGGAAGAAGAATATCTGGAATCTGGCCTTTGTATTGGGCCTGGTAATCGGCGGCTTCATTGCAAACCAGTGGCTGATGCCGGACCAAACCATAGCGCTGAATCCAAAAACGGTTGAAGACCTGGCTCAAATAGGAATTCAAAATGCAGGCTCAGGCTTTTTGCCTGAAGAAATATTTGGAATGGAAGCATTATTTTCGGTTAAGGGATTTTTGATCCTGCTCACTGCCGGTTTGTTGATAGGTTTTGGTTCCAGGTATGCAAGTGGCTGTACCTCAGGACATGGTATTGTTGGGTTGAGCAGTCTGGCACGTGAATCATTTATTGCCGTTGCCGGTTTTTTTATCGGAGGTTTGATCATGACCTGGCTTATTCTACCATTTTTATTCTAAATATTTTATAAATGAAAAATCTAAAATATTTACTGGTTGGTGTGCTCTTCGGGATCACCCTGAGTAAGGCAGAGGTTATTTCCTGGTTCAGGATCTACGAGATGTTTAAACTGCAGTCATTTCATATGTTCGGAGTTATTGGCACAGCGGTTGTGCTTGGCTTTTTTATTATGAGAGGATTCAATAGCAAGGTACTAAAGTCGGCCACAGGGGCAAAGATTCGTGTGGAAGAAAAAAAGAAAGGTACACCCAGGAATCTGATAGGCGGCATAATCTTTGGTCTTGGCTGGGCTCTGGGAGGCGCTTGTCCCGGACCTATATTTATCCTTGTTGGTAAAGGGGTTGTCTCAATCCTGGTGGTCCTATTTGGAGCCTTACTGGGAGCATTTCTCTACCATATTCTCAAATTCAAACTACCCCATTATGTTTTTCGGTCACCCAATAAAAAAACATAATGTACCTTTGCATTTCATAAGTTAAGTTTTAATTTTTATACATGCTTACAGATCAATTCGGCAGAAGGATTACCTATCTGAGGTTAGCGGTTACGGATCGTTGTAATCTTCGTTGTCAGTATTGTATGCCGGCACATGGAATTGATATTGTCGACAGGCATGAATTGCTTAGCTATAAGGAGATGTACAGAATCGTCAGGATCCTGAGCGAACTGGGTGTTGACAAGGTGCGTCTCACGGGCGGTGAACCCTTTGTAAGGAAAGACTTTATTCATTTTCTGGAATCACTTTCCTTCAATGATAAACTGAAAGAGATCAATATTACTACCAACGGAGCGCTTATTGCAAATCATATTCCTGCTCTTGAAAGGATAGGCATTCACGCAATAAACCTCAGTCTGGATACGCTTCAAAAAGAAAGGTTTAAGTTGATCACGAGAAGGGATGTTTTTGATGAAACATATCAAACGTTCTTACTCCTGTTAAAAAGCAAACTCAAGCTCAAACTCAATGTGGTAATCCAGTCCGGTGTAAATACCGATGAAATTCTCCCGTTTATTGAACTTACCAAATACGATGATCTTGCGGTCCGGTTTATTGAAGAAATGCCCTTTAACGGCATCGGTATAAGAAATACTGAAGTCCTTTGGAATTTTGACAGAATTCTGAAAGAGATTCGCAGCAAACACAGCAATTTAATCCCTTTAGTTTCTGATAAAAGCTCGACTTCTGTTAATTATAAAATTGAGGGGTATAGCGGAAATTTCGGAATAATTCCGGCTTTTACGCGTACAATTTGTTCGGATTGTAACAGGATCAGGATCACTTCAACCGGTTTGTTTAAGAACTGCCTTTTCGATGAAGGCGTATTCAATTTACGTGATTTTATGCGAGCCGAGGCGAGCGATGACGAGATAAAAGAAATTTTTATTCAAACTGTTTCCAAAAAACCCAAAAACGGATTTGTGGCTGAGGCCGGAAGAAAAGATCGGAATGTATCCGAAAGCATGTCAACCATTGGCGGTTAAAAATTTACTGTATGTCCGGAGTATGTGATCTTTCCAATGAGAATATAAGTGTTGATAAGGCTCTAGCAATCGTCCTTGACAATTCGGAAAGTTTTGGAACTGAAAAGACAGAACTTACCAGATCCTTCAACAGGGTTTTAAAAGAAGCTGTTTTTGCCGACCGTGATTTTCCTCCTTTCGATCGGGTGAGCATGGATGGTATTGCCATCCGGTTCGGTTCTTTTCAGGCCGGAAACAGAAAATTTCTGATCGAAGGAATACAGCCTGCAGGTTCGGCACAAAAAACCTTAATAAACAAAGACCATTGCATCGAAGTGATGACCGGGGCAGTTCTGCCGGCCCATACAGATACAGTAATTCCGTATGAGCAGGTGTTCATTGAAAACAACACGGCAACAGTTCAGATTGATGAAATTAAAAAACTGCAGAACATTCATCTCAGGGGTTTCGACAGAAAAAAAGCTGATAAGCTGATATCTGAAGACCGACTTATTTCACCTGCCGAAATCAGTGTACTGGCCACAGTAGGTAAATACGAGGTCGTGGTTGCCAGACAGCCCAAAGTGATGATCATTTCAACCGGCGATGAACTCGTTGAAGTGGACAGTAGCCCCCTGAACCATCAAATTCGAAGAAGTAATGTATATGCCTTGAAGGCGCTTTTGAAAGGATGGAATCTTGAATCGGATCAGGTTCACCTGAGCGATAATAAAGTACAGCTTAATGAAAGGCTTGCAGGGATCATTGAGAATTACGATGTGTGTATTTTCAGTGGCGCTGTGAGCAAAGGTAAATTTGATTATTTGCCAGAAGTGCTGGATGAACTTGGAGTAATTAAAAAGTTCCACCGGGTAAACCAGCGTCCGGGTAAACCTTTTTGGTTCGGGAAAAAAGGCAAAAAAACTTTCTTTGCCTTCCCCGGAAATCCGGTTTCTACCTATCTCAACTGCATCAAATATTTTTATCCCTGGTACAGAAAATCAATGGGTTTGCCCTTTACCTTTGAAGCAAAAGCTGTTTTGGAAGAGGACTTCCAGTTTAATCCACCATTGACTTATTACCTGCAGGTAGAGGTATTGAATAAAGAAGGATTACTTTATGCAAAACCCATAGCAGGACATGGTTCGGGTGACCTGGCCAACCTGCTTGAATGCAATGCCTTTTTAGAATTGCCGGCTGATAGGAGCAGCTTTAAAAAAGGCGAAGCTTTTCCGGTACTTTTTTACCGATAGTAGCTACTTTTGTGTTTGATTTCCTGGAAGGAACAGGCTTAAAAATGATCTGATATATGAATAAAAATTTTTCCCATATCGATAAAAACAACCAGCCCAAAATGGTTGATGTCAGCGATAAATTTATCTCAAAAAGGATTGCAACGGCACAGGCTACCATGTTTCTTGGCAGGGAAATAATCGGTCATTTTAACAACAATGAGCTCACCACAAAAAAAGGACCTGTTTTTCAAACAGCTGTTATCGCCGGAATTCAGGCGGTTAAAAGAACGGCAGAGCTTATTCCTATGTGCCATCCTTTGAACATTGATGGGGTTCAGGTCGATATTCAACTGCTTGATGAGGAGCAGATCGAGATCAGGTGTACAGTGACCATGGAAGGAAAAACCGGAGTGGAAATGGAGGCCCTTCACGGAGTGAGTACCGCGGCCTTAACCGTGTATGACATGTGCAAGGCTATTTCACACCATATGGTGATCAGAGAAATCAGACTTCTTGAAAAAAAAGGTGGTAAATCGGATTTTTCGGCAAACCAAGCCGGAAACAAAAAATAAACCGGTTCAGTTTCCTTTGCCGGTTTATCCAATAAAATGAAAACACTCAAAATCAATTATTATCCCTTAGGATTATCCTTATAATGGATTTGCAATAACTTTAACCTGCATCGTGATCTGTACCTTAAAGGACAAATTATTGCACCAGTCCGTTGCAGTACCGTCGTATTTTGCCGTTACAGATTTTCCGCTTTTCAGCGCTGCAGCCACCTTGTTTAAAAGGTCAACATTGGATATGGTATAAACCGTACCATTGTCAGCGGCTGTTTTAACGACAAGATTAGTTTCTGTTGCCAGAAGTTCATTATTCACATACAAGCTTGCAGTAATCTTACTTGTTGCAGGGCCAACAAATTCTACAATTTTATAGGAAAAACTTTTTATCTCAACCGATTTTATTTTGTTGAGGTAATCATGTGTGTCATTGTTGTCAATGGACAGAATTTCTGTTCCTGCAAATGTTTTAGGTGCACAGTCTGTTACAGCTCCCTTTGCCGCCAGAGTCAGATTGATCGGAATTTTTTCGTCAATATTCACTGTAAAAGTCTGATCCAGCAATTCTTCTGCGTCATCGCAGGCCTGAAAACCGGCTACAAAAAGCAGTGCGATAAATAAATTAAATATAATTTTCATTACCCGGGTATTTAAGTTGAAAATTGAGATAAAACAAATACATCGAAATGTACCCAACTAAAATTGCCTGTATTGGCAATCGAGATCAAAAAAACATTTTGGTCAGCTGAAAGCAATCAGCCAACCGCGCTCAAGGTAGTTTCAGAGGAGCTTTATAAAAGAAGACCATGATCATATGCCGATTTTTAAGGGGAATCAATCCGCATTTAACAACCTTAAATATAGGTAAAATCTTTCATATTTCAAAGAAATTCCTCGGATTATTTGATGTCCGTGGAATTGCGTATTTTAGCTCTGTTATTGTTTTAGAAACCGTCAGTTTTAAGCTAAATTATCAGTAGGCATGGAGAAACACAAAAAACATCAGGATCTGACCAGAAAAACACTGGGTACCTTCGGACACAATGAAGTGGCCATTCTGGGTTCGGGCTGTCAGGTAATCACCAATCTTGCCGGCGAATTAGCAAAAATCCTGCACAAAAAATACAAAATGGCCTATGTGGATGCCTCACATATAGAAGGATTGGAAGCTCCTGCCTTGTCGGATTTTACCTTTCATACTTCCGGGAATTATGCAGAAAGAAGTTTGCAGAAAATGAATCCCTACAATGAAAAAATAAGGTTTTCGCAATACGATTTTCTTTTTGTCAATGGAAACCATTACCAGGCAGAGCAGCAGGTATTGATCTTAGACCGGGCAAAGGAAGCCTCTGTTTTAAAGCGACTGGATCAGTTAACGAATGTACGGTTCCTCATCAAAACAGAAAAAGATCTGGAGGTCTTCGATTTTTTAGCAGAAAGATATCCGGGCATAAAAAATCTGCTTTGTTATTCAATTGATGAAACAGAGAAAATAGCTGCACATATAGAAAGGATTATACTTCAGAGAATCGCACCTGTTCAGGGACTCGTGCTTGCGGGTGGAAAAAGCAGCAGAATGGGCAAAGACAAAGGTCTGCTCGATTTTCATGGCCTGGAACAGAGAAGCCACCTGCTAAAGCTTTTGAAGGATTGCAATCTGAACACCTATTTATCCGTCAGGGCTGAACAAAATATAAAGGATACAGAAGTAGTTGAGGATGTCTTTCTGGGCCTCGGGCCTTTTGGAGCCATTTGCTCGGCTTTTCAAAAAGATCCGAATAAGGCCTGGCTGGTTGTTGCCACGGACCTGCCTTTTGTTGAGCGTTATGTAATAGACCTCCTTTTACAGCATCGGAATCCGAAAAAGATCGCAACCGCCCTCAAAGGCAAAGACAAAAATTTCCCTGAACCGCTCATCACGATCTGGGAGCCCAAGGCATACCCTGTACTTTTGCAATATCTGGCGCTGGGAATATCTTGTCCGCGTAAAGTACTTATAAACAATGATGTGGAAATCATTGAAGTAGAGGAAAAGTGGATTACCAATGTGAATACACCTGAAGAGTATAAACAGGTAAAGGAAAAAATTAAAAGTAAGAAAGCCTGATCAGAACATGAATTTCTCAAAGGAACAGCTCTTCGAGCGCCAAACCTGCCTGCAGGATTTTGGAGCTGAAGGCCAGAAAAAATTGGAAAAAGCCAAGGTGCTTATCGTTGGCTGCGGAGGCTTGGGTAATGCCGTGGCAGTATACCTTGCTGCGGGCGGGATAGGAAATTTGGTTTTGATCGATGATGATGTTGTAAGTCTTAGCAACCTGCACAGGCAGGTTTTTTTTACTGTAAATGATATTGGAAAACCAAAGGCCGAAGTTTTGGCCGCTTATATCCGGTCCATCAATCCTTTTGTAAGCGTTGCTTCCAAAAAACTACGACTGAGTAAAAGCAATGGTCTGGCTGAACTCAACGGATTTGATATTGTGGTGGATTGTACAGACAGCCTGCCCACAAAATACCTGATCAACGATGTTTGTGTTCTTCATGAAATCCCGCTGGTCTATGGCTCCCTCTACAAATATGACGGGTATATGGCCAGCTTTAATGTAAGGCATGAAAGCGGTTTTACTGCCAACTTGCGCGATGCTTTTCCTGAACCTCCAAAAAACCCCGTTCCAAGTTGTGCCGAGGTGGGCACCTTAAATCCGGTTGTGGGCTTGATAGCCTTGCTTCAAACCAATGAAGTCATCAAAATAATCGCGGGTATCGGTGAGCCTGTGGTAAATCAATTGTTGGTATATAACAGTCTGAATAACCAGCAATTAAAAATAAAGTTACAAGCAGGGGCAAACAGAGAACGGATAGCCGGACTATTTAAAAAAGAGTTGTATGCCGATTCGGCATGTGAAATTCAGGAGATGCAATTGCTTATCGCCGCCGAGGTCTTGAAGGAACATTTGACCAACGAGGCTTTTTATCTGATATCTGTGATCGAAAAAGCAGAGACTCCACTCCCCTTTCAGGTACATGCCAAAATACCCTTTTCAGCCTTTGATCCCCATAAACTTGCGGTTGACCAAAGCAAAAAATACGTTTTTCTTTGCAATAAAGGGATACTGAGTTATGCTGCTGCGGTCAGAATGAAAGAAGTTTATCCCACCCTTGAGGTATTTAGTCTTGAAAAAGGAATTCAGGAATTGAATGAAGAGAAAATTTAACAGGATTTCGATTCAGGGGTGTGCATTGACCCACACTTCACCATCAGAAAAATGTTCTTTCTTCCAGATGGGAACGGTTTCTTTTAAGGTGTCGATAGCATACTGACAGGCATCAAAAGCATCTTTTCTGTGAGGAGAGGAAACGGCGATAATCACAGGGATATCGCCAATTTTCATCAACCCTTTTGCATGATGAATGGCAATTTTTTTTATTGTGAATCTGGAGAGTGCCTGTTCGGCTATTTTCTGCATCTCTTTGACCGCCATTGCTTCGTAGGCAGAGAAATCGAGAAATTTAACTTCTTTATTTTGAGTCGTATTACGGACAGTTCCAACAAATAAAGCCATACCCCCGCAGCCGGGATCTTTTACAAAATCAAAGCATACCTGCAAATTCAATTTTTCTTCAGTGAGAAGTATCGATATAGTATCTTCCATTTTTATGGCTTTTAACCGCCGCTTACCGGAGGAAGCAAGGCGATCACATCTTTTTCTTTTATTTGGTAATTCCTTTCAACAAATGTTTCATTTGCTGCAAAAGCAAAATTCCGAATGTCACTCAGGCCACTGAACTTTCCGCATAAAAAAGATTCAAATTCAGCGATGCTCATGTTTTCAGGTATGTCCAGAAACAATTCCGGACTTCCGCAAAGGTCTTTGGCAATACCGAAAAAAAGGGCTTTAATTTTCATTGGCTTCTTTTTACAAAAATAGAAATAATGAGGGAAGTAAAAAGACTTTCTCCATTTGGAAGCAGGATAAATTTTAACCTCAAAATAAAAGTTATATCTAAATAAAGAGAGTCTTTTAGTTATGCCCCGGATTAAGTAACTATTGTTACAATGGTTGAGTGAAGATTTGATAAATTTGAGAAGCTCAGAATCTGAGGTATTTATTACTTTTATTATACATATCAAAATTTTTGATGAAAATCAGTTACTACACTTTTTTAAAGCAATCCCTATAAAATGAAGTTTGGTTTCATTATAGATAACAGAAAATGCATAGGTTGTCATGCGTGCACTACAGCCTGCAAAAGTGAACACGATGTGCCGATCGGTGTCAACAGAACCTATGTAAAGCAGGTAGAAAAGGGTATTTTTCCAAATACAAAAAGAACCTTTTCGGTAATGCGTTGCAACCATTGTACTGACGCACCCTGCGTTGAGATTTGTCCGGTTGAGGCCTTGTTTACACGTGAAGACGGTATTGTTGATTTTGACAACAATCGATGTATCGGCTGTAAATCCTGTATGCAGGCTTGTCCGTATGATGCTTTATACATCAACCCGGACAACAATACGGCAGCAAAATGCAATTATTGTGCACACCGGGTAGAGGTAGGCAGGGCTCCCTCCTGTGTGGAAGTCTGCCCGGAACATGCCATTATTGCCGGTGATATGGAAGATCCGGATACGGAGATCTCCATGCTTCTGTCTCGTGAACATGTCATGGTGAGAAAACCAGAAAAGGGTACTAAACCCAACCTGTTCTATATCGATGGTGATTATGAAAGTCTGAATCCCGAAGCTACAGATAGATCCGGCCCGAGCCTGTGGAATTCTCAGGCAAGAGGTGTTGGGCATTATGCCAAGGCAGCAGAAAAAATGATCCATACCAATGATGATCTCAATCTGGTTCAGATGAGCATTGAAAATGAGCTTCAGGCTGCCTATCAAAAGAAAGAATCACAGAATCCGAATTATATTGACGTGCTGAATGGCAAAGCCAGGCGGGTATATGATACCCCTGATAAAGGAGTTTTGTGGGGCTGGGAGGTGTCGGCCTATGTCATGACTAAGGCAATCGCCGCAGGAGCCTTTTTAATTCCTTTTGTAGCGATGCTTTTTGGTTATGAACTGAGCTATGAAACCAAATTGTGGTCGGCAGGAATTTCGCTGGTCTTTTTGGGATTGACCGGACTCTTTTTGGTGATGGATCTCGACAGGCCCGACAGATTTTTGAACGTACTCCTCAGGCCACAATGGAATTCATGGCTGGTTAAGGGAGGTTATACCATTACTGTATTTGGACTTTTGGTGACCATCTGGGCAGCGGTAACTTTATTTGAATGGTCTGTTCCTGAAAAGCCACTGTTATGGTTAACGGCGGTATTTGCTGTGCTTTTAGCCGTTTATACAGCCTTTCTGTTCTCACAGGCCAAAGGCCGTGATTTCTGGCAATCCCCCATGCTGGTATTGCATATGCTCGTTCATAGTTTTATGGCGGGCTCAGCGGTATTTATTATCATCACTTCGCTTTCAGATATCATGAACTGGCAGGAATTACTACCTTCCATTTTGCTGTTCGCATTGCTGGTGAATCTGTTTACACTGATTGCTGAGCTAAGTATTTCTCATCCCACCACAGCGGCTAAAACCACGGTAAAAATGATCACACATGGCAGATACAGACAATCATTCTGGTTGGGCACCGTACTTCTTGGCAATGTATTGCCTTTGGTGCTGATCTTGTTTTTCCCCGGCACACTTGGACTGATACTGGCTGCAATGCTGGTTCTGCTTGGAATTTATATTACCGAAAAAATATGGGTTGAAGCACCACAAAGGGTGCCATTGGCTTAAATAACTACGATTAAATCTTAAAAAAATGGGCTATAAAAAACCATCGTTCATAGAAAATATAGCGGAAAAAATAGGTCTAATTCCGAATCTTCACAAGCAGGCATATCAGGAGGCTGATAAAAGCATGATGCACTTTTCTGAAAAGGAACTGGCGGAGATGTACAAAAATTTTCCACCCCCTGAAAAGTGGGATAACTGGGTGGAATACGATCCAAAAGTCTGGCCGAAGAAAGAGAAAAAAACCTATCAGATCGTTCCCACAACCTGTTTCAATTGCGAAAGTGCCTGTGGTTTAACCGCTTTTATCGACAAGGAAACCAACGAAGTCAAAAAATTTGAAGGGAATCCGTACCATCCCGCGAGCCGTGGCAGAAACTGCGCGAAAGGCCCGGCTACCATAAACCAGATACACGATACGGATCGTATTTTATATCCCTTGAAAAGAAAGGGGAAAAGAGGTGACGGAGATTGGGAGCGCATATCCTGGGACGAAGCCTTGGATACGGTCGCTGCGCGCATAAGAAAAGCGCTTAAAGAAGACAGACACAACGAGATCGCCTACCATGTGGGAAGGCCCGGGCATGAAGGGTTTATGGAATGGGTATTGCCGGCCTGGGGAATTGACGGACACAATTCACATACCAATGTATGCTCCTCAGGAGCGCGTTTTGGTTACAACCTGTGGTATGGTTATGACAGACCCTCACCTGACCATGCCGAGGCAAAATTTATTTTGCTGATTTCAGCTCACCTGGAATCAGGACACTATTTTAATCCGCATGCACAAAGGATCATTGAAGGCAAGATGAATGGAGCCAAACTGGCTACCATGGATCCGAGACTTTCGAACACCGCCTCCATGAGCGATTACTGGATGCCGAGTTATCCGGGTACCGAAGCAGCGGTAATGCTGGCTATGGCTCTGATTATTTTGCAGAAGGGTTTATACAACAGGGCGTACCTGGAGAACTGGACGAACTGGCAGGAATTTCTGAAGGCTTTACATCCTGAAAAAGAAGTCACTTTTGAGAATTATATTCAGGCCATGATAGAAACCTACAGCGAATTTACACCGGAATATGCGGAGCATGAATCCGGGGTAAAAGCTGAAATGATCAGAGAAGTTGCTGTAAAAATCGGAGAGGCAGGTGAAAGATTTGCCTCGCATAACTGGCGGAGTGCAGGAGCCTCAAACCTCGGCGGATGGGCTGTGGCCCGTTGTCTGCACTTTTTACAGGTGTTGACCGGTTCTGTCGGAACCAAGGGAGGGACTTCCCCCAATGCATGGAATAAATTCCACCCTGAGGTACCACATCCGGCCAAACCACAGAAAAAATGGAACGAACTGCATTTCCCAAAAGAATACCCGCTGGCATTCTTTGAAATGAGCTTTTTACTTCCGCATTTTTTGAAAGAAGGCCGGGGTAAAATGGATGTTTATTTTACCAGGGTTTTTAATCCGGTGTGGACTTATCCTGACGGTTTTTCATGGATGGAAGCACTCATGGATGAAAGCAAATTCGGTTGCCACATAGCACTTACTCCGACCTGGAATGAAACAGCATTTTTTGCCGACCTGGTGCTGCCGATGGGCCTGGCATCTGAAAGACATGACTTAAACTCCTATGAAACACACGGAGGCACCTGGATCGCTTTCAGACAACCGGTATTGCGGGAGGCAGCGAGAAGAAATGGCAAGAAGGTCAAGTATACCTATGAGGTCAATCCGGGTGAAGTTTGGGAGGAAGATGAGTTTTGGATGGAACTGACCTGGCGAATTGATCCGGATGGAAGCATGGGCATCAGAAAACATGTCGAGTCGCCTTATCGCCCGGGTGAAAAGATCACCATTGAAGAGTATTACCAATATATTTTTGAAAGGGTAAAAGGATTGCCTGAAGTGGCGAAAAAAGAAGGGCTGACAGAATTTGCCTATATGGCAAAATACGGAGCTTTCGATATAGAAAAAGGAGAATCTTACAAGAAAAACGAACACCTGCTCTCCAAAGAAGCGCTGGTGGGATCAGAAGTTGATAAAGTAACCGGTGTGATCAGAAAAAACGGCAAAGAAATAGGTGTCATGATCGAAGGCAAGGCCATGGTCGGGTTTCCAACGCCCTCGCGTAAAAATGAATTTTATTCACAGACCATGGTAGACTGGAACTGGCCTGAATATTCGATACCCGGATATATCAAAAGCCATATTCATAATGAGGTATTGAACAAGGCAAACAACGAATATGTGCTGGTGCCTACTTTCAGATTGCCAACCCTGATCCATTCCCGTTCAGGAAATGCGAAATGGCTGGTCGAGATATCCAACAGGAATCCGATTTGGATGCACCCGATAGATGCCGATAAATTCGGATTTAAAACAGGAGACCTGGTCAAGATCAATACAGATATAGGTTATTTCATCGATAAGGTGTGGGTAACACAATCGATGAAACCCGGGGTTATAGCCTGTTCACATCACATTGGAAGGTGGAAGAGAGAACAGGACGAAAACGGAAACCGTTGGGCTGTCAATACCGTTAAAATTGAAAATAACGGTGATGGCCAGTGGAAAATGAGAACCATAGCCGGAATAAAACCTTATGAATCCGGTGATAAGGATTCGAAACGCATTTTTTGGAAAGATGGCGGGGTACACCAAAACATCACACATGCGGTTCATCCCGACCCGATTAGCGGTATGCATACCTGGCATCAGCGGATCAGAATCGAAAAACCGGGCAAGGACGAACAGTACGGAGATATTTTTGTAGACACGAACAAAGCGCATGAGGTATACAAGGAATGGCTTACCATGACCAGACCGGCACCGGGTCCGGGAGGTTTAAGGAGGCCACTGTGGTTCAAACGGGCATTCAGGCCGGATGAATCAACCTTTAAAATTACCACTGACTGAGTGTTTTTAACGCGGAATGTGTAAATTTACTTTATGATAGAAAATATTTTTCCATTCTTGCGTTGGTTACCCCTGGCCAAAAAAAATTGGAAAGATGATTTGATCGCCGGCCTCACCGGAACCATAATCGTTATCCCGCAAGCCGTGGCTTTTGCCATGATCGCCGGGCTACCCCCGGTTTATGGCTTTTATACTGCTTTGGTAACCCCGGTAATCGCTGCGCTTTTTGGTTCTTCGTACCATTTGATATCAGGACCAACAACCGCCATGTCTATTGTGGTTTATGCCACCATTTCAAAATATGTCAATCCGCTTGAGGATATGGATGCCTATGTGGGCCTTACCCTGGTTCTGACTTTAATGACAGGCCTTATTCAGCTTGCAATGGGTCTGGCCAAAATGGGTAAACTGGTCAATTTTGTATCTCACAGTGTAATTTTGGGTTTTACCGCGGGCGCGGGTATCTTGATTGCCTTTAAACAATTAAAATATGTTTTTGGATTGCCGGTACCTCAGGGTAGTTCTTTTTATGAAATACTTGAATATATAATCAGAAATATAACAGATACCAATTGGTATGTATTTCTTGTAGCCATGTTTACCCTTGTTCTGGCTGTTGTTATCA
The DNA here is from genome assembly GCA_963816075.1 of uncultured Flavobacteriaceae bacterium. Taxonomy (GTDB): domain Bacteria; phylum Bacteroidota; class Bacteroidia; order Flavobacteriales; family Flavobacteriaceae; genus Namhaeicola. The sequence continues at coordinate 134,040 of CAWFJI010000028.1, read as the reverse complement.
GGCAGTTCATAAAACCGATCGCCCGTTATTACATGCTCATCGCCATGATTCTCGGCAGTGTTCTCGCCTATTTTTTAGGAGGTGATTTGAGGGGAATCGAGACTGTCGGCGCAATTGAGGGGCGCCTGCCACCATTTAGCATCCCGCCGGTTAGTCTGGACAATATCAGAGACCTTGGTTCAGGTGCTCTGACTCTGGCACTGCTGGGATTGATCGAGGCAGTTGCCATTGCAAGATCTATTGGCTTGTCATCTCACCAAAGAATTGACAGCAATCAGGAATTCGTCGGACAGGGATTATCCAATGTAATTGCGAGTTTTTTTTCAAGTTATGCCGGATCAGGTTCCTTTACCAGGTCAGGAGTAAATTATCAGGCCGGAGCAAAAACGCCCATGGCTGCCATTTTTGCTTCATTCTTTTTATTGATTGTGATTCTGCTTTTCGCAGGATATGCCAGTTATCTGGCTAAACCGGTAATGGGAGGTATTATCTTGCTTGTGGGATATAATCTGATAGATATCAAACATATCAAACAAGTACTGAGTACAAGCAAAAGGGAAATAACGGTTTTAATCACGACCCTGTTTGGCACCCTCTTTTTTGAACTGGAGATTGCCCTGCTCATGGGTATAGCTTTGTCTTTATATTTCTATCTGGAAAAAACTGCCCGACCAAATATAGCCATTCTGGGGATGAACGGCGAACGGAAATTCATCAACATCATCAGAGATCCAAAAACACTGGAATGCCCTCAATTAAAAATTATCCGAATTGACGGCTCTATCTATTTTGGAGCCCTGGAGGTTGTTTCAGATTATTTTAACACACTGTATGAAAAAGGCGACATAAAGCACGTTCTGATCAGTGCAAAAGGGATAAATTTTATAGATCTTGCGGGTGCTACCTGGCTCACTCATGAAGCAGAAAAATGGAAAACCAGGGGTGGAGGGATCTATTTCAGCGGATTGAAAATCATCAGCCAGGATATTTTAATGAAAGGCGGATTCAGAGAACAAATCGGCCACGAGAATTTCTTTATTGATAAAAAATCTGCTATTGAATATATTTATGAAAGACTTGACAGGTCAGTCTGTGATAACTGTCAGCTCAAGATTTTTCACGAATGTAAAAAATAGGAATTAATTCCTCTGAATCTTCTAATTTTGTTTCAGTTATTTTAGGCGATGAATTTCAAACAGTATTTTCCTGTTTTACAATGGGCGTTTTCCTATAAAAAGGGATGGCTGAAACCGGACATTTTAGCCGGCATTACTGTTGGCGTTATGATTGTCCCACAGGGAATAGCCTATGCTATGATTGCCGGCTTACCTCCAATTTACGGCCTGTACACTGCTCTCATACCCTTGCTGGTCTATGCTGTTTTAGGCACTTCGCGTCAGTTGTCAGCCGGACCTGTTGCAATGGATTCACTTATTGTAGGAGCGGGTGTCAGTACATTAGCTACTGTTGGCTCTGAGCATTTTGTGATCTTGGCGATAACACTGGCCTTTTTTGTAGGTTTTTTTCAGATCTTGTTCGGCCTTTTTCGTTTGGGATTTTTGGTCAACTTTTTGTCAAGGCCGGTCATCAGTGGTTTTACCTCCGGATCTGCGATCATCATTGCCTTCAACCAGATCGGGAATTTATTGGGTATACCCGGAGGCCGCGGGAATCATATTCATCTGTTGCTGCTTGAACTTTTCAACGAAGTTGGCAAAGTACACTGGATTACGGCCCTGATCGGAATTATCTCCACCGTTCTGCTGTTTTTATCAAAAAAATACCTGCCTAAATTCCCCATCGCCCTGGCCATAGTGATATTTGCAATTATTCTTGTATATGCCTTTAACCTGCATGAGTTCGGTGTGGCGGTGATAGGTGAAATTCCGAAAGGTTTGCCTCATTTTCAGTTACCGGCGGTAAACCGGGAAAATTTTGATGCCCTGAGCTCCCTGGCTCTTACACTCGCATTAATAGGTTTTATGGAAGCGATTTCGGTAGCCAAAACAATGGAAAGCAAACACAATGACCACAAGGTAAGCGCAAACCAGGAACTGGTTGCTTTGGGTTTTGGTAATCTGATAGGGTCGTTTTTTCAGGCTTACCCCTCATCTGCAGGTTTGTCAAGAACGGCTGTCAATGATCAGGCTGGCGGTAAAACCCAGTTGTCGGGAGTCATTTCGGCTCTGGTGGTCGGATTGACACTTCTGTTCCTGACGCCTGTATTTTTTTATCTGCCCAAAACTGTACTGGCGGCCATCATCATTTTTGCAGCGTATGGACTCCTGGATTTTAAGGTGCCACGCAAACTGCTCACTTTTAACCGGCTGGATCTGATCATACTCAATGTAACGCTTTTGATTACCATTATTTTCGGGATCAAAGAGGGAATACTAAGCGGTATAGTAATTTCCATAGCCATGTTGATTTTCAAGGCAACAAAACCGCATATTGCCGTTTTAGGGAGGGTTCCCAATACAAATTTCTATAGAAATATAGAAAGATTTGATGATTTGATCATAGAAAAAGAGATCCTGATCGTCAGGCTCGATGCGCAATTGTATTTTGTGAATACGAGCTATTTTAAAGACAAAATACATGAATTTGCCCGTGAAAAGGGAGCTGATCTCAAATTGGTCATCTTGGTTTTTGACAGTATCAATAACCTGGATAGCAGTGCAATTTATGTGCTGGATGAAATTCATAATTATTTCAGCGAGAAGGGAATTACAATAGTCTTAACAGGCATCAAAGGACCGGTGAGGGATGCTCTTGCAAAATCAGGCCTGATAAAAAAAATAAAATACGACCACTGTTTTATGAACATACAGGAGGCAGTGGACAGTTTTTCCCAGGATAAGCTTCAAAAACCGGGCACGTATTCTTATCAGCAATTTATTAAACAGATCAACCGATAAAGATGGAACCGCCTGATTATTAGTAACAATTGTTACAATGAATTATTCCGGGTTTGGTTAAATTTGATAAATTAAGAGTAATAATTAAAAAATCCATTTATCATGAAAGTTGAACAATTATTTACTGGCTGTTTGGCCGAGATGGCCTATTATATTGAATCCAATGGAGAGGCTGCCGTAATCGATCCATTGAGGGAAACAGATCCTTATTTAAGAATGGCTGAAGCGGATAAAGCACAGATCAAATATATTTTTCTTACCCATTTTCATGCTGATTTTGTTTCAGGACAATATGATCTGGCTCAGAAAACAGGTGCAACCATCGTATTTGGACCAAATGCCAAGGCTGAGTATGAGATCTATAATGGAAAGGATGGAGAATTGTTTTCAGTAGGGGATATCAAACTGAAACTCTTGCATACCCCAGGGCATACCATGGAATCCTCTTCCTATGTGTTGATCGATGATAAAGGAAAAACGCCTTATGTATTTACCGGAGACTGCTTGTTTATTGGTGATGTTGGCAGGCCCGACCTGGCAGTAAAATCCGATATGACCGAAGCAGATCTTGCCGGTCATTTATTCGATTCCTTGAGAAATAAGATCATGACCCTGCCTGATGAAATCATTGTATACCCAAATCACGGAGCCGGCTCTGCTTGTGGCAAGAACATGAGTTCTGAGACCTTTGATACATTGGGTAATCAGAAAAAAACAAATTATGCACTGAGAGCAGATATGACCAAAACGGAATTTATCAAGGAGGTAACTACCGGATTAAAACCACCGCCACAATATTTTCCGAACAATGTGCGCATGAACAAATCGATCAATGTCAGCATAGATGATATCATGCACAAAGGAACAACACCACTGGATCCTCCAACATTTAAGGAAATGAGTGAGCAAAAGGATATTTTGGTAATTGACACCCGGTCAAAAGAATCTTATACCGAAGAAGGAACAGTACCGGGAGCCTGGTTTATTGGACTGGATGGCAACTTTGCCCCCTGGGTAGGTGCTTTGATCAAGGACATTAAACAGAAAATAATATTTATTGCCGAGAATCAAAATCGTGTGAATGAAGTTGTAACCAGATTCTCCAGGGTGGGATATGACAATATTTTAGGATATTTATACGGTGGCATTCCCAATTGGGTTGACCATGGTTATCCGGTTGATAAGATTGGCTCTATGTCCGCTGCTGTTTTTGCTAAAAAATTGGCAGAAGGCTCTCTGAACAATCCTTTGGATGTCAGAAAAGAATCGGAATATCTGTCTGAGCATGTACTGGGTGTTGAGAATTTCCCATTGGATTTTATTTTCCAGAATTTTTCTGAGATAAAAAAAGACCAGGCCTACGTGTTGCATTGCGCCTCCGGATACAGATCGCTGATAGCCGCTTCTATTTTCAAAGCCTATGGCATTGAAGATGTAACGGATGTGCGCGGCGGATACAAAGACCTGAAGGAATCAGGAGTACCAGTTTCCGATTATGTCTGCCCAACAACGCTGTTATAATGTTTTGATTTTGGATAGTTGAAAGGGAGGTGTATGCCTCCTTTTTTTATTATATTTGATAAAAAAATATAAATTATGCATAAATTTCTAAATCTTATATTATCAGTATTCGTCATGTCAATGATGTTTTTTGGGTGTGAGTCAAAATCGACTGACAAACAAGGAGCAGATGGTAAAGAAGCAATAACATTGCTTTCTCCAAAAGATTTAAAGTCATTTCCTGCAGATGTCCAGTTGATCGATGTTCGAACACCAAAAGAATATCAGAAGTCCCATCTCAAAAACGCAATTAATGTAAACTTATTTAGTAGTGATTTTAATGATAAAATCAATAAACTCGACAAAAACAAAGATGTTTATTTGTATTGCGAAACAGGAGGCAGAAGCAAATTTGTTGCAAAAAGATTAAAAAAACAGGGCTTTACAAATATTTATGACCTGGAAGGAGGGATATCCAATTGGCAAAACTATCACGAAATCGAGAAAAGTATTCCATGAAAAAAATTTCTGTAGTTATTGTTGCCGGCTTTTTCTTTCTCAGTTGTCAGAATAAACTAACAAAGGAGGAAGAAGATAATTTTAAAAAAAAAGGCGATGAAATTGCCCAAAGTGCCACCAAAGAACTCGGATCCAATTTAATGAGCAGTATGAAAGAAGGAGGTGTTGAGGCTGCCATACCTTTTTGCCATGCAAGTGCCCTCACTATTACAGACAAAAAGGCAAAAGAATACCAGGCAGAAATCAAACGAACCTCACATAAAATAAGAAATCCGAAGAATAGCCCATCTGAAGAGGATACTGAAATCTTGAAAAAATTTATTTCTCTGGTCGAAAGTAATGCTGCACTTGAACCCGTTGTTCAAAAGGACAAGGACAACAGGATCGTGTTTTATTCGCCCATTGTCATGCAGAAACAGTGTCTTGCCTGCCATGGAAGTCCGGGTATGGAATTGGCTGTAAGGACTGACTCAATATTAAAATCATATTATCCCGAAGATCAGGCTACCGGATTTAAAGAGGGAGAACTGAGAGGTATGTGGAAAATAACATTTAAAAATGAATGAAGATGGAAACAAAAATTGAAATACTGAATTTGAAATGTGGCGGTTGTGCCAATTCTATCAAAAAAGGCCTTCACACCATTGAGGGAGTAGGTGATGTAGAAGTTGATTTGGATCACTCCATTGTAAGTATACATACTAACAATGAATCAGTGATACACGCAGTAAAAGAAAAACTGTCAAATATGGGCTATCCGGCTGCCGGAGATGAAAATACGCTATTACACAAAGCAAAGTCCTTTGTCAGTTGTGCAACCGGAAGAATGAGCAAAGAAACAGATTAGTTATGTCCAGTTTTAGTGAAATAATCGATCAGAAAACACCTGTCCTTGTCGATTTTAAGGCGGATTGGTGCGGGCCGTGTAAAATGATGGCTCCCATTTTAAAGGAGGTAAAACAACATTATACTGAAAAGCTGAAAATAGTTAAAATAGACATTGATCAAAATCCGGCTGTTGCTGAAAAATTGAGTATTCGAGGTGTGCCGACACTGATCTTATTCAAAAACGGAGAAGCAGTCTGGAGACAATCAGGCGTATTACAGGCGAATCAACTCATATCAATTATTGACACTCATATTTAACTTAAAAGATAAAAAATCATGAAAAAAAATGTAGGTAGTGCAGATAAGATTATTCGTTATGTGATCGCCGTAGTGGCACTTTATTTTGCTTACAAGGGAGTAGAAAGCCCGTGGAATTATATTTTATACCTTGTTGCAGGTATTATGGTAGTTACTGCGGTAACCGGTACATGTCCCTTATTTTCAGTTTTTGGTATCAGTACAAATAAGTCAAAAAAATAATTATTCTTAAAATTCATCACATGTCACATTTCGAACTCCTCATCATTGGTGGTGGTACTGCCGGTATTATGGTTGCCGCACAAACCAAAAGGAAAAATCCATCTGTCAAAATTGGGCTTATTGAACCTTCTGAAAAGCACTACTATCAGCCGGCCTGGACCCTTGTGGGAGCGAACACCTATAATTTCAAGGATACTGAGAGAGAGGAGTCCTCACTCATACCCAAAGGAGTTACCTGGATAAAAGAGCATGCCGATCAATTCTATCCCGAAAGCAACAAAGTAGTGACAGCTGAGGGAAAAGAGTACAGCTACGATGTGCTGGTTGTTTGTCCGGGCCTGCGAATGGCTCCCGAACTGGTAGGCGGTTTGAAAGAAGCCATGGAGAATGGCATTGTGTGCAGCAACTATACCGATCCGGAATATACCTGGGAAGTATTGAAGAATTTTAAAGGAGGCACTGCCTTATTCTCAATGCCCTCAACACCGATCAAATGCGGCGGCGCACCTCAAAAAATCATGTACCTGGCCGATGACCATTTCAGAAAGACGGGTATAAGGAACCAAACAAATATAGTTTTTGCCCTTCCGGGAGGGGTCATTTTTGCAGTAAAAAGAATAGCAGATACCCTGATGAAAGTTGTTGACCGAAAGGACATCAACATCCGGTTTTTTCATAAGCTGGTCAAAATAGATGCTGAGAAAAAGATTGCCTGGTATGAATTGGAAAGAAATATAACTGCCGGTGGCTGCGTTGTTATGTCAGATGATGATACAAAAACCATCGACAGGGAAATTCAGTATAATTACAAGCATGTCAATACCACTGTTGACGGCAATTTATTTGGGATCCATTTTGATATGATGCACCTGGCACCACCTCAGGCCTCGCCAAAATTTATTGCAAATTCAGTGCTTGCCACTGCTGATGGTTGGTTATCTGTGAATGACAAGACCATGCAGCACACCAAATACGCAAATATTTTTGGTTTGGGCGATGTGGCACAATTACCTACAGCCAAAACAGGCGCAGCCATCAGAAAACAGGTTCCTGTTGTTGTGGCAAATGTTTTGGAGATGCTTAAAAACAAACAAATAAGCGGTAAATTTTACGACGGGTATTCTTCCTGTCCGCTGGTAACCGGATATGGCAAAATGGTTCTGGCTGAGTTTGACTACAGCAAAGAGTTCAAACCGGATCCGAAACTTAAATCCCAGTTGTTTATTGATGATTCATCTCAGGAGCACTGGCGCCTTTGGATACTCAAGAAATACATGTTACCCTACCTTTACTGGAATAAAATGATGAAGGGAATCGAAGTGTAGATGATTTTTACCAAATTTTTCTGACTAAAATTTTAGGGTAATTCCAAACAGAAAATTGATCTCTGCCTGAGGATAATAGCCCGGAGTTTCGATTGTTGTTATTTCACCCGGTACCGACCAAGTATCATCATAGGTATAAAAATACCCGTTTGAAACATATTCAACATCAAAAATATTGTTCACAAGCAGGTTGAAAGAGAGCGATTCAAAGATCCAGGTATTCCCGAGCTGGTAGGAAGCATTAAAATCATGAACAAAGTAACTGTCCAGTTTTGAGGCCTCGCTGTCGATGTTTCCCATATATTGTTGACCTACGTATTTAGACAGAATTCCTAGGGATACCTTGTTGTTTGGCTGAAAAATGATCATGTTCGAGGCTACGATTTCTGGTGAGAACGCAATGTCTGTTTTTCCAAGCGAGACCAGTTCGCCACCGGCATAAGTTGTGAAATTGGTATTTTTGTTGGTACTTAATGCGAGGTTTGGCATTAGCATCCATTTCTGGAGGAATGGAATACTGGCATCAAGTTCAAGACCGAACCGATAACTCTCCCCGCTGGTCGCTCTGACCGGATTTCCCACATCATCCAGTTCACCTGTTAAAACGAGCTGGTCTTTATAGGCCATATAGAAGAGATTGGCATTTATTTTGGTTTTTTGATTGGAAAATCTCCATCCCAGTTCTAAATCGTTCAAGGATTCCGGTTTTGTTATTCCGTTTTCGAAGTCATTTCTGTTCGGTTCCCTGTTGGCACGGGCATAGGAAAAATAGATGTTTTGGCTCTGGTCTATTTTAAAGGTAGTCCCGATTTTTGGATTAAAAAAAGCATAGGACTCATCAACTACAAGCGGAACCTGATCAGAAGTAAGGCCGGAGGTGCTGTAGTGCACAAACCGTTCCTGCAGGTCGCCAAACACAGCCCATTGCTCATTAATTGAATACGTAGCTTTAGCAAAGAAGCTGAGGTCTTTTTTCGTACCGTTTCCATTGTAATATTCCGCAGGAATTTCAAAGTTGCCGGCTGTTTGGGTCCAGATCACCTCTCCGAAATGGTCACCGTCATACAGACTGTAAGAACCGCCAAACACCAGATCCAGACCGGCTTTGGAATAATTAACCAGGGCGTTCAATACGTAAAAATCATTGTCAAGCCACCTTCTCCTGACCAGGTCTGTAACGGAAGGGTCAGAATTGTTGTCGTTCGAAGGATTTAAGCCGTATTCTTCAAGATCTTCATCTTCTTTGTATTGTTCAAAAAAACCTTTTCCGCGGGTATAATTGAGTCCCAGACTGGTACTCCAGTAATTATTGATCCTTTGGCTCCAGTGCAGCTGGATATGGTCTTGTTTGTAATCATCAACTTCATTTTCATAAAAACGGGTTTCACCATTGTCATCGGTGTAGATTCCCGCAAAGTTAAACCGTCGGTCGGTTTTTAAAGTTTCCGCATCTATACCATACCAGGCCTGATAAGTAACTTCATGTCCGCCAAAGGCCAGCGCTTTGATAAGCGTTTTTTCATTTTTGTAGGCAGCCTGGAGAAAATAGGATTTTAAATCGGAACTTGCCCTGTCTATATAGCCATCTGACTGGATCAGAGAGAATCTCCCGGAAAGCTCGAAATGATCTTTCAATAATCCAGTTGAGAATTTGATATTATTTTTAAAAGTATTGTAAGAGCCAAAACTGCTGTTTATTTCGGCAAAGGCAGTTTGTGCTATGGATTCTGTCAGGATATTCAAACTGGCTCCAAAAGCTCCCGATCCATTGGTTGAGGTTCCCACTCCTCTTTGTAACTGCATATTTTCAACCGAAGAAGCAAAATCCGGCAGGTTTACCCAAAAAGTGCCCTGTGATTCCGCATCATTGTAGGGTATACCGTTAATCGTAACATTTACACGCGTAGCATCGCTTCCCCTCACCCGGATTCCGGTATAACCGATACCCGCTCCGGCATCGCTGGTAGAAACAACAGAGGGCAAATAGTTGAGAAGAATCGGAATGTCCTGCCCCAGATTTCTTTTCTCGATCTCTTTTTTTGTCACAGTCGATTGCGTAAAAGTGCCATTTTCTTTCACCCTGACAGATTTGAGAAGAATCTCATCGAGCTTCACGGTATCCTGTAAAACAATAGCGTCCTGTGACCAGAGGGTCACGGGTAGTATAATTAAAAGCCAGACATATAATTTTTTCATTTTCCCCTTTTTTGGAACAGATCTGAAATAGAATCTCAAAAGGGTGAAAAATTTTTGCAGAAATCATTTCCCTTAACAGCATTACCTGTTCAGGTTCAATGGGTATCATCTCAGCAGGTTTATTACAACCAGCACCCCTAAGAATATTCGATGCAAATTTACAAAAGAAAAACACAACTATTACAAAAACGAGAAAATTGGCTTAGTCAATATTAAAAAGGCTAATTTTGAAATCATTGCCTGTTTTATAAATTGTTCTTCATACGAACACACCAGACTTATTCAATAAAGGATTCTTTGGTTCTTTCCCGATTTTTGAGTACCTTTAGTAAGATGTTTGTAAAAGATTAATGCAATGGGATCAAAATTTTTTTTAGCGGTAGTGTTCTTATTGACCTTTTCGGGTTGTGAGGATATCATTAATTCAGCAATAGAATGTTCTATTAAAGACGTAAAACTGGAAAACAAAACCCTTAGAATTGGGACGGTTGGAAGAAATTATTACGAAACGATCTCAGCCAATGTGAAAAATGACCCCAATGATGATTATTACTTGTATGACTTCTTCATTACCGGGAAGCTTCAAAAAGGGCTACAGTTATATACAGAAGGTAACAAGTTTGTCATCAATGGGGTTCCTGAAGAAGCCGGAACAATTGGTTTTGAGCTGACAGTAGAAGTAACCTTGGATGATGAAGCGCTTGGATTATGTACAGAGACAGCGAAGAGAACCTATGAACTGACAGTAAAATAGCTTCAGTCTGTTTGTTGATGGTCCGTTGTTGGTGTTAACAGGTCTTTTTCTTCCAGGTCGTTACTCTAAATCGAATTGGTTTGGATAAGATCAATTTTATAAGTTGGTATAGAACTTATTTTCACTTTTTAAATGAATGGAATAACTGGAAGGTATCCCTTCTAATAAAAGGTTTCATAGCCTACAATCACTCCCTTTTCCATTTTGGGTATTTCTATGCCATACAAATCGCCGTAATTGGGGTCATGATCCTTTGCTATTCTAATATAACTTATAAATCCGTCCTTTTCATAGGCAAGCAAATAATAGATCTTTTTACCATCTTTTATTTCGGTAACCCGATCAATAGGGATTTCCAGGGTCTCAAAGTAGTATTTATTACTGCCTGGATAATACATTTTTAACTGCTTGTCCTTGAACTCTACCCTTAATGGTTCCTTTAATTCTATAGTTGGATCACTGTTTCTTCCAAGAGGCAAATCCCATTTGTACATCACATCAAAACGCAGATTTTGGCCAAAAGTAAGTTCAGAAAACAATACAAAAAGGAGCAGGTATTTTTTCATCAGGTTCTGTTTTAATAGTAAAGATAATAAATGTAAGAAAAGCATGAATATTTTATAAAAAAAAAGGGAAGGTTCCTTGATTAAATTCATTCATACTGTTAATATTCTTTATAAAAATTTGGTTTTGTAAAAATTATTTTTAGCTTTGCCATCGCATTACAAACCTTATGAACATTTTGAACAATTATTTTACCCGTTTTTATTTTTACTTTTATTTTAAAAAATAAGAGCGGGACTTTATTGTGATAAATATAAATTAGAATAATATAAAAAGTCTCGAAATGGTTCGGGATTTTTTTTTTGGATTTATGCAAGTATGAAAGTAGCTATTCAGGGGATAAAAGGGTCTTTTCACGATTTGGTCGCAAGAAAATATTTTGGAGAACAAATTGACGTTGTCGAGTGTATGACTTTTTCAGAAATACCCTTACTATTAAAGAACAATGCAGTCGACAGTGCTGTTATGGCAATTGAAAATTCAATTGCAGGGGCTATACTGCCGAACTACGCCTTGATCGATGAGTACGACCTTTCTATTGAGGGCGAATTGTATCTCACCATACACCACCACCTTCTGGCATTACACGGGCAATCCATTCAGGATATCAAAGAAGTTTGGTCGCACCCGATGGCAATTCTGCAATGCAATAAATTCTTCCGGGACTACCCTGATATAAAACTTATCGAAGAGAAGGATACTGCGGAAGTGGCAAAACGAATTCAGGAGCAGCAAATTTATAATGTAGCAGCTATCGCGAGCAAACAGGCGGCAGGCATGTATGGACTGGCAATAATTGAAGATGATATTCAAACCATAAAAAACAATGCTACACGGTTTTTTATCTTGAAAAAAGGTTCGGAAACGCCTTGTCATGAAAGCAAAATGGGGGGAGTACTAAATAAAGCTTCCCTGAAATTTATAACCAAACACAAAACGGGGAGCCTGGCAGAGGTACTGGATATTCTGGCCAAGCACGAGATCAGCCTTACAAAAATACAGTCTATGCCCATTATTGACAAACAATGGACTTATGCGTTCTTTATAGATCTGCTGATCGATGATTTTAAGTTATATGAAAATGCGCTGCACCTGATTCAGAAAAAGGTGGTCCATTTAAAAATTCTGGGGGAATACCAGCAAAACAGCAAAGGTGATGTTTGAGATAGCGAACAGATTAAAACAGGTAGAAGAGTACTATTTCTCCGTTAAACTGAGGGAAGTAAGGGAATTGATGGCCCAAGGCAGACCCATTATCAATCTTGGTATTGGCAGTCCGGATCTGAATCCGCCAAAGGAAGTTTTGGAAGCTTTAACCCAGGCGTCATGGCAACAACAGGTGCACGGCTATCAAAGCTATCAGGGACTGCCTGAGCTGAGATCAGGTATGGCCGATTTCTATAAAAGATATTACGGGGTGAGTCTGAATCCCGAAAATGAGATATTGCCTTTGATGGGGAGTAAGGAAGGTATTTTGCATATTTCCATGGCATTTTTAAATCCCGGAGATGAGGTATTGATCCCGAATCCCGGATACCCAACCTATGCTTCAGTAACCAATTTGGTTGAGGCAGTTCCTGTGTATTACGATCTGAAAGAAGAAAATAACTGGCAGCCGGATTTGAAGGAACTTGAAAGTTCAGATCTGTCAAAAGTAAAGATCATGTGGGTAAACTATCCGCATATGCCTACAGGCACGAATGGGTCTGAGCAATTGTTTAAATCACTGATCGATTTTGCAAAAAGACACCGGATTTTATTGGTTAATGACAATCCCTACAGTTTTATTTTAAATGAGGACTATTTCAGTATTTTAAAATATCCGGGAGCGAAAGAAACGGCCATTGAATTGAATTCTCTGAGCAAAACGTTTAATATTGCGGGCTGGCGTGTTGGAATGGCAGTTGGTGACAGCGAAATTCTGAAGAGTATACTTCAGGTAAAAAGCAATATGGATTCTGGTATGTTTTACGGCATTCAAAAAGGGGCTGTTGCGGCTTTAAAACTCCCCTATGAATGGATCGCAGACATGAATGCAACCTATAAAAAAAGGAGGGACCTGGTTTGGAAAATTTGTGACCAACTGCATTGCACGTATAACAAATCGGGTGTAGGTATGTTTGTTTGGGCAAAAGTACCACGGGGAAGAAATGCCGGGGAGATAACCGATGAACTGTTGTATAAACACGATGTATTTATAACCCCGGGTACAGTTTTCGGTAGTGCAGGGCAAGGTTATGTTCGGTTCTCTTTATGTGTTCCGGAAGAGAAAATTGAAATTGTTTTAAACAGGTTGACATGAAAAAGATCGCGGTTATCGGTATAGGATTGATTGGAGGCTCTCTTGCGCTCGAGCTTAAAAAGATTACCTGGGCTACCATTTACGGATTAGATACCAATCCGGATCACCTGCAGAAAGCCCTTGACCTGGGAATCATTTTTGAAAAAGCAGGCATGGAAATTGTAAAGGAGGTTGATACGGTGATCCTCGCTGCACCGGTGAATGCCATTCCTAAAATTGCTCTGGAGGTTTTGGACCTGATTGATGATAAAACACTGGTATTTGATGTGGGATCCACCAAGTTCGCCGTATGCGAGGCTGTAAAAAACCATCCTAAAAGAAAGAATTTTGTGGCCCTGCATCCTATTGCAGGTACTGAGTTTTCAGGTCCGGAAGCAGCAATATACAACCTCTTTGAAGGCAAGGTAAATATCATTTGTGAGCAGCATTTAACAGATAAAGAGATCCTGCAAAAGGCCTTTAAAATTTTTGAAAGCTTAAAAATGAGGAATGTCTTTATGGATTCCCCTGAACAGCACGACATGCATATTGCCTATGTATCTCATCTTTCACATATCAGTTCCTTCATGCTGGGCAAAACGGTATTGGAGATCGAAAAGGATGAAAAGAGCATATTTGATATGGCAGGAAGCGGATTTGCATCTACGGTGAGACTGGCAAAAAGCAATCCGAGTACCTGGACCCCGATTTTGATACAGAACAAAGAAAATGTGATCAGATCCCTGGAAGAATACATTAAAAATCTCAATGAATTCAAAGAAATACTCTCGAGAGAATCCGAAAGGGAAGTTTTTGAAATAATGCATAATACAAATAAAATTAAAGGTGTTTTAGCCGGAATTAAAAACAGTTAAGTATGGAAAATGAAAATTTTATGACGTGGTTAGACCAGATGAAGCTCAGCCACCCCCTGTTGATTGCAGGGCCTTGCAGTGCCGAATCAGAGGAACAGGTTCTGGAGGTTGCGCATGAGCTGACGAAAACCGATGCGACCGTTTTCAGAGCGGGTGTCTGGAAACCAAGAACGCGGCCGGGTTCCTTTGAAGGACAGGGGACAAAAGCCCTCCCGTGGTTACAAAAAGTAAAAAAGGAAACCGGATTGTTAACCGCAGTTGAGGTGGGTAATGCCCAGCACGCCAAATTAGCACTTGAGTTTGATATCGATATACTCTGGATCGGAGCAAGGACCACGGTGAATCCGTTTACTGTACAGGAAATAGCCGATGCTTTAAAAGGCACAGACAAGGTGGTACTTGTTAAAAACCCGATCAACCCGGATTTGGAATTGTGGATTGGAGCTATTGAAAGGTTGTATACGTCCGGCATTAAGAATATTGGAGCCATTCACAGGGGATTCTCGACCTTTAGAAAAACAAAATACCGGAATATTCCCAACTGGCAGATCCCGATCGACCTGAAGATCAAGTATCCGACACTTCCGATAATCAATGATCCTTCACATATTTGTGGTGAAAGGGAAGGGATTTTCGATGTTGCCCAAACAGCTCTCGACCTGAAATTTGATGGTTTAATGATAGAAACGCATTGCCATCCTGATCAGGCCTGGAGCGATGCCAAGCAACAGATCACCCCTCAAAGACTGGTTGAAATTACCGAAAACTTGCGGGTGAGAAGGGAAACCTTTGAACAGGAAGAGTCACTGGCCAAATTGCAGGCCTTGAGAAAGGAGATCGATGCACTGGACGCCCAGCTGCTAGAAACCTTATCCAGCAGAATGCAGGTTGTGGAAAATATAGGTCTGGTTAAAAAACAGGGAAATGTGGCTATCCTTCAAAATACCAGGTGGAATGAAATATTACAGAAGGTGGTTGATGGAGGAATCTCACATGGCTTGAATAAGGAATTTATAGAAAATGTATTCAAATCTATACACCAGGAGTCCATTGCCCATCAAAAAAAGATCAT
This sequence comes from uncultured Flavobacteriaceae bacterium, assembly GCA_963816075.1. Classification (GTDB taxonomy): domain Bacteria; phylum Bacteroidota; class Bacteroidia; order Flavobacteriales; family Flavobacteriaceae; genus Namhaeicola. Next base: position 118,668 of record CAWFJI010000028.1, on the reverse strand, counting down.
CGACGCATAAAAAATTGGTATTTCTTTTCCTGACTTTTTTTGGCTTCGAATAAAAATAAATCCGGAGGGTTGACCTGCCGGATTTTTTATTTCAGACAAAAGGGTTTTAATCAGCCGCAGATTAAAATAGTGAGTATCTTTGCAAGACTCAGGAATCAATTATGACAAAACCCAGGCATATTCTTGTTATCCGGCTTTCGGCTATGGGCGATGTAGCAATGACTGTTCCGGTGATCAGTGCGCTGGTCAGCCAAAATGAGGGAATAAAGATAACCCTTGTTTCGCGGCCGTTTTTAAAGCCCTTGTTCAATCATATACCCAATGTAGATTTTTTTCCGGCTGATGTAGATAAAGAGTTCCGCGGTATTTTTGGATTATTTGGTTTATCAAAGCAGATAGGCAAGTTAAGAATTGATGCGGTAGCTGATTTGCATGACGTACTGCGTTCAAAAATTCTCAGAAAGTTTCTTTATTTTAATTGTCAGAAAATTGCGGTCATTGATAAAGGGCGCCCTGAAAAAAAAGCCCTGACCCGTTCAGAAAATAAAGTTTTCAAGCAATTGCGGTCTGGGCATGAGCGCTATGCGGATGTGTTTCGTGAACTTGGCTTTTCGATCGACCTCAATGAGAAAGCAGTATGCCCGAAGGCCATTTTTCAAGATGAAAAATTTCCTGACTTTCAAACCAGGCGAAATATAGGTTATGCCCCCTTTGCACAATATGAAGGAAAGGTATACCCGCCTGATTTAACTGAAAAGGTTATAGCGGAATTAAGCAGGGATCCAAAAAACAGTGTCCTTTTATTTGGTGGTGGTAAAAAGGAAAAAGAAAAACTAGAATTACTGGAGAAAAAATACCCCAATACCATTTCCTGTGCCGGAAAATTTACATTCACAGAGGAGCTGGCCCTCATTTCAAACCTGGATTGTATGATCAGTATGGATTCGGCTAATGCACATCTGGCAGCCATGTATGGCGTTAAAACCATAACGTTATGGGGTGCCACACATCCCTATGCAGGATTTTACCCCTTCAACCAGCCATTGGAATATGCCTTATTACCTGACCTGAAAAAATATCCGAACATACCTTGCTCAATATACGGAAATAAAATATGTGAGGGCTATGAAGAAGCGATGAGAACGATAGCCGTAAAGGATGTTGTTGAATTGACAGAAAAAATACTCCGGTAAAATCAAATTACCGGAGCATTGAATAGGGTTTTACAGTTCAGGAATTCTAAGTACCTGGCCAGGATAAATTTTATTAACATCTTTTAAAAGAGGTTGGTTTGCCTCAAAAATGATATTGTATTTCATGGCATCTCCATAATATTTTTTAGAGATCAGACTCAGTGATTCTCCGCTTGCCACAGTATGCATTTTAGCTTCCGGAGCAGGTATGGCTGTAGTCATTTTATCGTTAACTGTTGCAATACCTTTTGTATTTCCAACGGACAGCAATACTTTCTCACGGGTTGCCTGATCAGCAGCAACGCCATAAACCGTAGCCGCGTCACCATCAACAACGATATCCAAATCCTTTACGTCGAAACCATAGGCATTGACCGAATTATAAAGTGAATTTGCTTTCGCCTTATTATCTGCAGTGGCATCTACAACCTTTTCTCCAGAATCCTTTTTAAATGAAAAAAGTCCCATAATTATATGTTTTATGATTGATTAGTTAAAACCGTGAAATTACGAAAATATAATACAATTTAAAAATGTCATTGCTTTGTTTTTTTATATAATTTCAGGAAGTAGTATCTTTAACAGGAAAAAAGAAAATTTTGAAAACGCACAATTTAAGCTTGTCAAACTCCCTAATACAGCATTTCGTAAGGGAATTAAGGGATATTCAAATTCAGAACTACGGCCTGCGCTTTAGAAGAAATCTCGAAAGGATCGGTGAAATACTGGCCTATGAAATGAGCAGGGAGTTAAACTACCACACTGAAATTATCGAAACACCATTGGGTCAGAAACCGATGGACCTCATTCAGGACAGGTTGGTTCTCTGCTCGGTTTTAAGGGCTGGAATACCCTTACACCAGGGGATCCTGAACTATTTTGACTGGATTGAGAACGCCTTTATTTCTGCGTACAGACTGCATACTTCTGAGGAGGAATTTTCTATTAAAGTGGAATATCTGGCAGCGCCGGAGCTGAATGGGAAAATTCTGATCCTTGCGGATCCGATGCTTGCAACGGGGAAATCACTGGTCAGTGTACTGGAGGTATTAAAAACCCATGGTACTCCTGACAGGATCCATATTATTTCAGTTATTGCAACTCCGGAGGGGATTGATTACGTGAGTAAAAATTTCCCTGAAAACACCCACTTATGGATTGCCGCTATGGATCCGGAACTCAATCATCACGGCTACATCGTTCCCGGACTGGGAGATGCCGGAGATCTTTCTTTTGGACCTAAACTTTAATAGTAAAAAAACACACTAATCGAAAGACATAAAAAAAGCACCATGACCAGTTCTTTGAACCAGCGGTCTTCTATGGTTTGGATATAACTTGTAAAGATGATCGAGAAGGGGAAGAAAAAGAAAAGATATTCTGACCCGTTCTTTAATGGTGCTGCCAATCCGATAAGAATTGCCAGAATTAAATGAAGTAACAATAAATTGTACAGGGCTTTGTATTTCTTTTTAGATTTTAAAGCCTTGCGCAGGGTAGGATATATTGCCCAGCCGGTGAAAACCAGTAAGACAGAAATTGGAATTAACAGTTTAATATTGTTGTAATTTCTGAAATCAAAGCTTCTTTGAAAATCCCATAACTGGTAGTACAAGTCGGTTTTGTCTATGGCAAAAAGAAAAGTAAAATAAAGAAAGAGCGGAGTAAAAAAACCGATGAATACAATAAAGAAATGGTTCCACCGGGATTTGTCGAAAAGGATTATAGCCGCTAATTCAAGAATTAAAAAGAACAGACTGTAATTGTAGAAAATTGTAGCTATACCCATCCAGAATCCTGCATCGTATATTTTGTTTTTTGTATTAAGACTGGTCCGCAAACTATAAATCCGTCTGTAGGAGAAAAACAAAAAGAAATTGCTCAGCAAGATATTGTATTGAACAATGCTTTTGGGAAATATGGCAAAGAGTAAAATAAATAAAAATAAGGCATAGGTATTATTTTTGGTCAGACCATTTTTTCTGGTTAAGAAGTTGTGCAGGAAAACCAGCAGCAAAAACAGAAAAAAGTTCAAAATGATTCTGTAAACAACGGGTTTATTGCCATCCGCATAAACATCTAGATAAAGGGCTTCAACAAAAATGATCAAGCTCGCAATGGTAAGAATCAAAAAATTAATTGGCTTTGATTGATTAAAAAAATTGGCAATAATCATGTTATTTCATATTTTTGCGAAACTAAATTCCTGAGTAAGGCAGGACTTAGCCAATTTGAGCTAGGAATTTTAGCGAAAGTAAAAAACTTTATAATAAAAGCACAACGCTTTACAGTTTAAAATCAGAAAATTATGGTTGCATTAAATATCTTCAGATGGTTGGGTGAATTTTTCACAAATGTACTCTTTGTGCCGTATAAATTTTTTAGCTCTCTGGATAACTGGTGGATCTCAAATACCTTTAATTTTATATTGATTTCAGCCATTGGTCTCTTATTTGTTTACTGGCTGGCTCAGTTACAAAAATTCAAAAAAACCTCAACGGAATAGTTTTTAACCTTAAGCACAACTATTGGGCAGCAAGAATAAATTAAAACGTTTTGAGGAGAATAAAACCTTCGGAAACGTACTTCAGCCTACTCGTGAAGAATTACTGACTTCATTTAACCTGAAAGGAAACTGGCACAGCCTGTTTAGAAACAACAACCCTGTAGTATTAGAACTGGGCTGCGGAAAAGGGGAATATACGGTATCACTGGCCAAATTGCATCCTGAGCGGAATTTTATCGGGATTGATATCAAAGGGGCCAGGTTCTGGAGGGGGGCAAAAACAGCCCTGTCAGAAAACCTGGAAAATGTAATTTTTCTGCGTGCACAAATAGAACTGATTGAAAAAATTTTTGCACCCGGTGAGATCGCAGAAATCTGGATTACTTTTCCTGACCCGCAGATCAAATTCAAAAGAACCAAACACAGACTTATTAATACAGATTTTCTCCGATTGTATCAAAAAATTTTAACAGAGAACGGCTTTGTTCATTTAAAAACGGACAGTGAATTTTTACATGGCTACCTGCTCGGAATTTTGCATGAAGGAAAACACGAAATCATGTATGCGCATCACAATATTTACAATAGTTCAAGTGCTCCCGCGGAGGTCACGGCTGTACAAACGTTTTATGAGCGACAGTATTTAAGTAAGAACAAGCCCATTACCTATATTCAGTTCAGAACAAAATATACTTTGTAAAGATGGATAGTGAGATCTCATTCTTTGAAAAAGTGTACCATATCACCAGACAGATCCCATATGGAAGGTTTACTACTTATGGCGCGATTGCCAATTACCTGGGTACACCGCGATCTGCCAGAATGGTTGGCTGGGCTTTGAATAATTCCCATCAGGCTGCCGATATACCTGCCCACCGGGTGGTTAACCGGATAGGCGTTCTAAGTGGCAAACACCATTTTCAGGGAAGCAATCTGATGGCACAGCTGCTGGAAAGTGAGGGGATTGAAGTAAGGGATGATAAAATTGTCGATTTCGGCAAATATTTTTGGGATCCGGGCCTGATTACCACTTAATTCCCGACTCCCTCCGAATTAACTATTCACAAAAAAAAATGGCTATTCAATAATTGTTTTTTATATTTGCATATCTTTGTAAAAATTGAATCAACATTATGAGGAAACTTATACCAAATCTATTATTTATATTCCTTTTATTTCTTGGTGTCAAAACATCTGCGCAGTCAGATTTTAGCCACGAAGCAGGGGTTATGTTCGGTGTGACTTCCTTTCAGACGGATTTTGGCGAAAGCGATGACTTTCCCAGTGCGAATGCTGCGACTATGGGTTTTGGATTGGTGTATTATTTGAATTTTTTCGGTAACGAGTACAACTGGAGAACCGGTACGAGCTACTTCTCAGAGCATTTTAAGCTCAAGGCAGAATTCATGTATACCAGCAAAACAAATATCAGGCACGAGCCATGGGTTGGTCTCGACGAACAGGGTGACTTTTATGCAAAATTAGACGCGATGCGCGGCAATATTGATTTGTACAATATTGGCACCCAGATGGAGTTTTATTTTTTCACCCTGGAGGATTACAGTGCATTTTTTCAACAAAGTGGGAAAATCAATCCTTATATCAGCGCCGGCGTTCACTTCAGTATGTATGATCCTAAAGTCACGTCAACTCTGAACCCAAATAATGGAGGAGGTCTTGTAGAAATAGGTACTGTTGAAGAAGATATTGAGCCATATCGTTACCTTTTGGGTAACCCGGACTCACCCGACAAAGAAGATTGGAAATGGACCAGAGAAGCCGTATATAATGATGCAGGCTCTTCATTTGGAGTTTCTCTCGGTGGCGGTGTGCGCTATTCGTTGAATTATGTAGACATGGTACTTGATGCCCGCTGGCAGCATTTCTTCTCCGACAAAGTTGACGGACTGGCAGCAGATCACGATCCCGGTAACAAGTATAATGACACCATGATTTTTGTCAATTTGGGAGTAGTATACAAGTTTAAACCCCGTTATTGATCTAAAGATTTTTACTTCAATGCATTGTTAAGATCTGCAATAAGATCTTCTGCATCTTCAATTCCTACGCTTAAACGAATCAGTGATGGCACTATACCTATGCTTATTCTTTCTTTTTCAGAAAGAGAGGCATGGGTCATGGAGGCCGGATGACCGCAAAGCGATTCAACACCTCCCAAAGATTCTGCCAGATTGAATATCCTGAGCTTTTGAATCACTTCACTGGTTCGTTCAAGGTTGCTATCCAACAAACAAAAAGTTACCATCCCGCCGAAATCCTTCATCTGCGCCTTGGCGATCTGATGGTTCGGATGGTCCTCAAAACCGGGCCAGTACACCTTGTCAACCTTATTATGGGCTCTTAAAAAGGCTGCAATTTTTGAAGCATTCTCACAATGTCGCTGCATTCTGACATGGAGCGTTTTTATCCCTCTCAAGATCAGAAAACTGTCCATGGGTCCGCAAATGGCACCACAGGCATTTTGAATGAAATAAAGTTTCTTTGCCATTTCTTCATCGTCCAGTACCACACAGCCCAAAACGACATCTGAATGACCTCCCAGATATTTTGTTGCGGAATGAACCACAATATCCGCACCAAGAGTCAATGGGTTTTGAAGATAGGGAGAGGAAAAGGTATTGTCAACAACAAAGATTAGCTTGTGTTTTTGGGAAAAAATTCCGATTGCCTTGATATCAACAATATTCAGAAGGGGATTGGTTGGTGTTTCCGCCCAGATCATCCTGGTTTTGGGACAGATCAGGGAACGTATTCCGGTAAGATCATTTAAGTCGGTAAAATGAAATTTGATCTGGTATCTTTCCCAGATATTTTTGAATAAGCGATAAGTACCTCCATAGAGTTCTTTTCCTGCAATGACCTCATCTCCGGGTGACAGCAATCTGATTACGGCATCGATAGCCGCCAGGCCTGAACCAAAGGCCAGTCCGAATTGCCCGTATTCCAGTGCGGCCACAGCTTTTTCCAAAGCAGTTCTGGTAGGGTTCGCAGTGCGGGAATAGCCATATTCGCCATGGCTTAGCAAGGAGGGCTGCCTGTATGTTGAGGTTTGATATATCGGAACCATTATGGCACCGGTGCTTTTATCGGGATTGTTATCGCCATGAACGGCCTTGGTGTTAAACTTCATGATACCAGTTTTTTAAGAGACCGCAGTACACCTAGATGTATGCCTTCATGAAAGCAATTGAAGAGCAAGGCATCATCTACATTGTTTAAAATAATACCGGTGCTCGTAGTGTAGTTCTGGTATTTTTTAAACAGTTTATCCTTATAATCCTGTCGGGTTTTAAGAACAGTACCTTCAAGAAGGTTTTTCACCATTTCAATTTGTTCTGCACTCCCTTTTAGTTCTGGCTTGGTTCCTTTTGCAAAGAGCGGCACCAGGTTTTCGTCTATTTTCAGAGGCAGCCCCGAAAGCTTATAAACAAGCAGCTGCTCTGTTACCAACACATGTCCGATATTCCATAAAATCGAGTTGCTAAAATTCTCTGGAATGAAATTGACCTGTTCCTCTGTTAAATTATCCAGCAGGGAGACCATGGTTTTTCTGTTAAAAAGAACAGTCTCAAAAATTTTATCTGTCATACATATTCATTTTCATAAAATTAGTTAATTTACACAAAACCGGAGTACCATGAAAAAAATATATTATCTGAAAACTTGCGATACCTGTAAAAATATCCTCCGCACTTTACCGTTGGAAGGCTTTGTGATGCAGGATATAAAAACCCAGCCTATCACGGTAAAACAACTGGAAGAAATGCGCTCAAAAGCGGGATCCTATGAGGCATTGTTCAGCAAGCTTGCCAAGAAATACAAGGAACTCGGTTTAAAAAATGAAAATCTCAGTGAGGATGATCTGAAACAGTTTATTTTAGATGATTACACTTTCTTAAAAAGACCGGTCATTTTGGTCAATGAAAGTATATTCATTGGTCATTCCAGGAAAAATTTGGAGGATCTGAGGATTATGATGCAAGGCTTCCATTAATTTACTAACTTTACTTCATACAATTTTCACAACATGCTTAAGAAACTGATCTTTCTGTTTATTGCACTGGTTTTGATCTTACTTGTACTGGCGGCCATCTTTGTCCCAGGGCTGGTAGAGAGTAAGTTGAAAGATGCCATCCTCAATAACAATTCCAGTGAATACAGAAATTCAGTAGGAGAGATAGACTTTGACCTGCTGACCAGGACCTTATCGGTTAAAGATTTAAAAATTGTCCCAACCGAGAAGGCAATCTCTGAACTTAAAAAGAGAACCGAAGGGAAAAAAGCCATTTTTGAGATAGCTTTGGGCGATATTTCTGTAAAAAATATCAAGTTTATCGAGCTGATCAGGAATAAAAAGGTTTTGATCAATGAAATCAGTTTGGATAATCTGGCCATCCATGTTTTAAAGAATGAGAAAGTAAAAAGCCCGGAGGGGGAAGGAGGAAAGCAGTTTCATCCTGACTCAATCGTTCTGAAGAATTTAAACGGCATTGAGATCAGACAGATCAGTGTGCGCAACCTGAAGTATCAGGTTCAGGACGCTGTCAAGTCTGATACGCTTTTTAAACTGGATTCACTTAGTTTTCAGCTCGACGGATTTATCGTAAAAAAGAAGAAGGACGATTTCTTCGCATTGCGGTCCTTGTCAGAGAATTTCATTATTGAAGATATCAATATGAAAATGCCGGAGAAGGATATGGTAATTAGTCTGGCTGCACTCGAGATCAATTTTTTTAAAAAGAGAATCTCGATCGACAGTTTTCAAATGAAACCTTCAATTAGTAAGGTGGCCATGGCCGCGAAATTCAAATTTAACAAGGCAATTGCCGATTTAAGTATAAAAAAACTTGAGTTATTCGATTTTAATCTCAGAAAAGCGATCGGACATGAGGGGATTTTTATTGATAGTGTAGCGGTAGACGGTTTAAGAGTTGAAATGTATAAGGACAAAAGAAAACCTTATGACACAAGTTTGTATAAAGTGCTTCCACACATAAGTCTGAAGAAGACCAATTCCATTATTGATGTCAAAAAAGTTCACGTAAGCAATTCTTACCTGTTATACGAACAAAGAAATCCCGACTCAAAACTACTGATGAAGGTTTTACTGGCAGATATAAATGCAGATTTCTATAACATAAGCTCCATAGCAGCGCATAGAAAAACGCCAATGCAGGCAAGACTGAGTACAAATTTTATGGGAAGAGCGCCGTTAAAGGTCTTCTTTAAATTTAACCTGGATGATAAGAATAACAATTTTTCTTTTGCAGGAACCCTTGGCTCAACACCCTTTAAGTATTTTGACGAAATCCTTTATCCACTTGCAGGCTTAAAAGTTTTCGCCGGACAACTGGATAAATTGACTTTCGAGGCCACAGCAAATGAATATCGGTCACAGGGCACGATGACCATGCTTTACCATGATCTTGAGGCAACCGTTTATAAAAAGGGCCATGTCGATGAAGAAGCAAAGATGTTAAGCTGGTTGATAAACAGTGTTGTTCATAAAACCAATCCTGATAAAAAGGGAATCAGAACTGTGCCTATGAAATATGAACACCTTCCCTACACAAGTATAGCCACCTATATGGTAAAGACATTGCTCATGGGCATCGCCTACACTTTATCACCGGAAGGCATGCACATGAAGGAAAAACTGGAAACAAGACAGGAAAAAAAAGAAATAAAGCAAAAAAAGAAAGCAGAAAAAAAGGAGAAAAAGAATAAATCCAAAACAAACTAATCCGGCTTTTTATAGAGCATGGGATTCAAAGCTTCATCATTATACATTTTCATTTGCTTGTAAACCTTCATGTATTTCTTTCCTGTAGAAATATCTTTTAGCAGGTCATCAATTGCACCGGAAAGATCCTCTCTTTGCTGGTTAAGAATAATGAGTTTGTTATTACAAGCCAGTTTGTGACTTTCACTTGCATCAGTCCTGCCCGCTTCTTCAGCCATGTGATAGATCTTTAATGCCAGAATAGACAACCTGTCAATTGCCCAGGCCGGACTTTCAGTATTGATGGTAGCACCGTGGAGTACAGTAATACCTTTGTACAATTGCAAAAAGTAACTGTCTATGTATTCAACCATATCCGTTCTGTCCTGGTTGGAAGCATCAATTTTTCTTTTCAGTTGCAAAGCCTCAACCGGATCTATATCAGGTATTCTGATGATGTCTTCATAATGCCATTGCACGGTATCGATCCAGCATTTCCTGTAGAGCAGATGTTCTAAAATATCTTCTTTTGGAAAAGGGTTCTCAAAAGGCTGATCCACTTTGTCTATCCGGTGATATTTCTCAATGACGTTGTCAAAAAGCTGGTTGTACTGGTGAGCGTTCATACTTGATTTATATAAATTTTCTATCTATTAATACCATTAATCTTTCGACGAGGTCTTCTTTACCCTTCCAGTTGTACTTGGGTTTCAGGTTGTAATTCACATACTGTAAGGCCTCTTCTTTTGTTTTGCAGTCATTTAAAAAGTACAGTACCTTATTGAAATCCGACTGGCTGAAATTAAACAGATTGTTTACAAAAGCAATTCTGTCATTTAAACCAACCTGAATCGTATTGCTGGATAATTTATCATGCAGCGATACCTGCTTTTGCTTTACGGGCTTTGCTTCCAGCAATTTTTCGGCCTCATCAAGGGAAAAGGCATCTTCAAATTCTTTTTTCAGGGTAAAATCTTCAATAACTGCGTCAAATTTTGGAATAAAAATAGGTAGGAGCTCTTCTTCTTCTACTTCTTCCCTGGTAATTTCCGAAATTTCACTCCGCTCCACCGCTGTAATTAAAATTTCTTCTTTTGTTGTTTCAATAGAAACAGTCATTATCTCATGAACTTCTTCCGTTTTCTGATTCACCTGTAAAGGAGTTTCCTTTTGTAAATATTCCAGAAGAACAGCCTTTTCATAAAGTTCCCGCAGCCTTAGTTTTAACTGAACCGGGTCATTCAAATGATTGGGCTCAAGAAGCTCTTCTGCAAGTTGCCTGATTTGTTCTGTTACTTTCTCTATCATGCTTTAAAGAAATTGAAAAACGACATTCACTTTACAAATTTAAGTCATTCTGTCAATAAACCAACCTACAAATTTCATTACCTTTGTGAAATGGAGCCGGATCTGTTTGTTTTTAGCTTCTGGAGTCTGTTAAATTAAAAATCATTCATAAAACTTCATCATGTTTCTTGAAAATACGGTAAACCAAAATGAGCAGTTCGGATGGATTGAGGTAATTTGCGGTTCGATGTTTTCAGGAAAAACAGAAGAACTGATCAGAAGGCTGAAAAGAGCGCAATTTGCCAAACAAAAAGTAGAGATCTTTAAACCAACCGTTGACAGCAGGTATGCGAACGATATGGTAGTAAGCCATGATGAAAATGAAATCCGGTGTACACCCGTACCCTCTTCATCCAATATCTTACTTTTTGCTTCAGATATGGATGTAGTCGGAATTGATGAAGCCCAGTTTTTTGATGATGAGATCGTACATGTATGCAATGAGCTTGCCAACAGGGGTATTCGCGTTATCGTAGCCGGACTTGATATGGATTTTAAAGGAAAACCTTTCGGGCCAATGCCTGCTTTAATGGCTACTGCTGAATATGTCACCAAAGTGCACGCCATTTGCACCAAAACGGGCAATCTGGCTCATTTCAGTCACAGAAAAGTGCCTGATGATAAACTCGTACTACTGGGACAGGTTCAGGAATACGAACCCCTTAGCAGGGGAGCCTACTACAAGATCAGACAGGAAGAGGCGAAAGAGAAGAAGGATATAGAAAATCAACAAAAAGCAAGCCATGATTGAAATGCCCACGGTTTTAGAAATCGACTCTAAAGCGGTTAAAGCAAACATACAGTATTTCAGATCAAAATTGCTGCCGGAAACCGGCCTGCTGGTTGTTATTAAAGCGTTTTCCTATGGCAGCGATGCCGTTGCTACAGCCCGTTTGCTTGAAGAGTTAAAAGTGGATTATCTCGCGGTTTCCTATACCGGTGAGGGAATCGATTTGCAAAATGCGGGTATTAAAATGCCAATTATGGTTCTGCATCCGCAGACAGCGTGTTTCAGAGAAATTATTAAAAGAAACATGGAACCGGCACTTTACAGCCAGAGTACCTTACTTGCTTTTTGCCGCTTACTGACTGAGGAAAATCGCCTTAAATTTCCCATACATATAAAATGTAATACCGGTATGAATCGCCTTGGTTTCCGGGAGAACGAGATAGATAATCTGACCGGGCTATTGAAGACATATGAAAACGCTCTGGAGGTAAGAACCATCTTTTCTCATCTCACCTCAAGTGAAGATAAAAGCGAAAGAGAATTTACCCTTCAACAGGTGGAACTGTTCAAAAGAATGAGTCATACAATCACCAGGGAATTGCCCAACAGGCCGCGCCTGCATATTGCAAATACCGCCGGTATGTTAAATTATCCCGAAGCACGTTTAGACTTGGTCCGTGTGGGTATCGGACTTTACGGCTTTGGAAATAGTCCCACAGAAACCGCCAAGCTCAGGAATGTCTTGACTTTAAAGACAAGCATTTCGCAGATTCAGGTAGTCCCCGCAGGAGAGTCCGTAGGATATAACCGAACTTATGTGACTGATAAAGAATCAAGAATTGCCATTTTACCCATCGGTTATGCAGACGGCATGAAAAGGATCTGGAGTAATGGCAGGGCAGAAGTAAGTATTCACGGTAATAAAGCACCTGTTGTCGGCAAGATATGTATGTGTATCACTATGGTTGATGTTACCGGGATTGATTGTGAAGAAGGTGATGAGGTGATTATTTTTAACAGCCAGGCTGATGTGTTGGCACTTGCAAAATCGGCGGAGACCATACCCTATGAAATTTTGACTTCCATATCGCAGCGGGTAAGGAGAAAGGTATTAGAATAATTTTTTTATATTGCAGCATAATATCTAAACGTACTTATTATGATCAAAATGCTCAGAGAATTTAAGGAGTTTGCAATGAAAGGCAACCTGCTCGACATTGCTGTTGGTTTTGTTATGGGAGCCGCTTTTAATACTTTGGTAAAAACCTTTACTGAGGGCGTTGTTTCTCCATTGGTTGGTTTAATTTTCCAGACAGATTTTAAAGATCTGAAATGGGTTTTAAGAAAAGGAAGTGTTGATGCTGACGGTGTTGTGGTTCCGGACATTGTTCTGGAGTATGGAGCATTTCTAACAGCTACGCTCGACTTTATTATTATGGCCTTTGTGATGTTTATGATCATTAAAGGGGTGAACAGTCTGCGTCGCCAAAAAGTTGAGGAAGCAGTTGCTGCCGGACCAAGTCAGGAGGAGTTGCTAACACAGATCAGGGATTTGCTGGCAAAAAAATAGAGATTATTTCTTTTTCGTATTATAGATCTCAGCAACAGACGCGGTATTTTTGGCTTGTTCTACAAGCAAAAATGCTGCGTCTTTTTCTACGGACCCAGTCTTTAATACTTTAAAATACACACCCGATTTGCTTGTATTCCAAAACTGTTTGATCACTCCAGCATCCTGAAACCGGATTCCGAGCTTTACGCACGGTTCTCTGGGTTTTGTAACCTGTATAAGTGCCTCCCCAACGCTGTATATACTTCCCACAAAAATTTCCTTTTCTTCCAGCTGGTCAAGGGTCAGATTTTCACCAAACATTCCATAAGTAAATTCGAGATGTGGGTAAAGTGCTTTCCAAAAGCCGTAATGATTTCCGCCATAAACATAGACAGCTTTGTCAATGCCTCCATGAAAGCGCCTGTCGACGATCTGGTCGTGTAAAACTTCCAGTTCACCTAAAAATACCGGTCCGGGAACAGGGTATTTAAAAATACCTGTTTCATAGCTTTGATTTTTCCACCGGACAGTTTGTCTTTCACCAATGTTCACAGAGATTACTTTCATTTTTCTTGATGGATTTTTAGCTGATCAGCAATTTTTCTATCGTTCGACAGCCGGGCTACTTTGTTTTGTCCTCCCAGTTTGCCAATGGATTTCATATAATCCTGAAATCCGTTCCTGACCACTTTTCTTATGATGAGCTCCTGCAAAATATTTCCTTTTCTCAAATCTGAATAATATGAATTCTGATCCTGCATAGCCACATCAATGGCGGCTGTAAATTTTTTAAAATCTTCCGGTTCATTTTCAAACTCAATAAACCATTCATGATAAGGCAATAAGCCCAACCCCGGATTTACCTGCGGGGCAACCGTAAATTCATTTATTTTTACATTTCCGGTTTTAACTGCAATTTGCAGGGCTTGTTCAACTTCCTTGGCAATGACATGCTCCCCGAAAGCTGAAATAAAATGCTTGATCCTGCCGGTAACAATAATTCTGAAGGGCTTGATGGAGGTAAAGGCTATGGTATCGCCAATATTATAAGCCCACAGTCCGGCGTTGGTCGATACGATCATCACATAATTAACCCCCAAAACAACGTCCTGAATTGTTAATCGTTGTGGATTGGCGGTAAAGAATTTATCAGCCTCTACAAACTCATAAAAAACCCCATGATTTAACAGAAGGAGCATACCCTGGTTGGGATTGTTCGTTGGGTTTGGCATGTCCTGATAAGCAAAAAATCCCTCAGAGGCAGGAAAGAGCTCAATGGAATCAACCTTCCTTCCGATCAGATTTTCCATTTTTTTTCGATAGGGTTCGTAATTTACACCCCCGAAGACAAAAAGCTTAAAGTTGGGAAAGATTTCTCCTACTTTTTTACCCTTAGCTTCTATTAATTTCTCAAAATACATCTGTACCCAGGAAGGTATGCCGCCTATCAATCTCATATCTTTGTCGGCAGTCTCCCTGACTATGGCATCTACCTTGGTCTCCCAATCTTCAATGCAATTGGTTTCCCAGCTCGGAAGGCGGTTCTTTTGTAAATAATTAGGCACATAATGCGCAGCTATTCCTGACAGTCTGCCCGTTTTAATACCGTTTACCTCTTTTAAAACAGGGCTTCCCTGTAAAAAGATCATTTTTCCATTTACAAATGATGCTTTTTTTGTATGATAAATATGTAAAAGAAGCGCTTCTTTCGTTGCATTAATATGATAGGGCATAGAAACCGGTGTAATGGGTATGTATTTGGCACCTGAGGTAGTTCCTGAAGTTTTGGCAAAATATAGTGGTCTTCCAGGCCAAAGAACATTGGTTTCACCGCTTTTTACCCGTTCTATATAAGGTTTGAGTTCTTCGTAATCCCTAATTGGCACCAGTCTTGAAAAATCTGCATAAGAAGTTATCTGATCAAAATGATGGTCTTTACCAAAGGAAGTGGTTTGGGCCTTGCTTATGAGGTCTTTGAAAGTATTTTCTTGTGCGGAATAGGGTTTGTCTGCCCAGGAATAGACTCTTCCTGCCGTGATTTTCGCATATATTTTTGCCAGGTAAGATTTGATCGTCATGTAAAAAAGTTTAAAATTTACTCAAAAGAAATATAGTTCTCCGGATTGACCGGTTGGCCACCCTCCCATAATTCAAAATGCAGGTGTGTACCGGTAGATAAATTGCCCGTGCTTCCCGCCATTGAAATTACTTCTCCTGCTTTTACAAGATTTCCCTGTTCTTTAAAAATAGATTCATTGTGTTTGTAAACAGAAATGATTCCATTGATATGTTCAATTATGATCACATAACCATTGTCAGGGGTAAATCCTTTAAAGATAACTGTGCCATCAGCGATAGATTTAACCGGAGTATCCTTTCCAAGGGCGATGTCGATGGCATAATGCTTTTCTCTGGCATTATAAGCCTCAGTAATTTTTCCCTTTACAGGAGAAGTAAAGACCAGATCACTCTTTTTTGTCGCCTTTTCGAATACATTAAAACGTTCCTCACTTTCTACTTCTTCACGGAATGCCGTTTCGTTCGCAGAAGGAAGAATGTTTACATCTTCCATACTCAAAAGCTCTGTTATGGAATCCTTGTTTAAAGCCACAGGTTTAATTTCTCCTTTGATTACCTGTTGAATATTCTGCAGGAATATATTATTGACATTGAGTAACTGACTTAAAGAATCAACCTGATAGTTCAGCATGGCTGCATCTTTTTTCAGTTTCGTGGAAGAATAACCCGGTATATACTCTTTTAAAGGAGTAAAGGCAATGATGGTTGTTGTAAGAAGTATTAAAAAGATCGAAAAAAATCCGCCGGCTACAAAAACATTTAAGCGGTTTAGTCTGAATGAAAACTTTTCTTCAAAGGTATCTTCATTGAGGACTACAAAACGGTATTTAAACGTCAACCGGTCTTTTAATTTATTCAGCAGTTTTTGTTTTTCCATCTAAAAAATATTACCTCAGCAAATATAACAAATTAATCAGGCGGGCTCTACCCTTGTTCACTACTAATTCTCAGGGAACCGAAGGAATATCACGAATAGAAATATCTTTTTTGACTATAACCGCCTCATTTAATACAAATGGTTTAGGCATCATCATTTCAGTCCTAGGCAATTTCGAAGAATTCAAAGCGCTCAGCGAAGGGTTGGTATGAAGGTCAAAACTGGCCTCAAAGAGGATCATGTCAGTCGAATCTGCCAAGGGAATTGTGAAACCCAGCTCAAGAAATTCGCCCGCTTCTGTAAAATAATAGGTTAATATTCGGGGGTACTTTTCGGTTGTAAAAACATAGGTTTCTTTTTCATGTTTATGAATCTTTTCACCGTTCATCTCAAAGGAAGTAAAATGCATGGGCTCTTTGCTCAAAAGCTCAATTCTGTTCGCTTTTCTTAAGGGGATGATACGCAGTACGATCTTTCTTTCTTCACCCAGAATGGTGTCTGTTATTATCCTTATTTCAGGGGTAGGAAGCGAAACCTTTTCAGCCTGATTATATATAGACAAAGGAGTTCCGTATTTACTTGAAGAAAGGTTAGCATAAAGATTTCCTTCTTCAGGGTGCTCACCCAGATATTGCCTGGTATAATCATCGGTTTTTTGATCATAACTCGCCCAGTACGCTTTATTTTCATTAGCATCCAAAAGATATATCAGACTGTTTGGCTGTTTTCTGTCTGTGTTGAAACCAGAACTGAAATAGGCAGATACCAGTGCTAAAACTCCAAGGAAAAAGAAAAGGCGCGAGAGCGCTTTCTGGTTTTTATAAGACTTGAAAACCGGCAGGAACAAACCAAAAAGCAGCACGACAAATACAGCACTGAGCGCCAGCATCTTTAAGCCCAGTCCTACTGGAAATGTTTTGATCATAGGAGCAAATACGATAAGCACCGGGACAGACAGGAAGGAAAAGAAAAGGGTTTTATTGTTAACGGATTCTTTTGAAAACAAAACTGCAGCCAAAATTACCAGGGCAATGTAAACTGCAAGCACAAAAAATCCGGCACCCGGAAGATACAGCGCGATCAATGTATTAAGAACAAGCCAGACCAAAAGGGGAGCTATCATGAGTGAGGAAGACTCATATTTTAAAAAGAATGGCCGGTAAACAGCAAAACATACAGCAAGACTGAGGGCAATTACAGCGGCAATATAATAATACCCATTGTAAGTAAATCCATGGAGGATTTCTGTGTATTGCGGATGAATCAACAAAATAAGTTTCCATCCGAAATACCCGAGAGAACCGGCAAGGACCAAGGAGGAAAGGAAGGGAATAAAACCGAGCAGCAGTGGTTTTAATTCGATCTTGTTTCTTTTAAAGCCTAAAAAAATCAGCACAAACAGCATAACAAATCCCAGGACCACCATGGGTAACACCCAGCTAAAAGGATAATTGATCAATCCGAAACCGGGGAAGCTAAAATAAACCAGATCTGTTTCCGAATTCAGGTTGCTGAGGTCGGCATTTGCGAAATGTGGCAACAAATGCATCAGATATGCTCCCTGGTGTTTCAGTGTATTTCTGTCAAGCCTTTCAAAAGAATCCTGACTGGTATGGTAATCGAAATGATCATCTATAAAAGCAAAATTAAAGCCGTTTATATTGGCAGTTTCTCTGAAAACTGTCAGATCAGTATCATTGGGCAACATTTTATAGATGCTGTACAGCAGCGAATTTGCAACAGGATAAGAGGGTTTTGATGCATTAAATTCAGCAATCAGGTTTTTGTTGCCCCGGTTGGTTTCAAGCAGCATAAAACTCGGACCGCCACTACCCCTTGCTTCAAAGTTCAAAACAAGTTTGATCTCTTTTACCCAGGGATGGTGATTCACAAAGGCTTCGGCACCGAGCAATCCTATTTCTTCGGCATCGGAAATAAGGATGACGATATCATTTTGCGGTTTCGGATTAGTGGCGAGATAAGCCCTTAACCCTTCAAGTATGGTCACAACCCCGCTTCCAGCGTCACTTGCCCCGAGAGAGGAAGAATGTGGAGCGGAATCGTAATGCGTGAGCAACAAGAGCCCTTGTCCCGGTTTGGTGCCCTTGATCTTTGCCAGTATATTTTTCGTGTTAACCCCTGCTCTTGATTTTTTATTGATCGCTACCTGATCCTGAATCTCAACCTCCAGACCCAGTTTTTGCAGCTCTTGTACTATATAATTTCTTACTTCACCATGATTTTCGGTTCCGATATAATGCGGTTTTTGACTGATCTCTTTCAGATGAATCAGGGCCCTTTCGTAGGAAAAATCAGTTAAAGGAGCATTCAGATCACTTAATTTTGAAGGCATTAAACTGTAGAAGCTCCAGATTATGGCTGCCGCCATAATAAGGAAGGAAAATGCAGGGGTGTATTTGGGTTTAACTGGCATGAAGAATGATTTAAGATCAACTAAAAGTATAAAAAAAATCAATCTTTAACTGTATTGATCTGATTCCAGTTTAGTTGTAAATCATTATAAACCTGTTCCTCCAGTTTTTTATCGGGATCAAATCTTTTTTCAGAAGAAACGGGATTTCCTTTCAGTTGAATTGTGTTGACTGAAAAGACCTGTCCGATATTGATAGCAGCCTCTTCATTTTCCTCAAAGGCATGTCGTTTTGTCAAATCTACCTTGGCATCCCAGCGGAATAATTTCGGATACCAGTAATCCTGAAATTTTTGATAGCTGATCGTCGTTTGAAAAGAAGGGTTTTCGACTTTTAATCCCAATGCAAAAAAAACGGGTCTGACTAAAAAAGGTAAAGAGAATTTACCGCTTGTTTGTACCTGTGCTATGGCATAGTTGTCTTTACTAATGAGTATCTTGCCAGAGTCTCTTATGTTTTCAATGGATTTTTTTGATTTAAAGATTACGGTTACCAATGCTTCTCCATATAAGGAGGTCTCATCTCCAAAACTGTACTCGTATTTATTATAATGTTTTGGATTTAAGTAGTTTGCTGCGTCGCCATGGTAGATATCCAGATCGATCACACTTTGAGGTCCGCCAAAATCGATATCTATGTTGCCATCATACTTTTCCTCATCATAAACTTCTCCTTTTTTATCAGCCTTCTTTTTTTCCTTTGCAGCTCTTTCATCGATCCATTCTCTCATGAATTGAAACTGTTGGCGATTTTCAGCCGGTTTGAAAAGTACGAGCTGATGCTGATTTTTTGAGCTATCCCCGTAACTCGGATAATAGGTTTTAAAAACGGCTTCATTTTTATCAATAATTTTCCCGTTTTCGATAAATTTTTCCCGGTAATAGGCCTGCGTGTCAAAAGGAGTCTGCGGTGCATTTGACTCCATATATTTTACAGCCATTTTAATATATTCCAATGGAGACAAGTTGCTTAATACGATTTCATCAAGCACATTATTGGCAGTTTCAAGTGGAACAGAAATTGGTTCTTGGATGTTTTTTAAGGGTATCTCATAGCTGTTAAAACCAATATAACTCACAAGCAGGGTGTCCTGCCGCATGGATTTTGGGATATAAATATCAAATTTTCCTTGTTCGTTACTTATCGTTCCAAGTGCAAAATTTTTCAGACTAATAGAGGCAAAAGAGAGAGGTTCCCGGGTTTCCTTTGCAAAGATAATTCCCTCCACGGTATAGTTATCCTGGGCAGAAGCAGGAGCAAGGAATAAAAAAAACAGAAAAAGTAATATTAAATATTTCATCATGGTTTTTTTGTCAGACGATTAAATACCCTGTTTGTTACAGAATCGATCCGTATAAAAATGATAAAAACCCATTGTTTAATCCTTCTTGATAAGCAGGATATAGTCGTTTTCAAGTTTGAGGTAACCCTGATCGTAGACATAATGATACACATTTCCGTTTTTGGTTGTATACATGGAAGTGAACAGGTTGAAATCAAAATTATGTTCCAGCAATTTTGATTTGGGCAAACTTGTTTTCCCGGAAACATTCAGTTTTGAAAGGATGGCATAATTTTTCCGGAGGTGGTTGTTGATGTTGCGGACCAGGTTTTTGCTGTCCTTATTTACTTTATTGTTATAGGCATTCCGGCAATAATCACTACAGAATTTTTTGTCGATGCGGCCTTTGATCGGTTCTCCGCATTCCAAACAGTTTTTTGAGTCCATCCGCTGGCAGTTTTAATTATTTCTTTTCTGAGATATATAAATTTGATATTGGCAATGCATCATGATCATTTGTCGACATCCCAAAGGATAATTCTTATGGATCTAGCCCTTGAAAAAACGGCAATTATAAATTAATCCCCAATCCTTCAAGAAGTAAACAATTTGAGCGAAAAGGATTTCTATTTTATGGATTGCTGCGGGTATATGAAAACCACAACCGAGGGGTTTTTTGAGAAAGTCATTAACCCGCCATTGGAACCTCCATCAAAAGAATTTCTGTACCTTCCTGAACGGATTGAATACTCAGGCTATCAGTTTCCCAGATCCCAAGCCCATCTCTTTCTTTCAGTAATTCCCCTTCTATCTTCACCGCTCCCCGGATTACGAAAGCGTAAACCCCGTTACCGTTTTTTTTAATTTCATATTCAGCAGTAAAATCTTTGTCAAATTTACCCAGATGAAACCAGGCGTCCTGATGGATCCAGACACCCTCATCTTCAGGAGAAGGCGAAAGGATCTGCTGTAATTTATTATGCCTTTCGTTCATATTCAAAGTGATCTGGTCATAACGCGGACTAACATTTCTTTTATTCGGAAAAACCCAGATTTGCAAAAGTTTCAGGGGCTTGTCTTTATTCGGATTAAATTCACTGTGTTGAATACCCGTTCCGGCGCTCATTACCTGAACATCGCCATACCGTATAACAGAACTGTTGCCCATGCTGTCTTTGTGTTCAAGATCGCCTTCAAGAGGTATGGTAATGATCTCCATATTGTCGTGAGGATGGGTGCCAAAACCCCTGCCCTCAGCAACCTGGTCGTCGTTCAAAACACGGAGCACACCAAAATTCATGCGATTCGGATCGTAATAGTTGGCAAAACTAAAAGTATGCCGGGCCTGCAGCCAGCCGTGGTTGGCCTGCCCTCTGGTCACCGACCTGTGCAGTACAGTTTTTGTCATAGTCTCTGATTTAAATTTATAAGAATCTCAGTTCACACAAATTAAATGATTAAGGGTGAACTTTCAAAATCGGGGATTTCCAACTTGCCAATTTGTGTAATGATATTTTAAAAATGAAACTATTGCAGGAAATCTTTCAGATTGTTGTATCTAAATTTAAAACCGATACCCTTAATTTTTTGAGCCGAGATTCTGTTGCCGAACAGAAGAGAATCTGAAAATTCTCCAAAGGCCAGCTTGATCGCAAATCCCGGAATATTGGGCAGCCAAAGGGGTTTGCGATAATATTTCGCCATGATAACCGTCATTTGTTTATTCGTTAAGAATTCAGGTGCTACGGCGTTATAAATGCCTTCCATAGCCGTATTATTTATAGTTTTTGCGTAAATGGAACAGAGGTCCTCGGTATGAATCCACGGAACAAACTGCGCACCGCTTCCAACCGGTGCTCCGAACCCAAGCTTGATGGGAAGGCTTATTTTTTTAAAGGCTTCGCTGTTTTCAGAAAATGCGATCCCGCTTCTGACTATGCAGGTTCTGATCCCATGTTCTCGAAACCGGCCCGCTGCTTTTTCCCAGTCTGCACAGGTCTTTGACAAAAAATCAGTACCCGGCGGATCGGTTTCAGTAAAGATCTTTTCTGAAGGTGCGTATCCATAAAATCCTGTGGCAGATGAACAGGTAAATAGTTTTATATTATTTGGGATTTCTTTGATCTTTTCAAAAAGAAATTCTGTCGATTTCACCCTGCTTTCATAGATTTCATTTTTATAAGGCTCATTCCATTTTTTTCCATTAATACTTGCGCCGGCCAAATGGATGATCGCATCGGCAGAACGTATGGCTTGGGGGTCAATTTTACCTTGTTTGTAGTCCCAGGTATATTGTTTAATTTTTGATTCCGGATCCGTTTTTCTGCTCAGCCAATGTACACTATATCCCTGCGATTGCAGTAAAGCGGTTAAATGCCTTCCCACAAATCCGCTTCCGCCGGTTATTAAGACTGTTTGCATAGTTTATGTTTGTGTTAATGCTTTTTTATAGACTGTAATTGCCCTTTTTCTGGCAAAATCATGGTCAATGATCGGCTGAAGATAATCCGAAGAAAAATCTTGTATCCATTTTTTTATATACCGCATTTCAGGATCAAATTTTCTCATCTGTTCAGAGGGATTAAACACCCTGAAATACGGGGCGGCATCGCAACCGCAACCTGCTGCCCATTGCCAGTTGCCATTGTTGGAGGAAAGCTCGTAATCGAGCAATTTCTCAGCAAAATACGCTTCTCCCCAACGCCAGTCTGTCAATAAATGTTTGGTCAGAAAACTTGCCGTGACCATCCGGACACGGTTGTGCATCAATCCGGTTTCATTCAGTTCCCGCATGCCGGCATCCACGAGTGGGTATCCGGTTTTTCCTTCGCACCAAAGCCCAAAGTCTTTTCGGTTGTTGATCCATTCAATGCCTTCATATTTGGGCTTGAATGAATGGGTAACAACCTGTGGAAAATGAAAAAGGATCATCATAAAAAACTCCCGCCATATCAATTCATTGAGCCATTGTTCGTTGAGCGCTGCGAACTTTACCAGTTTTCTTATGCTCACCGTACCAAAACGGAGTTGTACGCTCATTCCGCTGGTGCCGCGGAGAGAAGGTATATTTCTTGTTTCGTCATAATGAAGAATGACCTCTTTATCAGGTAATGTCATTACAGGAGGAACTGTGACTTTTTCAAATCCGATTTCTGCTAAAGAAGGAAATTTGAACTCTTCGGTTTTAAATAAACAGGAAAGCACGTTTTCACTCGGATAATGCTCAATTCCTTTTTCGGCAAGCTTTTGTTTCCACACTTTTGAATATGGGGTAAATACGGTATAAGGGGTTCCGTCTCCTTTTAGCACTTCATTTTTTTCAAAGATTACCTGGTCTTTATAAGAATGGAAGGGGATATTCATCGTTTCGAGCCAATCAGCAATTTCCTGATCGCGGTTTAAGGCGTAGGGTTCGTAATCAGTAGTTTGTAAATACTTGTTTTATCGCGAATTTTTGACAAAGATATTGGATGGCTTTTAAAGGCTCGTCATGCATAACGAAAAGGCCGGATCCATAAGTCCTGAATTTTTTATCCAGAGCAGACAAGGCTTCATAAATAAAGTTGATGCGTTTGTCTTTTTTATTTTTAAGTTCACAAAGGATATTTGAATCGAAAACAAAAACAGGGAGCACTGGTTCGGAGTTTTTCAAGGCTTTAAAAAAACCGTGATTGTCAGAAAAACGAAGGTCTCTCCTAAACCAGAAAAGTGTTAAAGATTGAGTGATAGAATTCAATTTTGTTCTGTTTTTTGAAGGTTTAACAAATCAAAGCCCTTTTTCTCAAGCTTGCTGAGGATCTGTACATAAACGGATTCGCTCATTTGAGGAGAGCGGGAAAGTATCCAGAGGTATTTCCTGTTTGGGTGGCTGACTACCGCAAAGCTATAGTCTTCGGCCAGGTCAATAATCCAGTATTTGCCCCTGAACGGCCAGAAAAATTGAACTTTTAATCTGGCATTGCCCGAGTTTTTTTCCACAAAGGCTTTTCCTTTGATGTAGGATTTTTTTCCGGTCAGGCTGTTCTTGTTACAGCTGTTTTCTACGATGATATATCCCTGCCCGCTGTTTGTATAGGTTGCTGTAGTGCCATGGCAACCTTTTTGAAACCGCTGGGGGTAAGAGGCAATTTCATACCATTTGCCGGCATATTTATCGAGGTCGACAAAAGGAACCGTTTCCAGGTTTTGTGATTTCATAGCAAGGCATATCAGTAACATTAAAAAAAACAGCTTAGGCATTTCCAGATCAATTTTGTTTTTTGATTTGAGAGAGGGAAATTGCCAGTGCAAGGAAAAATGCAATCGCAAAACTTGCCCCCCAGTTAACAAGCGGACCGATTTGTTTAATAAAATAATTCCAGCCCACAGTAACTACCACATTGATAAGTAGCGCCAGAACGAAGCTGATCAAAAACAACAAAACAAATTCTTTAATTTTCATAAACTAAAAAATAATTCAGGCGATCTCAGTACGGTGTAAACAGGACTCATGGTTATAACCTGCAACCGCCCAAAGAAGTCAACTATAAAATTACGAAAAATTATTCCCTGATCACGACTACAGGACCAGCCATTTTTCTGAAAAATATTCTTTGAAAAAAATGATGGTTATTTGGAATAAATTCCGTCATAATTATTTTACTTTGTGTGTATTGGGCATAGACCCAAGAACAATTTTTATTTTGTTTCTTCTGCAATTGTTAAACTTAAAACTGAAAAATATGAGGGTGTTTTTGTTTGTTCTGGCATTACTTTTGAATACATGGGTGGGTATTTCCCAATCTGCAGATGAGAAAAGATTGGAAGAGGATCTGTTTGCTTTACCCGATGTATCCTTTACAAAGATTTCAGCGGCCAACGAATTGCCTATAAAATATATGTTGCGCATAAAACAACCGCTGGATCACAAAGACAGAAGCAAAGGAGAATTTTATCAGCGGGTGATCTTAACACATCAGGGATACCAGCAACCCACCCTGATGCAAACCCAGGGTTATGAGTTGTACAAAGGAAAGAATGAACTGGAAGCGGCTTTGAAAGCAAACCACCTAAACATTGAGCACCGTTATTTTGGCGAATCTGTACCGGATTCTATACAATGGCAATACCTGACTCTTGAGCAGGTAACGGCAGATCTTCACAGGATCAATCAACTGTTTAAACCCATGTATAAAAATAAATGGATCAGCACAGGGATCAGTAAAGGAGGGCAGACCACGATCTTTTACAAGTTTTTTTATCCTGATGATGTTGATGTGAGTGTGCCCTATGTAGCACCTTTCAATGAAGGTCTTGAAGACAGGAGGATCTATACTTTTTTGGACACGGTGGGTACTGCGGCTTGCAGGAACAAGATCCGGGAATTTCAGAGGAACCTGCTTAAGCAGGAAGAGGCGGCTTTGGAAAAATTGAAATGGTATGCCAAAGGAGCCGGATTACAATTTAAATATCTGGACAACGAGCTGGGAAAAGCCTATGAACTCGCCGTACTCGAATTCTCATTTTCTTTCTGGCAATGGGGTTCAAAATGTGAAGAAATACCGGGAAATGAGTCACTGGACGCTTCTTTGGATTATCTATTAAAGGTTTCAAATATTGATTTTTTTGCAGATGTCAGTATGGAAAAATACGCCCCGCATTATTATCAGGCAGCATCTCAAATGGGCTATTATGGTTATGATATTGAACCTTTTAAAGAGGA
This sequence comes from uncultured Flavobacteriaceae bacterium, assembly GCA_963816075.1. Classification (GTDB taxonomy): domain Bacteria; phylum Bacteroidota; class Bacteroidia; order Flavobacteriales; family Flavobacteriaceae; genus Namhaeicola. The sequence goes on along the minus strand of CAWFJI010000028.1, from coordinate 93,226 downwards.
CCTGAAGTATTTTACCAGTAATCCACTGGCTGCTTTTTATCCGAAGGATGCCGGAAGGGTAGTTTACGATCCTGCCTTGAATAGGAAGGTCGCAGCCTGGCTAAAGACTGGGGGAAATAATATGCTGTATATTTATGGAGGAAGTGATACCTGGTCGGCAGACATGATCATCCCCACGAGTAAAGTAAATTCCAAAGTCTATGTCCTACCAGGGAAGGACCACGGGAAAGCAAGGGTAATCCATATGGATCCGGTAATGAAGAAGCAGTTTACGGATCAGTTGGGGCAATGGCTGGGGATACAAATTTCACCGGAAGATTTTAAGTAGGGGATAGTTTTATTTTTCAATTTTTAGAGGACAACCCGGGAAACGAGATTCAAATTAAATTGCAAATAAAAAATTGAAGTTATTTTTAGGATAGGTGTGGAGGTATTCGTTACCCGTTTTTCAAATTTACACGGCCAGCTGTTTTGTAGATATCCTTAAACTCAATCCTTTTTATTTAAAAAATAGTCCCATGCCAGTTTTGAGATATCGGCTATGATTTTTTCATTGGTTTCCAGCTTTTCTGTAGAGTTGGAAACAAAAACGCTGATCGAAAAATGTTTTCCGTTGGTTAAGGAAACGATACCTATATTATTTACAGCGGCAGTAATTCCTTTCTCATTTGTTCCGGAAGAACCTGTTTTATGTCCAACCACTGTACCTTCCGGAAGTTGTCCCTTGATCCTTTTTTTGCCTGTGCCTGTTTCTGTCATGATCTTCCAAAGAAAGCCGGTACTTTGTTTTGACAGAAGTTCTTCCCCATAAAAGGCACTTAAAATTTTATTGGATTCATGAGGCGTTATCCAGTTTAAGAACTGAGTAGGCCAGTCCTTGTGCATTTCGGCTTCAGTAGCCAGAATTGAAATGTCCTTATAACCTTTTTCATGAAAATAATCATTAACGGTTTTAGTTCCACCCAGCAGATCCAACAACAGGTCACAGCCTATGTTATCGCTTTGTGAAACAGTGTATTTAAGCATTTCTGCCAATGTAAGTGTTGTTCCATCCGGATATTCCTCCCGGATTGGGCTCCAGGTGTTTGGGATCAGGTCCTCTTTTCTGACATGGATTTTCTGATCCAGAAAAAGCCGGCCTTGGTCTACCTCATTTAAAACAACGATCGCAATGTGAAATTTAAAAACACTTTGCATGGGGTAATGTTTTTCTCCATTAAAGCTTATGGTGTCTTGGTCTTCAATTGCCGAGATGTAAATTCCTAAATCTGCACGCTTCGAATTAGCAATTTTGAGTATCTCTTTTCTCAGATCTTCTTTCTGAGCCATCACGGAAGAATTGTACAGGAAGAGTAAAAAACCGGTGAAAATGATTGTTTTAATCATAAATGATTATCAAAATTTTGATTAGACCCAAAGGTAGCAATTACTTTTTTAAAATACCATTTCTACGATCCTGCAGCCTGTAAAGGCAATTCGGCCGCATATTATCCATTTACAACCGACTACATTCGCTTACATACGAAAGTAATTATTTATCAGCCGAATAATTTTTTTCTCCTGTCACATCTTTGCCCTGTAATTGATTTACAAATAGAAATTTAGTATTAACCCTCTTCGGAGACAAAACAAAAAGATCATGAACAATTTAAGAAACAGAGTACAGCTGATCGGGCACCTGGGCAACAAACCAGAACTCAAAACCACTGAAAGCGGTAAAAAGTATGTCAGATTTTCATTGGCAACCAATGAAGTCTACAAAAATGCCAAAGGCGAAAAAGTAACGGATACGGAATGGCACAATGTGGTTGCCTGGAACAAAAATGCCGAGATCGCTGAAATGTATTTGGACAAAGGAAAAGAAATTGCACTGGAAGGTAAACTGAGCACACGCTCATATGATGATGCAGATGGCAAGAAAAAATATATCACAGAGATAGTTTGCAATGAGCTCCTGTTGCTCGGCAGCAAATAAATGAACCCCGTTTTATTTAAAAAAGAGCCTTGCGCTCTTTTTTTATTTTAGGTTCATCGTCAATTGTATCCTTTTTCTGGCCAGATCAACCTCCAATACCTTTACAACTACCTGTTGATTTACATGTACGATCTGGTGAGGATCGCTCACATACCGATCGGCCAGATTCGAAATATGCACCAAACCGCTTTCCTTGATTCCGAGATCCACAAAACAGCCAAAATTGGTTATGTTGTTCACTATCCCCGGTAAAAGCTGTCCGATCCTGAGGTCCTCAATTTTTTTGATATCTTCGTTAAAGCTAAAGACACGGGCTTTGTCCCGGGGGTCCAGACCCGGCCTTTCCAGTTCCTTCAAAACATCTTTTACTGTTTCAGTCCCATATGTGGAATTGGAGTATTTTGTTGGATCCAGCGTTTTCAGGAGGGCTGCATTGCCGATCAATTGATCAACTTTTAAAGAATGGTCTCTGGCAATTTTATTTACCAGCGTATAGCTCTCGGGGTGAACGGCAGAATCATCCAGTGGATTGCCCCCATTTTTTACACGCAGGAATCCGGCACTTTGTTCAAAGGCTTTTTCTCCGAGCCGAGGGACTTTTTTAACAGCTTCTCTGGACTGAAAGGGCCCGTTTTCATTTCTGAAATTTACAAGGTTTTCTGCCAGTTTCGGACCTATTCCCGATACATAAGCCAGCAAAGCCTTACTTGCAGTATTGATATTCACACCTACGCTGTTCACGCAATTCTCTACTACTGTATCGAGTGCGTTTTTCAGTTTTTGCTGATCCACATCGTGCTGGTATTGTCCGACTCCGATTGATTTAGAATCTATTTTCACAAGTTCCGCCAGGGGATCTGCCAATCTGCGGCCAATTGAAACTGCGCCCCTTACGGTGATATCGTAATCGGGAAATTCTTCCCTGGCTATTTTGGATGCAGAATATACTGAAGCACCCGCCTCATTGACCACAAAAACTTCCAGGTCTTTGTGAAACCGTATATTTTTTATGAACTGCTCGGTCTCCCTTGAAGCGGTACCGTTCCCGATAGCGATGGCCTCAATTTTATAGGCGTCCACAAGAGAATTGATCTTTTTGGATGCAGTGACCCTATCATTTTGAGGCGGGTGAGGGAAGATGGTCTCATTGTGAACCAGATCGCCCTGTCGGTTGAGGCATACTACCTTGCAACCCGTTTTGAATCCCGGGTCTATGCCCAGAATATTTTTTTCCCCCAAAGGGGCATCAAGTAATAACTGACGAAGATTTTTGGAGAAAACCTCAATGGCAGTGTCATCAGCCTTTTCTTTTGCAGTTTGAAGAATTTCATTGGAAATGGCCGGAAATAACAAACGCTTGTAAGCATCTTTGATGGCCAGCGATATTTGCCCGCTGCAGGCATTGTTACTTTTTATGATCCTTTCTTCTATTTTTTCAATGACCTCCTCATCATCAAGTTCCAGTTTCACCCGAATAAAACCTTCTTTTTCCGCCCTCAGCATGGCCAGCAAACGGTGCGAAGGACAGCGCTGTACGGCTTCTGAGAACTCAAAATAGTCCTTGTAGGTCTGCGCTTTTTCTTCCATTTTTTTTGCAGGAATTGCTTTGGCAGTAATCAGTCCCTGCTTACCCAAATGCCAGCGCAGGAGATTCCTGATATCGGGACGCTCATTGATCCATTCAGCAATGATATGTCCGGCTCCCTCCAAAGCTTCTTCTGCACTCAGGATATTTTTATTCTTGTATTTTCCGGCAATAAATTGCAGATCCTCAGTACGCTGCGCCATGATGATCCTGGCCAGGGCTTCCAGCCCATTTTGCCTGGCAAGCTCCGCCTTGGTATTTTTTTTCTTTTTAAAAGGCAGGTAGAGATCCTCAAGGGTTTGCAAGTTTTCCGCTTCCTCTATTTTTTTTGACAATTCTTCCGTCAGGGCGTCCTGCTCCTGTATGGCTTTGAGTACCGTGCTTTTTCTTTTTTCCAGTTCTTCAAAAACTGCTTTCCATTTCACAATATCGCCTACCTGAACCTCATCCAGGCTGCCTGTTGCGTCTTTACGGTATCGGGCAATAAATGGGATCGTGCAATCATCATCGAGCAGGGTGACGGTACTCTTGATACCCTTTTCAGGAAGACCGGTTGTTTTTTTAATAAAGGAATACAGATCCATGAAGTTGCCTAGCTAATTTGTTCCCCGTTTTTCACTTTGTCTTTTCCCGGTTCTATAAAGGCGAGTTTTCCGGCTGTATCTTCTGTCGTCAGAATCATACCATGGCTTTCAATGCCTTTGATCACCCTTGGAGCCAGGTTGGCTACCAGGGTAATTTTCCGGCCTATGATTTCTTCCGGTTCAAAACTCTCGGCAATGCCGCTCACTACGGTTCTGGTTTCAAAACCGATGTCAACGGACAACTTCATCAGTTTTTTTGTTTTAGGGACTTTTTCAGCATGCAGGATGGTTCCAATTCGAAGGTCGAGTCTGGCAAAATCTTCAAAAGGAATGGTGTCTTTTTGAGGTTCAATTTTTTCGTTGTCAGCGGCATTGGCCTGTTTGGTTTGTTCAAGTCTTTCAAGTTGAAGAGCAATCTGTTCATCCTCTATCTTTTCAAAAAGCAAGGCTGCATTTTCAATGAGATGACCTGGTTCGAGCAGGTCCTTTTCTCCCACATCCCGCCAGTTCAGCCCGGAGGGCAGATTCAGCATGACTTTCAGTTTTTCGGAGGTAAAAGGCAGGAAAGGCTCTGAAAGCACGGCCAGGCCGGCAGCGATCTGAAGCGCTACGTACATCACCGTCTGTACCCTTTCAGGATCTTCTTTTATAATTTTCCAGGGTTCTTCATCGGCCAGGTATTTATTTCCGAGACGGGCGAGGTTCATCAATTCCTGTGAGGCTTCTCTGAAGCGGTATTTTTCAATGGAATTTGAAATGGTCTGCGGAAAAGTACGAAGCGCATGCCGGGCCTCCTCATCCACAGGTTTTAAGCCTTGTGGTTGCGGGACTTTCCCCTCATAATATTTTTTGGTGAGTACCATGACCCGGTTGATAAAGTTACCGAAAATGGCCACCAGTTCATTGTTGTTCCTCGCCTGAAAATCTTTCCAGGTAAAATCGTTGTCTTTGGTTTCAGGTGCATTTGCCGTCAGGGTGTAGCGCAATACATCCTGCTGACCGGGAAAATCATTCAGGTATTCATGCAACCAGACCGCCCAGTTTTTAGAGGTAGAAATTTTGTCGCCTTCCAAATTCAAAAACTCATTGGCAGGCACATTTTCCGGAAGAATAAAATCTCCATGTGCTTTCAGCATGGCCGGAAAAATGATGCAATGAAAAACTATATTGTCCTTTCCAATAAAATGGATCAGTTTGGTGCCTTTATCTTTCCAGTAAGGTTCCCAGTTCTTACCTGTTTGTTCAGCCCACTCTTTGGTTGAGCTGATATAACCGATCGGGGCATCGAACCATACATACAGAACCTTGCCTTCTGCTCCGGCAACAGGTACGGGAATTCCCCAGTCCAGATCGCGGGTTACGGCACGGGGTTTCAGTCCGTCATCGATCCAGGATTTTACCTGCCCGAGCACATTGGTCTTCCAGTCGTGCCTGTGGCCTTCCAGGATCCATTCTTTCAGCCACTTTTCATAAACATTCAAAGGCAGGTACCAGTGTTTTGTTTCCTTCAGACTCGGGATATTTCCTGTGATGGCTGATTTGGGACTGATCAGGTCAGTAGCATTGTGGCTGGTCCCGCATTTTTCACACTGGTCTCCATAACTGTCAGGATTACCACACTTCGGACAGGTACCTATCACGAACCTGTCGGCCAGAAATTGTTTCGCTTCCTCATCGTAAAGTTGCAGAGAAGTTTCTTCGATAAATTTACCGTTTTCGTAAAGATTTTTAAAAAAAGCTGAGGCAGTTTCATGGTGTATTTTCGCAGAAGTGCGTGAATAGTTATCGAAACTGATCCCAAAATCCGCAAAGGACTGCTTGATGATCGCGTGGTATTTATCTACTACTTGTTGCGGGGTAATGCCCTCTTTCTTCGCTTTTAAAGTTATCGGCACTCCATGCTCATCCGATCCGCAGATAAATGCCACCTCTTTTTGGTTAAGTCTTAAATATCGCGCATAAATATCTGCCGGCACATATACCCCGGCCAGATGTCCTATGTGTACTGGGCCATTGGTATAGGGTAGGGCTGCGGTAATGGTATATCTTTCTGGATTTTGCATGTATTTGAATTGAGACCCCAAAAGTATGAAAAACCGAAGACAATGTATTTGCTTGTAATTGGTAAAAATGATTACTTTTAGCCAAAATTTTTGTCATGTCATCAATAATTAAGCTTGGTTTTTTAGGGATTTTCTTATTTATAACCTGTGCTACAAGTAATGCCCAGGACAATTCGGGTTATGCTACATCAATAGCACGCGATTTGATCCGGCCTCCGCATTTAAAGAAAGGCGATACCATCATGATCGTATCTCCGGCAGGAAAGATCAATGATAGGAGCAGGGTAGACGCAGGGATTGAGTTGGCAAACCACTGGGGGCTAATCGTGTTTTTTGGCGATCATTTGTTATCGGAAAGCAACACCTTTGCAGGTACCGATGCCGAAAGACTGCAAGACCTTCAGGAAGCTCTGGACAATCCGAGTATAAAAGCGATCTGGTGTTCCAGAGGCGGTTATGGACTCATCAGAATCGTTGACAAACTGGATTTCACAAAATTTATGGAAAGACCAAAATGGGTAATCGGGTACAGCGATGTTACCGTGCTGCATAACAAATTGCACAGTTTGGGGGTTGAATCTGTACATGCTCAGATGCCACTCACATTAAAACTACAGGATCCGGTTCAGAAAGAATCCATTGTTACCCTGCGGGAGGCGCTATTTGGAAAAGCGCTTTCCTATAAATTTGATTCCTCTGAATTTAACCGCAACGGAAAGGCTACCGGACAGCTGGTTGGGGGTAATTTATCCATTGTTTACAGCATGCTCGGCTCGGAGACCGATCTGAAAATGGACGGGAAGATCTTGTTCATAGAAGATGTCAATGAGGCTTTGTACCATATTGACCGGATGCTGATCAGTTTAAAAAGAGCCGGGTATTTTGAAAATTGTGCCGGACTTGTAGTTGGTGATTTCAGGTTAAAGAAGAACGAAGAAAACGGTTCAGGTGAGTTTGGCGAAACGGTTGAAGATATCGTTCTCAGAGTAACTGAAGGCACCGATTTCCCTGTTATTTTCAATTTTCCAGCCGGACATATTGATGACAACCGCGCTTTGATCATGGGTAGTTTTGTGGAGATGGAAGTAAAAGATAAAAAATCAAAGGTCACATTCAAATAGGAAGTAATTTATGGCTGAGCACAATGATCTGGGCAAACAGGGCGAGGAGCTTGCTATTGATCATTTATTGAAATCAGGTTTCCGGATTATTGAAAGAAATTACCGGTTCAGAAAAGCGGAGATCGATATTATTGCACAGAAAGAAGACTTACTGATTGCCGTTGAGGTAAAAACCAGATCCACCGCTTTTTTCGGAGACCCTTATGAATTCATTAAACCGGCCCAGAAAAAACTCATCAACCATGCCATTGATGAATATGTGGTGAGGAGGGATTTAGATGTTCAGGTGCGTTTTGATGTGATCAGCATTGTTATAGAAAACCATAAGATCAGCCTCGAACATTTGGAAGACGCCTTTTTTCACTTTTAGGATCATTCCACGAACATAGACTTGAGCTCTTCGACGTCTTCAGGTTTTGCAATAATTTTTTTATCGGTATCCAGAACAAAATAGCCCGGTATTTCTGTGACTCCGTAGTCACGTGCCTTTTTGCTCTCCCAGCCCTCTTTTTCCAGAACCAGTATAAAATCAGTAAAGGGGGCAGTCAGGTTTTTGTAAGAGTCAAGCGATTTTTCGTCTTCAAGACCAATTGCCAGAACTTTTACATTCCCTATTTCTTTTATAAAATCGTGAAAAACAGGCATTTCTTTCTGGCAATGAGCACAGGTAGAACTAAAAAATGCTACGATGTAATAATCCGAACCGCTTAATTTATAGAGGCTTTTATCCATGCCGTTCTCTTTCCAGTTCAGGTCCGGCGCCTGAGAGCCGATTGTTGTTTTCAGCGAATAGATGGTTTTACCCAAAAAGGCATTATCCCGGTTTTCTTTGGGCAATGTTTTGTATTGCTCGAGCACAAATTTTACCATTTCCACATTTTCTGTATCCAGGTAGGCCTTTATCAGGGATCGGTAAAACTTTTCTTCCAGAATACGATCTTCGGTTAGTTTGGCCTTTACTTCCAATATGGCTTTCTTTTGCAGTTCATCCGATGTTTGTTTGTTTTCTGCCTGGTTCAGGTGGAACACATAGTCATTCATTTTATCGGTCAAAAAAGATGAATTTTTAAGTGCAGGGTCTGAAAAATCTATTTTGTCAAAATAATGCAGCCTCCCTGTATTCAGGTAATCGGCAGGCTTTTTTAATGGTGTTTCTGCATTGTACTGCGCACTTGCCTTAATAAAATGATTGACGAGGGTATTTTCTGATCTTTTTTCGAAAGCACCTTGGGTTTTTTTCAATTCCTCAAGTTTTGTCTGGTAGTCTTTAATCAGTTTTTTATCGGTTTTTGCATCGGCTGATTCAAAATATAAAACCTGCACAGTATCTACTGCGCGCTGTTTTTGAAAGATCGTTTCGTAATATTCAAGGTAAAGCTTGTTTTCTTCCGAATTGGTAAAACGCACACTTTCAAATGGTTGTTTCGGATCGAAGGTAAAATGAACGGCTTCCTGATTGTACAGGAATTCGATGAACATTTTATTTTCTATTTGGTAGTAGGCACGATAAACTCCGGCAGTTTGTTCTTTCGGCAGCGAAAAAGAAAAATTGCCGTTGATGACTTCTGCATTATTCACGTACACTTCCTCTCCGTTTTCCATTTTGTAAAGCAGGATCCAGGAAATATTTTCCGGCGGGTCTATTTTTCCGGTTACACCGTTTTGGCCTGATAATGAAAAGGAGCTTAAAATAAAAAGAAAGGCTAAAATTCTGAACATTGCTTTTTTTGTTCAAAAATAGAATAAATCCCAAACAAGTTAAAAGGAAAAAGGAAAAGTATTGAGATATGAGATGTGGGATTTGAGAAGGAAACAGGAAACAGAAGACAGGAATCATGACAAAAAGGACAAGGTTCAAGTAAAAAGTAAAAAGGCAAAAGTGATCGCGAAGGGATTTATAATGCGTAGCCCCGCGATGCATCGCGGGGAGATAAATACCTCATTTCAAATTCTCAAATCGCATATCTTAAGATTCGTTTTTCCAGGTTTGTGAATTATGAGACTACCCGAAATCAAATCCGTGTAAATCAGCCAAATCCGTGTCATCCGTGTTTTATTTTGTCCTTTTGCTTTATCCTTGCCTCATATGGGTAAAACTGAACCTTGAACCTTGAACCTTGAACCAAGAACCAGGAGACAGGAACCAGGAAAAACTAGTATTGAGATGTGAGATATGCTAATTGAAAGTAATATCGCTGTCCTTCAAAAGTTTTTGTATGTCTTCCGGACTCAGGTTGGTTTTTAGTCCAAGCAGGACCAAATCTTCATCGGAGTGGATTTCTACCACTACCTCCTTTATTTTTTCTTTTTCTTCAAGGGTGTAAATGCCAATTTTGTCTCCGTCATCATTTACCTTGACGAGTCTGTCAAAGGTGGAATGCTTGATGAACTTGTCAAATTTTTTGTTCATTTCATTGGCGTTTTCAGAGAACACAAGAATCCTCACATGTTTGGCTTTTTTGAGCAGGGGTTTGATATCTGCATAGTCCTCATCCGATAAAAAAGAACTCACAATAGAGGTACTCAGACCCAGATTGAAATCAGATTCTTTTTCGTTGCTCTGATAAAAATCATTGAAAGAGGTATGTGTTGCGCAGGAGGTAATGAGAAAGGCGACAATAATAAAAAGAAGTTTGTTCATGACCGGGATTTTCAGAGAAGACGAACCAGGGGAATTTTTGTTACAAGAAAAAACCGCCAAACAGTGTTATGGCGGTCTTTCTTATGAACCTCTTACTAAAAATTACAACAATTCATTGGCAAGATTAGCCAGTTCAGACCTTTCTCCTTTTTCAAGTTTGATATGTGCAAAAAGCGGATTTCCTTTTAGGCGGTCAATTAAATAGGTGAGGCCATTGCTCTGCTCGTCCATATAGGGTGTGTCGATCTGGTGAATGTCACCGGTAAAGATCACTTTGGTTCCTTCACCAGCTCTTGTTATGATGGTTTTGACCTCATGTGGTGTGAGATTTTGCGCTTCGTCAATGATAAAAATGACATTGGAAAGGCTTCTTCCTCTTATAAATGCCAGAGCTGTTATGGTCAGTGCTCCGGAATCTTCCATTTCTTTGATGGCCACAAACTTTTTCTCATTTGACTTGAACTGCTTTTTAATAAAAGCCAGATTGTCCCATAGCGGTTGCATATAAGGAGAGATCTTATCATTGGCATCTCCCGGAAGGAAACCAATATCACGGTTGCTCAAGGGTATAATGGGCCTGGCCAGAATAATCTGATCGTATTTGTTCTTTTGCTCCAGTGCAGAGGCGAGCGCAAGCAAAGTTTTTCCGGTACCGGCAACACCCTGCAGGGCCACGAGCTTAATATCATCATTTAAAAGGGCGTCTAAACCAAAGGTTTGTTCTGCATTCTTTGGCTTAACACCATAGACATATTTTTTCTCTACCTTTTCAATTTCATCTGTTTTGCCGTTATACCGTGCTAAAACAGAGTTGGTGCAATTGTTTAAAATGTAGTATCCATTGGCTAATTTCTGCGAGCCCAGCACACCATTTTCTTTGATGACTGATTTTTGATAGATCTTTTTAATCACATTGGCGTCAATGCCATCAATAATGGGAGAGCTTTTCGAAACGGTTTGTATATTTTTTACCTTACCGGTGAGGTAGTCTTCTGATGGCAGTCCGATGGCTTTTGCCTTAATGCGCAGGTTGATATCTTTGGTAACCAGCACAACATGTGCATTTTTTTCTTCAGCAAGCAGGCCAGCTGCTGAATTGATGATCTTGTGGTCATTCTTTTTGCTCAAATAAACTTCTTCGGCGTCAACGGCAGGTTGGAGATGGTCAAGAATTACCTTGAGTTTACCCTTAGTATCTCCTAAAGAGATCCAAGAATTCAGGCCATGGTTTTCGGAAAGCTTATCCAGAAAACGAATGACTTCCCTCGCTTCAAAGTTTTTAGTATCATTTCCTATTTTAAAGTTATCGAGCTCTTCCAGCACCGTAATGGGGATTGCGACATCGTGTTCTTCAAAATTGTTCAGGGCATCGTGATCGAATAATAAAACAGAAGTGTCAAGTACAAAAATCTTGCGTTTTGCAGGTATCTTTTTCATATAAAAATTTGGGGTTTTAATTCGGTCATCAGAAATAAGCAATGGTATCTTATTCTCATTATTTTTCCTTGTTTTAATAAAAGCGGCTTTTCCGCAAGGAGAACTTTAGGGAAGTTAGCAAAAAAATGGAGGATGATAATTTGGTTTTTTGAAAATGCCGTCAAACTTATTAACAACTTATCAAATAGATCTCAGGGTGTTCAATGCCTTCTGAAGGCTTGTAATATGGATGAATGTGATCAGCAGGCGCAATCCCTGTTTGGTTTCCTTTTCTTTCATCACACAAATTTTTGAGTTATTTTGAAGAAATTTTAAGACGTCTGTAAACCTGTCTGATTCAAAAAAAGGACTCTTTTGATCGGCTATAAAATAACCATATAACCGCTTATCTTTGAGTACTACCCTTTCCAATCCCAGTCTTTTTGCCTCCCATTTGAGCCTAACACTGTCAAATAGGTCAATTACCTGAGAAGGCAGGGGGCCGAAGCGGTCGATCATCCCGGACTCGAATTTTTGAAGTTCTGCTTCTGTATTCAGTTCGTTCAGCTCCCTGTAAAGGTTCATCCTTTCTGAGATAACATTTACATAATCATCCGGGATAAGAATTTCCAGATCCGTATCGATTTGTACCTCGCTCACATAGTCCTTTTTCTTTTCCTGTTTATAGAGGTCTTTGAATTCATTTTCTTTCAGTTCTTCAATGGCCTCATTCAATATTTTCTGGTAGGTTTCAAAACCGATATCGTTTATAAATCCGCTTTGCTCGCCACCCAGCAGGTCTCCGGCACCTCTTATTTCAAGATCTTTCATAGCGATCTGGAAGCCGCTGCCCAGGTCGGAATGCAGTTCCAGTGCTTGTATTCTCTTTCGGGCATCATCGGTCATCATGTGGTAAGGAGGGGTGATAAAATAGCAGAAAGCTTTTTTGTTTGACCTTCCAACCCTTCCACGCATCTGGTGCAGGTCGCTTAAACCAAAATTATTGGCATTGTTGATAAAGATGGTATTCGCATTGGGTACATCGAGTCCGCTTTCCACAATGGTGGTTGAAACCAGCACGTCGAATTCGTTGTTGATAAAGCCGAGCATCAGCTGTTCCAGTTTTTTGCCTTCCATTTGTCCGTGTCCGATCGCGATCTTCACATCGGGCAATAACCTTTGCAGCAAACCGGCGACTTCTTTGATATTTTCAATGCGGTTGTGGATGAAAAATACCTGTCCGCCCCGGGAAACTTCGTACATAATGGCATCGCGAATGGTTTCTTCATTGAACCGGATTACCTGAGTTTCTATCGGGTGTCTGTTGGGAGGCGGGGTATTGATCACAGAAAGATCTCGTGCAGCCATCAGTGAAAACTGCAGGGTACGTGGAATGGGTGTGGCTGTAAGGGTAAGGGTATCGATATTTTCCTTGATCGTTTTCAGTTTATCTTTAACTGCAACACCAAATTTTTGTTCTTCATCGATGATCAAAAGTCCGAGATCCTTGAACTTTATATCCTTGTTTACGAGTTGGTGGGTTCCGATGACCAGATCTACCGAGCCATTTTCCAATCCTTTCAGGGTATCATTGCGTTCCCTGGTACTCCTGAACCGGTTCAGGTACTCAACGCGCACGGGGAAATTTTTTAGCCGTTCGCTGAAAGTCCTGTAATGCTGGTAGGCCAGGATGGTCGTCGGGACAAGAATGGCCACCTGCTTGCCGTTGTCTATGGCTTTAAAGGCCGCCCTGATGGCTACTTCTGTTTTTCCGAAGCCAACATCTCCACAAACCAGGCGATCCATGGGCTGTTCACTTTCCATGTCTTTTTTGACGTCCTGGGTTGAACTGAACTGGTCTGGTGTATCTTCATAGATAAAACTCGCTTCCAATTCGTGCTGTAAATAACTGTCGGGGCCAAAGGAAAAACCTTTTTGAAGTTTTCGTTTGGCGTAAAGCTGTATCAAGTCAAAGGCAATCTGCTTGACTCTGGCTTTGGTTTTTTGTTTCAGAACTTTCCAGGCATTGGAGCCGAGTTTATACACTTTGGGAACAGCGCCGTCTTTGCCGTTGAACTTGCTGATCTTGTGTAAGGCATGAATGCTGATATACAGCACGTCACGGTCACCGTAGATCAGTTTGATGGCTTCTTGTTTTTTGCCGTCTACATCAATTTTCTGAAGTCCGCCAAATTTGCCGATACCATGGTCAATGTGTGTTACATAATCGCCAATTTCCAGGTTTGTCAGTTCCTTGAGGCTCAGGGATTGTTTCTTGGCAAATCCGCTTTTTAAGCGAAATTTATGGTAGCGCTCAAAGATCTGGTGGTCTGTATAGCAGGCAATTTTATTGTCAGGATCTATAAATCCCTGGTAAAGAGGAAAGACGTGTGTTTTGTAAGAGAGTCCATGGTCAATATCTTCAAAAATATCATGAAATCGTTCGGCCTGCTTCTCGTTATCACAAAAGAGATGATTGGCGATCTTATTTTCCGTGTTCTCGTTTAAATTTTGGATAAGCAGTTCAAATTGTTTGTTAAAAACAGGCTGTGGTTTGGTGTTAAAAACAAAGTGATTGGATGAGCTGCTGTCTGTTTCTTTATTGTTAAAGGCAACGGTGGTAAAGTTCTTTAACTGGGAAAGAATGGTATTGCCATCACAAAAAATTGAATCTGGAGAAGTGAGTTTTAACAGTCCGCTGTCTTTTTGAAAGGTGTCTTCAGCCTTTTGGTAAAGTTTGTCCAGGTCATATTTCAGGGTAGTATAACTCTCTACAAAGATCACCGTCTTTTTTGAGAGGTAAGAAATAAAACTTTCCCGTTTCTCATTCAGCATTTTGTTTTCAACATTGGGCATAATGTTGATCTTTTTGAGTTTCTCCAGAGAAAGCTGGGTTTCTACATCAAAGGTCCGCAGACTTTCGATCTCATCTCCAAAGAATTCAATCCGGAACGGTTCATCGTTGGAGAAAGAAAAGACATCGATGATTCCTCCCCTGACTGCAAAATCTCCGGGTTCGCCAACAAAGTCTACCCGGTTAAACTGGTATTCAAAAAGCAGTTCATTGATAAAGTCCAGGGTAATTTTTTCGCCGAGCTGCAGGTTCAGCGAATTTCGCGTAAGCTCGCTTTTTGTAATGGTCTTTTCAAATAAGGCTTCAGGATAAGTGAGGATAAGACTGGCTTTTTTCTGGGAATTGATCCTGTTCAGCACCTCTGCGCGCAGGAGGATATTGGCATTATCTGTTTCTTCGATCTGATAAGGCCTGCGGTAAGAACCCGGGTAGAAAAAAATATTTTCGGGGCTAAGCAGTTGTTCGAGGTCATTGAGATAATATGCAGCTTCTTCTTTGTCATTGCAGATAACCAAAAAGGGCTTGTCTGATTTTCTGAACAGGGATGCCAAAACAAAAGACAGCGAGGAACCGTTGAGGTTGGTCATGGATAAAGATTCCTGATCTTTGGATAAAAGACCGCTTATAGCCATGACCTGATCTGACCTGTCGTAAAGTTGTATAAAATCCTGCTTGTTCAAAGAGTTTTTTTGCAAATATAATTGAATGTTAATACATACATAAAATTTAATGAAGGTTTGGTTTTGTGATACTTTTGTTGTAATTTTAGTAGTTAGCAAAAACCCATATTATGACCATTGCCGATTTATATCACAATGAAGAGAGATTAAGAAATCTTGCGGATCTGGCCAATCTGTACCGTGTTGCCCAGTCGGATGGAATTGTCTCCCCGGAAGAAATGCTTTTTCTCAGAACTATTGCTAAAAGATATGACGTTGAAGAGGAGGATTTCAAAAAAATACTGAAATCTCCTGACGATTATCCAACGATTGGTTATTATGAATTTAACGATCGTGTGGAGCGGTTTTATGATATGATGAAACTGATATCGGATCACAATAAGAAATCCTATCAGGAAGTCAGGGTGCTCAAAAAAATTGTAACCGGATTGTCATTTTCTGTGAAAAAAGTAGATGACATAGTGGAAGCTGCCAGCAAAATTGATTTTCAGAAATGCCAGTTTGAGGAATTCAAAGAAAAGATATTTGCAGTTTGTCATTAAAAAGGGATAATACTTTTTCGTATTATCGTTTTTTTTGTAACTATTTTTAGACACATCTAAAAAAATATTTATATTTGTATAAAAAAACATGTTTTCTGCTGCTGAAGAAAATTATTTAAAAGCAATTTACACCCTGCAACTTGAGCACGGTAGCCTTGTCAGCACAAATGTGATCGCTGAAAAAATTTGCACAAAGGCTTCGTCTGTTACAGACATGCTAAAAAAATTATCTGCTAAGAATTTGATTGATTACCAAAAGTACCGGGGGGTTTTTTTAACTGAAACCGGAATGCAACTGGCATTGAAAGTATTGCGAAAGCACCGCTTGTGGGAATATTTTCTGGTCGAAAAACTGAATTTTAAATGGGAAGAGGTCCATGTAATTGCCGAGCAGCTCGAACATATAAATTCCGAGTCTTTGGTTGACAACCTGGACGAATTTTTAGGTTTTCCAAGGTTTGATCCGCACGGGGATCCAATTCCTGATAAGGATGGCAAAATGAGTAAAAGCGAACTCAATAATTTGTTGCAGGTGAATATAGGTGATTGCGCGGTTTTGAAATATGTAAAGGATTCTTCAGAACCATTTTTGAAGTATCTGAATAAAATAGATCTCTCATTGGGTGACAGGATAGAGCTGGTTGACCGAGAGCCTTATGATGATTCCCTGAAGATCAGGATCCACAACCAACAGATCCTTATCTCTAAAAACGTTGCCGGAAAACTTTATGTAAAAAACACATGATAAATTACCAACCCCTTCCAAGTCTCCTTCTTTTTTTTGCTGTATGCTTGATATTATACTTGTTTTTCAGAAAAGATAAGGGCTGGTACTGGGAGATTACCAACAACCGAAAACTAAAGCAAAAAACGGTTCAGGAGGACATTCTGAAGCAGATTTACCATGCCGGTAATTCGGGCAATAACATAACCATTTCAGGTCTTTCCGGAATACTAAAGCTGTCGGACAAAACGATCTATGATGCTGTGGAAAAACTTAGCGGAGAACAGCTCATTCATCAAGAAGGTGAATTTTTAAAACTGACTGAAGCGGGTAGAGAATATTCACTTCGAATTGTCCGGATGCATCGGCTGTATGAAAAATACCTGGCAGAAAAAACAGGTTTTTCTAAAACAGAATGGCATGGAAAAGCGGAGGCCATGGAGCATATTTTGAGCGATAAGCAGGCCGCCAAACTGGTGCTCGAGCTCGGTGACCCCCTATTTGATCCTCACGGTGATCCGATTCCAACCAAGTCAGGAAAGATTGCGGAGATCAAAGGGGTAAATCTTTCGATGCTGCCTGCAGGTTCTTTTGGTATTATCACCCATATTGAAGATGAACCCGATGTGATATACCGGCAAATATTGTCGGAAAATATACAATTGGGTTCACAGATAAAGGTTTTGGAAAACGGCAGGAAAGGTGTGGTATTTTCATCGATTGGTGAAATCCATACGCTTCCCTCCGTAGTTGCTTCAAATATTACCATAAATACCTCAGAAGCAAATGAATATGTTGATGAAGAGACCATTCGCTTAACCGGTTTAAAAGATAAAGAAAAGGCGGTTATTGTTGGAGTATCAAAAGAGAGCAGGGGAGAAAGCAGAAGAAGGCTGCTCGATCTGGGTTTTGTAAGAGGAGCAGAAATAAGTGTTGACCTGCCGGGCCCGATGAAGAATCCCAGAGCCTATCTGATCAAAGGCACTTCGATTGCTTTGCGCGATGACCAGGCATCAAAAATTTTGATAAAAAAATCCGAAAATGGAACAGAAAGCCAATAGCAGCTGTGAGGCTTGTCCGCAGTACGATCCCAAAGGTTTGAAAAAATTAGGGGAAGATACTTCGTCACACGACTTTGTTGTGGCCCTCGCGGGCAACCCAAATACCGGAAAAAGTACCGTTTTTAATGCGCTGACCGGCTTGCGTCAGCATACAGGAAACTGGCCGGGCAAAACTGTTGCCAGGGCAGAAGGGGCCTTCGCTTATGCCGATAAAAAGTTTAAACTGGTGGACCTTCCCGGCACTTATTCCCTGCTGTCCACCTCACAGGACGAGGAAGTGGCCAGGAATTTTATTTTGTTTGGTAAGCCAAGTGTTACCATAATCGTTGCTGATGCAAACCGTCTGGAGCGAAATCTGAATCTGGTATTGCAGGTACTTGAGATCACAGATACTTCCGTATTGTGTCTGAATTTAATGGATGAGGCCAAAAGGAACAGGATAGAAATTGATGTTCGTACCCTGTCCAGAGATCTCGGAATACCCGTTGTTCCGGCTAGCGCAAGGTATAACAGGGGTATTCCTGAGCTCATACAAACTGTTTATCAGCTGGCCCTGGGAGAAATCACCTGCAAACCGCACCGCATTCAAAATGTACCGGAAAACATACGGAGATCAGTTAAAATCCTTGAAGCAGAATTGGAAAAGACCTATCCCGGTTTACCGAATAAAAGGTGGATAGCCTTTCGCCTGCTCGAGGGAGATCAGCATATTATTAACGCATTAAAATCAGGTGAACTTGTCAGTTAAAAACAACCCACATTCTTTTGACCGGATAGTAGATCTTTCAAGAGATCTCCGCCTGGAAATCGGCGAAGAGTTTCACGATGGCCTGATAGAAGGGATCTATGCCGACGCTTCAAAAATTGCCGGCGATGCAGTGACTTACCCCGACAAGAAAAGAAGCCTTAAGCTTGATACAAGGATAGACCAGATCGTCACCAGCAAAAGATGGGGTTTTCCCATTATGTTTTTGATCCTGGCAGTTGTGCTCTGGACCACGATAGTGGGATCGAATATCCCATCCTCTTTGCTGGCAGAACTATTGCTGGACAATGTTCATCCCATCCTTAAAAAGTTTGCTTCAGGTATGGGTATGCCCTGGTGGCTGGATGGTTTTCTGATTGATGGCGTATATCTGGCAGTAGCCTGGGTAGTGGCGGTGATGTTGCCTCCCATGGCCATCTTTTTCCCGCTTTTTACCCTGCTGGAAGATTTTGGTTACCTGCCTCGTGTGGCTTTCAATATGGATTATTTCTTCAAAAAAGTAGGTGCGCATGGAAAGCAGGCACTTACCATGAGCATGGGCTTTGGCTGTAATGCTGCCGGGGTGGTAGCGACCAGGATCATCGACAGTCCAAGGGAAAGACTCATCGCGATCATCACCAACAATTTTTCTCTTTGCAACGGCCGTTGGCCAACCCAGATCATGATCGCCACCATTTTTATTGGTGCTGTAGTGCCTTCCTATTTATCCGGATTGGCCTCAGTATCTGCCGTAATCGGAATCGCCATGCTCGGAATCTTCTTTATGTTCTTTAGTTCCTGGTTGTTATCTCGCACTGTACTCAGAGGGGAAGTATCAACCTTCAGTCTGGAATTACCGCCTTACCGTCCGCCGCGCTTTTGGAAAACGATCTATACTTCTTTAATTGACAGAACGCTGATCGTTTTGTGGAGGGCCATTGTTTTTGCAGCACCGGCAGGAGCTGTGATCTGGCTGATCTCCAATATTTCCATCGATGGACAGAGCATCGCATCCTGGATGATCGGATGGCTCGATGGTTTTGGGTGGCTGATCGGTTTGAATGGGGTTATTTTGTTGGCATATATCGTCGCAATCCCGGCCAACGAGATCGTGATACCCACTATTCTGATGCTTACGGTTCTGGTAACCGGTATGCACGGCGGTGAAGGTGCGGGAGTCATGTTTGAATTAGAGACCATGGAAACGGGCCAACTGCTTCAGGCAGGAGGCTGGACACTGTTAACCGCCATTAATTTGATGCTTTTCAGCTTGCTTCACAATCCTTGCAGTACGACCATTTACACGATTTATAAGGAAACCAACAGCGTAAAATGGACCCTGGTTGCTTCTCTGCTGCCGGTTGTTTTTGGATTTGTTATAACTTTTATAGTTGCCCAGATCTGGCGTCTGTTTTTTGGTTAGACCTTAAGAACGATCCGGTACCTCGCCTTTCCGGATTCCAGATGTTCCAGGGCTTCATTCACTTTGGAAAGCGGATATTCCTCAGTTATCGGATAAATCGTATGACGGATGCAGAAATCGAGCATTTTTTTGGTAAGTGCAGGACTTCCCAGCGGACTTCCTGACACAGTTTTTTCGCCTGTGATCAAAGAAAAAGCAGGTACCTGAAGGGGTTCAAGTACGGCCCCTACCTGATGCAGCGTGCCTTTAGGAGCCAAAACATTGAGATAGCCAGCCCAGTCTAGGGCTACATTGGTTGTATTCAACAAAAAATCGAGTGTGCCATTGATCTTTGTCATGGCCTCCATGTCCAAAGAGTTGACGACCTTGTGGGCTCCCATTTTCAGTATTTCTTTTTCTTTTGAAGGATTGGAACTGAATGCGGTGACTTCACAACCCCATTTGTTCAAAAATTTTATAGCCATATGGCCCAGGCCACCGATTCCAATGACTCCTACTCTGTCGGTTGGTTTTACATCAGCCATCAGTATGGGATTAAAAACCGTGATACCTCCGCAAAGCAAAGGTCCTGCCTTACTCATGTCGATTCCTTTGGGTAGTGGAATTGCCCAGGACCAGTGACACCTTACCTTATCGGCAAAACCCCCTTGTCTGCCTACAATGGTTTGCCCCACTGTGTTGCACAAGTGGTGTGAGCCTGACATACACTGATCACAAGACATACAGGATTCAGAGAACCAACCCAGGCCAACGAGATCTCCGACCTTTACATTTTTTGCATTCCCGCCAGTTTTAACAACTTCACCTACGATCTCATGACCGGGGACAAATGGATATTGCGTCATACCCCAATGGTTGTATAGCATGCTGAGATCAGAATGGCAGATTCCGCAATAATGGACTTTTATTTCGACATCCTCTTTGCCGAGTGCTGGTAATTCAAAAGAATAAGGGGATAGTTTTCCTCCGGGTTCTGTGGCTGCAAAGGCATGAACTGTATTCATAGTGGTCAGGATTAAGAATTAGTACTGCTGAAAGTTACAATTTTTTATTAAATGAGGGATTGTTAAGTATTATGACATATAAAAAATATTAATCATTAGTCATCTTCATTTATGTTGTTCCTATTGGTGCTCCCCCATTTAGAAATAAGTACTGGAATAGAAGAGGCAATGATCAGCTGTGTTTTGTTGTCGAGACCTGTGCGAAGCCAAAGGTTTGGTTTGAGCATGGGGTGATTTTGCAGTGCCGCAATGATAACACCATCCTGAAAAAATTCAAATCCATAGCCAAAAGAATCATTGACTATGGCCCAAATATCATTGGAGTTTTTGTTTTGTTCCTTTTTATTTACTTCCAAAATGGAGATATCTTTATCTTGATAAGAAATCAATCCACCAAAAAAATAACCTTCCAGTGAACGGTCCATCGGGATCACGATAATGCATTGCCAGGTGTCGCCTGTAATTTTTTCCGTAAATTTTGCATCGGTTTGCAACAAATTTTTCACGATCTCATATTCCGGTTGACTTTCAATTGCTACAGAAAAATGGTCGTTGATCCGAACATCCACATTGGTAATCAAGCGGTAAAAAAATGATTTTTCATCATCCAGTTCAAGTTTTCCTGTTTCATTAACAATTGCATGAACGGTATCTGTTTCATTTTTAACCAGATCATAGCTGTATTCTTTTTTGGATTGCGACTTTACATCACTTTTAAATAAATTGCCGGATGTTGAAGTGGACATACCTTGTTTTGTGTTGACAATGCTAAAGGGGCCAAAAGTATATTTCCCTATGGTATACATATTATTTATCCCTTTTCTTTTTATGGGATAAGAAATGCTGTTCGCTTTAAATTCTTCATTTAACAACATTGTTTTTTGAGCAAAAACGGTTGGAATTGCAAGGATTAGAACCAACATTGTCAGGAAAGAAAAAATCCAGGGTTTCATATAAGTGGCTTTACAAGTGTAAAACGTATCAATAACAAGAAATCAGAAGAGAATATATTTATCGTCTGAGAAACCTTTCTCAGTTTCCAATCATATAAAGGTAACAAAAAAAATAGATGAAAACCTAAAGTGAAGCCAGCCCCAAACCGGGCTGATTATTTGGGCGCAAGACACCTTTTTTAAGCTGAAACAGATCCTTAAACGGATCGTTCTCAAATTCGAGATGCCCGTCCAGGTCCGCATATTCAACATTGGGTCTGCTCAGGGCGAAATGCAGGCCTGCCGAGATCCCCAGAGCACATTCGTCAAGGCAACCCACCATCACTTCGATCTGGGCGGACTTGGCAACGGAATTAATGTGTTTGGCCTCCAGTATACCTCCAACCTTCATCAGTTTGATATTGATCATATCGATCAGACCGTTTTTTGCCAGATGAAAAGCATCTGTCAAAGATTTGAGGCTTTCATCTGCCATGACAGGTATGGCAATATTTTTTGTGATCTCGCCGAGTTTATAACTGTACTCAATCTTTGTGGGTTGCTCAAAAATTTGGATGCCCACATGTTTGGTCTGATCAAAAAAAGAAAGGGCTTCTGCCAGACTATACCCTTGATTGGCGTCAAAACGAAGGATGAGATCGGGAAAGAGTTCATTGATGCGAATCACCTTTTCTATATCTTCCGCAAGGTTAATTCCGCCTTTTAATTTGATGATGGTAAAACCATTTTTTCTGAAATCTACTATTTGTTCGATAGTTTCCTTCAAAGGCAGAATACCGATCGTGATACTTGTGTGTATGCTTTTTCTGTAACCGCCTAAAAATTTATAAAGAGGAACCTGGGATTTTTTCGCAAAAAGGTCAAAAAGAGCCATATCTACCATGGCCAGCGCTGATGACTGATGCGGCAGGAGGGGTTTCAGTTCATGCAGCAGCCGTATATAATTCAGCGGATTTTTTCCCAGTAAAAAGGGAATGATGGTATTTTGAATGGCAAATTCTACCTGTTCATCGGTTTCTCCTGTTACCTCCAGGTCAGGAGACGCGCAGCCCAAACCGGTAAAAAGTTCGTCTGTTTCAATTTGCAGTATATAATTTACGGAAAAGCCGATGGTTTCATAGGCAATGGTATAGGGTTGTTTAAGTTTTAAATGATACCGTTCGTAGTTTATTTTTTTTATCTTCATCAGGATCTATTCAGCAAAATTGCCGGCATAAGGCAGTATAATATTTATAAAATAATGGGGCGGTTACTATGTTCCGGCCTATTTCAACCTGTTTTTTAACAGACCGATCAGTTCATCCGCACCAAATTCAAGGACATCAAAACAAGGCAAACCCGTTTGCCTTGTTAGCTCTTCACAAGCCACCCTGATCTCATTTTTTTCCATTTGTTCATGGTTCAGTGTAATGGCAATTACCGGTTTACCTGAAATGGTTTGAATGGCATTGATCTGTTCTTCGATGCTATGCAGCGGATAGCCGGGAAAACCGTCGTACTCCAGTCTTTTCGGAGCATGTTGCAAAACCACATAATCTGGTCGGCCAGCTGCAAGTATTTCAAAACCACCGGGATAGGCAGGGTTCATGAGGCTGCCTTGTCCTTCAATGACCAGCACATCCGGTTTCTCGTTCTTCCAGGCACTGACCACCGCATTTTCTATTTCTCCTGAAACAAAATCGTTGATACAACTATCCATGATCATGGAGTATTTCGCCCCCTGTAACCAGGCTGTTTGACCCGTTCCGATCAGCTCTGCCTTGTAACCCGCCTTTCTGAAACCATGTACAATGAGCCAGGCGGTTGTCCGTTTTCCAATGGCAGAATCAGTACCGAGTACGGCAAGTTTCAGGCATTTTACTTTTTCGATATCTCCTGTAAAGAAATGAAGTTCATCCCGGTCCGGGGTTTTGCGCACATCCCTCACCCTGCAGTGATTTGTTTTTGCTATTTCCATAAGTTCGGCATCCTTGCTTAGAAAATCGTGTAATCCGGAATCTACGTTTAGGCCATTTTCCAGAGCCAGTTTAATTTCAGCTTTCGCATCTTTTGGCAACCGGCCCCCGTCAGGGGCCAGGCCGATCACAAAAGTTTTTGCGGTGAGACCTGATTTTTTTTGTGCCTTAAAGGCGGATATAAAGTCAGGGTAAATGATTATCCCGTTAAGTTTTCCATCAAGAACTTCACCGGCATCCTTTCCGGCATATTTTGGATCGATCACCCCGATCACATCGTAGCGTTCGGTAAATCTGACCAGTCCGTGCGCTGTTTTCCCCTCAGGGGTATTGAAGGCATTTTTACAATAAACGATGGCCGGACCATCAATGCTCTTTTTTTGCATAAATTACTTTTTAAAAATAAAATAAACGGCAGCTATAAGCAGGATGAAACCAACAAAATGGTTCCATTTTAAAGTTTCATTTTTGAAGAAAATAACTGTAAACAGCGTAAAAATGACCAGGGTGATCACTTCCTGTATGACCTTCAGTTGGACCAGGGTAAAGGGACCGCCATTTCCCCTGAAACCTATTTTATTGGCAGGAACCTGGGCTGTATATTCAAAAAAGGCGATTCCCCAGCTGATCAAAATAACAGCAAAAAGCCCTAATTTGGTAAACCATTTGTATTCAGCCATTTTAAGGTGTCCATACCAGGCAAGTGTCATAAAAACATTGGAAATTACCAGCAAACCTATTGTAATTAATCCTTTCATTATTTAATATTTTGCAGTTAAAACGGCAACGATCCTGCCTTCTTCCATGACTTCCTCTTCATGCATGCGCAAAACGCCTATCAATCCGGCGGTTGAGGCAGGCAACACCCTGTACCCTTCTTTTTTCAACAAGAAAGACGTCATTTCCTTCATGTTTTTATCGCTGATATGATATGCCCTCCCTTTCGATTCGGCAATGGCATACAAGGCTTCATCGCCGTCAAAACTGTGCCAGTTGATCAGGGGTTCGTTGTATTTGGTTTCCTTGATGGATTTTGGGTCCAGGTCTTCGCAATGGGATAAGCCCAGTTTAAATGATTGTATGATCGGATTTTTCTGGGTGGAAGAAGCGGCGATCATTTTCGGGATCACTGAGGTTTTCCCCCTTTTATACAGGCTTACAAAACCACGATAGATACCTGCAATCAAAGTGCCGTTTGAAACAGGAACAGCACAATATTTGGGTGCATCGCCAAGGTCTTCGTAGATCTCGTGGGCTATTTGAGAGTAAGAGAGGATCTGCAAGGGAGTATTTGTTCCGCCCGGATTGGCATCGTACCAGCGGTTTTTTGCAGCCTCTTTGCTGCTTTGTACCACGGCATCTTCGTAGCTGCCCGGATTTCTGATGATTTCTGCATCGAGGGCGGTCATTTCACCGATTCGCTCAGCATGGTAATTTTCCGGAATAAATATTTTGCATTGAACACCTGCCAGTTTAGAAGCCAGGGCCATGGCCACACCGTAGTTCCCGCAGGTAGCCAGCGTAACGATATCGTATTTTCGGCGGATAGCATCATACACCTGGGCAAAGGCGATTCGGTCTTTTTGGGTTCCGGTTGGATTATCTCCTTCATATTTGATATACAGCTGGCGGATGTTGAATTCCCGTTCGATAGCTCTTGACCGGATCAGGCCGGTATCTCCAATTTCAAGGTTGATAATATCTTCAAAACTTTCGAGCCGGTCAACCAAAGAGTTTTTTTTATCACATACAAAAGCACTTAAGGCGCTTGCCTCAGCAGACACTTTATTACTTGAGGATTTGACACAATCACGGATGTTCATTTTTTTCGAAGAATTAGAAATTCAAAACAAAATTGAATACATAAAACGCAAGTTCTTCCTGATATACCGGTCGGCTAAAACAATCAAGGCCTGAGGGTAACCGCAATACAATATTTATGTAAAAGTATCGAATTTATATTTTGTTTAAAACAAGCCGAAAAAAAATAAAATACACGATGAATACCCCGGCATGTATAGAATACCGTAACAATGAATAATTTTAGCGGCCCTAGAAAAATGATTTTATCCTGGTTACAGATTAATTTTCCAAAAACTGACCAATGTCATTTTAAAAGAAAACAGAAGCCATATTTTTGCCAATACAAATAAAATATTCAATGGAAAACAAGAAATGTATCATTTGCGGCAAGACGCACCATGAAATACCACTGACCAATTTTGATTACAAAGAGCTGAGCTTCTGGATTTGTCCGCAGCATATTCCGGTACTGATCCATAACCCGCATAAAATGGCTGATCTGTTACCCGGGGCAGAGCATTTTGAGGGGGTATAGAAATTCATCTTAGGCTATTGATATGATTTCCGGAGCAGAAATATTTCGGAGCTTGTATTTTTTTATCTTTAAAGTCTCCCGGCTTCGAAGCAGCCATTAAGTTTTTGCAAAAACCCGATTCTGAATTGGTTTTCAGATCAATACTTTTACCAGGGAGTAACCTGAAATAAGCATGATCAAAATACCTACGGCGATCATCATCGTTTTGGTGGGCAAGCTTTTGGCAATATACGCCCCAATGGGCGCTGCCAGTGTACCTCCAACAATAAGACCCAGGATAATCTGCCAGCTTTGAATGCCTGTAAAATAGATCAGAATTCCGGCAGTAAAATAAGTCACAAAAAATTCTGCTGTGTTTACGGTTCCTATTACCGTACTGGGTGTATTTCCCTGTCTGATTAAGTTAGATGATACTATAGGCCCCCAGCCACCTCCTCCGATGGCATCCAAAAATCCTCCAAACAAAGCATACACAGGTGCATTTTTCAGATTGGTTCGCTGTATTGGTTTTTTCTTAAAGGCTTTTAAAAGAATCATTCCTCCCAAAACAATCAGATAGACATTGATATATGGCTTTATTGCGGCTCCGTCAACGATTGAGCCCAATAAAAATGCGCCTAAAGAAGCGCTCAGCACCCCGGGCACGATCAGCTTTAAAAACAATAGCTTGTTAAAATTGCCAAAGCGGATATGTGATAGTCCGGACACACCTGTTGTAAAAACTTCAGCGGTATGCACGGCCGCGGAAGCGAGTTTTGGCGATAATCCAAATCCCAGCAAAACAGAATTGGAGGTAACACCATAAGCCATTCCCAGGGCTCCATCAACGATCTGTGCCAAAAACCCCGCCAGCATAAACCAGAAAAAAGTCTGGTCAAAAGTCAGTTCTTCTGCAGATGCCATGGGTAAATACTTGATCAGCACTATAGAAATTAAGAGTAACTTTAAAGCTACAATAACAAGCGAAATATGGTGCAGTTTAATATTTTCCATCTTAAAGTGTATTCCGTATTTTTCAGCGTCTCCATCATCCATTTATAAATGGATCAGTCGGTGCCGTCTGATAAAGGTCCTTTTACTAAATAGTTGATTTAAATATATACTATTCATACCGTTTTAGTATGAATAGTATGCAAATATATAAAAAAATTAATTCCTACTAATTTAATGGGAATTAATTTTTAAAATTTATTTTTTAGATAAGTCAGCGATGGTTTCTTCGAGCACGGGAAGCATCTTGTCTCGTAGTTCGGCAAATAAGCGCCTTAACTGGCAGGTTTCTTCATCAAGGCATTCCTCGCACTTTTCATAAAAATTTTCGGAAACACAAGGAATAAAAGCCACAGGTCCGTCAATAATCCTCATGATATCGACCACCTTTATGGTATCCGGCGATTTAAAAAAGCGGTATCCGCCAACAGCACCGCGTTCACTTTTTAAAATTTTGTGCTGCTTCAATTCTCTCAATATATTTTCCAGAAATTTATAAGGGATCTTTTCATTTACGGAAATGGATTTGGCTGAAACGGGGCTGTTTTCTTCGTTTAAATACAGATAAATTAAAGTTTTTATGGCGTATTTTGCTCTTTTGGAAAGCATAGTCTGGATTTGAGAGAATAAAAATACTTCTTTTTTTAAAAGCCACCTTTAATTAATTTATTATGGCTAAATATTTTCAGAATTTTACTTTTTAAACCTTAAATTTACTTCATTAACCATTCAGCAATACAATATCTGTGCAGGAACAGCCTTATTTTCACGTGTACAATGCCTCCGCAGGCAGCGGCAAGACCTTTACCCTGGTAAAGGATTATATAAAAATTCTGCTTACTACAAATAATGATGCTGCTTTTCAGCAGATTCTGGCAATTACTTTCACCAACAAGGCCGCCAATGAAATGAAGGAAAGGGTTATGGATAATCTCAGGGCCATGGCCCGGGGTGAAAAAAATGACATGGCTGATCTGATCTGTAAAGAGACCGGTCTAGATCCCAATAGTGTGCAGCCAAAAGCTCAAAATATTCTGCATGCTATTTTACAAAACTATGCGGCTTTTAATATCGTTACCATTGATACCTTTACCCATCGCATCGTGCGGTCTTTTGCCATTGAGCTGGGTCTGACTAATAATTTTGAAATTGAACTGGAAGAAAATCTCTGGATAAATGAAGCCATTGAACAGGTGATCTCGAAAGTCGGCCTGGACCAGGATATTACAAAAGTGCTGCTCGACTTCGCACTGGAACAAGCGGATGAAGACCGTTCCTGGGATGTGGGCCGCGACCTGAAAGATATGGCTAAGATCCTTCACAATGAAAATGACCAGCCTTATCTGGCCGGGCTTCAGGATAAATCTGTCAAAGACTTTCTGAATTTCAGAAATCAACTCAGTAAAGGCCGGAAAGATATGGTTTCCGAATTTGAAAGAATTGGCGATGAAGGCCTGGAACTGATCGCTTCGGCAGGACTGGAACATAATGATTTCTTTAGTTCAATGCTTCCCAAACATTTTGTAAATCTCAGGTTAGATCGTAAAAAAATAACCTTTTTTCAGAGTACCTTAAAAACGAGAATCGAAAACGGGGAAACCTATACCAAGAGTAAACCGGAAAAGACCAGGCAAAAGATTGAACAGATATTGCCAAAACTCGAAGGCCTTTACTACAAATCGGAAAATTTATACCGGCGCTTTCTCTTGCAGGAACTGTTATTAAAAAGTATTACTTCTCTCGCTGTTTTGAGCGAGATCAACAAGGCACTGAGCGAGATCAGGGAAGAGAACAACATACATTTTCTTTCAGAATTCAATCAATTGATACATAAGCATTTAAAAGAACAGCCGGCTGCATTTATCTATGAAAAGATCGGAGAAAAATTCAAGTATTACTTTATCGACGAAATGCAGGACACCTCAGTGCTGCAATGGAATAACCTGATACCGCTCATCGACAATGCCCTGTCTTCTCAGGAGGCCGGACTCCTTTTGGTAGGTGATGCCAAACAATCCATTTACCGGTGGCGCGGAGGCAGGCCGGAACAGTTTATTCAGCTCGCAGATAATGTTGGAGGCTCAGAAAAAGCACAAAACCCTTTTCAGACAGAAAAGGAGGTCTTTAACCTGGATACAAATTACCGCAGTTATCACGAGATCATTCAATTCAACAACAGTTTTTTTTCTCATATAGCCCCCCTGTTCGATCATGCGGATCACAGGACTTTGTACCAGATCGGCAACAGGCAAAAAAACAACGCCCTTCTTGGAGGCTTTGTTCAGATCGAATTTTTGGAAGGCAGGCTGAACAACAAAATAAGGGATGAAATCATTCCGCAAAAAGTTGTTGAGATCATTGAAAACCTGCGTGGGAAAACAGTGCTGAACAAAATTTGCATTCTGGTGAGGAAAGCAGCGCAGGGAGCTGTAATCGCAAAATATTTGAGCGGGCAGGGCATTCAGATCACCAGTGCTGACAGCCTCTTGTTAAAAAATGACAGCAAGATCGATTTTTTGCTGAATGTTATGCGCTACCTTTCAAATTTTGAGGACAAAAATGCAAAATTTGATTTTTTGTATTTCCTGCACAGGCACTGGAATATCTCAATGGAAAAACATGATTTTATTGCCGGGCTGATCGATCTTTATCCCGTATCACTCTTTGAAAGACTTGAAGATTTCGGTTTAAAGAACAGTTCATTTTTGCGATGGAACCTCTCGTTATACGACATGGCCGAGCAAATCATCAGAAGTTTTGCACTCATAAACAAAACCAACGTTTATGTTCAGTCATTTCTCGATCTCATTCTACAGTTTTCTGAAACCAGATCACAAAGCCTGGCAGATTTTTTGGTTTACTGGGATGAAAAAAGCGACAAATGGAGTATTCCGTCCATAGAAAACAGTGATGCGGTACAAATCCTGACCATACACAAAGCCAAAGGCCTGGAATTTGAGATCGTTATTGTTCCTTACGACCTGCAGGTCAGTGAAACCCGTAATTCGGATAAGGTCTGGTATGATCTGACAGATTTCCCGGACAGGGATGATTTCCCCTGGTTTTACCTTCCTTACAAAAAAGAACTGACTTACACGGGAGCAGAGGGAGAAAGGATCGTTCAAAGCCACACAGAGCAGCAGCAACTGGATAACTTTAATTTGATCTATGTCGCTTTTACCAGAGCCATACAGCAACTGTATATTATCGGAGAGGCTGAGACCAAAAGAGACCTGAAGTCCATGTCTGGCTATTTGCAGGACTTTCTGAGCAAACAGGGTCTTTTTGAAGAAGAAAAATATTTGTACACCTTTGGTAATGATGTACTGATCCAGAGCAAGAAAACCGAAGTGAAGGACCTGCCTTGGGAACCCGGTCGGGATTTTATAAGTACCTCCTGGCAGGAACACGATATAACCATTGCATCCACAGCCATTTCTGAAGGAGAGTTTAAGCAGCATGAAGCGATTAGTTATGGCAATCTGGTGCATGAGATCCTGGCAAAAGTGATAAGCAAAAATGATGTGGAACCTGTTTTTCAGCAGTATCTGTTCCGGGGAATTCTAAAAAAGGAGCAGCTGGAGGAATTAAAACAGTTGGTTTACAGCATTGTTGAAAATCCTGCTTTGCACATATTTTATGAACCTGATAAAAAGGTAATTACGGAAAGAGAGCTCATCAATGAGGGGAAAGAGATTTTTATTCCGGACAGGCTGGTATTTGAAGGAAACAGGGTTACCGTAATAGACTACAAAACAGGAAGACAGGAAGAAAAATATATCAGCCAGATCGAACAGTATGCTAAGTTGTTAATCGCCATGGGATTTGAAATAAATAAAAAGATTATAATTTATCTTCAGGAAGAAATTTGTATTATTGACCTATAAAATAAATATCTATGAACACCTTCGATATCATATTGGCCATCATATTGGTCTTTGGTCTGGTCACCGGTTATTTTCAGGGTTTAATAGTTGAAGTTGCCTCTTTGGCCTCGCTGATTGTCGGGATATACATATCCATGCATTTCTCCTATTTTTTAGCCAATATACTGACAGATGTAGGAAACTTAAAACCTTCCGCAGTACAGATGGTCTCTTTTGCCGCAACTTTTTTTCTGGTGGTTCTCGGTATCGGACTGGCAGGGAAATTTTTTACCAAGCTGGCAGAAAAGATCCACCTCGGATTCGTGAACAATTTTTTAGGAGCGGTTTTTGGCTTGTTAAAGATGGCGATAATTATCAGTATCGTGCTGCTTGTATTTGATGCGTTAAACAGCAAGATTCCTTTCGTATCAAAAGAAAAGATGGACAATTCTGCCTTGTATGAACCGCTGAAGAATCTGGGTACGAAAGTCTTTCCCAAGCTCATTCAGGTAAGAGGGGTGATTGAAGAAAAAGCCGAATTTTAGATCATTATAATCAGTAATCATGGCAAAGGAGAAGAAGGAATACAAGCGGATCACCACCAAATCTTTGATAGATATGAAGGCAATTGGCGAAAAGATCGCCATGCTCACGGGCTATGACTACACCATGGCCAAGATCCTTGACCATGCAGGAATTGATATTATTCTGGTTGGCGATTCAGCTTCGAATGTCATGGCAGGCCATGAAACAACATTACCCATAACCCTGGATCAGATGATCTATCACGCTTCCGCCGTTGTCAGGGCAGTTGACAGGTGCCTGGTGGTAGTAGATCTACCTTTTGGTTCTTATCAGGGGAATTCAAGAAATGCTTTGGAGTCATCCATTCGGATCATGAAAGAATCGGGAGGACATGCCGTAAAATTAGAAGGAGGCAGCGAGATCGCAGAATCCATCTCCCGAATTTTAACTGCGGGTATACCCGTGATGGGGCATTTGGGACTCACACCTCAATCCATCTACAAGTTTGGTACCTATACGGTGAGGGCCAGGGAAGAAGAAGAAGCCCTGAAATTAAAAGAAGACGCAAAACTGCTTCAGGAACTGGGCTGTTTTGGCATTGTGCTTGAAAAAGTACCTGCTGTACTCGCTGAAGAAATAGCAAAAAGTTTAACCATACCTGTAATTGGTATCGGGGCAGGGGCCGGAGTTGACGGTCAGGTTTTGGTTACCCATGACATGCTTGGAATGACCCATGAGTTTAACCCCAGATTTCTGAGGAGGTATCTCGATTTGTACGACGAGATGCACAAGGCTTTTCAGTCGTATATTGCTGATGTTAAATCCCGGGATTTTCCCAATCCACAGGAACAGTATTAATCATTTTTTTCAGGCAGAAAATAATCCAACCGGCGAATGTGAATTGTCCGATTTTTCCTGTTTTTATCAACAGGTCTTTTTTATTCTTCAATCTTGTGGTAATTGCTTTAAATCACTACTTTTGCGGCAATTTAACCAAAATTTAACAACAAAACTTTTTGCGAAGACTTAGCTTTGTTGACTGAAAAAACTGAGCATAAATAATATATAAATCTCATAATTTTAATGGAAACACATAACACGAATGTTGATATCCGTGCCATCAACGAAAAAATTGAAAGAGAAAGCGCTTTTGTGGATTTGCTGCACTTAGAACTAAACAAGGTGATCGTTGGGCAGAAGCACATGCTGGAAAGGTTGTTGATCGGCTTGCTTGGCAATGGGCACATCTTGCTTGAAGGGGTACCTGGTTTAGCAAAAACACTGGCTATCAATACCTTGGCTAAGGCTGTACACGGTTCCTTCAGCAGAATTCAGTTTACGCCGGATCTTTTGCCTGCGGACGTGATCGGCACTATGATCTACAACATGAAAGTCAATGATTTCTCAATAAAAAAGGGACCGATTTTTGCCAATTTCGTTCTGGCAGATGAGATCAACAGGGCACCGGCAAAAGTACAGTCAGCCCTTTTGGAGGCCATGCAGGAACACCAGGTTACCATTGGCGATGAGTCCTTTAAATTGCCTGAGCCTTTTCTGGTGATGGCTACACAGAATCCGATTGAACAAGAGGGAACCTATCCCTTGCCTGAAGCACAGGTAGACAGGTTTATGCTTAAAACGGTGATCGATTATCCAAAGATCAACGACGAGCAGCAGATCATGCGTAAAAACCTTTCAGGATACAATGAAAAAATAAATGAAGTGGTATCGCTTGAGCAGATAGCACGAGCCAGAGAATCGGTGAGAGAGGTGTATATGGATGAAAAGATCGAAAAATACATACTCGACCTCGTATTTGCCACACGTTACCCCTCTGATTACCGCCTGTCAGAATTAACACCCCTCATCAGTTACGGAGCTTCTCCGAGGGGTAGTATCAACCTGGCCATGGCTGCAAAATGTTATGCCTTTATCAAGAGACGGGGTTATGTAATTCCGGAAGATGTACGTGCCGTTGTTCATGATGTGCTAAGGCACAGAATTGGAATTACCTATGAGGCAGAAGCGGAAAATGTAACTTCTGTGGATATCATCAATAAAGTTGTAAACGAGATTGAAGTACCTTAATGGTACCGGTTTTGTAAAATAATTATAAATATTTATTGATTCGTGGATACCAAAGAAATTCTCAAAAAAGTCCGTAAGATTGAAATCAAGACACGCCGTTTGTCTGATCATATCTTTTCAGGTGAATACCACAGCTCCTTCAAGGGGCGGGGTATGACTTTTTCTGAGGTTCGGCAGTATCAGTTTGGTGATGACATACGCTCCATTGACTGGAATGTGACCGCCAGGTATAATGAACCCTTTGTGAAGGTTTTTGAGGAGGAGCGCGAACTGACCATGATGCTGCTGGTTGACCTGAGTGCTTCAGAATTTTTTGGAACAACGGATCAGTTCAAAAGAGACATCATTACGGAGATCAGTGCAACACTGGCGTTTTCGGCCATTCAGAACAATGACAAAGTAGGCTTATTGCTGTTCTCAGATGAAATAGAGTTATTTATTCCTCCCAAAAAAGGGAAGAGCCATGTATTGAGGATCATACGGGAGCTGATTGAGTTTCAGCCAAAAAGTAAAAAAACAGATATCGCAATGGCCCTTCGGTATTTGTCGCAGGTCATGAAAAAGAAAGCGATCGTATTTCTTTTGTCAGATTTTATGGATGACGAATATGACAGTCCGCTTAAAATTGCTTCGAAAAGGCATGATATTACAGGCATTCGCATTTATGATAAATACGAAGTAGAAATGCCAAAAATAGGAATTGTACCTATGGAAGATGTTGAAACGGGGAACGTGATCCTTGTGAACACAAATAACCGGAATATAAGAAACAGTTACAAGGCAAATTATCTTGAGAATGTCGATTATTTTGAGACGGTCTTCAGCAAAAGCGGAGCCGGAACTATAAGCACCCGGGTCGATGAGGGTTATGTAAAAAAATTACTCGGGTATTTTAAGCGAAGAAATTAGATATGAAGGCAGATAAATGCAGCAAATTTTTTCCGGAAACAGTCTTTTGGCATGAAGATTAATACAGGAACTGAACATAGTATTTGCGGGATAGCGCAATTATCGTATAAAAGACCGAACCGTATTTGGCTGGGCCTGAGTTTCTTTCTGTTCTTCACTTTTGCTATATACGCCCAGGTAAAAGTTGAAATAGACACAACAAAAATCAGGATCGGAGAACAGATCGAATACAAGATCGTTTTGGGTATGGATTCCATAAAAGAGGTGGCATTTCCAAAGTTGAGGTTAGACAGTCTGCAAAGACTGGAGGTGGTTGAATCATTTGATATTGATTCTGTGAAGAACCAGCTTTTCAGGAGATACCTGCTGACTTCATTTGACAGTGGCAGATACCTCTTGCCAAAACAGGCCGTATTGATCAACAACAAAACCTTTTTTACCGATTCGGTCTATATAGATGTGCTCAACGTGGAGGTTGACACGCTCAAACAAAAACTTTACCCCATCAAGCCAATTGAAAAAGAACCTTATGTAATGGAGGACTTTTTAAAATACTTGTGGTGGCTGCTGGCTCTCTTATTGATCATCGGGATCATACTCTACTTTAAGTACCGAAAGAAGCCTGAAGTTGTGGAGATCATCGATGATATTCCTCCTTTTGAAAAGGCAAAACAACGCCTTAAAGAGCTGGACAGCAAGAACCTGATACAACAGAATAGGGTTAAATTGTATTATGTGGAACTCACCGATATCGTACGAACTTTTATAGAAAAAGAACTGAACATACCTGCCCTGGAATCGACCACGGAAGAATTGATGGAAACTATTTCGGATTTCAACACCGCAAGTAAGTTAAACATTCCAAAGGAAACCTTAATTAAATTGAAGAAATTGTTGCAGGAAGCGGATCTCGTAAAATTTGCAAAATCGCACCCCCTGATGAATGAAACGGAATTGCACCGCCTGGATGCCGAAAGGATCATAGAAGTGATGCACCCTTTATATCAACCTGCAGAAAAACAGAAGGATCATGGAGCGTAATTTGGAGTTTTTAAATCCCGAGTTTTTGTGGTTGCTATGTCTGCTGCCGGTCATAGCCTTCTGGTTTTATTATACCCGGAAGAAAAACAGTGCCAGCCTGAAGATCTCCGGAACAAAAGGCTTCGGGAAACCGAGTCTGCTGTCAAAACTCAAACCACTGCTCAATATATTGCGGCTTTTGGCAATCGCATCGCTCATTATTGCCCTGGCCAGGCCACGCAGTGTTGAGGTCAGCAAAAAGTCCAAAACAACACGGGGTATTGATATCGTTATGGCCATGGATGTCTCTGCCAGTATGCTGGCCAAGGATCTTAAGCCCAACCGTCTGGAGGCATTAAAAGTAGTGGCCTCGAGGTTTGTAAACCAGCGGCCCAATGACAGAATCGGAATTGTTGTATACGCAGGAGAGAGCTATACCAAAACACCGATCACCAGCGATAAGAGAATCGTATTAAATACCATCCGTGAAATCACCTGGGGAGCACTGGAAGACGGTACGGCCATTGGAATGGGATTGGGTTCTGCTGTGAACAGGCTGAAAAACAGCCAGGCCAAAAGCAAAGTGATCATTTTGCTTACAGATGGGGTAAATAACTCCGGTTTTGTCGACCCCAGAACGGCAGCTGAACTGGCCAAAGAACTCGGCATCAAGGTATATACTATTGGAATAGGAACCAATGGCACAGCCTTGTTTCCTGTTGCCAAAGACCCCGCAGGTAACCTGGTTTTCAGAAATGTACCTGTTGAAATTGATGAAGCCCTGCTCAAATATATCTCAGCACAAACAGAAGGAAAATATTTCAGGGCAACAGACAATGAAACCCTTGGTAAGATCTATGACGAGATCAACAAGCTGGAAACAACCAAGGTAGAAGAGCTCAAATATTATAATTTTGACGAAAAATTCAGACCCTTTGTGCTCTTTGCCGGATTTTTGGTGTTTTTGGAAATGTTATTGAGGTATACAGTTTACAGAAGTTTTATTTGAACGAATCGTATTAACAAGGCATGTATCAACTTGAAGATCCATCTTATATAATCTACCTCACGGCAATCCTGCTGCTGGTTGCGCTTTTTCTCATCAATTTCTTTTGGAAGAGAAAATTACAGCGCAGTTTTGCTGACAGTAAATTGTTGCAGAAATTAAGTCCTGACAGGTCAGGATTTAAGTCTTTTCTGAAACTCCTTGTAGTCTCCCTGGCCCTGGCATTTCTGGTAATCGCCCTGATCAATCCAAAGGTAGGTACGCAGCTGCAAACCATCAAAAGGCAAGGAGTAGACATCGTATTCGCTCTGGATATTTCCAAAAGTATGCTGGCCGAGGATATCGCTCCGAACCGACTCGAGAAATCAAAGCAGATCATCTCAAGGATCATTGACAAACTGGGTGGCGACAGGGTTGGAATTATTATATATGCCGGCAGCGCTTACCCCCTTTTGCCCATAACAACAGATCATGCTGCGGCGAGAATGTTTTTGCAAAACGCTGATCCGGATATGGTTTCATCACAGGGAACAGCCATAGCAGATGCCCTCAGGCTCGCCAAAACGTATTTTGATGATGAGTCACAAACCAACAGGTTTCTTTTCATTGTTTCTGACGGCGAAGATCATGAAAGCAATGCAGAAAATGTTGCCAAAGAAGCGCTGGATGCGGGAATCAGAACCTATACCATTGGGGTGGGAACTACCAAGGGAGGCACGATCCCGATCAAAAGCGACGGGAAATTTCTGGGGTACAAGAAAGATAACAAGGATGAAGTGGTCATTACCCAAATGCATCCCGAAACGCTGGAAAGTATAGCCGAAAATGGAAATGGCAGCTATCTAAACGGAAATAACACCGGTAAAACAGTGGCCTTTGTTGAGGACCTGCTTATCAAAGCGGATAAAAAGGAATTTGAAACCAAACAATTCTCCGATTATAAAGACCAGTTTCAATGGTTTGTAGGGATCGGACTTATTTTACTTGTTCTGGATTCTTTTTTACTCGACAAAAGAACCCAGTGGATAAAGAAGTTAAATCTGTTTAACGAAAAAAAAGGGAATGAATAAGATTGTTTTGTTACTGCTGTTGCTGCCTTTCCTGCTTTTTAGCCAGGAACAAAAGAAGGCGAAGGAACTGGTTGCCGCACCAAGCACCGTTGAGGAACGGCGCTTTGTGAGGAATGGAAATGACCTGTATGAAAAAAAGAATTTTGTAGATGCCGAGGTACAGTATAAAAAAGTTCTGGCAACAAATCCGAATTACGCCAGAGCCAATTTTAACGCCGGCAATGCCATACAGGAACAAAACCGGTTTAAAGAAGCCATTCCACATTATGAAATTGCTGCCAAAGTAGCTACTGAAAAGCCATCAAAAGCATCTGCATACCACAATATGGGAAATGCTTATTTCGGAGATAAGAATTATGCCGGAGCACTGGAAGCATATAAAAATGCGCTGAAGCAAAATCCGCGCGATGAGGAAAGCAGGTATAATTATGCCCTGACCAAAAAACTGCTCGAGCAGCAGCAAAATGAGGACGATCAGAAAAAGGACAAAGACAAGGACAAAAAGGAGGATCAGAAAAAAGATCAGAATCAGGATCAGCAAAAGGACAAAGACAAGGACCAGAAAGATCAGGATAAGGATAAAGAAGAGCAGGATCAGGACAAAAATGACCAGCAGAATCAGCCAAAAGATCAGGACAAAAAGGATCCGCCAAAACAACCCAATCCAAACCAGTTGTCACAGCAACAAATGGAACAGCTGTTGGATGCCATGAACAATGAAGAGAACAAAACCCAGAAAAAAGTAAATGCCAAAGAGGTAAAGGGACAAAAAGTGAAAAACGAAAAAGATTGGTAAAACAAATAGTAAGTAAATGAGAAGAGAATTAAAAGCCATCTTCCTGTTATTTTTTACCGTACAGTTTGGTTTTGCTCAGGTAACGTTTAAAGCCGCAGTGAGCAAAACCGCGCTGGGTATGAATGAACGCCTGCGGGTGGATTTTACCATTGACAAGCAGGGAGCTGACGATTTTACACCGCCGAGATTTGAAAATTTTACCGTGCTGGCCGGACCAAGCCAGGCGACCAGTTTTTCCTCAATCAACGGAAAAACATCCTTTAAGCAAACCTATACCTATATTATTCAGCCTTTGTCAAAAGGCAGTTTTTTAATTGGTTCTGCCAGCATCACCTATGATGGCGAGATCATCAAAGTCCAATGCGGTGAGGGTTCAGGTCACGGATGCGGTAAACATACCAAAAGACAGCAATGATCCGCGGTATCTGGCTTCTCAGAACGTACACCTGGTGGCGGAGGTTTCAAATGTCAATCCGTATGTAGGTGAGAGTTTTTCTGTGATTTACAAACTCTATGTGAATACCGGGAAGGTCAATGTGCAGAATACCAGGGAAACTTCGAGTCCGGCTTTTGACGGATTCTGGAAACAGAATATCGAAGTATCTGACTGGCAGGCGCAAGACGGCACCTTTCAGGGAGAACCATACCGTTTTGTAGTGGTAAAGAAGGTTGTATTAATTCCGAACAGGGCGGGTAAATTACAGGTCGATCCCCTGGAAATGGAAATAGTAGCCGGAACGCCTATGGGAAGAAGGGATTTTTTCGGAAATATGATGTTCGAAGAAACAAACTTCACCGTAACCACAGGCAACAGGACTATTGAAGTAAAAGCCCTTCCTGAGGAAAATAAACCCGTCGACTTTAAAGGAGCTGTGGGTAGTTTTAAATTTAATGTTACGGCCGGAAAAACAAATTTGAAAGCTAATGAGTCGACCAATATCAAGGTGGAAGTTACCGGAAATGGCAACCTGAAACTCATAGAACTTCCTAAATTCGTTTCACCGGTGGGCCTGGAAATATTTGAACCTGAGCACCAGGAAAAGATAAATGTATCGCTTACCGGATTACAAGGTACGGTGTACGATCAGTACGCTATTGTACCTCAGTTCAAAGGAAAATTCAAGATCCCTGAAGTATCTTTTTCCTATTTCGATCCCAAAGCCGAAAAATATTTTACCATTGTGTCAGACCCGCTGATCATCGACGCGCCGGAAGGTAAGGAGTTAACCGAGGATGACAGCCGGGCTATCTCCAAGCAATCGGTGCCTGGCAAAGAAACCAACATCCGGTTTATCAAAACCAAAGCCGACTTAAAACCGGCAGAGGAAAAAACAGATTTTTATGGGTCTGTGCTGTTTTACATTTTATTGCTCGCCCCCCTATTGGCTATTCCTGTCGGAATCTTTCTGGGCAACAAGAAAGAAGAGAGAGACCAGGATGTGGTGGGCAACAAACGGAGAAAGGCCGACAGGCTGGCGCGAAAATATTTATCTGAGGCCAGAAAAAAACTAGGAAATAAAGAATTGTTTTACGAAGCCCTCGAAAGAGCACTGCACAATTATTTGAAAGGTAAATTGCAGGCAGAGACAGCAGATATAAGCATAGACAAAGTGGCTGCATTGCTTCAGAACAAAAAAGTGGAACAAACAGTTATTGATGAATTGATCACCGTGCTCGACGACTGTAATTATGCCCGGTATACGCCGACTACCAACGTTATGATGGAGCAGGAATACGAAAAGGCAAAAAGTGTTTTGGCGAAATTGGATCGTTTCTTATCATAAACTAACTATGTTTAAAGTAACCTATACCAAAAAAATGAAAAGGAACCTTTACAGGATCTGGATGTTGTTGCTCCTTTTAACCTTTACCACGCTCCGCGCGCAAGCGGTTGACAGTTTGTTTGTGCAGGCCAATAAACTGTACCAAAGTGAAAAGTATGCTGAGGCTTTGCAGGTTTATTCTGATATTGAGAAAAAGGGTATCGTTTCATATGAACTGTATTATAATATAGCCAATACCTATTACAAAACGAATGAGGTAGCGCAGTCTGTTTATTATTACGAAAAAGCCTTGCAAATCAAACCCAATGACGATGATGTCTTGTTCAACCTCGATTTTGCAAACAGAATGACCATAGACAATATTGAACCTCTGCCAAAAAGCATAGGAGATAATTACCGCGAAAATGTGGTCTTGAGGTATACATACAATACCTGGGCAACCCTAGCTGTGGTATTTGCTATTTTATTTGCTGTTTTATTTTTGTTGTACCATTTTTCTGCCTTTACCAGCCGGAAACGCCTGTTTTTTATCAGCAGTCTGGTCTGTGCCGTTTTGGTATTCATTGCAGTGACCTTAGCTTATCAGAACAAAACGCTGGTTGAAAAGGCTAATTTTGCCATTGTTTTCGCTCCACAGGTAAGTGTTAAAAATGCTCCAACCATGAACAGCGAACTCAATTTCACCCTTCATGAAGGTACCAAAGTGCAAATTCTTGAAACCCTGGACAACTGGAGAAAGATCAAAATTGCAGACGGCAAAATTGGCTGGATGGATGTGCGGGATCTGAAGGAATTGTAGGAATAAAATTCCCGGATGTTTTTATAATCACTAATAAAGAACTAATATCCATTGCTGTTGTATAGTTATATATACTGCTATTCAATATCTGGAGACTTCGAAGAGCAGGAAGCAAAATTTTTTTCTTGTCTGTTTTTATTCTGATCAAAATAAAAACTTATTTAGTATTATATTTACTTTATAATAACATATTAAATCATTTCATAATGAACTCTCGATCCTATTTTATCCTAACTGTATTCGTACTTTTTTTTACTAATCAAAATATAATATCACAGAAGGCAAATCCCCTGGAGGGTAGATGGGATCTGGTGATCGACCAGAATGGTGAAAAACTTCCATCCTGGCTTGAGGTGCGCCATTCCGGTAACAAAACCCTGGTGGGCCGGTTTGTCTATGCTTTTGGAAGTGCAAGGCCGGTGGCTGAAGTCAAAGTAAAGGATGGCAGGTTCAGCTTTGCGATACCACCGCAGTGGGAACCCGGAGACAAATACATGGAATTCGAGGGACAGATGCTTGGTGAACTAATCAAGGGCACCATGGTGTATACCGATGGCAAAACATATAACTGGGAAGGCAAAAGAGCTCCTGTTCTTTCCTATGTCAATACCCCTGTCTGGGCAGAACCCATTGAACTTTTTAACGGGAAAGACTTAAAAGGCTGGCATGCAGGCGGAGAGAAGAACCAATGGACAGTGGAATCCGGAGTATTGAAAAGTCCGAAGTCGGGTGTTAACCTGATCTCCGACGAGGCATTTATGGACTTTAAACTCCACGTGGAATTTAAGTATCCCAAAGGAAGCAACAGCGGAATTTATTTAAGAGGCAGGTACGAGGTACAGATTGAAGACGGTTATGGCAAAGAGCCCTCTGACATCTACTTTGCCGGCATTTATGGTTTTCTTACACCCAATCAAATGGCAGCAAAACCGGCAGGAGAATGGCAGACCTATGATATTACCCTGATCGGCAACAGGGTTACGGTTATTGCCAATGGTATTGCCGTTATCACTGACCAGATCATACCGGGCATAACCGGTGGTGCCATAGACAGCCATGAGGCTGAACCGGGAAAATTCCTGATTCAGGGCGACCATGGCCCGGTTGAATTCAGGAAGTTTGTGGTTACGCCAATAAAAAATTAGAAAAATAGTACCTGTTATTTTAAGATAAAATTATTTCAAACAAACCGGTAAGATTTCCCCTTTAACCAGACGGTATTTGTCAATTTGTTCTGAGCTAAGTTTTTTGGAATAATCCACTTCCAGAACCTTGAAACCTGTTTTTCTGAGCCGGTCGAAATAGTCTCTGCCATAAACCCGCACATGGTCGTACTGTCCAAAATGTTTGGCCCTTTCTTCCGGGTCGGTAATACTGAAATCTTCAAAGGTTTTTTCTTTGTTCAGATCCTGGGGAACCTGAAAAATGCCCATACCACCCGGTTTGAGAACCCGGTAAAGTTCGCTCATGGCTTTTGCATCATCTTCAATATGTTCCAGCACATGGTTACAAAAGACCAGATCAAAACTGTTATCTGCAAAGGGAAGATTTAAAATATCGGCCTTTACATCCACTTTGGGGGCATAGAGGTCGGCTGTGGTATAATCGAGGTTTTTCAGTTTTTTGAACAAGGGCAAAAAACACTGTTCGGGTGCCATGTGGAGTACCTTTTTTGGGGCAGTAAAAAAGT
Source organism: uncultured Flavobacteriaceae bacterium (assembly GCA_963816075.1). Taxonomy (GTDB): domain Bacteria; phylum Bacteroidota; class Bacteroidia; order Flavobacteriales; family Flavobacteriaceae; genus Namhaeicola. The sequence continues at coordinate 51,019 of CAWFJI010000028.1, read as the reverse complement.
CCGTTTCATTTTTCAGGTAAAGCCAAACCAGCCGGTGCCGTTCCAGGGACAAAGTTCCCGGCGAAAGCACATTCGGTCTTTGTACACCATAACCATAAGGAAGAAATTGGCGATAACTCTTCCCATCGATGGGATCTGTATAGCGATCCCCTTTGAGCCACAGAGCCAGAGCCGGCCGGATGAGATAGCTCACTTTGATCAGGTAGGGTCGGGGGATGGTATTTAATATTTGGGAAAAGATCTTCATTCGGGTTCCGTGTATAAAGATTAGACCGGCAATGACCTTTTTCTGAAGGCATCCTCTTCTGTGCTTATAATACCCAGTGCATCATAAATATATTTAAAAGTAGAAAGCAATTCAGGTTTGCCGTCAACAATAGCCACGTCGTGCTCAAAATGCGCACTGGCTTTGCCATCAGCAGTGAGGATGGTCCAGCCGTCTTTAAGCTGGTTTATTTTATGTGTTCCCAGATTGATCATGGGTTCTATGGCAACCACCATACCTTCGACAAATTTTTTTCCATGTCCTCTTTTGCCGTAGTTAGGCAATTCCGGATCTTCGTGCATTTTCTTCCCCAATCCATGCCCCACAAGTTCCCTGACTACGCCATAGCCATGTTTTTCCACATAATTTTGTACAGCGTAACCTACATCGCCAACGCGGTTACCCAAGCGTATTTCTTTGATTCCAATATAAAGGCTTTCTTTTGTGATCTGCAGCAATTTTTTTATTTCCGGCGCCACTTCCCCAACTTCAAAAGTATAGGCATGATCACCGTAAAAGCTGTTTTTCAGGGCCCCGCAATCTATAGAGATGATATCTCCTTCCTTCAGTGGAATGCTGTTGGGAATGCCATGTACGATCTGTGCATTCGGACTCATACACAAGGTGTTCGGGAATCCGTAAAGACCAAGAAATCCGGGTATGGCACCCTGTTCTCTGATAAATTCTTCTGCCAGTTTATCCAAATACAGGGTAGTAACCCCCGGTTTTACTTCTGAAGCCAGCATGCCCAAAGTTTTAGACACGACCAGGGCGCTTTCGCGCATGAGTTCAATTTCTTCTCGGGTTTTTACAATGATCATTTCCGGTCTATTTTCGTGGCAAAGATAATTTAAAATAGGAAGAAAACATGAGTTTTGTCAGCCATCAATTGTCTGTTATGTCGTAAATTTGAGCTGGTTCATAAAACAATGGTTATGTATAGATCGGTCACTCCTCAGGAAGCTGTAAAGGTAATTCAATCGAATAACAGGGTGTATGTTCATGCCGCCGCTGCCGCACCCACCACCTTGCTGAAAGCGCTGGTGGAAAGAAGCGAGGAATTGCGAAATGTTGAAATTTGTCATTTGCATATTGAAGGTGAGGCTCCGCATGCCGACCCAAAACTGAAGGACAGCTTTCATGTGAATTCATTTTTTATCGGACCGAATGTTCGCCATACGCTAAAAACCGGCAACGGATCCTATACCCCGGTTTTTTTAAGTGAATTGCCGATTTTATTCAAAAGAAGGTTTATTAATCTTGACGTGGCTTTGATTCAGGTTTCGACTCCGGATAAACACGGGTACTGCTCTCTCGGAGTTTCAGTAGAGGCTACCCTGGCAGCCATTGAAAATGCAAAGCATGTCATTGCACAAATAAATCCGCAGATGCCCAGGGTTCATGGAGATGGATTGATCCATATCTCAGAACTGAATTCCTTTGTGGAGGTCAACGAGCCGATTCATCAGTTGTTTATGCCTGCCAGCTCTGAGGTAGAGAATAAAATTGGAACCTATATTGCTGAACTTATTGAAGACAGAAGCACCCTGCAAATGGGTATCGGAACCATACCCAATGCAGTACTTAAGAACCTGACCAGCCATAAAAATCTGGGTCTGCACACAGAAATGTTGTCAGACGGGGTAATCGAACTGATCCTGTCGGATGTGATCAATTCCAATTACAAGGGGGTAAATCCGGGAAGGGCACTGGCCACTTTTATTGCCGGAAGCAAAAAATTGTATGATTATGTTGATGACAATCCTTTTGTTGAATTAAAAACTTCGGATTTTGTGAATGATACTTCCATCATCCGTCAGAATCCGCGGATGGTTGCGATTAATTCCGCTATTGAGGTAGACGTGTCCGGACAGGTTTGTGCAGATTCGATTGGTACAAGGCTTTATTCAGGCGTAGGAGGGCAGGTCGATTTTATCCGAGGCGCTTCGTTGAGCGAAGGTGGAAAAGCGATCATTGCACTACCATCAGTGACCAACAAAGGGGAATCCAGGATCGTGCCCTATTTGAAACGGGGAGCAGGTGTTGTGACCACAAGGGCCAATGTGCACTATGTAGTAACGGAATACGGTGTAGCCAACCTGTTTGGAAAAACGATCAAACAACGAAAAAAGGCTTTACTTGAGATCGCCCACCCTGATCACAGGGAAGCGATCGACAGGGAATATATGGAAGGGCAGGGTACTTAGGATTTTAAAAAATCGAACCAGCCTTTTTTAACCTTTCTTTCCGGTGGTTTTTCTGTCTCGAGCAGCATCTGGTAAATTTCACCCCAGCCGTGCAAACCACCCAGATTTCTGTCGTCGATAAACACGTCCGCATTGATCTTTCTGCTCACTTTGCCGAAAAACTTTTCTTCGGGATAACTTTTGTTGACGGCATAAAACTCAACACCGTGCTTTTTGCAGAACTCAACAGCTTCGTCAAGGCGGTCACCATGACGGTAGGTCCACAAGATCAAACGATGCCCTTTTTTCTGAAGGGCATGAAGGGTATCAAAGGCAAAGATCTTTGCAGGTCCGATTTCAGGAAAATTATCTTCGACAATGGTTCCGTCGAAATCAATTGCAATGATCAATGAGTTTTTAGGAATCGTTCTCTGTGGTATTTGCGCCATGGCACAAAACTATAAAAATAAATCCTATAAATTACACCAGCAAAGACTTTTGTGTCATTTGCGGCGGTTTGCTGATCTGCATGAGATCCAGAATGGTAGGAGCAATGTCTCCCAGAATTCCGTCCCTGATTCCACCCTTATAACTGGAATCGACCAGGATCAGGGGAACCGGGTTGGTTGTATGCGCTGTATTCGGTGAACCATCCGGATTGATCATCGTTTCGCTGTTGCCGTGATCGGCTATGATGATGCTCGTGTAATTGTTTTCCAGAGCTGTAGTAACAACCTCTTTTAAACAAGCATCCACCGTTTCCGCAGCTTTAATGGCAGCGGACATAACACCTGTATGCCCAACCATATCCGTATTTGCGAAATTCAGACAGATAAAATCTGCTTCACCTTTTTTCAATTCCGGAACGATGGCCTCTTTGATATCATTGGCACTCATTTCAGGTTGCAGGTCATAGGTTGCCACCTTTGGAGAGGGGCATAAAAGTCTTTTTTCGCCAATGAATTCTTTTTCGCGGCCACCTGAAAAGAAGAAGGTAACATGGGGATATTTTTCAGTTTCCGCTATGCGGATCTGCTTTTTGTTATGTGCTTCAAGCACTTCTCCCAGGGTATTCTCAAGATTATCTTTGGGGTAGATTACATGAACATTTTTGAATGTTTTGTCGTAATTGGTCATGGTAACATAATACAAAGGCAGTGTATGCATGCCGAATTCTTCAAAATTTTCCTGGCTCAGGGCACGGGTCAACTGGCGGCCCCTGTCTGTTCTGAAATTAAAAAATAAGACCACGTCATCTTTTTGCAGGTTGCCTACAGGCTTGTTTTGATCATCAACCATCACTATCGGATTAATAAATTCATCCGTAATGTTCGCTTCATAACTCTTGGCAATGCTTTCGGTTGCATTTTTCGATTTTTCACCGATACCATTTACGATGGCATCATACGACAATTTAACCCGCTGCCAGCGCTGGTCTCTATCCATGGCATAATACCTTCCACAAACCGATGCCAGTTTGCCGGTGGTCTTTTTCATATAATTTTCCATTTCTGCAATAAAGCCTTTGCCTGATTTTGGATCGCAATCGCGGCCATCTGTAAAGGCATGCAGATAGACGTTTTTCAGGCCATAAGCATCGGCTGCTTTCAACAGTCCCTTAGCATGGTCGAGGTGAGAATGCACCCCGCCATCCGAAATCAAGCCCAGTAAATGAACATTTTTACCATTTTTTTTGGCATATTCAAAAGCATCAGTCAATACTTTTTCATTGGCCAATGATCCGTCACTTACTGCCTTATTGATTTTTACAAAATCCTGGTATACAATTTTGCCTGCACCCAGATTCATGTGGCCAACCTCAGAATTACCCATTTGCCCTTCCGGAAGGCCTACATTGAGCCCGTCTGTTCTCAGACTGGCATGGGGGTACTTTTCTATAAGGCTGTCAAAAAAGGGAGTGTTGGCCTGGTAGATAGCCGAAACTTTTGGGTCCTGGGTATTTCCCCAGCCATCCAGTATGATAAGGATAACTTTTTTTTGCATGATTGTGGGTGTAAAAATTAATCATGCAAAGATAAGGAAGTTATCAGTTTGATTAAAAATAAGAAAGTTAATTTACGAGAACGTTTTACCTGCTATTTTTAAAGCTGGTATTTTAAGTTGAACCCGGCGTAATAGTTGACCGGTTCACCGGGATAGTAATACCTGGGCCCGGTGTTCCCAATACCCACAGCATTTATTAAGATCATGGAAGCGTATTTCACATCGGTGATATTGTTTATGCCAAAATAGAGTTCGTAATGAAATCTTTTGGTAATTGGACTTTTGAAACCCAGTTTCAGATTGAGCAATCCATAGGCATCGGAATAAACCGTGTTGTCATCGCGCATGGGCATTTCACTTACATAATTGTAGTTGAGAAAGAAAAAGATGCCTGATCGCGTTTCTGTATTGATCCCTGAAAAAAATAAAAACTGCGGTACTCCGGTTAGTTCATTGCCGGAATAATCTGCTTCCAGAACCTGAAAATCTGTAAATTTAAAATCGTTATAAGTTAAGGACCCCGGGATTGATAAGGTAATTTTTTCTGACTTCAGCAGGTAGTAATTAAAACTGAACTCCAGTCCCTTGTATTTGGTTTCACCGGCATTAATTCCAACAAATTCGTCCTCGCCTGTGCGTTGGGGTACCAGGAGGTCCTTGACGGTCATTGTAAACAGTGCGGCATCGAAAAAAAGCCGGCCCTTCAATATTTTTCCTCTGGCACCAACTTCATAATTCCAGCCGCTTTCAGGTTTTATATCTGTGTTTATTTCTCCGTTGGGAAGGAGCGTTTCCTCCAGGGTAGGCGGTGAGAATCCATGGCTGATTACCCCGTAAACAGCCAGATAATCATGCAGCTCATAAGTAATTCCGAACTTTGGGGAAACAATGGGATCAAATTGATAATCGCCGGATTGGTCACCGTCATCTACCGAATAACGATCGTTCAGTTTATAAGAAGTCTGGTTATAATTGACCCCGAAGGTTATTTTAGTTTTTTCAAAAATGGGATATTCCGTATCAAGGAAGAGGTTAAAATAAGTCCTGTTTTCCTTCAGGTCACTGAGCTGATCTCCCTGTACGCTGCCTGTGCCGGGGGGATAATTTCGGTACAGATTCTGATAAGTCTGATAAGAATTCTGATCGCTGAACAACTCACCGCCCAAAGTCCATTGCAGGGTTTTGTTTGCTATTTTTGCCTTTGATGCAAACCGGGCCCTTAAACCATAGGCTTTTGTTTTTTCATCAAGAATATTAAATGGCCGGGGTTCATACGAATCGAGAAAAGAGCCGAACAGACTGATATAATGATTTGATTTTTCCGAATAAGTATGCTGCCATGACAATCCGAACAGGCCCTTTTGGTAATCTTCGTAACCCGCTGCTTCAGACCAGTTGCGCGCAGCAGCCTCCGGATTATTTTTGTAGGTATCTTCATCAACTGAACTGGGTATGTATGCTTTCTGATCGATATAATTTCCAATTAAAAAGATGGTATTATTTTCTCCGGGCTTGTGCTGACTTCCAAAAGTGAGTACCTTTCTGTCGAACTCATTGTTCTGCCTGTATCCGTCACTGTACGTGTCGGAATAGAGCAGGTTGGCAGAATTGTTTTGGTTGCCCAGGGAAGTCTGAAGCCAATATTTTTGCAAACCGAAAGAGCCGAAAAGCAGACCTCCCTGCAGGGATTTATCCCCAAAACTACCACTGTCAGGGATCAGTTGTATGGTACCGCCCAGACCTGCACCATACCTGCTTGACGAGGGTCCTTTGCTGATCTCCATACTTCCCAGGGCCTTAATTTCTATATCCTCAACAGTTGATTCCCCTGATCCGTTTGTAAGTGGTATGTCCTGATAATAAGCACGTATTTTACTGGTGCCAAATACAGTTCGCGAACCAATCCCTCTTATGGTTATCTTATTGGTATTCAGGGTTCCGTTCTGCATAAAAACACCCGAAGTTGTATTCAGGACAGGAGCCAGGCTTACCGCGTTGTATTGGTTAAGTACTTTGTCCGGGATTACAGAAATGGCACCGTCATATGTTTTTAACCTGGTCTGGAAGTTGCTTGTGCGGATTATTATTTCCCCGAGATTTTCTGTTTCCGGATCCAAAAGCACAGTTATAAACTGCACTGCGTCAATCTGGCTTACCTTTGAAGTATAGCCCTCTTTCGAGAATAGGTATGGTCCGGACTGACTTAAAGTAAAGAAACCCAATGAATCCGTAAAACCAACCAGGCTGTCATTTTTGCTGCGTATGCTGACCTGTTCCAAACCCGATCCGTCAAGAGCTGAAACTACTTTTACCTGAGCTTGTAAATCTGACATCGTCAAAGCGAGAAAGAGAGCTACAAGCAGACTAAAAGAGCGTGCGCGCATGTTAGGTATTTTTTGTTGTTTTAGCCAGATCCAATGTATGGGTTTAAAAATTTGATTTTATGAAACACATGAATTAAAGATCAAAAAAAAATGTACACAGATTTTTAATTGGATGATATCTTAGTTGCCCGAGAGATCATTCAACAATACTATTTTTTATCATGTTTTTCTTATTGGCCACATCATATACAAATCCATTGATGACCGCATACTTCACTTTGTTGTCTTTAAACAATAAAAAAGAAGGATTTTTGCCCAGAACCAGGGGATTTTTAGGTTTGCTGTTGATCTTGGAAATCTCCATTTTACTCACATCCACAATATTGATAGGGAAGAGGCTGTATTTGAAATGGTTGGGTATAGAATCCATACCCACTGAGGTATAGCCATTTTGGTAAAATTCTGTAAAATCTATTTTTTCCAGTTCTGAAGTGTTTTTAATGATCTTCGGATGGGTTAGTCCGGTTTTATACTGCAAACCCTGTGCATCGAGGGTCTCGTATCCGTAAAAATTTGAAAGATCGCCGATTTCGCTTAACTGTCCCAGATAATAAAACTCGGTTTGCTTGTTGTTTGCCCGTTCATTGTGAACAATTCCCAGATCGACGGTGTAATTTTTATTGAGGTAAGGAAAAGTGAGGTTTGTGATCTTCAAATCGAATAATTTTCTGTCGTTTTTTGGAATTTTTTCATAATCCTGAACCGGTATATTCCTATAACTTTCTGTGGCTATGGATTGCAGGGCAGACAAAATAGCGACATAATTGAGTTTGCGTATAAATTGTTTTTCAGGATCGTTCTGGAAACCCCCGGACTCGATCAAAATCGCGCTGGTACCCCATTTCTGAATATTGTCTCCAAAAGCCCTGGGCTCGAATTCATCGTCATACCTGCCTGTCTGGCCGGGAGCATACTGCTGAACAACCCGGTCTATTTCAACGATGATCTTCATGGCATTGGCCCGTACCTCATTGATACTTTTTTCTTCATTATAGGCGGGGGCCAGCAAAGAAATGGTTGCAGGTTTTTCTGTATTTTCGGCATTGTAATACTTGCTCTGGTCGTGCAGGTTAAATCCGAAATCTGCCTTCAGACTATCCCGTACAGCTTTTAAAATCCGCGACTCAGGAGATTGCAACCTGACGGCATCGCGGTTGATATCAATTCCAATCGCATTTCTTCTGTTGAATTGCTCTGCTCCATCCGGGTTTAGCATGGGTATAAAATGCAGATTTATTTTATCGAGTAAAGTTTTGTTGGATTTAAAATAGTTCAGCAGATCGAATATGGCCATGGTGGCAGTCGGTTCATCGCCATGCATTTGTGACCAGAGCAGTACCGTAGTTTTGCCTGTACCCAGACTGATCATTGAAATACTTCTTCCTTCTATGGAATTGCCCAGTTTTTTGATACTAAAACCGGGTTCTTTTTTAAGTGCCTCGATCAGTGGCTGGATATCTGCATGTTTAAACCTTCGGGTATTCAGTGATTTCTCCTGATAAGAGGCATAATCTTCAAAGGCTTTGGTAGTAAAATCTTTCTGGGAAAAGATAAAAAATGGAAGCAGGATCAGCGAAAAAGAGAAAAGTTTTTTCATAGGGATATAGTTGTTCTTTATGGGTATGTTTAGTCCTGTTGTCCACACAGGGATTTTATTTTAGCCAAGTCCATTCAAAAAGGGAAGGTTTTTTAGGCTGTTTAATACGCAATATTTTTTTCAGGAACAGGTTCCAAGCGGTATTTTTTGGTTTTATTTCTGATGCTTGTCATAAATTCTATACCGGGATCAGTTTTTGTTGTCCGGTAGGTTTTGTCTTTTTCAAGCCACAAAGGATGGCCTTCAAAGAGGGTGTATTCAAAATGACCAATCACATAGCGAATGGCAGGATACTTCTTTTTCAGGTATTTAATCAGTTTGACATTTGATCTCAACTGTACGCCGGTAAGCGGAGTTTCCTCGGTTCCGCCAACATTTTCGATTCCGATTGCACAATGATTGAGCCCGATAACATGCCGTGCCATTGTATTTTCCGGCATCAGCCGGTAGATCGTTCCATCTCTGTCGATTAAAAAATGGGCAGAAACATTCAAGGGGCCTCCATTTTTCAGGTCAGGACGCCAGTTAGGAAGTTTGTTTTCATAGAAGGCATTGAAGGACTTTTCAAAATCCGGTATTTCTGTCCAGTGAACAACAACCATTTCGGGACTTATAGCTGCATCACTCTGGCTGATACCATACCGATCCCGCATATAGTTGAGGGTGAGCTGTATCCTTTCTTCATCGAATCGTATCGGCTTATCCGTAATTTCGACTGAACTACAGGAGCTGAGCAATAAAAATGATGCCAAATAAAATAAGATCTTAACCATTCCGGATTGTTAAGGAAAAAAATACAAATATTATATATAACTTATTACTAACTAATAAATTATTATTGTGGTGTATAACCGTATTTCTTTATGGCTTCTGTTATTTCTTGAATTCTGGTTGGCGAGCTTGGATGTGTGCTGGAAAATTCTGGGACACGCTGGCCACCGGAAGCCTCTTCCAGGATTTTCATTACTTCGATAAATTCATAAGGATTATAACCGGCATCGATCATGAATTTAACCCCCAGCTGGTCACTTTCAAGTTCATCTTCCCTGCCGTATTTCATGTTTACAATATTGGCAACCATGGCTGCCATCTGTGCACCGCCCTGATCGGTACCTGCCAGCACGCCGGTCAGGATACCCTGGGTTAAATTTTGTTTGGCAATTCTTTCCGCAGAATGCCTGCCCACCACATGCCCGATTTCGTGACCTAACACGCCGGCAAGCTGATCTTCCGTATTTAATCTGCTGAACAGACCGGCTGTGATAAACACCTGACCACCCGGTAATGCAAAGGCATTAACCGTTTGCGGATCGCGCAGCAAATGGAATTCGTAATGATAAGGTGTCTGCCTGGCAACGGAACTGTTCACCAATTTATAGCCAACTTGATCAACTAAAGCTTGTGCTTCCTGATCCGGGTGCAATCCACCATATTCCTGAGCCATTTGGGGTGCGCTTTTCAAACCAAGTGAGATTTCATCTTCGGTACTGAGTGAAATATGTTGTTTTTTGCCGGTATATTCATTTGTATCTGTTTGTGAACAATAGCGCAAAAAAGAAAAAAGGATGATAACTCCACCAATCAACAGTTTAATTTTAAAATTTCCTCCTCTCATAATTATGTTGTTTTTTTGTAGGGTTGAATATACGGTAAAGTTAATTATTTTTTAATTTATTTATTATCTTGTAGGTATAATCAAATTTTTTTTAAAATCAAGTAATTTTCCGGTACCATACAAGCTATTGATTATGATGAACAAGATCTTATCCAGATTGCCTGCACATCTGAAAGAATTTATTGTGGAGCAGCATTATGATGAATATACTGCCCAGAATCACGCTGTCTGGCGTTACGTGATGCGTAAAAATATTGTATATCTCAAAGGGGTTGCACATCCTTCCTATCTTGAGGGCCTCAAAAAAACAGGTATTTCGATCGATAAAATACCCAGGCTGGAAGACATGAATAAGATTCTGGCAGAAATTGGATGGGCAGCAGTAACCGTTGACGGATTTATTCCACCAAATGCCTTTATGGAATTTCAGGCTTATAACACCCTGGTTATAGCAGCAGATATAAGAACCATAGAACACATCGCCTATACTCCTGCACCGGATATCATTCACGAAGCCGCAGGTCATGCCCCGATCATCGCAAATCCGGAATATGCCGAATACCTGCGCAGGTTCGGTGAGATTGGAGCAAAGGCAATCTCTTCAGGCAAAGACCATGAGCTGTTTGAAGCGATCAGACATTTATCTATTATCAAAGAAGACCCACAAACATCTGAAAAGGAAGTCCTTGAGGCTGAGAAGCAAATTGAATACATTAGCCAAAATATGGGTGAACCCAGTGAAATGTCAAAAATCAGGAACCTGCATTGGTGGACAGTGGAATATGGATTGATTGGAACAATCGATGCGCCAAAGATCTATGGAGCGGGACTATTGTCATCCATAGGCGAGAGCAAATGGTGTATGGGCGATCAGGTCAGGAAATTGCCTTATTCAATTGCTGCGGCCGAGGTATCTTTTGATATTACCAAACCGCAGCCACAACTGTTTGTCAGCCCGGATTTTGCCTATCTCAGTTTGGTATTGGAGGAGTTTGCCAACAGCATGTCATTGCGCAGGGGAGGTATACAGGGTATACGCAAGCTGATCAGCAGCAAAAGTCTGGGAACGATTGAATTGAGTACCGGCATACAGATCAGTGGTATTTTTTCAGAAGTCAGGGAGGATAAAAATGGCGATCCGGTTTATTTTAAAACCTTCGGTCCAACCGCCCTTGCCTTTAAGAACAAAGAAATTATAGGCCATGACAAAGCCTACCACCGGAATGGTTTCGGCTCTCCGCTCGGGAAACTAAAAGGAATCAATCTGGCCATAGAGGATATGTCACCAAAAGATCTGGAAGCTTACAGGATTTACGAAGGAAAGCGGGCCAGGCTGGAATTTGAGGGAGATATTGTGGTGGAGGGAGAGATAATCACCGGCAAAAGGAACCTGCAGGGAAAAATAATTTTGATCTCATTTAAAGATTGTATGGTCAAACAAGGCGATGAAGTACTTTTTCATCCGGATTGGGGCACCTATGATATGGCAATCGGTGCAACCGTAATTTCTGCTTTTGCAGGAGTGGCAGACCCGGGAAGTTATGGTATCGCGTATGAAGCGCCTGCTGAAAAGACACATAAGATCCATTACAACCCTGCCCAGCGCAAACTTCATGGTTTTTATCAGGAAGTACGTGATATCAGGGAAAAGGGATTCGATACACAATCCGCAGTTCGGTTAGAGCAAATATTTGAAAACGTAGTGACCTACTATCCTAAAGAATGGTTGCTGGCACTGGAAATTGCCGAACTTCTTTCTGAACCTGATCATTTAAAATTGAAAAACCGGGTATCGGCCTTTTTAAAAAATCTGGCCGGGGACTCCGGTTATAAAGAGTTGATCGGCAATGGGATCAGTTGAGGTGAGTTCGATTAAATCACACCTGTGATATACGCAAGGTGTTCACCATTCCCCTTGCAGAAACGGGCATTGAACTCAGGTTGATAATAAAATCTCCCGGTTCGGCATATCCTTTTTCAACAGATAATTTGTTCAGCTCTTCTATTGTTTTATCCGTACTCAGGTTTTTATCATAGTGATAGGCCTTTACTCCCCAAAGCAAATTTAACATCGCTAAAATGCGTTTATCATCCGTAAATGCCAAAATATTTGACTTGGGCCTCCAGGCTGAGATCTGAAAGGCAGTATAACCGCTGTGTGTAAGTGTTGTTATGGTTGCGGCTTCAATGCTGTCTGCTAGAATCGCGGCCTGATGGCAGATGGATTTTGTAATGTACCGATCATTGACACATTGAATCTGTGGCACCGGACTCACGATCAGTTCGGAGTGTTCCACACTTTGAATGATTTTTCTCATGGCATGAATAACCCGTAAGGGGTGCTTGCCTACAGATGTTTCTCCGGAGAGCATCACTGCATCTGCGCCATCCATGATTGAATTGGCAACATCATTCACTTCTGCCCGCGTTGGAACCGGATTTTCGATCATGGTTTCCATCATTTGGGTGGCAATGATCACTGGAATTCTGGCCTCTTTCGCTTTTTTGACTAATTTTTTCTGTATAATGGGCACATTTTCGGCAGGAATCTCTACACCAAGGTCACCGCGGGCGACCATAATTCCATCACATCTGCTAACGATGGCATTGATGTTTTGCACTGCTTCCGGTTTTTCTATTTTGGCAATGACGGGAATTTTGTGAGGTGAATTTTCTTTGATCAGGTTATTGATCAGGTCGAGGTCATCGACGTTTCTAACAAACGACAAGGCGAACCAGTCCACCTCAAGTGAGATGGCAAACAGGGCGTCCTGCGTGTCTTTTTTAGTTAATGCCGGTAGTGAAACATTGGTATTTGGTAAGTTTACCCCTTTTTTGGATTTGAGTACACCATCCCTCATAACCCGGGTTTTAACATTTGATTTTCCGTCGGTTTCCAGAACCTCAAACAGAAGTTTTCCGTCGTCAACCAAAATTTGCTCTCCGGGCTTGACATCTTTAGGAAATTTTTTATAGGTCATATAGGCCTTTTCAGAATTACCCTCACATTTTTCTGTGGTAAAAGTGAAAATATCTCCCTCTTTTAAAAAGGAATTTTCTGCCATGACACCAACACGTAGTTTTGGCCCCTGAAGATCGGCCAGTACAGCTACATTAAAACCCCTTCGCTCATTGATCTCCCTGATCGTTTTTACATGTTCCGTGATCGCATCATAGTCAGCATGAGAAAAATTGATCCTGAAGACATTAACTCCGGCCACCATCATTTCTTCCATCAGTTCCCTGGAATTTATTGCAGGACCAAGTGTTGCAACAATCTTTGTTTTTTTACGCATTCTCATAGTATTAAGGGTATCTCTTTAGTGTTATTTTACAGGTATATATTTCCCGGTTTGGTTTCAAATATCAAATGATCCCTGGATTTCAGATCCATGGGATCAATAGTATAAAGGGTCATGATGTTATTGATCTTTTTTATTGCTTCGATTATCGATTTAATAAAGGAATTGGGAAAAATTCCATCTATTCTGATCAGATAATCAACTGTCCTTTTCTCAGGAATCAGGAAAACAGATTTTTGTTCACTCGCAAAAAGACTGTCGGTTGTTTCTGATACCGATTCTGTCGGAATATTTTTGTTTGAAATGAGTGTCCAGGTAGTTTGGTTTTTTTTATCGTCAAAAATAAAAATGGAAAAACTACTTTTTGCCGAATTTTCAAATAAGTCCAGGTCTTCCTTGTATCTTCTGAACTGAATGCCCAGGTTTTTGTTGAGCAAATAGGCCAGTCTGTAATCTTCGAGGGAGGTATGGACACCTATCAGCGTATAATCATGTTCATAATCAAATTCAAAGGAATGTATTTTTGACATGGTTTTTCTTAAAAGAATCAATTTGGGTTCTCAAAAGTAAAAATAGTTTTGCAAATAATTCAATTATCTGACAAAACATACTAAAATTAACAAATGTAAATCAATGTTCAATTTGGTTACGAAGCTTGTAATAGGCTCTTTTTGAAGCAATTTCTTCTGCTTTTTTCTTGGAAGTGGCTCTTCCTTTCGCAAGCAGCTGGTCGTCAATACTGAGTTTAACGCTAAAATGTTTGATCACATCATTACCGGTGTCTTCATAGATCTGATACTTGATCTTCTTTTTGTTTTTCTGACACCATTCGATGAGAAAACTTTTATAACTGGAAATTTTTCCTACCAGTCTTTCGAGGTCCACATAGGGCTCAATTACATTTCTGTAGATAAACTTTTCGCAAAAGCTATAACCTTTGTCCAGGTGGATCGCACCGATGAATGCTTCAAAAAGATTTCCGTAGATATTATCGCCAAAGGTTTGATTGGAAGTGGAACCATCAACAAATTTTTTAAGAGCGAGGTCGCGCCCCAATTCATTCAAATGTTCACGGCTTACTATTTTAGACCTCATTTGGGTTAAGGTACCTTCATCAGCCGTTGGCAGTTTTTTGTAAAGGTAATTGGCAATAACCGAACCCAATATGGCGTCTCCCAAAAATTCAAGTCTTTCATAATTCAGGGGAAATCCTTGTTCATTGGTTTTTCTAAGAGAACTATGTGTAAAGGCTTCCTGATAAAATGCAATATTTTTGGGCTTGTAACCCAGGATATTTTTCATTAAAATAAAAAATTCTTCATCTTTTTCAGAATAAGAACCCGTTATTTTTCTGATGAAATTCATAAAGGAAGATTACACATCTAATTTCTTGAAAAGTATGCAGGCATTGTGTCCCCCGAAACCGAAAGTATTGCTCATCGCAACATTTACAACGCGCTTTTGAGCTTTATTAAAAGTCAGATTTAATTTTGGATCAATCTGTTCATCATCGGTGAAATGATTGATGGTAGGCGGAACTATGCCGTACTGCATAGCAAGAATAGATGCAATGGCCTCAATGGCTCCGGCAGCACCCAGGAGATGGCCGGTCATGGATTTGGTAGAATTTATGTTCAATTTATAGGCGTGATCACCAAAAACTGAAAGTATTGCTTTTAATTCGGCAACATCGCCCAATGGGGTAGAAGTACCGTGCATATTCACAGCATCTACTTCCTTCGGATCCATATGGGCATCTCTCAGGCAGTTTAGCATAACACTGGTTGCTCCAATTCCTTCGGGATGAGGAGCGGTTATGTGGTATGCATCAGCTGAAAGTCCCCCACCTACGATCTCAGCGTAAATTTTAGCACCACGCGCCTTTGCGTGTTCGTATTCTTCAAGGATAAGGGCTCCGGCACCTTCACCAAGTACAAAGCCATCGCGGTCTTTATCAAAGGGACGCGAAGCCGTTTTTGGGTCATCATTTCTGGTAGAGAGAGCGTGCAGGGCATTAAAACCACCCATTCCCGCCATAGTTACTGCCGCTTCAGAACCACCGGTAACAAAAATGTCGGCATAACCCAGACGGATATAATTTAATGAATCTATGATGGCATTGGCAGAGGAGGCACAAGCGCTGACCGTAGCAAAATTTGGCCCTCTTAAACCATATTTTATTGAGATCTGACCCGGGGCAATATCGGCGATCATTTTTGGAATAAAGAATGGGTTAAATTTCGGAGTGCCATCACCGCTTCCGAAATACAAAACCTCATTTTGAAACGTTTCCAAACCACCTATACCTGCACCCCAGATAACACCAACCCTGTCTGTATCGATCTGGGTAAAATCCAGACCGGCATCCTGTATGGCCTCATCCGAAGCAACCAGTGCGTATTGTGTGAACCTGTCCATTTTCCTGGCCTCTTTGCGGTCAAAAAAATCTTCTGCCACAAAATTTTTGAGTTCACAGGCAAACTGGGTCTTAAAAAGTGTTGCATCAAAATAGGTAATTGGGGCAGCACCGCTCACGCCATTGACCAAACCGTTCCAGTAATCTTTTACGGTGTTACCAATTGGTGTTAATGCTCCCAAACCTGTAACAACAACTCTTTTTAGCTCCATAAGAATTATTTATTGAATGTAGAAACCATAAAACAACAAGAAATGGCCAATTGGTCATCTCTCGTTGTTGTATTATTTAAGGAATTGTTATTTTTTTGCTCCCTCGATATAGGTTACAGCCTGACCTACAGTGCTGATGTTTTCAGCCTGATCGTCCGGGATCTGGATGTCAAATTCTTTTTCGAACTCCATGATCAACTCAACAGTATCCAATGAATCTGCTCCTAAATCGTTTGTAAAGTTAGCTTCGTTAGTAACTTCATTTTCGTCAACACCTAATTTATCAACGATAATAGCTTTAACTCTTGATGCAATATCTGACATAATTGAAATTTTTAAATTAAATTAATACGGTTGCAAAAATAATAAATTAAGCTTAATTCTGCATCAAGTGCAGAAAAAAATCCGGTATCTAAGATAAACAAAAAGATTTAATTTCAAAAACAGACATAATTATTTAATTTTATCTTCATTTGCGCTAAACTTTTACATGAATAAATGAAGAGAATCGCCATTTTTGCTTCTGGGTCAGGGACCAATGCAGAGAATATTATGCGTTATTTTGCTGATTCAGATGTAGTTATTGTGAACTATGTAATAACCAACAACCGGGATGCAAAGGTCATTGAGCGCGCCGGAAAATACGGGGTTCCTGTGAAGATCCTGCAAAAAGGAGAATTGAATACACCCGAATTTCTTCATTTTCTGAAAGAAGAATCGGATTTTATTGTTTTGGCGGGCTTTTTATTAAAAATACCCGATGCTGTGGTTCTTGCTTTTATGGACAGGATCGTAAATATTCACCCCAGTTTATTACCTAAATACGGAGGCAAGGGCATGTATGGCAGCCATGTGCATGAGGCTGTGGTGGCAAACAAGGAAAAAGAGTCCGGAATAACCATCCATCTTGTCAATGAGAAATATGACGAGGGAGCCATTCTGTTCCAGACCTCAGTTCCTTTGGAAGAAAGTGACAACCCTGAAACCGTAGCATCAAAAATTCATGAACTGGAGCAAAAATATTTTCCTTCGGTAATCGAAAAGGTTATCATGTCTGTAAACTGAATATATGGTACATATCTATACAGACGGGGCCTGCAGCGGAAATCCGGGAAAAGGGGGTTATGGGATTGTGATGGAATGGGTAGGAAAAACCTACCACAAGGAATTTTCTGATGGGTATTTAAGGACCACCAACAACCGCATGGAACTGATGGCAGTAATTGTTGCTTTGGAACAACTTAAAAAGGAAGGAACGGAAGTAATTATCTTTTCAGACTCAAAGTATGTTGTTGATGCTGTTGAGAAAAAATGGGTTTTTAACTGGGAGAAAAAAGGTTTTGCCGGGAAAAAAAACAGCGATCTCTGGCAAAGGTTTTTGAAAGTGCACCGCAAACACAAAGTTTCCTTTGTTTGGGTGAAAGGGCATAACAACCACAAACAAAATGAAAGATGCGATGAACTGGCCGTGCAGGCCGCTCAGGCATCTTTCTTAAAAATTGATGAGGGTTTTGAAAAAGAAGCAAACACCATTTTTTGAATGGTGTAAAGCAACTATTTATTCAGTACGCATGACATCAGTACCTCGTTTTTAACATTGTAAAAATTCAGCCCCGGTTCTTCAAGTTTGTAATAGGAAATTTCTTTGAGCAAAATGGTGAACTGATTTTCAACAGACATATCCGGACACATTTTTCGGGTCATGGCCATCTCACCCAATTTCATTTCCTTGGTTTCGGGATCGTACTTCCCCATAAAATTATTACATCCGGCAAATCCGTTGATACTTTTTTCCTTTCCATCAAACTTAATGGTAGGGTGAATTGTCAGATTCTCAATACCGTACATGGAAACAACTTTCCAATCGTTTTCCAAAACAATTTCCTTTTCAGATTTTTTCTTCTCCACGATCTGATCCAAGGTATATTTATATTTTGACCCGTCTGCAGGAGGATTTTTTACCTCACTTACTTTGACCCTGAGGAGATACTGATAGCCTTCCTCATAAGTGAATCCTTCAATACTTCCATAGAAATTTTGCCACTCATCTGCCAGTTTTTCTTTGATCAGCATACATTTTTGCGGTGACACACCGGTACAGTCAACCAAATGATCAGCAACGTACAAATTTTTTGTTTCTTCACAAGACTTGGTACTTACTGTTAATAGAATTAAAAAAACTACAGTTTTCATAAAAGATAGGTTTTAGTTAAGACAACATGGTTTTAGCTTTATGAACAGCTGTAACAAAGATATCAATTTCTTCTTTGGTATTATAAAATGCAAAGGACGATCTTACCGTTCCGGGGATCTTATAAAAATCCATAATGGGTTGGGCACAATGATGGCCGGTTCGAACGGCAATACCGAGTTTGTCTAGTATAACGCCAATATCATATGGATGGATTCCTTCAATATTAAAGGAGATAACCGGCGCTTTTTTTGTTTTTGGGCCATAGATGATCAGCCCATCTATTGCCATGAGTTTTTCAGTGGCATAGGCGAGCAATTCATTTTCATATGCGGCTATGTTTTCAAAACCAATCGAATTGAGGTAATCAAGAGCAACTCCAAAAGCGATACCATCAGCAATATTGGGTGTGCCGGCCTCAAATTTATGGGGCAGGTCGGCATAACTCGTTTTTTCAAAAGTCACCTCGCTGATCATTTCTCCACCGCCCTGGTAAGGAGGAAGCTTTTGAAGCCAGGCCTCCTTTCCGTAAAGCATACCAACGCCTGTAGGGCCACAGAGTTTATGTGCCGAACAGGTATAAAAATCGCAGTCCAGTGCCTGCAGGTCCGGTTTTATATGTGGTGTAGCCTGCGCTCCGTCGATTAATACAGCTGCCCCCACTGCATGTGATAATTTTATAATTTCTTCTATTGGATTTATTGTTCCCAGGGCATTTGATACATGATTGACAAAGACAATTTTCGTTTTAGAGGAAAGCAATCCCTTAAAAATATCCATCCGTAATTCGCCATCCAAAGTCATTGGAATAACCCGCAACACTGCCCCTGTACGCTCGCATAACATTTGCCAGGGAACAATATTGCTGTGGTGCTCCAGTGCCGACACTATAATCTCGTCACCCTTTTTTATGAAGGCCGCAAAACCGCTGGCAACCAGATTGATGCTGTGGGTAGTGCCCGAGGTAAAAATTATTTCATGCGATTTTTTGGCATTGAAGTGAAGCTGTACTTTTTTTCTGGCATTTTCAAAAAGATCGGTTGCTTCCTGACTCAGGGTATGCACCCCTCTGTGAATATTCGCATTGTGATTTGAGTAAAAATCAACAAGTGAATCAATTACCTGCCGGGGTTTTTGTGAAGTTGCCGCATTGTCAAAATAAACCAGTTGTTTGCCGTTAACAGTTCTGCTCAAAATAGGAAAATCCCTGCGTATTTTTTGAATATCGATCATATTTTTTAGAATGATTCTAAATACAAAGATAGAAAACTTATATCAGCTGCCTTTAGAATACGCAAATTAATTCTTTATTTTTGTCACTGATTTCTCATTTGAATTTAACCTTTGTAATTTATGAAAAGAGTTCTGAAAATAGGCGCCGTATTGATGTTTTTGGCACTGATTTACCTGGTATACTCTTATTATCCGAGACTCACGATCGTCACGGGATTTTCTGCCAAGAATATCGCCAGCGGTGTTTATTACGCAAACCGTTCAATTGAATCCATAGAAAGCGGGGATAATGATTTTTCGATCTTGCCCCTGGCTGATAATCAAACAGATAAAAACACCAGATCGGTGGTTTCAAGCTTTTTTGGAATGAAGGAAAGAAAGGCAGTTTTTATTGAGGGTCTTGGAGCTGTGCTGCTGCAGGAAGGAGCTGAAACACCTCCTGTAATTCCCAAACCAAAAAGAAATAAAATTGCAAAAAACCTGCCCATATCCCTATGGAAATTTACCTCAGAAAGATACCGTTTTTAGTGAAGTAAACCACGATCTCTTAAAAAAAGCAGTAGAAAATGCCTTCGATAAACCGGCTGAAGAACTAAAAAAGACCAGATCGCTGTTAGTGATATACAAAGACCAGATCCTGGCTGAAAAGTACGCCCCGGGTTTTGATGCGCAAACCCCTGTTTTGGGCTGGTCAATGACAAAAAGCATAACCTCAACCATTTATGGAATTCTGCAGAAGCAAGGTCGGATAGATATCGACCAAAAGACCGGTATCGAAGCCTGGCAAAATGATGGCCGTTCAGCCATTACTTATAAAGATCTGCTGCACATGAACAGTGGTCTGGAATGGGAAGAAGATTACGGCGATCTGTCGGATGTAACCCATATGCTGTATGTGGCTGACAATATGGGTGAAGTTCAGGTGAACAAGCCTATGGTGGGAAAGATTAACGAAAGCTGGAATTATTCTTCCGGTACTTCCAATGTTTTGGCGGGGCCATTATTGAGAAAATTATTTCCTGACCAGCAAGCGTATTTGAATTTCTGGTATGAAGAATTGCTGGATAAGATCGGAATGCATTCTGCCCAGGTTGAAACAGATCTGAGTGGAAATTTTGTGGGATCATCTTATGCCTGGGCGAACACCAGAGACTGGGGAAAATTTGGTCTCTTGTATTTGCACAAGGGCAATTGGAATGGAGAGCAAATTTTTGATCCTTCCTGGGTGAAATTTGTGGCAACTCCCACAAACGGCTCGGATGGAAGGTACGGGGGCCACTTCTGGCTGAATGCTGGCGGAGTATATCCCGATGCACCCCGCGACCTGTATTCGGCCAATGGCTTTCAGGGGCAAATGGTATTCATCATTCCTTCAAAACAAGTTGTAATCGTGCGAACCGGACTGACCGAAGATCCCGAATTTGATTTTAATAAGTTGCTGAAAGAAATACTTGCAGCAATAAAGTAATATAAATTTCTTTTTTATGAAACTCAACCTGCAAAAAGTAGATCGCGTAAAGACCATTTCCAGGAAAGATTTTATACAGAATTATGTAAAACCGCAGAAACCCCTGGTCATAGAAAATTTGATCGAAGACTGGCCGGCTTATACCAAATGGAATCTGGACTATATCAAGGAAGCAGTAGGAGAAAAGGAGGTCCCTCTGTATGATGACCGCCCGGTGGATTACAAAGACGGTTTTAATGAGCCTCATGCAAAGATGAAAATGAAGGATTATATTGACCTACTGCAAAAAGAGCCAACACGGTACCGCATATTTCTTTACAATATTTTAAAAGAAGTACCTTCTCTTCAAAAGGATTTTAAATTTCCGGATATCGGATTGCGCATAATGAAATCGATGCCCATGCTATTTTTTGGGGGACAGGATTCTTTTACGTTTATGCATTACGACATTGATCTGGCCAATATTTTACACTTTCATTTTCATGGAAAAAAAGAATGTATCCTGTTTCCTTATGAAGAAAAAAAATACCTGTACAAGGTGCCAAATTCCCTGATCACCCATGAATCCATTGACTTTTCCAATCCTGATCTTGAGAAATGGCCAGCTCTAAAAATGGCAAAGGGTTATATAGCTGAACTTGAACACGGGCATGTGTTGTATATGCCTGAAGGGTATTGGCACTATATGAAATACATAACGCCAGGTTTTTCGATGAGCATGCGTTCCATAGCGAGAAATCCAAAAAATCTGGCGCAGGCGCTGTACAATATTTTTGTGATGCGTAACTATGATAATGTGATGCGCAAAATGAAAGGACAACAGTGGATAGACTGGAAAAACGAAAAAGCCATTGCCGATTGCAACAGCCGTCTGGCCTGACCGGAAAAAAGATCAGATCTGGATCTGCAAATCGACTTTTAATTTTTCAGCAATAAGTTTGGATATCCTGGTTTTCAGCGAAGGGATCTTGATTCTTTCGACCACATCATTCCCAAAAGCAAATAACAAAAGGGCCTTGGCTTCTTTTTTTGGAATTCCGCGTGATTGAAGGTAGAACAGCGCTTTATCGTCCAATTGGCCGATGGTACAGCCGTGAGAGCATTTTACATCATCGGCAAAGATCTCAAGCTGGGGTTTGGCATTTATCGTTGCCTTTTCACCGATCAGCACATTGTCGTTTTGTTGATAGGCATTCGTTTTTTGAGCAATTTTATCTACTAGAACTTTTCCGTTAAAAACACCAGTAGACTGCTCGTCAAAAATGCCTTTGTACAGCTCATGGCTTTCGCAGTTCTCGCGTTTATGATGGATCATGGTGTGGTTATCTACATGCTGACTTTCACCTATGATGGTGATGCCATTCAAATTAGAGGTAACACGTTCACCTTCATGGGTAAAAGTCAGGTTATTTCTGGTAAGTTTCCCTCCAAACGAAAAAGTATTTACTGTGGCTATGCTGCTGTCCTTTTGTTGCACAAAAGTATTGTCGATCAGCGAAGCAGATAGATTGTCGTTCTGCAATTTGTAGTAATCGACGATCGCCCGTTTGTTAACGAATATTTCAGTTACAGCATTGGTTAAAACCTTATTTGTGGTCAGGCTCTGGTGTCTTTCTATGATCTGGACATGAGAATTTTCATCAACAATAACCAGATTTCTCGGTTGCAGGATCAGCTCTTTTTCATTTCCGGTAGAGAAATACAATATTTGGACAGGCCTTTCAACTATGGTGTTTTTTGGAATACGAATAAAGGCCCCCTCTCTGGCAAAGGCGGTATTTAAACAGGTTAAACTTTCATCGTTTGAGGCAATTTTTCCAAAATAATGATCGATGATCATCTGGTATTTTGGCTGTTTAAGCGCCGATGACAACAAACAGATATCGCCCTGCTCATGTGAGGTGTGCGACAGGAACGGACTGTACAGCCCATCCACAAAAACGATGCGGTACGTATCGATTTCATCCAGAAAATACTGTCTTACGTCTTTGAGTTCCAGAACATTTTCGGTATCAGGAAAAACACTGAAATCATTTTTAAGCAAAGTATTTAAGGAAGTGTATTTCCACTCTTCATCTTTTTTGGCAGGAAAACCCAGCTGCTCAAATTTGTTAATAGCAGCTGTACGCAGTTTGTGTACAGGAGATTCCAGATCGATGTTGCCTTTGTTTTCAAAGGCCATAAAGGAAGCAACGAGTTTATCTTTTAATTCCATGTAGATATTTGTCTTAAGTCTAGAGTCAAAAGTCCAGAGTTTTTTTGTAACCTATTTTATCTTATTTAAATACTTTATAAATCCTGCAAGTAATTTAGAAAGTTCCAAAGTTTTATTTGTCAAATCATGAAAGATTTTTTCATCTACATAATCCAAATCCAAAGCTAAATAAAGTTGAGATCTAACTTCTGATGCTGATGCTTTCGCAATAAATAAAAAATGAACAAATTCCTTATCGGTATTTCTATCGAATCCTTCAGCAATATTAGAGGAAATAGAAACTGAAGCGCGCCTTATTTGTCTTTTAAAATCAATATCGTTTTTAAAACTATCAAGTTGCGTTATTTGATATATTTCTTTATTCAATTCTCTTGCCTTTTGCCAAGCTAAAATATCTTCAAAAGAATTTATCGCACCCAATTTTTAATTATTTAAAATCCATAAAACAACTCATATGAGACTCTCGACTTCAGACTCTCGACTTCAGACTTTTGACTCTCGACTCTATTTCACCCAGTCATACCCTTTTTCTTCCAGGGTATAAGCGAGTTCTTTTCCACCCGACTTAACGATCTTTCCGTCGTGCAGCACATGTACATGGTCAGGAATAATATAGTCCAGTAATCTTTGGTAATGGGTAATTACGATTGTTGCATTGTCTTTGCTCTTCAGTTTATTAACTCCATTGGCAACGATCTTCAGCGCATCGATATCCAGACCGGAATCCGTTTCGTCGAGTATGGCCAGTTTGGGTTCAAGCATGGCCATTTGAAATATTTCATTGCGTTTTTTTTCACCACCTGAAAATCCTTCATTCAACGAACGCGACAAAAATTTTCTGTCCATTTCCAGCAAATCGGATTTTTCCCGTATCATCTGCAGCATTTCCTTGGCAGGTAAATCATCCAATCCTTTGGCTTTCCTGTTGGCGTTGATGGCTGTTTTAATAAAATTTGTGGTGGTGACACCAGGAATTTCTACTGGATATTGAAAGGACATGAATACCCCTTTATGGGCTCTTTCATCGGCAGAAAGTTCCAATATGCTTTCTCCGTTAAACAGGATGTCGCCTTCATATACTTCAAAATTCTCATTACCCGCAATTACGGCAGACAGAGTGCTTTTACCTGATCCGTTCGGGCCCATAATGGCATGCACCTCGCCCGCTTTGATGGTGAGATCTATTCCTTTTAATATTTCCTTGCCGTTAATACCGGCATGT
Source organism: uncultured Flavobacteriaceae bacterium (assembly GCA_963816075.1). Lineage (GTDB taxonomy): Bacteria > Bacteroidota > Bacteroidia > Flavobacteriales > Flavobacteriaceae > Namhaeicola. The sequence goes on along the minus strand of CAWFJI010000028.1, from coordinate 26,709 downwards.
AAATTCTTGATCGTGAGCATATTTTGATTCATTTGTATTATTTATAATTGCCTGGCCAAATTCCAAAAAAACAAGGCCGGTTGTTTTTAATTGATCTATTTGAACTTTTTACCTTTTACTTTTTACTTTTTACTTTTTCCTTTATCCTTTATCCTTTATCCTTTATCCTTCCTAACCTACACTTCCTTCCAAGGAGATCTCCAGCAATTTCTGAGCTTCCACAGCAAATTCCATGGGTAATTTGTTCAGGACTTCCTTGCTGAAACCGTTCACGATCAGGGCAATGGCTTTTTCAGTATCTATTCCCCGTTGATTACAATAGAACAACTGGTCTTCACCAATTTTACTGGTCGTTGCCTCGTGTTCCACATGAGCTGTTTTATTCTTGGCTTCAATATAAGGAAAGGTATGTGCCCCGCAATTGTTCCCCATCAACAGGGAGTCACATTGCGAAAAATTTCGGGCATTTTCCGCACGGGCACCGATCTGTACCAATCCGCGGTAGGAATTTTGTGATTTACCGGCAGAGATGCCTTTTGAAATGATGGTGCTTTTGGTGTTTTTTCCGAGATGCACCATTTTGGTACCTGTATCTGCCTGTTGAAAATGATTTGTGACAGCTATGGAATAAAATTCACCAACCGAATTGTCACCTTTTAAAATACAGCTCGGGTATTTCCAGGTAATGGCACTTCCCGTTTCAACCTGTGTCCAGGAAATTTTTGCACTTTCGTGGCAAATACCTCTTTTGGTGACAAAATTATACACCCCTCCTTTGCCCTGAGCATCTCCCGGAAACCAGTTTTGTACGGTTGAGTATTTAATTTCAGCCTTATCCAAAGCGATCAGCTCCACAACCGCTGCGTGCAGCTGGTTTTCATCCCTGGCGGGAGCAGTACATCCTTCCAGATAGCTCACATAACTACCCTCATCAGCAATTAACAGTGTTCGCTCAAACTGCCCGGTACCCCCTTCGTTGATCCTGAAATAGGTTGAAAGCTCCATCGGACATTTGACCCCTTTCGGTATATAGCAAAAAGAGCCATCAGTAAACACGGCTGAATTGAGGGCGGCATAAAAATTATCTGTTTTTGGAACAATCGTTCCCAGGTATTTTTTTACAAGGTCAGGGTGTGTTTTTATGGCCTCCGAAATTGGGCAAAAAATAATACCGCGTTCTGCAAGGGTTTCTTTAAAGGTAGTTGCAACAGAAACGGAATCGACAACGATATCCATGGCCACTCCGGTCATTCTTTTTTGCTCATTGATAGATATACCCAGTTTCTTAAAGGTCTTCAGTAATTCAGGATCCACCTCATCCAGACTACCCAGCGTTTTTTTTGGTTTTGGAGCAGAATAATAACTGATATCCTGAAAATCAGGTTTTTCGTAAATAATATTGGCCCACTCCGGTTCCTTCATGCTTTGCCAGATCTTGAAGGCATCCAAACGCCAGTCTGTCATCCAGGCAGGTTCATTTTTTTTGGCAGAGATGGCTCTGATAACCCCTTCATTTAAACCTTTCGGGAAGGTATCTGATTCAATATCAGTATAAAAACCATACTCGTAATCTTTTGATTCGAGTTCTTTTTTCAGGTCGTCTTCGGTGTACTTCATGTTTTAAAGTTCAATGTTCAATGTTCAAGGTTCAATGTTAAAGGTTCAAAGTTCAAAGTTCTTGGTTGAATTTACTCCCTTTAAAATCACTTTCTTTAAATATGTAATAAACGCTTCAACTTTTTGATTATCACCAGTGTTTGACTTTTAATATTTTCAAATTCAGCTTCAGAACAATAATTTCTGTCCAGTACCCGATATAACTGAGATCTCGTTTCTCCGCAGGAAGCTTTTGCAATTGACAAGTATTGTTTGAATTCTTTATTTCCGTTTCTTTCAAATCCTTCCGCGATATTGTCCATTATAGAGCCGGAAGAGTTATTTAATTGATTAAAAAGTTTATAATCAGAACTTAATTCAGAATTTGATGCCAATTTAAAGATGTCGTTGCAAAGTATCCTGGACATTTCCAAATCTCTAAATCCTCAAATTACTTAATTGTTGCCATTTATAAAGATATACTCAAAACCTTGAACCTTAAACCTTCAACTTTGATTTTAAAGTGAAAACGACTCCCCACACCCACAAGTCCTGTTTGCATTCGGGTTTTTAAAAACAAAGCCTGTGCCGTTCAATCCGCCGGAATAATCGAGCACGGTGCCAACAAGATACAAAAAACTTTTTTTATCAACAATGATCTTCACACCATTGTCTTCAAATACCTTATCGCCTTCGTGCTGATGGTCATCAAATTTCAGTTCATAAGACAACCCTGAACAGCCACCGCTTTTTACTCCCACCCGCACAAAATCTTTGTCAGCGCTGAATCCTTCTTCCTGCATCAGGTCAATGACTTTCTTTTTTGCTATTTCTGTTACTTGTACCATGATATATAGAATTATTCTAAATAAGTGCAAATATAGAACAAATCGGATAATAATGTATAAAGTTTTCTTCAGATTCTTGTACAATATTTTTTGAATAAAATCATACTTCACTGGCTTTGCCAAGAATTATTTTTCTAAAAATGCAATAAGCAGCTATTTGCTTCGTTTCGGTTATTAACAATTTTAATTTGAATGTTAACAACTTTTTAACGGGCATAATCAGGTGAAAATGCTTGTAAAACCTGGAAAAAAGGAAAAAAACAGCATAACGGCAAAAATAAATATTTAAATAAATGAAAACCGCAATCCCTCATTCGGTTGAGTTTTTAAGAATGAATCACTCCTGTTATGGCAAAATTTGCCTTAACAGGATTCAATATTTTACAGCAACCAAAACAAATACCCAGAATTGTATGTACAATTTAAAGAGTCCCCTCGCACTGCGCAAAAGTCCTTCAAACAGCAGATCAATTGTATCTGATTCGTCCAGAAAATTACTGATGTTTCTCATCCTGTTATTTGGATTTATCAGCCTGACTTTCGGGCAGGTTCTGAATGATTACAGGTCGATTGCTTCCGGTAACTGGACCACGCTTACAACCTGGGAGCGTTATAATGGGACCTCATGGGTTGCAGCGACAAATTATCCGGGCCAAATACCAGGTACGGTTAATGTTACTATAAGAAACGGTCATTCCATTGGTCTGTCAGGAACAATTCCATCAAACATTATCACATTGACGATTGGAGATAATTCCGGTAGCCGTGAAAATTTAACACTTAATGGTAATTCAATCTTGCCATTAAGTTTAATGACAATTTCCAGCGATGGCGATTTGGTTTGGGGAGGGAATAACTATGATTTGAATTTAGGACTTGATGCGGGTATAGTAATCAATACCGGCGGAACCGTTGATACAAGTAACCCATGCAGCGCAAGTAAAACAATCAGCATGAACGGTCAGGTTATTTCTTCCTGTCAGGGTCCTATCGGTGGAGGAGGTAATTTCTCATTTAGTGATATGGTAAATGCTGGTGGGTTTAACAATCTGGATAGCGATGGGGATGGAATTTACGATGCAATCGATTTGGATGATGATAACGATGGTATACCTGATACAGTTGAGAACGGTAACTTGTTAATTAATGGCGGTTTTGATCTTGTAGCACAAACCGGTATTGGAAATCATTTAAATGTTGCTATAGCTCCCTGGGTTTTGGCACCCGGTTCAGGTCAAACCAATATTGTAATGGTAAACGGAGGTACCGGTTACGGAAGTGGTGGACCCAATTTGGATGCCAATCCATTTACCATTTCTGGAGAAAACCAGCAATACTTTGATATCAGTGGTACCAGCATTTTTTATCAGTCTTTTACAATTACTTCAAGCCGAACAGTTACCTATTCAGGGTATTTTTCGCCCAGAGACAATTCTTCAGGATCAGGACAGATATCAATTCGCAGTGGTGTGGGCAATACCGGCACTGTAGTTAGCACAACAGGTGCAATAGCTATTTCAAGTAACGGAAATAATTCTCAAACTGCACCCTGGACATATGTTCAGGGAACGGTATTGTTAAGTCCGGGTACCTACTCCTATGTGGTTGACATGAGCAACTCAACAAATTTCGATGAAGCACTCTTAGAAACCCCGGATCTTGACACAGATGGTGACGGAATAGACAATTACCTCGATTTGGACAGTGACAATGATGGCATTTTTGATGCCGTTGAAGCAGGCCATAACCAGGCACAAACCAATGGAAGATTAACCGGTGCTGTTGGTACCGATGGAATTCCAAATTCAGTGCAAACTTTGTCGAATAGCGGACTTATTAACTATACCATTGCTGAAAGTACGGACGATTCAGATCTTATTCAGAATTACATTGACTTGGACAGTGATGGAGATGGTATCCCGGACAATGTCGAAGCACAAACAACTTTAGGTTATATTCCGCCAAACGGTACTTTTAATACGAACGGACTGGATACAGCCTATCTGAATGGTTTGATCCCCGTAAATACTGAGAGTCTTGATAATCCGGATTATCTGGATCTGGATTCAGAAAATGATGGAAGAAATGATACGCTTGAGGCTGGTATTACTTTAACAGGCACGGATACAGATTTTGATGGTCTTGATAATGCCACTGATGCTACCGTTGGGTATACTGATGTGAACGGAACGATCAATAACCCCGCTCTGTTGCCAAACGCAAATGCAAATCCTGAAGTTGATTTTAGGGAATATCTCGATTATGATTGGTATGAGGGAGCAATAGATGTATCAGCATATATCAATGGCTGCTCACCGGATGCCATTTATACAACGGTTGGAGCTACCCCAGACAGAAATGCAGGAACAAACTGGAATAACAGTGGCCCGAGATTAAACCGATGGTTTCGTTTTGTGGCAACAAGTACGGACATTTATATCCGGGTTGATGTTGGAGGAACCAAGGGAACCCAACGAAGAACCCAGGTGGCATTATGGCAGGCTGACGGTCTGACAGAAATAGTAAGCGCCCGGTACAATGCAAATCCGGATAATGTCTCTTTAATCTCATCCGGTTTAACCGTTGGCAACACCTATTATATTTCGGTCGACACTTTTGATGCAAGTTATGCAGGTACTTTTACCCTGTGCCTCACTTCAAATGCAGTTTTGAGCTGCGGGAAGATATATGCTAGTGCCAGCAATGGCAATCGGAATGTGCTCTATGAATTAAGCGGGTCAACAATGATACCGGTCTTTACCGCACCTCAACTGGTAGGAGGACTTGCAGTAAGTGCGAACGGAAATGCCTATTATGACAATGCTACATTTGGCACTCCGCCATTTTACAGGTTTGATGGCTTTACCCAAACCGATACAGGAGCTACCGTAAATGGTTTAAATATTGGTGAAGCGGCTGATGCTGCAGGGAATGTTTATTATATAGATGGCGCAAAACATTTGAGAAGGGTTAATGTTGGCGTGCCGGGTGTTGCAGCTGACTTGGGTGCTCTGGTATTTGATGCAGGAGATGCCATTGGCCCCACACTGGCTTATGGAGACATGGCTTTTGACGGAAACGGTCGTTTACATTGGTATTCTTCAGTTGGAGGTAGCGGCCTTTCTTATTTATATGTTGTTAATATTAGCACATTAACTGCTAAAAACCTGGGTAATATTGGGCCAAACGGGTCAACAGGAGCTGCATTTAATGCAAGCGGAAATCTAATAACTACTTCCAACAGCGGACAAACAGTTGTTTCGATTAATTTCTCTTCTCTAAATTTGGGTGGAACAGTTATTGGAAATGCGAACCCGAGAGTTTACGATTTGGGCTCATGTGCTGCACCGAATTTTAACCCGAATCTTACTGCGGTTAAATCGGTTAATAATATTACCACAGGGGTAAACAATGCAACTATTGCTACAGCTGGTGATATTTTAGAGTTTACGATTGTCGTTTCAAATTCGGGAAATATCATGTCAAATGATGCCGCTTTGCAGGATGCGATCCCGGCTTCAACGGCCTATGTTCCGAATTCGACCACTTTAAATGGAAACCCTGTAGCTGATATCAGCGGGAATATGCCATACGCAACCGGTGCAGAAATTAACTCACCGGCACAACCCAGTGGTGTGGTTGTGGTTGGGGGAACGGCTACGGTTACTTTTAGAGTTACTGTGGTCAATACACCTCCAATTAACACGGTTTCCAACAGAGCAACGGTTACTTTTCCTATAGTTAATAATGGATCAGTGATAATTGACTCAGAAAATTCCAATACTGTAAATTTAAATTTGCAACCTTGTGCACCGGCTGCCTGACCTGCACCAACAGTAGGTACCATTACCCAGCCAACCTGTGCAGTAGCTACAGGCAGTGTTGAATTGAGCGGTTTACCGGCAGGTAACTGGACAATCAACCCGGGCGCAATTACAGGCAGCGGACCAACCACTACCATCAGTGGTTTAGCGACAGGCACCTATAATTTTACAGTTACCAATGCGGCAGGATGTATTTCACCGGCTTCGGGCAATGTTGTTATCAGTGCACAACCAGCTACCCCACCGGCACCAACGGTTGGTACAATAACACAACCTACCTGTACGGTAGCTACGGGCAGTGTTGTATTGAGCGGTTTACCTGCGGGTAACTGGACTCTTACCAGAAATCCTGGAGCGGTTGTTACAAATGGCACTGGTGCAAGCACTACGATCTCAGGATTGGCAACGGGCACATATACTTATACGGTTACCAATGCGGCGGGTTGTACTTCAACAGTATCAGGCAATGTTGTGATCAATGCACAACCAGCTACCCCTGCAGTACCAACGATAAGCAGCACAGCTGCTAGTTGTGCAGCAGCAGGCACAAGCACGATTACGAATTACCTTGCGGCCAATACCTATACCTTTAGTCCAGCAGGCCCAACAGTAGGCGCAGGCGGATTGATCAGCGGTATGGTTGCTGGCACGTCTTATACAGTTACCTCTGGTAATGCTACCTGTACTTCGGTTGCATCAGCATCTTTCAGCAATGCGGCACAGTTGCCAACCCCTGCAGTACCAACGATAAGCAGCACAGCTGCTAGTTGTGCAGCAGCAGGCACAAGCACGATTACGAATTACCTTGCGGCCAATACCTATACCTTTAGTCCAGCAGGCCCAACAGTAGGCGCAGGCGGATTGATCAGCGGTATGGTTGCTGGCACGTCTTATACAGTTACCTCTGGTAATGCTACCTGTACTTCGGTTGCATCAGCATCTTTCAGCAATGCGGCACAGTTGCCAACCCCTGCAGTACCAACGATAAGCAGCACAGCTGCTAGTTGTGCAGCAGCAGGCACAAGCACGATTACGAATTACCTTGCGGCCAATACCTATACCTTTAGTCCAGCAGGCCCAACAGTAGGCGCAGGCGGATTGATCAGCGGTATGGTTGCTGGCACGTCTTATACAGTTACCTCTGGTAATGCTACCTGTACTTCGGTTGCATCAGCATCTTTCAGCAATGCGGCACAGTTGCCAACCCCTGCAGTACCAACGATAAGCAGCACAGCTGCTAGTTGTGCAGCAGCAGGCACAAGCACGATTACGAATTACCTTGCGGCCAATACCTATACCTTTAGTCCAGCAGGCCCAACAGTAGGCGCAGGCGGATTGATCAGCGGTATGGTTGCTGGCACGTCTTATACAGTTACCTCTGGTAATGCTACCTGTACTTCGGTTGCATCAGCATCTTTCAGCAATGCGGCACAGTTGCCAACCCCTGCAGTACCAACGATAAGCAGCACAGCTGCTAGTTGTGCAGCAGCAGGCACAAGCACGATTACGAATTACCTTGCGGCCAATACCTATACCTTTAGTCCAGCAGGCCCAACAGTAGGCGCAGGCGGATTGATCAGCGGTATGGTTGCTGGCACGTCTTATACAGTTACCTCTGGTAATGCTACCTGTACTTCGGTTGCATCAGCATCTTTCAGCAATGCGGCACAGTTGCCAACCCCTGCAGTACCAACGATAAGCAGCACAGCTGCTAGTTGTGCAGCAGCAGGCACAAGCACGATTACGAATTACCTTGCGGCCAATACCTATACCTTTAGTCCAGCAGGCCCAACAGTAGGCGCAGGCGGATTGATCAGCGGTATGGTTGCTGGCACGTCTTATACAGTTACCTCTGGTAATGCTACCTGTACTTCGGTTGCATCAGCATCTTTCAGCAATGCGGCACAGTTGCCAACCCCTGCAGTACCAACGATAAGCAGCACAGCTGCTAGTTGTGCAGCAGCAGGCACAAGCACGATTACGAATTACCTTGCGGCCAATACCTATACCTTTAGTCCAGCAGGCCCAACAGTAGGCGCAGGCGGATTGATCAGCGGTATGGTTGCTGGCACGTCTTATACAGTTACCTCTGGTAATGCTACCTGTACTTCGGTTGCATCAGCATCTTTCAGCAATGCGGCACAGTTGCCAACCCCTGCAGTACCAACGATAAGCAGCACAGCTGCTAGTTGTGCAGCAGCAGGCACAAGCACGATTACGAATTACCTTGCGGCCAATACCTATACCTTTAGTCCAGCAGGCCCAACAGTAGGCGCAGGCGGATTGATCAGCGGTATGGTTGCTGGCACGTCTTATACAGTTACCTCTGGTAATGCTACCTGTACTTCGGTTGCATCAGCATCTTTCAGCAATGCGGCACAGTTGCCAACCCCTGCAGTACCAACGATAAGCAGCACAGCTGCTAGTTGTGCAGCAGCAGGCACAAGCACGATTACGAATTACCTTGCGGCCAATACCTATACCTTTAGTCCAGCAGGCCCAACAGTAGGCGCAGGCGGATTGATCAGCGGTATGGTTGCTGGCACGTCTTATACAGTTACCTCTGGTAATGCTACCTGTACTTCGGTTGCATCAGCATCTTTCAGCAATGCGGCACAGTTGCCAACCCCTGCAGTACCAACGATAAGCAGCACAGCTGCTAGTTGTGCAGCAGCAGGCACAAGCACGATTACGAATTACCTTGCGGCCAATACCTATACCTTTAGTCCAGCAGGCCCAACAGTAGGCGCAGGCGGATTGATCAGCGGTATGGTTGCTGGCACGTCTTATACAGTTACCTCTGGTAATGCTACCTGTACTTCGGTTGCATCAGCATCTTTCAGCAATGCGGCACAGTTGCCAACCCCTGCAGTACCAACGATAAGCAGCACAGCTGCTAGTTGTGCAGCAGCAGGCACAAGCACGATTACGAATTACCTTGCGGCCAATACCTATACCTTTAGTCCAGCAGGCCCAACAGTAGGCGCAGGCGGATTGATCAGCGGTATGGTTGCTGGCACGTCTTATACAGTTACCTCTGGTAATGCTACCTGTACTTCGGTTGCATCAGCATCTTTCAGCAATGCGGCACAGTTGCCAACCCCTGCAGTACCAACGATAAGCAGCACAGCTGCTAGTTGTGCAGCAGCAGGCACAAGCACGATTACGAATTACCTTGCGGCCAATACCTATACCTTTAGTCCAGCAGGCCCAACAGTAGGCGCAGGCGGATTGATCAGCGGTATGGTTGCTGGCACGTCTTATACAGTTACCTCTGGTAATGCTACCTGTACTTCGGTTGCATCAGCATCTTTCAGCAATGCGGCACAGTTGCCAACCCCTGCAGTACCAACGATAAGCAGCACAGCTGCTAGTTGTGCAGCAGCAGGCACAAGCACGATTACGAATTACCTTGCGGCCAATACCTATACCTTTAGTCCAGCAGGCCCAACAGTAGGCGCAGGCGGATTGATCAGCGGTATGGTTGCTGGCACGTCTTATACAGTTACCTCTGGTAATGCTACCTGTACTTCGGTTGCATCAGCATCTTTCAGCAATGCGGCACAGTTGCCAACCCCTGCAGTACCAACGATAAGCAGCACAGCTGCTAGTTGTGCAGCAGCAGGCACAAGCACGATTACGAATTACCTTGCGGCCAATACCTATACCTTTAGTCCAGCAGGCCCAACAGTAGGCGCAGGCGGATTGATCAGCGGTATGGTTGCTGGCACGTCTTATACAGTTACCTCTGGTAATGCTACCTGTACTTCGGTTGCATCAGCATCTTTCAGCAATGCGGCACAGTTGCCAACCCCTGCAGTACCAACGATAAGCAGCACAGCTGCTAGTTGTGCAGCAGCAGGCACAAGCACGATTACGAATTACCTTGCGGCCAATACCTATACCTTTAGTCCAGCAGGCCCAACAGTAGGCGCAGGCGGATTGATCAGCGGTATGGTTGCTGGCACGTCTTATACAGTTACCTCTGGTAATGCTACCTGTACTTCGGTTGCATCAGCATCTTTCAGCAATGCGGCACAGTTGCCAACCCCTGCAGTACCAACGATAAGCAGCACAGCTGCTAGTTGTGCAGCAGCAGGCACAAGCACGATTACGAATTACCTTGCGGCCAATACCTATACCTTTAGTCCAGCAGGCCCAACAGTAGGCGCAGGCGGATTGATCAGCGGTATGGTTGCTGGCACGTCTTATACAGTTACCTCTGGTAATGCTACCTGTACTTCGGTTGCATCAGCATCTTTCAGCAATGCGGCACAGTTGCCAACCCCTGCAGTACCAACGATAAGCAGCACAGCTGCTAGTTGTGCAGCAGCAGGCACAAGCACGATTACGAATTACCTTGCGGCCAATACCTATACCTTTAGTCCAGCAGGCCCAACAGTAGGCGCAGGCGGATTGATCAGCGGTATGGTTGCTGGCACGTCTTATACAGTTACCTCTGGTAATGCTACCTGTACTTCGGTTGCATCAGCATCTTTCAGCAATGCGGCACAGTTGCCAACCCCTGCAGTACCAACGATAAGCAGCACAGCTGCTAGTTGTGCAGCAGCAGGCACAAGCACGATTACGAATTACCTTGCGGCCAATACCTATACCTTTAGTCCAGCAGGCCCAACAGTAGGCGCAGGCGGATTGATCAGCGGTATGGTTGCTGGCACGTCTTATACAGTTACCTCTGGTAATGCTACCTGTACTTCGGTTGCATCAGCATCTTTCAGCAATGCGGCACAGTTGCCAACCCCTGCAGTACCAACGATAAGCAGCACAGCTGCTAGTTGTGCAGCAGCAGGCACAAGCACGATTACGAATTACCTTGCGGCCAATACCTATACCTTTAGTCCAGCAGGCCCAACAGTAGGCGCAGGCGGATTGATCAGCGGTATGGTTGCTGGCACGTCTTATACAGTTACCTCTGGTAATGCTACCTGTACTTCGGTTGCATCAGCATCTTTCAGCAATGCGGCACAGTTGCCAACCCCTGCAGTACCAACGATAAGCAGCACAGCTGCTAGTTGTGCAGCAGCAGGCACAAGCACGATTACGAATTACCTTGCGGCCAATACCTATACCTTTAGTCCAGCAGGCCCAACAGTAGGCGCAGGCGGATTGATCAGCGGTATGGTTGCTGGCACGTCTTATACAGTTACCTCTGGTAATGCTACCTGTACTTCGGTTGCATCAGCATCTTTCAGCAATGCGGCACAGTTGCCAACCCCTGCAGTACCAACGGTTGGCACCATTACACAACCAACTTGTGCTTTAAATACGGGAAGTGTTGTATTGAATGGTTTACCAGCAGGTAACTGGACAATCAACCCCGGAGCTATTTCAGGTAGTGGATCTTCGATCACGATCAGTGGTTTGGCACCTGGTAATTATAATTTCACCGTAACCAATTCGGCCGGTTGTACTTCAACAGCAGCACCTGTTACAATAAATATAGCTCCCGGTGCACCTGCCTCACCTGTAGCGAGTGCTACGATACAGCCAACGTGTGCAGTACCGACTGGTACGATCGTTGTAAGTTCACCAACAGGAGCTACTTTGGAGTACAGTATAGATGGTACGACCTGGCAGTCAGCAACGACTTTTGCTAACCTTGTACCGGGATCATATACAGTAAGTGTAAGAGACACCAATGATACGACTTGTGTATCGACAGGTTCAGCGATCACGATAGACGCAGTACCAACGGCACCTGCAGTACCGACAGTAGCGAGCACAGTACAGCCAACATGTGCTGTACCAACGGGCACGATCACATTTACGGTTCAGGCTGGTGTAGAGTACAGCGTTGGTGGAGCCTTCCAGGCCTCAGAGACCTTTGCAAATCTTGCACCGGGCACCTATACTTTGACAGTAAGAAGTATAGCTGACAACACTTGTTCAACGGTTGCAGCATCAACGGTAACGATCAGATGCAGTACCAACGGCCCCTGCAGCTCCGGTTGCCAGTGTTACAGTTCAGCCTACTTGTGCTGTACCAACGGGTACGATTGTGGTAAGTTCACCAACAGGAGCTACATTGGAATACAGTATAGATGGCACGACCTTCCAGGCTGGAACGACCTTTGCGAATCTATTACCTGGTAATTATACGGTAACAGTGAGAAGTACATCAGACAACACTTGTACAAGTACAGGAGGTGTATTGACAGTAAACCCTGTACCTGGCGCACCTGCAGCTCACCTGTAGCGAGTGCTACGATACAGCCAACGTGTGCAGTACCGACTGGTACGATCGTTGTAAGTTCACCAACGGGAGCTACCTTGGAGTACAGTATAAATGGTACGACCTGGCAGTCAGCAACGACTTTTGCTAACCTTGTACCGGGATCATATACAGTAAGTGTAAGAGACACCAATGATACGACTTGTGTATCGACAGGTTCAGCGATCACGATAGACGCAGTACCAACGGCACCTTCAGTACCAACAGTAGCGAGCACAGTACAGCCAACATGTGCTGTACCAACGGGCACGATCACATTTACGGTTCAGGCTGGTGTAGAGTACAGCGTTGGTGGAGCCTTCCAGGCCTCAGAGACCTTTGCAAATCTTGCACCGGGCACCTATACTTTGACAGTAAGAAGTATAGCTGACAACACTTGTTCAACGGTTGCAGCATCAACGGTAACGATCAATGCAGTACCAACGGCACCGGCAGCACCTGTTGCCAGTGTTACAGTACAGCCTACTTGTGCTGTACCAACGGGTACGATTGTGGTAAGTTCACCAACAGGAGCTACATTGGAATACAGTATAGATGGCACGACCTTCCAGGCTGGAACGACCTTTGCGAATCTATTACCTGGTAATTATACGGTAACAGTGAGAAGTACATCAGACAACACTTGTACAAGTACAGGAGGTGTATTGACAGTAAACCCTGTACCTGGCGCACCTGCAGCCCCTGTAGCGAGTGCTACAGTACAGCCAACGTGTGCCGTACCGACTGGTACGATCGTTGTAAGTTCACCAACGGGAGCTACCTTGGAGTACAGTATAAATGGTACGACCTGGCAGTCAGCAACGACTTTTGCTAACCTTGTACCGGGATCATATACAGTAAGTGTAAGAGACACCAATGATACGACTTGTGTATCGACAGGTTCAGCGATCACGATAGACGCAGTACCAACGGCACCTTCAGTACCAACAGTAGCGAGCACAGTACAGCCAACATGTGCTGTACCAACGGGCACGATCACATTTACGGTTCAGGCTGGTGTAGAGTACAGCGTTGGTGGAGCCTTCCAGGCCTCAGAGACCTTTGCAAATCTTGCACCGGGCACCTATACTTTGACAGTAAGAAGTATAGCTGACAACACCTGTTCAACGGTTGCAGCATCAACGGTAACGATCAATGCAGTACCAACGGCACCGGCAGCACCGGTTGCCAGTGTTACAGTACAGCCTACTTGTGCTGTACCAACGGGTACGATCGTTGTAAGTTCACCAACAGGCGCTGGTTTGGAGTACAGTATAGATGGAATAAACTTCCAGGCTGGTACTACCTTCGCAGGCTTGTTACCGAACACCTATACAGTAACCGTTAGAAGTACAACAGACAATACATGTACCAGTACAGGCGGCACCCTGACAGTAAATCCTGTACCTGGGCACCTGCCTCACCTGTAGCGAGTGCTACGATACAGCCAACGTGTGCAGTACCGACTGGTACGATCGTTGTAAGTTCACCAACAGGAGCTACTTTGGAGTACAGTATAGATGGTACGACCTGGCAGTCAGCAACGACTTTTGCTAACCTTGTACCGGGATCATATACAGTAAGTGTAAGAGACACCAATGATACGACTTGTGTATCGACAGGTTCAGCGATCACGATAGACGCAGTACCGACGGCCCCTTCAGTACCGACAGTAGCGGGCACAGTACAGCCAACATGCGCCGTACCAACGGGTACGATCACGTTTACGGCTCAGGCTGGCGTAGAATACAGTGTAGGCAGTGGCTTCCAGGCCTCACCGACCTTTGCAAATCTTGCACCGGGCACCTATACATTGACAGTAAGAAGTATATCTGACAACACCTGTTCAACGGTTGCAGCATCAACGGTAACGATAGATGCAGTACCAACGGCCCCTGCAGCTCCGGTTGCGAGTGTTACGGTTCAGCCTACTTGTGCTGTACCAACGGGTACGATCGTTGTAAGTTCACCAACAGGCGCTGGTTTGGAGTACAGTATAGATGGAATAAACTTCCAGGCTGGTACTACCTTCGCAGGCTTGTTACCGAACACCTATACAGTAACGGTTAGAAGTACAACAGACAATACATGTACCAGTACAGGCGGCACCCTGACAGTAAATCCTGTACCTGGGGCACCTGCCTCACCTGTAGCGAGTGCTACGATACAGCCAACGTGTGCAGTACCGACTGGTACGATCGTTGTAAGTTCACCAACAGGAGCTACTTTGGAGTACAGTATAGATGGTACGACCTGGCAGTCAGCAACGACTTTTGCTAACCTTGTACCGGGATCATATACAGTAAGTGTAAGAGACACCAATGATACGACTTGTGTATCGACAGGTTCAGCGATTACGATAGACGCAGTACCGACGGCCCCTGCAGTACCGACAGTAGCGGGCACAGTACAGCCAACATGTGCCGTACCAACGGGTACGATCACGTTTACGGTTCAGGCTGGTGTAGAGTACAGCGTTGGTGGAGCCTTCCAGGCCTCAGAGACCTTTGCAAATCTTGCACCGGGCACCTATACTTTGACAGTAAGAAGTATAGCTGACAACACTTGTTCAACGGTTGCAGCATCAACGGTAACGATCAATGCAGTACCAACGGCCCCTGCAGCACCTGTTGCCAGTGTTACAGTACAGCCTACTTGTGCTGTACCAACGGGTACGATTGTGGTAAGTTCACCAACAGGAGCTACATTGGAATACAGTATAGATGGCACGACCTTCCAGGCTGGAACGACCTTTGCGAATCTATTACCTGGTAATTATACGGTAACAGTGAGAAGTACATCAGACAACACTTGTACAAGTACAGGAGGTGTATTGACAGTAAACCCTGTACCTGGCGCACCTGCAGCCCCTGTAGCGAGTGCTACGGTACAGCCAACGTGTGCCGTACCGACTGGTACGATCGTTGTAAGTTCACCAACGGGAGCTACCTTGGAGTACAGTATAAATGGTACGACCTGGCAGTCAGCAACGACTTTTGCTAACCTTGTACCGGGATCATATACAGTAAGTGTAAGAGACACCAATGATACGACTTGTGTATCGACAGGTTCAGCGATCACGATAGACGCAGTACCAACGGCACCTTCAGTACCAACAGTAGCGAGCACAGTACAGCCAACATGTGCTGTACCAACGGGCACGATCACATTTACGGTTCAGGCTGGTGTAGAGTACAGCGTTGGTGGAGCCTTCCAGGCCTCAGAGACCTTTGCAAATCTTGCACCGGGCACCTATACTTTGACAGTAAGAAGTATAGCTGACAACACTTGTTCAACGGTTGCAGCATCAACGGTAACGATCAATGCAGTACCAACGGCACCGGCAGCACCTGTTGCCAGTGTTACAGTACAGCCTACTTGTGCTGTACCAACGGGTACGATTGTGGTAAGTTCACCAACAGGAGCTACATTGGAATACAGTATAGATGGCACGACCTTCCAGGCTGGAACGACCTTTGCGAATCTATTACCTGGTAATTATACGGTAACAGTGAGAAGTACATCAGACAACACTTGTACAAGTACAGGAGGTGTATTGACAGTAAACCCTGTACCTGGCGCACCTGCAGCCCCTGTAGCGAGTGCTACGGTACAGCCAACGTGTGCCGTACCGACTGGTACGATCGTTGTAAGTTCACCAACGGGAGCTACCTTGGAGTACAGTATAAATGGTACGACCTGGCAGTCAGCAACGACTTTTGCTAACCTTGTACCGGGATCATATACAGTAAGTGTAAGAGACACCAATGATACGACTTGTGTATCGACAGGTTCAGCGATCACGATAGACGCAGTACCAACGGCACCTTCAGTACCAACAGTAGCGAGCACAGTACAGCCAACATGTGCTGTACCAACGGGCACGATCACATTTACGGTTCAGGCTGGTGTAGAGTACAGCGTTGGTGGAGCCTTCCAGGCCTCAGAGACCTTTGCAAATCTTGCACCGGGCACCTATACATTGACAGTAAGAAGTATAGCTGACAACACCTGTTCAACGGTTGCAGCATCAACGGTAACGATCAGATGCAATACCAACGGCCCCTGCAGCTCCGGTTGCGAGTGTTACGGTTCAGCCTACTTGTGCTGTACCAACGGGTACGATCGTGGTAAGTTCACCAACAGGCGCTGGTTTGGAGTACAGTATAGATGGAATAAACTTCCAGGCTGGTACTACCTTCGCAGGCTTGTTACCGAACACCTATACAGTAACGGTTAGAAGTACAACAGACAATACATGTACCAGTACAGGCGGCACCCTGACAGTAAATCCTGTACCTGGGGCACCTGCCTCACCTGTAGCGAGTGCTACGATACAGCCAACGTGTGCAGTACCGACTGGTACGATCGTTGTAAGTTCACCAACAGGAGCTACTTTGGAGTACAGTATAGATGGTACAGCTACATTGGAATACAGTATAGATGGCACGACCTTCCAGGCTGGAACGACCTTTGCGAATCTATTACCTGGTAATTATACGGTAACAGTGAGAAGTACATCAGACAACACTTGTACAAGTACAGGAGGTGTATTGACAGTAAACCCTGTACCTGGCGCACCTGCAGCCCCTGTAGCGAGTGCTACAGTACAGCCAACGTGTGCCGTACCGACTGGTACGATCGTTGTAAGTTCACCAACGGGAGCTACCTTGGAGTACAGTATAGATGGTACGACCTGGCAGTCAGCAACGACTTTTGCTAACCTTGTACCGGGATCATATACAGTAAGTGTAAGAGACACCAATGATACGACTTGTGTATCGACAGGTTCAGCGATTACGATAGACGCAGTACCAACGGCCCCTTCAGTACCGACAGTAGCGGGCACAGTACAGCCAACATGCGCCGTACCAACGGGCACGATCACGTTTACGGCTCAGGCTGGTGTAGAGTACAGTGTTGGCGGTAGCCTTCCAGGCCTCAGAGATTTTTGCAAATCTTGCACCGGGCACCTATACATTGACAGTAAGAAGTATATCTGACAACACCTGTTCAACGGTTGCAGCATCAACGGTAACGATCAGATGCAATACCAACGGCCCCTGCAGCTCCGGTTGCGAGTGTTACGGTTCAGCCTACTTGTGCTGTACCAACGGGTACGATCGTTGTAAGTTCACCAACAGGCGCTGGTTTGGAGTACAGTATAGATGGAATAAACTTCCAGGCTGGTACTACCTTCGCAGGCTTGTTACCGAACACCTATACAGTAACCGTTAGAAGTACAACAGACAATACATGTACCAGTACAGGCGGCACCCTGACAGTAAATCCTGTACCTGGGGCACCTGCCTCACCTGTAGCGAGTGCTACGATACAGCCAACGTGTGCAGTACCGACTGGTACGATCGTTGTAAGTTCACCAACAGGAGCTACTTTGGAGTACAGTATAGATGGTACGACCTGGCAGTCAGCAACGACTTTTGCTAACCTTGTACCGGGATCATATACAGTAAGTGTAAGAGACACCAATGATACGACTTGTGTATCGACAGGTTCAGCGATTACGATAGACGCAGTACCGACGGCCCCTGCAGTACCGACAGTAGCGGGCACAGTACAGCCAACATGCGCCGTACCAACGGGTACGATCACGTTTGCGGCTCAGGCTGGCGTAGAATACAGTGTAGGCAGTGGCTTCCAGGCCTCACCGATTTTTGCAAATCTTGCACCGGGCACCTATACATTGACAGTAAGAAGTATATCTGACAACACCTGTTCAACGGTTGCAGCATCAACGGTAACGATAGATGCAGTACCAACGGCCCCTGCAGCTCCGGTTGCGAGTGTTACGGTTCAGCCTACTTGTGCTGTACCAACGGGTACGATCGTTGTAAGTTCACCAACAGGCGCTGGTTTGGAGTACAGTATAGATGGAATAAACTTCCAGGCTGGTACTACCTTCGCAGGCTTGTTACCGAACACCTATACAGTAACCGTTAGAAGTACAACAGACAATACATGTACCAGTACAGGCGGCACCCTGACAGTAAATCCTGTACCTGGGGCACCTGCCTCACCTGTAGCGAGTGCTACGATACAGCCAACGTGTGCAGTACCGACTGGTACGATCGTTGTAAGTTCACCAACAGGAGCTACTTTGGAGTACAGTATAGATGGTACGACCTGGCAGTCAGCAACGACTTTTGCTAACCTTGTACCGGGATCATATACAGTAAGTGTAAGAGACACCAATGATACGACTTGTGTATCGACAGGTTCAGCGATTACGATAGACGCAGTACCGACGGCCCCTGCAGTACCGACAGTAGCGGGCACAGTACAGCCAACATGCGCCGTACCAACGGGTACGATCACGTTTGCGGCTCAGGCTGGCGTAGAATACAGTGTAGGCAGTGGCCTTCCAGGCCTCACCGATTTTTGCAAATCTTGCACCGGGCACCTATACATTGACAGTAAGAAGTATAGCTGACAACACTTGTTCAACGGTTGCAGCATCAACGGTAACGATCAGATGCAGTACCAACGGCACCTGCAGCACCGGTTGCCAGTGTTACAGTACAGCCTACTTGTGCTGTACCAACGGGTACGATCGTTGTAAGTTCACCAACAGGCGCTGGTTTGGAGTACAGTATAGATGGAATAAACTTCCAGGCTGGTACTACCTTCGCAGGCTCTGTTACCGAACACCTATACAGTAACCGTTAGAAGTACATCAGACAATACATGTACCAGTACAGGCGGCACCCTGACAGTAAATCCTGTACCTGGCGCACCTGCCTCACCTGTAGCGAGTGCTACGATACAGCCAACGTGTGCAGTACCGACTGGTACGATCGTTGTAAGTTCACCAACAGGAGCTACTTTGGAGTACAGTATAGATGGTACGACCTGGCAGTCAGCAACGACTTTTGCTAACCTTGTACCGGGATCATATACAGTAAGTGTAAGAGACACCAATGATACGACTTGTGTATCGACAGGTTCAGCGATCACGATAGACGCAGTACCAACGGCACCTTCAGTACCAACAGTAGCGAGCACAGTACAGCCAACATGTGCTGTACCAACGGGCACGATCACATTTACGGTTCAGGCTGGTGTAGAGTACAGCGTTGGTGGAGCCTTCCAGGCCTCAGAGACCTTTGCAAATCTTGCACCGGGCACCTATACTTTGACAGTAAGAAGTATAGCTGACAACACTTGTTCAACGGTTGCAGCATCAACGGTAACGATCAGATGCAGTACCAACGGCACCTGCAGCACCTGTTGCCAGTGTTACAGTACAGCCTACTTGTGCTGTACCAACGGGTACGATTGTGGTAAGTTCACCAACAGGAGCTACATTGGAATACAGTATAGATGGCACGACCTTCCAGGCTGGAACGACCTTTGCGAATCTATTACCTGGTAATTATACGGTAACAGTGAGAAGTACATCAGACAATACATGTTCAACTGTTGCAGCATCAACGGTAACGATCGATGCAGTACCAACAGCCCCGGTAATTACAAATACAGTGGCTACTGATCCAACCGTGGCATCCTGCCCGGCTCTTAATGACGGTAGCATTGTGATTGATGCAGTAGGTTCCGGTTTGGAATACAGTATTGATGGAGGAAGCACTTTCCAGGCATCCAACGCCTTCAACGGACTGACCGCAGGTACGTACAGCATTGTTGTAAGAAACAGTGCAACAGCTTGCAGTACCTCGGGAGGTAACATAGTTCTGACAGCACCAAGTTGTTTTGCCCAGTTATCGGTTACCAAAGTACAAACCGGCGGACCTGCAACGGTTACAGCTATAGGTCAGGTACTTGACTATACCATTACCCTGGTAAACAACGGCACCCTGGCGCTTACCAACCTGAATGTTACCGACCTTTTACCTAATGGAAATGCAGGTATACTGACAGGTCCAACAGGAGATGGTGGTGTTGCGGGGACAATGGAAGTTGGCGAAACATGGATTTACACCATAAGTTATACGGTTGCGGCAACTGACTTTAATGGAGGAACTACCCTGACCAATACAGTGAATGTAAATGCAAATGAACTGACAGATCCGGTATCAGCAACAGCGGTAACACCAATAGTTGCATCAGACCTCAGCCTGACGATGACAGTAGATAACAGCAATCCTACAGTGGGCAGCAATGTAACCTTTACAATTACGGTATCCAATGCGGGTCCGAGTGATGCTTCAGGTGTTGTTGTTACAGATCTGTTGCCAAGTGGTTATACTTTTGTAAGCGATAATGCATCAGGCAGTTATACACAGTACAAGCGGATTATGGAATGCGGGAAGTATTGCTGCAGGCGGTTCAGTATCTGTGAATATTGTTGCAACAGTAAATCCAACAGGAAATTACACGAATGTTGCGGAAGTTACGGCTTCCAATACGGCCGACCCTGATTCGACACCAGGAAATAATGTTCCTTCAGAAGATGACCAGGCCAGTGAGACGATCAATCCGATCGCCGTATCTGACCTAAGTTTGACAATGAGCATAGATCAGCCTAATCCGATCATGGGATCGACGGTTGTTTTCACAATAAACATGCAGAATGCAGGCCCGAGTACGGCTACAGGTATGGATATCCTGAGCTTGTTGCCGAGTGGCTATACCTATATAAGTGATGATGCAGCCGGAAATTATAACAATACCACCGGATTATGGACAGTCTCTTCATTGAATAGCGGCAGCGTTGCCAGCATCAATATACGGGCTACTGTAAACTTTACAGGAAATTATAATGCAACTGCTGAAGTAATGGCTGCCGATAATCAGGATCCGGATTCAACACCGGGTAACGGTGTGGTAACTGAAGATGATTACGCAAGTATCACATCTAACCCATTGGCCGTATCTGATCTGGAAGTGAGTATGTCTGTTACAAACCCAACTCCAATGGTGGGTTCAAACATCACCTTCACAGTGAATGTGACGAATAACGGACCGAGTGCTGCGACTGGAGTAACTGTTGCTGATCTGTTGCCAAATGGATTCACCTATATCAGTGATAATGCAGGTGGTAACTACAATGCAGTCACAGGTATCTGGACAGTTTCAAGTCTGGCCTCAGGAAGTTCAGCGAGCATGCAGATAAACGTGCTTGTCAATCCAACGGGTGCTTATACCAATGTGGCTGAGATCATGACTTCAAATAACTTTGATCCCGATTCAACACCGGGTAACGGAGTCGTCACTGAAGATGATTACGCAAGTGTAACAGTTAACCCGGTACCGGTTGCTGACTTGAGTCTGACCCAATCAGTGAACGATCTCAATCCGACAACAGGAGACACAGTGATATTCACCCTGACCATTCAAAATAATGGACCGAGTGCTGCTACAGGTGTTAACTTGGAAAATGTAGTTCCTAGCGGATATGGAAATATTACGCCAATCACTTCAGGTTCTACTCTAAATGGCAACACTTTAAACTGGAATGGATTAACAATAGCCGGAGGATCAAGTGTGCAACTGCAGTTCAGTGCGGTTGTACTGACCACAGGAACTTACTTCAACAGTGCGGAAATAACAGCATCAGATGTGCTTGACCCGGATAGTGACCCTGCTCAAAGTTTTGACGTGGATGATCTTAATGATGGAATTGCTGATGATGATGAATCTGTTCTTAACAATATCGTAGTCAATTTCTTACCGGTCGCCGTTAATGATGAAGTGTTGTTGGTTGAGAATATTGCGAATCAGGCCATCTATGTATTAACTGATAATGGTTTTGGTGCAGATGACTTTGGAGGTGACGGACCGGCTTCAATGGCAATTGTGATCAGTGTTGCACCAACCCATGGTACCGCTGTTGTAAATAATAACGGAACACCAAATAACCAGACAGACGATTATGTGCTCTACACACCGAATGCAAATTATGTTGGAATAGATACCTTCAGCTATACCATTCAGGATTCAAACGGAGATACTTCCACCGCTGTTGTGAATATTGAAGTTCTTGTGGATACTGATGGAGACAGGGTTCCGGACAGAAGGGATATTGATGACGACAATGACGGTATTTTGGATACGACCGAAAGTGTAACGGATATTGATCAGGACAGTTATGGAAACAGCCTGGATATAGATGCCGATGGGGATGGTATTCCTGACAATGTTGAAGCACAGACTACCGGAGGCTATATCAAGCCATCAGGTAACGACAAGGACGCCAATGGTTTGGACGACGCTTATGAATCTGTACCGGGAGCCGGAGAAGGAATCAGACCTGCGGATACAGACGGCGATGGAACTCCTGATTATCTCGACAGGGATGCTGATAATGATAATGTTGCAGATTCTCTGGAAGGACATGACAAGAATCACGATAGCATGCCAGATGTACTGGCAACAGGAACCGATTCAGATGGCGACGGTTTGGACGACGGATATGAGGGTATAAATATGAACGATGGCTTTATCGCTAATGATGAGATCAACAATCCTTTGAATGACCTGCCGAACACTGACCAGGACAATGAAGTGGATTACCGTGATGCCGATGATGATAACGACGGTATTGCTACCCGTGATGAAGACCTGAACCGAGATGGTAACCCGACGAATGATGACACTGATGGTGATTTTGTGATGAACTATCTGGATATGGACGACGACAATGACGGTATCTTAACCGCTGTTGAAGGCGCAGGTAACTTTGATAACGATGGCACACCAAATTATTTGGATCTGGATTCGGATGGTGACGGTTTGCCGGATAATATTGAAGCACAAAATACGTTACAGTATATTTTACCTTCGTTCTTAGATGCAAATAGAAATGGTCTGGATGACGCTTATGAAACGGCATCAAGTAATAACAGAGGAATTACCCCGGTTGATACCGACAATGACAGAAGTCCTGATTATTTGGACAGTGATGCTGATGATGATCTTGTTCCTGATTCTATCGAGGGCCATGATTTTAACCATGACGGAAGGGCGGATGTATCGCCTGCAAACAGAGACACTGACAACGATGGTCTGGACGATGCTTTCGAAGGTGATGATGTAAACAACGGATATGTTGCCAATGGATCCATTATTAATCCTTCAGAGGATCTTCCGAACAGGGACAATACAGACGAAGTCGATTTCCGTGATGCTGATGACGATAATGACGGTATCCCGACAAGGGAAGAGGATGGAAATGGAGACGGAGATCCGACGAACGACAATTGCGATGAGGATTACTGGCCAAATTACCTGGATGAGACTCCATGTAACATAGTGCCCACAGGATTCTCTCCAAACGGAGACGGTGTAAATGATACCCTGATTGTGCCAGCCCTTTCAGAGTACCCGAATTTCACCATGCAGATTTATGACAGATGGGGTGGTAAAATCTGGGAATACAAACGAAATGGCAGCCTGACGCCACAGTGGTGGGATGGTTATTCTCAAAACAGTCTGACCTTGCAAAAAGGAGAACTGATGCCTGCAGGAACCTATTTCTACGTGATCGAATTTAACAAAGACAATAGAAAGAGAGAAACCGGTTGGGTTTATTTAAACAAGTAAAACAATAATATAAATACGGAAGAGGGCATTAGTCCCTCTTCCAAAAAAAAAGTCCCCTTATGAAAAATAAAAATTTAATCCTTGTTTTTGGCTTCATCTTAACAATGAATTCCCTATTTGGCCAGCAAGATCCACAATACACTCAGTATATGTACAATATGAATGTGTTAAACCCCGCTTATGCGGGTTCAACGGGTACTTTGAGCCTGGGGATGTTGGCCCGGAAGCAATGGACAGATATTGATGGCGCTCCAAAAACGGCCACATTTTCTGCACATGCACCGGTGGCAAGAAACGTGGGAGGTGGTTTTTCAGTGATTGCGGATGAGATCGGACCGGTAAAAGAACAAAACATCTATGCAGATCTTTCCTATACGATCAAGACCTCAGAAGCGGGTAGGTTGGCCTTTGGTTTAAAAGGAGGTGTTACCCTGCAAAGAATAGATCTGCTATCGATCATCCTGCCACAGGACCCCAATGACCCCTTGTTTGAGGACAATGTAAATAACACATACCCAAATTTTGGTGCTGGTATCTTCTATTATACCGATAAATTCTATGTGAGTTTTAGCGTGCCAAACATACTTAAATCCACCCATTTTGAAAAATCGAACGGAATAATAAGCGAAGCTTCAGAAGAAATGCACTATTTTCTGACCAGCGGTTATGTCTTTAATCTTTCTGAGAACACAAAATTCAAGCCCTCATTCATGGCCAAGGGCGTAACGGGAGCACCTGTTTCAATTGATCTGAACGCAAACTTTTTATTCTATGAACGCCTTGAATTGGGTGCGAGCTACAGATACGATGACTCTGTTAGTGCACTCATCAATTTTGGAGTAACACGCTCTTTTAGAATTGGATATGCCTATGATTACAATGTGTCAGATTTCGACTATTCCAACACCGGCGGATCTCATGAAATCATTTTATTGTATGATATTGACTTTAACAAAAAGAACATAAAATCACCCAGATTTTTCTAATTACTTAAAAATGTTTACTTTTAACCCCAAAAAAATTCCCCAATATGAAAAGAACAATTACCCTGTATTATTTTTTATTTGTATTTGCGGTGCTTTCAGCACAAACCACACCCGGTGAGTACACAATAAAAAACCTTGACATCAATACCAAAGAATCTGATTTTGGAGCAGCATTTTACGGCAAAGACCGCATTGTGTTTGCAGCACCTTCTGATGAAGTGAAAATAATCAGGAAAACCTGGAAAGAAAACGGGCAGGCCTTTTTGGATCTCTATACTGGTATCATTACTGAAGACAGACAGGTTATTGATAAAAAACCCCTTCCCGGAGACGTAAACTCAAAATTTCATGAAGGAGGCGTCGTATTTTCAAAGGACCAGAACACGGTTTATTTTACTGCAAACAATTATTTCCAGAAAGAATTTCTTACAGATTCCGCGGGCGTTAATATGCTGCAGGTATTCAAAGCCTCAAAAGACATTAATGGGAAATGGTCTGAAAAGGTTAAATTGCCCTTTAACAATGACAATTATTCGTGCGGGCACCCGGCTTTAAGTCATGATGAAAAGAAATTGTATTTTGTATCAGACATGCCCGGAGGATATGGTTTAACAGATATTTACGTTGTTGACATCCTGGAAGATGGCACCTTCAGTGCTCCAAAAAATCTTGGCCCCAAAGTAAATTCTCAGGGAGGTGAAATGTTTCCCTATGTAAGTGAAGACAATATAGTATATTTTTCATCAAATGGTCATCCCGGACATGGAGAACTTGATATTTTTGCAAGTAAGATCTATGACAATACAATCTCAGAACCTTTAAATTTAGGAAAGCCCGTCAATAGTGAAAAGGATGATTTCTCTTTTATTATTGATGATGTAAAAGACAGGGGTTTTTTCAGTTCAAACCGGGATGAAGGTAAAGGAGATGATGACATCTATTCTTTCCTTGCAAAACCGGGCTTGTATTTCCATTGCGTTCAGCAAATAACGGGAGTGGTAAGGTCTGAATCCAGCGGTGCACTTTTACCGGGTGCCAGTGTTGAATTGAGAAACAGTGCAGGTGAGGTTCTGGAAACAACCACAGCCAGTGCAACCGATGCGAGATACTTCCTGAACACAGCTCTTTGTGATTCAAGTTATGTTGTTGTAGGAAGCCATAAAGGCTATCTGAATGACGAAAAAACGGTTACTACGCTAAACGATATTGGTACTGAAGCCATTGTTGCAGATCTCAACCTGCCTGATCAGTTTGTTTCCAATAAAGTAAATATCAGAACGATCTACTTTGATTTTGATAAGTCAAATATCCGTCCGGATGCCGCCAAAGAACTCGACAAAGTAGTTCAGGTGATGAAGGAATATCCAGCCCTGATGATCGAATCAGGATCTCATACCGATTCCAGAGGAAAGGACAAATACAACCAGAAACTGTCTGAAAGAAGAGCCAAATCCACGGTGGACTATATTATTTCCAAAGGCATAGATCCTTCACGTATAACCTACAAGGGTTATGGAGAAACCCAATTGGTTAATAATTGTAAAGACGGTGAAAAGTGTTCTGATGAAGAGCACCAGTTAAACAGAAGAACAGAATTCAAAATCGCAAATGAGTCCGGCTTTGAATTGGTCCCGCAGGAATAAAAACAAGAATAATCGTAATGACATTTTATCATTAAATAACAAAAGGTGTCAGGACATATG
>CAWFJI010000027.1:0-13388 GCA_963816075.1 uncultured Flavobacteriaceae bacterium | reverse complement strand
GCTGGGTTTCACTGACATAAACTCGCAATTGCATTTTTGTGAGGTCCGCAATTTTATACAAAGGCTTGCCAAAAGATGTGATTTCATCAGACTCTGCATACTTCACCAGAACGGTTCCTTTGACAGGGTTAATGATCTTGTATTTCTTTAGCTGATCTTCGATTTGTTTGATCTGCACATCTGTATTTTTGTATTCTGCAATTACCGGTGCATTCTGACTTTCCACGCTTTTGATCTGTTCCCTGATCACCCTTATCGCCCCCAAAAGGTCATCGAGTTGCTTTTGAGTACCTGCATTGTCCTTGACAAGCCGTTCAGCTCTTGCCTTGTCGATTTCAGCAGTTTTTAATTGCGCATTCAGAACATCTATTTGTGATAGAATCCCTTTAGATCTGTAGGTAATGATCTCCTTGGATACGAGCAGCTGTTCTCTCTTCAGCGACAGGGGAATTGTATCGATGTAACCGATGAAATGGCTCCGGTCAATAACTTTTCCCTCTTCCAGATCAAACTGCATAAGCTTTCCGCTGCCTTCGGATGAGATGGTTATTTCTGTTGCCTCAAAATTTCCATAGGCATCTGCCTTTTCACGGTTATTACCACATGAAAACAAGATAAGGGGAATAATCAGCGCGATTATTTTAAATGTTATACTTTTCATTTTATTTCTTTTAATTTCCTTTGGTGGTTTTGTAATTTGCTTTAACCAGTAATAGTTCAATTTTATGGGTACTCAACATGTTTTCGGCTTCATAGAGATTGGTAAGGTCAATGATATACGCAGATGAAGTGATGACTCCATTTCGCAACTGTGATTCTGTAGATATTAATACCTCTTTCTGCAGGTCAATTATCTGCTGATCGTCCCTGATAAAAGTTTCGATCTTCGCAATATCTGTCAGGTACCGATTAAGTTCTACCGAAGTGTTCAACTTAAATACCTGAGCTTCATTGTCAACAATATCCTTATTAATTGCCAGAGCTTCCCTCTTTTTTTTGTTTGCGTTCCAGTCAAATACATTCCAGCTCAATTTGACTCCAGTGATATAAAAGGCTTGAAAGCTGTTATCCAGCACATCTAATCCGGGATTACCATAACCACCTGTTGCAAAACCAAAAAGTTGAGGAGAATTTTGTTTGCTTAAAATTGTTTCTGAGGAATTGATCTCTTCCTTTTGGAGCGCAAAAAGTTCCAATTCCGGCCTGTTAATTTGATTATCTATATTATATGGTATTTCAGGCAATTGAAAATTGACCTGATTACCGAGCTCCCTGCCTATCAGAGAGCTAAGGGTATTCACAAGTATCTTTTTATTTGCTTCTGTTTCCACGAACTGCTGATTTATCTTCAATAATTCAGCCTCCAGCACTTTATCAGATGAAGGCAGGATGACACCATTTTTTATGCCGGATTTCAATTCAGCCAGTTTCGATTCTATTTGATTCCTTTTTGCCTCGAGCAATTTGTTTTTTTCTATGATCAACAGAATAGAGAAATA
Source organism: uncultured Flavobacteriaceae bacterium (assembly GCA_963816075.1). Classification (GTDB taxonomy): domain Bacteria; phylum Bacteroidota; class Bacteroidia; order Flavobacteriales; family Flavobacteriaceae; genus Namhaeicola. Next base: position 11,889 of record CAWFJI010000027.1, on the reverse strand, counting down.
CAAACGGTTGACCTCCTTCTTTAACTGATACATGCTGACCTCTACCTGCTTTTGCTGTTTTTTCAATCCTGCCGTTTTAAATTCTGCATTGGCATCAATCAAACCCCCTCCATAAATGAGTTGGTTCAAAGTGAGTGATGCCCTGTATTGATCTTTATTTGGTGGTTCTACACCCGAATTGGGAATGGGTATTTCTATGACATCCGATTGGTAAGTGGCAAAACCTTCAAGAAAAAGCCTCGGCAATTTTTCTGCCTGTATTGCTTCCAGGTTGCTTTCATTCTGTTTTTCTAAAAGGCTGATCTGTTGAATCAGCGGATAGTTTATACTTAAAAGCTTCTGACACTCATCCAGGGTCAGGGTCTGCTGCGAGTAGGTATTAAAAGCCATCAACAGAACCAGGGAAATCATTATATTTTTCATCCCGCTATTTTTTAATAGAATTAATGATAAAATCGGCAACTTCCTTTTTTCGCTCATTCATTAGTATTTGAAATTGCTCATTATTCAGCTTAAGAATGGCTTTAATCAGGGGTGATGCCACAAATGGAAAGATACTCAGGGATAAAATATTCACAAATAACTGTTCGGCGCTGATTGGCTGAATAATTTTCAGTTCAATTTCATGTGCAACCTGTTGTTTGAATTTATCTAAATTTGGAAAGGCAGGATTGTTTTGCAGCTGGATTATAAATTGCGGATTTCTGTTTATTTCATGAATGATGAAGCTCGGCAGGTAAGGTTGTTTGATGATAAAATCAATATAATCGGAGGTGAAATTCCTTATTTTATTTTCAATACTCGAATCATCATTCAATATCTGATTGAGCTGGGGGGCAAGCAAATTGAATGCAAATTTAAAAACAGCCTCAAACAGTTGTTGTTTACTCCGGTAATAATAATGCAAGAGAGCCTTATTAATTCCTGCTTCATCTGCTATTTCCTGCATTCTTGCCCCATCCATTCCCTTTTTCTGAAATACATTCTTTGCGGCATTTAAGATTTGGATTTCCCGCGGATCTTCTTGAGTTTTTTTATTTCTTTTAGAGTTTCTTTCATAATTAACTATATGGTTTAACCAAATGGTTAACAAAGATAATAAATAAATTTAATCCTTATCGCTTTTGAAAAAAAATTATGAAAGTAATTTCAGCCACAGCAATCTGTACATTGCGGAATACCCGATTATTCAAAGATTATATACCTGGGAAAAGTGGCTTGCTTCAGATTTTTGAACTTAATCTGTACATACCAAAAACCACCTTGAGTAAGGTGGCATCCGAAAAGCAATTTTTTTGAGGGGGAAAATAAACAGAATGAAACTATGATAGCTATGAAAACAGGGCAAATTTAGGTATAAATAATTTCCTTAATGTGAAGCCTGTATTACCAAATCATGAAGAAATAAAAAGTACCAGATCCTTCAGGGCTCTTGTTTTAAGATCACAAACACGGTGTTTTCCTATTTCTTCTGCGGCTTAAAAAAATCTCCCGGCTTCAGGCCGCACTCGGCAATCATTTCTATAGCATAATCCAGCGTACCCAGTTCGCGGTCGGCATTGTTGGTACCCATACTGAATTTTACCCCGGCCTTTTTTGCTCTTTTGATAAAGGTTGCTGAAGGGATTTTATAGCGCGCATTGATCTCAATGGCAATGTTATTTTTAGCCGCAGCATGAATCACTTTGTCCATCCGCTCTTCCGTCCACAGGGCATCATAGTCTGCCTGCAGGACATCCGGCAAAAAAGTGGAATTTACATATATATCGATGGGTTCTTTTTCCATCACTTCCACAATTTTTGCTACCAGCTGTTCCATGAAATCATCTTTATCATCCACAAAAACTTCCTCGGGCATCCAGAGACGCATTCTCCTTCCCTTGCGGTCTGTCCAGGTCATGGCATCCGTAAATACATAATCAAAGGTGCCGATGCTTTCTTTGGAGAACATGTTCACCCATTCCCGGCCTTCTGCCTGCATGGCCATATAGACAGGATAGTCTTTATATTTTTGATAATTTTCCATGAGGCTGGTATCATCTGTAATCGGAAATCCGATCCCGGCATTAAAAGCTACGCCATACCCGATTCCTGTTTTTTTGGAATGGTCTAACAGTTCTTCCATGGTGAGCCCGCCTTTCAGATGGGCGTGGTAATCGACTATATCATAACCTGCTGCTTTTAGTTCAGAGATTCTTTGAATTGAGGAATTTTGGCTTGCAGAGTCTTTTCTTTTATTTTCAGTGACCTTATTTCCGGAACTGCATCCGGCAATGAGAAAGATAAAAATAATAGGGCCGAAAAGTTGGTAGTTTCGCATAGTTAAAAATTTGGAACCTAAAATTTCAACTTTTCATCTTTATCCCAAAGCCCCCAATAGGCACCTACATCACCCTCCGCTCCTACCTTCCAGGATTCATCAAAAGAAGAAAAATAGAATATTTCGATACCCTCTTCCCTGGACCATTTTTGGGTATTGATAAAATATTTTATCGCGTTTACCTGTGATGGAAATGCCCCATAAAGGTTGGTACCCTGACTGGGCCATCCCGTTTCTGAAATAATTACTTTTTTTCCGTTCGCCGCACGAAGCGCCCGATTATACATATCTTTCATATAGATCAAGGAATAATCCTGATCGCATCCTTCCCAATAAGGATAACAATTTGCTAAAATCACATCACAGGCTTCCGTAATTCTTGGATGATCGCTAAATTCATAATAAGCATCCACATAACCCACAGGGATATTACCTGGTATGGCTTTTTTAACCTGAGCTATAAATTCCAGTAACTCATCTTCGGTTAAATCACCACGGTACATCACTTCATTGCCTACAGCAGCAATATCTACATATCCCTCACGAGCCAACTTGATGAGGTTTTCAACTTCTCTCTTGTTAATTTTCGGATCGTCACCCAACCATGCTCCTACCATTGTTTTTAACCCATATTCCCGTGCAATACGCGGAATGGCTTCATTCCCGTCTGTGCATGAAAAAGAACGTATCCATTTCGTGTAAGGCTTGATAATTTGCATACGCCTGTGGATTTGTTTCTCAGAAATTTGATCTCCGGGTTTCTGACCTTCCTCATAAGGACTAAAACCGATTCCATGCATGCCAGTTTCCAGAACTTTTTTGCATAAGTTGTTTAATTCTTTTTCTGTTTTGTTCTCAAAATCAAGAGAAGCCAGTGCTAAATATTTTTCTGTTCTGATTGACATCTTTAACTGTATTTTAATATTTCATTTTTATCCCAAATACCCCAACGCTGACCCACATTGCCTTCATAACGCTCTTTCCATGACTCGTCAAATGAAGAGAAATAAAACATTTCTACTTCCTCTGTCTGAACCCAATTATTCACATTGATAAAATATTTCATTGCGTTTTCCGGAGAGGGTACTGCTTCTTTGACTTGATCTCCCTGGCTCGGCCAACCAGTTTCCGATATGATCACAGGTTTGCCTTTTGCAGCATTTTTAGCCAATGTAACCATTTGTTTTAAGTATACTGATGCATGGTCAATATGACAACCTTCCCAGAATGGGTAACAGTTTATCAAAACAAGATCACAGGCATCAACAATTTGTGGGTGTTCACTGAATTGATAGTAAGCATCTACATAACCCACAGGAATGTTTGGCAGGACTTCTTTGACTTTGCGAATGTAGGCAAGTACTTCTATCTCAGTTAATTCACCGCGGAGCAAAACTTCGTTACCAACTACAGCAATATCAACATAACCCGGCTTTTGCCAGCTTAATTAATCCTTCGATCTCCTTGTCATTTTGTGATTTTATCATTACCTATCCAGGCTCCAACCATTGTTTTTAATCCTTGTTCATGCGCTACCTTTGGAATAAACTCATTTCCTTCAGTACAAGAAAATGAACGTACCCATTTTGTATATGGTTTAATTATATCCATTCGTCGTCGAATTTGCTTAAGAGATAATTGATCTCCAATGTTTTGACCCTCGAGATAGGGACTAAAAGATAATCCATGAAGGCCTTTACTCAATGAATCCGAAAAAAGTTCCTTTATTTCCGCATTGGTTTTTAAGGTAAAGTCGATATCCGAATTTAAACCCTCCTTTATCGCAGTCAAGCCCATGGCTGGTAACTTATCTGATTGATAGTGAAATTTTACTTTTTGGCTTGTCTGGTTTTTACGTTTATCTAATTCTGCCCGTATTTCATTGGCCCGCTCTTCTGTAACATCATAATTCCGCATTACGTAGATAGCGATAAGCGTTCCTAAAATGGGAAGTCCCGAGAAGAATGCTCTCAATCCCTCTATAGCCCCTTCAGGTTGTGTTTCGGCACCTGAATTAAAGCCTACAATGCTCATAATTGCACCGCTTAACCCTCCGGCTATGGCAAACCCGAATTTTACCATCCACCAATAAATAGCTCCAAAAGTTCCTTCTCTTCTTAAGCCCGTGTTCAGTTCGTCCAGATCAATGACATCGGCAGTCATAGACATCATCAAGACAAACAGACTGCCAATCCCGAATGAAAAAAATGGCAATGCAAATAAGAACATATATGGTTTCCCGGGAATAAAAAGAAACCATAACATGATATATCCAAAAATTGAAATTCCCTGTGCGATAAGAAAGGTATTCTTTTTACCCAATTTCTTAGACATTTTGGTTACTATTGGGATGACTAAAAAAGTCGTTCCCAAAGCGCCTACACTTCCAAAAAGTGTAGGCCAGATACCCGCTGCTCCTGCATCGCCATCAAAAAGATGGTATACTATAATAAAGAATGAAAAGGCTGCCACAGTATTAAAGGCATTAAAGACAAGAAATGTTGCTATGCACAATTTTCTAAAAGGTTTTGACTGGAATGCCTCTTTAAATGCTTTTAAAATTTCTTTTAAACTATTCCCGATGCTTTTTATATTTAGTGGCGCATAATCCTTATTCAGCGTAGATTCGCTTTTAATGAATACAGCGGGAACCATAGCAAACAGCATTAAAATGAAACCTACCCAAACGGCTAATGTTCTTGTAGCTACATCTGCTGACTCAAACATTTCCTGATCGTACATAATTACCCAAAACCAGGGTGCTATTACCCATGCCCATTGGCCAACCCATTGGGCAATAGCCATGATGTCTGTACGTTCGTGAAAATCATTGCTCATTTCGTATCCCATGGCAACATAAGGCACACTAAAAATGGTAAGTCCTAAATAAAATACAAAAGACCAGAGCATGAAATAAATAAAATTATAATTCACACCATCTCCCCGGTATAACTGCCACATGGCAACAAAAGCAATTCCCATAATAATGGCCCCTGTAAACACATAATGCCTTCGTCTTCCCCAACGAGATTTCGTATTATCTGATATATATCCCATAATGGGATCCGTAATGGCATCAAATATTCTAGGGAAGAAGTAGATCACTCCCCACATCCATCCGGGAAATCCCAGGTCCTGTACCAAAACTACCATAAAAATACCCAGTACGGCAGGAAACATTTGATTGGCAAGCATACCTACTCCGAAGGCTAGTTTTTGGCCGAACGGGACTTTTTTGGTAATTGTTGACATAATTATACGTTTTTGAATTGTTAATAATTTTATTGATCAGTTGCTTTGAAATGCATTTTTAATTCCTGTTAATTTGTTGCCCTTTTTGGAAGATTCAATGAACTTCATATATAATTTTTTTATATTTTTTTTGGTGGAGCACGCCATAATTAAAAAGTAAAAACAGGTAAAAGCAATTATTGAAAGGTTTCATCTATTGGAACTTAAATTAATGTTTTGTATTGGCATCACTTGCCATCGGAGGTGGCAATAAGGCCTTCATGATGGCATTTTTATCTCCATTAAACGTTTTTTTTACAGGTTGTCCATTTCTGGTCAATCCCTTAAATACACCTTGATCAACAAAACTCCAAATGGCATATTTTGCTCCACCATCCAGGGTAAATATTCCAAAGTGATTTTCAGAACCCAGTTCGTTTTGAGCATCCTTCCATTGCTCATCGTATGCTTCAAAATAAAAACATGAGATACCTGCGCGCGTCGTCCATTCCCTCATCAGGGTGTAGTATAGTCCTTGTTTGTATTCGTCAGCTGCTTTTGATCCGGTTGCACCATAAAAACCATTTGAAACCGTAGCCCAACCCGTTTCCCCAATATGAATTGGCTTTTTAACACCTATACTTTTCATATAACCGGAAACACTGTCATATTGGGATTTTGCAAATTCTACTGCCCGCAGCATCGCTGCATCAACTTTTTCGATATCGGAAAATCCCTTCTCTTCCTGAGGCACTCTCCAAAATTCCGGATTGTAATGTGAATTGTGAAAAGGATAGGTATGCATAGACACATAATCTACTGCCTTCATGAGTTTTTCAAGATCTGCTGTATGATAACTCTTATCAGCCCCACCCCAGGAAGCAAAATCATCAGAACTGGTTATCCATAGCTCTTTTGGCAGCTTGCCGGCTTTTTTTAAACCTTGCAGATGATTAACCCATTTTAAAATGACACCGGGTTGCACGTAATAGCTCTCTGCCCATTTCACCATGGCCTCATTACCAACAGCAATTATTTTTACAATATCGGGATATTCGTTTGCCAGAGCCACTGCGCGGGCAATCTCACCTGCATTCTGCTCACTCTCAACGTTATGATCCGGCTTATCGCCTGTCCAGGCATTTTTGCAATCTATCCAGGCACCCAACATCACATACATTTCAAAACCGGCATCTTCTTGCTTCAACTGCCGGATAGCTTTCAATAAATTTGACGCTTCTTGCAATTGCACGTTATAGGTACGTAATATTCTTATACCCATTGCTGACAGGATTTTCATATCATCCTTTAGCTCTTGAACGGTAGGTTGAACGTCTCTTGTTTTTTCTCTGTAGCCCCCATAAGAGATGGCCGGATAATCAGGATTTCCAAGTATTTCTTTGGCAGTCATTTCTCTTTGCATTTGCGATTGATTTTCTCTTATGTCTTTACTATAATATGAAAAAAATAGCAGTAAAAACATTCCTCCAAAAGTAACATTCAGTATTGATTTCATGAGATATTGATGTTAATTTCATTTTACTAAAAACTATTATTTATTTTTTCTCTGCCCTTATTCATAGCACAGTCCATACCCCAATGGAAACAAGGGCACCAACGTATCATCCCAAAAATTGGGTCCGTATTTGCCCTTAAAATCATCTTCTGATTTCGGCCAGGAATGGGGTAGCTTACCTTTAAAATTATGCACTCCAAATAAAACCTCGGCAACACCATCACCTTCTGATCCGGGCAACCAGGCCGCAATAAAAGCATCCGACCTTTCAATCTGATCTGTTACGACCAAAGGTCTCCCCGAAATGAGTACAACAACAACCTGCGTCCCGGAATGAGCGTAGGCATCAATATATTTTTGATGCGCTTTGGTCAGGGTCAATTGATGAATGCCTTCTCCCGTTCCGATATCACCAAAAAATTCTGCATAAGGCGTTTCTCCAACGACAATAATTGCCACATCAGCATCACTGTGAAGGCTGGTGGCATCTGCATCATATACTACATTCCCTTTTGCTAATTTTTCTATTCCCTCCAATATGGTTGTCGCCCCGGCATAATTTTCTTTTGTCCCCTGCCAGTCTATGGTCCACCCTCCGGATTGTAACCCGGAACTGTTTGCATGTTCACCTACAACCACAATTTTCCTGGTTTCCCTTTTTAATGGCAATACATTGTTTTGATTTTTCAGCAAAACCAATGACTCTCGTACCGCTTGTTTCGCTTTTTCCCTGTGTTCCGGTTTTCCTATTTCAGGAATTAAGGATGCATCCGGAAATGGATTTTCAAATAAACCCAACCTGAATTTCTGGCGTAAGATCCGGCGTACGGCATCGTCAATTCTTTCCAGCCCAACTAAACCGCTGTTAATGGCCTGCTTTAAATCTTGCTGAAAATTTTCTAAATCACCATCAACCGCCATCACCATATCAATTCCGGCATTGATTATATCCTTGCCGCCAAATCTCGAATAGGCCTTCCAATCTGAAACTACAATGCCATCAAAGGCCATCCCAATTTTTAAGGTATCTGTTATTAATTCTTTATGTGCGTGCATCGCTTTATCATCCATCCTGTTAAAAGAAGCCATAACACTGCCAACACCTTCATTCACTGCTGCATTGTATGGTGGCAATAGGCGCTCAACCAATTCCATTTGGCTGAGTGAGGTGTTTCCTCCTTCAACCCCATAATCTGTAGCCCCATCACCAACAAAATGCTTTGCGGTTGCCATCACAGAAATTCGGTTGGATAGAGTTCCCTGATGCCCTCTTACGGAGGCTCGTGCGAATTTTTCGGTCAATTCAGTGCTTTCGGAAAAAGCTTCATAAACCCTACCCCATTTTTCATTATATGGAATGGCAATACATGGAGAAAAAACCCAATTAAAGCCAGTAGCCTTCGCTTCTATTGCTGTAATGGCAGCAGCCTCTTCAACCAGTTGACTATTTCCGGTTGCTCCAAATCCTATATTATGTGGAAAAATAGTTGCCCCTTCGTAGGTATTTTGCCCGTGAATCGCATCGACTGCAAATAAAAGAGGTATGCCTAACCTGGTTGACAAGGCCTTTTTTTGAAGTCTGGTAAACTTGGTCTGCCATTCGAGGGCATTCTTGCCGGGGAGTGGTCCCTGTGTGTGAATAACCGAACCGATCGCTTTAGAGACAATCTCCTCTTCAGTAACATCATCAAAATGTCGAACCTGTGACATCTGACCAATTTTTTCTTCAAGGGTCATTGATGACAGCAGTGATTCCACTTTTTTTTCTATCGCCACTTTTTGGTCCATAATGCTTTTAAGGTCGCCAATTTTTTTTCAATTGTTCAGAAAATTAAACACCAAAAACACACACTGCAAAGCGTGCGCTCTTTTTTTTCATTTTATCTCAATCTGTTTACTTTTATTTCAACCATAATTTTTTCGACTTCACCCGTTCTTTCAAAGACTTTTTTACTCGTTTCAAAATCAAGCTTCAAATCCTGATAATTTTGAAAATTGTGCTCATCAAATACAACAGTTAAACTTTCTTTTTCGGCTATTCTGTAAATTATTGGGGTTTGACAAAAGGTAAAACACAAGGATCCGGCTTCCAATGGAAGTCTCTTTTCATTAAAATTTACATCCACATATTCAAAATCGCTTACCTTTTCAAGAAATTCATTTCTTCTCAATAAACCCGGACTAAAATAAAGATTCCCTTCTTTTACAAAAACACCCAGTTCCCCATACCTGCTCAAAATATCCTCCTTTACCTGTCCTGTCATTCCGGGCTGCTGTGCTCCTTTTCCTGCAGGTGTATGTGAATAAGGATCGGTTGGAAACGCTCCATATAGGGCAGGTGATTTGTGCACACCAATACCTTCGTTAATTTCATAATAATGCGCTATTAACCTATCGATAACTTCTGGGTTCTCCATTTTTTCGATTGCCTCCAGGCAACATTCCTGCACTGCCAGTTGCAACTTGGAAACCATATGCCAGTAAATTGAACCGAGTCCCTCATAACCATAAAATGTACCCGATCTTCCTGTAAATTCCTTATGGTTAAATACCTCTTCAAAAATTTGAAGAATTAATTCGGAGTCTGTTTTTACATAATCTTTATATGATGTTTCTGAAAGAGTCTTTAGCGCAGCTTTCAGATCATTGGCGTTCTTGAAATTTCCATTAAAATGACAAACACCAAAAATATCTTTTTCAATGATCTGAACATTTCCATCTGTTATTAACTGTTTTAATAAAACAGATTTAGAAACGGCATCCCCGGAAATTTTATTCCGGTCCAAAAATCCTTTTAATTCTTTTTTAGGATATAACAAATAACTGTATTGATCGGGTCTGAACAGTCTGCTTTGTTTCATAGCATCCAAGACCGATAAAACTTCTCCTGATGACAGGTATTTTGAACTTAATGCAGCAACCTGTCCTTCTAACATTTCATCTAAATGCGCCATGGAAATGGAATCCCCGTTCACTGTCATCAGGTTATAGGCGTGATATAAGTTATCTGCCCTTTTGTTTGTTTTAATTGAGTGCTCCAAATACTTCAAGTCCCACCGCAACAAAATCTTTAATATCAGCAGCTGTGATAGCTTTTTTTCGGCCTGAAAATGCATGTGTATAAATTTGATCTCTGTAATCGCTTCCTGCCTGTGCCAATCCATCCAAAACCCGTTTGCGATTTTTATCATCGATCCGGCCGGATAATAAATGTTGATTGGTTTTCAAAGTACTTGCAAGCCTGTTGAAGAAGTCGGCTATTTCTTCTGACACTTCAAATTTTTCCGTTCCAACATGAGCCAAGACATCTTTAAAAAAATTAAGGAAACGTCTCAAATAGTATAGAGTAACCATCGACACACCATTACCAACCAATGCATTGTTGGCATCATTCCATTCCGGACGCTGGGTATTCATCCAGATACCGCCTTCAGGAATAAAATTGGACAATTTGGCAAGGGTTGTAGCCAATATCTTTTCAATGAAATTTACTTTAACAATATGCCCGTTTTCATCGCAAAGCAATGCCCCATCTGCTCCGAGATTACTTCGTTTTTCACGAATATTCTTGTCTAAATTTTCATCAAATTCAATGGTATCTTTGGGATTCTTCAGTATGTCCCTATACTTTTTGATTTTGTACGGAACATTGGCATAAACAAATACATCTTTATCGAAAAAGTCTTCCAGTTTTCCCGGCTGGCAGTTTTCTATAAATTCTAAGAATTTTTGCAGATAGATAATCTGATGATCTCCCCAATATCCAATATAGGACCAGGGATTATCGTGTTCTATTGTTTCCCAGTCAAAACCATCTTTGGTTACCCGATAGGGATTATAGCCATCGAAGGTACTTGCATTTAAAAACTTGTAAATCATGTTTTCGATAAACCCGGGATACGAGTGCACCAATGCTTCCCAATTTTGAAAGATATCTCTCCAATTTCCCTGATAATCCAGAATTTTTGAGCCGTCAATTTCACTTTCCGTGTTAATCGAAAATTTGTTCCAGGGTCTGCTTGGGTCTCCGTGCCTTCTGCTGAACATAAGGGGCAGATACTCTAAACTCAACCTTATAAAATCATTATCTCTGCTTTGAGCGGTCATTGCCTTAAGCGCAGAAAGCGAAAATGCATCCGGTAATTCAGCCAAATCCTTCTCCACTTTTTTGAAAACATGTTTATTGGCTTTTGACAAATAATTGATGAAATCCCCTTTTTCAATTTGATAATTCCTGTCAAAAATTCCACCCCTCATTATATTAAACAAGGAATTCGAAAAATGTCTGGCATCTCTTAATTTATCCGCCGTTTGCTGCAATCCGTCAGATCCTGCATTTAATGCTGTCAGGCGCTTAGAACCTGCTTCAACACTGCGATTTACAAGATTCTCTAACTGTTTTTCACTTTTTATGGTATGTAAAATTCTCGCTATGTCAGAATGGTCCTGATTAACATCGGCGATCAGCATCCATTCTTTTTGTTCATTGGCAGGAAGTACAATCTCCGCATTCAAAAAATAAGCCCCTTTTTCTGCCTTCACATCGATTTCTTCATCAACAAAGCCCTTTTTCCTGAAATTTTTGACCTGTAATGAAGATAAGAGATACTTCGGGTTTTCAAGGCCCAGTGACCAAACAATATTTGCCTTTAATGCCTCGCTTGGTTCTGCCTTATCAACGATAATCGCGCTCAAAGCATAGATTGCCAAGCCTTTGTCTTTGATAAGTTCACTTCTTTTATATGCGTCGACAAGATTACTCGATTGATTCTGTAAATCGGAACCTACACCAAATGGCATAATATTTTGTATCCCATCCAAT
>CAWFJI010000026.1:0-27798 GCA_963816075.1 uncultured Flavobacteriaceae bacterium | reverse complement strand
TTCTGAAAGTGTCTTAAGCGCAGCTTTCAGATCATTGGCGTTCTTGAAATTTCCATTAAAATGACAAACACCAAAAATATCTTTTTCAATGATCTGAACATTTCCATCTGTTATTAACTGTTTTAATAAAACAGATTTAGAAACGGCATCCCCGGAAATTTTATTCCGGTCCAAAAATCCTTTTAATTCCTTTTTAGGATATAACAAATAACTGTATTGATCGGGTCTGAACAGTCTGCTTTGTTTCATAGCATCCAAAACTGATAAAACTTCTTTGGATGAGAGGTATTTTGAACTTAATGCAGCAACCTGTCCTTCCAACATTTCAGCTAAATGCGCTATGGAAATGGAATCCCCGTTCACTGTCATCAGGTTATAGGCGTGATATAAGTTATCTGCCCTTTTGTTTGTTTTAATTGAATGCTCCAAATACTCAAGTCCCACCGCTAATAAAATCTTTAACATCAGCAGCTGTGATAACTTTTTTCCGGCCTGAAAATGCATGTGTATAAATTTGATCTCTGTAATCGCTTCCTGCCTGTGCCAATCCATCTAAAACCCGTTTGCGATTTTTATCATCGATCCGGCCGGATAATAAATGTTGATTGGTTTTCAAAGTACTTGCAACCCTGTTGAAGAAGTCGGCTATTTCTTCTGACACTTCAAATTTTTCCGTTCCAACATGTGCCAGGACATCTTTAAAAAAATTAAGGAAACGTCTCAAATAGTATAGAGTAACCATCGACACACCATTACCAACCAATGCATTGTTGGCATCATTCCATTCCGGACGCTGGGTATTCATCCAGATACCGCCTTCAGGAATAAAATTGGACAATTTGGCAAGGGTTGTTGCCAATATCTTTTCAATGAAATTTACTTTAACAATATGCCCATTTTCATCGCAAAGCAATGCGCCATCTGCTCCGAGATCACTTCGTTTTTCACGAATACTCTTGTCTAAATTTTCATCAAATTCAATGGTATCTTTGGGATTCTTCAGTATGTCCCGATACTTTTTGATTTTGTACGGAACATTGGCATAAACAAACACATCTTTATCGAAAAAGTCTTCCAGTTTTCCCGGCTGGCAGTTTTCTATAAATTCTAAGAATTTTTGCAGATAGATAATCTGATGATCTCCCCAATATCCAATATAAGACCAGGGATTATCGTGTTCTATTGTTTCCCAGTCAAAGCCATCTTTGGTTACCCGATAGGGATTATAGCCATCGAAGGTACTTGCATTTAAAAACTTGTAAATCATGTTTTCGATAAACCCGGGATACGAGTGCACCAATGCTTCCCAATTTTGAAAGATATCTCTCCAATTACCCTGATAATCCAGAATTTTTGAGCCGTCGATTTCACTTTCCGTGTTAATCGAAAATTTGTTCCAGGGTCTGCTTGGGTCTCCGTGCCTTCTGCTGAACATAAGGGGCAGATACTCTAAACTCAACCTTATAAAATCATTATCTCTGCTTTGAGCGGTCATTGCCTTAAGCGCAGAAAGCGAAAATATATCCGGTAATTCAGCCAAATCCTTCTCCACTTTTTTGAAAACATGTTTATTGGCTTTTGACAAATAATTGCTGAAATCCCCTTTTTCAATTTGATAATTTCTGTCAAAAATTCCACCCCTCATTATATTAAACAAGGAATTCGAAAAATGTCTGGCATCTCTTAATTTATCCGCCGTTTGCTGCAATCCGTCAGATGCTGCATTTAATGCTATCAGGCGCTTAGAACCTGCTTCAACACTCCGGTTTACAAGATTCCCTAACTGTTTTTCACTTTTTATAGTATGTAAAATTCTCGCTATGTCTGAATGGTCTTGATTAACATCGGCGATCAGCATCCATTCTTTTTGTTCATTGGCAGAAAGTACAATCTCCGCATTCAAAAAATAAGCCCCTTTTTCTGCCTTCACATCGATTTCTTCTTCAACAAAGCCCTTTTTCCTGAAATTTTTGACCTGTAATGAAGATAAGAGATACTTCGGATTTTCAAGGCCCAGTGACCAAACAATATTTGCCTTTAATGCCTCACTTGGTTCTGCCTTATCTACGATAATCGCGCTCAAAGCATAGATTGCCAATCCTTTGTCTTTGATAAGTTCACTTCTTTTATATGCATCGACAAGATTACTCGATTGATTCTGTAAATCGGAACCTACACCAAATGGCATAATATTTTGTATCCCATCCAATATTGCGATTTCAATTTGTGCCGGATTGTTATTTATGAGTGTCGATTTTCTTACAAAACCATAGACACCGCTTGAATTCCATTGATATTGAAATGCTAATTCCAGGTCATGGTTAATTTCCTCAAAGATGATCTTGTTCCCGTATAGGTTCTTATAGAGATTTCTTGTAATGCTGTACATTCCTTCATAACGCTCAGAAAAAGGTTCCCATAGATATTTTGTATTATTTTTTTTAATCCTAAAGATCGTTTTACTGCCTGTTACTTCAGCAGATTCAGTGATCTTGTCATCAGTATAATAAGGGAATAAAGCCAAATCTGAATTTTTACGTCCGGCGGTTAAACCTCCATTGCTGGAAATAAACATCCAGTGATTTGAATCACTGACAATACTCATAAAAAAAGGACGCATGGCATCACTGTTGGATATCATGAAAAAGTATTCATTGCCTATAGTTAGCTGTTTTAGTTTTACCTCTTTCTGCAGGGTACCTCTATCCTCCATTTCTGTAAAGTGATTTTTCATATTCTCAAATTAAAAAAATTAAACTTTAAGATTGAAAGGTTGAATAAAATGAATTGCCCGATCTTTCAAAACTAAATTATCGTGAATAATGAATAAAAAAATGTTTTTATTGTTATATAATTACTTAATATTCAGTATATTGAACAATAAAAACACGCGAAATGCTTAAAGATAAAGTTATTGGATTTTCTGTAGAATAGGACGAATTTTTATAGAATTTTCTTCACATATTGTAATTAGCCCATGATTGGAAGATTCAGATGCTAAAAGACGTATCAGAAATGGAAAACTTTCCAAATTATATCCGCCTGGATTCGCTAAACCTTACTGTTGACAACACAGTCAAACAGAAAAATAATCTTCTCCAACTCGCCTTGACATTTTTATTTATAACAGGCAGTAATAGCCTCACTCCTCCTTTGGCCTCCGCAGTCAGAATGAAAACCAATCCATCTGTGATGGATCTGTTTTTTAATTTCCACAATCTAATCGAATAGGCAGGATTTGCTGCGCTCTTCCTTTGGACTCCGTAGTCAGAATGAAAACCAATCCATCTGCGATGGATCTGTTTTTTTATTTCCACAATCTTATGCAAATGAATTTGCAACGATTGTTCCAATAAAAAAACCAATGCTCCCGCATTGGTTTTTCATTTATAAGTGACCCCGGCAGGACTCAAACCTGCAACCCTCAGAGCCGAAATCTGATATTCTATTCAATTGAACTACGGAGCCAGTATTTCTATTTGATCAATTATAAATGTCTATTTTTTTTACTTTAATTTTTTTGCCTTTGAAACAAGAATCAGGAATCAGGAATCAGGACGATTAAAACTTTTCTCCTCGCAACACGGGGCTACGCGTATAAATCCTTTCACGATTACTTTTGCCTTTTTACTTTTTCCTTTGTCCTTTGTCCTTTATCCCTGCCTGCGGCAGGCAGGCTTTGTCCTTTATCAGGCCAGCAATTTCTTTACCACTTCCGATATACTTTTACCATCTGCCTTCCCAGCCAGATCCTTTGAGGCGATACCCATCACTTTGCCCATATCTTTTATAGAACTGGCACCGGAGCTGTTGATGATTGTCTGAATGGCACTGGTGAGTTCCGCTTCACTCATTTGTTTCGGCAAAAACTGTTCCAAAACTTTAGCCTGGGCCAATTCGGGTTCAGCCAGATCCATTCTTCCCTGTTCACTGTAAATCGAGGCGCTGTCCTGCCTCTGCTTAACCAGTTTCTGCACGATCTTCAATTCCTCAGCCTCTGACATAGTCACATTGGCTCCACTTGTATTCGCCAACAGAAAGGCAGATTTAAGCGCCCTTAAAGCTTCCAAAGAAACAGTATCCTTCGCTTTCATCGCAGTTTTGATCTGCTCGTTAACCTCTGTTTGTATACTCATTTTCTTATTGTTTAGGCCTGCAAATATAAATTAAAAAGATCAAAAATAAGGATAAATCGATCAATTTTCATCAACCCCAAATTTTGAAAGCACCTCGCAGATCAGATCACTCTCATACCCTTTTTGCAAGAGATAGGAAAACAATTTCCTTCTGTTGTCCGGTGATTTCTTTCCCCCCAGTTCAGCAAACTTTTTCTCAGTGAGCGAAAGGAGATTAGCCTGATATGTTTCTTCGTCTATCTCCAATAAACCGGTTCTGATATTGTAAGCAGAAATTCCATTCACACTTAGTTCCCTTTCAATTTTTCTCCTTCCCCATTTTTTTATTTTATACTTTCCACGGGCAAAACTTTTCGCATACCGTTCCTCATTTAAAAAATTATTTTCCAAAAGATGCAGGGTAATTTTTTCTCTCGCTGCCGGGATCATATGTATACTTCTCAGTTTTTGCTCCACCTCAGCATGGCAGCGGTCCTGGTAAACACAATACCCCTCGAGCAATCTTGTCGCTTCTTCAAGTGTATATGTTAACTTTTTTTCCTTCATACCATTAAAAGTGTAATTCAAAAATAAACTTAAATCATATTAATCCTGACGGTATGAAGAAAAATTACATCCCATTGATCCTATTTCTTTTAGTAACCCGGTTCTCCCTGGCCCAAACTGTTATAGCAAAACAAAGTTTTGAAGCTTTGGGCGATACCTGGATGCCTTTACAATTTTCAACAGCTCCCTGTACTTCCGGAGGTGATACCTGGAACTACCGCAGCTCCTTAAGAACCCTGCTACCCAGTGATGGAAATCAATTCTGGGGTATAGAAGATTTGTATGGGGATTGCGGCAGCAGTGATTTTGAATCCATCCAGTTTCCGGAAGTTGATCTCAGCCTCTTTCATGATGTCGAGTTATCTTTTGAATTTAATGTCGTTAACTTCAACTCAACCGACAGGATCAATTATTTGCTTATTCTCGACAATCAGCCCCAGGAAGAAGTGGAACTTTTTATTCCGGATGGGTATTTCAACACTAACGGGTGGCAAAAAGTAAGCGTGAAGATACCAAATAAAACCCAAAAATTAAGACTGCACTTCAAGGTCAGACAAAATGGAAATGAGCAATATGCAGGAATTGACAATATCTTGCTCACAGGCACGGGCATTGAACCTTGCAGTAAGTTGTACCTGTCAGAATATGCGGAAGGGACTTCTTCAACCAGCCACCGCAACAACTACCTTGAAATTTATAATCCGACCAGTGAAGCCGTGAACCTCAGTAATTTTGATCTGGTCATATTCAGAAATGAAAATACCGAACCTGGTGCCACTTTAGCACTAAATGGTATCCTGCCGGCGTACAGCACTTTTCTGATCAAGGATGGAACAGAGAACCTGCACATAGCGGCAGATCTTTCAACCACCTCGGCTGTGATGGATTTTACCGGTAACGATAAAATTGCACTGCGCCAGAATAAGCAGGTGATCGATCTAATCGGTCAAATTGGTGATTCCCTTGTTTTTGCCGAAAATGTTACCCTCAGAAGAAAAAGCTTTATCAGCCATCCGACAAACGAGTACAATAGCCGCTGAATGGGACATTTATGGCCTTGAAACTATAGGCGACCTGAATAAGCACCAATCCGCCTGCCAGGGACCCATCCCTGAAATAGAACTGAGCGGAAACCAGCTGAACATACCGGATGGACAGGCTTCCGTTTCAGCTCAAAACAACTCCTATTTTGGTATGACACTACCCGACCTGAGTTTGGAGAAATCCTTTTTCATCACCAACACTGGTAACGCTGATCTTATTTTAAGCGAACTCACACTGGTACAGGGTACAAGCATCCATTTTACGGTCAGCAAAATGCCGAAATCTGTGATTTCACCTTCTGAAAGTTCCAGCTTTACAATTGCTTTTCAATCAGATATACCGGGTTCTCATGCCGCCGAAGTAATCCTACAAAATAATGATTCCTCTGAAAATCCGTATAATTTTAAAATCCTGGCCGAAGTTTCGGGGCCGGGCAACAGCCCCCTGCTGATCTCACAATACTACCAGGGATCAGGAAACAACAAATGGATAGAAATCACAAATACCGGTGCGATTAGGACACCTGCCAATACCTATTATCTGGCTCTGTTCAGAGATGACCTGGCCATGGATCCATTTGGAAAAAGACCTTCTGTAAAAACAAATATCCCTGTTTTGGAACCGGGTCAATCCGTTGTATACCGTGCCTCCCTCAACGTGACCGAACCGGCTTATGCCATCAATCAAAATGAACTGATCAGCACCGTTTGCAGTTTTACCGGAAACGACATCCTGGTCATTTCAACAAAAGATGCCGAAACCTGCTGGGAAAACAGAACAGATATGATCGGAGCAGCAAACCAATGGTCAGAACAGCAGAGTTTTGTTCGCAAATACGGTTGTGAAGAAGTCGGACCTAAAACCTATTTCGATCCCAATGACTGGCTGATATTTCCTGTTGAACAGGTAAATCAGGCACAAAGCGGTTTTAATCTGAGGATCGGCCAACATTTCACAGGTCCCGCTGTATTTGAGCATGGAGCCTGGCAAAACGGAATACCTGATCTCTATCGGCATGCGCTGATCAAAGACAATTACAATACCGGTACGAGGGGAAATTTGGACTGTTGTTCAATGACCATCGATTCTGAAAAAATAGTTTCTATTAATAAAAACGGGTATCTCGCCATACAAAAGGATCTGACAGTAAACGGAGCTTTGCATATTGAAAATGAGGCAAGCCTGCTGATGCATGAGAATGACTCAAATATTGAGATTCAGGGGATTTTAAACATTCATAAAAACACAGAGCCCTTAAAAATATACGATTATACCTACTGGTCCTCGCCGGTTACCGGGGCTGTCCTGCAGGATGTTTTTAAGGAATCTCCGCAAAATTCTTTTTTCCGGTTTAATACAAGCGAATTTAGTGACAACAACAAGGACAATTATGACGATGATGACCCGCAGGCCTGGCAAAATATCAGCGAAACTATGGTGCCTGGAATTGGCTATACCGCAATGGCATCCGCGAAGCTTCCCTTTCAGGAGATACAAACCGTCGTGTTCTCAGGAATACCGAATAACGGTATCATTGAAATTCCGGTTCATATGAGCAGCAAGGATACCATTGGTAACAACAACTGGAATTTCATCGGAAATCCCTATCCCTCTGCCATTGATCTTGAGCTGCTTCTCCAGAATCCCAAGAACAAGGATTTGCTCTCCGGGGCCTTTTACTTTTGGACACATCACAGGCCAAAAACCGGTGGCAAATACAGCTCAGATGATTATGCAACCTATGTTGTGGGAACCGGAGGTATCAAGGCACATCCGGATGGAAAAATACCTTCAAAATACCTGTCCTCCTGTCAGGGGTTCTTCGTAAATGCCTTAAAAAATGGAACGGTAATTCTCGATAATTCGATGCGTGTACCTGAACCCGAAAACAACTTTTTCAAAACAGATAAGCCTGCGAAAAAGGGTGAAGAAAAGGACAGGATCTGGCTGAATCTGAGCAACGAGCAAGGTGTTTTCAAGCAAATACTCATCGGATTTTTTGAAGTTGCCAGTCCTGATTACGACAGTAACTTTGATGCCGTTTCCTTACAGACCAGTGCATTTACTTCTTTTTATTCTCTTGCTGCCGGAAAGCGTTATACGATCCAGGGCACAAATGCTTTAAAGGAGGAACAAAAGATAGCCCTCGGCCTGAGATCAGACATCGCAGAAGCGACAAATTTAAGAATAAGCATAGATCACTTTGAGGGTGTACTAAAGGAGAAAGAAGTTTTGCTGCTGGACAAACTCAACAACAAAACCCATGATCTGAAGGAGGGGGCTTACGATTTTTCAATCGACAAAAAAGGAACTTTTGATGACAGATTTGTGCTGTATATTGCCGGACAAAAGAATCCTTTTGATCGGGAAGTTTCTGAAAATAGGGATGGGAACTTATTGGTTAGCGAAGATGCCGACTCCTTTGAATTTACATCAAAAAATGGTCGGGATATTCTGTCGGTAAAAATCTTTGATATACTTGGCAGAACAATTCTGGAAAGCCATGTAAATGAAAAAGGTATTAGGGTGAAGAAGGAAAAACTGGTAAACGGTGTGCTGATCTCACAAATAATCTTTGATGATTTTACTGTAGTCAACAAAAAGTTGTTGTTGTATAAATAGAAAAACCTGCCGAAAGATCAGCAGGTTTTAGAATATGATTCAACCTATTACTTTACCATCCTTATTCAGGAACTGGTAATGCAAATATGGAAAAGCATCACGGGGAATTATCTTGATCCACTTTTTGTATTTCAGGAACCATTTGAACCGAATGGACTGCAGGCCTGTGGTAAAATAGGCTGCAACAAAGGAATGAGCGTGCAGGGTTATTCCCTGTTGCCCGTCTTTGATCAGTTTTTCGAGATCCTCCTCAATTTTTTCCTTTAAAAGAATCGGAGCATCTACCTCTCCATTATTTTCAGGAACTAATTCTTTAGTTTCAATATTACGTTCTTGTCGAACCCTTTGACGGGTTATCTGCACCAAACCAAATTTACTCGGAGGTAAAATCTTGTGTTTGGTACGGTTATTTTTCATTTCATCTCTTAAATGATCAAAAAGAATTCTTTTGTGATCATTGGAATGCATGTCAATAAAATCAACCACGATTATACCACCCATGTCCCTCAGTTGCAATTGTCTTGCAATTTCAGTGGCGGCGATCATATTTACCTCCAGGGCTGTTTCAGATTGAGAATCGGCCTTGTTGGACCGGTTACCACTGTTCACGTCTATTACATGCAATGCTTCTGTGTGCTCTATCACCAGATAGGCACCCCTTTTCATAGAAACCGTTCTTCCAAAAAGCGCTTTGATCTGCTTTTCAATGCCATAATGATCAAAAATTGGCACATTGGTTCTATGAAGTTTAGCAAGAGATTCCTTTTCAGGAGCAATACTACTGAGGTACTCTTTAACCTCTTCATACATATTTTCATCATTGGTAACTATGCTCGTAAATGAATCATTGAATATGTCCCTGAGAATCGAGGACGCTCTGTTCATTTCGGATAGCACCTTTTGGGGCGCTTTGGCCTGTGAAATCTGTTTGCAAAGATTGATCCACCTTTGCATGGTATACTGCAGATCCTGATCGAGTTCAGCAACTGTAATATCCTGCGCCACTGTTCTTAATATAACCCCAAATCCTTTTGGAACTATACTTTTTGCCAGCTTTTTCAGGCGGTCTTTTTCTTTATTGCTTACGATTTTTTGCGATACGGATATTCTGTTGGAAAATGGCATGAGTACCATATATCGCCCGGCGATTGAAAGTTCGGAACTGATACGAGGGCCTTTTGTAGAAATAGGCTCTTTTACCACCTGAACCAATAAATCCTGGCCGGCTTTTATGACATCATCAATCTTTCCATTTTTATCTATATCTTTTTCAAAACTAAAGTTTTTTAAAGTGTAATCTTTTAATTTCCCGGTATTTACCTGTTTGGTGAACTTGGACAAGGACAACAATTGCGGACCGAGGTCCTGGTAATGCAAAAATGCATCTTTTTCGCTTTTTACGTCAACAAATGCCGCATTGAGGCCCGACAAGGTTTTCTTTACCCTTGCAAGAAAAATATCCCCAACCGAAAATTTATTGTCGTTTGTCTCATTGTGTAATTCTACCAATTTTCCATCTTTCAACAGGGCAAAATCAATATCTGAGGAATTCGATCTTATTATTAATTCTGTTTTCACTCTGTATAATTTTATTCCCTCAGCAAAAAGTTTCAATAACTTTCTGCCTCAGATGTTTAACTAAATACGCTATGATTATGTTTACCGTTCGAAGTTTTAAACTTCTATTTCAAAGAACTTACCTTAATATATCGTAAAATAAACAGATAGGGCTTACCCTATCTGCTTATTTTTTCTTCTTATGACGATTTTGTCTGCTTCTTTTTTTACGCTTGTGCGTGGAGATCTTACTGCGCTTTCTTTTTTTTCCGCTTGGCATGTTAACAAGATTTATTGGTTATTATTTTACCGCAACATTACTCTTTACGTTTTCTACAAAAACTTTTGCAGGCTTAAACGCGGGAATATAGTGTGCAGGTATCTTAATGGTGGTATTTTTAGAAATATTCCTACCTGTTTTTTCGGCTCTTTCCTTTACAATAAAACTTCCGAATCCTCTAAGATATACATTTTCTCCCTTGCTTAGCGAATCTTTAATTTCTCCCATTAAATCTTCAACCACTCTTAATACATCTGCTTTTTCTATGCCTGAATTTTCTGAAATGCTGGCAACTATCTCTGCTTTAGTCATTATTTATAAATTATTAAATTATTATATTCTGTAATAGGGCGGCAAAGATATAATAATTAATCAATTTTAAAAAGCTAAATCCTTAAAATTTAATGAGATATATTTGCATTCACTTGTCGCTATTAAAAATGTTATGGATTTTTCTAATCAATTAATAACGTGGTATTTAGAGAATCAAAGGGATCTGCCCTGGCGTAGAACCAAAGATCCCTACCTGATCTGGTTATCTGAGGTGATCATGCAGCAAACCCGGATCGCTCAAGGCACAGACTATTTTTTGCGTTTTCAGCTGTATTTTCCCACTATTTTTGATCTGGCTGCAGCCTCTGAGGATGAGGTGCTCAAAGTCTGGCAGGGTCTGGGCTATTATTCGAGAGCCAGAAATCTGCACGCTACGGCCAGACATATTGTTAAAGAATATAAAGGAAAATTTCCGGAAAATTTTACCGATTTAATACAATTGAAAGGAGTTGGAGAATACACGGCTGCCGCACTGGCCTCCATTTGCTTCAATCTTCCCCACGCCGTTGTCGATGGCAATGTTTACAGGGTGTTGTCGCGGTATTTTAACATGGAAATACCTGTCGATTCCACTCAGGGGAAAAAAAAATTCAGCGAATTGGCGAACACATTATTATCCCGGCAACAACCGGGAATTCACAATGAAGCGGTCATGGAGCTCGGCGCCCTTGTTTGCACACCAAAAAATTACCGCTGCGACAAATGTCCTTTGGAGAATTCCTGTCTGGCCTTAAAAAACAAAAACATGGAAGACTTTCCGGTGAAAATAGGCAAACAAAAAGTGCGGACGCGTTTTTTTAACTATCTGGTACTGGATATAAACGAAACACAAACTTATCTTGAAAAACGGGAAGAAAAAGACATCTGGCAAAATCTGTATCAGTTTCCCCTGCTCGAATCTCAAAAAGAAATCGGTCAGGAGGGGATTTTGCAATCAGCCTTATTGCAGCAATTCCAACTCGATGAAGTCCCCGACATTTATCAATTTAACAACAAGCCGGTTACACACAAGCTGACCCACCAGACCATCATGACAAATTTTTGGATCATACCCACCAAAACCCCTCTAAAAAATACAGTTGAGTGGGATCATGTAGCCAATTTTGCTGTGCCGGTTGTGATCAACAACTTTCTGAAAGCTTTTAAATCTTCATAAATTTGTTTTATATTTGGTAATTAATATGTGATATGGCAAATTCGTTAAATAAGGTAATGCTAATTGGTCATTTAGGTGATGATGTCAAGATGCATTATTTCGAAAAAGGGAATTGTTTGGCGCGTTTTCCTCTGGCTACCAATGAAACTTTTACAAACAAGCAGACAGGTGAAAAAACCACCAATACAGAATGGCACAATATTGTAGTTCGCAACAAATTGGCTGAACTCTGCGAAAAATATTTGAGTAAGGGCGACAGAATTTACGTGGAAGGCAGAATTAAGACCCGGTCTTACGATCAGGATGGATTAAAAAAATATGCCACCGAGATCCATGCCGCCGATCTAACCTTTTTAACAACAAAGAAGGATTTATCAAACTCGTCCGGGAGTATGGGAAGCCAGGCAGCTGCTTTGCCAACGGAAACTCATAGCGAGATCCAAATGCCTGAACCCTTAGATGACGATTTACCATTCTAACAGATCAGAAGTATAAACTAAAATTAGTCTGTATTGGACCCTGAGCCGACGCATTTACTGTTTATTGAAAATATTGACTGGCCGGTAGTAATCATAATCCTTATTCTTATTGGGTTACTCATGTTGTCCGCTCTTATTTCTGCCGGAGAAGTTGCATTTTTCTCTTTGTCTAAATCTGTATTGCATGATCTGAAAAACCAAAACAGAAATCAAAAGATCGTTGTTGAACTCCTGAACAATCCAGCCAAATTATTGACTGCCATTCAGATTTTCAATAATTTCATCAACATCTTGTTTATTCTCATCTTTGCTTATTACGGGGATTATTTCTTTGGCGGAATTCAATCCGCCGGGCTGAAATTCTTTTTGCAGATTGTCTTGGTAACCTTTCTGCTCCTGCTCTTTGGTGAGGTGATACCAAGGGTCTATGCCAACAGGAATGCCTTGTCATTGGCTGGTTATTTGGCCAAACCATTTAAATTTTTGAATTCCGCTTTGTCTTTTTTAAGTCTGCCAATAATCAATATATCGCGTATTTTTGAGCGCAGGCTGAATAAGAAAAATTCAGATTTTAACATAGGTTCACTTTCCGAAGCCCTGGCACTTACCTCAAAAAGTGCTACCACCAAAGAAGAAAAGAATATCCTGAATGGCATTGTTAATTTCGGAAATACAGAGACCTCTGAGGTGATGTGTCCGAGAATGGATATATTCGCCATTTCAATAGAAGATGATTTTTCGGAAATACTGAATAAGATCATCAATAACGGACACTCAAGAGTTCCTGTTTATGAAGAAAACCTCGACAATATTGTGGGTATTTTGTATATCAAGGATCTCATTCCACATCTGAACAAAAAAACGTTTAACTGGCAAACCCTGATCCGAAAGGCATTTTTCATACCTGAAAACAAAAAGCTCGACGATCTATTAAAGGAGTTTCAGGAAATGAAAAATCATCTGGCCATCGTGGTAGATGAATACGGAGGCACTTCAGGTATCATTACCCTGGAAGATGTTATTGAAGAGATTGTTGGAGATATAAGCGATGAATTTGATGAACAGGATCTGCTGTACACAAAAATTGATGACTTCAATTATTTATTCGAGGGGAAAATTTCGTTAAAGGATTTTTTTAAAATTACCAAAATAAACCATTATCTCTTTGAACCCTATATGAACGAAGCAGAAACCCTGGCAGGTATGATGCTTGAAATAACCGGCCGGTATCCGAAATTACAGGAGAAAATCAGTGTCGGAAATTTTTTGTTCAGCATTGAATCCATTGACAACAAAAGAATTAAGCAAATAAAGCTGACCTTACCAGTCGAAAAGAATAAATAAATGATACAACAAAAATTTACAAACCCACTGATCTTCTTTTTTATTGCTATCTTGTTCACAGCATGTAAAGAAGATCCGGTTCCCAAACCCAAAGCCCAGCTCCGACTGGAATATCCTGAAGTAAAATACAAGACACTTTCATCCGATTGTCCCTTCACCTTTGACTATTCTGCAGCAGCAAAGGTGCAACTCAATGATAAATGCTGGGTAAACCTGAACTATCCCGGTTTAAGGGCAAGTATCAATATCACCTACAGGCCTGTACAAAATAATTTGAAAGAGCTTTTTTTAGAGGCCGAAAAACTCACTTTCAACCATACCATCAAAGCTGACGGTATAAGCTCGATTCCTTACGAGGATAAAATCAATAAAATTTATGGTTCCTTATACAAAGTTACAGGGAATGCAGCCTCCCCCCTTCAATTTCATCTGACCGACAGCACCCGGCATTTTATTACCGGGGCAGTGTACTTTAATGTGGCACCCAATTATGACTCAATTGTACCGGCCGTCTCCTATCTGGAAAAAGATATCCAGCATTTGATGGAAACTGCCAAATGGGAAAATGAATGAAAGAAGTATTGGAAAATAAATATTTTTACAACAGAAGTGTTCGTATCTGGTTAATTATAGGGTTGGTCATGCTGATTGGTCAGGTAATTATTGGTGGAATAACAAGACTGACCGGTTCAGGACTGTCGATAACCAAATGGGAGATCATAACCGGTACCATTCCGCCCCTGGACCAAAATGACTGGGAGGAGGCCTTTGACCTTTACAAGGAAACACCGCAGTTTCAAAAGATCAACAGCGACTTTGATCTGGATGATTTTAAATTTATCTATTTCTGGGAATACTTCCATCGCTTGTGGGCCAGATCACTTGGATTTGTATTTCTGATACCCTTTCTGTATTTTGTATCAACCAAAAAAATCGATCGTTCATTGATGAAAAGACTGGCTGTAGTTATTCTGCTGACTGCACTTACAGCTTCCGCAGGATGGATTATGGTGGCAAGCGGTCTTGTAAACAGACCCTGGGTAAATGCATATAAACTAACCCTGCATTTTATGCTTGCAGTATTGACTTTAAGCGCCATGGTTTGGACGATAGCCAATACGAGGCTAACTGTTGATACTGGGAGCAGTTGTCGGAATCTTGTAAATCCGCTGCTTGTTTTAACTTTTTTACAATTGATTGTTGCCGGAATGATGTCCGGTATGCGTGCAGGACTTTATTATCCTACCTGGCCCGATATGAACGGCGCCTTTATTCCAGAAGTACTTTTAGATCCAGAAAATTGGACCTGGCACAACCTGACCAATTACGACAGTTATCTGTTTGCTCCGGCATTGATCCAGTTTTTACACAGAATATTGGCTTATGTTTTGCTTATAGTTACATATTATCTGTTTTTTAATTTCCGCAAAACGCCGGAAAAAATTGAAAAAACCTGGCTAATCCGGAGTTTCGTTCTCATAAACCTTCAGGTACTGCTTGGTATAGCTACCTTACTCTATATTCGGGGTGCTTCTATTCCTGTCTTTTTTGGTGTAGCTCACCAATTGGTCGGTTTACTTTTCTATATAAGTCTGCTATTTCTTTTCTTTGGGCTCAAAAAACCAAAACAAGTAAAATAAAAAAAGCTACCCAAAGGTAGCTTTCGTTTTTTTTGCTTTTAACGAGATTCGAAATCTCTTTAATTGCGATTGTTAATTCAACAGAATTATTTTACTGCTTCTTTAACTTCAGCTTTAACTGAATCAACAACTTCAGTAGTAGCCTCAACTACTTCAGTAGTAGTTTCTACAGTTTCTTCAACTACTTCAGTAGCAGTTTCAGTAGCAGCGTCTACAGCTTCTTCTGTTTTAGTTTCTTTACAAGAAACAGCGATTAAACCAACAAATGCAATCGTTAAAATACCTTTTAATAGTTTCATAGTTTTAAATATTTATTTTTTTGTGAAATTACGCTGCAAATGTACACATTATTTTGAAAAAAAAAAATTTTCTTAAATATTTCTTAAAATTGACTAATAATTGGGCTTGTAAGGCAATTAAAATATTTCGTTCCACGGGTCAAACCGGAAAATTCATAAAAAAACTTCAGATCTCGCGATCTGAAGTTGTAAAATTTCATCAAAAACAAATTTACTTGGCGTGGAATTTGAATTTTTGTGTTCCAACGGAAGCTTCAGCCATCACGCCGCCTATTGCTCTGGTGAAAATAGAAACCCCATCCTGATAAGCCATTTCTGCTCCGGTACCTTTTTTAAGTGCTACTGCAGATGCGCCAGCCGACAATTTGAATTTTTCATTTGTAAATCTGTCAAGCGCTGCCTTATTTTCAAATAATATAAGCTCTGAGTAAGTTTGTCCACCGGCTTGTAAACCAATGGTTGCTTGCATGAGCGAAGAACTTCCAATAACTGAACCCTGTTCAACTACCAAACCTTTACCACCTGCACCCCCTACTCCAAGTCCACCTTTAGTGATCTTAGGGAAATAAGCATACGCATAAGCACTTTTAAAGTGTTTTGCCATTGCAGGATGCTCTTTTACCAAAGACTGCAAACCTGCATTCACCTCGCCCGCAAGTGCAGCATCTTTTGGAAAACTTGCATTAAAAACAGGTGCTGCTACAGCCGCATTTACGTCTTTCGCTATCACAGCAACTGAATCAACCACCTGCTCCACAGCCTCGCCTGCAGCTTCACCGGCAGCCTCAGTGGCGTCAACAACCTCATCCGCCGCCTCTCCGGCTACTTCAACCGCATTGTCGATGTCATTTTCCATACCTTTTTTGGTTTCTTTACAACCAATCATTGCAGCAGAAACAAAAACTGCAACAAAAAACATTCTTAATAAGTTCATAGTTTAATAGTTTAATTTGATTAGTATTTACTGATATTTAATTATTCATTTATTACATGTTTACTGAACCGAATAAATCCCGGCTACTTTATAAAGATCACCTCCTCCTGCACTGGTAATGATATTTGCCAGTTCTTTTTCATCTATCCTGTTGGCATCATATTCGATCCTGCCCATTTTTTTTTCAAAATCTACCTTCACAAAATTGACTCCTTCTGCCTTTGCCAGCTTCGATTCAATCAGTTTTGCACAACCAATTTCACAGGTCATTCCTTCTATGGCAACATCGACCTTTTTCATATCCACTGCAAGTTCCTGCGCCTTTGTGCTTTCGGGGATATTCTGACCTTTTTCATCTTTACAGGAAGTCAGTAAAACCAGAAATAAAAGTATGTAAAAAAATCTATGCATAATCTTGTTTTAAGTCAATTCAAAATTAATAAATTAAATTAATAAAGCGATTTTTACAGGGTCTAATTATGAAAATATAAAATGACTGAAAAACAACAGAGGTGGTTCTATCTGATCCTGCTCTCCCTGATCTGGGGGAGTTCATTTATTCTGATGAAAAAAGCACTCATAGGTTTAAGTCCTGTGCAGGTAGGAGCACTTCGGATACTTATTGCCGGCCTTGTTCTTGTCAGCTTCTCCTATAAGAACCTGGGAACAATAACAAAAAAACAATGGCCGTATTTACTGATATCCTCTTTCTCAGGAACTTTTTTTCCTGCCTTCTTGTTTGTTTATGCCATCCGGCATATAGACAGCTCCATCGCCTCACTGCTGAACTCATTAACACCGCTTAATACTTTCGTGCTGGGGGTACTCCTTTTTGGTGCCCCATTTATAAACAAACAGTTCTTTGGCATACTCCTGGGATTGCTTGGCGCAGGATTCCTTATTGTTAAAGGTGCCCAGATCAATCCCGATCAAAATTATTACTACGCACTGCTGATCCTTCTTGCAACAGTAGGATATGGCCTCAATATAAATATAGTAAAAAGGTATTTACAGGAGCTTAAGCCAATTACCATTACGCTGAGCAATTTTGTTATTTCATTTATTCCTGCCTCCATTATATTATGGGCTTCAGATTTCTCACTGCTGGAATCCGATGCTGTCGCCAAACAATCTTTGTTTTATGTTTTGTTTCTGGCAGTCGTATGCACCGCCTTCG
Organism: uncultured Flavobacteriaceae bacterium; assembly: GCA_963816075.1. Classification (GTDB taxonomy): domain Bacteria; phylum Bacteroidota; class Bacteroidia; order Flavobacteriales; family Flavobacteriaceae; genus Namhaeicola. The sequence goes on along the minus strand of CAWFJI010000026.1, from coordinate 10,251 downwards.
CCAATGTGATCTTCTATAAACTTGTAAGTATATCATCACCCGTATTTACCAGTTCGGTTACTTACCTTATTCCTTTGGTGGCAGTGGTCTTTGGAATACTTGATGGGGAAAAAATTTCTGTATTTCAATTGATTGCAGCAAGTATTATCTTTTTAGGGATCTATCTCAGCAACAAGGGCAGGTGAAATTGTAATCAAATCCGAACATAACTAATTCAGGTAATCAAGTGCCATTGAAACTGAAAAAAGATTTTTTGTAATTAAGAAAAAGATGTATATTTGCACCCTCAAAATCCTGAATAAAATAGGGATTAAATAATTTTAAGCGAAAAACACATAAATTATGTATGCAATTGTAGAGATAGCAGGGCAACAATTTAAAGTGAAAAAAGACCAAAAGGTTTTTGTAAATCGTTTACAACAGGAAGAAGGTTCAAAAGTTTCTTTTGATCAGGTTTTACTGGTAGATGACGGCAAAGTGACCATTGGCGCCCCAGCTATAGCAGGAGCAGAAGTTTCTGCAAAAATCCTGAAGCACCTCAAAGGTGACAAAGTACTCGTTTTTAAGAAAAAACGAAGAAAAGGTTATAAGAAGAAAAACGGACACCGTCAGTTTTTATCTGAAATTATGATCGAAAGTATTTCTGTAAGCGGAAGCCCTAAAAAAGCAGCAGCCGTTGTTGCAGAAGAAAAACCGGTTGAAAAAGCAGTTAAAAAAACAGCGAAAAAAGCTGACGATCTGAAAAAAGTTGAAGGTATCGGTCCGAAAATCGAAGCTATATTTATTGAAGCCGGTATCGATTCATTCAAGAAACTTTCCAAAGCAGATCCTGCAAAATTAAAAGCAATTTTAGAAGCTGCCGGACCTGAATTTGCAACCAAAGTACCGGATTCATGGCCCTTACAAGCTCAAATGGCCGCTGATGGAAAATGGGATGAACTGGCTAAATGGCAAGAAGACGTAAAAGGCGGGATCGTTTAATAATCCCAATATATAACTTTCAAAAACTATAAATCATGGCTCATAAAAAAGGTGTCGGTAGTTCAAAGAACGGTAGAGATTCAGAATCAAAACGTTTAGGTGTTAAAATATTCGGTGGCCAGGGTGCCATTGCCGGAAACATTCTTGTGCGTCAAAGAGGCACCAAGCACCATCCGGGAGAAAATGTTTACATGGGTAAAGATCATACACTCCACGCTCAGATAGACGGTATTGTAAAATTCTCCAAGAGAAAGGACAATAAATCTTATGTTTCTATTGAAAAAATGGAAGCCTGATTTACCTTACCAAAAAATACTAAAAAACCCTTGCCATTTCCGGTAAGGGTTTTTTTATGGCCTGAAAGCTAAGAATAATTATATGTACAGACTTATCAAAATTTTATACTTTAGTAAAAACTATCCGCTATTTTTGTTCAACTAAATTCAGGCTTTGAGTAATCTAAAACGCTTTTTTAAAGATACCATCATATACGGTTTTGCAGCCGTATTGCCCAGAGCTATCAATGTAATCCTGGTAAAATTGCATACCCATTCCCTGAGTTCTGACAAGTACGCAGAAAACACAATATTTTTTGTTTATGCCGCCTACCTCAATGCCCTGCTCACTTTTGGAATGGAAACTGCTTTCTTTCGTTTCTTTACCAAAGAAAAAGAAAAAGGCAGGGTCATTTCCACCTCATTTATTTCTATTCTGTTTGTTACCATACTATTTTTAGGTGTTGGTTTTTATTACAGCCACGCCATAAGTGATTATTTTGGTTTTGCTCATGTGCTCTACCTGCAAATACTCATTCTGGTTCTCTTTTTTGATACGCTGGTTGTCATCCCCTTTGCATATTTAAGAGTAAACAATCAACCGGTAAAATTCGCTGCCATTAAAATATTGAATATTTGTATTTATGCGTTTTTGAACTATTATTTTCTTATCCTGCTGCCAAAATCACAGCTTGCCGGAGGGACTGAATCAGGTTTTATCAGTGAATTGTACCGGGAGCATTCACTGGTGGTTTTTATCTTTATCGCCAATTTAATTGCAAGTCTGATCACATTTTTGATCCTGATCCCCATCATACTAAAATTCAGGTTCGAATTCGATAAAGCCCTGCTAAAAAAAATGCTGGCCTACGGGATCCCCATTCTCATTACGAGTCTTGCCTTTGTTACCAATGAAAATCTCGATAAAATTTTACTTCAGAAATACCTGGGAAAAGAACAAATGGGAATCTATGCAGCCTGTTATAAACTGGGTGTGTTTATGGTACTCTTTACCATGGCATTCAGACTTGGAGCCGAGCCGTTTTTCTTTAACAAGGCCCAGGACAGCAATGCCAAAGAGACCTATGCCCGCATCATGACCTGGTTTACAGCAATAGGCACCGTATTCCTGCTTATTATCGTGTTATTCATCGACCTTTTTGCTTCTCTGCTGCTCGGTAATGAGGTCTATTTCCAGGGACTTTCCATAGTGCCGATCATACTCTTTGCCGACCTGTTCCTCGGAATTTCCTATAATCTGGCCATCTGGTATAAACTCACCGACAAAACCAGGTACGGCATGGTATTTTCCCTGATAGCCGCAGCTATTACGATCATTTTTAACATCCTGTTTATTCCGGTCATCGGCTATATGGCCTCGGCATGGGCAACCTTGCTCGCCTATGGACTTATCACCATTTTATCCTATCTGTACGGAAAAAAATACTATCCCATTCCCTATGAAAACAAAAAAATGATCCTTTATATTGGTGTCTCCTTTGTTCTTTCAGTCTTGTCGTTTAAGCTCTTCAGAAATAATTACACCATCTCGGTACTCTTTTTATTGGCCTACAGTCTGTTGATTTATTTCAACGAAAAAAAAGAAATACAAAATATTTTTAGAAAATGAAAGTTAATATAATAAACAGATCAAAACATGTTACCCCGACCTATCAGACAGCCGGTTCGGCCGGAATGGACCTGAGAGCGGATATAGATGAACCAATCGTGCTTTTACCCTTGGAACGGAGTGTGGTAAAGACCGGTTTGTTTATCGCTTTACCTGTAGGATTTGAAGCACAGGTCAGACCCAGAAGTGGCCTGGCAGCCAAGTTTGGAGTAACTGTCCTAAACACCCCGGGAACCATTGATGCGGATTACAGGGGTGAAATTGGAGTGATTCTGGTCAATTTATCGAATCAGCCCTTTACTGTGCAGGATGGCGACCGGATTGCACAACTGGTAATTGCCGAACATGCAGTAGTCGAGTGGAATGAAGTTACTGTACTGGAAGACACCACTAGAGGCTCAGGTGGTTTTGGAAGTACAGGTTTATAAACGGGTTTTACAGCAGACCCATAAAAATCAAAATAAAAGCATTGCTATGGGAAAACTAATTACACTCTTACTACTTCTCTCCTTCAATAACGGATATAGCCAGACGCAGGAGACTGAGCTTAAAAAAATGTCAGAAGATGCCTGTAATTGTATAACTCGTATTGAAAAAACCGCGGAACACAAGAACAGACTCATCAATGACTGTATACAAAACAGTATTTCCAAATCCGGCGCAAAAGATATAGCCTCCAGCAACAGTGCTTACAACCCGGCAATCGATTCCAGGATGTATACCGCCGTAGAAAATGAACTGATCAAGAACTGCTCCTCACTTAAATCCATATCCTTTACAGTTGACCCGGGACTTGAACATGCAAATTCCGAAAATATACTGGCCCAACTTGCCTATGACGACGGAATGGATTACCTTGAGGACAAGGACTATACAAAAGCCATTTCAAAATTTAAAAAAGCAACTGAACTCGACCCTGAATTTGCATATGCCTGGGATAACCTCGGAGTTTCATACCGAAACAATAATCAGTTGAACGAGGCCCTTCAGGCCTATGGCAGGTCACTTGAAATTAACCCCAAAGGGAAACTGGCACTTATCAACTCGGCCGTTGTATATAACCTGCAGAACAAACCCGAAAAAGCAATAGAATCTTACAAAACCTATATCAGTTTATATCCTGAGGATCCTGAAGGATATTATGGTCTTGGACTTATAGAATATACCAGCGGAGAGCTGGAGTCCGGTCTGGATAATTTAGTTCATTCCTATATCCTCTATAACAAGCAGAAATCTCCTTACAGGACAGATGCCGCAAGTAAGATTGGCTATATCTACAACAACCTGAAGGCTCAAAATAAACTGGAACTTTTTGACAGGGTCATTAAGAAATATGACCTGAAGATCAATTTCAACTGATTTTCAAAGTCAGATCGGAACAAATTGTTTAACGATCAAACCCAAACCAAAGACTATAAAAAATACGCCCAGCGTAATCTGAATTTTATGCAGTACGGCCGGGGTAAGGCGGGACTTTAACTGTTTGGCCACTACAATTTTCACAAGATCAACAAGAAAAATCGTGATCATGACAATAACAAAATGCTGAATTATTTTTCTTTCGTTCAGCTGAAAATTCGAACTAACCGCGATCACGACTGCAAACCAAAAGGCAAGTACACCCACATTGATAAAATTCAAAAAGAAACCTTTTAAAAAGAGCTGAAGATACTTATTGTTCTCCGGAACCTTTAACTCGGTATTTTCTATACCTGCTACTTTCTTTTTTTTATAGATCGTATAAATACCAAATACAATGAGGATGATGCCGCCAAACCAGAAAAAACGCTGATCAGACTGAATCTGATTAAACAAACCAACACTACCGAAATAAGCAATGATTATAAAAGTTATATCAGCAAGAAAAACTCCCAGATCAAATACGATAGCCGCCCTGACACCTTTGGAGATGCTGGTTTCGATCAGGGTAAAAAAAACCGGTCCTACCATAAAGGCGAGGCCGAATCCCAATAAAATTGCGTTTAAAGTTTCATTCAGCATGAATCCCTTTTATACGATATCGTAATTAATAGTTATTTTGTCAGATAACGGATGAGACTGACAGGTTAAAATCAGTCCCTCGTCAAGCTCTTCCTGACTTAAGATCCGGTTGTTATCCATTTTTACCTTACCTGCGGTCAGCTTTGCAAGACAGCTGCTGCAAATGCCTCCCTGACAGGAATAGGGCGCATCCAGTCCCTTCTTGAGAGCTGCTGCGAGTACAGTATCCTTGCGGTCCATTTTAAAAATTGTGGACTCGTCATCCAAAACCACTGTGACTTCTGCTTCACCCGATAAATTTTCCATTTCCTTCTTTGGTTCTTCTGTAAAAAACAATTCAAAATGAATCTGTTCTGATTTAAAACCCTGCTTTTTAAAATATGCTTTGGCCATATCGATCATTCCCTCCTGCCCGCATAAAAAAATTTCATCGACATGAAACGTCGGGCTGTACACTGATAATACCGAATCTATCAGTGCTTCATCAATCCGGCCGGAATAACAACTCTCGACACTTTGCCGGCTGAAAGTATAGTGCAGTAAAAACCGATCGGAAAAGGATTTTTGAAGGGAATCCAGCTCAGTTTTGAACATGGTATCTTCTTCATTCCTGTTCCCAAACAAAAGCACGAACTTGCTGCCCGGTTCTGATTCCATTACCGACTGTGCCATCGATAAAATGGGTGTTATACCACTGCCGGTTGCTATGGCCAGATAATTTTTCTTTTTGGTCTTCTCAGGTTGCAGTAAAAAGTTTCCTTTTGGCCTGCTCACATTTAAACGGTCACCTGCCTGAAGTTTTCTGTTTGCATAAACTGAGAACTTACCCTCGTCCATTTCCTTTATTCCTATGCGCAAGGCACCGCTTTCTATTGACGAGCAAATGGAGTAAGCCCTTCTCAGCTCTTCTCCGTTCAGCTCTTTCTTAATGTCAATATATTGACCCGGTATAAATTTGAAGTCCTCCTTTAGATCTGCCGGCACATCAAAAAGCACAGAAACAGCTGTAGGACTAATCCTGTCAACCTCCTTAACGGTCAATAAAAAAAAATCAGACATAGATTAAAAAATAAATTCTTGAAAGGGGTTTATCCCTTTGAGATTTCGTTAGAAAGCTCGTTGGTATCGGTATGTTGATACGGAAAATACTCCTGCAGTTTTTGACCTGCTTCAATAATACCCAGTACCAAACCATCCGCATAATTACCTTTGGAAAACTCGCCTGTTACCCTGTCTCTTACACTTTCCCAAAAATGTTCTGGCACCACCTTATCGATTCCTGTATCACCAATAACAGCAAACTGCTTGTTTTCAACATCCACATAAAATAAAACTCCGTTCTTGTCTTCGGTATTATCCATTCCCAAAAAATAAAATACTTCCTCGGCTCTTTCCAAACATTTTTTGGCATTGGTGTTCTCAATATGAACGCGAATTTCTCCGGAAGTCTGTTTTTCAGCATCCCTGATGGCCGCTACAATAAGATCCTCTTCTGCTTTGGTTAAAAAATCTTCTACCTTGCTCATAATTTCAGATTTTAATGGAAAAAATTAGCCAAAGCGGTCGACTTTGGCTAAACTTTATTGGCAAATGATGTGGATTAATTAAAGTCCACAGTAGGCGCTTTCTCGCTACCGGCAGCTGCTTCAAACAATACCAGCGGATCAAAATTCAAAATATTGGCTACCAGACTGGCCGGAAACTTTTTTACATAGATATTGTAGTCTGTCGCAACTTCATTATAACGGTTTCTTTCCACATTGATACGGTTTTCTGTTCCTTCCAGCTGACTCTGCAATTCCAAAAAGTTTTGGTTCGCCTTCAGGTCCGGGTATCTTTCCGCAACCACCATCAAACGGCTTAAAGCGCCAGTCAAAGTGTTTTGAGACTCCTGAAATGCAGCCATTTGCTCCGGCGTAACATTGGTTGGGTCAATGGTAGTTTTGGTTGCATTGGCACGGGCCTGAATAACCCCTTCCAAAGTCTCCTTTTCATGACTTGCATACCCTTTAACCGTATTGACCAGATTTGGGATCAGGTCAGCTCTTCGCTGGTAAGCGCTTTCAACATTAGACCATTGTTTTTTGGCATTCTGCTGTTTTTCAACCATGGTATTGTTCAATCCGACACCCCATTGAAAGAGTCCGATCAGTATAACGATAATAATAATTAAGGGAATAAATTTTTTCATAATAAATAATTTTAAATAGTGTTTATAGTTGGTTCTTAATTTTTAATAATTCTTCTTTAATTGACTGTAATTTTAATATAATCTCATGATTCGAAGAAGCCTTTTCAGGCTTTTCCTTTAACTTGTTTTTTGCCCCTTCTAAGGTATATCCTTTTTCCTTTACCAAATGGAAAATAAGCTGCAGGTTTTTTATGTCCTCCGGTGTAAATAGCCTGTTCCCTTTTTTATTCTTCTTTGGTTTCAGAATATCAAATTCATTCTCCCAAAATCGAATCAGGGATGTATTCACCTCAAAAGCTTCGGCTACTTCTCCAATTTTGTAATATCGTTTATCCGGTAATTCTATGGTCATTAATCAAAAGTTTGTCCTACCTGGGTAGATTTTATTAACATTTCCTGAAACTCTTCGGGAGAAAGATCTCCGTAATAAAAATTAATCGGATTTACCGCTTCGTCCTTATACCAGACCTCATAATGCAAATGAGGTGCCTGAGACCTGCCAGTGCTTCCAACCAATCCAATGATATCTCCGCGCTTTACCCTTTGGCCAACCCTGGCCGTAATCTTTGATAAGTGCGCATAAATGGTCATATATTCAAAGCCATGGTCTATTCTTACATGGTTACCAAATCCTGATGCCAGATTATCTGCCCTTTGAACTACGCCATTTCCCGTTGCAAAAACGGGAGTCGTTTCAGGTGCCGTAAAATCCATCCCCTTGTGAAACTTCCGTTCTTTGGTAAAGGGATCCAAACGCCAGCCATAGCCCGAGGCCATGCGTGTCAGGTCTTCATTGCTAATGGGTTGTATTGCCGGCATAGCAGCGAGCAATTTTTCTTTGTCTTTGGCATAAACAGAAATCTCGTCCAGTGATTTAGACTGAATATAGATCTGCTTATACAGTATATCCATTCGTTTTGTGGCATCGGCAATCAGATTGCTGTATTCGAATCCTTCCAGAGATTTATATCTGTTAACACCTCCAAAACCTGCCTTCCTCTGTTCATCAGGAATTGGGTTTGCCTCAAAGTAGACCCTGTAAATATTGTTATCCCTGACCTGCAGTTCAGCCAGGATCTCCTGAGATTGTTTCATTCTTTTATTCAGCAATTCATAATTAAGGGTGAGATTTTCCAGTTCCCTGCGCATCACCTTCTCTTTGGGAGATTCTATATATTGCAATAAAATGGCCATGATGATAAATCCAAATAAAGCTGAGGCCAGTAAAAATAAGAGCAAACGGCGAAACCGATCCCGTTTACGGTTCTCTATTTTTTTATACGATAAAGTATCTGAATCGTAATAATATTTTACCTTCGCCATAATTTTTAAATGTACTATTTTTGTACGAATACAAAGATTTGAAATAGCCAGATTAGCAAAATTACAATTTTTTTTTAATCGAAACTGTAAAATTATTAATTACAATAGTTTATGACCTCTTCAGAAATCCGGGAAAAATTTTTAGACTTTTTTGCTTCTAAATCACATAAAATAGTAGAATCGGCACCCATCGTAATCAAAAATGATCCCACTTTGATGTTTACGAATGCCGGTATGAACCAGTTCAAGGACTACTTTCTGGGCCAGAAGAAAATAGAGGTCCCCAGAATAGCTGATACACAAAAATGCCTGCGTGTATCCGGAAAACACAATGACCTTGAAGAAGTTGGAATCGATACTTATCACCATACCATGTTTGAAATGCTGGGGAACTGGAGTTTTGGTGATTATTTTAAAAAGGACGCGATCGATTGGGCCTGGGAATTGCTCACTGAAGTTTTTAAAATAGATAAAAGAAACTTATATGTAACCGTTTTTGAAGGAAATAAAGATGAAAATCTGGCTTTTGACCAGGAAGCTTATGACCACTGGGCGCGGTTGATCGACAAGGACAGGATCATCAACGGCAATAAAAAAGACAATTTTTGGGAAATGGGTTCACAGGGACCCTGCGGACCCTGCAGCGAAATCCATGTTGACATACGCTCAGAAGAAGAAAAGAAAAAGATTTCAGGCAAAGACCTGGTCAATAACGACCACCCGCAGGTAGTGGAAATTTGGAATCTCGTTTTTATGGAATTCAACCGCAAGGCAGATGGAACTCTTGAAAGACTTCCTGCCAAACATGTGGATACCGGTATGGGATTTGAGCGTTTGTGTATGGTTTTGCAGCACAAACAATCAAACTACGATACGGATGTCTTCCAGCCGCTGATCAGAGAAATAGAGACCATAACCAATACAAGTTACGGTAAAGACCCGAAAATGGATATAGCCACCCGGGTAATCGCGGATCATGTGAGGGCGGTCGCTTTTTCGATTGCCGACGGACAGCTGCCCTCCAATAACGGTGCCGGGTATGTGATCAGAAGGATACTCAGAAGAGCGATTCGCTACGGGTACACTTTTTTAAATAAAAAGGAACCTTTTATTTACAAACTTACCAATGTGCTCGCAGAACAGATGGGTAAAGCGTTTCCTGAAATACTTTCCCAAAAACACCTGATAGAGATCGTCATCAAAGAAGAAGAAAATGCCTTCCTAAAAACCCTGGAACAAGGCCTGAACCTGCTCGACCATATCATCAAAAACAATACGGACAAACTGGTCTCCGGTGAAAAATGTTTCGAACTTTATGATACCTACGGTTTCCCCATTGACCTGACAGCGCTGATCCTGCGCGAAAAAAATCTCATGTTCGATGAAAAGGCCTTTGCCCGTGAAATGGAAAAACAAAAGGAACGCTCGAGGTCGGCAGCAACAATAGATGCGGGAGATTGGGTAATTCTTCTCGACGATAATGATGAGGAATTTATTGGTTATGATTACATGGAAACGCAGGTTAAGATTGCCAGGTACCGTAAGGTCACCAGTAAAAAAGATGGCGTTATGTACCAGCTGGTCTTTAATCTTACTCCTTTTTACCCTGAAGGGGGCGGACAGGTTGGCGACAGAGGCTTCCTGGAATCGGCAAATGGCAATGTTATCTATATTCTGGATACCAAGAAAGAAAACAACCTGATCTTACATTTTACAAAAAATCTGCCTGAGGAAATACATCAGTCCTTCCGGGCTGTAGTCGAAGGCAGAACGCGCTTTAATACGGCCTGTAACCACACAGCCACACATTTGCTGCACCAGGCCCTCAGAACGATACTCGGAGAACATGT
>CAWFJI010000025.1:0-195645 GCA_963816075.1 uncultured Flavobacteriaceae bacterium | reverse complement strand
TTGTAATGGGCAGCGGCTCCGGTCCTGATGTCTCCGGAGAAAACTTTGCCCGACAGGGCGTTATCCTGATGACCTTCAATTACAGGTTGGGTCGACTGGGTCATTTTGCATTTCCGGCCCTGACAAAGGAACATCCGGAAGAACCCAAAGGCAGTTACGCTTTCATGGATCAGATCGCTGCTCTCGAGTGGGTAAAACAGAACATCGCCGGGTTTGGGGGTGATCCCGAAAATGTCACCATTTTTGGTTTCTCGGCAGGGGGTGTTTCGGTACATTCACTCCTCACCATACCCGCAGCTAAAGGACTTTTCCACAAGGCGATCAGTCATTCCGGCGGTGGACGAGATGGCGTATTGACAGGCAGACCGATCAGCAAAGACAATGTGGACAGGTACTACCCTGTTTCAGCAGAAACGATCGGAACAAACTTTGCCAGTAAACATGGAATCGAGGGAACAGATGCGGCCGCACTGGCCAAACTGCGTGCCCTGAAAGTGGAAGAGATTGTGGATGGTGGACAGGAAAATGATGGTCAGGGAGGTCCGCGTATCTATTCAGGTCCTATACTCGACGGTAAATTGGTTGTTGAAACTTCAGAAAGTGCATACAAGTCAGGCCGGCAATCACATGTTCCACTTATGATTGGAAATAACAGTGCTGAAATAGGTGGAGGTTTTGTCAACGCCAGCAGTACAAAGGAAGAACTGTTTTCAAAATTCGGAGAACTGAATGAAGAGGCCAAAGTCGCTTATGATCCTGATGGAAACAAAGATTTCGCAGAGGTGCAAACCAGGTTTAATACAGACAAGGTATGGGCAGAGCCTGCACGGTTCACAGCAAGGTCTTTTACTGCCGTTGGTACGCCGGCCTATATTTTTCTTTTCTCTTACGTTCCTGCTGGCATGAAGGAGCGGATGAAGTATGGACCCGGACACGGAACGGATATTGCTTATGTGTTCAACAACCTCGGTATTGGAGGCTTTGGACCCCCTCCGCCCGCACCGACAGCAGATGACAAGGAAGTAGCCCGAATGATGAACGCTTATTGGGTAAATTTTGCCAAAACAGGTAATCCCAATGGCAAGGGGCTACCGGAATGGCCCGTCTACAGTACCCAAAAGAACGAGATCCTCGACATCCAATCCGATGGCAAACCGGTCGGCAAAACAGACCCATGGAAGGCAAGACTGGATGTGATCGAGAAGGCAGTAAACGCGGGAGATCAACTGCAACCGAAGGGTATTTGAGCGATGATATAATATCTGAAAGATTCAGATCAAAGGAAAAATAATGTAAAAGCAGGATTTATCTATATCTTTGGTCATGTCGGAAAAACAGCATATTTCACATACAGTTATGAAGTTGACGACAGTAAATACATTATTAAATATAATCTCGTATGAAAAAATTCACCATCCACTTTTACCTTCTTTTTGCTTTTGTGTGGCAGGGAATTGCGCAAACCAATCCTGTAATTGACATTTTCCCCCCTGCCACCATTTTGCATGGAAACATACCTTACAACGATGATGCTTCCCCAAAACACCTGCTGGATATTTATTTGCCGGCAAATGCCAAAGGGAAATTGCCCCTGGTGATTTTTATACACGGTGGAGCCTGGCTGAGTAATGATAAATATGCCGATATGGGTTATATGAAAAAAACGGTGACCGAAATAGTGAGCAGTGGTTTTGCCCTGGCTTCCATCGATTATCGTTTTAGCACGGAAGCGGTTTTCCCTGCCCAGATACAAGACTGTAACCGGGCCATTTCATTTTTGTACGACAATGCAGATAAGTTTGGCCTTGATAAAAATCGCTTTGCGCTGATAGGTTTTTCGGCTGGAGGGCACCTGGCCATACTTGCAGGCTTGTCAAAGAATGATCAGATCGAAACATTTTTTATGCCCGGTACAAGCAGATCATTCAGCTTTAATGCCGTTGTGGATTTTTACGGCCCGGCCGAATTGATTTTATTTCCCGGTGCAGAAGATAAAAAATCACCCGAAGCACTCCTGATCGGTGCAGCGCCCCTCGAACGGCCTGACTTGTCCAAAGTGGCCAGTCCGGTAACTTATGTCGATGAAAAGGATCCGCCATTTTTAATTGTGCATGGCGAAAAAGATGATCAGGTTTCGCCAAAACAATCTAGGCTGCTCAGTTCCTGGTTGACTTTGAAAGGTGTTCCAAATGAACTGATCATTGTTGAGGGAGCCCCTCATTACGGAGAAATGTTCGATTCAGATAAAGTGAGGACTAAGGTGATCGCTTTTCTTCAAAAATATTTACGTTGAAATTTAATCGACGAGTAAAATAATTGTTAATGATGATTACAGGAAAACACATTTGCATAGGCTTCACCATTATTGGGTTCTTGTCCGGAAACCTTTTTGGGCAAGGTAAGATAGAATCTAAACAGGCCTTGACGGCCCAACAGCAAAACATCATTTCTATATCTGCAATCACGGCAAAAGGCAACCTGGATCAATTAAAACCGGCCTTGAACAAAGGATTGGAAGCCGGTTTAAGCATCAATGAAATCAAAGAAGTGCTCGTACACCTGTACGCCTATTGTGGATTCCCTAGAAGTATCAGGGGTTTACAAACGTTTATGGAAGTACTCGATGAAAGAAAGGCGGCAGGAATCAAAGATCAAGTCGGTGCAGAGGCCTCGCCGATCGATCAGGAACCTGATAAATATGAACGGGGTAAAAATGTTTTGGCTGAGCTGACTAAAACAGCCCAGGTCAAACCCACGTCGGGTTACGGAGCCTTTGCTCCGGTGATGGATACCTTTTTGAAGGAACATCTATTTGCGGATATTTTTGAAAGAGATGTGCTGACCTATGCCGAAAGAGAGCTCGTAACAATTTCAGTCCTGAGCAGCCTGGGTGGCGCAGAACCCATGCTGCGTTCGCATCTTTCCATTTGTTTGAATGTGGGCATTACACCGGAACAGTTGAAAGAATTTACCAAAATCATAGCACTTACCCTGGGAGAAAAAGAAGGCAATGAAGCTCGGGTAATTTTGGATGAGGTGCTCAAAAGCAAACCTTCAAAATAAATTTGTAGGATAAAGAAAATAACCATAAAAACATAAATAGATGCGTATTATTAAAACAAGCCTGTTCCTGCTGGGAATCTTGCTCTTTGCATGTAAGTCTCAGCAGGTGGACAATAAAACAGAATCAAACCCGGAGCTCGTATTTCCAAAAGGCAATAGAATTACCAATAACAATTTTACCGGTAATGCATGGCTTCACCCTTTGATCGAAAATGACAGCATAAACCAAAACGGAGTGGGTAGTGTAACCTTTGAACCGGGAGCGAGAACCAAATGGCATCTTCACCCGAGTGGTCAAATTCTGTTGGCTATTTCCGGAACCGGTTATTATCAGGAAAAAGGAAGCCCTGTACGAATACTTCAAAAAGGCGATGCCGTTAAATGTCCGCCCAATTTACCTCACTGGCACGGAGCAGCTCCACATGATCATTTTGTTCAGGTTGCCATTACCGGCAGAGAGGGTGGGCCCGTGGTTTGGTTGGATGCAGTCACAGATGCCGAATATAATCAGGATGACAAGTAAAAAGGTAAAAGGCAAAAGTAAAAAGTTCAAGGGGAATCTGGAGACAGGAGACAAGAATCAAGAAAAAAGATAAAAGATAAAAGAATCATCATTAATAAACCGCCTCGGTGGGCAGGCCTTTCTGTTGATAGGCAGGCTCAACACTCATAATTCAATTCGCTCTTTCTCTCTTTCGTTCATTCGCTCCTTCGAAAAACCGCATAACCGTATAACCGCATAACTTTTGCCTTTATCCTTTGAACTTTGTCCTTTTTCCTTGTCTGGTATGACATGCCTTACATTTATGTTCGTATATTTGCGAATAACAAATGGATAACAGTACATGGCAGATATTAGCAAAACAGATTATTTCACCACTGAGCAGGAACAAACGGCACGGTTTGCCAAGGCATTGGGTCATCCTGTGCGGATAGCTATTTTGGAATTGCTCAATTCCCAATCCTGTTGTTATCATGGTGATATGGCAGACGAACTGCCCATTGCCAAATCTACACTTTCACAGCATTTAAACGAACTAAAGGATGCCGGACTCATTCAAGGCAGCTTTACACCTCCTACTACAAAATATTGCATCAATCGGGAAAATTTCACGCTTGCCAAAGGCCTGCTTGAAAAAGTCCTGAAATAAGTCTGAAAATTGTATTCGTATTTTTGCGAACAACGAATAATATTCGTATTTTTACGAATAGATTCTAAAATTTAATAGACAATGACACAGATAAAAGTATTCGGCCCCGGATGCCCGAAGTGCAAGGCTACTTATAACAATGTGCTTGAAGCGATCAGACAAACCAACACCGAAGCCCAGGTGGAAAAAGTCGAGGATATTGAAGAAATGATGAAATACAATTTGCTTACCACACCTGTACTGATGATAGACGAAGAAATCAAAATCAAAGGCAGGGTGGCCCATGTTAGTGAAATTGTTGAACTTTTAAAAAAGTAATTCATTGGAAAAACAAACCTTGGTAAAAGAAATTTGCCCTACAACCACACAAACCTGGGTAAAGAATGGAGCATTGCTGGTTGATGTTCGTGAAAAAGATGAAATAGAACAATTGGCATTTGATGTGCCTGATATACTGATTATACCCCTTAGCGAATTTGAAGAACGCTATTCCGAAATACCTAAAGACAAGGATGTCGTTATGGTATGTGCGGTTGGAAGCAGAAGTCTAAGAGCAGCGGGGTTTTTGGTAAATCACGGTTATACAAATGTGGTCAATATGCAACATGGTATAACACGCTGGGTGCAAAAGGGATTTCCGACAAAAGGAGATACTTCCGTAGTTACAGGTGGAGGTTCCTGTTGTTCTTCTTCAGGTTGTTGTTAAAAAGTAACCGATGTTCGACTGGATCCAACACATTGCCGACTGGCTGATCTATTCCGTTTTTGGGTTTGGTGCCGATACCCATTTGGGAGCAGCACTGAATTTCTTTGTCTATGACACACTCAAAATTCTGATTCTTTTGTTCCTCATCGTTTTTTTGATGGGGATAGTCAACGCCTACTTTCCTGTTGAAAAGCTCAAAAACTTCCTGACCAGAAAAAAATTGTATGGTCTGGAGTATTTTTTTTCAGCCCTATTTGGCGCCATTACCCCCTTTTGTTCATGCTCCTCTGTGCCTCTGTTTATAGGTTTTGTGCAGGGAGGTATTCCCTTGGGCGTTACTTTTTCCTTTCTGATTACTTCGCCATTGGTCAATGAAGTTGCCATTGCTATGTTTATTGGTCTGTTTGGCTGGAAAGTAACCTTGATCTATGCCGTATCAGGTATTTTGTTAGGCACGATTGGCGGTTGGTTGCTGGGCAAATTGAATCTGGAGCCCCTGTTGTCGGATTGGGTAAAAAAGATATTGGAAAGCAAAATCCGGCAAAACGAATTTGAAGAAGAAAAGCAGACCTTTTTGCAACGTTTGCCGGAAATCACACGAAGTGCCAGCGATATTGTTAAAAGTGTCGTGTTGTATGTTGTTATAGGTATAGCCATTGGTGCAGCCATGCATGGATATGTTCCCGAAAATTTCTTTGGCCAATATTTAGGCGGGGGTCAGTGGTGGACTGTTCCGCTTGCCGTAATTGTTGCTGTGCCCATGTATGCCAATGCCGCTGGTATAATTCCAGTTATTCAGGTTTTTGTTGCCAAAGGTGTACCTCTCGGAACTGCTCTGGCCTTTATGATGGCTACTGTTGGTTTGTCTGTTCCTGAAGCCACCTTGTTAAAAAAAGTAATGACCTTTAAACTGATTACCATATATTTTGGGGTGGTTACGCTTTGTATTATTTTTTCCGGTTACGTATTTAATATCCTGTTATAAACCCATAAATTATAAATAAATGAAAGCAATTAAAATTTTAAGTCTGATCGTATTCAGCTTAACCCTGACTTTTTGTAATGGTCAGAACCAAAAGGAAATTTCAAAACAAGACAAAGCGATTTCAAAAATCGAGGTGCTCGATTTTCATTCTACCCACCGTTGCATGACCTGTAATGCCATTGAGGCCAATACCAGATACACATTGGATACCTATTTTAAAAATGAAATGAAAACAGGTAAAATAACTTTTCAAACAGTAAATGTCGACAAAAAAGAAAATGAAAAATTGGCAGAAAAGTTTGAAGCAGCAGGAACATCCTTATATTTAAATGTAGTCAAAAACGGAAAAGAGAAACAAATAAATTTAACCGATTTTGCTTTTTCCAAGGGAAATGATAAGAATTCCTTCTCAAATGAATTAAAGTCAAAAATTGAGAATGAATTAGAACAGTTGTAATGGATTCCCTTCAAGCCCTGCTGGAAAATAATAATCTCCCTATATTATCTGCCTTTCTACTGGGCTTAATGACCGCCATTAGCCCTTGTCCTTTGGCTACCAACATAACGGCGACTGCTTATATATCAAAAAATATTTCCAGTAAAAGAAAAGTATTTTTGAGCGGCGTGCTGTATTCACTCGGCAGGGCATTCAGTTATACCTCCTTAGGATTAATACTTTATTTTGGTGCAAGCAAATTTCATGTAGCCCGGTTTTTTAATCAATATGGCGAAAAATTTCTTGGCCCCTTGCTGATCATCCTGGGTTTGATCATGTTAAACATCATTACATTCAAATTTTTTAGTAAAATTAATTTTCAGGATAAATTTACTGAAGCATTCAAAGACAAGGGACTCTTAGGATCATTTTTAATTGGTCTTATCTTTGCACTGGCATTTTGTCCGTACAGCGGGGCATTATTTTTTGGTATGCTCATACCCATGACTCTATCCTCAGCAGATGGATTGTATTTGCCGGTCGTTTTTGCCATCGGTACAGGATTGCCGGTCATTCTTTTCACTTATTTATTGGCATTTACAGCAAGTAAAGTAGGGGTGTTTTACAACAGAATTTCGAAAATAGAAAAAGTCATGCGCATAATCGCAGGAATAGTGTTCATAATTACAGGACTATATTATGTTTCCATTTTTATGGGATTACTGAATTAACCAATCTAAAAAGGACCTTTGGGCAAATAATATGAGCGCGAACTGAAATCCACGCAGTGCCGGGGCGGTCAGGATGTAAAACAAAATAGGCCGGAGTTTAATTACTTATAATTGCTCACTTAAAGCTCCCCTCCTTGTTTTAAGGAGGGGTGGCACGGAGTGCCGGGGTGGTTTTGGTAGTTTCTGTTTCAAATAATGTTACCCGAAGTTTTGCAACTTCGGGTTTCTTTTGTTCTTTTTGCCATTGCTGCAAAAAGAACCAAAAAAATCTAGGCTGCAAATAAAAAAGCAGCCTTCGGCTTGAATTTCGACCTTCATCAATGCAAGTGCGGCGGGGTGATTTCCTTATATCCAATCGGAACTTCCCCGTCTTACTAAGCCTTGATTTTGATCGAAGCACTTTTTTATTTGAGGTCGGGGTTTAAATACATAATTAGGATGGATTAATTGTCATTCCCGCGAAAGCGGGAATCTGTTTCCGTTTTACGAATCTTATTGTTGAGTATTGATCAAATATTTCTCAGCATGAACTTTATCCTTTGTACTTTGTCCTTGCCTGCCGGCAGGTTCCCCGTCTTACTAAGCATTGATCTTGATCTCAATTCTTTTTTATTTGAGGCCGGGGTTTAATCAATTATAAATACTCACTTAAAGCTCCCCTCCTTTTTTTAAGGAGGGGTGGCACGGAGTGCCGGGGTGGTCTTAAAGCCATTTTAGGATTGTCATAGTTTTTATAGTCCTTCCATTTTCTATTGAGGTGGTCATTTTGATTGGAGATATTCCGTCCTGTGAGTCCGTTTAAAAAAAATATTTTTCTGTAAAAACCTGAATAATTAACTAATTTTATTGCCGGGTGAAGTTGGTGGCATGTGCCGTGTTCATCATTTAATCAAAGAACGAGATTATTATACACACGAATGGGATTGTTTCAAAAATCAGTAGAGAAAAAGTATCTGAAAGAACTGGATCAGGTTCTGATAAAAGTTAAGTTTAAAGAATTTCAGGATTACTTTGGTAATTCAACCATTCAGGAAAACATTACGAAACTCAAAAGAAGAACAATTTCAGGAGGGGTTTTTGAGGGAATTGTTTGTGAAAATTCTCGGTTATACTTTAAATCCGCAACCGAATTTTAACCTCACCACCGAATTAAAAAACATAGTTAACAGCAGAAAAACAGATGGTGCCATTTTAAAAGGGGAGGATGCCTTTGCCGTGATTGAACTCAAAGGAACAGATACAACCGATATTGACAAAATTGAAGCCCAGGCCTTTGGATACAAAAACCACCATCCGAAATGTGTGTATGTCATTACCTCAAATTTTGAAAAGCTCCGTTTTTATATCCAAAATGCCGTTGATCATATTGACTTTGATCTGTTTAACCTATCGTTTGAGCAATTCTCTTTGCTTTGGCTCTGTCTTGAAAAGGAAAATCTGATAAGCGGTTTACCGCAGCGTATCAAGGAATCCTCGCTGTTGCAGGAAGAGAACATCACCAAAAAGTTTTATGCCGACTATGCTAAATTCCGGGAAGCGATTTACAATAATCTGGTAATAAAAAACAGTGAAACGGATAAGCTTCTCCTATTCAAAAAGACCCAGAAACTACTCGACCGCTTTTTGTTTATTTTCTTTGCAGAAGACCGGCTTTTACTGCCGCCTAACTCCATAAGCGAAATTGTGAAACAATGGACTGCCTTAAAAGAAGAACTGGACGAATATGTACCCCTTTACGACCGGTTTAAAAAATATTTCGGTTATATGAATACCGGTTACAAAGGCAAAAAATATGATATTTATGCCTATAATGGCGGATTGTTCGCTCCGGATGAAATTCTCGACCGTATCTCAATTGATGATGATATACTGTTTGAACACACAAAAAATTTTAGCCAATACGATTTTGAGACCGAGGTTGATGTGAACGTACTGGGTCATATTTTTGAACACTCATTGGGTGAAATTGAACAGGTTCAGGCACAGATTTCCGGTGAAAAAATAGACCGGCAAAAAACCAGAAGAAAAAAAGACGGTATTTTTTATACCCCTAAATTCATTACCAAATACATAGTCGAGAACACGATAGGCAAACTTTGCGCAGAAAAAAAGGCAGCCCTTGAACTTGTTGATGAAGCCTATGCACTGGGGCGTAAAAACAGAAAAAAAGAGGCTGTAAAAGCCCTGGATGATAAATTAACCGAATATCGGAACTGGCTTCTGAATCTTACTGTGCTCGATCCGGCATGCGGATCGGGAGCCTTTCTGAATCAGGCACTGGATTTTTTGATTACTGAACACCAGAAAATTGACGATTTGAGAACCCGGCTTTTTGGTGGTGGACTGGTATTTTCTGACATTACAACGGAAATCCTCGAAAAAAATATTTATGGGGTTGACCTGAACGAAGAATCGGTGGAAATAGCAAAGCTCTCACTCTGGTTACGAACGGCCCAAAAAGGCAGGAAACTGAACAGCCTGAGCAACAATATAAAATGTGGCAACTCATTGATTGATGACCCGGAAGTTGCCGGTGATAAAGCCTTTAACTGGCACAAAGAGTTTCCGAATATTTTCCGTGAACAGCAGAAGAAGGCATGGCATATCACAACTGCTACGCATAATTCGCGGTATTCGCAGCGCATGTTTGACAACCATGTAAAGTTGGGGGACCCCGTTTGGTTAGGAGAAAAGGAAGAACTTATTGTTACCGAAACAATTGCCGGAATTGCAAGAGAAGACAATTTGAATATTATAGAATATAATGTGTGTGGCGATCACATGCACCTAATTTTGGTATGCGAAGAATCTGAAGTGTCGAAAATTGTGGGAAAACTAAAATCGATGTCCGCCCGGGCCTGCAATATAGCGATGGGGAGGACTATACCGAAGCCGGACAGCATGGCAACGGCCACAACAAGGAGGCATGCCTCCTTGTCGATAGAAAACGGATCCGAAACAGGTGCCGGAAGGGGAGAAACGTGGGCACAACTTTGGACACAGAAGTTCGGGTGCAAAGAGATACGGACTGACGAACAAATGCAGCATACCATAGCCTATATCAGGAACAATCGCATAAAACACGAACTCCCACAAAACAAGGCACTGCAATCCCTCATTGAAAAAATGACCTGTACCCCCGGCCACGCCTTCCGAACCGAATACAAGGGCGGCTTTGATGTGGTGATTGGGAATCCGCCGTATGTGGGCTTACTTTGATGAAAATTCTAAAACCTTCTTATACAAAAATTATACAACTTTTCAAGGAAATTTTGAAATATACTTTTTCTTTATTGAACTAATAAATAAACTTTTAAAACCCAAAGGATACATAGGTTATATAACACCAGACACTTGGATCAGCGCTTCCCCAAGCTCAACGGCTTAGAGAATTTGTTTTAGAAAAGTTCTCAATTAATACTATAATTTCATATAACATATTCAGTTTTTGAAGATGCAAGCGTGAATCCAATTGTTTTTAATTCTTAGGAAAAGCTTGTTTCAACAGGAATGCGATGTTTTTCATGTCGACTACAAAGACTGGCGATATTTACTTTCAAGATATAGATTTGATAAAATGTAATATTGAAAAATGGACTTGTTCAAAAGATAAACAATTTCAAATTTGGCAAGAATACAGTTGATATAAATTTAATTGAAATAAATAGAAAAAAATTCTCTTTTTGGTATAGATCTTCTTGACGTTTGTCAAGGAATTGTGCCATATTCAACGGCAAAATCTATCGAAGAGATCAAGTTAAATAATAGGATTTATCATAGTATCACTAAAGATGACGATACTTATGGTGTTTGGGTTCAAGGTCGAGCTATAAAGAGATATGGTGTTGACCTTAGTTCATTTCGAATATTTGAAATATGGCGAATGGTTACATAGAGCAAGGAGGCCAAAGTATTTTAATGGTGAAAGGATATTAATACAAGAAATTACAGGTGGTAGTCCACCAAGAATTTCATCATCAATTTTTAATGAAACTTTGTATCAATGACCCCGGTGTTATTTTACTTGTACCCTTAAATATTTCAGAATTATCCACAGAATTTATTCTGTCAGTTATAAATTCAAAACTTATTTCGTGGTTCAATTTGAAAACATCCCCAAGAATTTAGGGAAGCGAACAACATTTCCTAAAGTATTAATTGGCGACATTAGAAAATTCCCTATTAAGAAACCTGATATAATAACAGAAACTGCAATTGTTGATAATGTTACAAAGGATAACCGTTCTTACTAAATCTCTTTTGCAGTTTCAGAATTCAATAATATCATTTATTAAAAATAAATTTGAGTTTGAAAATGTAAATACCAATTCTTAATAATTGGGATTCCCTTGATTTCAAAGATTTTGTGAAGGAATTAAAAAAGGCAAAAATTGTTCTTACATTATTTGATGAATCTGAATGGCTTCAATATTTCACTCAAACAAAAAGAATATAAGCCCAAGAGTCTGAAAGCAGAAATCAATAGAATCGATAAAGAAATCGATCAAATGGTTTATGAATTGTATGGTTTAAGCAAAGAGGAAATCGCCATTGTTGAGAAATCTTAATTTTCAAAAAAATTGGTCGTAACTACCTTACCTTGTGCAGAAAAAAGTCTACTTTTCATCGTGTTACATTGCAGGGGTATTCGATGAATTTCATCGACACTCCATACGCGCTCATACGACACTCATACGGCGCTGATACTGGACAAATACGCTACAGGTATTAATAAGTAATAAAATAAAATAAAAGAAAATACAAACCAAAGGGACTTGGTTTGCAGATTTGAAGAATTGTGATTTGAGAAATCTGCTTATTTCTTCAGCTTCTTTTCTCTTTTCTCAGCTTTTTTTTCTTTGGGAGTTTTAGCAGGCTCTTTCTTTACGTTTTTCCTGACATCCATTCCTTTTGCCATAAGTATAGTATTTAATGTTAATTTGGTTATTAATTGGTGGAGTAAAAGTATAATTTTTTTATTTTAATAAAAACAGGGAGATGTAGAAATTAAAAAATTTTGGAATTGATATGATTTCATGAATATTGAGCTACATTGAACCTTATTTAGGCACGCACTTTTTACCTGCCACCGGCGAGCTTACTTTTTACTTTTTACTTTTGCCTTTATCCTTTATCCTTTATCCTTTATCCTTTATCCGTTTTTTCCACTTATGATCATAGTGCTGATCCTTAAATAATTCCTTGATCCTTGAGATCATAAATGAGGTCGGATATTTGGGGTATGCTTGTTTTGAGTAAAATATTTCTTCTGTGGGTGCTCACGGTGTTGGTACTGATGAACAGTTTTTCAGAGATTTCTTTGCTACTTAATCCGGACGCAATCAATTGAATGATTTCAAATTCGCGATGGGTAAAAGCATGACTCAAACTCAATAGAGCGACATCAGGGAATCTAAAATAAGACAAGTCGTTACCAGTATAAAAGTGGTGAACATATTTAGTTTTATTGAACTGCCCGATATTCGTGCGTATAGCCATGAGATAAACAGTCTTATAAGGAACAGGGCTATAAAACAATAAACATTGTATAAGATAATTAACGTAACTGCCTGTTGAGATTTTGTGTCTCAAACTTGTTGACAATAGAAAGGTCCCTGTTTCAGCTTTGTACAAATCATTAGACATTTTAATTAATTTCGATAATCCAAAACTCCTGCGGTTTAAATCGTCCAGAAGTATTAGCAACATAAAATGATACGGATTGGTTTGCTCAGGCGCCATTCCGGTCAAATCACTATTACCTTTACTGGCATAAAGTATTTTTAATTGCAGCATATCTGCTATGATAAATGACTGTTCATTCAGCATGAGCCTCTTTTCGAGGTCGACCATGAGACCATCCTCATGATTTATACCCTGAAAACCGATCGGACCATAATTTTCAATAAATTTAAAAAAAGAGTCATAGCTTTTATCTCTCATCTGCGTTGATATTTTTTTGTCAGTGCCAAAAATATTAATAAAAATTGGTCTTTTAGCCTATCGGTTCAGTGGAGATAAACTTATAATTTTTCCTCTGAATAAAAAGAAGGTATTAAGTCGATCAGCCAGGGAATTCATTTTTAAAAATTACTCATTGGTAAGTAATTTCGTTGTGAAATATTTTTGATACATTTGGCAAGATCATTTTATTGTGGGTATTGACTATTCAGGCTTTCGTAAATTGAAAAAAACCTATTTGATTGATATGTGGTTGTTTCAGATTGTACATCTTACCTGAAAATGGTTTGATCTTTATTTTTTTGTTAAACGGAAATATAATTATATATAAAAATTGATATGAACAAAATCTATTTTTCGCTGTCAATATCCCTTCTGCTTCTGTTGTTCTCTTGCGGTAAAGAGGGTACTCAAATGGGCAAACCGCTCGAAGTTCCCGTAACCGCAGTACTTAAGCAAAATGTATTGCTTGAATCCGAATTTACCGGACAAACCTATGGGCAATCCGACATACAGATCAATCCAAGAGTGGATGGCGTGATTTTAAGCATGAACTTTAAGGAAGGAACCCAGGTTAAAAAAGGCCAATTGTTGTATACCATTGATCCTTTACCATTTCAGGCCAAAGTAAATGAGGCTGCTGCCGGATTGGCGCAGGCGCAGGCCAGATTAGCTAAAGCCAAATCAGACCTGGAGATGATAGAGCCTTTGGCTAAAATTAATGCAGTTAGCCAACGCGAACTGGTTGAGGCCAAAGCCATGTATGAAGCTTCCATTGGAAATAAGGAAGCGGCCATGGCGAGTCTTGAGAATGCCAGAATAAATTTGGGATATTGCAGTGTTACTGCTCCGATCTCAGGCCTGATAGGTATCTCTAAGGTCAGGGCGGGTGATTATGTGCAGCCCGGCCCCAATTCTGTACTGACCACAATTTCTGACCTTGTTGATATGCGGGTTCGGTTTACGGTAAGTGAGCAGGAATATTTGCGTCTTTTCAGAGAATTCAATAAAGAAAATTCCCAGATCAAGGATGTAGGAAACTCCATTGCGATAAAATTGTCTGATGGCAGTGAGTATCCTTACAAGGGCAAGGTAAGTTTTGCCGACAGGCAGATCGACCCTTCAACAGGTGCCTTAACTTTTGAAGCGGCGTTTCCCAATCCCGATAAACTGCTTCGTCCGGGGCAATATGTAAAAGTAATTGTTGTAACGGATGTGCGCAATGACGCCCTGCTGATTCCACAAAGGGCGGTCATTGAAATGCAGGGGATCTTTCAGGTTTATGTTTTGGGAGACAGCAGCAAAGTACAACTTCAGATCATCAAGCCGGGTCCGATCTATAAAGATGCCTATGTAGTAGATGGTGGGCTCACAGCCACAGATAAAATAGCCTTCGGCGGTACCCAGTTGTTGAGAAACGGCACTGTAATTCAACCCAAGATGGTAGACTGGAAACCGGGTTTAAACAATTAATAAACAAAGTTCAATTTGAATAGTTTTAGATAAATTTCTTATGGGAGAATTTTTTGTCCGCAGGCCAATTGTCGCCATGGTAATCAGTATCATTATAGTGATGCTTGGATTGCTCGCCCTGCAAAAAACATCTGTGGCCCAATATCCTGATATTGTTCCGCCGGTAGTTAAAATTACCACCTCGTTTACGGGCGCCAATGCGCTCAATGTTGAGCAGGCAGTTGCGACACCTATTGAGCAGAAAGTGAATGGGGTAGAGAACATGCTCTATATGAAATCCATTAATACCTCGGATGGAGCACTAACAATAGAAGTTACCTTTGATGTGGGTACCAACCTGGACAATGCCAACATGCTCACCCAAAACAGGTTCGGTCAGGCAGAACCATTCCTGCCTCAACCTGTAAAACAACAGGGAGTAACCATCAAGAAGTCCTTGTCATTTCCCATGTTGTTTTTTACGCTAACTTCGACCAATCCAGATTTCGATGCGCAGTTTTTAAATAATTATGCGAGCATTAATATAGTGGATCAGTTGGCGAGGATCAAGGGGGTTGGTGAAATTGTTTTATTTGGCGGGAGTGATTATGCCATGCGGATCTGGTTGAAAGCCAGTGAGATGAGTAAGTTGGGTGTCACAGTTGATGAAGTAAAAAATGCCCTGAATGATCAGAACATGATCAAACCGGGAGGTAAATTTGGTGCCGAACCCGCTCCGCCGGGAACGGATTTCACCTATAGTATTTCACTTCAGGACCGCCTGGTAACAGAAGAACAATTTTCAAAAATTATTGTCAGAAGTAAGGAAGATGGCTCTCAGATCTTGCTTGGGCGATATAGCCCGTCTTGAACTGGGGACTGAAAATTACAGTTCCGTTGCCCGAAGAAATGGGGAAGCTAGTGCGGTTATTGCTATATTTCAAATGCCCGGCAGTAATGCGCTGGAGGTAGCTGAAATGGCAAAAACTGCCATGAAAGATATGTCAGGCAGATTTCCAAAAGACATTAATTATCAGGAATCATTGGATACCACACTGGCCATATCTGCCGGTATCGAGGACATTGTCCATACCCTGTTCGAAGCCATAATCCTGGTTATTCTGGTGGTTTTCATCTTCCTGCAAAACTGGAGGGCAACCCTGATTCCTCTGATCACGGTTCCGGTTTCTTTATTAGGTGCCATCGCCGTTTTTCCTTTATTGGGTTTTTCCATTAACACACTTTCACTACTCGGTTTGGTACTCGCCATAGGTATTGTGGTTGACGATGCCATTGTTGTGGTCGAAGCCGTAATGCACCACATGGAACATGGTAAAAGTCCGCGTGAAGCAACCATACAGGCCATGAAAGAAGTTTCCGGGCCGGTTATTGCCATAGCCCTGATTCTGATTGCTGTATTCGTTCCTGTTGCCATGGTACCGGGGATCACGGGAAGGTTTTACCAGCAATTTGCTCTGACCATTGCCGTGTCAGTGGCTTTCTCGGCTTTCAGTGCCTTATCACTGAGTCCTGCCTTGTGTGCGATGTTGCTGAAACCTACCAAACCACTCGATCAGCAAACCGGTTGGCTGGCTAAGTTTTACCGCGGCTTTAATAAGGTTTTCGAAAAAGTCACCACCAAATATTTGGGTGGAGCCGGTTTCTTTGCAAAAAAACCGAGACGTGTTTTTATTCTTTTTGGGGTAATCATTGCCCTGATCGTATTTTTAGGAAAAAGAATTCCTGCGGGATTCATACCGGAAGAGGACATGGGTTATGTGCTGGTCAATGTGGCCAGCCCGCCGGCTACCTCACTGCAACGTACCAATGAAGTTAGCCAAAAAAATAGATGAAATTCTGTCAAAAGAAGAATCACTGCAGTCGTATACAGCAATTGTTGGTTACAGTTTACTTACCGGGTCGTATTCACCGGCCAATGCATTTGTTTTTGTTTCCCTAAAACCCTGGGATGAAAGGGAACTTACCGCAAAACAAATTGCAGATAAATTGAACAAGAGTTTTTCAAGCGAAATTACCAGTGCAACGGTTATGGCCTTTGGTGCGCCTGCCATTCAGGGGCTTGGGGCTTCAGCTGGATTTAGTATGATGTTACAGGATCGCACGGGCAACACACCCCAGTATCTGGAGCAACAAACCAAAGCATTTATAGCCGCTGCCCAACAAAGACCGGAGATAAAGAATATTTATACCACTTTTAGTGCGGGAACGCCTCAGGTAAAGCTTGAAATAGACAACGAAAAGGCCATGAAACTCGGTGTACCTGTATCAAAAATCACGGATGCACTGGGTTCCTTTCTGGGAGCCAGTTATGTGAACGATTTTAACCGATTCGGCCGGCAATACAAGGTATATATCCAATCTGAGGGAATAGACAGGCTGAACACGAATTCATTAAATTCCATTTTTGTAAAAAATAATAAAGGAGATATGGTTCCGGTTTCAACCCTGGTTACGGCCACGAAAGTTACCGGGCCTGATTTTACAAACCGACTGAACCTTTTCAGGGCTGCAGAGATCGGTGGGGCTCCCGCCGAAGGATACAGCAGCTCACAAGCCCTGGCAGCTCTGGAGGAAGTGGCAAAAGAAGTACTTCCAACCACGATGAGTTACGATTATATCAACTTGTCCTATCAGGAAAAACATTCTCCACCGGCCACAACCGTATTTATGATGGCCTTGTTTTTTGTGTTTCTGATCCTTGCTGCTCAGTACGAGAGCTGGAAACTGCCATTCAGCGTGCTGTTGGGTACACCCTTTGCGGTTGTCGGAGCATTTTTGGGCTTGTATCTGGCACGGTTTACCAACGATGCTTATGTGTTGGACGTTTTTGCACAAATTGGTTTGGTGATGCTGATCGGACTGGCGGCGAAGAATGCCATTCTGATCGTGGAATTTGCCAAGATGGAATACGAAGCCGGAAAGCCCCTGATGGAAGCTGCCATGACTTCGGCAAAACTGAGGTTCAGGCCTATTTTGATGACGGCATTTGCATTTATACTCGGTGTTACGCCGCTGCTCACAGCTACAGGAGCAGGTGCACAGGCACGAATTGTGATGGGAATGGCTGTATTCGCTGGGATGCTGATCGCTACTATACTCGGGGTGTTGCTGGTACCGGCACTTTTTGTTATGATCGAACGGGTAGGACATAAAAAAGCAGTAGCACCTGCTGAAACTAAAAATGAGGATGCCAAATAATATGAAGAAGATAATTTTCACCTCAGCAATTTTACTCGCAATCCTTTCTTCCTGCATGGTGGGTAAAGATTATGCGCGGCCCGGAGTTAAAACACCCGAGGCCTGGATGGATCAAAATGCCTATATCAAAACACCTGATTCAGTGAGCCGCTTAAAATGGTTCGAGATCTTTAATGATCCCGTATTAAACAGCCTGATCGATACGGCACTGCAGCATAATTACGACCTTTCGAATGCCGCCCTGCGCATACAACAGGCAAGAGCCAATTATGGAATTGCTAAAGCCGAAATGCTTCCGTCAATTGGTTATAATGGTTCTGCCACGGTGAGCAGCGATTATCCGGACGACTTCAGTTTGGTGGGCACAGCAGCCTGGGAAATCGATTTATGGGGCAAACTGCGACATGAAAAAAGAGCGGCCTATTCTGAAATACTGGCAAGCGAAGAAGGCTTAAAAGTAGTTACTGTAGGTTTGATCAGTGATGTTTGCAACTATTATTTTTTAATGCGCGATCTGGATAACAGGCTTCGAATCGCAGAGCGCAGCGTTGAAAGCCGTACCAAATATTTCGAGCTGGTCAATGCCAGATTTTTGGGAGGTGATGTTTCTGAACTCGATATGTTGCAGGCCGACCAGCAATTACAAGTTGCAAAGGCCACTGTGCAAAGTGTAAGGCGTGAATTGAACGCAACGGAAAGAAGTTTAAATATTTTGCTTGGCCAGTCACCCACAACCGTACTTCGCGGCATAGAGAATGCGGATCAACAGGTAGTGGATGCCATCCCTGCAGGCCTGCCTTCCAGTTTGCTGGAACAAAGACCCGATGTAAAACAGGCAGAATACTATTTAATGGCCGAAACAGACCGTATCGGGGTAACCCAGGCCATGCGATTGCCAAGCATCAGACTTACTGGTTTTTTAGGATTTGCAAGTGCCGACCTTTCCTCTCTGCTTACCAGCGAATCACTTTTGAGCAGTGCAGCGGCGGGCATTACCGGACCGATCTTTGCCTTTGGTGCCAACAAACGCCGGGTGGAAATACAACAACAGGAAGCAGAGATTGCGGCCAACAATTACCTGAATACCTATTTACGTGCACTGGGAGAAGTAGAGAGTGCACTTGTTTCTGTTGAAACCTATGGAGCAGAATACGAGGCACGGAAAAAGCAGGCTGAATCTGCCTCAAGATGGCTCATGCTCTCCCAGGAACGCTATACCAGTGGATATACTGATTATCTGGAAGTTTTGATCGCCGAAAACACCATGCTGGATTCTGAATTGCAGGCTTCAGCTACCAGAGCGAAGCAGCTTTCTTCTTATATTTATCTCTACCGCGCACTTGGCGGAGGATGGTAAGAGTTAGCCGGAGGCTAACAAGGAAAAAGGCAAAAGGAAAAAGAAAAGTAAAAAGTTCGAGGAGAATATTTTACTTGTTTTCCGGTATTTTTTTTCTTTTTCCACGTGTGTATCAGGTTTGGTCCTTGTTTAAATAGTATACAAATGACATGGTTAATTCAGATTTATATTGATGTGATTTAGTATTGTACGAAAAATCCGGAACCTGGAAAAAAGTCGAAGGTTTGAAAATCAGCCACCCGCGAGGCATCGCGGGGCTACAAGTGTAAATCCCTTCACGATTACTTTTACCTTTTTACTTTTACCTTTATCCTTTACCTTTGTCCTTTATCCTTTGTCCTTCAATGAGTATGCTCTTCTGTATCCCCACATTTTCTGTGATGCCTGTAATCCTTGATCCCGATAATCAGTGTAAAAATACCCACAACAGCCCATAAAAGAGCAAACAGGGGGTGGTGCAAAATCCGTGAAATTAAACCCTCATCGTGGTTGTTGTCTTTTTCCAAAGAATAAGCAACCAGCAGGATAGACTGGAAAAACTGAATGATATGAAACATGCCGTGCAAAAAGTTTAATAAACCGACGGAAATGAGGATGAGTGATCTTTTCATATAACTTTTTTAATGAAAATCAGATGACATTGCAATATTACGTATTTCCTGTCGAATCCGCTTTAAAGTTTTCAGTTAAACGGAGGAAAAAGGATTGGTAAATTCGAATTACAAAGGGCTTAGAATTTTAATAGGATTTGATGTTCGGTCTTTTTAACCTTCCAATCAGTTGGTTCATAAATCCTATAAAATCCTTCCCGGCGATCTTATGTCGAAATACAGCGATAAAGCACATCAGGCAAAGAGATCAGATGACAGATACCTGTCGCCACGGTCACAGATAATAGCTACTATGGTTCCTTCGCTCAGTGTGGAGGCAAGTTTTAGTGCTGCTGCAACCGATCCTCCGCTGCTCATTCCTGCAAAAACGCCTTCCTCTTTGGCCAGCCTTTTGGTCATGGCTCTGGCTTCGGTTTCACTCACTTCAATAACCTGATCCACCCTGCTTCGGTCAAATATTTTAGGCAGATAGGCTTCCGGCCATTTTCTGATACCGGGAATCTTTGAATCATCGGTTGGTTGTGCACCAACGATCTGTATGGATTTATTTTGTTCCTTTAAAAAAGTTGAAGTTCCCATAATGGTTCCGGTCGTTCCCATTGCCGAGACAAAATGCGTTACGGAGCCTTTTGTATCACGCCAGATCTCCGGGCCTGTGGTCAGGTAATGCGCTTTCCAGTTGTCGGGATTGGCAAACTGGTCGAGCATATAAAACCCTTCTTCCTTTACCTTGATTTCGGCGTAATCTCTCGAACCTTCAATGCCTCCGGAAGCGGGAGTTAAAATGACTCTTGCCCCGAAGGCCTCCATGGTTTGCACGCGTTCCCGGGTTGAATTTTCAGGCATTACAAGTGAAATTTCTAAGCCAAAAAGTTGCGCGATCATGGCCAGCGCTATGCCCGTATTTCCACTGGTAGCTTCGATCAGCCTGGTTTTCTTGTCGATCTCTTTTCTTTCCAGGGCTGCGCGAATCATGTTGTAGGCAGGC
This sequence comes from uncultured Flavobacteriaceae bacterium, assembly GCA_963816075.1. Classification (GTDB taxonomy): domain Bacteria; phylum Bacteroidota; class Bacteroidia; order Flavobacteriales; family Flavobacteriaceae; genus Namhaeicola. Next base: position 174,985 of record CAWFJI010000025.1, on the reverse strand, counting down.
CGGTCTTTAACACTGCCTCCCGGATTATGGCCTTCCATCTTGAACCATAGCGTGATGTTTTTATTATCAAGCAGGTGGTTCGACTTTACCAGAGGGGTATTGCCGATCAACTCAAGGACGTTCTTTGCGGTCATAACAGGATCTATTTTTTCTGTTTTAATTTGATTTCAGACTGGTGGTAAACAATTGAATTTTCAGGTATGGATTCGGTGACCCAAACATTGCCGCCCACAACACAGTTTTTACCGATTACAGTTTCCCCGCCAAGTATGGTCGCCCCGGCGTAAATGGTTACATTGTCTTCCACGGTTGGGTGCCTTTTTACATTTTTCAGGTCCTTGCTCACCTGTAATGCGCCAAGGGTTACGCCCTGATAGACCTTTACATTGTTTTTGATAATACTGGTCTCGCCAATCACGACCCCGGTGCCATGGTCAATAAAAAACGGAGTACCGATGCTCGCACCCGGATGGATGTCTATGCCCGTCAGACTGTGAGCATATTCGCTCATCAATCGCGGTATCAGCGGCATTTTCAGGGTAAAGAACAAATTGCTCAGCCGGTAAACGGCGATGGCAAAGAATCCTGGATAGCCCATATACACCTCGTCCATGCTGTTGGAAGCGGGGTCGTTCTGTTCAATAGAGGCGGCATCGCGGTTTAGTTTTTGGAGGATGCCCGGCAGTCCGTCAAGAAAGTCGTTCCAGATATTCTGGCAATCGAAAACATAGTATTTATGCGCAATATCTTTGATCTCGTCAAAAGAATTTTTTAATTTTTCAAGATGATCCGGTACCGACACATTGGTATCGAACAGGGTGCAGAACAACAGCTGGGTAAAGGCCTCAGTCTTTGTTTTTAACCTGAAATCCAGTTTGTGGCTGACCTTGTTCGCCTGAATTTCGCTGATAATCTTTTCCAGTTTCATGGGGGATTGTTTAAGATATTTCTTTGTTTATGGATGAGCAGAAAAGCTTACTTTAAAAAATAGACTTCTTCAAAAGGTATTCTGAACCGCTCTCCGTAAATACCCTCAGGCAAACGAATACCACAGGATACCACCATATTGATCTCTGCCCAAAAAGGCAGGTTCAGCGCTTTTTTAATACGAACAGAGTCATGTCCTTCCATGGGGCAGGTATCATAACCTGCTTCGGCCATGGCCAGCATAAAGGTTTGAGCGGCCAGTCCCGCACTTTTATGTGCTACAATACGCATATCGCTTTGACGAACTTGCCTGTATACCGGCCGAAAGAGACCGATCACCCAGAAAATGGCGTATTTTAAGAATCCGAAAATACCAATAAAATCAAAATAAGTAATGGGCATGATCTTGGAATAATAGGCCAAAAGTAGTTTTTCCCTTTTTGTGTGGTCGCTGACGGGCTTTTTCAAATGATGCTGCACGAAATGCAGATTGGCTTTGCTCCTTTTTCTCCAAAGATCTTTCCTGCTTACAAAGACCACCATTTGCCGGGCAGTTTTTGCCGCAGGCTGATCAAAACAGGCAGCAGAAATTTTTTTCAACAGTGATTCAGAAACAACATGGTAGAACTCGTATAATTGCAGGTTGCTGCTGCTGGGGGCGAGACGTGCTTTTTCAAGACAGGCTTTAACTATGGCGGTGTCAATGGGTTTACCGGGGTCGTATTTTCTTACAGACCTTCGGTGGTTGATTGCGTCTGTTACATGCATAATACAGTTATTGTGTCTGCCGGAGCAGAAAATGAAACGACTCTGTTTTTAAGCGCTGTTTAAATGATGGTTGATTGCCCTAAACTGATATTTTCAATATGGGTAAGCACACTTTTCTTATCAATAATAAAATCATGAATAAAATTTCCCACATCTGTGGTGGTGAATTTTTGGGAGGAATTGATATCCGCTGTAGTGATCTCAAGTTCAATGGATTTATCGATCGCAGATCTGAGGCTGTCAGCTTCTTCAAAAAGTTCAAAATGTTCCAGCATCATGGCTGCTGATAAGATCGTTGCAATGGGATTGGCAATATTTTTTCCTTTGGCGAGAACGTAAGCCCCGTGTATAGGTTCGAACAGGGAAATTTTATCACCGAGGGATGCCGAAGCAGATAAACCCACCGAACCTGCAATTGCACTGGCTGAGGCTGAGAGCATATCTCCAAAAATACCTTCGGTAAGGATTACATCAAATTGCCGTGGATTCAGTATCAGCTGCATAGAGGCATTTTCAATGAACATATAGCTCAGGTACACATCCGGGTATTCCCGGGAAATTACCTGCATTCTTTTTCTCCACAACCTGGAGGTCTCCAGCATATTCGCCTTGTCGATGAGCGTCAGCTTTTTGCTTCTGGTTCGGGCAAATTTAAAAGCCCAGTGCGCAATTTTATCTATTTCCTCCGCACGATAAACGGATATGTCCGAAGCGGAGCTAGCCCCATCAGCGTGTGTTTTCTCTCCAAAATAAATACCGGCTGCGGGTTGGCTCAAAATTACAAAGTCGGTATTTTTAATGACTGTTGCTTTTAGCGGAGATTTATGCGCAAGTCCTTCAAAAACCCTGATGGGCCTTATATTGACAAACAGTTCCAGTTCTTTTCTGAGTTTGAGATATCCTTGTTCCGGACGCACCTTTGCATCCGGATCATTGTCGTATTTAGGGTCGCCGATGGCCCCAAAAAGAACGGCATCAGATTTTTTACAAACTTCTATAGTGGCGTCAGGTAGCGGATTTCCTGTTTTTTCTATGGCGGCAGCGCCTATATCGGCTGTTGTGAATGTGAATTGATGGTTAAATTTTCTGGCAATTGCCTGTAGCACTTTTACACCCTGATCGGTAATTTCTTTACCTATACCATCACCGGGTAAAACAGCGATTTTCAATTTCATGACCTGTCATTTAATGATGCTGCAATTTAGAAAAATTAACCTTACAATTTTCCATTAATTGGTGAATTCCTTCATCATTGACCTCTTTGTTTATATCGGCCCAGTTTAAAAATTCGGGATACAGGATATCGAGTTCGTCTTTTGTCAGATGGTAGCCGAGATTTTTCGCCCGGTAGGCCAGGGCAGCGCGACCGCTCCTGGCTGTGAGCACTATTGATGAATGGGATACACCCACATCTTCAGGGTTCATGATCTCATAGGTCTCACGGTTTTTGATCACACCATCCTGATGTATGCCTGAGCTGTGGGCAAAAGCATTTTCGCCTACAACCGATTTATTGGGCTGAACAGCGATACCCATTTTTTGTTGCACCAACTGGCTGGTACTGTAAAGCAACTTGGTATTTATTCCGGTGGTCAAATTGAGATACGGATGTTGTTTCAGGATCATCACTACCTCTTCCAGCGCTGTATTTCCGGCTCGTTCGCCAATGCCATTAATTGTGCATTCAATTTGCCGCGCACCATTCTGAACACCTGCAATGGAATTCGCTGTTGCCAGACCAAGGTCATTGTGACAGTGGCAGGACAGAACAACACGGTCAATATTTTTTACATGTTCCTTCAGATATTTGATTTTTGCCCCGTATTCTTCCGGCAGACAATATCCGGTAGTATCAGGTATGTTTAAAACCGTAGCCCCTGCTTTGATCACTGCTTCACAAACCCTGGCCAGATAGGCATTGTCCGTTCTGCCGGCATCTTCCGCATAAAATTCAATGTCCTCTACAAAGGATTTGGCGTATTTCACGGCTTCAACCGCTCTTTCTATTATTTTCTCGGGTGTGGAATTGAATTTATACCGGATATGACTATCAGATGTACCGATCCCGGTATGGATTCGCGGTCTTTTGGCAAATTTCAGCGCCTCAGCAGCTACATCGATATCATTGTGGTTGGCACGGGTCAACCCGCAAACACTGGCGTTTTTAACGAGTTTAGAGATTTCTACGACAGATCTGAAATCACCCGGACTGGAAACCGGGAATCCAGCTTCGATAATGTCTACACCCAGGGTATCAAGACGCTCGGCAATAATCAATTTCTGGTCTGTATTTAGTTTACAACCCGGCACCTGCTCACCATCCCGCAAAGTTGTATCAAATATTTGAACCCTTTCTGTACGCATATCTCGATAAATTTTATGAATTTTGGAATCTCAAAAATACAGAGCTTGAATCTACACCTAAGCGCGTTATTGCTTTTTTTACTATATTCAATAGTTTTTATGTAGTTTTAATCGCCTGTAATACAAAGAGATAAACTGATATTATTACGATGTCTATAACCAAGAAAGATGCCCTTTTTCAATTGATCAAATCCCTGTCGAAATCAGAGAAACGACAATTTAAACTCTATGCCGGCCGACTGGGAGTGAATGAAGAAAAAAATTTTATGGCTCTTTTTGAGGTTCTGGATAAACTTGAAGAGCCGGATGAGCAGGTTATTCTGAAAAAAACAAAGATCAAAAAACAACAGTTATCAAATGCCAAAGCGCATTTGTACAAGCAAATTCTGGTCAGTTTACGATTAAATCCGCTTCAGCAGAATATCAAGGTGCAAATAAGGGAACAGCTCGATTATGCAACCATATTATTCAACAAGGGATTACACCGGCAAAGCCTTAAAATTCTCGATAAGGCCAAGGCCCTGGCCCTGCATAATTTTGAAAATAACCTGGCCTATGAGATCATTGAGCTGGAAAAAGTGATCGAATCCCAATATATCACCCGCAGTCTGGAAACGCGCGCGGATGACCTGATCAGAGAATCGATCCTGCTCAGTAAAAAAAGTGTGCTTTTGAGTAAACTTTCCAATCTCTCCCTGCAACTTTACAGTTATATGCTCAAAAAGGGATATGTCAAGAATGAAGAAGAACTGGCTTTCATTCAGGTCTCGTTTGAACGGAATATTCCGAAATACGACCCGGACAAGCTCGATTTCAAGGAAAGGTTGTTTCTGAACAAAGCCTATTTGTGGTATAGCTTCATTATTCAGGATTTTATTGGAAGTTACCGTTATTCCAGGAAATGGGTTGATCTCTTTCACGAGCATCCGGAAATGAAAAAAGTAAATCCTGTATTCTATTTAAAGGGAATCAACTATCTGCTGGAGTCACTGTTTATTCTGCAACACATCACAAAATTCCGGGAAGTCATCAACCGCTTCAAAAAGGAGATCGATAAAAAGCAATTGACCATCAACGACAATACGGCTTCTCTGGCTTCTCTGATCTACTACCAGAACCGGATCAATTTGTATTTTTTGGAAGGACAGTTCACTGCCGGTCTGAGTATCATACCCGAAGTACTGAAGGAAATTGACCTGTACAAAAGTAAATTTGACGAACATCACATCATGATCCTGTATTACAAGATCGCAAGCATGTATTTTGGTGCCGGGAATTATGATCAGTGTATTTTTTATCTCAATAAGATCATCGAGGTCAGGGAATTGAATATGCGTGAAGACCTGCTCTGTTTTAGCCGAATTCTAAGTTTGATAGCACATTACGAGGCGGGCTATGATCAGAACCTGGAAGAACAGATCAGATCCACCTATAAATTTTTGCTGAAAATGAATGAGTTACATGCCGTACAAAGGAAACTTATCATTTTCCTGAAAGGCCTGACCGATATTTATCCTCATGAGCTCAAATCCGCTTTTGAAAGATTGCACGGTGAACTGAAAACCTTTGAAAACCATCCTTACGAAAAAAGAGCCTTTATGTATCTTGACCTGATCTCCTGGCTCGAATCAAAGACCAAAGGAGTATCTGTAGAAAAGATCATTAAAGAGAAAGCCAAAGCCAAAATAAAATAGACCCGGTAGAGCCATGTCAAACAGCCGATTGCGAAGTACCGGGATTTTTGTTGTTCTCCGGTAATTTTGATTCATACTCAGGCATAAGGAGATAAATAAAGGGGTTTCTTAAAGATTCTGGGAAGGAGAGGGCTACGCTACAGATTCTTTTTCCATACTTTTTTAAATGCAAATTTCGCAAAGGTTTTCGCAAATGTCGCAAAAAGCCCGTCTATTCATTTTTGTAACCGGTTCACACACATCAATTCGTTTTTTAGCGTCGTTAGCGGCTAATTTGCGTCCCTTGCGGTTAAATTTATTTGTAAACGCAAAGTTCGCAAAAGCCAGCTTTATCATTTACGTAACCAGTTCACCCTTATTAATCCGTTTTTTTGCATCATTGGTGACTAATTTGCCTTGCTGACTATGAATTATTGATTTTTAATCCCGGAGGAGGGAGGTAAATATTGAAATGGCCACTTGCCTGAACCATGTTGGGTTACATTATGGGGATCATTTTTAAACAATAACCTGTTCCAAGGAAGTTTTTTTTTGTTTTAAACCTTGTAAATATGCATATATAAATAGTTGATTAACAAAAATTTATATAGAGAATGGGTTCATTGAGTGTTGTAATTAAAACGATTCGAAAAAGCTGTTCGTTTCATGCTTGTTTACTTTTGCCCTCGCTGTAGAATTTCTTAAAATACAGATTCAAAAACAGCCATTACTCAATTAACATGAATAATTTAAATAAATACAGTAAGATTCTTACTCAGGACGAAACCCAGCCGGCGGCGAAAGCCATGCTGTATGCGGTTGGATTGACTGATCAGGATATGAACAAAGCACAAATAGGAATTGCGAGTACCGGCTTTGACGGAAACCCCTGTAACATGCACCTCAACCACATTGCGGCAGAAATTAAGGAAAAGGTTAACCAAACCGGACAAGTAGGGCTCGTATTCAATACCATTGGCGTGAGCGACGGAATTTCTATGGGCACCCCCGGTATGCGTTATTCATTGCCGTCCAGGGATATTATAGCCGATTCCATTGAAGTAGTGATGAATGCCCAGGCCTATGACGGACTTGTTGCTGTGGTGGGTTGTGATAAGAATATGCCCGGAGCTATTATGGCCATGCTGAGGCTGAACAGGCCATCTGTAATGGTGTATGGTGGTACCATTGCCTCCGGAAAATACAAAGGGAGAAAATTGAATATCGTATCTGCTTTTGAGGCACTCGGACAAAAAATTTCCGGCCAGATCGATGAGCAGGAATTTAAGGAGATCATCAAGGCAGCCATACCCGGAGCAGGTGCCTGCGGAGGGATGTACACCGCCAATACCATGGCCTCCTCTATCGAAGCAATGGGTTTTGCCCTGCCCTATAATTCTTCCATTCCGGCAGAGAATCCGCATAAAGAAGATGAAACTGAAAGGGTAGCACAGGCGATCAAGAATTTAATTGCACTCGATCTGAAACCTTTGGATATCATCAGCAAAAAATCCATTGAAAATGCAGTAGCCATGGTCAATGCTTTGGGTGGTTCCACGAATGCTGTTTTGCATTATTTGGCGATAGCCCATGCAGCCGGTATTGAATTCACGCTGGAAGATTTTCAAAGGGTAAGTGACAGAACACCCCTGCTGGCAGACCTGAAACCAAGCGGTGAATACCTGATGGAAGATGTTCACGGAGTGGGTGGCACACCTGCTGTAATGAAATACCTGCTGGAAAAAGGATTGCTGCACGGTGATTGCCTCACAGTAACCGGTAAGACACTGGCAGAGAATCTGGCCTCAGTAAAAGCCATTTCCTTTGAGGCAGACCAAAAAGTCATCCATCCGGTTGAAAATGCGCTCAAGTCCTCCGGCAACCTGCAAATACTTTATGGAAATTTGGCCGAAGGCGGTGCGGTAGCCAAGATCAGCGGAAAGGAAGGAAATATTTTCAGGGGTAAAGCCGTCGTTTTCAACTCTGAACAGGAAGCGAATACGGGAATAGGCCAGGGAAAAGTTAAAGAAGGAAATGTGGTGGTTATCAGATATGAAGGACCGAAAGGAGGACCCGGCATGCCCGAAATGTTAAAACCTACCTCCATGATCATGGGGGCGGGACTCGGAAAAACGGTTGCCTTAATTACGGATGGCAGGTTTTCCGGTGGTACCCATGGTTTTGTGGTGGGCCATATTACCCCGGAGGCACAAACCGGCGGGACCATAGCCATTCTGGAAGATGGAGATATCATTGTAATCGACATACAAAATAAAACCATTTCTGTAGACTTGCCGGAAACAGAGATCCTGAAAAGAAAGCAAAAATGGAAACAACCTCCGCTCAAACACCAAAAGGGGGTACTCTATAAATACGCAAAAACAGTAGCTACGGCCTCAGAGGGCTGTGTTACGGACAAATACTAATCTTTGCAGACAAAATCAGCAATATGAAAACCATGTCAAAAACAAAAGAAGTGTCACAAAAAGATAAAAAATTAAAGATTTCTGGTGCCGAAGCCTTAGTTCGCTGTTTGATAGCTGAAGGTGTTGATCTGATCTATGGATATCCCGGAGGCGCCATCATGCCTGTTTACGATGAATTTTATAAGTTTAGTGATGAGCTTCACCATGTACTTACCAGACATGAGCAGGGAGCCATTCATGCCGCACAGGGTTATGCCAGATCTTCAGGGAAAGTAGGCGTGGCCATTGCCACTTCTGGCCCGGGCGCAACGAACCTGGTTACAGGTATAGCTGATGCACAGATAGATTCTACACCTGTAGTGTGCATTACAGGTCAGGTAGGTTCTCATCTGCTGGGCAGTGACGCTTTCCAGGAGACAGATATCATCAGCATCAGTACCCCCGTGACCAAATGGAATTACCAGATCACCAAAGCGGCAGAAATACCCGGTATTTTGGCCAAAGCCTTTTATATTGCCAGATCAGGCAGACCGGGGCCGGTATTGATTGATATTACCAAAGATGCACAATTTGGCGAAATGGAATTTGAATATACTCCATGCAGCCATATCAGAAGTTATGTTCCGATCCCTGCCATGGACGTGAGTCAGGTTATAGCCGCTGCCCAGCTTATCAATTCAGCAAAAAAGCCGTTTGTAGTATGGGGTCAGGGTGTTATTCTGGGAAAGGCAGAAAAAGAGTTTCTGGCTTTTATTGAAAAATCAGGAATCCCGACCGCTTCTACCTTGCTGGGACTTTCGGCTATGTCAACAGATCACCCTTTGAACATGGGCATGGTGGGAATGCACGGAAACTATGCGCCAAACGTGCTAACCAATGAATGCGATGTATTGATAGGTGTTGGGATGCGTTTTGACGACAGGGTGACCGGTAGTCTGCACACCTATGCCAAACAGGCTAAGGTGATCCATTTTGAAATTGACCCGGCAGAGGTAAATAAAAATGTAAAATCGGATGTCGCAGTAATCGGAAATGCAAAAGAAACACTAGCTGCATTGTTGCCACATCTAAAAACAAAGACCTATCCGGAATGGATTGAGAAATTTAAAGCCTTATACAAAATAGAATTCGATGAGGTGATCAATGGGCAACTGAATCCCACCTCTGAAGGTTTGACCATGGCAGAAGTTATAAAACTACTCAATGTTGAAACCAAAGGGGAAGCGATCATTGTTTCGGATGTTGGCCAGCACCAGATGATAGCCAGCAGGTACAGCAGTTTTAAAAGATCGAACAGCAAGATCACCTCAGGTGGCCTGGGAACGATGGGCTTTGCATTGCCTGCAGCTATAGGCGCTAAAATGGGAGCTCCTGAAAGAGAAGTGGTGGCTATTGTCGGTGATGGCAGCTTCCAGATGACCATACAGGAATTGGGAACAATAATGCAGACTGACGTAGCAGTGAAGATTGTGGTTCTGAACAACGACTTTCTGGGCATGGTAAGGCAGTGGCAGGAATTGTTTTTTGATAAACGCTATGCCTATACCGTAATGACAAATCCGGATTTTGTAAAAATTGGCGAAGGCTACCGGATACAGTCAAAAAGGGTAAGCAAAAGGGATGAACTGGTCAGGGCGATCAAGGAAATGATCGCTTCCAAAAATGCGTATTTATTGGATGTAAGTGTCACAAAAGAGGATAACGTGTTTCCGATGATACCCACCGGAGCTTCTGTATCAGAAATAAGATTAAAATAAGAAACTACATGGAGAATATTTTATATACGATCTCGGTTTATACCGAAAACAATCTGGGCTTGCTGAACAGGATAGCTACCATATTTTTGAAAAGACATATAAATATTGAAAGCCTCACTGTTTCCAATTCAGAGATTGAACATGTGTCCCGTTTTATTATTGTAGCCTATATGCCTGAAGAACAGGTGAAAAAGATTGTCAAACAGATAGACAAGCAGGTTGAGGTGATCAAGGCCTATTACCACACCAATGAAGAATCGATCTTTCTGCAGTCCGCTTTGTTCAAGATCAAGTCCAGTCTGCTGTTCGATATGCGGCAGATCCAGAATATCATCAAAAAAAGCAATTCACAGATCGTAACGGTGAACAGGGACTTTTTTGTGATCGAAAAATCGGGCAGAAAAGAAGAAATTGAGGATCTTTACAATGAACTGCTTCCTTATGGAATCATGCAGTTTGTAAGGTCAGGACGGATCTCAGTCAGCAAGGATGAGATGCGTATCTCTGATATTCTGAAAAAACAATTAAATTAATTTTAAAAAAAGTATAATGGCAAATTATTTCAATACGCTTTCGTTAAGAGAACAACTCGCACAATTGGGTAAATGCAGATTCATGGATGCCTCAGAATTCTCTGACGGGATCAAAGCATTAAAGGGGAAAAAAATTGTGATCGTCGGCTGCGGAGCCCAGGGATTGAATCAGGGTTTGAACATGAGAGATTCCGGACTCGATATCTCCTACACACTTCGGGAAAGCGCGATCAGGGAAAAGCGCGCCTCCTTTGAGCAGGCTAGCATGCATGGTTTTAAAGTGGGTACCTATGAAGAGATGATACCAACCGCTGATCTGGTTTGCAATCTCACGCCCGACAAACAGCATACCTCTGTGGTAAATGCCATCATGCCACTGATGAAGAAAGGAGCAACTCTGGCTTATAGCCATGGATTTAATATCGTGGAAGAAGGAATGAAGATACGAAAGGACATCACTGTAATAATGGTCGCTCCGAAATGCCCGGGAACCGAGGTGCGTGAAGAATACAAAAGAGGATTTGGGGTGCCAACCTTAATTGCAGTGCATCCGGAAAATGATCCGAAAGGTATAGGTTTCGAGCAGGCCAAAGCTTATGCAGTTGCCACAGGAGGAGACAGGGCCGGTGTTCTGGATTCCTCTTTTGTTGCTGAGGTCAAGTCAGACCTTATGGGTGAACAAACCATTTTATGCGGGGTGCTGCAAACAGGTTCCATCCTTTGTTTTAACAAGATGGTTGAGAAGGGTATCGAACCCGGATATGCTGCAAAACTCATACAATATGGCTGGGAAACCATTACTGAAGCATTAAAGCACGGAGGCATTACCAATATGATGGACAGGCTCTCCAATCCCGCAAAAATAAAGGCCTTTGAACTGTCGGAAGAATTAAAAGAGATCATGCGCCCCCTATTCTGCAAGCATATGGATGACATCATCTCGGGTGAATTTTCAAAGACCATGATGCAAGATTGGGCTAATGACGACAGGAATTTATTGACCTGGCGAGCAGCAACCGGTGAAACCGCTTTTGAAAAAACAAAAATTACCGATAAAAAGATCAGTGAACAGGAGTACTTTGACCATGGGCTTTTGATGGTAGCTTTCGTGAGAGCCGGTGTTGAGCTGGCTTTTGAAACCATGACCGAGGCGGGTATTATTGAAGAATCTGCTTACTATGAATCTTTACACGAAACCCCGCTTATCGCCAATACCATCGCGAGAAAGAAGTTGTTTGAAATGAATCGCACCATATCAGACACAGCTGAATACGGTTGCTACCTGTTTGACCATGCCTGCAAACCCCTGTTGGCAGATTTTATGAAAACAATAGATACAGATGTCATCGGCAAGAAATTTGGTGAGGGCAGGGATCATGGTGTGGATAACCGGACACTGATTTCGGTAAATGAAGAGATCCGCTTCCACCCGGTGGAGATCATTGGGTATGACCTGCGTGCTTCCATGACGGCCATGACCAAGATCATCTGATCATAGTTTTCCCCCAAACAACCCTTGTGAGCCTCACAGGGGTTTGTTTTTTAATCAGTGTCTGTTGTTTGTATTAATTTTCCTGACAAATTTTCCATACCGGATCTTCAGGCAGGGGCGCTTCGATCTCAAGCAGCTCTTTGCTAACCGGATGCACCAGGGAAAGCCGTCTTGCATGCAAATGGATACCCGCATCGGCATTGGGCCTTTTAAAACCGTATTTCACATCTCCCTTGACAGGATGACCCAAATGAGCCAGCTGGCTTCTGATCTGATGATGTCTTCCCGTTTCCAGATCTATTTCCAAAAGGGTGTACTTGTCCAGGTATCTTATCACTTTGTAGTGTAATACAGCTTTTTTTGTGCCTTCAGTTTCAGTATCATAAACAGAGGCTTTGTTGTTTTTTTCATTTTTTCTCAAATAATTGACCAGGGTGTTTTCTGTGAGTTCAACCCTGTCCTGTACTACCGCCCAGTAGGTTTTTTGTATGGTTTTATCAACGAGCATTTTATTTAGCCGGCTGAGTGCTTTTGATGTTTTCGCGAAGATCACGATACCAGAGGTGGGGCGGTCGATTCTGTGAACCACACCCAGAAAGGCAGCTCCCGGCTTGTTGTATTTTTCAGCGAGGTACTGCTTGACGATCTCACTCAGGGGAATGTCTCCCGTCTTGTCACCCTGCACGATATCTCCAACCCTTTTGTTCAGGATGATCAGGTGGTTATCCTCATACAGGATTTGCAGATTTTTTGAGTGACTTAGCATGTTGCGGGATAAAGGGATAAATTTAAGCTTTAAGGCTGACTATTTTTGATTGGGATTAAAAAAATATCGGGGATACCGACTAGGAATAGAGATGTCTTATGAATTGTAGCTAAAACGTATTCAAACGCAGTTAAATTAGGTCCGGTACGGAATTTTGTGTAACCAGGGCTACCAAAATAATTGGGATAATCAGCAGAAGTTCTGTTTGATTAGCTTTAATTTTACAACAGCAAACAGTATTGGAATACCAATATACTGAACAGATCCAATTTGGAATATTTCTATCTGGTTTGAATGTACATTATTGATCATTTTAATTCGAAAGCGATGAGCAGGTTTAATCTTTTTTATTTGGTGTTTATCTTTATTTTTTTGTTTTCCTGTACAGGTAAAAATGAGCTTGCTTTGCTCGATGTGACTGCAAAGAAGGAAGTTGCAGAGAAGGATACTATTGGCCTGGAACTGCTCAAAACCAAGTGTTATGCCTGTCACGCCGTCAATACAAAATCGCATGATGAGATCATAGCACCTCCTTTGGCTGCGGTCAAGAGGAGGTATCTTATGATGTATCCCGAAAAAAAGGAATTTGTTCAGGCGATAAGTCAGTGGGCAATGGACCCGAAGGAAGAAAAGGCAATTATGAAAGGGGCTGTTACGAAATTCAAGGTTATGCCCTATCAGCATTTTGGCGAGGCAGACCTGATTAAGATAGCGTCCTATATGTTTGATGAAGAACTCGAAGTACCGGCTTGGTTTCCGGAACACGAAAAGCAGATGCACGGCGGAAATGGGAAAGGAAAGGGCAGAATGAATGGTATGCAGTAAAGAGAAAAACTATTCCCTGACCATATTGCTGTTCACCTTATGAATAAAATCCAGGATCTCTTCTTTTCCGGTTTTGGTCATTGCCGAGGAGATAAAACAGGTAGGCATTGTTTCCCATTGTTCCAGTAATTTACTTTCGTAGAGTTTGATATTCTTTTGCAGGGTAGTGCTGCCCAGTTTATCGGATTTTGTAAAAACAATACAGAACGGAATTTCGTTGTAGCCTAAAAAATTCAAAAATTCCAGATCGATCTTTTGGGGTTCAAGTCTTGAATCAATAAGAACAAAGGTGCATAACAGTTGTTCTCTCTTTAAAAAATAATCTGTTATGAATTTTTGAAAGGTATCCCGCTTTTCCCTGGATACTTTTGCATAACCATAGCCAGGCAAATCGACCAGAAACCAATTTTTATTGATCAAAAAATGATTGATGAGTTGTGTTTTTCCGGGCTTCGCGGAGGTTTTTGCCAGATCTTTCTGGTCTGTAAGCGCATTGATCAGAGAGGATTTTCCAACATTGGACCTCCCGATAAAGGCATATTCGGGTAACCTGTCTTGCGGACATTTACTCACATCCGTATTGCTGATAACGAACTCAGCCAGGTTAATTTTCATGACGAGATAATTTGGTCAAAGCAGTTTTTGCTTTTGCTTTTGCGGAAAATATTTGACAATCCAGTTTTCCAGGATTTTGTTGAATTCAGCAGGATGTTCCATCATCGGCGCATGACCGCATTTGTCTATCCAGTACAATTCTGAATTTGGCAGGAGAGAATGAAATTCCTCTGCCACCACCGGCGGGGTAACGATGTCATTTTTCCCCCAGATCAAACAGGACGGCATGGTCATATTGGGCAGGTCCGGAGCCATATTATGCCTGATGGCGCTTTTGGCGATGGCGATGGTTTTGATAAGCTTAATCCTGTTGTTCAGGGTTTCATAAACATCTGCGATTATTTCAGGCGTGGCTGTTTCAGGATCATAAAACACTTCCTGAGCCTTCTTTTTAATGTATTCGAAATCGCCTCTTTTGGGATAACTCTCACCCATAGAATTTTCATACAAACCCGAACTGCCGGTCAGAACAAGTCCGGCAACATGGTCCGGAAATAATTTGGTATGGTATAATGCCACATGTCCGCCCAGGGAATTGCCCAGTAAAACATATTTTTCCAGTCCTTTGTACAGAGCGAATTTTCTGACAAAGGTCGACAAGTTCTTCACATTGGTCTTTAAAAGAGGCAAAGTATATATGGGAAGCTCAGGCATTAATACCTGATAGCCCAGATTAGAAAAATGATCCATGGTACTGTCAAAATTACTCAGATCACCCAGCAGTCCGTGTAATATAATGATTGGCACTCCTTCTCCCGATTCTAAATAACTGTATTTACCCTCTTTTCGCAGGTCGTTTTTCATCAAACGATTGTTTAGTTTTCAAATGTTTTGCAAAGATATATATTTTATGTCAAAGTAATAATTTTCTGCTTATCTGATCAATTTTTTCTTAAAAAAAACCACATTCCTTAATAGACTCACATTCAGTAATTTAATAGAAATGGAAAAAGTTATCAACAAAGTGGTAAAAAATGGTAAAAAGTGGTAAATTTCGTTATATTTGTCATTAAAATCATAGTCTGGTGGTAAACCTGATCGGTACATATGAATGCAAAGCTGATGCCAAAGGGAGGCTGATGCTTCCTGCTGTACTTAAAAAACAACTGAGCACCATCCTGTCTGAGGGCTTTGTTTTAAAGCGTTCTGTCTTTCAGCCCTGCCTGGAATTGTACCCTATGTACGAGTGGAATGCGGTGATGGGAAAGGTCAATAAACTAAACCGTTTTGTAAAAAAGAACAATGATTTTATCAGGAGGTTCACTGCCGGTGTAAAAATTGTTGAAATGGATGCATCCGGAAGGATTTTGATCCCGCGGGATCTGCATTCGTTTGCCGGAATAGACAACGAAATAGTTTTATCTACTTCAGTGAATATTATTGAGATCTGGGATAAGGATAAGTATGAAAGGGCTATTGATGATGCGGCAGTTGACTTTGCAGATCTTGCAGAAGAAGTTATGGGTGGCCAAAACGAGGATGAAAATGGAGTATCATAATCCGGTTTTGCTCTTTGAAAGTGTTGACGGACTTGCGATTAGAAAGGATGGGATCTATGTGGATGTCACTTTTGGAGGTGGCGGCCATTCCAGAGAAATTTTAAAAAAACTGGGACAAAAAGGGCAGCTTTTTGCTTTCGATCAGGATAAAGACGCCTTGCAGAACGACTTAAAGGATCCGCGTTTTACTTTGATCCCTGAAAATTTCTGTCATATAAAACGCTTTTTGCGGATCCATGGGGTAAAGAAAGTGGATGGAATTCTCGCAGATCTGGGCGTTTCCTCACATCAGTTCAACGAGGCAGAACGTGGTTTTTCAACCCGGTTTGATGCAGAACTGGATATGCGGATGGACCGGAATAGTCTGCTGAATGCCAAAACAGTGGTCAATGAATACGGAGAAAGGGAGCTTGAAAACATCTTTTTTAATTATGGTGAGCTTCGGAACGCCAAACAGATCGCAAAAAAGATCATTGAAGCCCGGCAAAAAAAAGAGCTTAGCTCGAGTTTTGATCTGATAAAAGCTGTAGAAACCCTGTTGCCCAAGGGTCTGGAAAACAAGATCTTAGCTCAGATATTTCAGGCAATTAGAATAGAAGTGAATCAGGAGATGAAGGTTTTGGAAGATTTTTTAATACAAACTCCGGAATTGCTGAATGAAAAGGGGAGGCTGGTTATTATTTCATATCATTCCCTTGAGGACAAAATGGTAAAAAGATTCATGAAATCCGGAAGGATTGAGGGGGAGCCGGAAAAGGATTTTTATGGAAACTTTTATATCCCGCTAAGAACTATAGACAAAATGATTGTACCCGGGCCGGAAGAAATCAGAAAAAACAGCAGGGCAAGGAGTGCAAAGCTTCGGATAGCTGAAAGAGTAAAGGAAGATTCAAAAGAGAATAAATAAATGTCAACAACAAAACAAACCTTATACAATATATTAAAAGGCAAGTTTTTAATTGACGAGAACGCCAGAAAGACCTGGGTGTTTTTGATCTTTCTGGCCTTTTTGGCTCTTTTGATGATCGCCAGTTCTCACAGTTCTGACCAGAAAGTGCTAAAAATTGCAGAGCTCAATCACAAGAATAAGGAATTGAGGTCGGAGTTTGTGGCAACGAGGTCACTACTGATGAAATTAAAAATGGAGTCAACGGTACTGGAAGAATTGGAAAAAAAAGGTTTTTACAGTTATGTGAATCCACCCCATAAAATAAAAGTAAAAATTGTAAAGTAGCATGGCAATAGAGAAAAAACAGATACTGTACAGGGCCTATCTCGTAGCGGGTTTCCTGGTCTTGTTTGCCGGTGCCATTATTTATAAGCTGGTCGAAATTCAGTTTGTGAAGGGTCAGGAATACATCAGCATGGCTGAAGAAAGCACAGTTAAGTCCTTTGAGATCTTCGCCAATCGCGGAAATGTATATACAGCGGATGGGAGCCTTCTGGCTACCTCTGTTTCAAAGTATGACATCCGAATGGATCCCATTTCGGTTAAGGAATCTGATTTTCAGTCAGGTATTCGGGATTTGAGCCTTCAGTTGTCGAAAATGCTGGGCAAAACACCGGGGCACTATGAAACCCTGATAAAAAAGGGCAGGGCAACGAAGAACAGGTACGTTTTTATAACCCGAAACCTCGATTATAACGAATATCAGAGAATCAAAAAGTTTCCCATTTTTAAGCTTGGTCCATACAAAGGAGGCCTGATCGTAGAGCAGAGAACTGTTAGGGAGTACCCCATCGGTGAAATGGCGAAACGGGCTGTTGGTTACGACGACTACCGTGGAAGGGTAGGCATAGAGGGTAGTTTTTATGAGTACCTGCGCGGTAAAAATGGCAAGCGTTTGAAGCAGAAAATTTCCAAGGGGCAATGGAAACCGATCAGCGATGGTAATGAAATAGAGCCTGTTGACGGCAAGGATGTTGTCACTACCATAGATCTGAATATTCAGGATATAGCCCACCACGCATTGCTGGAGCAGCTTGAGTTATTCGAAGCCGAGCACGGAACTGTTGTTGTCATGGAAACCAAATCCGGCGAGATCAAAGCCATGGCCAACCTCGGCAGGACCTCAAAGGGAACTTATTTTGAAGACAGAAATTATGCGGTGTATGAATCGCATGAACCGGGTTCTACATTTAAATTAATGGGTATGGTAGTAGCCCTTGAAGACAAGGTAATCGATACCGGTTATATGGTAGATACCCAGGGTGGGGAAATTTCCTACAGAGGAAGAAAAGTGAGGGATTCCAATAAGGGAGGCTATGGTACCATATCAGCTTCCAGGGCCTTTGAAGTTTCTTCGAACGTGGGTATCGTAAAAATCATCGATAAATATTACAGAGACGATCCTCAAAAATTCGTTGACGGTTTAAAGAAACTGCATGTGGGCGAGAAAATCGGGTTGCCCATAAAAGGTGAAGGTGAGCCAATAGTTCCAAAACCCAGTGACAAGAGCTGGAATGCCCTGTCGCTGCCCTGGATGGCCTATGGCTATGGTGTTTCTCTTACTCCCCTGCAAACATTGACATTTTATAATGCCATTGCGAACAATGGAGAAATGGTAAGGCCAAAATTTGTGAAAGAAATCAGAACTCAAACCAATTCAGTTTCAACTTTTTCAAAGGAAGTAATCGATCCAAAAATATGTTCACAGGAAACCATTGATAAAGTAAAAAGAATGATGGAGGATGTTGTTATCAGAGGCACAGCTACCAATATCTACGACGAAAATTTTTCTATGGCAGGGAAAACCGGCACTTGTCAGACCGATTACTGGAAGGGAGAAGGAGTCAAATACATTGCCACTTTCGTAGGATATTTTCCCGTAGAAAATCCCATGTATTCCTGCATCGTGATCATCCACAAACCAAATAAATCGATTGGTTATTATGGAAGTGCTGTGTCTGCTCCTGTATTTAAAAAAATAGCGCATAAAATTTATGCCCAAACGCCCTCTGAACAGGCGTTGATCCTTGCAAACAATGTGCCTGCCATTGATAGGAAATTTGATGAGTATTACAAGCAGTACAACAGGAAGCAAAATTTAGTGCCCAATGTGGTAAACATGGCCGGCATGGATGCAATTCCATTACTTGAAAATCTTGGATTTAAAGTACTGGCCACAGGCACAGGAAAAGTAAAAGAACAATCGGTTAAACCCGGCGGTCTAATAGAAAAGGGAAGAATAATTCAATTAAAATTATCGTAGTTCATTTGAAGGTATTAAAAGACATATTGTTTAAAGTTGATGTTGAAGCGATCAAGGGTTCAACCCATATTGCAGTTGAATCAATATGTTTTGATTCCCGGCTTGTTGGGAAAGATACTTTATTTGTTGCCCAGAAGGGTCTTAACTTCGACGGGCACGCATTTATTAAAAAGGCGGTTGAGGACGGGGCAAAGGCTATAGTTTGTGAAGTCATGCCCGCTACCCTGTCAGAAGGTATTACTTATGTTCAGGTTGTGAACAGCAGCATCGCCCTCGCTGTCCTCGCTTCCAACTTTTATGACAATCCTTCAGAAAAACTGAAACTGGTTGGGGTTACGGGTACCAATGGTAAAACTACCATAGCGACCCAGCTGTATACCCTATTCACCAATGCCGGCTACACCTGTGGCCTGCTGTCCACCATCAGGATCATGATAGGTGATAAGGTTCTGCCAACAACACATACCACTCCTGATTCGATCATGATCAACAGGTGTTTGCACGAACTTCTAAAGGCCGGGGGAACATATTGTTTTATGGAGGTGAGCTCTCACGGCATTCACCAGGGCCGAACGGCCGGTTTGCATTTTGAGGGAGGTATATTCACGAATCTGACCCATGACCATCTGGATTACCACGAATCTTTTGCGGCTTACCGCGACGTAAAAAAAAGTTTCTTTGACCATTTGCCAAAAGCCTCCTTTGCACTTGTAAATGCGGATGACAAAAACGGGATGGTGATGATGCAGAACACAGCAGCCCGAAAATATACCTATGCCCTTAAAACAACAGCTGATTTTAAAGGCAGGATTCTTGAAAATCAATTTTCCGGTTTATTGCTGAATATTGATAACAAAGAGGTCTATTCCAGTTTGATAGGAGCTTTTAACGCCTACAACCTGCTGGCAATATACGCCGCTTCCTGTTTATTGGGCATGGAGAAACTGGAAGTGCTTCGCCTTCTCAGCGACCTGAAAAATGTTGACGGAAGGTTTCAGTACCTGATCTCAAGAGAAGGTGTGATCGCCATAGTAGATTACGCCCATACACCGGATGCTTTAAAAAATGTACTCGAAACGATCAATGCTATACGCAGTCACAATGAAGAGGTAATCACTGTGGTAGGTTGCGGTGGTGACAGGGATAAAACTAAACGGCCCAAAATGGCTGATATTGCCACCCAGTTGAGCAACAAAGTGATCTTTACCTCTGATAACCCGCGCTCGGAGGATCCTGAAGCGATACTCAGGGATATGGAGGCAGGCGTTAGTCCGGCGAATTTTAAAAAATACCTGACCATTACAGACAGATTCCAGGCAATTAAAACTGCCGGAGCCATGGCAGGGAAAAATGATATCATCCTTATTGCGGGCAAAGGGCATGAAAACTATCAGATCATAGGAAAGACAAAACTGGATTTTGATGATTATAAAATTGTTGACCAAATCTTAAACCAACAGTAATTTATGCTGTATTATCTATTTGATTATTTAGACAAGACCTTCCAGATTCCCGGAGCAGGATTATTTCAGTTCATCACTTTCCGTTCAGCTATGGCCTTTGCAATCTCTTTGCTGATCTCAACAATTTTTGGTAAAAAAATAATCGACTATTTAAGAAAGCTTCAGGTCGGGGAATCCATCCGGGACCTCGGACTCGAAGGCCAGTCCAAAAAAGCGGGTACTCCAACCATGGGAGGTATTATTATTATCATGGCCACCCTGATTCCGGTTTTCCTCTTTGCCAAACTGGATGGGGTATATATCGGTTTATTGATCGTAACCACTTTGTGGATGGGTATGATTGGATTTATTGATGACTACATAAAAGTTTTTAAAAAGGATAAAGAAGGATTAAAAGGCAGGTTCAAAATTGCCGGACAGGTAACCCTGGGTTTCTTCGTGGGATTTGTACTCTATTTTCATCCGGATGTGACCGTAAAAGAGAAATTGCCCAAGGATCAGATAGTAAATGCCACACCGATGAGCATTCCCTCCAACCATTTCAGTGAAGAAAAAAAATCGACTAAAACGACCATACCTTTTGTAAAAAACAATGAATTCGACTACAAAAGTTTGTTGTGGTTTATGGGAGAAGATGCGAAAGACTATGTTTGGTTAGGATTTATTATTGTAGTTATTTTCATTGTCACTGCCGTATCGAACGGAGCGAATTTAACAGACGGTATTGACGGACTGGCAGCTGGAACTTCGGCAGTCATGGTCGCAACCCTGGCCATTTTTGCCTGGGTTTCGGGTAACATCATCTTCGCTGATTATTTAAACGTCATGTATATTCCGAATTCCGGAGAAATGACCGTTTTTATCAGTGCTTTTGTAGGCGCCCTGGTTGGATTTTTATGGTACAATGCCTTTCCGGCTCAGGTTTTTATGGGAGATACGGGTAGTTTAACCATAGGTGGTATCATTGCTGTTTTGGCTCTGGCGGTTAGAAAAGAGCTTTTATTACCCATCATAGCAGGAATCTTCCTCGCAGAAAACCTGTCGGTCGTTATGCAGGTAAGCTATTTCAAATACACTAAAAAACGATTTGGTGAAGGGAAAAGAATATTTCTGATGTCGCCCTTACACCATCATTACCAAAAAAGAGGTTACCATGAAAGCAAGATCGTTACCCGATTTTGGATCGTAGGCATCTTTTTAGCCGTGATCTCCATATTAACACTGAAAATAAGATAATTAAACTAACAGACCAATGAGCATCTCATCCTTTGCGCTTCAACAAAATTTCAATGTAAAAAATGCCATGGCTTCGCACATGCAATCAGAATTGCTGCGGGTTCGCAAAGAGACCATACGCGCCTCCTTCGAGGTCAGCAACTATGAGGAGCACAGGATGGAAGAAGTGCTTAAAATCAATGGGGTACAGTATATCAATGACGCGAAGGCGATCTCTGTAAATGCGACTTTTTATTCTTTGGAATGTTTGGAAATACCCGTTATATGGCTGGTTACCGGGACTCAGCACCCCGTTGACTACCATGCGTTATTGCCTCTGGTCAGAGAAAAGGTAAAGGCCATCATTTGTTTGGGTGATGAAAGTGAAGCGATTGCAAAAAACTTTGGAAATGTTATAGACCATATACTGGAAGTACAAACCCTGGATGAAGCAGTTCATCTGGCCTATAAGATCGCTGATGCCGGAGAGGCCATATTGCTTTCTCCTTCAACAGACAAGTCCAAGTATTTTAAAGATTTTAGCGAATTAGGAAGTCAGTTTAAGTCTATGGTAAGAAATTTATAATCAGTTAGCGGTGAATCGGATAGCAGAGAACTTAAAGGGAGATAAAACCATTTGGGCCATAGTGGCCGCATTGGCTATCTTTTCATTTTTGCCCGTCTACAGTTCGAGCACCAACCTGGTATATGTAATTGGCAAGGGAACAACATTCGGATACCTGATCAAACACGGGATCCTGCTTGGACTTGGCATCATGATTATTTTTGTGATACACAAGGTGCCCTACCGCTATTTCAGTGGTTTATCTGTACTGCTGATGCCCCTGGTTATTGTTTTGCTGGCTTTTACTTTGGCACAGGGAACCGTGATTGAAGGTGCGAATGCGAGCAGATGGATTTATATACCCTTTATTGGTGTGGGATTTCAATCTTCAACCATGGCCGTACTCGTACTCATGATGTTTGTTGCGAGATATTTGTCCAGACACAAGGACAAACCCATTACCTTTAAAGAAAGTTTTTTGTATTTGTGGCTTCCGGTGGGAATCGTTCTGATGCTTATTTTACCGGCGAATTTTTCCACAGCCGCCATCGCATTTGCAACCATATTGTTGCTCACATTCATTGGCGGATATCCGATTAAATTTATACTGTACATCCTGGGTGCGGCCCTGCTCGTGTTTACATTGTTTATTCTGTTGGCAAAGGCCTTGCCTGATCTCATGGAAAATACCCGTGTAGAGACATGGAATAAAAGGATCGAAAATTTCATTTCAGGCGACAGTGAAGACAATTACCAGTCGGAAAAAGCAAAAATTGCGATCGCCTCAGGAGAAGTAAACGGCAAAGGCCCGGGCAAGAGCGTTCAAAAGAACTTTTTGCCACAATCCTCCTCAGATTTTATCTATGCCATTATTGTTGAAGAATTTGGTTTGATCGGAGGTATTGTCATTGTTTTTCTCTATTTGGGCTTGCTGGTCAGGATTGTGATCATCACCACAAAAACCAATACCATTTTTGGCGCATTATTAACAGTTGGAGTGGGAATTCCCATCATCCTCCAGGCTTTTATAAATATTGCTGTGGCGGTAGGGCTCCTGCCAGTAACGGGTCAACCCCTGCCCCTGATCAGTACCGGAGGTACCTCTATCTGGATAACCTGTTTTGCCATAGGTATGATCCTTAGTGTGAGTGCCTCTTATGAAAAAATAAGTGAAGAAAGTAAAACTCAGGCTTTAGAATTGGAAGATCCATTAGATATTTTGCATGAAACAGTCAGTTAACATATTGTTGAGTGGTGGAGGAACGGGCGGACATATCTTCCCGGCAATTTCGATTGCCAATGAGATAAAACTGCGTTTTCCGGATGCAAAATTTTTGTTTGTCGGCGCAAAGGACAGAATGGAAATGGAGCGGGTACCCAAAGCAGGCTTCGATATTGTAGGTCTGGATATCACGGGAATTAAAAGGAGTTTTTCAAAAGATAATCTGCTTTTTCCATTGAAGTTGTTCAGAAGCATCCGTGCCGCTAAAAGTATAGTAAAAGAGTTTAAACCTGATATAGTTATCGGAACAGGTGGATTTGCATCCGGACCAACCCTGTATGTTGCTGCGCAAAGCCACATACCCTCGGTTATTCAGGAGCAAAACTCTTATCCCGGTATCACCAATAAACTCCTGGCAAAGAAAGCTGCTAAAATATGTGTTGCGTATGACGGCCTGGAGCAGTTCTTTCCGAAAGAAAAAATAGTGAAAACAGGCAATCCGGTGCGGCAGGATTTATTGGAAATTGACAGTAAACGGGATGAAGCCATAGAATTCTATGGGCTTGACAAGAATAAGAAAACACTGGTCATTTTGGGCGGTAGTTTGGGCTCAGGGCGCATTAATGAGGCTGTTGAACAGGATTTGTCAGCTTTACTCGGATCAGACCTGCAGCTTATCTGGCAGACCGGTAAATACTATTACAGAAAATATGCCCCTTTGGAAAAGAAACCGGCGGTACAGATACTCGATTTTGTTCAGCGGATGGATCTTTTATATGCGGCGGCAGATTTTATAATAAGCCGTGCCGGAGCAGGTACCATTTCCGAATTGTGTCTGGTAGGCAAACCGGTCATTTTTATTCCGTCGCCGAATGTTGCTGAGGATCATCAGACCAAGAACGCGATGGCGGTAGTAAAAAAAGAGGCAGCTATTTTATTGAGGGAAACGGAACTGAGTCAACTGGTTCAGGTTGTGATGAACCTGAAGAACGATACGGAATTACAGAAATTATTTATGAAAAATATAAAATCATTGGCTCTGCCCGATGCTACAAAGGATATTGTAGATGAGGTAATGCGATTGATAGAATAAGTTAATGTGCTAAATACTTTGGTGACTATGGCAATTATTTATAAGATAATGGAATTTATTTTCTAAAATCAATTGCCATAGTTTTTTAAAAAATTAAAGAGAAATCAGAATGAAAAAATATACCGGTATAGTGATAAGTTTCCTGCTCATCCTTTTGGTAGTTTTTTTATATGGTTTTGCTGCCAAACGCAATGCCCATAAAAAAAACGATAAAGTCGAAGTCGTTTTTACAAACGGTGAAAACTTGTTTGTCACCCATGAAATGGTTAATAACATGTTGATACAAAATTTAAAAATCCATAAAAATCAATCTGTAGAAAGTTTACTTTTGAAGAATCTTGAACAAGCCGTGGAGTCAAATCCTATGGTTCAGGAAGCAGAGGTTTTTTATACCATCGAGGGAAATTTGGGGGCTCTCGTCACACAAAGGACGCCGGTTTTAAGGGTAGTCAATGGATTAGAATCTTTTTATTTGGATGAACATGGGAAAAAAATGCCTCTCTCAGGTAATTTTTCTTCCAGAGTACCAATCATATCTGATTTCTATGAAGAAGAAGTAAGCCCTGACCTGACTCAACTGGCGAGAAAGATAAAAGATGATCCCTTTTTACAGAAGCAGGTCATTGCAGTAAAACAGGATCAGGGTGAAGTTAAACAATTTGAATTATTTACGCGGGTAGGGAATCAAACGATTGAATTTGGAACAGTTCAGAATTTCGACGAAAAAAAGAAAAAATTGAAGGCATTTTATCAGAATGCCATTAATAGCAATACCCTCGAGGTATACGACACGATAAATCTGAAGTTTAAAAATCAAATTGTTTGTTCTAAAAAATAGGATATGGACAAGGAAAATATAGCAGTAGGAATGGATATTGGCACAACGAAAATTGTGGCCATGGTGGGTAGAAAAGATGCTTACAATAAAATTGAAGTTTTGGGTATGGGCAGGGCCAAAAGCCTTGGTGTTCACAGGGGTGTAGTGAATAATATAACCCAGACCATTCAGTCCATTCAGCAGGCAGTTGAGGAGGCTGAGGCCATTTCCGGAGAAAAGATACAAAAAGTGGTGGTGGGTATTGCAGGTCAGCACATCAGAAGTCTGCACCACAGCGATTACATCACACGTCCCAATCCCGACCTTGTTATCGATGAAGATGATATAGAAAGGCTGATCAACCAGGTGTATAAACTGGTAATGCTTCCCGGCGAAGAGATCATCCATGTACTCCCACAGGATTATAAGGTTGACGGTCAGGCAGAAATAAAAACGCCCATCGGTATGTATGGCGGCAGGCTCGAAGCCAATTTTCATGTGGTTGTAGGGCAGGTCTCATCCATTCGGAATGTGGGCAGGTGTATAAAGAGTGCCGGACTTGAATTATCCGGAATCACGCTGGAACCACTGGCATCAGCAGATGCAGTACTCAGCAGTGAAGAAAAGGAAGCGGGAGTCGCACTCATCGATATCGGAGGGGGAACAACTGACCTGGCGATATTCAAGGATGGCATCATCAGGCATACGGCAGTAATACCTTTCGGAGGCAATGTGATTACCGATGATATTAAAGAAGGCTGTTCGATTATTGAAAAGCAAGCCGAATTGCTAAAAACAAAATTTGGATCAGCCTGGCCGGGAGAGAGCAAGGACAATGAAATTGTATCGATACCAGGTTTAAGAGGCAGGGATCCGAAAGAAATTACCTTGAAAAACCTCTCCAAGATCATACATGCCCGGGTAATAGAAATTATTGACCAGGTATTTTTGGAAATCAAAAATTACGGACACGAAGAGAATAAAAAGAAGCTGATCGCCGGCATTGTGCTCACCGGTGGAGGTGCACAGTTAAAGCACATCAAACAACTGGTAGAATACACTACGGGTATGGATACCAGAATCGGTTATCCGAATGAACACCTGGCCGGTAACAGTGATACGGAATTGTCAAGTCCTGCCTATGCTACAGCCGTTGGGCTTCTTATGAAAGGCCTGGCAGATTTTGAGAAAAAGGACAGGATAAAAAAGAAAGCAGAAAAGCCAGAAACGGCAACCATTACCAAAGAAGAAAAAGTAAAGGCAGCCGGAAAGTCGGATAACAGAAAGTCAATCTTTGAAAAATGGATTGAGAAATTCAGAGATTTTTTAGAGAACGCAGAATAAAAGAAAAAAATAAAACAGTAAAACCTTGAAAAAGTTATGAGTAATATAGATTTTGACCAGATTTCGTTTGATCTACCAAAAAACCAGTCCAATGTGATTAAAGTTATTGGTGTTGGAGGTGGAGGCAGCAATGCCATAAACCACATGTTCAACAAAGGTATTGAGGGAATTGATTTTGTAGTTTGCAATACGGATGCTCAGGCCCTGCACAGCAGTCCGGTACCGACCAAGATTCAGCTTGGGGCTACCCTGACCGAAGGCTTGGGTGCAGGTGCAAATCCGCTAATCGGCGAGGAAGCGGCAATGGAAAGTATGGATGAGATCAAAGCCATGCTGGATAAACGTTCAAAAATGGTCTTTATCACGGTTGGAATGGGTGGAGGAACCGGTACCGGTGCGGCTCCGGTTATTGCAAAAGTTGCAAAGGCGCTGGACATTCTTACCGTTGGAATCGTAACTACTCCCTTTGCTTTTGAAGGAAAACTGAGAAACGAACAAGCAGAAAAAGGAATTGAAAAGCTTCGCGAACATGTTGATTCACTGGTCATTATCAACAACAATAAATTACGCGAAGTTTATGGAAATCTGGGGTTCAAGGCCGGATTTTCCAAGGCGGATGAAGTTCTGTCAACAGCTGCTACAGGAATTGCCCAGGTAATTACCCATCATTACACACAGAATATCGACCTGAAGGATGCTAAAACTGTTCTGTCGAGCAGTGGAACGGCAATTATGGGTTCTGCTACGGCTTCAGGAAACAACAGGGCTCAAAATGCAATTACCAAAGCACTGGATTCTCCTTTGCTGAATGATAACAAGATTACTGGAGCAAGGCGGGTATTGCTGCTCATTGTTTCAGGAACGGCAGAGGTTACAATAGATGAAATTGGCGAAATCAACGATCATATTCAGTCAGAAGCAAGGACCAATGTGGATATCATTATGGGTGTTGGTGAGGATGAATCCCTTGGAGAAGCTATTTCAGTTACGGTTATTGCGACGGGTTTTAATGCAGACCAGCAAAAAGAGATCTCAAATACAGATTCAAAAAGGATCGTACATACATTGGTGGAAGACCGTGATGATAAAAAAATTGCTAAACCGGCGGTATCAGTCCCCGAAACTACCGCAATAATATCCGAACCGGTATTGGTTGATAAAAAGGCGGAACCGGCTTCCAGGCCTCAAGAAACTTTGCTGAATGATTTTAAAGTTACTTTCGAAGAGATCAAAAGGGAACTGCCCTTTGAATTAGATGATAAAATGGAGGTGGAATTTAAGCTGGAGGAAGATTTTATTATCCATGATACTACGGGTACCTATTCAGACAAGATCGAATCTCAGGAGAGCGAGAATCAGTTTACTTTTACTTTCGATTTTCCGGTTGAAAATAAGCCTGTTCCGACTGAGAAGAAATTGTCAGTAAATGATATCGAAATAGTAGATCTGGAGTATGTGATTCCTGAAATAAAGGTCTCTCAGGACACCATACGGCATACCCTGGAATTGGAAGAAGAATTTGCCCCGGAAATAGAAGCTTTAAAAGAAGTAAAAAACAAGGTCCGGGAAGATGAAGATCTGCAGTTTGAGGTAAAAGTCAAAAAAGAAGTCATTTCAAATCCGGTAAGAATCATCGTTGAAAACCTGGAAGATGAGGTGTCTCCGTTGAATCTTACGATAGCAGAACTGAGAGAAAGGGCAGATTCCAGGAGAGACAAGATGAAAATGTTTAATTATAAATTTAGCAACAGCATCAATAAAAATATTGATGAGCTTGAGACCCAGCCAGCGTATAAACGTATGGGAGTGGATATAAAGAATACAACGCCATCTGAAGAAGGGAATAATAAATCGAGATTTACATTAGGTATTGACGATAATTCAGAGATACAATTGCGTTCAAATAACTCTTTTTTGCATGATAATGTGGATTAGTTAAGTGATTTTAGTTTTAGTTAGTGGGAGGAATCCGGAAGATAAATTATTTTCCGGATTTTTTTATGTAAGGAGTTTCTTGCTGGCAACAGATCATTCCGTAATATCCTTGGAATAGTCTTTTTGAAGCAAGTTGCGTGTGGTATCCACACCCTCTAAATCGATAAAGTCTTTGAGCTGTTCATTTATTTTGGCCTGATCGCTCATGTTGTTCAATTTGTAATTGATCGCTGAAAAAGCATCGTAAATCTTTTGCCGTTCCTCAGTGATTTCCTTGTTGGTAATTATTTTGATATCCGCCATATCCTGTAACCTCAGGGCTTCATTATGCAGTACATTGAGCCTGATCTTAACCGCCGGATTGTTGAGGTCGGTCAAAGGGATGGAATCCTTTAGAGCTTCTGTCAGTTTGGCCAGGTCTTTGGCGTTGTACAACGATTCTTCATTGCTCAGTGATGCATTCGTTTTAAGAAATTCTGACACCTTCATATAGGCTTCCCAGGTACGTGCAATTGAATCAGCAGAAGGCCTTAGGCTTTCACCGATACCAAACGAGGGTGCGGGCAAAGCCTGATCTGTTTTCCCAACAGCATTTAAATCTTTGGGCTGAGCGGATTCTTTATTACAACTAAAAGAGAACCAGGCTATTATAATTGTAAGTAAAAAGTTACGGAATGACATAAGGAATAAATATTGAGCTTCAAAATTAATGTTTCTTTTGATTTTTAATCCCCTTTTTTCTTAGAATCCTGCAAGTTTTAAAATATATTTGTAGTAAATACAGCATTTATGGAAAACAAGATCTTAATACTTGGTGCAAGCGGGCAAATAGGCACGGAATTAACTTTGAAACTCAGACAGATCTATGGAAATACTTCTATAATCGCTTCTGATATTCGCAACGGAAATTATGAGGTCATGGAAAGCGGACCCTTTGAAATTGTAGATGCTACGGATAAAAAGGAGCTGCTGAAGGTCATACAGAAGCACGGCATAAAGGAGGTTTACCTGCTTGTGGCTATGTTATCAGCTATCGCCGAAAAGAACCCGCAAAAAGCTTGGGAACTGAATATGAAAACGCTTTTTAATGTACTGGATATGGCGAAAGACAAGCATATTTCAAAAGTGTTCTGGCCGAGTTCTATTGCAGTATTCGGGCCGGGCTCGCCCAAAATAAAAACACCCCAGAATACAGTAATGAATCCCTCAACAGTTTATGGCATCAGCAAACTTGCCGGTGAGCAATGGTGTGCCTATTATTTCAATAAATTTGGCGTAGATGTTCGCACCATCAGGTATCCGGGCATAATAAGCTATAAAACAAATCCGGGCGGAGGAACCACAGACTATGCTGTTGAGATATTTTTTGGCGCCCTTCAGAACAAATCCTATGAGAGTTTTTTAAGTGAAAACACCACTTTGCCCATGATGTATATGGATGATGCTTTGAATGCTACCATTCGGCTTATGAATAAGGACAGGTTTAATGAATATACAGCCTATAACCTGGCTGCCATCAGTTTTTCTCCTAAGGAAATAGCTGCGGCGATTCAGAAATACATACCTGATTTCAGGATGAGCTATAAGGCAGATATGCGTCAGCATATTGCAGATAGCTGGCCGAAAAGCATTGACGATTCAGTGGCGCGAAAAGACTGGAACTGGAACCATGAATTCGATCTGGATAAAATGGTAAAGACCATGCTCGACGGCCTGCATTATGTTGCGCGCTGAGGCTTCTGGTTGTAGTAACTGACTGCAAAAGTCAATGATAAAGGATAAATTAAATAGTTGATAAAAACAGATTATGATAGTTGACTTTGATAAATTGAATGATACATCCCGCGTTTTTATCTTTCCGGCCGAAAGAAAACTGTATCCCGAGGAGATGGATGTCCTCAAGAGTGAGATTGAAGGTTTTTTTGAAAGCCATCCCAAGCATGTGGGAGGCTACCAGATTTTGTTAAACCGGTTTATCATACTGTGTATTTCAGAAACAACCCCGCTGGGTTTAAGTGAGAATGACGACCTCATCGAGGTAATTCTGGCACTTGAGAAAAAATGGGAGATTTCTTTACTCGATAAAGTAAAGGTCTTTTTTAAACAGGGTGAATTTGTTCAATGTAAAGAGATACGGGAGTTCAAAAAACTGATTAAAAGCAACAGTGTCTCGCCCAAATCTGTGGTCTTCAATAATTTCGTTCACAATAAATTTGAATTCGAGAATAACTGGGAACTGACAGCTGAAGAAAGCTGGGTAAGCCATTTATTCTAGATCAAATTGTGCGATAAAGGAATTCATATCCGTCGCATTATCAACAGTATGCTCACCGATCTTTGTGCGCCTCAAGCGGCTCAGATGCGAACCTGTATTTAATACCTGGCCGAAATCATGGGCTATTGATCTGATATAGGTGCCCTTGCTGCAAACAATTCTGAAATCAACTTCGGGTAATTCAATTTTCGTGATCTCAAATTCCCTGATGTTAATTTTCCGTGGCTGTATCTCTGCACTCAGACCTTTTCTGGCCAGCTCATACATGCGTACCCCATCTTTTTTGATGGCTGAAAATATCGGGGGTAACTGCTCAGTTTCTCCAAGGAATGTTTTTGAGGCGGCATGGATCTCAGGTTCAGTGAGATGGGCATAGGGATAAACCTGGTCAACTGAAGTTTCCAGATCATAGGATGGGGTGCTGCCGCCCAGGGTAATGGTGCCGGTGTATTCTTTTTCCTGGGCCTGAAGGATGTCGATGGTTTTTGTGAGCCTGCCTGTGCAGAGGATCAGCAAACCCGTGGCAAGCGGATCCAAAGTTCCGGCATGCCCTACCTTGAGATCTTTGAGCCCGAACTTCTTTTTTATCGCAAACCGAAGTTTGTTTACCACTTGAAAGGAGGTCCAGTGCAGGGGTTTATCAATGAGGATTACTTGACCGTTTTTAAAGTCTTCTGCGTTCATTTAAACATGGGTGCTGATTGATCTGAAGGATTAAAATGAGTTCATGAAATATATTTTCCCGGAAAACCGGTAACAATGAGGCCAGTCTCATCCCTTACATTAAAAAAGGCATACGCAGGAATAGCCGGAATTAAAAAGCTATTTTTTGGAAGGACTGGCGAAAATCGCGTAAATCTGTATGCCCAGACCGAGGAGTACCAGGGTTGGAGCCAGCCTGATCCTTTGAAAATTGTACATGGCTTCGTTAAATACCTCGGGGTCATCGCTGCCTCCTCCGGCCATTAAAGCAAATCCGAGCAGGATCAGAAAAATACCGATCACCATGATGATATAATTCTTTCTTTCGAATAGAAATTCACCGGGTTTGTTTTTCTCTTTTTTAGCCATCAGTTTACTTTGAAAAATTAGTAATAAAGTTCATCAGTTCTCAGGTTCAGAAAGCGTTGCATTGCAAAGAAAGTACTTAACCATGAAATCAGAATGCCGATCAGAAAAACACTGCCAAAGAGCAGGCCAATTTGAAGCTTGTCATCAAACAGTCCAAACTGCGGGAAATGTTCGTTGAAATAATAGATCACGGTGGCCAAGCCTGCCAGTGCCAGCAAGGCACCAAAAAAGCCTAATTTCAGACTGTTCCAGATAAACGGTTTGCGTATGAATCTCTTTGTGGCACCTACCATTTGCATGGTCTTAATAGTGAATCGCTTAGAGTAAACAGATAACCTGATGGCACTGTTGATCAGAACAATTACAACCATAGTGGCCAAAGCACTGAAAATAAATATGATAATGCTGATCTTGCGCACATTTTTGGTCAGCAGGTCGATCAGGGATTTGTCATAAGAAACTTCGGAAATCAGGGGATTTTTTTTGTATATATTTTCGATCTCCAGCATTTTTTCGGGTGTGACATATTCCGCAACCGGATACAGATCAATAGAATTCTGTAAAGGATTATAGCCTAAAAAGGCCATAAAATCTTCGCCGTTTTCCTTTTTATAGATCTCGGCAGCCTCCTCTTTGGAAGTAAACTTGCTCGATTTTGTAAAGGCCTGCTTATCTATTTCAGCCTGCAGTTTTGCAATGGTTTCCTTATTTACCTCATTTTTTATATAGAGTGTAACGGCAGCCTGTTCTTTAAAATAATCGGCTATATTTTTGGTTTGAAGCAACAGCAAGCCGATGATGCCTAATAAAAACAAAACAAGGGCTATGCTGATAACCACAGAAACATAGGAAGAACGCAATCTTCGCTTCTGGTATTTTTCAAAAGATTTACTCATGGTACACCATAGGATTTGTCGGATGCGAAGGTAATTAATTCACTTCATACAGGCAATAAAAAGATTGCAGCTTATGCGCAATTGTATCGGCAATGCCTTGAAATCCAAACTTGAATTATTTTTTTATATCCTGGCATAGTTCAATAAGAACTCCATTTGTATTTTTTGGATGTAAAAATGCCACCAGTTTGTCGTCAGCTCCTTTTTTAGGGACGGGATTGATCAGGAGAAAACCGGAATCGGTCAAGCGGTTAATTTCTTTTTCAATATCATCAACTGCAAAAGCGATGTGGTGTATTCCTTCTCCTTTTTTTTCAATGAATCTGGCGATCGCGCTTTCCGGTTTAGTAGCTTCCAGGAGTTCGATTTTATTTGGACCGGAGGCAAAGAAGGAGGTTTTTACGCCTTCACTTTCAACTTCTTCGGTCTTGTAGGGAGCTGTCCCAAAAAGCAGGGAGAAAAGAGAATTGGATTTTTCCAGGTCTTTAACGGCAATACCGATATGTTCAATTTTATTCATTTTACGATCTTTACAAGATTCAAATTTAAGCATTTAATAAGAAAATTTAAGTGTATTTTTGCATTTATGGAAAGCAACAGACAAAAAAAAATAGCAGGGGTGCTTCAGGAAGATCTGGCTAATTTGTTCAGAAGAAAGGCCCAGGAAACCCATAAGGGTGTTCTTATTTCGGTTACTAAAGTCAAAGTAACGGCTGACCTCAACGATGCCAAAGTGCACCTCAGTATTTTCCCATCGGAAAAAAGGGAAGAGACATACCGTGAAATTGTGGATTCCCGTGCTGAGATCAGGTTCGAGATCGCCCAGCTTACCAGACACCAACTCAGAAAAATGCCCGAGCTTCATTTTTTTATAGATGATTCACTCGACTATATTGACCGGCTGGACCAGGCTTTAAAAGGGAACGAGGATCCGATCAAGGACCCCGGGATACTTAAAGAAAAGAAAAGGAAATAAATGAATTTTCCTTTTTACATAGCCAAACGGTATCTGGTTTCAAAAAGCAGTAACAATGCGATAAATATAATAACGATAATCGCTGCCATAGGGGTAGTGGTGAGTACGATCGCCTTGTTCATAGTTCTGTCCGTTTTCTCCGGACTCCGCAATTTTAGTTTAAATTTTATTCAGGTTTCTGATCCTGATCTGAAGATCAGCGCTGTGGAAGGCAAATCCTTTCTTTTTACTGAGAAAATAAGGAAGGAACTGATGCAGGAGAAAATTGCTGCCTATTGTAAGGTAATCGAGGAACGCGCATTTTTTAGCTACCAGGACAAATCCCATATTGCCGTTATCAAGGGTGTCGACAGCAATTATCTGGCTGTTAGCCGATTGGATACAGCGGTGTATTTTGGTGACTGGATTGATTATGAGGTTAAACAAACGGTGGTGGTAGGAAGTGGGATCTCCTCAATTTTATCTGTTGGAGCCTATGATTTTATGGAGTCCTTAAAAATTTTCGTGCCAAAACCGGGGGAGGGCTATATCAGCAATCCTGAAAATGCCTTTGAAAGCGTTCAGGCCCTGCCCATCGGTATCTATAGACTCACAGAAGAAATCGATAAGAAATTTGTTTACGGTAACCTGTCCCTGGCACAGGAGCTCTTAAATTACAAGCCGGACCAAATAACAGCACTCGAGCTGAAAGTCCGTAATCCGAAGGAAATTAATGGAGTACAGCACGATTTAAAGGAAAAACTTGGACATGCTTTTAAGGTACAAACCCGGGAGCAGCTGAATTCAGTTTTCTACAAAATGCTGAATACGGAAAATATTGCTTCCTACCTGGTCTTCACCCTGGTGCTGATCATCGCCCTGTTCAATGTGATCGGGGCAATAGTTATGATGATCATTGACAAGAAGGGCAATCTTAAAACCATGTACCACCTGGGGGCAGAGATAAGGGATATCAGAAGGATCTTTATTTTTCAGGGTTTTCTGTTAACCTTGTCCGGCCTGTTTATAGGCCTGTTCATTGCCATACCGGTCATCCTGTTGCAAAAAAAATACGGCCTGGTCATGATCACGGAATATTTGGCTTATCCGGTAGAATTTCATCTCAGCAACGTGCTTATCGTTGCACTCACCATTGTAGTTCTGGGTTATTTGGCTGCCATTTTAGCCAGCAGCAGGATCACGAGAAAATTGGTAACAGATTAACTCAGGCATATTCCGCGAGCACCTCGTCAAAAACAGCAAAAACCTCCTCTTTTGTGGCTGCGGTAACCATTCTGGTTCTGTATTCCTTAAAATCCGGATAGCCTTTGAAGTAATTGGAATAATGTCTTCTGGTCTCGAGTAAACCGGCCTGTATTCCGTTCCATGCTATTGCCCTTTCGAGGTGTTTGCGGGCTACCGCAACCCGTTCCTCCAAAGTTGGAGGCTCCAGATGGCTCCCGGTATTGAAAAAATGTTTTACCTGATTGAAGAACCAGGGATTGCCGATACTGGCCCTGCCTATCATAGCTCCGTCCAAACCGTATTTGTCGCGCATGAGCAAAGCTTTTTCAGGGCTATCCACATCTCCGTTGCCAAAAACAGGAATGAACATACGCGGGTTGTTTTTTACTTCAGCAATAGGTTCCCAGTTGGCTGACCCTTTGTACATCTGTGATCTGGTTCTGCCGTGAATGGCAAGTGCCTGCACCCCGGCATCCTGTAAGCGTTCTGCAACATCCAAAATATAAATAGATTCATCATCCCAGCCCAGCCTTGTTTTAACGGTTACAGGCAAACGGGTATGTTTAACCATTTCACGTGTTATTTTTTCCATCAGCGGGATATCCTTTAAAATGCCGGCCCCGGCACCTTTCGAGACCACTTTTTTTACAGGACAGCCAAAATTTATATCGATAAAATCGGGCCTGGATTGCTCAACGATCTCTACTGTGCGCAGCATGGATTCTAGGTTGGCACCGAAGATCTGGATGCCTACCGGCCGCTCTTTTTCGTAGATATCCAGTTTTTTAATACTCTTGGCAGCATCGCGTATAAGTCCTTCGGAAGAGATAAATTCTGTGTAAACCACATCAGCACCAAGCTCCTTGCAGATGCTTCTGAAAGGAGGATCGCTTACATCTTCCATTGGGGCAAGCAGCAGGGGAAATTCACCCAATTCTATGTTTCCTATTTTCACCATAACAGGCTGCAAAAATATTCATTTATTCACATTTATTTTAAAATTATCTTATTTAAAGCGTTATGGGGATCGGGCTCTTCCCTTTTTACAAGTTTGCCTGTTTATTTTCTTTGCAATCAGCAATAATTTAATTTACTTTGCCTTCTTTTTTTAACTAGGGAATTTATGAAATACGCTATTGGTTTTATTACGTTTTTACTCGTCCTTTCCGGATGTAAATCAAATGTCAAAAACAGCGATGCGCACAGCGGCGCCACCTGGATCAGCGATAAGATTCATTATCCGCAGGAGAAACATTTGAAAAATATTAAACAACTGACCTTTGGAGGAGACAATGCAGAGGCGTACTGGAGTTTTGACGGAAAGAGTATCGTTTTTCAGTCTAATAACAAGGCCTGGGGATTGGCTTGTGATCAGATTTTTACCATGGACCTGAAAGAAGACCTGAGCAAGGGGGCAAAACCTCAAATGATTAGTACCGGCCTGGGCCGTACAACTTGCAGCTATTTTATGCCCGGAGATGCAACTATAGTTTATTCTTCCACCCATTTGGCCGGAACCGATTGTCCGCCCGCACCTAAAAAAGAAGATCACGGGGGCAAATATATCTGGCCGGTATATGAGTCTTTTGATATTTTTATAGCAGACAAAAAAGGAAATCAGATCAAGCAGCTTACTGATTCACCGGGTTATGATGCCGAGCCAACCGTTTCACCAAAAGGAGATAAGATCGTTTTTACTTCTGTAAGAAACGGAGATCTCGATCTGTACACGATGAATATTGACGGTTCGGAAGTGAAACAGGTAACCTTTGAACTGGGTTATGACGGTGGCGCATTCTTCTCGCCGGATGGTAAAAAACTGATCTTCCGTTCTTCCAGGCCAAAAACACCGGAAGCGATCAAGGAATACAAGGATCTTTTGGCCCAGGGATTGGTTATGCCAACCGACATGGAATTGTACGTTTGCAATGTAGACGGCAGTGAACTGCGAAAAATCACCGACCTTGGCAGTGCAAACTGGGCGCCCTTTTTTCATCCCAACGGTAAAAAAGTTATTTTTTCTTCTAACCATCACAAAGAAAAACACGACAGCTTCAATCTTTTCATGATCAACCTCGACGGTAGCGGCCTTGAGCAGATTACCTATGACGGTGTATTTGATGCTTTCCCGATGTTTTCTCCTGACGGGAAAAGACTGATCTTCTCTTCTAACAGAAATAACAAAGGTACACGCGACACCAATTTGTTCGTTTGCGACTGGGTAGATTGATAGTTAGGTAACGGACTCATCTCGGGTTGATAAAGTTTAGACAGAATCATCTGTTTTTTTGCTATCTTGCAGGGCGAAATACGGCATTTATTCTATTACTGAAAACAAGCTAAATTTATGTGAATTAGACAATTATAATTTACATTGTCGCAGGCCGGGTTAAAATATTTTAAAAGAACGACCCGGTTAAATCATTTTTTGAGTTGTTTTAGAACAATTCGGTTGGAAGAAATTATGAAGAACATCAGGAATTTTTGCATCATTGCACATATTGACCACGGAAAGAGTACGCTGGCGGACCGTCTTCTGGAATTCACCCATACCATAACTGACCGCGAAAAGCAGGATCAGCTATTGGATAATATGGATCTTGAGCGCGAAAGGGGGATTACCATTAAAAGCCATGCCATTCAAATGGAGTATGAATATGAAGGGGAGAATTACATACTCAATCTCATCGATACTCCCGGGCATGTTGATTTTTCTTATGAGGTTTCCCGTTCAATTGCGGCCTGTGAAGGTGCGCTGCTGATCGTTGATGCGGCACAGAGCATTCAGGCACAAACCATCTCAAATTTATATCTGGCTCTTGAAAATGATCTCGAGATCATACCTGTTCTCAATAAAATAGATCTGCCTAGTGCCAATCCGGAAGAGGTTAGTGATGATATAATAAAACTGGTTGGATGTAAACTGGATGATATCATCCATGCGAGCGGTAAAACAGGCTTTGGTATTGAGAGTATACTGGAGGCTATTATCAAAAGGATTCCGCATCCGAAAGGAGATGAAAATGCTCCGCTACAGGCCCTGATCTTTGATTCGGTGTACAATCCGTATCGCGGTATCGAAACCTATTTCAGGATCATGAATGGTGAGATCAGCAAAGGGCAGGCCATCATGTTTATGTCCACTAAGAACCAATATTTTGCGGAAGAGGTAGGAACCCTGAAATTGCGGCAGCAACCCAAGCAGTCTATAAAAGCAGGCGACGTGGGTTATTTAATTACAGGTATTAAAACGGCCAGCGAGGTAAAGGTAGGAGATACGATTACCGATGCCAAAAATCCGACTACCGAAATTATCCATGGTTTTGAAGATGTTAAACCGATGGTTTTTGCCGGGATTTATCCGGTGGATACAGAAGATTATGAGGAATTACGGTCTTCCATGGAAAAACTGCAGTTGAATGATGCCTCCCTGGTATTTTTGCCTGAGAGTTCAGCAGCCCTCGGTTTTGGATTCCGCTGCGGATTCCTGGGTATGCTTCATCTGGAGATCATTCAGGAACGATTGGAGCGCGAATTTGATATGACCGTTATAACCACT
The DNA here is from genome assembly GCA_963816075.1 of uncultured Flavobacteriaceae bacterium. Lineage (GTDB taxonomy): Bacteria > Bacteroidota > Bacteroidia > Flavobacteriales > Flavobacteriaceae > Namhaeicola. The sequence goes on along the minus strand of CAWFJI010000025.1, from coordinate 136,473 downwards.
GTTCCAAACGTATCTTATCACGCCTATTCCAATAAGAACACTGAAGAATTTATTTTGATAAATAATCCGACAGACCTGCCGGACCCTTCTTTTTTGAATCGTGTGGAGGAACCTTATATTAAAGCGAGCATCATTACAAAGTCTGATTATATCGGCCAGGTAATGACACTGTGTATTGAAAAGCGGGGGGAGATAACCAACCAGACCTACCTGACACCTGAGAGGGTAGAACTCCATTTTGATATGCCTTTGTCTGAAATTGTTTTTGATTTCTATGACAGATTAAAGACCGTTTCCAAGGGCTATGCCTCTTTTGATTATCACCCGATCGGATTCAGGCCATCCAAGCTGGTGCGGGTTGATGTATTGATCAACAGCCAGCCGGTTGATGCCCTTTCGGCCCTTTTACATACTGACAATGCCTATCGTATAGGCAAAAAGATGTGCGAAAAACTCAGGGAGCTCATACCCAGACAACAATTTGATATCCCGATACAGGCAGCGATAGGGGCAAAAATAATTGCGAGGGAAACGATCAAAGCCTTGCGAAAGGATGTAACAGCAAAATGTTACGGAGGAGATATCACCAGAAAGAGAAAGCTCCTTGAGAAGCAGAAAAAAGGCAAAAAAAGAATGCGCCAGATCGGTAATGTGGAAATACCACAACAGGCATTTATGGCGGTGTTGAAACTAAATGATTAATTTATTGTTTTCTCAGACACCTGAGAATTAAACAATTTTCATAGATCGCAAAACAGTATCCAGATGGTCGGCAACGGCATGGCATTGCTTCACCCTGTCTACTTCTATACAATATTCCTCATCGATCTCTTTGGTTTTGCAATCGATTACACGGAGGTCAATTTGCTTGAACTTCGGTTCAATGGATTTGCATCTGTTATAGAGCCCCTGTATGGTTTCATGATCGTGGGTCTCATAACCTTTGGTCTGTAAAAAGCCTTTCAGATAATTGAGTATGGCATTTTGAGAGTATTTGCAAACGGCATAAGAAATAATATCTTCTTCGGGTTTGTAAAGGGCTTCGCCTGCGGCATTCAGATTTTCAAGGGCTGTATTTAACAATGAAGTTCGTTTTTGATCCATATCTGAAAAATTATGGGGTCCGAAATGAATCGGACCCCTGTTTTTATTATATGTCTTTGTACAATTCTAATCGTTCCCAGTTGGAATCGACTCTTTCCTGGGCTTCTGCCAGCAGGGCAGCAGCGTATTCAGGTGTATCGGTGGCAACTCTTTTAAAACGGGCTTCATTGTACATAAATTCCTGAAGCGGTTTCTCAGGAGCTTTTGAATCGAGTTTGAACTTCTTGCCTTTTGGTTTTGAAGGATCGAATCGGAACAAGGGCCAGTAACCTGTTTCTACAGCTAACTCCTGTTGTTGTGCACCATATTTCAGATCATAACCATGTTCTCCGCAATGAGAATAGGCAATAATCAGTGAAGGTCCGGGATAAGCTTCAGCCTCTCTGATCGCGTTTAAGGTCTGGGTGTCTTTGGCTCCCATAGCAATTTGAGCAACGTATACATTTCCATAAGATACGGCCTGAAGTGCTAAACTCTTTTTATGGGTTTTCTTTCCGGCTATCGAGAATTTTGCGCTTGCACCAATTGGAGTTGATTTAGAGGTCTGACCTCCGGTGTTGGAATATACTTCGGTGTCAAGAACCATAATATTGATATTTTCACCTGAAGCGAGCACGTGGTCCACTCCGCCATAACCTATATCATAAGCCCAGCCATCTCCTCCAAGGATCCAGACCGTTTTTTTGCGAAGTGAATCAGCATAATTGAGGAGTTTTTTCGCTTCATCATTGTTGTCCAGGATCAGTAAAGTCTGTTTCAATTCATCGATATGAGCAAGCTTTTCCTTTTTCTGCTCTTCAGTTTCTTCGGGGTTATTGAGTATGGCTTCTACTATTTCGCTGCCAACCAGCAATTCCAGAGATTTCAAAAGATCTACTGCAATTTCATGTTTTTTGTTTATACCCAATTGTATACCCAAACCGAACTCGGCATTGTCTTCGAACAGAGAATTGGCCCAGGCCGGTCCTCTTCCGAATTCGTTTTTCCTGTATGGTGTAGTAGGCAGGTTTCCTCCGTAGATAGAAGAACAGCCTGTAGCATTGGCAATAACTATACTGTCACCATAAAGCTGAGAAAGCAACTTGATATAAGGTGTTTCCCCACAACCCGAACAGGCGCCCGAAAACTCAAAAAGAGGTTGCAGGAACTGAGCTCCTTTCACATTGGTAATGGTCAGGGCTGTGCGGTCGTAATCAGGCAAATTGATGAAGTAATCCCAATATTCATTTTCTACTTTGTCTACCTCAATTTTCTTATGCATGTTGATGGATTTAAATCCGGGTATCTCTTTGCTTTCTGCTGGGCAGACCATTACGCAAAGGTCGCAACCTGTACAATCTTCAGGTGCTACCTGCAATACATAAGATTCGTTTTCGGTGAAAGGTCTTCCTTTCGCAGGAACGAATTTTAATCCCTGAGGAGCGTTCAGCAGTTCTTCATTGCTTACAACTTTAGCGCGGATCGCAGCGTGAGGGCAAATGGCCACACACTTGTTGCATTGTGTACAAATATCTGCATCATCCCAGATCGGAATAAAGTCGGCGATACCGCTCTTTTCGTATTGTGATGTTCCCGTTGGGAATGTACCATCAACTGAGAAAGCACTTACTGGCAATTCATCGCCGTTTCCGGACAGGATCACTTCGAGTACATCTTTCACGAAACCATCCGGTGTGTTTGTCATAACTGAAAGCATGGCCTGTTTGCTCGATACTGTTTTCGGATATTTCACTTCGAACAGATTGGCCAGAGCCTGGTCAACGGCATTGAAATTCATTTTAACCACCTTATCTCCCTTATGTGAATAGGATTTAACGATGGCATCTTTAATCTTTTGAATAGCCTCGGCTTTTGGTAAAACACCGGAGATTGCAAAGAAACAAGTCTGAAGGATTGTATTTGTCCGCTTGCCCAAATTGGCTTCCTGTGCAACTCTTGAAGCATCGATTACGTAGAACCTGGCTTCTTTCTTAATGATTTCTTCCTGAACCTTTGCAGGTAACAGATCCCAAATCTCATCTTTGGAAAAAGGTGAATTCAACAGGAATGTTCCGCCTGGTTTCAGGTCCTCTATCATATTGAATTTCTTGATGAACTTAAATTGGTGGCTGGCAATAAAATCTGCTTTTTGTACCAGATAAGTCGAATGTATAGGATCAGGTCCAAAGCGCAAATGCGAAATGGTTTGTGCACCGGCTTTTTTAGAGTCGTACACAAAGTATCCCTGAACAAAATTATCTGTTGTTTCTCCGATAATCTTGATGGAATTCTTGTTAGCTCCCACTGTTCCGTCTGAACCCAGACCATAAAACATACAATTGATGGTGGTTCTTTTTAAAGTGAAGTTATTATCAGGTTCTAAACTGGTAAAGGTCACGTCGTCTTTGATACCAACCGTAAAGTGATTTTTTGGATTGGTCTTGCCCATTTCGTCATAAATTCCTTTTACCATAGGAGGTGTGAATTCTTTTGAACTCAAACCGTATCTGCCTCCGATGATCTTTGGCATAGCAATTCCGCTTTCAACAAATGCAGTGATTACATCGAGATAAACCGGTTCACCGATACTGCCGGGTTCTTTGGTTCTGTCGAGTACTGCGATCGTTTTAACGGTTTTAGGCAATTTTTCAATAAAGTCCTTGGCATAGAAAGGACGGTACAACCTGATAAACAGAGCCCCGACTTTTTCACCTTTTTCAACCATGGCATTCACGGTCTCACGCACAGATCCCTCACCTGAACCCATAATAATAATCACTTTTTCAGCATTTGGGTCTCCTATATAATCAAATAGTTCATATTTTCTGCCCGTGTGCTTGTAGAACTCATTCATGACCTCTTTAACAATTCCGGGAACCTGGGTGTAATATTTATTAGCGGCCTCTCTTGCCTGGAAAAAGACGTCGGGATTTTGGGTAGTACCCTTGATTACCGGGTTATCCGGATCCAAAGCCCTTTCTTTATGTGCAAGAATATCTGCTTCCGGCATCATTTTTTTAATTACTTCATCCGGAATGGAATCTATCTTAGAGATCTCGTGAGACGTTCTGAAACCGTCAAAGATATTCAGGAACGGTACTCTGGAACGCAGCGTAGAGACCTGAGAGATCAAAGCAAAATCCTGGGCTTCCTGTACGTTACCTCCAAACAACATCGAAAATCCTGTTTGACGGGTACTCATCACGTCACTGTGGTCTCCAAATATGGAAAGTGCATGTGTGGCCAGGGTTCTGGCAGCCACATGAATAACACAGGGATGTAATTCTCCGGCTATCTTATACATATTGGGGATCATCAGCAATAAGCCCTGTGAAGCAGTAAAAGTAGTGGTGAGCGCACCCGATTGCAAGGCACCATGAACGGAACCAGCAGCACCGCCTTCACTTTGTAATTCAACGATCTTAGGTATATTTCCCCATATATTCGTTTTTCCCTGCGCGCTGAAAACATCAACATGCTCTCCCATCGGTGATGCCGGGGTTATTGGGTATATAGCACAAATTTCATTTGTTTTATGCGCTATCCTCGCCACAGCCTCGTTACCGTCACAAATTATTTTTTTAACCTTTTTTTCCATGATACCAATTAATTATTTGAAGCGATTATTGAACTTTAGTTAAATTGTGATTATTTAATTCTTAAGAATCTTTACGAGGCAAAGTTAATAGGTATAAAAATTTTAAATAATGATATAAGTCATTCCTTGCCGTATATTTTAAATTTAGAATGATTATAAAGAAGTCCTGGCAAAAAAAAAGTCGTCTGAATTTCAGACGACTTTTTGATCTTTACCGGTAGGTGTTTATTCACCGTGCATCCAGGCTTTTTTAGCCAGAAGCTCAGCTTCGGTTTCCTTGTGGTCCCCATCAGGTACACAGCAATCAACCGGACAAACAGAAGCACATTGTGGTTCATCGTGGAATCCTTTACATTCGGTACACTTTTCGGTAACAATATAATAGAATTCATCGCTAAGCGGTTCATGTTTCGCACCGGCATCAGCTTTAGCACCACTGCCGGGAACTGTAACAGCTCCTTTTAAGGCAGTACCTTCAGCATAAGTCCATTCGGTATCTGGTTCATAAATTGCGTTATTAGGACATTCTGCAATACACGCATCGCAGTTAATGCACTCATCGGTTATTTTTATAGCCATAATCTTAAAAATTTATACACTACAAAATTATATAATAAAATTCCAAAAAATACAGGTAAATGGTAATTTAGAACAAATTTAAATTATCTTTAAAATAAATTTAGACTGACTTTTATCATGATACAGTTTGTAGCGGTAACTTATTTTTGTCGGGATAAACTTGAAAAAAAATTGGTTGCTGATGTGCAGCCAAAATTTATATAAGAACAATTTATTAAGCCCATCCTATTATGATCATAGAAAAAATTAATGGTGCAGGTAAGGTAGCTAAAGAAGTCGATGCAGTGGTTATGCGCTTTGTCGGAGATTCCGGCGACGGAATGCAGCTGACAGGAACCCAGTTCACTGATACTTCCGCGATGTTCGGAAACGATGTTGCTACGTTCCCAAATTATCCGTCTGAAATCAGAGCTCCTCAGGGCAGCCTGTATGGAGTATCCGGTTTTCAGGTGCACATAGGCAGTGTAGAGATCAGTACTCCCGGGGATGACCTGGATTTGTTGGTAGCCATGAATCCTGCCGCTTTGAAGACCAATATTTCGGCTTTAAAACCGGGACACATGGTCATTGTTGACAAAGACTCCTTTAATGAAAAGAACCTCGAAAAGGCAGAATACAAATCCAATCCGCTGGAAGACGGATCTCTGAGCAATTACAAAGTCATTGAAGTGGACATGACTTCTCTTACAAAAGAAGCTGTTAAGGGATTGACGCTCGATACGAAAAGTATCGTCAGGAGTAAAAATATGTTTGCACTTGGCATGGTTTACTGGATGTACAACAGGGATATGAATTATACCCTGGATTTCTTTGCCAAGAAATTCAAGTACAATCCTGAGGTTGCCGAATCAAATGCAAGGGTTCTGAAGGCAGGCTATTACTATGCCGAAACTTTGGAACTGATTCCTGTCGCGTATAAAGTGGCCCCTTCAAAAATGCCGAAGGGCACTTATAGGATCTTGAACGGAAACACGGCAACTGCCTGGGGTTTCCTGGCAGCTGCGGAAAAGTCCGGTTTGGAACTTTTTCTGGGTTCATATCCCATAACCCCCGCAACAGATATCTTGCATGAACTGGTAAAACACAAACACTTTGGTGTAAAAGCATTTCAGGCTGAAGATGAAATTGCCGGGATTACCTCGGCCATCGGTGCAGCCTTTGCCGGAGATCTGGCCATTACCACAACTTCAGGTCCCGGACTGGCCTTAAAAAGCGAGGCCATCAACCTGGCACTCATGGTAGAATTACCTCTGGTTATTGTAGATGTACAAAGAGGAGGCCCATCAACAGGCTTGCCAACCAAAACAGAGCAGTCGGATCTGTTGCAGGCATTGTTTGGCAGAAATGGTGAAAGCCCAGTAATAGTTATTGCCGCAAGCACTCCGGCAGATTGTTTTGACTATGCTTATGAAGCGGCCAGACTGGCAGTGGAATTTATGACTCCGGTAATTTTATTGACCGACGGTTATATAGCCAATGGTTCAGAGCCCTGGAAGGTGAAGTCGATCAATGACATGCCTGTGATCAACGTCAAAAAATTAGACAAATCCAGGGAATCATGGCATCCATATGACAGGGATATTCAAACCCTGGCAAGAAATTGGGTTATTCCCGGTACAAAAGGCTTTGAACACAGGATCGGTGGCCTGGAAAAGGATAAGATCACCGGAAATGTATCCTACAATCCGGAGAATCACGAACACATGACCCACATCCGTGCAGAGAAAGTAAAAGGTGTTGAAAATTTCATACCCGAATTGACTGCCGACTATGCTGCGGAAGGTGATCTGCTCGTTGTCGGCTGGGGAGGTACTTTTGGTAGTTTGCATTCCGCCGTTAAACAGATGCACAACGAAGGATTTAAAGTTGGCCATGCTCACTTTAATTATATAAATCCTATGCCTAAAAATACACAGGAAGTATTTTCCAGATTCAAAAAAATCGTGGTTTGCGAAATAAATCTCGGACAACTTTCTTTTGTCCTGAGATCGAGATACCAGGGCGTAGAATTTCATCAATACAACAAAATTCAGGGATTGCCATTTTCGGTATCGGATCTGGTAAATCAGTTTAAAAATATCTTAAACAAGTAAAAAATGGAAGACGTACTCACAGAAAAACTGACCTTTAAGGATTTTCAAAGTGACCAGGAAGTAAGGTGGTGTCCGGGTTGTGACGATTATGTGATCCTGCGATCCATGCTCAAGGCCTTGCCTGAGATGGAAGTAAAAAAGGAAGATATCGTATTTATTTCAGGTATAGGTTGCTCCTCCAGATTTCCATATTATGTGGATTGCTATGGTATGCATGGAATCCATGGACGTGCTGCAGCAATCGCTAGCGGAGTGAAACTGGCTAACAACAATCTGTCAGTCTGGATGATCACCGGAGATGGCGACAGCCTTGCTATAGGTGGCAATCATTTTATACATCTGCTGAGAAGAAATCTCGATATCAATGTGATTCTATTTAATAATGAAATCTACGGACTGACGAAAGGGCAATTTTCGCCAACCTCGGTCATCGGACAAAAAACGAAATCTTCTCCCTATGGAAACACGCAGCCCCCATTTCAGCCCGGGGAACTGGCCATTGGTGCTCAGGCGCGGTTTTTTGCCAGAATTGGAGGAAATACACCAAAAGAAATGTCGCAGCTTTTTATTGATGCCCAAAAATTCAAGGGAACCTCATTGATCGAAGTGATGCAGAACTGCGTGATCTTTAATGACGGATGCTTTACCAGTATTACAGATAAAGATGTAAAAGAAGACCAGCAGATATTTTTGGAACATGGAAAACCGATGATATTTGGAAAGGAACACAATAAGGGGCTGGTTCTTAATGGCTTAAAACTTGAAGTTGTTACTATAGGAGAAAACGGTATTACTGAAAATGACATTCTGGTTCATGATGCAAAATGTGAAGACCCAACTTTGCACCAGATGCTCGTGAGAATGTCGCATCCGGTTGCTGTGGGTATCATCAGAAGTTTTGAAGACCTAACTTTTGAGGAAAGAGAATTGGAATTAACAAAGGAAGTGAGAAAAAAATCAAAGTTTACCAAGGTGGATGAACTGTTTTTCTCAGGAGACACCTATGAAGTAAAATAAATAGAACCTTTCCAAATAAAAATGAAAGGATAAATAATTATGGGTTACGAAGCAATTGTAGTTTTTATATTGGCCGGAGTGGTTTTGGTGGCCGGGGCCAATTTTTTATCAAACCTCATCTCACCCAAATCAGACAACAAACAAAAACAGGAACCCGTAGAGTGCGGGGTGGAAACCATTGGACCCACCTGGGTTCAATTTAAGGTTGGATATTATTTATTTGCCATACTCTTTCTGATCTTTGATATTGAGGTGGCATTTTTAGTTCCCTGGGCTGTTGTTTTTAAAGATTTAGGTACTGTGGCACTGATAGAAATTTTGATCTTTCTGGCCATACTGGGTCTGGGACTATTATACGCATGGAAAAAAGGAGCATTACGATGGGAATAGACGAGAAAAAAAGATTTTTAGACCAGTATCAGGGTTCGGGTATGGAGTATGACCTGCCAAAGGACTTTCCCGGAAAAGTAATTCCCGGTGGTAATGGTGGCAATATTGTAGTTACCGCACTCGACAGTGTGATCAACTGGGGGCGATCGAATTCCCTCTGGCCGCTGTACTTTGGTACGAGCTGCTGCGCTATAGAAATGATGCAGACAGGCGCCTCCAAACACGATTTTTCGAGGTTTGGTTTTGAGGTGGCAAGGCCTTCCCCGCGACAGGCCGACCTGATCATCATTGCGGGCACCATAGTCAACAAAATGGCTCCGGTGTTGAGAAGGCTGTACGATCAGATGGCAGAACCAAAATACGTAATTGCCATGGGGGCCTGTGCTATTTCGGGCGGACCATTTTATTACAACAGCTATTCAGTTGTCAAGGGAGCGGATCATGTGATTCCCGTGGATGTGTACATCCCCGGCTGTCCGCCAAGGCCTGAAGCACTGCTGGAAGGACTGATACTTCTTCAAAAAAAGATCAAAACAGAGCATGCAAAAACCAAGGCCAATCCAATCGATGGCTTTGACGAAGGAACCCTTTAATAATTCGGACTCATGTCGAACGAAGAACTAATTAAGTCAATAGAAACCTGGGGCTTTACGCTTCAGACCACCGAAGAAGGAACAGAATTTTTAACTTTTACCGTGCAGAAAGAGGATTTACATGAATTCTGCAGGAAGTTAAAGGCTGACCCTGCCACCCATTTTGATCTCCTCTTTTGTTTAACCGGTATGGACTGGGGCAATGAGCTTGGTGTTATTTATCATTTGGCTTCAACTGATCTGAAACATGAAATTGTTGTTAAAGTAATGACTGCAGACCGTGAAACACCGGAACTCGATACGGTATGTGATATCTGGCGTACTGCAGAATTTCATGAAATGGAAGTGTTCGACTTTTTTGGGATACGATTTAAGGGGCATCCGAATTTGAAGAGGTTGTTCCTGACACCTGACTGGGATGGTTATCCATTGAGAAAAGATTATGTCGATGAAGCCAATATGGTCATTAAATAGTTTAGCATGGCAGAAATAGAAACTGAAAATAAGATCAAATCCGAAGAATACTTCGTAAATATGGGTCCTCAGCACCCTGCAGCGCACGGTGTTTTGAGGTTAATTTTAACCATAGACGGCGAAACGATCGTTAATGTTGACCCGGATCTTGGGTATATCCACCGCTCCATTGAAAAAATGTGTGAGAGAGACAGTTACCAGCAGATCGTGCATCTTACCGACAGAATGGATTACCTGTCATCACATATCAACAATGAAGCAGTTTGCCTGGCAGTTGAAAAGGGCCTTCAGCTCGACGTTCCCGATAGGGTAAAAGTTATCCGGACCATACTTTCAGAGCTGACCAGACTCGCTTCCCACCAGCTTTGGTGGGGTGTTATGGGAATGGACGTGGGTGCACTTACTACCTATTTCTACGCTTTCCGCGACAGGGAGATGATCAATGATATTTTTGAAGAGACCTGTGGAGCTAGGCTTACCATGAATTATAATATCCCCGGAGGTTTGATGTTTGATATTCACCCGAATTTTGTGAAAAGGGTGAAAGAGTTTGTAGCTCATTTTAAAACCAAATTACCCGAATACGACCGACTTCTTTCAGGGAACATCATATTTATTAACAGAACCAAGGGAGTTGGGGTTTTATCCAGAGAAGATGCTATCTCTTTTGGAGTGAGCGGGCCGGTAGCAAGAGGTTCAGGCTTTGCCAGTGATGTCAGAAAAAGACATCCTTACAGTGCCTTTGACAGAGTTTCATTTAAGGAAATTGTTTTGAATGAGGGTGATACCCTTGCGCGATACAAGGTAAGGATACTCGAGATGTGGGAATCCTTATCGATCATTGAGCAGTTGATCGACAATATTCCGGAAGGGGATCATCTGGTGCCCACCAAGGCCGTGATCAAGTTGCCTAAAGGTGAATTTTACCAAAGGGTTGAAACTGCAAGAGGTGAGTTGGGGGTATATATTAACAGCGATGGAAATAAAAACCCTTACCGCGTGAAATTCCGCTCACCCGGATTTTCTAATCTTTCGGCCTTAAACCACGTTGCAAAAGGAGGTAAGATCGGCGACCTGGTTTCTATCATGGCTTCCTTTGATTTTGTAATTCCTGATATAGACAGATAATATATGATGTATAAAATATTTTTACCACTATCAATAACCAAATCCATCCATAACTGGCTATTTGATGTATTGCCCGAAGGAGTGGCGCCGTATGTGGAAATGGTTTTAATCGCCGTAGCTTATCTTCTGGTCTTTGCTGTGGCCGGTTTGTATCTGGTCTTGCTTGAAAGAAAGGTGGCTGCGTGGTTTCAGTTGCGTTTAGGCCCGAACAGGGTAGGTCCTTTTGGCTTGTTTCAAACCATGGCCGATGCCCTTAAACTGGTTTCGAAAGAAATGTATGGTACCAACAGGGCAGATAAATTTCTTTACAATCTGGCTCCCTATTTTCCCATCATTACTGCACTGCTTGCCATGGCTGTACTGCCATTTTCGGCGCAGTTTCAAGCCTTCGATATCAACATCGGGATTTTCTTTTTGCTGGCAGTTTCTTCTGTTGGTGTGATCGGAATTCTCTTGGGTGGCTGGGCCAGTAACAACAAGTATTCTCTCATCGGTGCCATGAGAAGTGGTTTGCAGGTTGTAAGCTATGAGCTTTCCGTAGGTCTTTCGCTGCTGACCATGGTGGTGCTGACCGGTTCCTTACAGTTGTCAGAGATCATTGAGGTTCAGAAGAACGGCTGGCTGATAGTACAGGGACATATTCCTGCCATCATTGCCTTTGTTATTTTTATGATCGCCGGTACGGCTGAGACCAACAGGGCTCCCTTCGATCTGGTTGAGGCTGAATCTGAATTGGGCGCGGGCTTTCACACCGAGTATTCAGGTATGAAGTTCGCTTATTTTTTTCTGGCAGAATTTATCAATATGTTTATTATTTCAGCTATAGCGGTCATCGTATTTTTTGGAGGATGGCTTTCCCCTTTTGGAATTACCGAAGAAATTTCCTGGTTTCCGTCTGTACTCTGGTTCCTGGGAAAGGTACTCATCATCGTATTTTTGATGATGTGGTTCCGATGGACTTTCCCGAGATTAAGGGTGGATCAGCTGCTGAATCTGGAATGGAAATATTTGTTGCCTATTAACCTTTTCAACCTGGTATTCATGGCAATAGTAGTATGGCTGGGATGGGTTATAACTTTTTAAGTAAGAAAGCATGAGTTATTTTTCAGATATATATAACGGAATAAAAACACTGCTCACCGGTATGAGCGTTACGGGGAAGTATTTTATAAATGCTCCCAGAGAGATCATTACTCAGGAATATCCCGATAACCGGGATACCCTAAAAATGTTCGATCGTTTCAGGGGCGAAGTAGTCATGCCTCATGATAAAGATAATTTTCACAGATGTACCGGTTGTCAGTCCTGTGAACTGGCCTGCCCGAACGGATCTATTGAAATCATCTGGGACCGGCAGGTAGATCCTGATACCGGGAAAAAGAAAAAAATGATCGATAAGCATATCTATCATTTATCCATGTGCACCATGTGCGGTCTGTGCATAGAAGCTTGCCCGACAGACGCAATTGTATGGGCGCAGAATTTTGAGAATTCTGTTTATGACAGGTCCTCGTTAACCAAAGTATTAAATAAGCCGGGGTCAAGATTGTTACCCGGTGTAGAAGATTAAAGAAATGGAAAGAATACTATTTTATTTTTTAGCGTTGGTCATGGTTGTTTTTGCGATCAAAGCGGTTACGAGCAGAAAAATGCTGCGGTCTGTGATCTACCTGCTCTTTGTATTAATGGGTATAGCCGGTATTTATTTTATGGTTGATTATACTTTTCTGGCGGCTGTTCAGCTGGCGGTATATGCCGGAGGGGTAATTGTACTGATCATTTTTTCTGTACTCCTGGTGCACCATATTGAGCTGCGCCTGGACGTGGCAACAGCTCCGAGAAAATGGGCAGCCTTGCTGCTGAGCGCTCTTGGTGCGGGTTTAACCCTTTTTTCGATCTACAGTTATCCGTTTCAGGCGGTCGAAAACAGAAATGTTACAGAGATAGAAGTAATCGGCGCAGGCCTGCTCAACACAGGGGACGGGGGCTATATCTTGCCTTTTGAAGTCATTAGTATCCTGCTTTTAGCCGTCATGATCGGGGCGATCGTGATTGCGAAAGGAGAAAAATTAGAAAATAACAAATAGCAGAACATGATAGCAGGAGTCAGCATTTATGAGATCTTAACAGTTACAACCCTGTTGTTCTTTATAGGGATTTACGGTTTTTTAACCCGCAAGAATATGATCACCATGTTGTTGTCGGTGGAACTGATTTTAAACGCTTCGGCCATAAATTTTGTGATCATGAACAAATACCTGTTTCCTGAGAATCTGGAAGGGGTCTATTTTTCGATCTTCATTATCGCAATCGCAGCTGCTGAGTCAGCTTTGGCAGTGGCCATCATTATTAACCTTTATAAATTGGTCACTTCTGTTGAAGTGGAAGATACCGAAACAATGAAGTATTAAAACATGCAAAATTCTGTCTTTGAATTAGAAATAGGATCATTATGAACTACCTGTACGCAATTTATATTCCGCTTATACCCTTATTCTTCTTTTTGTTGCTGGGGATATTCTACAAAAAAATCAAACCGCCGGTATCAGGATGGCTGGGCACACTTGGCCTGCTCACGGTATTCCTTCTCAGTGTTTTCCTTGCTTATAATTATTTTTTTGTGGAGGGAAAAATTGGGGATGTTTATCAGACCTATGTTTACAAATCGGATTGGATGCGTTTTACCGATACGCTTAAAATTGAAATGGGCGTGCTGATCGACCCGATTTCTATTATGATGCTGATCGTTGTGTCGACGGTGTCGCTGTTGGTGCATATTTACAGCACGGGATATATGAAAGGGGATGAGGGATACACAAGATTCTTTGCATTTTTGTCACTCTTCACTTTCTCCATGATGGGTTTGGTTTTGTCAACCAATTTATTTCAGATCTATATTTTCTGGGAGTTGGTAGGTGTTTCCTCCTTTTTGCTCATCGGGTATTACTATACAAAACCTTCAGCTGTTGCTGCAGCCAAAAAGGCTTTTATAGTCACGAGATTTGCCGACCTCGGTTTTTTGATCGGTATACTGATCATTGGGTATTACACGGGTACCTTTGATTTTGCTTCTCTTAACAGTCTGGAAGGTCCTGCCATCGCAAACTGGGCCTCACAGTCGTTCATGGGCTTGTCGGTAATCACGTGGGCTCTGATCCTCATTTTTATGGGCGGAGCGGGTAAATCTGCCATGTTCCCCTTACACATCTGGCTTCCAGATGCCATGGAAGGTCCAACCCCGGTATCAGCACTCATCCATGCTGCCACTATGGTTGTGGCAGGTGTATTTCTGGTAGCGAGATTGTTTCCTGTATATTATTTTGTCGAGGATGGCTTTGCATTGCATATCGTGGCCTGGGTTGGTGCCTTTTCTTCCCTTTTTGCCGCGATCATTGCCCTCACCCAAACCGATATCAAAAGGGTTCTGGCCTTTTCTACCATGTCTCAAATAGGTTATATGATGCTTGCGCTTGGCGTATCCGGTTATTACGGACATGAAGGACTGGGTTATATGGCATCCATGTTCCATCTGTTTACACATGCCATGTTCAAAGCCCTGCTCTTCCTTGCAGCAGGTTCTGTGATTCATGCTGTTCACACGAATAACCTGCTCGAAATGGGCGGACTCCGCAAATACCTGCCTGTAACACATCTCACTTTCCTCATAGCCGCACTTTCTATTGCGGGTTTCCCCGGTTTCGCTGGATTTTTCAGCAAAGATGAGATTCTGGTCGCTACCTTTGAGCACAGCAAATTGCTCTATGGCATGGGAATTACTGTGGCCTTTCTCACCGCTTTTTATATGTTCAGGTTGTATTTCGGTATCTTCTGGAACAAGCAACGCGAATACAAGCATACACCCCACGAATCTCCTTTGGCCATGACACTGCCTTTGATGGTACTGGCCTTTTTGAGCATCGCAACAGGATATATACATTTCAGTGAATATGTTTCCGCCGACAAGAAAGGCTTTGAAGCCCATTTGAATGTTCCACTGGCAACGATAGCGGTTATCATGGCGGTTGTCGGTATGGGTCTGGCTTTCCTGTTTTATAAAAAGAAAACGACTTTGCCGGATAAAATTGCCGATACCCTCGGAGGCCTGTACCAATGGGCCTACCACAAGTTTTATATCGATGAATTATACCTTTTTGTAACCAAAGAGATCATTTTCAAGAGAGTCTCCACACCTTTTGCCTGGTTTGACAAGCATGTAGTGGACGGTACCATGAACCTGATCGGAAATTCTACGGTTGCAGGTTCAGAAAAGATCAAAGGACTGCAATCCGGAAGAATTCAGGATTACGCCTTTGCCTTCCTGGGCGGACTTGTTATTCTGGTAATTATTGTAGTTTATAATTTTATGTAAAGATGGATATACTGACCTTATTTTTAATAGTACCTGTAATCACCATACTTGTCCTCTTCTTTGCAAAGAATTTGCAGCAAGCCCGGGTTATTGCCCTGATAGGTATGTTCGTGCAATTTCTGATGTCCTTCCATCTGGTATATGCTTATTTTCTAGAAAGAAAAACCAACCAGGACCTCATGGTCTTTCAAAGAGATTTTGTGTGGTTCGAACAGTTCAATATTCATTATATCATTGGTGTTGACGGAATTTCAGTTGCAATGATCGTGCTTTCGTCTATCGTTGTTCTGGCCGGGGTTTTTATTTCCTGGAAAATGGAAGAACTGCCCAAGGAATTTTTCATCTCACTGATCGTTCTGGCCACAGGTGTATTTGGATTTTTCATTTCACTGGACCTTTTTACGATGTTCGTATTTTACGAAATAGCCGTTATTCCTATGTACCTCCTTATCGGGATCTGGGGTTCCGGGCCAAAAGAGTATTCAGCAATGAAATTAACCCTGATGCTGATGGGAGCCTCAGCCGTATTGCTGGTCGGGATTTTGGGAATTTATTTCAATTCCAATGCAGACGGGGGAGCGCTAACTTTTAACATACTCGAAATTGCCCGAGTAAATATCCCTGTTGAGGCGCAGAAATTGTTTTTCCCGCTTACATTTATCGGATTTGCTGTGCTGGGTGCCCTGTTTCCTTTTCATACCTGGTCGCCTGACGGTCATGCTTCGGCACCAACAGCGGTATCCATGCTGCACGCCGGGGTATTGATGAAGCTGGGGGGTTATGGTGTATTCAGGGTAGCCATGTACCTTTTGCCTGAAGGGTCGATGCTCTGGGCAAATTTCTTTATCGTACTTGCCGTGATCGGCGTTTTTTACGGAGCACTGGCAGCCATACACCAGACAGATCTGAAATATATCAATGCCTATTCTTCGGTAAGTCACCTCGGTATGGTATTGTTCGCCTTGCTGATGCTCAACAAAACGGCCTGGACCGGCGCTATTTTGCAATCCCTTTCTCATGGATTTATGACAGCACTCTTCTTTGCTTTGATTGGAATGATCTATGAAAGGACCCATACCCGGGATGTGAAGAAATTAGGTGGCTTGCTAAAAGTGATTCCCTTTATTTCGGTGATGTATGTCATTGCCGGACTGGCCTCTCTGGGTCTGCCCGGTTTCAGTGGATTTATGGCCGAAATGCAAATTTTTGTAGGAGCCTTTCAACATCCGGATATGTTCCACCGTATTGCAACAATCATTACTGTTTCTGCCATCGTGATCACGGCGGTTTATATACTGCGGGTTGTGGGCATGATGCTTATGGGTCCTGTAAAAAATGAGGAATACAATACACTGCCTCAGGCTACCTGGTATGAAAAAACAGGTGTTCTGCTGTTGTTGATCCCCATCACATTCATGGGTGTTGTGCCGTTTTGGATAACAGAAATGGTAAGAGAAAGTATTCAGCCTTTTATTGAACGACTTTTATAAATTACTAAGATTAGAATATATTTTTGAAAAATCGATTGAATGAGTACAGATAGTTTTTTATTAATGCGCCACGAAATAATATTGACAGTAATCCTGCTCCTGGTGCTGGTTGCTGAAATATTTTCGAAGAATAAGATGATCGTTTTCTATGTTGCAACAGGCTTATTCCTGGTGCATACGGTTATAGGTTTTATACCCCAGCAGGAAGGATTTCTTTTTGGTAGAATGTACCATACCAACGAGCTGCTGCATTTTGTAAAAAATGTTTTGAATGTGGGGGTATTGATCATTTTGCTTCAATCGTCAGGATATATAAAGGAAAAATTGGTTCCGGGGCACAAATCCTCAGAATTTGTAATGCTCATATTCTCATCTCTGTTGGGTATGTATTTTATGATCTCTTCAGGGAATTTTTTAATGTTCTATGTGGGCCTGGAGTTATCAGCCCTTCCCATAGCTGCCCTGGTCGCCTTTGAGACCATGAAAAGACGGTCTGCTGAAGCAGGTATAAAATTTATACTGCTTGCCGCCCTCGCATCCGGAACATCTCTTTTCGGGGTGTCGCTGTTGTATGCAAGCACAGGTACAGTATATTTCCAGGAAATGGCCGCTCTGTTATCCTATTCTTCGCTCAGCATAACCGGATTTATTTTCTTCTTTGCCGGGATCGCTTTTAAAATATCGCTGGTTCCCTTTCATTTTTGGACAGCCGATGTTTATGAGGGTGCACCAATCGGAATCACTTCCTATTTATCGGTGATCTCGAAAGGAGCTGCAGTGACAATCTTGACGATTATCCTTTTTACTGTAATGCAGTCCTTTCAGGAGGTGATTCACGTACTCTTGTATATTGTGGCTCTTGCAACCATGTTCATAGGCAACCTCTTTGCCTTGCGGCAGAAGAATATGAAACGCTTCCTCGCTTTTTCCTCAATTGCTCAGGCCGGCTTCATCTTGCTCGGTTTAATGGCCAACGACCAGCTGGGTATTTCAACGGTAGTGTATTTTATCACGATTTATGTATTTACGAATCTGGCTGCCTTTGGTGTTATTCAGGCAATTTCTCTCAAAACCGGTAAAGAGGATATGGAGGATTATACGGGTTTGTACAGAACCAATCCAAGACTGAGTCTGGTCATGATGCTGGCTCTCTTTTCTTTGGCCGGTATTCCGCCGGTGGCAGGTTTTTTTGGTAAATTTTTCCTTTTTACGGCAGCCGCAAGCAAGGGGTATTACTTGCTGGTATTTCTGGCCGTAGTGAATGTTACCATTTCATTGTACTACTATCTGTTGGTGATCAGGGCCATCTTTTTGCGAAAAAGCGAGAATCCCATCCCATTTTTTAAAAGCGATCTCATGATGAAAATCGGCCTGCTGATCACTGTTATCGGGGTGCTGCTGATCGGTCTGTACAGTCCGGTCTACCAATATATTTTTGATTTATCCAAACTGTAAAATACATGATATGGGCTTATTAGGAAAACATCAATTTGGATCCATCGGTGAAGTTCGCGTTACTTTTGTTGAAAAAAGTGTACCCGAAAGCAGGATGTCGTTTTTGAAGGAACTGCTGGAAGTGAACGGTTATGAGGTTGTCGTTGAGGAAGAAGCCGGAAAATCAGAAGGAGATCCTATTCTTTATACTGTAGGTGTTACGGACATGGTATTCAACCCAACGGTCTTTGTTTTCCAAAGACGGCTGAAAACCATCGACGGAAAGCATAAGGTTTGTCCGGATTACTGGAACCAAAAAACAACAGAGACCAAACCGCAGTACTGGAAAAATTCACGCTGATCATTCATTTACTCCGTTTTATCAGAGACTTCAATAGTTTTTGAAAATCGCGGGATATCTCAAAAATTTGTAATATTTTTACATGAGCGACTCGTGATTTGTATTGCTTTACCTGTCGTTTTGTAACTGAATGCTAACCTGCCGCCATGAAAACGATTGTGCATTTTATATTTTTTCATTCTGTTGGCCTGGTTTGGCAGCTCAGTTCCTGTCCAAAATTAAAAACCAATTTTTTATTGTTGTGTTCACCTCATTCAGATGACTGAATGATGCGCTTTTGGTTTGGATTTAATAAAGGAAAAAGTTTGATCAATAAATAAGCATATACAATACCAATTTTAGATTTATTATTAAGATGAAGGCACTTTTTTATACCAGAGAATTTCCACCTTATGTATATGGTGGAGCAGGAGTTCATGTGGAATATTTGGCGGCTGAGCTGGCTAAGCTCATGGAGGTTGAAGTACGGTGCTTTGGAGATCAGTCTGAAAAAAATGGCAACCTCACCGTTAAAGGCTATCCTTACGATCTTCCGGAATTTGCCAGTTCCAACAACCAGCTCAAGGCCGTATTACAAACTTTAAACACCTGTGTTCAGATGAATGCCCTCGAAACAGATGCTGATATTGTGCACTGCCATACTTGGTATGCCCAGTTCGCAGGGATTATCACAAAATTGTGTTATGGCATTCCGCTGGTGATCACAACGCATTCACTGGAACCTTTAAGGCCTTGGAAAAGAGAGCAGTTGGGCAGGGGCTATGATGCCTCTTCATGGGTTGAAAAAACGGCAATAGAAATGGCCGATGCAATTATTGCGGTTTCAAAGGAAACAAAGGAAGATGTTCTCAAGTATTTTAACGTCGACGAGAATAAAATAAAGGTGATCTATAACGGGATCAATTTGCAGGAATACGTGGTAACCGAAGACACCTCGGCGCTTACTGAGTATGGCATCGATAAAGCCAAACCCTATGTGCTTTTTGTAGGCAGAATTACCAGGCAAAAGGGGATCATACATTTGGTGAACGCGATTAAATATATAGATCCTGAAACACAGATCGTTCTATGCGCAGGGGCTCCTGATACTCCTGAAATCGCGAAAGAGATGGAAAATAGCGTAAAGGAAGTAAAGAAAACGCGCAATAATGTGATCTGGATCGACAAAATGGTCAGTAAAAAGGAGGTCATACAATTGTATTCTCACGCAGATGTGTTTTGCTGTCCGTCCATTTATGAGCCATTTGGGATCATCAATATTGAAGCGATGGCCTGTAAGACAGCGGTAGTTGCGAGTGCTGTTGGCGGAATCAAAGAGGTTGTCGTTCACGGCGAAACCGGATTGCTGGTACCCCTTGAGCAACAGCATGAAGCACCTTTTGAACCGGTTAATCCGGATAGATTTTCAAGAGATCTGGCAGATGGGATTAATAAATTAATCCAGAACAAAGAACTGAGGGAATCCATGGCTGTAAAAGGCAGAAAACGGGTTGAAGATTTCTTCGACTGGACCGCAATTGCAAAACAGGTTGAAGCATTGTATAAATCCCTGATCTGAAAGATATCAGGACATTTTTACAGATGGAGATTTTTCTGTTTTGAAAACATGGGGATAGGTTTTGTTTTTCCAAAGAAACAGAGGGCTGAATGGAACATGGACCAATACCTGAAGTAAAACTGCTGTAATACAGAATAAGTAAATTAAAAAACAGAAAAAAATGATCGCGATTGATTCAAATACTGAGTAAATCTGCGCAAGTTTTTTTAACTTTATACAAATCTTTAAAATTACAAATATGTATAACAACAGAGTGCTGGCGATAATTTTAGGGGGTGGACAGGGATCAAGATTATATCCCCTTACACATTCCAGATCAAAACCTGCCGTACCGATAGCAGGTAAATACAGGTTGGTGGATATCCCAATTTCAAATTGTATCAATTCCGATATCAAGAGAATGTATGTTTTGACACAATTTAATTCAGCATCCCTCAACAGACATATAAAAGACACCTACCATTTTAGTTTTTTCAGCACGGCATTTGTGGATGTGCTCGCTGCGGAACAGACCCCGCAGAGCGGATCCTGGTTTCAGGGAACTGCTGATGCGGTAAGGCAGAGTGTTCACCATATGAAACGACATGATTTTGATTATGTGCTCATCTTGTCCGGGGATCAGTTATACCAGATGGACTTTAATTATATGATTGAAGAACACATCAAAAAGAAAGCAGATATTTCAATTGCCACCCTGCCCGTTCATGCCAATGACGCCACAGAATTTGGTATCCTTAAAACGGATGAGAATGGTTATATTAAAACCTTCGTAGAAAAACCTCCCAAGGACAAACTGGAGGGTCTGGTATCCGAGGTCAGTGACAACATGAAGAGAAGCGGAAGGTTTTATCTGGCTTCCATGGGTATCTACATTTTCAACAGAGATCTTTTGTTTAAACTACTTGAAGATACCAATAATGTTGATTTTGGAAAACATATAATTCCAGGTGCCATCCAGAATTTATCGGTGATCAGTTACCCTTATGAGGGCTATTGGACAGACATAGGAAATATCCAGTCCTTTTTTGAGGCCAACCTGGGGCTTACCGATGACATACCGCAGTTTGACCTGTACAATGTGTCTAAGAAGATATATACCCACGCAAGGGTGTTGCCAACTACCAAAATATCAGGTACTACCATGGACAAAACCGTGGTTGCAGATGGATGTATCATACATGCCGCAAAAATAGAACGCTCCGTAATCGGTATCAGAGCCAGGATAGGTAAAGATTCCACAGTGATCAATACCTACATGATGGGTTGTGATTATTATGAATCGCTTGATGAAATAGCAAGGGAGCACATCGAGATACTGATGGGTATTGGTGAAAGATGTTATATAAAAAATGCCATAATTGATAAAAATTGCAGAATAGGGGATGATGTGCGTATAAATGGGGGCAAACACCTGGAGAATAAGGAGACAAATGAATATGTCATCAAAGACGGTATTGTTGTTATCAAAAAAGGAGCAGTGATCCCCAAAGGATATGTAATTTAAGGTACATCGTTTAAAAATTAAATAGTGAAAAGACAAAACAGAGTAGTAATTGATCGCATTTCTCCACAACTCAACTGTGGAGAATTTTTTATCAAACGCGTCATTGGACAAAAGGTAGATGTGTCATCCGATGTCTTGGTGGATGGTCATGATCTCATTGGGGTATCTCTTTTGTACAAACATGAAAAGGATAAGAAATGGAGTGAAGTCAGGATGAATGCCCAAATGAATGACGCCTGGACGGCCTCATTTCAGGTTGAAAAACAGGGATTTTATTATTACAAAGTGCAGGGCTGGGTCGATCATGGTTTGAACTGGCAGCACGGTATCCTGCGCAAACTGGATGATAACCAGTATGTGAGGTCTGAGTTTCTTGAGGGAGCTCAAATACTGAAGTCGCTGTTAAAGGATGTCAGTAAAGATCACAAGGACTACGTCAAAAACCTCATTGCGGTTTTTGAAGATGAGAAACGCTATCCGGAAGCTGTAGTTTTTGCCAGGGAAAATAAACTTTGGGAAGTTTTTTACCTCCATCCGGAAAAGCATTTGGCAAATGAAAGCAAAGAACTTGCCGTTTATGTCGACCGAAAAAAAGCCCTTTTCAGTACCTGGTACGAATTTTTTCCGAGATCGGCTTCACCGGAACCTGGTAAGCACGGTACCTTTAAAGACTGTGAAAGACTTTTGCCCAGAATAGCAGGAATGGGATTCGATACACTGTATTTTCCACCCATACACCCTATTGGTGAAGTAAACAGAAAAGGAAAAAATAACACCACCACCGCTTATGAAGGCGATGTGGGAAGTTGCTGGGGGATAGGCTCGCAGTATGGCGGACATAAAGACATACATCCCGAACTGGGCTCAGTAGAGGATTTTAAAAACCTGATCCAAAAAGCCAAAGACTACGGTTTGGAAGTGGCCATGGATTATGCCTTGCAGGCAGCTCCTGATCACCCCTGGGTAAAATCACATCCGGAATGGTTTAAATGGAGGCCCGACGGAACAGTGCAATACGCCGAAAATCCGCCTAAAAAATACCAGGATATTTTGCCAATTTATTTTGAATCAACGGGTTATGAAGAACTCTGGGATGCCTGCCTGGAAATTCTCTTCTACTGGATCGATTGCGGCATTCGCATTTTCAGAGTCGATAATCCGCATACCAAACCATACTATTTCTGGCAATGGATCATCACAGAAGTAAAAAAGAAAGAACCGGATGTGATCTTCCTGGCAGAAGCGTTTACCCGGCCAAAGGTAATGCAGCAGCTGGCCAAGCAGGGTTATACGCAGTCATACACCTATTTTACCTGGCGCGACAGCAAACATGAGCTGGTGCAGTACATGGAAGAACTGACCAAAACAGAGCAGGCCGAGTACATGCGTCCGAATTTCTGGCCCAATACACCGGATATCAATCCTTACCACCTGCAATTTGCGAATGAATCCAAATTTATTCAGCGCTATGTGCTGGCAGCAACCTTGAGTTCTAGCATTGGAATTTACGGACCGAATTATGAGCTGATGCATAGTGAACCACTACCGGGAAGGGAAGAATACCTGTATTCTGAGAAATTTCAGATCAAAACCTATGACTGGGGAAAAGAAAATTACCTGATCAATGTGATTACAAGGATCAATCTCATCCGCCGGGCGCAGGAGGCCTTGCAGCAAACCAATAATATCCGTTTCTGCAATGTCAATAATGATAACCTGATCGCTTTCTATAAATTTAATGACAGCAGAACCGATGAACTTCTGGTGATCATCAGTCTGGATACCCACAATTCCCAGCAAGGCATGGTGCAATTGCCTTTGGGAGAGCTCAATATGGGTAATTATAACAGAATCAGGGTAAAAGATCTGGTCACAACCTATGAATATGACTGGTATTCAGAATGGAATTATGTTCAATTACATCCGAATTTGCCCTTCCATATCTTTAAATTGATAAAATGATATGAGTAGTAAAAGCAGTAAAATCGCCATAGCGCCCTATAACTTTGATGATAATTGGAATGAAATTCTCGATAACGAAGAATTTGTAAAACTATTTTTATCAGATGTATTGGAGAACTATATTGTCAAACAAAGATGGTACGGTGGCAAGGCGAGCAAACTGAAATATATTGAACTTGCTGAGTATTTTCGCATTCAGCAGGATGGTGAGGTCTATTTTGGACTGATCCTGGAGATTGATTTTTATGAGGCATTTTACCAGCATTATTTTTTGCCCATTGCCTTTGTTACGGATGAAAGCTTTGCCGATACAGACCGTATCCTGCCCATCAGTTTAAAGGGAGAAAAAGGGTTTATCATCGATGCAATTAACCTGGAAGCTTTCAGAAAACTGGTCTACTACCGAATTTTAAATGCCTTGCCAAAAGATGAGACCAAAGTACAGTACCACAAAAGTATAAAACTTCCCCTGCTGGCATATGAAAGCTCAAGGTTTATGGGCCTGGAACAAAGCAATACCTCTGTCATTTACAATGAATTGTATGTATGTAAAATTTTTCAGAAGGATCTTTGCAGATAAAAACCCGGATTATGAGATGAGCCGGTTTCTTACCGAAAAGCACAGTTTTAAAAATACGCCGGCCTATTTGGGAAGTATCAATGTGATCGATTCTGATAATACCTATATTACCATTGCCCTGATGCAGGAAAAAATTGAAAATGAGGGTGATGCCTGGGAATATATGCTGAAGGAACTGCACAACGTTTTTATGAACCTGAGCCATAAGAAAATAAATATTTCCCAGC
Organism: uncultured Flavobacteriaceae bacterium; assembly: GCA_963816075.1. GTDB lineage: Bacteria > Bacteroidota > Bacteroidia > Flavobacteriales > Flavobacteriaceae > Namhaeicola. Next base: position 112,033 of record CAWFJI010000025.1, on the reverse strand, counting down.
TGCCTAAAGTCGAGATGTTCCGGTCTCTGAAGATCGGTGATGTGCCTCCGCAAATCATCGATTGGGTAGGGCTGAATCTGTTTTTGAAAGTGCAAACACTGGCAAAAAGAACTGCCGAAATGCATATCGAGCTCGGATCAGAATTTGAAGATACCGCTTTTACTCCTGCACATTTTAACCGCGATTACGAGGTTTGGTTAAAGAACAGACTGATCCATCAGTTTCAGAACAGGTTGAATACAATCGAGAATAATATGCACAAGCTGGAAGGATTGGCTCTTGATCTGGCGAAAGAGTTTCTGGATAAGAAGAATGAGATCCGAAAACGGTTTATTCAGTTCGACTGGACCAAACTAAAGGGAGAGCGTATACGCTTGCACGGTGATTACCATTTGGGGCAGATTCTCGTGCGTGACAATGATTTTTATATACTGGACTTTGAAGGGGAACCTGAAAGTACCATACGAGACAGAAAGGTCAAACAACCTCCCCTGAAAGATGTTGCCGGCCTGTTCAGGTCTTTTCACTATGCCATTTACGCTACTATTTTTAACCATCCCAATGATTTTCCACAGGATCAGAAAGATTTGTTCGAAGCAGCAGAAATCCTGTATACGTATCTCAACGGGGTGTTTTTGGAAGTGTATACCGAAGCAATACAAAAAGCCAATTTGAATATAGGCTACAGCCAGGAAAGAATATTTATACTCAAATATTGTTTGCTGGAGAAAGCGGTATATGAGATTGGTTATGAATTGAATTCAAGACCCAGATGGGCATTAATACCACTTAAAGGAATATCAAACATCATTAATGAATAAAAAAAAATGGCAAAAGTTATAAGTTATAGTCTTTTCACAGATTTCGACATAGCGCTTTTTAAAGCGGGTAAACATTTTAAGCTTTACGAAAAGCTGGGCTCGCACCCAGCCGAAGTCGATGGAGTGAAAGGAACCTATTTTGCGGTTTGGGCGCCTTCTGCAAAGTCTGTTTCAGTAATCGGTGACTTTAATTACTGGAATGATCAGCAACATAAACTATTCGTGCGCTGGGATGCATCAGGAATCTGGGAAGGTTTTATTCCTGAGGCCAAAGAAGGTATGCGTTATAAATATAAGATCAAATCAAATCACAATAACATAGAAACAGAAAAGGCAGATCCCTATGCTTTTTATTGTGAAAAACCGCCTTATACAGCTTCCATCATCCGGGATATCAACCACTATAAATGGAAAGACAAAAGCTGGATGTCCTACAGAAAAGATAAGAACGGTCTGGATAAGCCCTATTCAGTTTATGAAGTCCATTTGGGAAGCTGGAAAAGAAATCTGGACGAAAATCGATTCTTGAGCTATCAGGAATTAAGCGATCAGCTGGTGGATTATTTGAAAATGATGAATTATACGCATATAGAGCTGATGCCTGTTATGGAATATCCCTATGATCCTTCCTGGGGTTATCAGATTGTGGGTTACTTTGCACCAACATCCCGCTTCGGTACACCGGAGGAATTTATGCACCTGATCGATAAAATGCACCAGAATGATATTGGTGTTATCCTTGACTGGGTTCCTTCACATTTTCCTTCCGATGATCATGGACTGGGCTTTTTTGACGGCAGCCATCTGTACGAACACCCCGATACCAAAAGGGGCTACCACCCTGACTGGAAGAGCCTCATCTTTAATTATGGAAGAAATGAAGTGAAATCTTTTTTGATCAGCAATGCTTTTTTCTGGATGGATAAGTACCACGCGGATGGTTTGCGGGTTGATGCTGTTGCTTCCATGATCTATCTGGATTACTCCCGCAAGGCCGGGGAATGGGATCCCAATATTTTTGGAGGCAATGAGAACCTGGAAGCCATCGCCTTTTTAAGGGAGTTCAATCAGGAGGTTTACAAGAATTTTCCCGGAATTCAAACCATCGCTGAAGAATCTACTGCATTTACAGGGGTCACGAGACCAGCTGAATACGGCGGGCTTGGTTTTGGCATGAAGTGGATGATGGGTTGGATGCACGATACTTTGGAGTATTTTTCAAAGGCTACCATCTACAGGAAATACCACCAGAATGAAATAACTTTCAGTCTGGCCTATGCGTTTACTGAGAATTTTATGCTGCCACTATCCCATGATGAGGTGGTTTATGGCAAGAAATCACTCATCTATAAAATGCCCGGCGACGAATGGCAGAAATTTGCCAATATGCGTTTGTTATTTGCCTATATGTACGCCCATCCCGGAAGCAATTTAACCTTCATGGGTTCTGAACTCGGCCAGACTGTGGAATGGAATTTTAACCAGAGCCTCGACTGGCATCTGCTGGAATTCAAACCCCATGCCGGACTGCAGCATTTTGTGAAAGATCTTAATATTTTCTATAAGAATGCACCGGCATTGTATGAAAAGGCATTTAGTTATGAAGGCTTTGAGTGGATCAATTTTTCCGATCACCAGAATTCCGTTATTGTCTTTATCAGAAAAGGGCATGATACCCCTAATGACCTGATCGTAGCCTGCAATTTTACCCAGGTACCCAGAAAGGAATACAGAATTGGTTTGCCGAGAAAGGGAACCCTCATAGAGGTTTTTAATTCCGATAAGGAACATTATTACGGCAGCGGTATGGGCAATGAAAAACCTTTAAAAATTGAAAAGAAACCTTACGACAACAAACCTTATTCGGTTGAAATAGTAATTCCGCCTTTGGCAGCAGTCTATTTTTCTTATAAATAAGCCCGTTTTGGTTTCAATTTGATAATAAATTGGATTCTTTCGGCCTTATTTTTGAAATATTAGTTGGGTTGTTTTAATTATAATTTTATAGGTTTGCAGGCATAGCAAAACCTTTAAAAATGATCTTAAATACCGAATTAGAGCACAAGGGAAATTTAGTGCCCGCGAGAATAGTTTCTTACAGGAAAAATGTTGACTCACTCTTTTTTACCTGCGCAAACAATGTGGTCTTGCAACTCACCGTCAGGCGCGACAGTGTTTTGAGATTCAGGTATTCTACTTCCGGAAATTTCGAACCGGATTTTTCCTATGCCATATCAAAATATGCCAGCAGGGGCTATAACCAGCTGGATGTGGTGGAGGAAAAAGAAAGCTATAAGGTCACCACGAAAAAACTGATCTGTCATATTTCAAAGGCTGATCTGCGTGTGGCCATCTTTGATGCCGCTGATAATTCCGTATTGTGTGAGGATGAACTCGGTTTTCATTGGGAAGAGAGCTATCAATTTGGTGGAGACATCGTGAAAATGTCTAAAAGCTCGCATGACGGGGAGAGTTATTACGGACTGGGAGATAAACCAGTAGACATCAACCTGAAAGGAAAAAGATTTGAGAATTGGGTAACTGATTCTTATGCTTATACAAAAGAAACTGACCCCATTTATAAGGCTATACCGTTTTACATTGGTCTTAATCATAAAAAGGCCTACGGCATTTTTTTCGACAACAGTTTCAGGACCTTCTTTGATTTTTGTCGCGATCGCAGAAATGTTACCAGCTTTTGGGCACAGGGCGGCGAAATGAACTACTACTTTATTTATGGCCCTGAGATGGCACAGGTCGTTTCGCGATACACCGACCTGACGGGAAAACCCCATCAGCTGCCACCCCTATGGGCTCTTGGCTATCACCAGTGCAAATGGAGTTATTATCCGGAGAAAAAAGTAATGGAAGTAGCCAATAAGTTCCGGCAATTGTCCATTCCCTGCGATGCCATTTACCTCGACATCGATTATATGGATGGCTTCAGGTGCTTTACCTGGAATAAAGACTACTTCCCCGATCCAAAAAAAATGGTCAGTGAATTGACAGATATCGGATTTAAAACCGTGGCCATTATTGATCCGGGAATTAAAATAGACAGCAATAACCCGATTTTTAAAGAAGGATTGGAAAAGGGCTATTTCTGTAAGAGAGCCGACGGTCCTTATATGAAAGGAAAGGTATGGCCCGGAGAATGTTATTTCCCCGATTTTACCAATCCGAAAGTGCGGGAATGGTGGGCGGAACTGTACAAAGAGCTTATTGAAGACATCGGTATCAAAGGGGTATGGAATGATATGAATGAACCCGCCGTTATGGACGTTCCCGGCAAAACATTTCCTGATGATGTAAGGCATGATTACGATGGAAATCGCTGCAGTCATAGAAAAGCTCACAATATATACGGTATGCAGATGGCCCGGGCAACTTATCAGGGACTAAAAAAGTATTCCTACCCCCAACGCCCCTTTGTCATCACCAGAGCAGCGTATTCGGGCACACAGCGCTATACTTCAACCTGGACCGGTGATAATGTGGCGACCTGGGAGCACCTTACGATTGCCAATATCCAGACCCAGCGTCTGGCCATGTGCGGATTTTCGTTTGTAGGATCTGATATCGGTGGTTTTGCCGAACAACCCACAGGCGAGTTGTACGCCCGATGGATACAACTGGGTGCCTTTCATCCCTTTTTCAGGACCCATTCTTCAGGTGACCACGGCGATCAGGAACCCTGGTCCTTTGGAAAAAGCATTACCAAAATAGTAAAGAAATTCATCGAATTGCGTTACCAGTTATTACCCTATATGTATACTGCATTTTGGCGTTACGCCAATGAAGGTATTCCGATGTTAAAATCGCTTGTTCTTTTTGACCAGAATGATGTACATACACATTACAGAAATGACGAATTTGTCGTTGGGGAAAAGATCCTTGTATGCCCGGTAACCGAACCAAATGCAAGGGGCAGAAGAATGTACTTCCCTTATGGCGACTGGTATGACTACTGGACCCATGAACTGGTTGAAGGGGGACAGGAACTTTGGGTGGATGCCGATCTGGACAGTATGCCCGTTTTTGTTAAGGCCGGTGCCATAATTCCAAAATACCCGATTCAGCAGTTTGTTGGAGAAAAAAAAATAGAACAGTTAAAACTGGATGTTTATTTTAATTTGGGTAAGGATGATTCTCAGGTGTACGAGGACAGTCATGATGGTTATGATTATATCAAAGGCAGGTTCAGCCACCGGATTTTTACCCTCACCGGAAAACAAAATTCCCTGACCTTACAGCAAGTAAAAACAGGCAAACATTTTTCTTCATACGAAACAATGGAGATCAAATTCATTGGTTTACCTTTTAAAATAGCTTCGGTGGAACTGAATGGGGAAGAATATGATCTTAAAACGAACAAAACGAACGGAACAAGTATCGTTTTTCCCACAGATTTTTCAGATATTGTGATCAACGGTGTACCGGAACAAAAAAACCCATCCTGATGATGGGTTTTCTTAGTATCTTCGAAGAGCTTACTCGTTGAGTCCTTTGTTGTTTTTTTCAACCAGGTAATTCAGGATCAAACCCAAACCACCAAAAAGAAAGATCATTGAAAAATAAGCTACGGGTTCAGGAAGTACCGTGTAGGTGGCCAGTAAGGCACCTGCCAGTATACCAACTCCTATACCCAGTGCCAGCATACCGAACTTAAGCGTTACGTTGGTATAGCTGCGTGATTTTGTTGTAAAAAGAGATGCATCTGCACCTTTTTCAATTAAAGCCATTCGTTCTTTGTTTCTGGTATTGATAAATACGTAGAAAACGCCAAAAATTGCTGAAAAAATGATAAAGGGAATTAGAATTTCTGCTGCCATGATTTTAGTTTTTAAATTGTTTTTATATCACTTATGACGCAGGATTAAGGGTATGGGTTACAAATCCGGTCTTGAATTTTTTTTGTAACCAAATCTGTTTAACCAACGTCATATGATAAAATGAAAGTGGAAGATCAGTTTTATATAGACAAGGTTTTGGCCGGGCAAACGGCCAGTTATACCTTTTTGATAGAAAGGTATAAGAGCATGGTATTCACCATTGCGATGAAAATTGTGAGGAACAGAGAGGATGCTGAAGAGGTTGCGCAGGATTGTTTTATAAAGGCATACCAGAAACTGGAAACCTATAAGGGCGAGTCAAAATTTTCTACCTGGTTGTATTCCATTGTTTACAGAACGGCTATCTCAAGAATCAGAAAGAAGCAGATCGAGGCTTCAGATATCAGTGACAAGATGTATAAGATACCAGAAGACTCGGTTGACCCGCTGGAGCTGATGAAATATGAAGAACAAAGAGAGTTCGTAGGGAAAGCCATCAATCTGTTGCCCGAAACGGATGCTGCATTGGTCACCTTGTATTACCTGAATGACAGTTCGGTTGAGGAGATCGAACAGATTACCGGCCTGAGCAATTCAAATGTAAAAACGAAATTATTCAGAGCCCGCAAGAAAATGTACGATATATTGCAAGTTATGTTGAATGAAGAAATGAAATCAATAGCATGAAGACCGAAGAAGAAAAAAGATGGGATGAGATATTGAAAAAGAACCTGATCCTGGATGATGCCTCCGTTGATTTTACTGACAATGTGATGCAGCGCATTGATGCGATGGAAGAGCTAAAGGAAAAAGCCCTGGGCAATTTGTTCAAAAAGTATGCGCAGGAGGAACCTTCGGCCTTGTTTTCAGAAAAGATCATGTCACAATTGATAGCAAAACCCGGATTTGTTTATGAGCCTGTGATCAGTAAAAGGGCCTGGTATTTGATCGGACTCGTCGCTGCAGCAATTTTTATTCTGGTTTTAAGAACGAGCCCAACGGAGGAATTGAATAATCCTGTTTACAGCAACCTGATTTTAAAATTCAACAAGCTGATTAACATAGAATTGCCAGCTATTTTTAGTTCAAAACTACTGGCCATAAGTTTAACTGCTGGCAGCGTGCTCATGCTACTCGAGGCTTTTTTCAGGTTCAAGCAAAAAGCCTGGTGATCATTCGAAAGTAAGGTTTAAATAAAGTCCCCTTGTTCCAAGAAAATCGATGGGGCCCGTCCAGGGTCCTTCAACTTCATAGGCTTGATTTGCTGGTGGAGGAGTAGTAAGTATCTGTCCATCATCCCTCACCAATTCATTATTGATCGCGAATACACCTCTGATCGATGGCGAAAACTTGAAAAAATAGAAATAGAAGTCCATACCAATGCCCACTTCATACATGAAATTGTGGGTGGTGGTTCTGAATTCACCGTCGTAATTATCATCCCTGTTGTCTTCGTTACTCGAGAAATTGTAATCATAGGCAACACCTCCAATTACATAGGGTCTGATGTTGTTGAGCCGGTCTGTACTGAATTTGAACAACAAGGGAAGATGAAGAAAAGTACTCGACACATCCCTGATATTGTTCGTAGTGCCATTATAGGCAGGGTATTTGAGGTATTCTTCATTATAAAAAATAAGCTCCTTTGAATTGCTCATCAGGCCCGGCTCAAAACGGAGATTGATATTTTTATGCAATCTGAGGTCGACGATAAATCCTAAATTGAACCCTATTGATTCGTTTACTTCAACAAAGAATTCACTTTGGGTTGGTGGCAGCGGGGTATTGGCATCAGTCTCACTCAGGTAACTGATCTTATAACTGTTGTTGTTGAGTCCCAGGTAATAACCAAAATGAAGTTTCCTTTCATCTTCTGTTGGCAGGTTGATGATGCGTTCACGCTGCCCGAAACCCAGGTTGGCCTGGAGTAAAAGCAAGGTGGTAATAAATAAAACGAGTCTTTTCATTCTTCTATTTTATTGCGTGATATATGGTGGCGATCCCCAGACTTTGCGGATAAAAATTTGCCTTATTAAACCCGGTTTTTAGTAAAATAGCATTGAATTTTTCGCCAAAGGGAAAGGCTGCTGCTGATTCAGGTAAATAGTCATATGCACTCTTGTCTTCAGAGAACATTTTCCCCAATGCAGGAATCACATATTTTCCATAAATCTTATAACCCTCTCTGAACGGAAATTTTTCCGGTTGTGAGGTTTCCAGCACTACCAATGAACCTTTGGGTTTTAAAACCCGGTATATTTCTTTTAATCCTTTTTCGAGATCCTCAAAATTTCTCACGCCAAATCCAACGGTTATGGCATCAAAGGTATGGTCCGCAAAGGGAAGATTTTCTGAATCACCCAGGATCATTTCTATTTGCGACTGCAATTTTTTGTCGGCTACTTTCTTTTTCCCCAGATCCAGCATACCCGGAGAAAGATCCAGCCCGATCACATTTTTTACTCCGGCTCCTGCCAGCATGATCGCCAGGTCGCCTGTTCCTGTGGCCACGTCCAGTGCTGAGACGGCCTGCTGATCAACGACGATCTGTACTACTTTTTTCCTCCAGCCCACATCGATCCCGAAGGTTAAGAGGCGGTTTAAAAAGTCGTAATTCCCGGATACCTTATCAAACATTTCCCTTACCTGCTCCTTTTTACCAAGTGAGGAATTCCTGTAAGGGGTTACTTCTTTCGACATGCTCTAATTTTGGGTAAATATACCAAATACTTCTGCAAAATTTATTTTATCAGAGAAAAAGGAATTTAAATTGTGATTTACTTGACATTCGGTATTAGGAGATTGTATCTTTGTGCGCTTTAAAAAAAACAGATTGAACACCCATGACTAATTTTTTAACCTTTAGGGGATTGTTGAGTGGTGTTCCCTACCGGTGCACATACCGCACACGGGCCTATATCCTATAAAAATAAAATAAACATAATCATATGAAGTTATCTCATTTTAATTACGTACTACCACCGGAACTGCTTGCAGAATATCCCTCTGAAGAAAGAGATGCCGCCAGATTGATGGTGCTGAACAGAGAGAACCAAACCATTGAGCACAGGGTGTTCAAAGATCTGGTCGATTATTTTGGAGAAGGTGATATTATGGTATTCAATAATACCAAGGTTTTTCCGGCAAGGCTGTATGGCAATAAGGAAAAGACAGGCGCGAGGATCGAAGTATTTTTACTGCGTGAACTGAATGCAGAAAGCAGGCTGTGGGATGTACTTGTTGATCCGGCAAGAAAGATCAGGATCGGAAATAAATTATTTTTTGGTGATGACAGTGGCCTGGTTGCAGAGGTAATTGATAATACCACTTCGAGAGGACGTACCCTGAGGTTTTTGTACGATGGGACTTATGAAGAATTTAGAAAGAAATTAAAGGAAATGGGAGAAACCCCGCTTCCAAAATACATTAAACGTGCAGTTGAACCCTCAGACGAAGAGCGCTATCAAACCATTTATGCCAAACACGAAGGGGCTGTCGCAGCACCTACAGCCGGTCTGCACTTTTCAAAACACCTGATCAAAAGACTTGAGATTCAGGGGGTTGACCTTGCTGAGATCACTTTGCATGTAGGACTAGGCACCTTCAGCCCTGTGGAAGTGGAGGATCTGTCAAAACATAAAATGGATTCTGAAGAGATCAACATCACCAAAGCTGCTGCGGATGCTGTTAACGCAGCCCTTGAAAACAGAAAAAGGGTTTGCGCCGTCGGCACAACGGTAATGCGTGCTATGGAGAGTTCTGTTTCTGCAGATCATTTCTTAAAGCCATACCAGGGCTGGACGAACAAATTTATTTTTCCTCCTTATGATTTCAGTGTGGCCAATGCGATGATCACGAATTTTCACACGCCAAAATCTACCCTGATGATGATGACCTCTGCTTTTGCAGGGCATGATTTATTGAAAAAGGCTTACAAAGAAGCCATCAAGGAAAACTACCGTTTTTATTCCTATGGCGATGCCATGCTCATTATTTAAACGGATAATTAAATAGCAAAGCGTCCATCAAAACGGGCGCTTTTTTTTTCTATATGGAAAATAAAAAAGACATCAGGGCATTGAACAGAGAACAGTTGCGCGATTTTTTCGTCGGACAGCAGGATAAGCCTTTCAGGGGAAATCAGGTATATGACTGGCTGTGGGCCAAGGGCGCCCATACCTTTGATGAGATGAGCAATTTATCCAAAGAAACAAGGGCTCTGTTACAAGATAATTTTGTTATCAACCATATCAAAGTGGACGAAATGCAAAGATCAGGCGACGGGACAATAAAAAATGCGATAAAGCTGCATGACGGCCTGGTGGTGGAATCGGTTTTGATACCCACCCAAAAAAGAACCACGGCTTGTGTTTCAAGTCAGGTTGGATGCAGCCTGAACTGCAGTTTCTGCGCCACGGCAAGACTCAAAAAAATGCGCAATCTGAATCCGGATGAGATATACGATCAGGTATTGGCTATCGATCAGCAAAGCAGGCATTACTTTCATCACCCACTGAGCAATATTGTTTTTATGGGTATGGGCGAACCCTTGCTGAATTATGAAAATGTGCTATTGGCCATTGATAAAATTACCTCTCCGGAAGGTATGGGGATGTCACCTTCAAGGATAACCTTGTCAACGGTAGGACTTCCAAAAATGATCCGGAAACTGGCTGATGATGGGGTTAAATTTAAACTGGCTGTTTCGCTGCATTCGGCAATTGATGAGGTAAGAACCTCCATGATGCCGGTCAATGCTTCTTCCAATCTTGCGGAATTGCTCGAATCACTACAATACTGGTACAGGGCAACCAAAAGGCAGATCACCTTTGAATATGTGGTTTGGAAAGATATCAATGACAAACAAAAAGACATAGATGCCTTGGTGTATTACTGCAAACGGGTTCCCTCAAAAGTGAATCTCATTGAATACAATGCCATAGAAGAGGACGGCTTTGAACAGGCCTCGCCTGAGAGTATACAAAAATATGTCTCTGCCCTGGAGAGCAACAACATTACAGTTAAGATACGCAGAAGCAGAGGTAAGGACATCGATGCTGCTTGTGGGCAGCTGGCCAACAAAACAGTTCCTGCTTAAACTTTTATTTCGAGTCCTACAGGACAGTGGTCGCTGTGCCTTGCCTCGGGTAAAATAAATGCCCTGACCAATGACTCCTTCAATGTATCACTCGCCATGCAGTAATCGATACGCCAGCCTTTGTTGTTGTTGCGAGAATTGGCCCTGTAGCTCCACCATGAATACTGGTGAGGTTCCTTGTTAAAATGCCGGAAAGTATCAATAAATCCATGGGAAATAAAATTGCCGATCCATTCTCTTTCAACAGGTAAAAATCCGGAGACATTTTTGTTGGCAACGGGATTGTGAATATCTATGGCCTGATGGCAGATGTTGTAGTCACCGCAGATGATCAGGTTGGGAATTTTTTTGCGCAGCTCATTGATATATACCTGAAACTGCGCCATGTAGTTGAGTTTAAAATCGAGCCGGTCATCGTTGGTGCCCGATGGCAGGTAAAGACTCATAACCGAAAATTTTTCAAAGTCCAGCCTCAGGTTTCTCCCTTCCAGATCCATGCTGTCAATACCGGTACCAATTTCGACATCCAGGGGTTTAAGTTTTGATAAAACGGCAACACCGCTATATCCTTTTTTTTGAGCAGGGAACCAGTAATTATAAGGATAACCGGCAGCTTCAAAAACTTCCATATCCAGTTGTTCCTTTTCAGCCTTTATTTCCTGCAGGCATAAAATATCAGGATTGGCCGCTTTCAGCCAGATGAGCAGCCCTTTATTGATTGCGGCTCTGATGCCGTTTACATTGTAGGAGATTATTTTCATTGCTGTGTGTTCTTATTTTCTTTTTCGTACATACTTCTCAGGTTTCTGCGCATGAGTTTGCCCGAAGCCGTTCTGGGCAAGGCCTCAAGCGGAAGCGCTTCTTTTACTTTAAACAGGGGATTTAGCTCAGATCTGACCTGATTTTTTATTGCCTTTTGTTTCTCTGCCAGACTCAGATTGTTTTCCTTTTCTGTAAAATAAATGACCAGTTCGCTTGGTCCGCCTTCCGGAGGAGACACGGCTACTGCCGCCGATTCCTTTATAAAATCCAGGGTATTTATAACTGCTTCGATCTGCACTGAGCTCACTTTGATACCGCCCAGGTTCATGGCGTCATCAACCCGGCCATGGGCTTTGTAATATCCGTTAGCCAAAAGTTCCAGTTCATCTCCATGTCTTCTTAGCAGCTGCCCTTGAAAAGCAGGAGTATCCTTGTAATACACCTCAAAATGATCCCTGTTCAGTAAGGAATTCGACATACCCAAAATAGGCGGGATCAGGAATACCTCTCCCTGTTTGCTTAATTTATTATGCTCATCCAGCAACACAAATTCACCGCCCAGGGCCTGACTTGAAAAAGTGCCCGGGATATTGGGCTGAATCATGGTGCCCGTTACATAGCCTCCGCCAATTTCTGTACCCCCGCAATATTCAATTACCGGTTTGTCCTTTCCCAGAGCCATCAGGTACTCCATATCCTGAGGGTTCGAAACTTCACCGGTGGAGCTGAAACAACGGATGGCACTCCAGTCAAATGCTTCCATGCACCGGCTGTTTTTCCATTGGCTCACTATACTGGGAACCACTCCCAGCATGGTGACTCCTGCATCCTGAATAAATTTTCCAAAAGCAGGATCCATGGGTGATCCGTCGTACAGGGCAATGGTGGCTTTGTTGATCAGCGTAGCGAACACCAGCCAGGGTCCCATCATCCAGCCGAGGTTGGTAGGCCAGCAAACCACATCCTGCTTTCTGATGTTGTGATGATAAAAACCATCACTCGCAGCTTTTATGGGTGTGCAATGCGTCCAGGGTATGGCTTTGGGCTCACCGGTCGTACCGGAAGAGAACAGGATATTTATATAGGCATCCGGATCCTGAGCGACACTTTTGAAATGTTGATCTTCAGATAAAAAATCATTAAAATAGCAATCTTCTTTTCGCAGTGTGACCGGGAGGCTGCAACTTTTTAAAACGATGGCTTTGGGAGGATCGGCCTGAAGGACTTTTTCAAACAGAGGAAGCGATTTTCCGCCCCTGTGCAGATAATCCTGGGTAAACAATAGTTTTGGCTTTGTGATTTTTAGCCTGATGGCAATTTCATTGGGAGTGAAACTATCCGCAATCGTCACCACCGGATTGCCCGCCTTGATCCCTGCCAAATAGATGGCAACACTTTCAGGATTCATAGGCATATCGATGGCAATATAATCCCCCGTCACCACACCGGAATCTTTCAGGCCGTTTGCAATGCGGTTGACAAGATTTTCCAGTTCTTTCCGGCTGATCTTTCTGATCTCCTCTCCGGCTGTTTGATATAAAATCGCAGGAGCCTCCTCATTTTGCTGAAAGCAGGCATCTGCTATATTGAGTCTCGCATCTTTGAACCATTTTGGGTTTTCCGGACCTTCTGAAATATCCAGTACCGTGGAAAATTTCTTTTCAAAGGGTATGCAAAGTTTATGGATCGTTTTCAGCCAAAATGCTTCTTTTTGGTCAACAGACCAACGCCAGAATGCAGGGTAGTCCGTAATGCCTACCTCGTCCATCACCTGCTTTAAATTACTTTGTGCGATGATCTCAGGACTCGGTATCCAGGCTAAAGGTTTGGTCATATCAAAACTCTAAGTCTTCTTCCTCTTTCTTTTCGGGATCAGTGTTATCTTCATCCTGTCCGTAACAGTCTACGTTAATTTTCAACATTTCCGGTCTTTTGAAACTGCCTGTGCTCACTTGCAGATCCTTGTCGGCATAACATTTTTTCATATAAAGAGCCCAGATAGGCAGGGCCATTGTGGCACCCTGGCCGCGGTTGAGATCCGGGAAATGGACTGCCCTGTCTTCGGCGCCAACCCATACCCCTGTAGATAAATTGGGTACCATACCAATAAACCAGCCATCAGATTGGTTTTGTGTAGTACCTGTTTTACCGGCTATCGGATTTTTAAAACCATACGGATAACCCGTGACAATTTTGTCGGGGTAGGAAGCACCTGAACTTCTCAGCCTGACACCCGAACCTGACTGGGTAACGCCTTCCATCAGATTGATAATGGTATAGGCAATTTCCTCGCTCATAACTTCCTTGGTTTGCGGTGCGAATTCTTCCAGTACGGTTCCGTTCTTATCTTCAATACGTGTGATCATATAAGGCTTTATGTACATGCCCTTGTTGGTAAATGTATTGAGTGCTCCAACCATTTCATAGATGCTGAGATCAAGTGAGCCGAGCGCTATTGAAGGGGCATTGGGTATTTTCGATTCTATACCGAGGTTGTTTGCCAGGGTGATCACGTTCTGTGGTGTTACCTGGTCTATTAAATTGGCTGTGATTACGTTCACAGAATTTGCCAGGGCGCTTTTCAAATTCAGCATTCCACCATAACGGTTACTGCTGTTTTTTGGGGTCCAGTCTTCAATCAGGCCGTATTTCCCACTGGGGATGGTGTAGGGTGTATTCGGGAATTTGTCACAGGGTGAAATGTGCAGCTGGTTGATGGCGGTTGCATAGACAAAGGGTTTAAAAGTGGAGCCCACCTGTCTTTTACCCTGCTTCACATGATCAAACTGGAAATGCTTGTAGTTTATTCCTCCAACCCAGGCTTTAACCTGCCCGGTTTCTGCATCGACCGACAAAAGTCCGGTTTGCAGAAAGTGTTTGTAATAACGTATGGAATCGTAAGGTGTTAGAACTGTATCAATATCTCCTTTCCATGAAAAAATACGCATCTCTGCCGGTTTCCTGAAGGAAGCCAGAATTTCGTCATTGGAACTTCCCGCAGCCTTCATTTTTCTCCAACGGTCGCTTCTCTTCATGGCCTGCATCATGGTTTTTTGGATCTCTTCTTCTGTCAAATCATAAAAGGGAGCGGTTTTGTTCTTCGCAATGGTTTTATCGAAAGCTTTTTGCAGGTTCGACATATGTTCCTGAACGGCTTCTTCTGCGTATTTTTGCATTCTGTAGTCGAGGGTTACATAAATTTTTAAACCATCGCGGTAGATATTATAACTTGATCCGTCCTCTTTCGGGTGATCTTCGATCCAGTTCTTCATAAAATCCCTCAGGTATTCCCTGAAATAGGTTGCAAGTCCGTCACTGTGCCCTTCCAGGTTGACATCCAGACGAAGCGGCAGTGCCTTGAGCGAGTCTTGTTCTTCGTCTGTAAGAAAGTCATTTTTCTCCATCTGACTAAAGACCGTATTTCTTCTGTCAGTAACCATTTCAGGCCTTCTGATGGGGTTGTACAGGGAAGAATTCTTACACATACCAACCAGCATGGCGGCTTCCTCGATTTTCAGATCGATGGGTTCTTTGCCAAAATATATTCTCGAGGCAGATCTGATACCAACTGCATTGTGACCAAAATCGTATTTGTTCAGATACATGGTAATGATCTCTTCTTTTGTATAATGTCTTTCCAGTTGTGCAGCGATCACCCATTCTTTGGATTTTTGCACAAGACGCATAATAATGTTGGAAGAGGCTGTTTTGGTAAAGAGCATTTTGGCCAGCTGCTGGGTTATGGTACTCGCTCCTCCTTTTGAACCCAGGGCAACAATGGCTCTGGCTGTTCCCCTTGCATCTATTCCGGAATGGTCGTAAAATCGTTCATCTTCAGTTGCAACGAGCGCCTTGATCAGATCTGGCGGAAGTTCTCTGTACTTTACCGGAGTCCTATTTTCACGGTAAAACTTTCCCAGTGTTTTGCCATCGGAAGAGATGATCTCAGTGGCCAGGTTGTTTTCAGGGTTCTCCAGTTCTTCGAAGCTGGGTAGTTTTCCAAAGAATCCCAGGCCGGAAAAGAGCAGCATGGTGAATATAAAAACGATTCCGCCAAGGAATAATTTTAGTAACCATTTGGTGTATTTTGCATCAGATGACTTTTTAGCGGCCATTGTAAAGCTATTTTATTTTTTCTATTTGAAGTCCCACATCCACTATGCCATCGAGATATTCCATACCCTTCAACTCTTGATTTTTGCGCATGGCATGCTGGATCTTGATGTGGTATTCCCCTTTGATGGGAAAGGTGAATTTTGTTTTGTATTCCAGTTTGTTTTCAAGCACATCAGAGATACCGGTTCCCAAAAACCTGCCTTCAGGTGAAGTCATCTCATATTCCAGTGTATCAACGATCTGATAATTATTTGGAAACTCTATGCGAGCGATCAGAAATAGATTGCTGTATTCATAGGTCTTGTTGTTTCTTATATTGATAAAGATATTGTTTTTGTTTTCGGAATCTGAAGAAGTAAACGGAAAATCGATGATGGAATCTTTATGCCATCGCTGCTTTTCTATGGCATGAAACTGGTCTAAGGATATGTTTTCCTGACAGGAAGCAAAGACCAGTGCAACGAGCACAATCAATTTCACAGCCAAAGAAAACACAGATTTTTCCTTTAATCGAAGCATACTATTTTTGACCATTTGTATTCGGACGTTTGTTGTTGTTGTTGTTACTGTTGTTGTTGCTGTTGCTGTTGCTGTTGCTGTTGTTGTTTTTTCTTTTATGCCTTTTGTTTTTGCTTGTTTTTGGCTTGTCAAAACGGGTGATGCTGTCTTGCTTCATGCTGTCCATAAAAGAAATGCGCTCTGTGGTATCCAGATCCAGTTCTGATGAGAAGTCTTCCAGATTGGCCGGCTGCTCTTTCTTTTTATTTTGTTCAATGATTGCGTTGGCCTGATCAACGGTGAGTTTATACCATTGTATGGGACTATCCAGATATGCATACCAAAGTAATCTCTGAAAGATGTCCATTTTTTGAAAAACAGCTTTGCCTTTTTCTGTCAGCAGCGCGATGCCGGTGTCGGGAAAATCTTTTAAAACATCCAGGTAGGAGTCGAGCTCATAATTCAGACAGCATTTCAGTTTTCCGCATTGACCGGCCAGTTTTAATGGGTTGAGTGACAATTGCTGGTACCGTGCAGCAGCAGTACTGACAGATCTGAAATCGCTGAGCCAGGTTGAGCAACACAACTCCCGGCCACAGGAACCAATGCCCCCTAACCGTGACGCTTCCTGCCGCAGGCCTACCTGTTTCATTTCGACACGCAGGTTGAAGCTGCCCGCAAGCTCCCGGATCAGTTGCCTGAAATCCACACGGTCTTCAGAAGTGTAATAAAAAATGGCTTTGGTGCCGTCGCCCTGGTATTCCACATCGGATAATTTCATCTTCAGACCCAGGCGGTCAATGATCAGCCTGGATTTCTTCTGAACATCCAGTTCCTTGTTGCGCGATTCTGTCCAGATGTCAATATCTCTTTGGGTGGCTTTCCGGTATATTTTGAGCACGTCGGCATTTTCGGCACTTTTTCTCCGCATTTGCACCTTTACCAGTTCACCGGCAAGAGAGATCACGCCCACATCATGTCCGGGACTGGATTCCACGGCTACAACATCACCTATAAAAAGCGGCAGTCCGGAGCTGTTTTTAAAGAAAGCTTTCCTGCCATTTTTAAAGCGCACCTCGAAAATGTCAAATTTTTCCTGACCTGAAGGCAGGGTCATGTTGGCCAGCCAGTCAAAAACGGTCATTTTACCGCAATTGCCCGAATTGCAATCTCCATTGCTTTTGCAGCCTTTTGGTATTCCATTTATGGTAGAAGAGCAGGTAGTACAGCTCATAAATTCTTTTAATTAATGAATTAAAAATAAACGGATTTGTTTACATCTTTAATGAATCCGTAAATATACTCAATATAAATAAAAAACAGTAAAGCCTAGGTCAACTTCACACTGATTATTTTGGTTGGACAAGCTTCCTTTGCCTTTACATTGTCTTCGTAAATACCGTGATCGGGTGATTTTAAGGTATGAAAGCCCTTTCTGTCCTGAGAATGGATCAAAACAGATTTGCCATCCTTTTTTGACATCTGAAACTGTTTGGGAGCCAGCTCTACACAGTAATTGCAACCAATACATTTATTTCTTTGCAAAGTAATGATTACCATAGTCTTATCTCGTGAACTGTAAAAATAAACGGTTTAATTTCCGGCAAAAGTACTGTTTTTATTTAAGACTCTTTCTTTAGAAAATGTTATAATTCGATTTTTAGAACCTGAAAATGGGAAGATTTTTCATTAATTTGTAGCATGCATTTCAAAGACATAATCGGACAGCATAATATCAAAAAACATTTGATACAATCGGTGGAGAACAAGCGCATTCCGCATGCACAATTGTTTGTTGCCCCACCGGGAAGCGGCGCTTTGCCCATGGCGATCGCCTATGCGCGGACTATTTTATGTGCCGGAGAAGAGCAGCCGGCCGGACATACACCCTGCCAGCTCAAATTTGATAAGCTGGTTCATCCCGATTTGCATTTTGTTTTTCCGGTGGCAA
Organism: uncultured Flavobacteriaceae bacterium; assembly: GCA_963816075.1. Classification (GTDB taxonomy): domain Bacteria; phylum Bacteroidota; class Bacteroidia; order Flavobacteriales; family Flavobacteriaceae; genus Namhaeicola. The sequence continues at coordinate 93,955 of CAWFJI010000025.1, read as the reverse complement.
CAACCGAAAAAATAAAAGACCATCCGGTAAGTGACCTGTTTCTGGAGGAATGGAGGAAATTTGTGTTAAACACACCCTATGGTAGTTTGTTTAACTGGTACCAGCAGCTTGGAATTGAAAACAAGCAAGGTCAAATTGGGGTGGACGAGGCCGAGAATATAGTGAGAAAGCTGGCTTTAAAATCCTATGAAGGAGGCTTTAAAATCATGATCATCTGGATGGCAGAAAAGATGAATTCCACTGCTTCCAATAAATTGCTCAAATTGCTGGAGGAGCCACCCAAAGAAACACTTTTTATACTGATCACCGAACACGAGGGACAGATACTCAATACCATAACTTCCCGGTGTCAGATCCTGCATTTCAGGGCACTGGGCGAATCGGAGATCAGGCAGGCGCTGATTGAAAAAGAAGAGGCCGCAGAAAAACTGGCTGCGAGCATAGCCTACAGGGCAAATGGCAATTACAACAGTGCGCTGCACCTTTTGCATAACGATGCCAATGATGCCACCTTTGAAATGTGGTTTATCTTTTGGGTAAGAACAGCGTTTAAGGCCAAAGGTAATCCTTCCGTGATCAACGAGCTGATCAACTGGAGTGATGAGATCTCAAAAACAGGACGCGAAACGCAAAAGAGTTTTCTCTTGTACTGCCTTCAGTTTTTCAGACAGGCACTTATGGAAACGTACAGGGTGGGTTCGCTGGCTTTTTATGAGCCGAGCGACAAGAAATTTGACCTGCAAAAATTTGCACCTTTTGTTCATGGTGGAAATATTGAGGGTATTTCTAAGGCGATCAATGATGCCGTTTACCATATTGAACGAAATGGAAATGCGAAGATCATCCTCCTGGACCTGTCCATACAGCTGACACGCTTTTTACACCAGAGCGAAAGCAAAGATCAGATACGCTCGGGAAGGACGTAAAAAAAGATCGACATAAAATGGCAAAAACTTCCCAAAAGCACAAAAATATGGAAGACAGTATGGTTATACCGTACGGATTTCATGCTGTACAAAATAGCGCCCACGGTATAGAAAAGCCCTCCCGCCAAGCAGCCAGAGCAGTCCTTTAACAGGTAAATTCTCGATCAGGGGTTTTATGGCAAAAATAACCACCCAACCCATCAGTACATAGGCTATGGTAGAAAGACGGTCGTATTTTCCTGTATAAAAAAGTTTAAATATGATACCGATCAAAGCCAGTCCCCAGGAGACTCCAAAGATGATCCAGCCTATTTTTTTTGGCAGAACAACCAGGCAGAATGGTGTATAAGTGCCTGCGATGAGCACATAAATTGCTGCGTGGTCAAGGATGTTCAGTTTGGTGCGCAGCGCGGGTTCTTTGGAATAATGGTAAGCCGTGGAGGCAGAGTAAAGTACGATCATACTTGCACCAAAAATGGCAAAGCTGGTGAGGTGCCAGATGGTACCCCGGTCGTTGGCATAGGTGATCAGGAGGAAGAAGGCGATAATGCTCAATACGAGTCCGATGGCATGGGTGATCACATTGAGCTTTTCTTCTTTGGGTTCATAACGTCTCGGATCTTTTGTCATATTTTGGGTTTTATATCAGCAATTATTTTTTCAGATCATTTGTCAATTCATTGTACATGGTATCAAAAGTCTTTTGTTTTAGTTTGTTTCTGTCAGATAATTCACCGGTTGGATAGAGAAAAGCGTGGATCTTCACACGCAATTTTCCCGGGCCGCCGCTAAAGAAAGTATAGGAAAAACGTTTTTTACAATCGTAAAAAATGATGGGTACTATGGGTATTCCAAAATCTGTCGAAAGCCGGAAGGCACCATTATGAAAAGCATCGAGTACCGTATTCTCGTCATCAGGAACTTTTCCTTCCGGAAAAATACAGATGCTCAACCCGTTTCGCAAGCGTTTTTGAGCTGCTAAAAATGCCTTGTTCTTGCTTTTTGAACTATCCCTGTCGACCAGAATACAGGTTCTTTTATAAATATAGCCAAATACAGGAATCCGGGCGAGTTCCTGTTTTCCTAAAAATACAAAAGGCGATGTAGTTACCGAAAGCATGAGCATGATATCGATCATGGAAGTATGGTTCGGACAAAAAACATAGCTTTCTCCTCGTTTTATTTCTTCCTCTGTGGTGATGTCAGGAATAAGACCCATTAGAAAGAGGATTATAACTGCCCACCAGTGCGCGATCCAAAAAAATGCAGGATACCATTTTTCCTGTGAAATGATAATGACCAAAAAGGGAAAAGCGATGATAATGGTGAGCAGCGAAATGATATAAAACCAGATACGCCACAACAGGATCAATATTTTTCTGATTGTGCTCATTGTATTCAAATGTAGGATATTTGTGGCACTGTGGCAATATGGAATGGATATTATGAGTAAATATTTAAGGATGGTTTAAAGAAAAAAACAATTATTTTTGCAGGACCAAATCCAGCGTTATGGCAAGAATCTTAACCGGTGTGCAAAGTACCGGAACCCCTCATTTAGGAAATTTACTGGGAGCGATCATACCCGCTATCGAAATGGCAAAAAATTCCAGTGAGGAATCCTTTCTGTTTATTGCCGACCTGCATTCGCTGACCCAGATCAAAGATCCTGCTGTACTCAAACAGAATACCTACAGTACGGCAGCCACCTGGCTGGCTTTTGGACTGGATCTGAACAAAACGGTTTTTTACCGCCAGAGTGATGTGCCTCAGGTAACTGAACTGGCCTGGTACCTGAGTTGTTTTTATCCCTACCAGCGCCTGACTTTGGCCCACAGTTTTAAAGACAAGGCCGACAGGCTGGAGGATGTGAATGCCGGTTTGTTTACCTATCCGATGCTGATGGCAGCGGATATTTTGCTGTATGATGCCAATACAGTACCTGTCGGCAAAGACCAGTTACAGCACCTGGAAATGGCCCGCGATGTGGCCAACCGCTTTAACCACCAAATGGGAGAAACCCTGGTGGCTCCGGATGCGAAATTGCAGGAAAGCACCATGTATGTTCCGGGAACCGACGGTGAAAAAATGAGCAAATCCAAAGGAAATATCATCGATATCTTTTTGCCCGACAAGCTGTTGCGCAAGCAGATCATGGGAATTGTAACAGATTCAACCCCGCTTGAAGCGCCTAAAAATCCGGACACCTGTAATTTGTTTTCCTTGTACAAACTGGTTGCCACCACTGAACAAACGGAAGAAATGCGCAGAAATTACCTCGCCGGCAATTATGGCTACGGCCATGCCAAACAGGCCTTTTATGAGTTGCTGCTCACCCGGTTTGCACAGGAACGAGAACAGTACAATTACTTTATGAACAACCTGCCTGAAATTGACAAGGCTTTGTCTCTGGGTGCCCTGAAGGCACACAAAGTGGCGGATGCTGTCCTGGCCAGAGTGAGAACTGCTTTGGGTTATTGATTTCCAAAAAACCCCCGAAAACCAGTATTTATTGAACTACCTATAAACCCTGATTTATTTCCCGATTTAAGGGTATTGACAAGTTTTTTTACGGTGCCGGATTCGGACAGATCTGCTGAATTCGGTCGATTGATTTTAATATCTCTTCACTCAGTTGGATCTCTATACTCGCTATGTTTTCTTTGAGCTGTTCCAGGCTGGTAGCTCCAATAATATTGCTCGTAACAAAGGGCCTTTGGTTTACAAAAGCCAGACTTAAATGGGTTAAACTAAGATCAAGCTGATCGGCCAGTTTTTTGTATTCTTCTGTTTGCGCCATGGCCTGCGGATTGCTGTACCGGCCATATTGAGGAAACAATTGCAAACGCGATCCCTCAGGTTTGTTGTGGTTCAGGTATTTGCCGGTGAGTACCCCAAAACCGAGGGGGGAATAGGCGAGGAGCCCTACTTTTTCACGGTGGCTCACTTCAGCCAGATTGATCTCAAATGTCCGGTTCAGCAGGGAATAGGAATTTTGTATGGTCTTGCAGCGTGTTAAGCCGTTTTGCTCACTCACGGCCAGCTGCTTCATCACTCCGTAGGCTGTTTCATTGGAAACCCCGTAATGCCTGATTTTCCCTTCTTTGACAAAACCATCCAGTATGCCGATGACTTCTTTGAAATTTTCTTTCCAGGGCTCATTTTCATCGTGCACATAATTCCGCTGTCCGAAAAAGTTTACTTTTCTTTCCGGCCAGTGTAATTGATAAAGATCGACATAATCAGTTTGCAGTCTTTTCAGACTGTTATGGAGTGCCTCTTGAAGGTTTTCTTTCGAAAAACGCAGATCGGGTCTGATATAACTAAAATAGGGTATGTTCGGACCCGCAATCTTGGTAGCTACTACCAGTTCTTCTCTTTTTTGATCTTTTAACCAGGTACCGATATACCTTTCTGTACTTCCCTGGGTTTCTTTTTTGCCCGGGATGGAATACATTTCGGCTGTATCAATAAAATTTACGCCCTGTGAAATAGCATAATCCAATTGTTCATGGGCGTCTTTTTCTGTGTTCTGCTGCCCGAAAGTCATGGTGCCCAGACAGATCTTACTCACTTTGATGGTCGTTCCGGGAAGAAAAGTATATTTCATGTTGTGTAATTAAATGCTTGCAAAAATAGAAATCGTTTTTTCTGAAAAAAAGGATAAAAAAAAGTCCGGGATTAAACCGGACTTTTTTATTAGTCTAGGATTGCCTGTATGCCCGGCAGGACCTTACCTTCCAGCATCTCGAGCATGGCACCGCCACCGGTAGAGACATAGCTCACCTTATCTTCAAAACCGAATTTCTTTACGGCAGCTACAGAGTCACCTCCGCCAACGAGCGAAAAAGCACCTTCTTCAGTAGCATCGGCTATGGCATTGCCCAGTTCAATCGTTCCTTTGGCAAATTTGTCCATTTCAAACACACCCACAGGACCGTTCCATAAAATGGTTTTTGAATCGGCGATCACATAAGAAAATCCGACATTCGATTTTGGCCCGGAATCCAGTCCCATCCAGCCATCTGGTATATCGTTGATCGCACAAACCTGGGTTTTTGCATCTTCGCTGAAAGCATTTGCAGCTACCACATCAATGGGAAAATGTAACCTGGTCTTTTTCTTTTTGGCCAGTTCAATAATTTCCAGGGCTACATCCAGCTTGTCGTTCTCTACAAGTGAATCACCGATCTTGCCCCCTTGTGCTTTTACAAAAGTAAAGGCCATACCACCACCAATAATGATGTTATCTACCTTATCCATGATGTTCATCATGACATCGATCTTGGAAGAAACCTTTGCTCCTCCAATGATCGCTGTAACGGGTTTTTTATCGCTGTTCAGCACGATATTCAAACTTTCCACTTCTTTTCCCATCAGGTACCCGAAACATTTGGCATTCGGAAAAAATTTGGCTACAATGGTTGTTGAGGCATGTGCGCGGTGGGCAGTACCGAAAGCGTCATTCACGTAAACATCACCCAAAACCGACAATTGCTTCGCGAAATTTTCATCTCCGGCCTCTTCTTCTTTATAAAAACGAACGTTCTCCAATAACAGGATCTCTCCTTTTTTTAATTCGGCTGAAGCCTTTTCAGCAATGGGTCCTACACAATCTTCAGCAAATTTCACCCGTACCCCCATAATTTCTGTGGTTTTGCTCAGGATGTGCTTTAGTGAGTATTTTTCCTCTTTGCCCTTTGGCCTGCCGAGGTGTGACATCAGAATAACACTACCGCCATCTTCCAGTATTTTGATAATGGTAGGTTTGGCAGCTTCAATTCGTGTTGCATCGGTAACCTGAAAATTCTCATCCAGAGGCACATTAAAATCAACCCTGATCAGCGCCTTTTTATCTTTAAAATTGATATCGTCTATCGTTCGCATAATTTAAAATTTTGAAAAACAAAGGTAAGAAAAATGAAGGTGTATCCATGAAAACAGCCTATAAATTTGCCCTTATATTATGATAAAATCACTTAAACGATTACTTTTATTCCCTGAACAATTTAACAGTGATCCATCACCGGCACCCCTATCCTCCCTATCTGCCCGAAGGCCTTACCAGGCTGATAATCGGAACTATTCCGCCACCGCGCTTTTCTTTGGGAGAACTTTTTGCTGAAGATGTAGATTTTTGCTATGGCAGCAAACACGGACTCCTATGGCCGATATTGGATCGAATATTCAATCTGGAGCTGGATTATAAAAATACGGCTGAAGCGGTGGAGCAGAGAAAAACTTTTTTGACTAAAAATAAGATCGGGATCTGCGATATTGTGGCCAGTTGCGAAAGGGCAAAGCCGGATGCCTCTGATTTGGGTATGCAGGATATTACTACCCGGGATCTTGTATCGGTACTCCGGGAACATAAAACAATAGATTCCTGTTTGCTCATGGGAGGAAACAGCAGGAATGGCCCCGAATATTTGTTAAAAAAAGAACTGAAATCAAAAGGGCTGGCTTTAATTCCGGCAGTTTCCGGATCAATAAAATCGCACAAGCTGCACTTAGAGGGCCGTGAAATTATGGTTTATACCTTGATCTCGCCTTCAAGTGCGGCCAACAGATCTATTGGCAATTCAAGTGACTATAAGGATCAGAAAGCGGTCCGTGGTGATTTTACCGTGATGGATTTCCGCATTCAGCAGTATAAGAAAGTTTTTTTGTAATTTTCTGGAGTATTATGAACACGTTTTTCAATGGTCAAAAATAAATGATATGATAAAAAAATATGTAGTATTGGCTTTCTTGTCAGGGTTTGTTACAATCAGCTGCAAACAGGAAAAAACCCAGGATCAGGTAGTGGAGGAGCAAGTTGAGGAAATTATTCAGGAGGAAGTTCCTGAAGACGTTGTTTCGGAGGCACCCAAAGTATTTTCTTTAAAGGATTATGTCGGCAAATCTGCCAGACAGGAAAAGCTTTTTGAAACGGAACCCCTGGCAGGCAGACTGAAAGAACTGAAAGGGCTGGATTATGAGATATTCCTGGCTCTTTGGAATGTGGAAACGCCAATTTCTATAGAAAACAATGTGGTGCATATGAGTGGCTGTAAACAGCATGCCTGCCCCGAAAGCGCCTATGACTTTTTTATGGATCTCGATAATGACAATATCAATATCCATCATTTCAGAGGTAACACCCTGCGTATTTATTCCGAGAAAGGCTGGATCGATCTGCCTCCCGGTTTCGCTAAAGAAATGGAGATAAAAAAATCGAATGCCGGCATTGGTAATACAGAAAATGTAGAATCGAAGTACAGTCTTACACCGAGGTAATTGGAACGGTTTTCAATTATTTTTAAGTTATTGAATATTCAAGTCTTATTCAAGTTTTGTAACGATACCGTCCTTGCTGATCATGTAATTTGTTGTGCGGTTCTTATTGCGATGTATAAATAACAATTGTGTAGCCTTTTCGTTTAAGTCGGTTGTGAGCAGTTTGCCTCCGTATTTTTGACTGATATTTTCCCGGGGGGTATGAGCAACGATATGTACCTCGGATTTGTATTTTTTCAACATAGTTGTAAGCTGTGTTTCCAGGGTATCTGAAACAACATAACCACGATACCAGAACGGATTTTCTTCATCGTAAAAAAAAGTCTTCATTTTTCTCCATTCTTCCTTGTTATGCGGTATGCTGTCAGTAAATTTCAGGCCTAAATCCAAAAAAACGGGACTTTGCATATAGGTATGAACAGTATGGTTGAACTCGGGAATTGAACTTGTTCCCAGATCGACAATTCCACCGTGTGCAAACAAATTTTTATCAATTTTTAAGACAGAAGGTTTGGAGCCCAGCCAGGATCCCAGTAATGATTTGGTAGGATGAAATAATTCAGCATATCCCTTTTTATAGGATTTGGCAATAAACGCTTCTTTCGGAGCAAGATAACTCAGATCGTTTGTCAGGGTCATGATCTCATGATTTCCCAAAACCAGATGTACTTTACCACCATTTTCTTGTGCTTCCTGTTCCAGTTTATAAATTAGCCAAAGGACTCTGGTTACATCATTTCCGCGGTCAAAAAGATCCCCCAGAAAAACCAGATGTGACTTTCCGGCCGTCCAGTTGGTTTGGACATCTATTATCCGGGCTTTTTGCAACAGGCTTACCAGTTCATGATACCGTCCGTGCACATCACCAACCACATACAGGGAATCAACATCCTTAAAAGTATCATTTTCCCTTTTTGGAGCAGGTCTGAGTTTTATGGAAGCTAATGGTTCATTCTTACCACCGAACTTAAATATGACAGGTTCTTTTACTGAAAAAGAAATTGAAACCTCATGTACGTTGCCCATTTCAGTTTCTCCACTCGAAATTACCTTATTGTCCGAAGAGATCAGTTCGTATCTTCCGATGTCCTTTTGGGAAGTGATCCATTTAAAATCCATTTCCTTGCCGGTCCCTATATAAAGGGAATTGGTACCGGAGAAATCAGACCTGATCATACTGGCACCTTTTATATTCACAGTGGAAACAGCGTCAAAACTCAGGAGTATTAAAGAAAAAAGAATACCCATTCCAAGGATTCCCTTAAGCCGAAAAGAACTGGTTTTTAAATGGTTTCGCATGTCAAAATTTTGAAATGGTAATATAAAAATAATTTTTTATTAATTAATTTTTTATTCAGCGGCTCTGTGAGCCATTGCAGGGGCACAAACAAATGCAAAGACGCGAAACGGATACCTCCAGGACACCTTGATTTACAAAGCAGAAATGAGCATGGGAATTCTAAAAGAATACAGCTGCAGTGTCCTGTAAATCATGGGTATAAGGAAATAGTTTATTTGTTCATGTTTCCGGAATTAATGTATCTTTGGTTACAATGCAAGTTAAATTCTTGTAGAATGAACCATTTTGTTCTTTTGTATATAGTGAGCATCTGACAGGTTTAATTGATCTTTCACTTTTTCAATTGGTCTGAATAACAAATCAATACCAATAAATAATGATAAAATTATTGGGATACTTTGTAGTTCGATCACTATTCCGGTCAATTCCAATGTAGTATTCCGGGTATAAAAGAACAAAAAAGACTTTAAATGCAATAGGACTTGTAAATTTTAATATTTCCGGAAACTTTTTGATTTAAGTAACCGGCTTGATTTTGTTTTAAAAAATGTAAAAACAATGTTATGAAAAACACTTTAAAATATATCGTTATTCTGGTATTATTGTGTTCTGTCGCAGTTGCTTATTCCCAAAGTGTACAGGATACAGTTACCGGGGTCAAGGTTTCGAAGCTATTTAGCAATCAGGAGATACTCCCCATAAAGCTGAATTATTCTCTTAAAGAGATCAAGAGGGAAACCAATGACAGCACCTTGATCGATTCCCAAATTTCATATCTTGATGAAGACGGATCATGGAAGTCTCTGGATGTAAAACTCAGGGCACGCGGCAATTTCAGACGGAACAATTGTTACTACCCTCCAATAAAGATGGAGATAGAGAAGACAATTAATAAAGGAACTTTGTTTCAGGGTAATCAAAAAATAAAGATCGTATTTCCCTGCAACATGCAAAACAGCGCTAATGATTATATAATCAAAGAGTATATGGCTTATAAGCTGTATGAAGTCGTTTCTCCCTATCATTTTAAAACCAGGTTGTTAGATATTACGTTTGCCGAACAAAGTGGAAATAATTCAAAAACCCATGAATTAAAGGGAATTTTTATTGAAGATGATGATAAGGTCGCCAAAAGACATGGCGGTCAGGTTCTCAAAAGACGTATAAATCCTTTGGGGCAGAGTGGACTCACCTCCGTTCAAAATGAATTTTTTCAGTATATGATCGGCAATACCGATTATTCAACGGCAGTCCAGCATAATCAGCAGTTGATCTTTGTAAACAATGAGGCCCTTCCCGTTCCCTATGACTTTGATATGTCCGGCCTGGTATACACAAATTATTCGGTAGTTTCTGAAATTGGGGGAGAATCTCTGCCAATAAGTTCTGTTCGTGAAAGAATGTACAGAGGATTCAGACGAAATCCGGCACTTATCGAGCAGGTCAGGAAGGAGTACCTTGCCAATGAGACACGGATGATGGAGATCGCAGATAGCCTGGCGCCGGAATTTGACAACCCAAAAGAATTTGAAAACGCCAGGAAATATCTTGCTGAATTTTTCGAAATTCTTAAGAATGATGATAAGTTCAAAAAGGCAGTAAGTGCCAAATTAAGGACTAAATAACAGGTGATACATTTTTAGTTGGGGTAATTTGGTTCCGTGAATTGAAATTTTGAGTAGAACATCACCAGCTTCCGCCTCCGCCTCCGCCGAATCCTCCGCCTGAAGAACCCCCTCCCGAACTTCCACTGCTGGATGGGGAACTCACCATAGTTGTTGACATGCCTGCAACTGCTCCTGAGAAGGATTTAGAAAAATTATGGATATTATAGCTTCCTGGATTTGCAGTGGCGTACCATGAGGGTGGCGCCAGGTTTAGGGCATCAAATTTTTTGGCCCATTTATCGAATAAACCAAAAGCCAGGGCATATGCCATCGTGGCTTCAAAATAACCCGGATCCTCTTTTAGTAGCATTTTCAACTTATTTTCTTCAGCCACCTTGATAAACCTCCTGAATCCTTTTAATTCGGAGAGGATCGCATTGCCCCGGACATTCCTTTTAACCATAAATATATTGAAGAAGAGCAGGACAATACAGGTAAGGCCGAGACCTATTGCAGCCATGGGACCCCAGAAGAATAAGCCGGTCATTGAGAGTAAAATTGCGAGTAAAATCAGTGCCACCATCGTAATGACATGTGCTTTTCGCGATGCTGCTTCGTAGTAGGTTTGTGCACTTTCCTTCAACTCGCTGCGGGCACTGCTCATTTTTGTATAAAAGGTATTTTTCAGACTGCTCACCAGCACCTCATCACCACCAGCGTCTTTGCTGTCGCCAAAAAGACCCTTGAAGATAATCTTCTCATACGGACTCGCATTTTCGGACAGGTTTTTCAGCCTGATCAGTTTGGTATCGCTATTTCCGAACAGCCCTTTTTTCTTTATTTCTTCAATTCTCAAATATCCTCCTGCTCCCCAATACGGCAAGAGTGAAATGATGTCAGAACTGTCTTCCCTGTCGTTGATCAGAAAACCGGCCATGGCAGGATCTATCTGCTTTGGAGGATAATAACTGGTGGCACTGATTACCTGATCATCTTTGCCGTATTTCTTCCATACTGCATAAAATCCCGCGACCAGCAAACCGATAAAGAATGTCCAGCCATAATCATTCCAAAAAGGCCAAAGTGGTTTTACCTCTTTTACCGAACCGGGTGGCAGATTGATCAAAACCGTGACGCTCTGGCCGGGATAGGAAATAAAATCCTCTTTACCGGCGCCGCTCAGTACGTTTTTTTCAAAGGCCAGGTCAATATCCCCGCTTTTGCTGGTGTTGCCGCTCTCGCCGGAATACACGAAACAATTCTCTTCACTTAAGGCTATACCTTCTGGTACATGAACCCTGAAGCTGATCTTATTAAAATTAGCCGACCAGTCGGAGGGCTTTATGTTCCAGTAAAACCGGATTTGGGAATCTTCAAAAAGAAAGGCATTGTGCACCCTGTACCTGATTTCATAATGCTGTGGCCCGGTAAGTGTGATGTCTTTGTCGCCTATTTTTATCTCTAACCAGTCATTTAATTTCTGAACAAAGTCAAAAGGAGCCTCAAATTTATAATTAGGCACCTCTATGTGGCTGATCTTAATTTTCCTTTTCTCGGCTTCACCTTTTGAATTGACGAGGTCGTAACTGGTTTGAATGGTTCTGTAAATACCATGTTTTTCGATTTCGAAGTTGAGGTCGTAATTTTCCACTACATCGAAATATCCTTTTTCACTGATATAGATATCCGCAACGTACCGGTTTACCGTAAAGTCCTGTGCCGAGGTTATGGGTATGATGAAAAGGGCAAATAAAACAAATAGAATTTTTCGCATCATTTTTATTTTGATCCCTGTTAATACAGCGAATTATGAGAAATTTATTTTCACATTTTCTTTACTCTGCTCATCCGTTTCGAAAAAGTCGAAGTGCTGGTAATTGAACATCCCTGCAAACAGGACCCCCGGAAAGCTTTCGCCATAGGTATTGTTCTCTCTCACAGTACCGTTGTAATACCTGCGGCTGCGCTCCAGATTTTCTTCAATTTCGTTCAGTTTCTGCTGCAGGTCCAGATAATTTGCATTGGCCTTCAGATCCGGATACGCTTCTCCGAGTGCGAAAATACTTCTCAAACCTCTCTGCAATTCATTCTCGGCTTTGATCTGTGCATTGATATCGCCCTGAGGAACCTGCATGGCTGCATTGCGGGCCTGAATGACGTTTTCCAGGGTCGATTTTTCGTGTTTTGCATAGCCTTTTACAGTTTCAACCAGATTGGGTATCAGATCATACCTGCGTTTCAGGGCAACATCAATGTTGCTCCAGGCATCCTTTACAAAATTCTTGTTTTTAACAAAACGGTTGAAGATCCCGATGAGCAAAAAAGTGAGGACAACAATTAATGCGAGGGTAATAATCAAAAAAGTCATGGCGCAGTGATTTATGTATTAAATAAATAGTAGACTAATTTACACATTTTTAGACAAGTATGCACCCCTGTTAAGTCAATTATTAAAATCAATTTTGTATACCTGATTTTGGTTTCGCAACCGACCTTGTTTTAGCAGCCGTTTATTTAAAACAGATAATATAAAATTGTGATTTTACCCGGCATGGAATTTCAATCATCGGGTGTTAGTGATTTTTGCATGGCTTGTTTTCTGGTTCGAAAAAATATGCTTGCGTTGAAGACCAGCACAAGAGGGAGACTGGTAAAATGTATGGTTTGATATGAGTTCCGGAAAACAAGAGTACAAGCCTTATTCTTCGCTTTTTTTGGCGGTAACGAGTATCTTATCAATTCTCTGCCCGTCTTTGTCAATGATTTCCAGCTCATAGTCGTCAAGCTGAATGATATCTCCTACATTGGGCAGGGAAGCGTTCAGGTAGATCAGTAGTCCGGCAACGGTATTAAACTTATCTGCGGGGTTAAAGCTGAGTCTGATGTCAAAATATTTTATAAACTCGAATACAGAATATTGTCCGTCGACCAGCCAGCTGTTCTCATCTCTTTGGGTGATCTGGTATTCATCCTGATCAAGTTCGGTCGAATCGCCTACCAGGGCATCTACTACGTCGTCCATGGTTATGATCCCCTGCGTTATGCCGTATTCATCTATCACGATCCCGTAATGCATTCTTTCCTTTTTAAAAAGTTCAAGGACTTTATACGCATAAACGCTCTCATTGAGATACAGGGGTTCTTTCACAAATTTCATTATGTCAAAGTTCTTTTCTGTATTTGGTGTAAACAGGTCTTTTAGTAGGACAATTCCCAGTATATTATCGAGGTTTTTGTTGGCACAAACCGGATATGCCGAATGTTTTTCCTCATTAATTTTTTGTCTCACCATTTCCCAGGTATCACTGGTATCAAAAAAAACGATTTCACTTCGGTGTGTATAGAGAGAATCGACCCTGCGGTCGCCCAGTTCAAATACACGCTCCACGATATCGTGCTCTATATCCTGAATCTCACCCCCTTCGGCACTTTCTTTGACGAGTGATTTTATTTCTTCTTCCGATACCTTACTGGCTGCAATTTTATTGATACCAAGCAAGCTCAGAATGAGGTTGTTTGATTTTGTGAGTAGCCAAACAAAAGGTGAGGTGATTTTTGATATAGCCATCATGGGTTTTGCAAGTACAATGGCTATGGGCTCCGGAAATGTCATACCCAGCCGCTTGGGCAAAAGTTCACCCAACACAATAGACAAATAGGTAACACAAATAACGATAATGGCTACGGCTATATTATCTGCATAGGGCTTAATGGCCTCAAATTGTGATAAGAAATCTGTAACATCCTGTGTCAGTTTCTCTCCACTGTATACCCCAAGGAGAATGCCGATCAGGGTGATCCCTATTTGAACGGTCGACAGAAACCTGGTAGGATGTTCTGACAGGTCAAGAGCCGCCTCAGCACCCTTGCTGCCTTTTCTTTTTTCATTTTCAAGTTTGAACTTTCGCGAAGAGACCAATGACATTTCTGCCATTGAAAAAATACCATTTAAAAGAACAAGCCCAATGATTATAAGAATCTCCATAGAGTTGGTTAATATTCCGCAAATATACTTTTTTTGAACAATCTAAACTCATACAACAACCCATAACCTATCATTATCTGATATAGTGTCAGTTATAGCTTGTTTTGATAGGCTCACTTATGTTTCAGAAGTGCTGCCAGGCCTTCGTCCTTATCATAAGTCTGAAGGTATCTGATCTCATCTTTGTAGAGGAGCAAATATTTGTCTTTGTAGTATTTGAGGGCCAGCAATTCTGCTTTGTTCTCAAACAGGAAAGGCATGGTCTCACCTTCCTGAACGGCAAGCGAATCCATTACCACAGGTTTGTCCGCATTGCCAAAAAATACTTCAGCTTTTGACAGGTCATCGCTCAAGACTACATAAGCCACCTGTGTAGAATCGATCGCTCCGCTGCTTTGGTCATAAGTGAAAAACGGGGTTCCTTCTTCAAAGATGCGGATACATTTGTTTTTTGCCACAGACCAGGTATAGCCTGCAGAACCGATACAACCATGGGGGTCTCTGTCATTTCCGGTCATTTGATTCTGATTTGATTTAACTGTAGAAACTTTATTTTCACCGCAGGATAGCAGAAAAGCAAAACAAAATAAACTATAAAAGATTTGATTCATCAGCCTTATTTTTTATGGTTTATATTTGCTTAATTATACTTTTTGTCAGGCAAAACATTTTTTTCATATAAGTTATGTATGCTAAGGATCAGAAGTCCGAAAATTACCGCAATAACTATGAGCAGTGTATTGATGAGGCCTTCCACCCCAAACGATAATCTGATCAGGATGGTTGAAATAACAAACCCTGAATTTCTGATGACTTTATGAAACTGATCCGTGTAAAAAAATGAAAACAGAAGCAGAATAACATCGACGATAATCAAAATGGTAAAGAATTCATCGAAGAATATGCTGTTGATGCTTTTAAAAGTGATAATATTCTCCTCAGTTACGTGAAACGCCCCTTTGAGCCAGTTTATAAATGAATATGCTGCAATGCCTAAAAGCAAAGGAACCAAAACTACTGCAATGATTTTTTTTAGTTCGATGAACTTATTTAGATTTATCGGTGAAGATTTATTGTCGCGGTATCTTTTTTTACTCTGTACAAAAAACAGATATAAAAGATAAAAAAGCAGTAAAGATGCAATCAGATCATAAGTGAATTGCAGGTCATCCTTGATCTGAAACCAATTAGATGAAAGTTCCAGTGAGGACAAATCCTTAAAAAGACGGCGAATAATGATCAGGGTAATGATTTCATACTGTTTACCGATATAGTTTGTAATGGATTTGGGCAAATAATAGATCAGCAGGTAAATTTCATAGATCAAAATAAAGGAGAAGGGTGTATAAATGGCCGCAATCGGGTTTTTGAACAAAGGTGATTCAGGATCAATATTAATATAGCCAAATTGGGTTAAATAAATCAGGACCAGATGAATCATAAAACTTACGATGGCAATAACCAGGATTACCCTTTCGCTTTTTCGCCTGGTTTTCGTGGAGAGGAACCTTTCAAAAAGAACCTGATTTAAGTTTATTATTTTCATTACCCGGTTTTGTAGTTAATGGAAGGTCTTGGCCTGATTAGCAACTATTAAAGTTAAAAAATAAATCAAAGCCGGGCCTTAATTTCAGACAAATCTTCTGCTGAAATAAAAATGGACGGGTTCATTCCAGATGTTTAAAAGGTTTATTATTCAGTTTATGTATCTAAAATAACTTGAAAAGGTCTAGCGGATGATTTAAAAAATACTTCGCACCGTTTAAAGCCAGTTCTTCTTTTGTTCTGAAACCCCATAAGGCTCCAACCGCAATCATGCCGGCATTGTTTGCTGTTTGCATATCAACCCCTGAATCGCCAACATAAAGAACATTTTTTGGAGGAAGACCCAAAGCATCACAGATACTCAGAGCGACCACTGGGTTTGGTTTTTTAAGGGATTCATCCGTAAACCCAATAACGGCTTCAAAATGATGGTCCGGAAAAAGGGCCTTTACCACCTTTTTTGTTAGTTCGTCCGGTTTGTTTGAAAATACGGCTGCTTTTATGTCGCGCAAAACCAAACCATCGAGCAGGTCCGGGATATCTTTATAAATAGTTGTTTTATTGAGGCAGTTATCGCTGTAGATTTCCATCATTTCTGCCATAGCGTTTTTGATAAAGGCCTCCTCCTGGTGGCTTTCCGGTAAAGCTGCTTTCACCAGATTCCTGAGCCCGTTTCCCACAAAATATTTGTAAGCCTCCATCTTGTGAACAGGTAAATTGTTTTGGCGGAGTACCTTGTTCATAGAATCAGCCAGGTCTTCAATGGAATTGACCAAGGTTCCGTCCAGATCAAAAATGACAGCTTTAAAATTCATGTTTTATACTTTTTATGAAGTTATTGAAGCATACATAGGGTTAGGTTTATCATCATTAAATGCAATGGTTTTGCCCTAATATTTGAGGAACATGACATGGTTGGGATTAGCATGCGTCTCAGAAAGTTTAAAATCATGGCTGCCGATAATCTTGAATCCGGCTTTGTTATAGAAATTAATGGCCCGGTGATTTTCCTTCCAGACGAATAACCACATGCCGGCCTGCTCTTGTTTTTTTGACAATCCGATATTGTAATCCAAAAGTTCCCGTCCCAGATCCAAGCCATAAAATTCTTTAAGTAAATAGATACGTTCCAGTTTTGTTACTTGTGGTGAGGAAATATTTGCATTTGAAGTATTGTATATGATTTTAGAATAACCGGCTGGTGCACCTGAGTAATAAATTAAGTGATACAAATTAACAGGATCGTTTAGTTGGGCAGTAAGAACCGCTTCACTGTAATTTTGGTTTACATAGGCTGTTACGATATCAGCGGAAGCACTGTTTCCATGCGCTTCCAGGAACGTTATCCTGCCCATACCGGCAAGCAGCTGGGAATCTTTTACTGTCGCTCTGATGACGGAAATATTGCTTTTCATATCCTGGCTTAAAGGTAATTTTTTGTTGGCACGCAGGCAATAAAATATGCAGTTGCTTTTATTATGGATTCACAAACGCATAAGGAACCAGTAGAAAAGGATATTCTTCCGAATAAGTTAACTTTCCCTGTCCGGTTCTTTACAGTTATGAATTTAAAACCGGTTATTTCGAAAATGTATAAAAATTAAAATTTCATTGTAAGGATCCCTTAATTTAACAATTGATAATAGAAAATTTAAGTGGAACAGGCTTTGCAGAGTAGTCATTTTCACTTGTGTGATATGATTTGTTTGATGAGGAGAATTGTCTGTGTTTCACGATTTCCATACTACTGTTATTTCAAAAAACGGACTGGTTCTGCCGACTTCACTAAATCAAATTAAAAAAAATTCGGCAAATTCGTTTTGACTGTGTCAAAAGAACACAAAATAGTATGGAGATTGTAAAATATGGTTTACTTTTAACCTGTCTAAAGAAAACACAAGGGTATATTTAAAAGCTATATTATGAAAAATTTAATTACTTATTTTCTGATACTAACCGGTCTTGCCATGTATTCACAGGAGGCTTTGTGGGGTGCTGCCGAAATTGTATCTCCCGAGGTCCATGCCAACAATTCAGTAACTTTTCGTTTTATGGCACCCAATGCCAAAGAAGTAAAACTTTCAGGTGACTGGATGCCAACAGAAGGCTATTTCCCCGGTTCCACTGCGATGAACAAGGATGAGAAAGGACTCTGGACTTACACCACCGCCATATTAACACCTGAATTATACAACTATTCCTTCATCGTAGATGGCCTAAAAACCACCGACCCGAATAATGTGTACCTGATTCGTGATGTGGCCTCGGTGACCAATGTATTTATCGTTGGCGGCGGACAGGCCGATCTGTATAAAGTGAATGCTGTTCCTCATGGTACCGTATCGCGCCGCTGGTATAACTCACCGGGAAATGGAAAAATGCGCCGGCTAACCGTTTATACCCCTCCCGGATATGAATCCAGTAAGGAAAAGTATCCTGTACTTTACCTGCTGCATGGGATGGGTGGTGATGAAGAAGCCTGGATTGCTCTGGGAAGAACAGCCCAGGTCCTCGACAACCTGATTGCACAGGGCAAAGTAAAACCCATGATCGTGGTAATGCCAAACGGAAATGTAGTACAGGAAGCTGCTCCAGGCGAATCATCTCTCGGTTTCTACAAACCGACATTTCAATTGCCCCATACCATGGACGGAACATACGAAGCAACTTTTCAGGATATCATAAAATTCGTTGAAAGCAATTTTCGCGTAAAAGCGAAAAAATCAGACAGGGCCATTGCAGGTTTGTCTATGGGCGGATACCATTCACTCCATATCTCAAGGATCTATCCGAATACTTTTGATTACATCGGTTTATTTTCGGCTGCCATCCTGCCAAACCAGGAAGTTACATCTAAAGTTTACGAAAACCTGGACGAGACATTGACAACACAAAATAAGAACGGATACAAGCTCTATTGGATCGGCATGGGCAAAACAGATTTTCTGTACGAGTCGGGTGTTGATTTCAGGAAAAGACTCGATAAAATAGGTATGAAGTACACCTATGTTGAAAGTGAAGGCGGGCATACCTGGCGCAACTGGAGGGTTTATCTGACGCAATTTACACCCCTGCTTTTCAGATAAGACTTCCTGATTGTCAATAATTTATTTCTGTATCGATCAATTCATTGATCTGATTAATTTCATGGATTGCACGATTATACACTTCATTCTTTTCTCTAATGATGTCAGTCAAAAGTGAAAAACGGTTTTGAAATGCGGTAGTAAAAAGTGTATCCGGATTTTCAACTGTTTGCTCAGAAAAGTTCATGAGAACAATCAGATCGGGTAAAACGATCTGTTTGATTACATCGAGATGAATAGACTCCATTTTATTGATATACACATACGTTTCTTCGAGTCTTTGCAAGTCTTCAATGATCTTTTGATTTTGAAGCAATTTTATTTGTCCGCTGTTCACAATGGTCTCATAAATATTACTCGCACGGTGGAAATCGGAATACCGGATAAGATTTAGCGATATTTTCGAAAGCGTATCCATCTTACTTCGATCATTTTCTCCGATCAATTGATTCGCAAATACAAATTGCCCCCAATATTTGTTGTTATAGGCTAGATTAAAATTGATTATTTTTTTATCGTCATTCAGTTGCCTTTGGATGTTTTTATAGTAAGCAATTTCTGTTTTTTTATTCTTTCTGTTCTCATTCCAGTTACCAACCTGAAATGCCAACAAAACACCTACCATAATAAGCAGGATTTCACCCAAAGCATAGGTAAAATATCTTTTCAGACTCCGGCTGTCTTGCACGGATCGTCTGATTTTTTGAATTATTCTTCGCATCAAATTTATTTTCAATGGGAACCCTTCATTTCTGTAAAACATACCCGATCTGCCTCTAACATCAGGTTTTGAATTGAAAATCAGGTATATCAAAGATAAATAAAAGTTAAAAAGATGGGGACCTATCCATCAAGTTTTCTTAGTACTTAGTAATCACTTTTTAGGCGGGATTTAATTGATGAATATGTGAAGAATGAACAGTTCCAAATTTGACCAAACTTACGTCTGGTCCTATATCGTAAAAAGGAATGTTTTTTTCCAATTATTAAATATCATTTACCTTTTCGCTGTTTTCGTTACTTACTTTTAATGGTTTTTTGATTACCTTTAAATCTTTGAAATAACCTATAGTGCCAATATCGACGTAAAGTCCTACATAGCCTTTTGTGTTTTTTCCTAACATCTTGTTCACGATAAAAGACGAATATTTCATATCATTAATAAACATTTCGGCTGTTTCTCCATTTACTTCTATTCTCATTGTAATCCACTCATTCAGGGCAACAGGAGCAGAGCCTTCGTAAGAACCGGCAGGGAATTTGTCACGCAAGGTTTGAAATTTGAAATTTGGATATGAAAAATACTGGACAGCGTGATTTCTGGCAAATTGATTATTAATTCTTCCCACTTTGGGGCGTACATAAATTGATTCCCACGCGGAATCATCCCCGGCAATTCTAAAATAAACTCCAATAAAACCTGCAATGCCCGGATAAGGAGCCGGATTTTGTAATTGGCTAAACATTTTTACCTCGATGGTGCCATTTTCAAAATCATTTATATCTATCAGACGGGCATAATGACGGTCATCCACGGTGGTTTCCAGGTTTTTTTCATCGAAAGGGAGTGCCTTTAAATCACGCTCAATTTTCAATACTTTTTTGCCCTGAAATTTGATGATTTCACCGGTCACGTTATGCAACTCGAAGGTTTGTTTGCCGAGGATAAGTTTTTGTGCATAAACAAAACAGGAACTAAAAACAAACAATAAGAGTAAAAGAACTTTTTTCATAATGGAAAATTTTAGACACGATTAACTATTTTTAAAAACCAGAATTTTTTATCACTGTATAATTCAATAATTAAATTAAAATCAACTGGAACACAAAGGTAAGGTGCATTGAAAGTATCCACTTATAAGGTAGATTAAGAAAGTGGCTCAATAAGGTTCAAGGCTTAACCAATCTGCTTCTGATAACACTGAGGAATTCCGGTGTTACACCCAGAAAAGAGGCGATTTGTACATTTGAAATGCGATTGACAAGCAGGGGATAGCGGTTGATGAAGTCCAGGTACCGCTCTTCGGCGGTTGAGCTTATATTTTGTAAAACCCTTATTTGGCTTGAGATGTATGCATTTTCACACAATACCCTGAAAATATGATTGAATTTTGGCAGGTTTATATACAATTTAAGCTGGTCTTCTTTTTTGATTTGATAAATGATCGAGTTTTCGAGTGCTTCAATATACAATTTACCGGGCTTTTCAGAATAAAAACTATCCATGTCTAAAATCCATCCTTCTTCAATTGCAAATTGCAGGTTATGCTCTTTGCCATTACCATCAACCATATACATTCTAAAGCAACCTTTTACAACAAATGAATTGTATAGGCAAACATCTCCTTGCTTAAGAATCAATTGCCTTCTTTTTACATTTTTTTCTGTGACCACTGTTTTCAAAAAAGCAACTTCCTCCTCATTCAAAGGGATATATTTTGAAAAGTAGCTTGTAAGCGGTTCGAGGTTCATTTCTTTATTTCACTTTGATCAATTGGGTTCTTTGGCTATTTTTTTGACATATTTCACTCAGTACAGCTCAAATTATCTGACACCTGAATTATTGGTCTTTCGGTTGACAGGTACTTTGTGTTCCGGTTTTATATTTGGTATTGATCGAAGGTACAAATAAAATTTGACGGCCATGTGGACTGTGACATTCTCAAATATTTTTATAACCGGAAGTGATGTTTAGCTGTTCATCGGGATTTTTTTCTGTATTTGCCAACAATGTCCAAAAGGGTCTTTGAACATGCCTTGTCTGTAACCATAATCGTAATCGGTTGCAGGATGTATTTCTGTGGCACCCGCCAGGATGGCTTTATGCATTACTTCATCTACATTTGGAACAAACAGACCGATAACAGAAGTCACTCCTTTCGCACTTACAGGTTCCAGATCGTTTCGCATGGTTTCATGCAGATGAAAAATGGCACCGTTGATTTCCAGTTCGGCCACATGAATGCTGCCGTCATCGTTCCTGAAACAGAAATTTTCAGTTGCGCCAAATTTTGTGTAAAAATCAATATTTGTTGTCCCATTGGGAATGTGCAGTTCGGGCGCAAAATGCGTACGGTCATCGGTTGTTTTCATATAGCAATTGTTGTATTCATTACTTAATTTTATAATGTTTCCAATTTTACTTCAATCTGATTAATTCACCTTTTCGCTTGACCAGGTTTTTATAGTCCCATTGTATAAGGATCGATTTTTTTAACCACCTTCTCAAGTCGGAGACATCAATTTGATCCACAGATGTATACCGAATCGAAGCGTCTTTAAATTTACCCGATCCCGGTTTCAGTTTTTCTTCCCCAAAGTCAGCACCACTCCAAAACATAAGTCTTACACAATCCTTCAGTTTGTCATAACCGGTTATTGGGTTGCCATCCAAAAACCAAACCGGGTGGGCATGCCAGATTTTGCTTTCAGCCTGTACCAGCTCGCCGTTAATTGTTTGCGCCAGCAGGTCACAAATTTGTTTGTTATCTGCTGTTTGTTTATCGTTATATGTCTGAATTTCTGTGCTCATTTTTATGTTGGTTGAATTTGATAACTATAAAGAGTTCTACTTGTATTTTTTGGTCAGATACTGCATCTGTACTCAGTTTTATTTAACATAAAACTTTCGGATGGGGTTCCGATGGCTCCTAACTGACTTATTGTATCTTTTACATGGTTATAATTGTCTTGTAAATTTGCAGCGATGAAGGTTGAGCTCCAAAAAATAACAGGAATAATCATTCCGGTTAAAATCAAAAAACGTATTCGGGTTGGTCTCATTTAAATAATATTATGGCATGATTACTAAGTATGATTATTCTTTATTATTTTTTCCAATAGGTATAATATCAACAATTTCAACTTGTTGGGGCTGCGTTTCAGGTCTTCCTTACTCACTCTGTAAAGAAAATCAACTAATACTATATGCTAATGGCTGGATTACAGAAGCAGTTGCGCTGTGATTAAGCTCCAACAGTCCCTGTTCTGACTTCGCCTGCGCGCTTATAATTGGCAACAATCACGCCACTGGGTGTAATAAAACTCTCAACAAGTGAGAAGGCAGCGGGAATTGCTTCACCGTCAAACAATTTTTTCCCTGCGCCTAGTGTCAAAGGATAAATATTTAGCCACAGTTCATCCACCAGGTCATTTTTCAGCAGGATCTGAACGAGTTTGCTACTTCCCCAAACCTTCAGGTCAGCACCTTCCGAGTTTTTGAGTTTTTTGAGATCCGACAGGTTTTTGAGCAATACAGAGTTTGGCCACCGCAATACCAGGGGATCTGTTGCTTGCATAGTTTCAGATAAAAAGTATTTTGTCACATCCATAATACCCGGCCAATGTTCTGCATGTTCAGGCCAGTAATTTGCAAAAATTTCAAAGGTTTTTCTGCCCAAAAGCAGATCTGCCGGTAAGAGCTGTTTTTCCATAATTTTATCGGAAACTTCATCGCCGTAAGGTGCTGTCCAACCGCCATACTGAAAGCCCCCTGAAGTATCCTCTTCAGGCCCGCCGGGTGCCTGCATGACTCCGTCTAAGGTGAGGAATGATAAAACAATTATTTTTCTCATAGTGGATCAGTTTTTATTTTAAAATGTTTGGAAGCTCTCTTTCCAGTCTGTCAAAGTTTTCTTCGTTTTTTGGTCCGGCAAACCGCTTGATTTTCTCACATGCTTCAGCCGTATCAAAAATCATCCTGAACGAGATGCTGGTTTTTGAACCACTGATACTTTGAAAGGCTACTTCCATAGTAAATATGGGTTGTGTAATACGGGTCCAGGTAATTAATCTGGGCGGGTCAACCGTTTTAAATACGGATGCGTTTTCGTAGTGACCCTTCTCCGCCCCGTGCATTGTTAAAACCCACTTCCCTTCAGGCCTCAGATCGAATTCATGGAAAGTATTTGTAAACCCTTCGGGTCCCCACCATTTTTGTAAATGGAGTGGATTGGCAAATGCCTGATAAGCTATTTCAACAGGTGCGTTTAATACCCTCGAACTAAAAATTTCACAATCAGCATTTGGGATCATTGATTCATATTTTAGCATTTTAGCAACAGCCTTACTTGATCTCAATTTTGGTTTAATTTGCGAAAGATCTCTTTCATGGCTTCCGGGTCAAGGCTATTCATTTCAACCAATTTTAACGATTTTACCATTTTAAGCGTACTTGATTTATATTTTAGAAAGTGGGGTGTTTTTAAATGCGATTCATAGGCCTCTCTGTTTGCATAGATTTCCAAAATACGAATCTGAGTAGGGTCCTGTTTCTGGTGCATGGGAAAAATGGCAATAACACCCGGTTCCAATTGCACCGAGGCATGGGATTCTTCCTGCAGGATTTTATTGTATTCCACGAGATAACTTGAATCAATTTCTAATTCCGCGATACGGATCATCAGTTCATCTGTCTGGGCAGATAGGTTGGTAAATGTGAATAGCATAAATGCTAAAAAATATTTCATATATAGTATTGTATCAATCGTAATAAAAGAAAGCGGCTTCATTTGTCTAAATATTTTTTCTTGAATTGCTCATTTTGTTCAAATCTTAATTCTTTAGATAATCATGGAAGTTTCCTATCATTTCTCCTCCCAATAATTCAAAAATAAAGTAAAAATTAATATATGATCTGTTAAATCTCCATCGTAAACGTATTATGGGTTAATCTAAAACCAAAATGCTCGTAAATGCTTACGTTTTCAGTACGTTTTTTGTTTGAAGAAACCTCCAAACTTGTGAAATGCTCAATTTTGGCTATCTTAATTATCTCATTGATCAACAATCGACCAAATCCCTGGTTTCTGTAAGCAGGATCAATATACAATTCCTGAATTTCACTCCGACTTTACCACAATGATGAAGTAAATCATGTACGTGGCAACTTATAAATCCTATTGTTAAACCATTTTGAATGGCAACAAAATAGTGGCAATCAGGATTGGCTATATTTTTGCCGTAAATTGAACGGAATGTATTATAATCAAATTGCGAATTCTCCAGTTTACAGATAAATTCAAAGATCATATCTATATCCTCAATAAGTGCTTCTCTAATCATAATATTAATTTTAAGCGACTGTAATACTGGTAATTTTTCAGGTATTTCTAAGCTGGAAGTTTGTCCATTGTCGATGCAGTAGCGCACTTTTGCATGACTGCACCAAATGTCAATCATTGGTTTTTCTCATTTGGTATATTTTTATATCAATAAAACAAATCCAGAAAAGAAATGTTGCAAAGGTAATTTTTTGAACGAGGGGTAAATACACAATCAAATCCTTGTTATAATACAGAAAATTGTTAAGGCCAACAAGTAACAGGTTAAACAGTCCAAAATAGTAAAGCATTTTCCAACCGTTTTTGTGAAGCCCAAATAATGTTCCGGTCATGGCTATTAATCCAAAAAGAGAAGCCAGATTCGTTATAAAATCGTGGTCAAGGTTGGTAAATAAAAGAATGCCGCTTGTCATGGCAAGGGTCCCACAGATCTGGATTGTTAATTTACCATATTTGCTGAGTAAGGTATATTTTGGAAACTGAAACCAAAAAAAAGTTAGTGAAAAGCAAAGAATCAGTAGGGCTGCCAGGGCAATGGGCTGTGCCGTGTTAAACTGTCCGTTAATGGCATGGTCATTCAGTAAATTACACCAATAGTTATTTGCCCAGCTAAAGCCAACAGCATTTTTGTCGAACTGAGAACCGCCGGGATAATTCAATGTTGCAATAAAATAAAGTGTTGCGAACAAAACTGTCCCAAACAGGGGAATCAAGGTCCAATATTGTTTTATGGTTGTTTGATTTGCCAAATTTTTGTTCCTTGAATTACATATGTACCCTTATTTTACCAAAGTTCTGTTGTTCCGGATTCATTTAATCGGGCACGATGCTTTCAATAAGTTGCTGCAAGTCGCCCCTAAACGTATGTTCGGTAGCGTTGCCGAGTTTATAGCATTTATTTATGTTGCCAATATATTGTTCTAAAGTCATTTATGGTTAGGTCAATTTTGCAGGACTAATTTAGTTTTTCTGTTGTTGATATGGCAAAAAACGGCTCCAATTATTTTTTGTGGTTTTGGCTGAATACCAAGATCCGGTAAAACCATGTTTAATAGATTTAATTAGGAAAACCAGCAGATGCCTTAATTCTGCTAATTTGTTGCAGGTGTCTGTCTGTATGACCAAAATGAACAACCATTAAAGCATGAATACTTCTTCTTTTTTCATCCCCCCATCGGTAAGTAAAATGGGCTTTTAAATCATAACTGGTATTTTTTATAAAATCAATGATATGATCTCTGCCAAACAGAAAGAATGTAAGATTATCGGCTCCCTGCATAAACCCCAGCGGTTCTGCGTTCCATTCTGCCTTATGCGGACTTGGGTCGCTCATCCATTTTACATAGGTTGAGTCGGGCCGTGAAATACTGTCCAACAGCGGGTCCGGTGCTGTACTAAGCATGATATCTGCTTCTTGTGCAAATATTCTCTCATACAAACCCAAATGTTCGAGCACCTGTGCTATTGACCATTTGGTTGAATCAGCTTTAAATGACCACTGAGCGGCAGTCAGGTTCTGTGTTTCCCTGATAATTTCAAGTTTTGTTCTCTCCAGATTTTCAATCAAATACTTACGGTCAGATTCAGTCCATAGATGTTTTGACTGACAAATGGCTTTGTTGGTAATAAAAGCGGTGGTCAGGAAAAACACGATTTTAAATACATGGGTCATGGTTGTTGTATTTGTTTTTTATAATTTTCCCTTGTATTTTGGGTCAAAGTCCACCATCCATTCAATCCCGAATTTGTCTCTGAACATGCCAAAATAGGAACCCCAGGGACTTTCTTCAATAGGCATTTCTATTTGTCCGCCTGCTGAAAGTCCGTTGAATAATTTGTCTGCTTCTTCTTTGCTTTCTGCGCTGATTGAAATTTTGGATCTGTGTTCGTTCTCGTTTACCTGTCCCAATATTTCCGGAACATCATTGGCCATCAATAGGTTTTTGCCTATGGGCAAGGCAATATACATTATTTTATTTGCCTCCTTTTCTGTAACCGTAAATCCGGGACCCGAAAAATCTTTGAAACGCATAATTTTTGCAAACTCCCCGCCAAATACGGATTTGTAAAAAGTGAATGCTTCTTCTGCATTCCCGTTGAAATTAATGTAAGGATTGATCAGTGCCATAATTATTATTTTTTTATGTTAGTAATTTTAAATCAGTGAGACTATAATTTTGAATAGCAAAATTATTTAGTCGAACTGATCCTGAGCTTGTCGAAGGATCTTATGGGTTTTATTCCCCACCACTTGTGACGACTAAAAAGCAATTCAATTAAGATACCTCGACCGCTTGCGGAGGATCTTCATTTTGTTAAGCATCCGGAATATTGGGTTCTACCAAACGTTTTAATTTTTCTAAAGATTCCTGCCAGCCCAAATAGCACATTTCCACAGGTATTGCGTCAGGTATTCCTTCCTGTGTAGCAAACAATTCTGTGCCACATAAAACCTTTTTCAATTCTATGGTAGTGATCATCTCTCCCGGCAAATTCGGGTCATCAAATTGGTCGGTATATTTTAATAGTTCATCAGGTACGATCTCCAGATATTTTCCTCCAAACGAATGTTTGTTGCCTGTGGTAAAATTTGTAAACGACATTTTGTAGCTACCCCCAATTTTAAAATCCATATTGTGCACTTTACAAACAAAACCATAAGGCGGAAACCACGATGCCATGGCATCTGCATCTGTGAATGCTTTAAATACTTTTTCCGGACTTGCCGCAAAAACCCGATGCAGCTTTACTGTGTTATTTGCCATATTGTTGTGTTTTTTAAATTTACTTTACTTAGCGGACTCGATCCTGAATAACTCAATCGTGTAATCCAATAATTTTTGGTCACCGTATGCTCCATGACCGGGAACAATAATTTTCAAATTGGGATATTCCTTTTTAACTCTTTCAACGGTAGCTGACCAAGCTGTAACATTTGCGTCGCCTAAATAGCCTTTACCCGCGCCGGTTTCTTTTATTAAACAACCACCAAACAGGACATTTTCACTCGGAAAATAGCCAACGATATTATCTCTGGTGTGCCCTTCACCGAAAAACTTGGCTACTATATTTTCCTTACCCACTTTTAAAACAAGGGAATCCAAAAAACTGTTTTCGGGAACGACATACTTGTTTTCTTTTGCCAGTTCAATGGTTTTGAAATAAGCATAAGAAGGAATCTGCTGATCATGAAAAATCTGAAGCCCGCCCAGACAATCGTTGTGAAAATGGGTAGGAACAATGGCGTTTATTTTACAATGAAGGGTTTCTTTAATCCATTTGATCAACTCTTCCGAACTGTTGTTGTTGGTGGGTGTGTCGAAAACAAGGGATTCCTTATTATTTCTTACGATCAGGCCATTACAGGGTACGTTTCCAAAATCATTGGTTTGTAAAAATGAGGTGTGTACAAAGGAATTTTCAGCAATTTGTGTTATTACTAAATCCCCGGATTTGTAAACCTCTTTGGCTGTGAATGCACCTTTTTGTTGAGAGCTACATGTAAAGTTTGTAATGGATATTAAAATAATCAATAGTGTTTTTAAAATAACTTTCATATGGTTTTTCTGTTTTTTAGGCAGTTTTAGTTTAATATCCCATTTTAAATTGGGTGTGAACCGAAGGTACAAATAAAAATTTATAGCCAGATTGATTCCGGATTTATAAAAACAAAAATCCCCACACAAGCTAACCTGCATGGGGATTGTACGCGAAGGGGGACTCGAACCCCCACACCACTGAAGGCACTAGATCCTGAGTCTAGCCTGTCTACCAATTTCAGCACTCGCGCAATTAATGAACTTTCCACCTAAAACCGCCCTGTCGCTTCCTTCATCCCGGTTCGCCGGCCTGAGCCGCGAATGGGACTCGAACCCACGACCTACGCATTACGAATGCGTTGCTCTACCAACTGAGCTATTGCGGCTTTAGAGTTCGCAAAATTAAACATTTTTTTATTAATACATACGGCAGGTGCTAATAGAAATGTATATTTTTTAGTAAGCCGGTACTATTTATATGCAATTTATTCAAGTCAGTTAAAATCTGTTTATTTTCAATTCAAACCTGAGGAAAAAATTATAATAATTGTTATTGAGATGCAAGTAAAAAAATGAATCAACGTTATTTAGGCATCGAGATCTTTTATCTTTTTTCTTTTATCCCGGCTATCGTTCCAGTTTGGGGTACGCTGTAACCGCCTTCGCAGGTGGTTCCTTTTTCTCCCTTGAACGGTGAGGCGCCACCGTCTGGCCAGGTCATGGTTTCAGCACCATTGTCTGAACTAAATACCACAATGGTGTTGTCAGCCATACCCAGTTGGTTAAGTTTGTCCAGCAATTTGCCTACTACGTAATCTAACTCCATCATGCCATCGCCATATAAGCCTCCACCATTAGAACTGCCCTTCTACTCTTCGGCCAGGTGTGTCCATATGTGCATTTTTGTGCTGTTCCACCAGAGAAAGAATGGTTTGTCGGCTTTTTCCTGCACGTCCATATAGGAAATTCATCGCTTTGGCAGATTCATTTCAATGGTCTCCATTCTTTTGTATTGAGTGGGCCCAAATCCTTGATGGTTTGTTTTCCGATTTTGCCCATCTTGATCTTCAGTACTGTTAGCAGTACTGGTTGCAAAGGTTTCCAAACTCCTCGTGGACCAAACTTTTTCTTAAATTCCGGATCTTTTGGGTATTCCGCATTCTCCGGCTCTTCTTCGGCGTTCAGGTGATATAGATTCCCGTAAAATTCGTCAAAACCATGTTTGGTAGGCAGCATCTCGTCCCGGTCGCCCAGGTGATTCTTTACCGATCTGTCCGGTCGTATAGCCTTGATTTTTCAGCATGGCTGCAATTGTTATCTTCTGTGGTCGAATTCCTTCAGGCGCCCCGGGCATACCTATGGTGAGCATTCCGGTTCTAATCGGCGACTGCCCTGTAACGAAAGCAGCCCTTCCGGCGGTACAACTCTGCTGCCCGTACGCGTCTGTAATCACGGCACCTTCTTTTGCCAATCGGTCGATGTTCGGCGTATTTGTCCCTAGCATGCCCATGTTGTAAGCGCTGATGTTCGAAATTGACCAATGTCATCACCCCAGATAATCAGGATGTTCGGCTTCTTTTGCTGGGCCATCATTCCGGCACTGCAAATGAAAAATGCTCCTAAAATCAGGAAGCGTTGTCTCAATCGTTTAATCATAATTTTTGTTTTAAAGGGTTTGTAAATTTGAAATTGAAAAAAATGTTATTTATAATTTATAAGGATTGGTTTTTAATTCTTCCATGATAAGTTGGCAAACATCATTGGGTGTATGAACGGATGTGTTGATGTTTTCCAGGATTTGAAATTTACCTTCAAAGCGCTCATTGATAATTTGCTCGAAGAAGACCAGATAACCGAGTAAGCTGAATTTTTGTTCCAGGTCCTCTAACGGAACATCCCAGTCAAAACGGCCGGGATCCATTTCAAAATTGTTCAGCAGCATGTCTTTCAGTTTTTCACAAACTTCGTTTTCTGCCATGGTTATTGGATGTCATGTTACAAACTTCAGCAAAAAGCAGGGAGTTTGTTTTCATTATGGTTACCAAAAGTTGACTGTGGGTTACATTTTGGAGGGAGAATGACCATAAGCCTGTTTGAAGGATCGTGAGAAGAGACTAACTGAGGTAAATCCGGTGAAGTCTGCTACCTCAGAGACATTCAATTTATTTTCTTTGAGTAGTTCTCTGGCTTTTTCGAGACGCATATTTTTCACATATTCGCTGATGGACAGGTTGGTCAAGTGCTTTTAGTTTGCGGTACAAATGCACCCGGCTTAAAGCGAAATGGCTGCCTATTTTATCGCCGTTTAAGTCCGGATCACTGATGTTCCTGAGAATAAAAGACCTGAGCTTCACTAATAAATTCATCTTCCTGCTGATAGATTTCACTATTTTCTTTAGTGATAGGTTATTCTGGTACCGCTGTTGGAGGAGTTTCCTGATTCCGATCAATTTTTCTACCTGAATTATCAGTTCTTCCGGACTAAAGGGTTTTGTCAGATAAAGATCGGCGCCTCTTTTTAATCCCTGGATTTTGCTTTCCTGAGAACTTTTTGCAGTGAGCAGGATAATGGGTATATGCGAGGTGCTGGTATTTTTCCGCAGCGCTTCGGTTAATTCGAAGCCGTCTTTTTTAGGCATCATGACATCAGAAATGACCAGATCAGGGATTATCGTCATGGCTATCTCAAGCCCCTCCTCGCCATTTGATGCTTCTGTAATCTTGTAGTTCTCAACAGAAAGGCAATGATGAATATATTCCCTCATTTCTTCATTGTCTTCTACAATGAGTACTTCCAGGGGATCTTCCACGGGTGTTTTTAGCGTTTGATCCTCAGCAGGCGGCATGATGTTGTTTTCAAACAGTATAGCGTCTTTTACCGGAAATTGCCCGATAAGCGATTCAGCCCCTTCTGTTTTTGGTATGGGCAGCAAAATTTCAAAGGTAGTACCTTTGCCCACTTCACTAAAGACTTCAATGGTTCCATTTTGAAGATGGATCAGTTCTTTTACAAGAGACAGTCCGATTCCGGTTCCCTGTTGTTCGCGGGTGGCTGAATGATCTACCTGATAAAAACGGTCGAAAATGTGCCCGAGCTGATCCTCAGGTATGCCAATACCTGAATCTCGGACATTAACTTCAAATGCGCTTCATCCTTGTCACAAATTTCCGTGAGGTTCACCTGAATTTCTTTTCCCTCCGGTGTAAATTTGATGGCATTGGAAATCAGGTTATAAATAATCTTATCCCACTTTTTACTGTCAAAATTAATGAACCAATTTTTCTTATCGGCCAGAAAATAAAGCCTTTGGCCTTTGTTTTTACTCAGGATCTGAAACCTGTTGATCAGTTCCCGGGTATAATAGATGATATCGCCTTTTACAAGTTCAACTTTCATCTGGCCGCTTTCAATTTTGGAAATATCCAGCAGCTGGTTAATGAGTACGAGAATGTGTCTTGCATTTTTTAAAACGCCCTGAAGCCGTCTTTTAAAAATTGTTGGTGGTGGTTGTGAGGTAATCATCTGCTCCAATGGGCCAATAATCAGGGTAAGCGGGGTGCGGAATTCATGGGTTATGTTTGAAAAGAAATTGGTTTTGGCTACGTCCAGCTCTTTCAGTTCTTCAGCCTGGCTCGCGATGATCTGCTTATCACTTTCAATTTCTCTTGTTCTGTTCTCAACCTCTTTTTCAAGTCTTGTTCTTTCTGATTTTAATGCATGAACGCGCCATCTTATACCCAAACCAACCAGAGCAGTGATCATTGCCAATGCAGATAAGATAAAGGGCCATTTCAGATAAAATGGTGCATCAACATAAACAGGAATTTCCAGTATCTGCTTATTCCAGTTTCCTGAGCTCCCTTTTCCTTTGATTTTGATCAGATGGTTTCCGTAGGGAAGACCAATCAGCGTGATCTTGTTTTTGTTCGTATACAACCAGTCATTGTGAACACCTTCTATTTTATAGGCAAACTGGTGATTGGCCTTGTATTGAAAATCCAACAGTGTCACTTCAACCTCTAGTATCCTGTCATTGTGCTTGAGGTACACCGAATTTGAAGTGTTTAGTTCCTTCGTCTTGTCTATAAAATTATTGGACTGTTGATCGAGTACCTGAATTCTGGTGAGATAGATCGGGTAATTCTGGCTTTTGTTCAAATCAATGTTTTTTGGATGGAAGGCAGTTATTCCGTTAATGCCTCCAAAATACATTGTGCCGTCTGCCGCTTTGTGGTGGGCAAAGGTGTTGAATTCTTCATGAGCAATGCCGTTTTCAGGCAGGAAAACCTGAACCGAATGCGAAATTTTATCAAAACGCATCAAACCGTAATTGCTGGGCAGCCATAAGGTATTGTAGTCATCTTCATAAACGGCATAGAGGGTGTTGTTTGACAAGCCTTCCTTTTGGGTAAATTGCTGGAAAGAATTCGTGCTGGTATCCCACCTGATTAAACCTCCCAGTTTTGTGGCAAGCCAAAAAATACCTGAAGGGTCTTCATAAAGATAGTTTAAGTTGTCTTCCGGAAAACCGTTTTTTACAGTCAGATGCTGAATGATTTTTTCTGTATCGGCATTCATCAGGAATAAGCCATTGCCGGTAATGATCCATATGCCTTTCTCGTTTCGATAAAATTGCCTGATCTCTGTATCCGTGTCTTCAACAGGTAATGGATATTGTTCTACCTGATCACTTCCGGAATCGATATAGAAAAGTCCGTTTCCCGATCCAATCCAGATTCTTTCAGTGATTGGGTTATGATAAGTAAGATATAAATGTCCTCGGCTTGCTGCTTTGTATCTCTTCCAATCATTGGATTCTGGATGATATAGAAACACGCCATTGAATGTTGTTCCTATCCATAAATTCCCTCTCTTATCGCGTTGAAATGATGAAAAGGCATCTTCATCTTCCGGAAAGGTTGAAATTGCATTACTTTTGAGGTCAATCATTAAATTTTGTGCATAACCTCCAACAAACAAAGTTTGATCCTCACTGTATATACCTCTTATACTGTTTCCTGACTGAAATGTTTTGAATAAGTTCTTCTTGGGTATGATTTTGTACACACCATTCTTTGAAGTAGCCCATACTATGTTTTGCCTGTCTATGAGTACCTCTTTAAAATCTATGGTGGAATTCCATTTTTCTGTAATGGTATATTCGAGTGCCTTTTCCCCTTTCTTATTTTGAATGATGATCTGGTCTTTTTTACCATATATGAGATAATTTTCTCCGGCCTGGAACAGGTACAGGTTTTTAACATCTTCATCATTGATAGTATAGGGTACCAGCGTATCATTTTCAACAAGCCAGTAATTTTTTTCGTACCTGGAATTTATAGATTCCAGTATGATCTGAGAACCCGAATAGGTGAACCTTATAAATGATTCATCATCATTCTTTAAATAATATGGCTTTGCTACTTTCCTGCCATTTTTTATCATATTGAGTTCGTTGCCTGAGAGGACCAGCAACTTTCCGTCTTTTGAAAAATCGCAAATAACCGGATCCGCAAATGGTTTTTTGAAATCAAAGACTTTTTTAAATGAGCCATCATAGGTGTATATGGCGCCCTGTTGTGTGGCAAGAAGGACAACATTGTTTAAAGTTTTTGACTGTCGGGCAGAAATTATATCGGAATCATTAAAAAGCCCTTTGCTGAATTGTCCAATAGAATACAAACTGTCCTTTTCAAGATCAATAATGCCACTTTTAATTTTTTGCCCAAGCAATTGACGTTCACAATACCAAAGCCTGTTATTTCTGTCAATGGCCAAATCTGTGTATGCGTTTTCACTAATATTCAGGTTCTTAAAATTATAGGTTTTCACCTGATATCCGTCATACCGGTTGATGCCTCCCGGTGTGCTGATCCAGATAAATCCGGAAAGATCCTGAGTTATTCCGTAAGAGCTTCGGTGTGGCAATCCGTCACTCACGTTTACTTTCTGGACTTCAAACAGATCATTTTGTGAAAGAGCTGCAAAGCTCTGTAAGAGAAATAGGAGTAAGTATATGGCTTTTTCGGAAATACCCATTTCATTATACTGTTTGCAGCAGGTATGTTGTGAAATAAACTTTAAACTTTATTGCAATCATCCTGCATGCTCATAAGCAGTTTTTATCCATCCTATTACTTCGGCATCGACATCCTGGATATCCGCGAGATTGATCTTATGCGAACACATGGCATTGGCTGCAGTGATGGCTTCCAGTTTCCCTTTGGCCTCGTGTCCTTTGAGGTTTATGCCAATTTCAAAGCGCGTTTTGGTGGCAGGCTGCAGAATGGCAAACTGTTTTTTTCTTCTTAAAGCCACATAGGCAATTTTTGGGGCTACTTCCACATCATTCCCAAAACCTTTAATCTCCTGCATCAGCTTTTCATACAAAGGCTTGAAGTGCTCTTTACCCTGATATTGTTTTGTGATCAGGTCATCCGTATTCTCTGCCGAACCCGCATCGGAACCTTTGGATTTATGCGCCACCAGGTTGGCAAAACCGTGTGTAAATCCGTGTTTTTCTTTTAAGAAAACTGATGATCTGTCCGTGCTTTTCAAAATTTTCTTTTTTTACAAGGGCTATCCATTGCTCCAATGTTTTACCCGTATTTTTGTGCAGGTTATCAACCATGGTTTGTTCTGCTTTGTCCATAAGTTATGAGTTTAAATTAAGCATAAGATATAGGAGGTGTTATGTGTAGTTAATCTATCAAATTAGAAACCTGTTATGGATTAACTTCAAAATCACTAAATACGATGTTTATACTTAAACCTCCTAATAAAGGCTTATCGTAATATCCAGAACACTTAATTTCAGTAGGATAGTGCAGGATCTCATCGTAAGTTATTTCAATTGCAGCACCTTTCATGATGTTCTGGCTTGAATTAATTTCTATTTCAAGCTGCTCTGCCTTATTTTCTATGTACTGATAAATATCTTCAACAGTTCCAAAATAAGTAAGCTCTCCCATGGAATTGATGGTTACAAATTTGTGATTGGACAAATATGGTATCCATTTCATTGTTTAATACAATACTGGTTAATTTGGGTTGACTACCTATAGATAAGGAGCTGTATACTTGTGAGAATTTATAATTTGAAATTTTATTTACTTCCCATAATTCTCGATTTTTTTCAAAAGTATTTCGGTCAAAATTTAAACCGGCCAGTTCATCTGAATCGCTGCACGAAATCAATAGCAGTGACATTAAGATAATGATAAGATTTTTTTTCATATTTTATTTGAATGTCAAAATTCTGCATAATTCCTTTAATTACTCACAACAAGTATATAAAGGTAGAAAAAAAATCAATTAATTGCACAGGAGCCTCTAATCTGAAGAAAGAGTTTAGTTTGGCTGAACAAGCTCAGATACAGCTGATGATGAGCTTTGAAAAAAATGATGTTTTTTGTGTGATAATGGTTCACCGGATATTTAAAACCGCATGAAAAGCAAAAAAAGTACGCCGATAACTATGCGGTAATAACCGAAATGTTTAAAGCCGTAATTCTCAACAATTTTTAAAAATACTTTGACCGCGATCCAGGCAGTAATGAAGGCAATGATGAGTCCGGTGATCAGCAAGATGGCTTCATCTTTGGTAAAACCCGTACCGGTTTTTAGCAGGTCGTAGCCGGTGGCGGCAAACATGGTTGGTACGGCCAGCAGAAAAGAAAACTCGGTGGCCTGTTTTTTGTCGAGTCCGTTAAATACCCCGCCAATGATGGTTGCAGCGGCTCTTGATACACCGGGAATCATGGAAAAACATTGAATAAGCCCGATTGAAAACGCATTTTTATAGGAGATGTCTTCCAGAGCCAGTGTCCGGCTTTTTTGTGCGACTACCCTTTTATCGATTAAAATGAGGATGATTCCCCCGACGATCAGAGAAACTGCAACAACGGTTGAGTTGAACAGTTGGGTTTTGATAAAATCATAAGCCAGAAAACCGATGATGGCGGTTGGTAAAAAAGCCATCGCCAGTTTTAAATATATGGATATTCCCTGAAAAAAAGTCTTTCTGTAAAGCCAAACGATGGCCAGAATAGCGCCCAGTTGAATGGAGATCTCAAAGGTCTTTACAAACTCGTTCTCATGTATGTTCATGAGCGTCGAGGCCAGGATCATGTGACCGGTAGAAGATATGGGAAGGAATTCTGTAATGCCCTCTATAATGGCGATAATTATTGCCTGAAGAAAAGTCATTTCTTTTATGGTGTGATTACTCGGTTAAATTTACACTTTAGGCGACAGCCGTTTTATCTGCCGCAAAAGTAAGAAAATTATATAGTATTGAGATGTGAGATTTGAGATATGAGAATCATGAATCAGGAATCAGGAAACAGGAACCAAGAGACAGGATGACAAAGTAAAAAGTAAAAAGGCAAAAGTAAAAAGTAAAAAGTTGTACCGCTCTTCGAAGTCTCCCGACTTCGAAGGAAGTGCTTTTCCTTCATGTTGTCATTCCGATATCCCCGACCACGAGCACTCGGGGCGGGGAGAGGAATCTCATGGCCCACAACGAAAAACAGGAAACAAGAAACAAGATCCACCTTGCCTGCATGCCTCCGGCATGTAAACCGGTAGACAGGGAAATAGGATAGTTATGAATGTTGAGTTTTGAGTGATGAATGTTGAGTGAACAAAACTGTATCCCTGCCCTTGGCAGATAAAACACATATCTCAATACTCATATCTCAATACTCATATCTCAATACTCATATTCATACTCATATCTCATCTCATTCTCAATACTCATATCTCAATACTCATATCTCAATACTATTTCCTTTAAATTTTGTCCTAATTCAGTTTCTTGTCAGCTGATCAAAGGCGGTCATATCCAGGTTGTGGTTGATTGCCGAAAAAGATGTGCCATTCGGACCATCATTTCCAATCAGGACGGGGGCTAAGGCGCCAGGTAATACTGCTTGAACAGGGTGTTCTGCGTTTTCTCCGCCCATGTCGGTACGCAACCACCCCGGATCGAGGGTATTTATTCTGACAGCTGTATTTTCAAGTTTAGCGGAAAGATCATCAGTTAGTTTGTCTATAGCCCATTTTGACGCGCCATAGGGGGCAAGTTCAGGCGTATGTTTTATGCCGGAACTGAGGTTAACCACCCTCCCGAAGCCATTGGTTATCATGTCGGGAATAAATGCTGCGCAAAGGCTGTACACAGCAAAAATGTTTACTTTGCAGGTCAGCATCCAGTCTTCCCAGCTGTGGTTCCAGATATTATTTTGAAACGGGGTCATAATTGCCGCATTGTTGTAAAGGATATCTACGGAAATTTTCAGATCCCGCACCTGTTTTACAAGCTGGTTCACATCAGATTCCTCAGATAATTCTCCATACACGCAGTACACATTTACCTTGTATTTTTTCAGCAAGGCGCGTGTTTTGCTGCAGCTCTCTTTCGTTCTTCCGTGAACAATAACATTGCAGCCCAGTCTTGCCAGACCCAGAGCAATTTGTTGGCCAACTCCTCGGCTTGACCCAGTGATCAGGGCATTTTTACCATTTATTTTTATCATATCGTTCTATTTTTTATGTATTTATTCCCAGTCATGACGAGCAGAAATTTTAATTTGCTTGTGATGAGTGCTACAGTCCGGCTTTTGCAATGGCCCGCAAAACAATTTCCAGATCGCTTGTACCCCTGAATCCGCTAAAGCCAACGCTCAATTTTGTTCCATCTTTCAGCACAACCGGCTGTCCGCCTTCCCAGCCCAGAAAATCGGGTTTTATGATCCCGAATTTGCTGTCATCCAGCTGGCCGGAATACACCAGTTTTTCAAATTCACCTGTTTTGTATCCGGTAATCCAGACCTGACTGGCCTTGGTCCAGGCAATTTTGTACGATTGCCGGCTGCGGATCTTATCAGTGCCCATAATTTTACCAAAAACATTATTGTCAGCGTCAATAATGCAAATTGCGACATTGCCGTTTGAGATATTTTTATCCTCCGGACTTGCCATGTATTCCGGAATAAGCGATTCGACAACTGCGATAAGTTTTATGATCCGTTCCATGTTTTTTGGTATTAAAAATTTTAATTTTTATTTGCCTCTATTGATCCAGTCAATGTAAAATTAGGTATGGGTTGTTGGGGTTTTTCAAAGAACGGAAATTTTAGAAGAAAGTCTCAGGGAAAGAATAAAAATTTGAAAAGTATCGGCATCATAAGCCGGTTGTATCAAATTTTGAAATAAGCCTTGTACCAATCCGTTTCGTGATGGTCTTTGGCCCCTTCTGAAATTATGTGTTTCGGATCAATTTTGGAATAGAGTATTTCCAACGAAGCAAAATCACGCTGGCTGATCACATTAATACCGTTTCTGATCAACTGTGCAGCGCAGACACCGGCCCCGATCTGGTACACCTTTTGTTCACCGAACCGGTTTCCTTCATAGACTACCTGACTGCCGCAGGCAGCGCTGATATCCATTAAAACGGCAAGCTCTATTTGTTCTTCTTTTGCCAGTTCGAGCATCTTTTCTGAGGCTTTGATCATGCCCGCTGTCCAGTCTTTGCCTGAATCACTCAGCACCTTTGCTTTGCCATTTAATACATCCATGCCGTTTCCTCCATGCATATCGCACATCTCTCTGGGTGTACCAAAGGAAAAATCTTCCGGGCAAAATTTTACTATTTTAACGGTATCATAGGTCAGGATTTTTAATGCGGAAGGATAAACACCGTTTGTTGAACTGTCATAGCCGCAGGCTACCCCTCCCAGACAGGCACTCATCAGAATACGCAATGGATTGTCTTTTGTGGGAATCCGTAATAGGTTTAATCGCTCTCTGTTTGTCATAAATTGAAAAGTTCAATTATCTCACTAGTACTTTAAAATATTTTTAAATCGTGGCAAAGCACTTTCATAAAAGCTTTTTAGATAAGTCGTGAATATAAGATAATCCTTATTTGCGGACTAATTTTTAACCTTCATTTTTCCGTTTGTGAATCGTTCACTTGCAGTTTGGTAATAGGCAATGGTAAGATTTTTTAAGATGTCGTTCTGATCAGACTTATTTTCAGTCATGGTTTTTGATTTACTGTTCCAATTAAACTGGATTATTTGTTTCCTGTCATTTATTTCGGTTAACAAATTATTTTTTAACAAGCCAAGTGTTCTGTAATTACCGATCAGGGCCCTTTCTTCTGAGGGCTCCATCTTATCGATCTCCATGCCATATAATTCTGTATTAAAATTCCAGTTTAAATAACCAAAAAGAGTGGGCATGAGGTCAATTTGAGAACACAGTTTAGATATAGTTTCTTTTCTTTCATCTAAATTATAGATGATGGCTGGAATGTGGTGTTTTTCAATGTTTATTTCCCATTTGCCTGCGCTGCTGGCACAATGGTCTGCAACTACAACAAATACCGTATTTGAAAACCAGGGTTTTGATCTGGCTTCTGCAATAAACTGACCCAGCGCATAATCAGTATATTTAACAGCACTTTCTCTGGTGCCCTGGGGTAAATCTATTTTATTGTCGGGAAATGAATAAGGTTTGTGGTTGGAGGTCGTCATTACGAATTGAAAAAACGGTTTGTTATTTTGGTATTCCTGATCTGCATATTTCAGTGATTGTTGGTAAATGTCTTCATCACAAATCCCCCAGGCATTTTCAAAGCTCACTTCTTCATCCTGAATTGAAAACCTTTCAGTTTTAATTTCATCAGATAATGGATTACCCCTATCTCTGTCAACGATATCAAAGCCCTGTCCTCCAAAAAATGTATTCATATTATCAAAATAACCGTCGCCGCCATAAATGAATTTGAGGTCGTAGTTTTTTTCTTTTAATATGGTGGCAATTGAAAAAATATGGTCGTTGTTCGGTCTTCTCACTATACTGTTGCCCGGTGTTGGAGGGATGCAAAGGGTAAGTGCTTCCATACCGCGGACTGTCCTTGTACCTGTGGCGTACAGATTGGAAAAGAAAATGCTGTTTTGTGCCAACAGATCGTAATTTGGGGTCGCGTTTTTCTCATTTCCAAAATAGTTCAAATATTTGGCGCTAAAGCTCTCAATAGTAATCAGAATTATATTGGGCGTTTGATCATTATCGCCAATTTCTTTTCTTTTGAGGTTGTCAAATTCCTGATTGGAATAAACCTGGTTCTTCTGAAGGATCTCTTTTCTAATAATATTATAAGCCTGTTTTTCAGGCAATTTTGGATAAAAGGTGTTAAAGTCAAGTTCGTTTGAA
The DNA here is from genome assembly GCA_963816075.1 of uncultured Flavobacteriaceae bacterium. Taxonomy (GTDB): domain Bacteria; phylum Bacteroidota; class Bacteroidia; order Flavobacteriales; family Flavobacteriaceae; genus Namhaeicola. The sequence goes on along the minus strand of CAWFJI010000025.1, from coordinate 53,397 downwards.
CGGTAAGCAGCAAAAAAAGAAAATACACCGTTTTTGCTCAGCTCGTTCTGATAGAGGTTTTGACTCCATTCCGCCTGTCTGTTTTTTGCCAGCACAGCGAAAGCCATACTAAAAAGCAGCAGGGGAAGAATCACATATAACCGCATTTTTAACGGAGTCTTTTCTTTAAAGGTATGCTCAAATATGCCCGCTTTATGGTAAAGATACATGATTCCTGCAATGAGGGAGAAAAGTACAAATATGATAAGCGGAATTGGGTATGATTGGTTGATGTTTTCAATTACTTCATAGGTATAAATAAGGTAATCTACCGCAATAAAATTGAAGCGGGTATTGAACTCGTCCCAGAAAGTAAATTCAGATATAAAAGAAAAAATGGCTATAAATAAGAGCAGGCTTACTAAAAAATAGGTTACAAATTTGTCAAAATAGCTTCCTGTAATTCTTCTTGGAACGATTAACAAGTAGATACTATAAACAAAACTAAAAAACAAGGCAACACCCAGATCAAAGTAAAAACCTATGGCAAAAATCTTCAGAATGGCGCCTATTGAAAATTCAATATTTTTTAATGATAGAAAATAGAGTACAAGCCTGACTAAAAAAGAAATGATAAGGTATGTTAAAATGAAAGAGCTAAGCAGTGAAAATCTTGATTTAAAAATTTTTATCATTTTAAAAGAGATAGGGGTAATAAATGAATAATGCGATGATTATGGAAAACAAAACCGCAAAAGTAACAGCTCCGGCAGATATATCTTTGATAAAGCCAATTTTATTATGATATTGCGGATGCACAAAATCACAGAGTTTTTCAATTCCGGTGTTCAGGCTTTCAACGGATAATACAAGGCCTATTGCGAATAATTGCAATATCCATTCAATTCTATTGATATGAAAGTAAAACCCAAAAATATGAACAATAAACCCAAGAGGGCCTGGGTAATAACAGCATGTTCAGTTTTTAATAGCAAATAGGCACCCTTGAAGGCATAACCCAAACTTTTAATTCGTCCGGATATAAATTTATTCATTGTTGCGACTTATTATGGTTTAGGTTTTTATTGACTTTTAAATAGCCTAATTCTAATATTGGAAAATATATGAACATTTATCGTGCCAGTTATGCTATTTGTATTTTATGAATAAGATGTGATATTTGAGGACGAATACTTGCATTGTGATTTAATCACAATTATTATGGAATTTCATCCATTACCGCTCCATGGCCAGCCTTTTCATTTCTTCCGGCATTTTTTCCACGGCGTACCGAAGCGATGTCCGGGGCATGTTTGTTTTATTCCGCACCACATAATCAAAGATTTCTTGTTGGTGGGTTTTACTCGCTGCCTTGAGCATCCAGCCAGCTCCTTTTTGAACCAGATCGTCTTTATCAGAAAGCAGTTTATCTGCTATTTCCAAAATATCCTTCAAAAATTTACCTTTTTTAGCCGGAACGATCAGTGAAACTGCAGCTGCCCTGCGCAGCCAACGGTTTTCTGAGGCAGTGAATTCTTTTAATTTAATGATATAATCCGGATACATTTCAATAAAGGTCCCCACTGTATGATTGCAGAGTGTATCGCAGGATGCCCAGTTATTTACGTAGGTGTTGATCCATTTTTCAAAAATTCGAAAATCATCCGGTTGGTATTGCTTGCGGATAAAATAGGACCAGTTGCAGGCAATAAGAGATTCTTCCAGGTAGCCCGACTGCCACAGATTTTCACAGAACCCGAGAATCTCCGGTTTGGATTTGTGCATAATTTGTTTGAAAAATTCCTTACTTATTTTCTGAACCCCGGCAGCCTTTACCCCATGGGTTTTTATCATTTCCTTGAAAAATCGCTGACTCACTTCCCTGGTTTTTTCATCTGCACTTTTTATCAGTGCTTCCCGTACTTTTTCAACGATATTCTCCATCATAATTGCTGTGTAAAAATGGGTAAATTTTAATTGGCATTCCATTCAGAACTGATCTCCCGGGCTATTTTCAAAAGTTCATTTGTTGTTTTCCAGTTTCTCGTTGTTGCTCCAACTTTTAAGGTTTTTTCCAAAATGGAATTGGTCAGTTTGGTTTTTCCATACCCCTCGGGGCAATACAGGTAAACGGCACTGTCAGTAAAGGCTATTTCTTCCCTGTTCTGTAATTTATCTTCAATGGCCTTTTTTTCGCTGAGGTCAGGATTGGTAGAAAGGAAGCTCACATATAAAAAATCAGGCTCAATATCAGGCTTTTTTAAAAAGGGATTTTTGTGAATGACTTGTTTCAGTTTGTCCGGAGTCAATGCAATAACAAGTATATCAAACCCGAAGTCTCTTTTAATTTGCAGGGATATTTTATGTTCTAATTCTTTGAGTTCTGTTTCTTTGGCTGTAAATATTACGTTGCCACTTTGCAAATAGGTCCTGATATTTTGAAACCCTAAATTTTCATAGGACTTTCGCAAATCGGCCATTTTGATCAGATTGTTTCCGCCAACGTTAATTCCCTTCAACAACGAGATATAAGTCGCCATGTCATCTTTATTTTTCGTATGAATTAGATTTTATACACTACAGAAAATGTTGGTTAATTCCCAAATCTTTTTTTCGCTTCTTCCAGCATGGAGATCGTTGCGGTAGCCCCGCTGCGGGTGCATCCGGCTTCTCTTACAGCCAGGAGCTGGTCTAAGGTACGAACCCCGCCGGCTGCTTTTACTTTTACTTTTGGACCTACACTCTTTTTCATCAGGGTTAAAACAGGTATGGTAGCCCCCTGGTAGTTGTAATCGCCATTTGCTTGTTTTACAAAGCCAAAGCCTGATGAGGTTTTTACATAATCCGCGCCTACTTCTGTACAAATTTGGCAGAGCTTAACTATATCAGCCTCTTTTGTAACATAATCGGTTTCAAATATTACTTTAACAATGGCATGGTGCTTATGGCAGGCATCGGTAACTGCTTTAATCTCACGGGTAATATATTCCCAGTCGCCCTGCAAGGCTTTGCCTATGTTTATTACCATATCAATTTCTACGGCTCCGTCCTTGCACGCGGTTTCGGTTTCAAAAACTTTTACTTCAATGCTCGAATTTCCGGCAGGAAAACCGATAACACAACCTATCAGCACATCCGTGCCTTTTAATATATCCGCGGCTTGTTTTACCGCATAGGGTTTTACACAAACCGAGGCAACATGGTATTTTTTTGCCACTTCACATTCGCGCTTCAAATCGTCATCGGTCATGGTCGGATGAAGAATGGAATGGTCGATCATTTTTGCTAGATCCGTTACTTGCATATAGTATTATTTTTTAATTATCAAGTCATATTGCCGACAGGGACAAGCAGCAGTACAAGCCCTGTTTTGAGTGCAAGCAAATTATTTTGCATGGCTTATCTTCCTGAATTCACCCACAAGCAGGGAATCTTTTTTAGCCAGTAATTTTTTAAATTCCTTTTTTGATGGTTTCAGAATCATTTTTACAGTGTCGGTTTGCGCCGAGTCTTTGATCACTTCACTATCCGACATGGCAGCGAAATCAGTAAATATACCCTTGTTATTATAAAAGGCCATATACTTCAGGATGCTGCCTTTCAGACTGTACATTTCAACTTCCCACAAATCATCATCCTGCCTGCTGCTTAAAATCAGGTTTCCCTTAAATGAGCGCGCAAGCTGATCTTTTGAAAAGGTAAAAAGGGTATCTGTAATTTCATCAAAAACATCTATGGTATCATGTCTGAATTGAACCGGAATTTTCTCCAGCGTCTGTGTATTGATCAGAAAATTCTTGTCGAGCCGGTACATTGTGCTTGTATCCAGCTCACTTTTGGTAAGCTTCCAGTTCAGTTGACGTTTGTGAATGAAGCTTGTTTTATCAATTTCCAGAATAAGTCGAATCCTCGTCCATATAGGTACCGCGATATACTTTCGGAAACTGTTTCAGATTTTTAACCGCATCGGGCTGTGGCTTGTCAAAATAAATGGTTTCGCACTTATCAACCATTAAAAAAAGCCAGAATAGTAAAAATATGCTTTTCATATGTTTATACGTATATTTCTGTTTGTTTTTTACATGTTAATTTGCTACTTCAAATAAGAATCAAGAAAGCGGAAAATATTCTCCAGATTGTCCGCAGCTAAAAAAGCAGGTCCGCCATGTCCGGTCTCCGGAAACAATTTAAGAGATACTTTTTCTTTGCCCAATTCTTTTTGCAGTTTTTCTGCCAGGTTAACCGATTGCTGGTAGGGGACCAGATTGTCTGTTAAACCATGCTGAATAAAAAATGGCGGATCATCTGGGGTGATATAGGTTTCAGGATTTGCCTTTCTTACAAGTTCGGGCGCCTCCTCCAGATTTTTACCGATAAGCTCTGATTCCGGAGAATCGGGTATGGAATGTACCTGCGGATTTTTCACTTTACTTTCGAGTAGTTGTTCATCCATTTTCAAAAAATCTGTTGGACCGAACCAATCCACCACCGCCTGTAAACGACTGGATTGTTCAGGATTTCCCAGTTGAAGGTCTTCCAAAGAGCTGACATCACCGGAGGTTCCGAGCAGTGCTGACAAATGTCCTCCGGCAGAGCCTCCCCAGGCAGCGATCTTATCGGCATTGAGTTTGTATTGCTTTGCATTGGCCCTGATCCAGCGTACAGCAGCTTTTACATCAAAGATCTGGGCTGGGAATTTGGCTTCCGGACTCAGGCGGTAATTCACCGAGACTACTGCATAACCATGGTTCAATCCTTCCAGCATTGGTTTCAACTGCCCATCCCTTTTATCACCAGATTTAAAAGCACCTCCATGTATTGAAAGAATGACCGGAAATGGTCCCTCGCCATTCTCAGGTAAATAGATATCCAGCCTCTGTGCATTGGATGTGTTGGCATATTCAATATCCTGCCATCTCCTTTCAATATTGCCGGTATTGACAGGTGAATTCTGTGAAAATGCGGTATTTGGAAAAAGAATACCGAATAGAACCAGGTTGGTAAGGCGCAACATAAATTTTAACATGTCTATCATCTTTTTGAACTTATTTATAGTTATTTGAGCCAACGTGTCTAAAAATTCTGTGAGAAAAAACCACAGCATTGATTTATGATCAATTTTCTTCTTTACCCGCATTAACGGGAAGCGCATAAGTCTTTTGAAGATTCTGGATTAATTTCTCAGCTGATTTTTTAAGATCTGTTTTTAATGATATGAGTCTGCCCCGAGAGGTATTCAAATACTGAATATAACCTGCCAGCTCTTGTTTATCAAGGGTATCGCCCGAAATGAATTCAGGATTAGTACGCACCTCTTTTATTAAATTTCCGCTCACAACATTCCTGTGGGAGAACGGGTCAAATATCTTCACAGCTATTCTTTTATAATTTTCAAGTTCATCCTTCTCCCGTTCTTCAACCAGTCGGATAACTTTAATTTTTTGATAATAATCAATAATTTCCGAGACAGCTTCCTGATTTTGTATAACGCGAAAGGTCGCAGCATTCTTCATCTGTTCTATCGTCTTGTCGTTATTGTTGAACTGGATGCTTCGGCTTGTCATTCTCCCCAGATGGTGCATCCGGGAAATATTTTTGACTGATTCAGGTTCTTTGAGCAACTGAAGCAGGGTATCCATTTCCCCAATTTTGATCGTGTGGAAACTGATTTGTTCGTCAATCAGATGAATGTCGCTCTCCAGATCATAGACTATAGATTGAATCAGTTGTTTTTCAAGTTTTCTTTCATAATAGGCATCTTTTTCATTACTGAGCAAAAAGGCAGCCGTAACAGCCAGGAAAGGAACTGAAAATTCAAAAAGATAATCCCGCCAGGTTTTTTTTAATTCAATTAACTTTATTCCTGAAACCTCATCCGGTGGATTTTCCTTTTTTTGAATAGGGTTCTTTGCTTGATCGGGCGGACTTCCTTCTGAATACGCATCCATTCTTTTAATATTAATGGTTAGTGGCTTACTTGATCATCCGGTGATTAGGTCTGAATGACTCATTATCCATTAAAATTAATAAATATTCAAATACGAATGAATATCTATGAAGAGATAGATAATTTCAAATACTTGCAATCAGATGACTTAAATAATTGTTATTTTATGCCATTAAATCCCCATACAGATTTATATGTCTGGGGTATAACGTTTTTTTGGTTTTACTGTATCTTGCAGATTAATTCTGGTGGTTACATGGGAATAATCCATTCAGCCAGGTCACCATCACTTGAGTTGGTCGGTTTTCCGGCTCCACCGGTCTGAAAGTCTTTCCATCGCAATTGCCCATGAATTCCATAGGGTATCAGACGAATTCTGTTCAGTGATTTTTCAACTTTTATTTCCATAAAACTTTGAAAATAGGGGGCCTGGTTGTAGTCAAAAGCTGCTGAGAGCCATTCGGCAGAGAAGGGGTATCCGTTGTATTTTTTTACCCAGACCCAGCCCGGATATTTCCATTTTGGTGTGATTGAATCTATCTTTTGTATCAGTGGATCGGGCGAGGGATAATTGGCCCAATCCGCAGTAGGCCTGGTTTCAGGATCTGTCATGGCCGCACCAATACTCAGGTAAGCGCCACCACCACCGTTCACAAAGTGGTACATGGTGTGGCCGTCATTGTTTACCGGTAATTCCTTGTAGTATTCCAGATCATGGGTATCACCGGCCATAACCAGGTTGACTTTATATGCCCGGAGCAGGTCGTGCAGCGCCTTAAAATCGGGGTTCATATCACCCTGATATTCGCCGATGGCATAGAAGGGATGTCCGAGCAAAGCCATAACAAATTTGCCTTTGGAGGCTTCCAGCACTGATCTTAAGCCAGGCCAGTTGCATGCCGTCTACCCTTCTGCGCACGCCGGTATCAATGGCAAGTAAAACGAAATGATCGTTTGAAACCTGGAAGAAAGGTACATTCTGAAAACCTACAGGAAGTTTGTACTGATTTCTGAGGTAGGAAGCCTGATGGATTATTTTATTGATAACATCCGGCGTTGTGCTTGTAATTTTCAAGTCACTTCGGGTTCTGGCTTCTAATGCCTTTGCTGCTGCGGCAGGAGTAAAAAAGGTGGCGACAAAACCATCCAGGGCATCGTACCAGTCGTGGTTCCCGGGTATGGCATAAATAGGTTTCGTAAGTCCTTTAAAGGGAAGAAAAAATTTGCGTTCGTAATCTCGCATGGCTCCGGAAGGATACACAATATCAGAAGAGATAATTGTAAAGCTGATGTCCGGTTTGTTTGCCACAGCCAGGATCTGGTCTTTGAGTACCTGTTGTGATGCATCTCCTTCTCCGGTATCACCAATAACTACAAAAGAGAAATCGCCTGAATCCGAAACGCCTTCAGGATTAAGTCTGAATGCATTTGGCCCTATTTTTTCACCACTGGCTGTGATCATTGCTTCCCGCCAAACCTCAGTTCTGCTTCCGGCATAGCCGTCCCATATTCCAGAAGCCCAGTTTTCTGTATCAAAATACCAGCTCATCCCCAGTACAGGCATAATGGCGGCAAGCAGGGCAGCAAATGGAAGCCCGATTTTAAGTCCATTGCGCAGGGCTGTGAACAGGGAATAACCGGATTTACGTATGCTTATCGAGAGCCTGAGTTGTCGTTTTATCCAGGCATAAGCCGGGGTACGCAGGCTAAAAAAGCGCCTTTCCGATTCGGGTACCTTCTTTACCCATTTCCACAGGCCTTTTAAAAACATACCTGTAAATTGTCTGAAGATGGTCCTGAAGGGAGCGATGATAGCGAAGGCAACGACCAAGGCGATAAACATATCCCCGATTACTGCAACGAGAGGCGAAAGAATACCAAAAGTGGACCGGTCGAGACCCATACGCCCCAGGTGAATAAAGAACAAGATAAAGAGGAAGGTAATGATCCAGCCGGCGTCGATCGGGGCTCTTTCTATCGATTCTTTTTCCAGTTTTTTTGCCAGGGCTTCCAGCTCAGGATCACTTTCTAAGCCCAGACTTTCTACGACATCCTCAGCCACATCTTTTACAGTACCTGTCTTTGCAGTGAAAATATTATAAATGGTACCGAATATTCTCAAAGCACCGCACAAGGAGATTACCCATTCCACACTTTGGCCCCTGAAAATGAGTATGAGAACGATGGCAATAAGATTGCCTAAACCCGAGAGCAGGTTGTTCAGTGTGAATATGCCTTTTCGTTTGTATTTTACGAAATAGTACAAATAACGGGCAGCATCGATTAAAAAAAGAAAGAGTATAAACTGAATGAGTGCCTTCTCCTGAAAAAGAGCGGCATTTATCAACAATGTTCCGATCAGCAGGGTTATGGTTCCGCTGAACCAGGCGCTTTGCCTTGCGTAGTTGTCAGCACGCCTGAATCCGTGAAAAAGTTCAAGTAAAGCAGCCCAAACCAGCAAGCCGCCAACATGAGAAGCAGGATCAGCTACATCAAAAAATGGCGTTAGTAATGCCATTATGGTAAGGAAAATTGCAAGGGCTGTAAAGATGTTTCTCTGCTGAAATATACTTAGCCAGGGTTTAGTTTTTGAAGATTTTGACATTGTGTCTCTTAAAATTTGGTTAGGTAGCTTATCAAAACTGAATGTCTATGCTCACAATTTATTCCGGCAGGCAATGCAATGGATATACAGTAAGATAAAGATAGGTAATATTTTGAATGAAATAAGCTTGCTGGTAGCTTGTATTTTCAGGCTTGAAGATTTATACAAGCCTGGATGGGTGATAAATACAGGATAATTAAACTAACTTTATAAAAATTTTTATTTGATATGACTTTTACAACAATAACGATCTTAATCCTGAGCTTATTGATCATTGTATCGAAACTAACAGGTTTTTCGCAATATGTGAAGGGCAATAGATATTTACAGGTAATTATTCTTTTTGTTCTATTTTGTTTAATTGTATATAATGGATTGAATATGAAAACTTTTGACTTTCAGGAAATTACCGGTATTATATTGATTGTTTTGGGTTCCTATACATTTTTTAAGAAGTATATAAGGAATTGATATCGGAATCTGTTCAATACCTGTTTAGTGCATTTTGTCTGTTGTCCTTTGCACGAACCAGTTGCAGACTGTGTCTTTCCATTCAGGAGACTTCGAAAAGCAGGGAAATTTCAAATATGAGTTCTTTTGGCATTAAAGGTCTAAGAGATAGGCAAGCCCAAAATTGAAGAAACTGGTATTTTTTAAATCACTTTCATTTCCCAGTTCGGACGGGATATTATAGTTAAAACCCAACTCAAAATCGAAGGGGCCTGCAGTGTATTGCAGGGGTATATTGATTTGAGTATTGATGAGACCAAATACATTTTCTTCCAGATAAACTGTTTCAGAAGGATCTGGCTCTTTTAAAAGCAGGGTTTTCTGTATGGTTCCTCCGCCGAGGTCAACAATTTGTGTACCGGTAACTATACTGAACTGGGGTCTCAACCTGAGGTAATGTTTTTTTGTTTTGAGCAATTTTAAGTTAGCATAACTTCTTAAAACAATTTGATAGGTTACTTCATCACCAAAATAATAGGCTCCGGATAATTGTGTGCCAAGCGTCCTTTTTTTATTATTGATTCCGATGCCCCCATTCAGGGTACTATGGTATAGATTGTCAATATCATTGGAATAAAAATAATAAGAATACGAGGCAAAATACTGCCATAATTTTTTCTTGCCAAGGCTCGTTCCATAACCCGCAGTTGCAGTAGTAACATCCCAGTTCGGATCAAATTCTGCGTAATAGATTCCGGAAAGACTGGCATAGAAACCTTTGGAATGGATATAAGTAATTTGTGGTACAATATTGTATTGATCCACATCAATATCGCGTCCTGAAAAGTAAGTCTCGCTATTGTAGTTTGCCGATAAATACAATAAATGAAAATTTGTCATCGAGGCTAAAAAGAGATCCAAAGATTCATTATCCGTTAAAAAAATGTCTAACTGGCTGTCTAAGTCACTTTTCTTTTGTGGAGGTTCCTGAGTAAAAGCAAGGAGGAAGTTGAATAAGAAAAGGATTGAAATAATCTTGTTTTTCATATTTAATCACTTAAAGCAAAAGTGGTTGACCAAAATCAACCACCTAAACAAAGATTAATCTGTCTGATCTGAAAAATCCCAGGGCCTAATTTGACCCACCATTTCCATTGCCACCTCCATTGCCACCTCCATTGCCATTATTTCCTCCATTGCTGCCACTGCCCCCATTTTGTTGGTTCAATCTTCTTTGTTCTCTGACCTGCTGGCGCAATTCATTACCCGAACCTGTTTCAGAGTCACGGTTAACCCGCATTCTATTTCTTATTTCCTGACGTTGTTCCGCAGTAATGGTGTTTCTGAACTGATCTCTGATCTGGCTCATATTTTCCTGGTTGTTGGCCATTAGTGCTTTTTGTTCTGCAGTAAAGGTTGCCATTAGTGCTTTTTGTCTTTCCTGATTGGAAAGTGCCTGATTTTCAAATATGGCCAATTGAGCTTCCGACAAGGTTGCTTTCAAAGCTTCCCGGTTTTGTTTGATGAGCTCTCTTCTTTGCTCGAGCAATTGTTTTTGTTCCGGGGTGAGATTTTCTATGGGTGCATTACCAAAACCCGCACCATCGCCTTCACCATTTCCATTTCTATTTTGGGCTGTTAAAGTCGTTGTTCCGACAAGTATCCCAAACATTAAAACTGTGATTATTTTTAGAGATTTCATAGTATAAGATTTTAAATTTTAAATGATCTTCTGAACGTTCTATTTATTTGACCCAAACAACCTGGGAAAGTTTTTCTTCATTAGAAATATTTCTTAGAAAACCAATGGATCATCAGCCATTTCATCCATTAAATAAGTGTCAATATATTCATCAATAAGGCTTTCTTCAATGATATGGTTATCTATGAATTTATCAAGATGAATTTCATCGATAAATAGGGATGCAACCAAAAAATCACTTTCTATTTCTTGATCAGTGTTGCCAATACCGTAGTTTTGAATTTGCTCAACGGTGTCTGAAACGATCGAGGGTGTTGAATTCGGTTTCGGTAAAAAATTAGGTTTGAAAACAGATAGTGCTATGATTACAGCGATTCCTGCTGCTGCGAACCAGAATGTTTTGCTTTTGTACGAGGCAATTGTTTTAGGATTCTTATCAATTCCAGCTTTTTCTAAAATATCATTTTTTGAATTTACAAAATAATCCTCTGGCAGATCGAGTCCAAGATCATCAGCATGCAACTTATCCAATTCTCTTTCAACTGAATCTTTGTTTTGCATTAATTCGTTCAATTTTTTTAAATTTTTCATGTGTTCTATGCTTTGTTATTAGACCTGAGTCTCGCTATAAAGTTCCAGCGTTTGTATATTTTTTTCTATCAGCTTTACAGTTTTGTAATAGGCCGTTTTCAAGGTGTTTTCATTAACATTTAATAATTCTGCTATCTCATTAAATTTTAAATTGTCATAATATTTCATTTGAAAAATTTGTCGGTCTTTTTCAGGTAATGCTGCAAGTAGCTGATGTAATTGCAATTGCAGAGCGCCTCCGTCAAAAAAAGTATCTGAAACTAAAGTGTTCATATACGCATTGCTGAGATCATCTATTGAGCCATGTGTTTTCTTTTTCTCCTGTTCAATAAATCTCAGGGATTCATTGTACGCAATGCGATAGATCCAGGTTTTTAAAGAAGACTCCTGTTTAAAACCGGGCAGACTTTTGTAGATACGCAAAAAAGTGTTTTGTAGCACATCATCGGCATTTTCATGACTTAGTACTATTTTTCTAATAAACCAATACAGTCGTTTCTGATAAAGATCGAGTAAAACTTTAAAAGCGCTTTCCCTTTCTTTTTGATCCAATAATGATTTTATGAAATCAGATTCGTCTTTCAAGGCTTTATGATTTGTATTTCATTAAAAACTCTGTAAAAGTTTATTTACATATACTTAGACCCTTAAAATTAATGAAAGTTTGAATTACTCCTGAAAGAATGTAAATCAGGATTAATTTAGGAAAATTCTATGTTGTTGGATACTTGATTCAATAAGCAGTTACAGAGCCATCAAATCGGTATAAGTACTTTGCCCTTTGTCCTTTGTCCTTTTTCGTTGTTTTAAATAGAACGCGGATGACACGGATTTAACGGATTTACGCTGATTTGATTGAGGACTTTCAAAAAACCTTCCAGAAGGAATCAGGAACCAAGAATCAGGAATCAGGAAAATTTTGTTTTGAGATTTGGTAATTAAAATGTGAAGATTGATAATCTCTCACCCCGCGAGGCATCGCGGGGCTACGAGTACACATTACAACTTTTTACTTTTGCCTTTTTACTTTTTACTTCTTTATCCTTTTCCTTTATCCTTTATCCTTTATCCTTGTTACAGTTCAAGTGCCTTTTTAGGATCATTATCCATAAGGATCTCGACAGGTTTTTCGAGGGCTTCTTTGACAGCCACCAGAAATCCGACAGATTCACGGCCATCGATAATGCGGTGGTCATACGATAAGGCAACATACATAATTGGCCTGATCTCTACCTTTCCATTGATAGCCACAGGGCGTTCAACGATGTTGTGCATGCCCAGGATTGCGCTTTGGGGTGGATTCAGGATTGGTGTTGAAAGCATGGATCCGAAAACTCCGCCATTGGTTATGGTAAAAGTGCCGCCGGTCATTTCATCTATGGTGATCTCCCCATCCCGTGCCCTCAGAGCCAGTCTTTTTACTTCATTTTCAACTCCCTTGAAGCTGAGTTTCTCAGCATTTCTGATCACGGGAACCATCAGACCTTTAGGGCCTGAGACTGCGATGGATATATCTGCAAAATCATAGGTGACTTTAAAATCACCATCGATCATGGAGTTTACGTCCGGGTACATTTTTAAGGCGCGAACAACGGCAAGGGTAAAGAAACTCATAAAGCCCAGACTCACATCGTGTTTCGCTTTAAAGGAATCTTTATAGGTATTGCGCAGATCAAAAATAGGCTGCATATCCACCTCATTAAAAGTGGTCAGCATGGCGGTCTCATTTTTAACCGCAACCAGTCTCTGGGCTACTTTTCTTCTCAGCAAGGAGAGTTTTTCCCTTCCGCTTTTTCTGTCGGTTTCATTCAGCGCCGCACCCATAGAAGGTACTGCATTTACGGCATCTTCCTTGGTTATTCTGCCGTCTTTACCTGTGCCTTTTACTTCTGTTGTTTCTATGTTCTTTTCAGCCAGTATTTTTTTTGCTGCCGGTGAGGCTGTTCCGGTTGCGTAAGTGGCAGCTTCTTTTTGAACTTCAGCAGGTTTTTCTTTAATTTCTGCGACTTCTTTTGCTTTCTTTTCTTCTTTTACACCCTCCGGTTTGGCCGCGCTCATATCAATTAGGCACACTACTGCACCCACAGCTACTGCATCGCCCTCCTTTGCTTTTAGGGTAATGATACCACTTTCTTCGGCAGGCAATTCCAGGGTGGCTTTATCAGAATCCACTTCAGCAATGGGCTGATCTTTAGTTACATAATCCCCGTCTTTTACGAGCCAGCTGGCAATTTCCACTTCTGTGATGGATTCCCCCGGTGAGGGAACTTTCATTTCTAGTATCATTTGGTTTTATTTTATTTTTAGATGATGATCTTACTGATTGTCAAAAACGCTTTCAATGATTTTTTCATGCCTTCTCTTGAACCTGGTGGATGAACCCGGTGCGGGCACGGAATAATAATTTCCTGATCGCACTTTTAACTGGATCCTGTTTCCTTTCGGATCGTTAATTTCAAATCTTTGTAACATAAAACTCCAGGAACCCATATTTCTGGGTTCTTCCTGTGCCCAGACATAATCAATAACATGGGTGTATTTTTGCACCACCTGGGTGATTTTTTCTTCATGCAGAGGAAATAGTTGTTCCATGCGGATAAGGGCCACATCATTTCTTTTTAGTTTTTCTCTTTCTGCCATCAGGTCGTAATAGAATTTACCTGAACAAAAAACCAGCCTCTTCACATTTTTTGGATCAACAGTATTGTCATCCATCACTTCATGAAATTCTCCGTTTGAAAATTCATCCATGGCTGAAGTTGCAAGAGGATGCCTCAACAAACTTTTTGGTGTGAATACAATGAGCGGTTTTCTGAAATTGCGCTTCATTTGCCGGCGCAATAAATGAAAGAAGTTTGCCGGAGTAGTACAGTTGGCCACGGTCATGTTATCGATGCCGCACAGCTGCAAATAGCGCTCAATTCTTGCGGAGGAATGTTCTGAGCCCTGACCTTCATATCCGTGAGGCAATAGAACAACTATACCATTCTGCTGTTTCCATTTGTCTTCTGCGGCAGAAAGGTACTGGTCGAAAATGATCTGTGCGCCATTGCTGAAATCACCGAACTGGGCTTCCCAGATGGTCAGTGTGTTGGGTGCTGCCATGGCATAACCGTAATCAAAACCCAGAACCCCGTATTCTGAAAGGGATGAATTATAGATATACATCTCTCCCTTGTTTTTCGGATTCATATTCAGCAGGTTGAATTTCTGGTCTGATATTTCATCCCTTAAAATGGCGTGTCTGTGAGAAAAGGTTCCCCGTTCTACATCCTGTCCGGAAATACGCACATCAAAGCCTTCCTCCATCAGACTGCCGAAAGCGAAGATCTCAGCCATGCTCCAGTCCAGACGGTCGGTTTCGAAAGCCATTTTAGCCCTGTCCTGCAGGATCTTTTCGGCTTTATTCAAAAATTTTACATTTTCCGGTACGGTAGATACTATTTTAGCAAGCTGCAAGAGGTTCTTTTTCGGATATTTCGTTCCCACATCCAACAGCATGCCTTCCAGATCCTGTTGCATAAATCCGCTCCAGATATTTTCCATGAACGGACGGATCCTGGCGGCACTGTCTTCTTTTGCTCTCAGAAATTCTTCTTCCAGTAAGGATTTGAAATCATTTTCGAGTTTGGTCAGATAGGCCTGGTCAATTACGCCTTCATCCATTAATTTTTTCGCGTAGATATCCCGTGGATTGGGTTGTTTGGCTATGGCCTTGTACAAATTGGGCTGTGTAAACCTCGGCTCATCACCTTCGTTATGGCCGTATTTCCTGTATCCGAGCAGGTCAATAAAAATATCGCGCTTGAATTTCATCCTGAAATCGAGGGCGATCAGAACGGCATGCGTAACAGCTTCCACATCATCTGCATTGACATGCAACACCGGAGAAAGGATCACCTTGGCCACATCCGTACAATAGGTGCTCGATCTGGCATCGAGATAATTTGTTGTAAACCCGATCTGGTTATTTACCACGATATGCACGGTACCTCCGGTAGAATAGCCTTTTAATTTGCTCATTTGTATGATCTCATACACGATACCCTGGCCGGCAACTGCTGCGTCTCCGTGCACAATGATAGGAATGACCTTATCAGAATTGCCATTGTATACCAGGTCGATCTTAGCTCTTGTAATTCCTTCAGCCACAGCACCAACCGTTTCGAGATGGGAAGGGTTGGGCACCAGGTTCATGGTGATCTGCTTGTTGTTTTTCAGTGTTTTTGTAAGGGTTGAGCCCAAATGGTATTTGACATCACCGTCAAAATCATCTTCGGCGTAATCTTTGCCCTCAAATTCATTGAACAACTCACGGATGGGTTTTCTGAAAATATTGACCAGTGTATTGAGGCGGCCTCTGTGTGCCATGCCCAGGACAAATTCATCTACATTGTACTGGGTCGAGGCAATCCTGATGATCGCTCCCAGTGCCGGGATCAAAGTTTCGCCTCCCTCGAGGGAAAAGCGTTTTTGCCCGACATATTTTGTTTGCAGGAACTGTTCAAAAGTAACAGCCTGATTTAGTTTGGATAAGATATATTTTTTTGTTTCAGGAGTATAGTTTGGGTGGTTGTCGTTTTCATTCAGCCGCACCTGCCACCACTGGATCTCATCGGGATTTCGGATGTACATGTATTCAACACCAATGGAATCGCAATAGATCTTATTCAGGTGGTCCAGGATTTCCTGAAGGGTGCAGGGTTTGAGGCCCAGGATACTTCCTGCATTAAATACGGTGTTCAGATCTTCCTGACCAAGTCCGAAATTTTCTATCGCAAGGGTAGGTGTATAGGTGCGTCTGGCCCTTACCGGATTTGTCTTGGTGAAAAGATGTCCCCTTGTTCTGTAACCGTTAATGAGGTCAATGACTTTGAGTTCCTTTAGTACGTTTTCCGGGACTTCGCTGGTGTTATTTTCTTCACCAAGCAGGTCATAATCCGTATTCGCCAGGTCATAACCCTGAAAAAAGTTTCTCCAGCCCGGCTCTACCTCGTCAGGATTCCGCAGGTATTGTTGGTACAAATCGGCAATAACATCTGTATGAATGGCATTTAGAAAGGAAAATCTATCCATGTGGCTCGCGCTAAAACTTATAAAAATTCAAAGGGCTAAATTAAGTTATTTAGATAAATTCTTTATAACAATCAGAGAATTTTGATGAAATATTCTCGGATAACCGTATTTTTCGATTGAATTCTCAAAATATTAAACTCCCGGATATGACAACTATAAGTATCTGAAGGTATATGTGAATCAAGTGTAAAAAAAAACACCGGCCAAATAAATGAACCGGTGTTAAAAAAATAGGAATGATATTATTTGTCCAGTTGCGGGCCTGCATATACCAGGGCCTGCCCTTCAGGAGTATTGGTATATTGCTCAAAATTCTTGATATACAGGGAAGCCAGTTTTTTGGCTTTTACCTCCCATTCACTAACATCTTTATAAGTTGTTCTTGGGTCAAGAATATTACTAACATTTGGCAAAGCGACCGGGGCATTCAGGTTGAGGTGCGGAATATGAACTGTTTGTGCCTTTTCGATAGTGCCCTCTAATATTGCATCTATGATCGCCCGGGTATCTTTCAGAGAAATCCTTTTTCCTGTTCCGTTCCAGCCTGTATTTACCAGATAGGCTTTGGCATTGTGTTCCTTCATTTTTGCAACCAGTGTTTTTGAATACATGGTTGGGTGCAGGGTTAAAAAGGCTTCTCCGAAGGCCGGAGAGAAAGAAGGTTCCGGTTCTGTAATGCCTCTTTCTGTACCAGCAAGTTTTGATGTAAATCCACACAAGAAATGGTACTGAGCCTGTGCATCATCTAATATGGAAACAGGAGGTAAAACACCAAAGGCATCAGCCGACAAATAGATGATCTTGCTGGCATGTCCGGCTTTTGAAGGAAGAACAATCTTATCGATATGGTGAATTGGGTAAGAAACCCTTGAATTTTCGGTTATGGAATGATCGTAATAATTAACTTCCCCATATTCATTTACAACAACATTTTCCAACAGGGCACCTCTTTTAATTGCCCTCCAGATATCAGGTTCATTTTCTTCACTGAGGTCAATAACTTTTGCATAGCATCCTCCTTCAAAATTGAAAACACCTTTATCATCCCACCCATGCTCGTCATCTCCGATCAGATAACGTTTTGGGTCTGCAGATAAGGTAGTTTTACCTGTTCCTGACAAGCCGAAGAAGATAGCGACATCGCCTTCTTCGCCAACGTTGGCTGAACAGTGCATAGAGGCAATTCCGCGAAGTGGAAGATAATAGTTCATCATGGCAAACATTCCTTTCTTCATTTCGCCTCCATACCAGGTGCCACCTATGATCTGAATTTTTTCAGTAAGATTGAACACCACAAAATTTTCAGAATTCAATCCTTGTTCTTTCCAATCAGGGTTAGTAGTCTTGGAGCCATTCATGACTATAAAATCAGGTTTTCCAAAATGTTGTAATTCATAGTGGGAAGGCCTGATGAACATATTGGTGACAAAATGTGCCTGCCATGCCACTTCCACAACAAAACGAACCTTTAAACGTGTATCAACATTGGTTCCGCAGAAAGCATCAACCACATATAATTTTTTGGAAGAAGACAGCTGTTTTAATACTTTCGCTTTGAGGTCGTCATAGATTTCCGTAGTAGTCGGTTTGTTGACCACACCATCCCAGTGAATGGTGTCTTTGGTAGTCTCATCTTTAACAATATAACGGTCTTTGGGAGAGCGGCCGGTAAAAACACCAGTCTTTACGGCAACTGCACCTGTTTCTGTATCTGCCCCTTTTTCATAACCCTGTCTGTGATGTGATACTTCTGCAACATATAATTCCTGATAAGACGGGTTATAGGATACCTCATGGTAACCGGTAATTCCTAGATCATGGAGTTCCTGAATAATCTTGATATTTTTCATGTGACTGGTATTAGTAGGTTTTTATTCTTTTGTTTTATTAGCACAAATTTACGCATTAAATAGGTCAGAAAATAATGATATTAATCATGAAAATAAACTATTCACTTAAACGTTTAAATAAGTTAAGGTACTGAAATACAACAATTAACGTTTTATTTTGATCTTAGAATTGCTTATAAATTATTCTTATGACAGCGTTCTGTTCAAAATAAATCAGTGTTTGAAAATAAAAGATCTTTTGATGGATAATCGGGATTTTCCCGTTATCAAAATGAAAATTCCGGCTTTCTTATTTTGATTTACGGAATTCATAAGCCATCCACAACCAGGCAATGATCAGCAAAAGTCCTCCCATAGGTGTGATAAACCATATGTATTTTGCCTGGACAAACCCTGTGCTAATAAAAAAAATAGACCCAGAAAACAACAACATACCCGCAATAAAAATTTTGCTGAGCGTACTTTTTGTTTTTTCGCTAAATCCATAAAAAATATTGATGAACAGCAATACGATTACATGATACATCAAATACCGTACACCGGTTTCATAACTCTGCAGAGATTCCGGACTAAGCTTTTCTTTCAGGGCATGGGCCCCGAAGGCGCCGAATATCACGGCAAGGGAGCCAAGTATAGCGGCAATTACCAAATATTTTTTCATGGCATCGTATTTTATTATAAAAATACAAATAAAAAATGATTGTCTTCACCGGGCTTTTGACTTCTTTCGGAGAGCCATTTAATAGTCATAAAAGGTTGGGAAAACCAGGTATAAAATTAACCGCAGGAAAAGCAGTCTTAACAAATTATTGAAAAATTCAAAAAAAATTATGCTTTTCGAGTGAGAATTATGTAAAAAAATCAAGGTTTCTCTGGGCTTAATTCGTAATTTCGTAATCATTTTAATCAAAAGCGTATGCGTAGTATTTTAATTTTTGGTGCCGGAAAATCTTCCTCATCACTGGTCAACTATTTACTGGAAAAATCAGGTTCTGAATCACTCGAGTTGATCGTAGCCGACATTTCACCTGACAATGCCAAACTATTGGTTAAAGACCATCCGAAGGGCAGGGTAGTGCAAATGGATATATTTCAGGATGAGCAGCGGAAAGAGCAGATACGCAAAGCAGATCTTGTTATTTCTATGCTGCCCGCTTCCTTGCATACCCTTGTTGCCAGAGATTGCATTGAATTCGGTAAGAATCTGGTGACTGCCTCCTATATTTCCGATGACCTGAAAAAAATGGATCCCGAGGTAAAGAAAAAGGGTTTGGTATTTATGAATGAGATCGGGCTCGACCCGGGTCTGGATCACATGAGCGCCATGCAGGTAATAGACAGAATAAAATCGCAGGGAGGAAAAATGATCATGTTTGAATCATTTTGCGGAGGTTTGATCGCGCCGGAAAGCGATTCCAATCTTTGGCATTATAAGTTTACCTGGAACCCCAGAAACGTGGTTGTTGCAGGTCAGGGTGGTGTGGCGAAATTTATTCAGGAGGGAAAATACAAATACATACCCTATCATAAATTGTTCAGAAGAACAGAGTTTTTGGAAGTAGAGGGTTATGGCAGGTTTGAGGCTTATGCCAACAGGGATTCCTTGAAATACCGTGAAATTTATGGTCTTGAAGACATTTTAACGCTGTACAGGGGCACCATCCGAAAAGTTGGCTTTAGCCGGGCCTGGAATATTTTTGTCCAGTTGGGCATGACTGATGACAGTTATGTGATGGAAGGTTCTGAGGATATGTCCTACCGGGATTTTACCAATTCCTTCCTGGCTTACAGTCCTTTTGATTCCGTGGAACTCAAGTTGAGACATTCCATGAATATAGAACAGGATGACAGCATCTGGTACAAGATATTGGAATTGGATCTCTTTAATCCGGATAAGAAGATCGGATTAAAAAATGCCACCCCAGCTCAGATCCTTCAAAAGATCCTGACAGAAAAGTGGACGCTTGAGCCGGATGATAAGGATATGATCGTGATGTACCATAAATTTGGCTATGAACTGAACGGCGAACAAAAACAAATTGATTCCAATCTGGTTGTGATCGGAGATGACCAGACCTATACAGCCATGGCTAAGACGGTAGGTCTGCCGGTGGCTCTCGCTACCATAAAAATACTGAATGGGGAGATCAGAACTCCTGGAGTTCAGTTGCCCATTAAAAAAGATGTTTACGCCCCGATTTTAAAGGAACTTGAAAATTTTGGCATCCATTTTAACGAAAAGGAAGTTCCTTATTTGGGCTATAACCAGTTTAACAGAGGCGCCTGATGCGGGTTTATAATTTCAGGTAAAAATCTTTGACCAGGTCGCGAAAGGCAGGCGTGTAGGTATTGCGCTCAATTTCAAGGATCAATTCGTCTGTTGTACAAATCTGTTCCCCGAATTTAAGTTCGATCAGACTTCGTTTTACCGGTGATCCTGCATGACCGCGTACACGGGTGATTCTTTGTGGAAAGAGTCCGCATTGTTCCGCATATCTCAGGAACTGTGCTTCCTCCTGAACAGGCAGTATAAATGCACAGGAACCTGTTTTTGACAACAGTTTGGCCGAACTGATAATGAGCTCTTCATAACTCAGGTGCCCGTGGTGTCTGGCCAGGGATCTTTTTTCATCTGCCTGTGGATTTGGTAAAAAGTAAGGCGGGTTTGAGATAATGAGGTCATAGGTATCCTCTATTTCTGCGGCAAATTCCTGTAATGAGGTATGGTAACAATAAAGCCGGTCTCCCCAGGGTGAATTCTCAAAATTTTCCAGCGCCTGCTCAAAGGCCCCGGGCTCTAATTCTATGGCATCTATCTGTTCTGCCTCACTGCGCTGTGCCAGCATAAGTGCGATCAGGCCGGTTCCGGTACCTATGTCGAGTATGCTGTTGTGTCTGTTTGATATGGGAGCCCAGGCGCCCAGAAGCACACCATCTGTACCTATTTTCATGGCACATTGGTCCTGTTTTACTGTAAATTCTTTAAATCTGAATGGTTTTGAAGACATGATCGGGTTTACTCCAGGTTCATTTCAATGAGTCCCTGTGGTGTTTCAACGGTTACTCTTTTGTTTTCCTTGTCAATTTCGCGGATAAACTCACTTACCATGGGTATCAGGATCTCGCGCCCGTTATGGTCTATAACAAACAGTGGCTGGGCTGTGGAATCATCTATTCTGGTTATGGTTCCAACCTTGCCAAACCTGGAATCTTCAAGCTCAAATCCCGTGATCTCATGGTAATAAAACTGGTCTTCGGTAAGTTTGGGCAGGAATTTAAGGGGCAGATACACCCCACATTTCACAAGGAGATCCGCATCGGCTTCAGTGTAAACGTCTTCAAACTGAACCCGCATGATATCGGCTTTCGGAAAACTGCAGGTCTCGATAAAAAAGGGGATGAGCTTATTTCCTTTTTCGACATAAACAAATTCGAGTTCATGGTAGAGCTCCGGTTCATCGGTATCGAGTTTTATGACCAGTTCTCCTTTAAAACTGAATTTTTTGATGACTTTCCCCAGGTAAAAACAATCTTTCTTTTGCATACTATTCGAAGATCAGCAGGTTAAAGATAAAAAAAAACCTGGCCTAAGCCAGGTTTATAGGGTATAAAAGAACAAATTAATTATTCTCATTTTTTGCCTGTTCAACCACATCATCTATGGTTAACGGAGCTGCTTCTTCTACTTGTGGCGCATTTGCAGCGGCTTCAGCAGCTTTGGCATCAGCTTCGGCTTTTATTCTTTCATTTTCAGCATCTTCAACTGCAGCTTTTCTCTTGGCATTTACTTCTTTTTCAGCATCTAAAGCCTTTTTTGCAGCGTCTTCTTTCGCTTTTGCCAAGCCTGATTTTTTGCTTTCGATCTTGTTTACTTTTTCACTTACCCAGGCATTGAATTTTGCATCGGCCTGCTCAGGAGTTAAGGCTCCTTTATTGACTCCAATTAATAAATGGTTTTTCAATAAGGCTCCCTTGTAAGATAAAATTGCCCTTACGGTATCGGTTGGTTGTGCACCATTTTGCAACCATTTTACTGCTGCATCAACATCTAAATCTATTGTGGCAGGATTTGAAACCGGGTTGTAGGTACCGATTTTTTCTAGCATTCTACCATCTCTTTTTGAACGTGAATCGGCTGCAACCACCCAAAAAAATGGTTTTCCTTTCTTACCGTGTCTTTGTAATCTGATTTTTACTGGCATCTTTTTTAATTTTAAAGGTACTCGACCTTGGTTATAAATTTAAGGGTGCAAATATAATCAGATTTTTTTAAAAAACATAGCCCTTGGCTGTATATTTTATACCAAACCGGTAAAACCGAGAAAGGCCAGTGACAACAAGCCTGCAACAAGTAAATTTATGGGGACTCCCTGAAGACCTTTTGGGATATTGGCCAGTTCCAGATGCTCCCGAATACTTGCAAAAAGGATCAGGGCAAGACCGAAGCCCAGTGAATTGGCCATTCCAAAAAATACTGCTTTTAATAAGCTGCCGTTTTCAAGGCCCAAAGCGAGTATGGCAACCCCCAGTACCGCACAGTTCGTAGTGATCAATGGAAGAAAAATTCCCAGGGCATGATATAAGGGAGGGCTGACTTTTTTCAGGATGATCTCGATCATTTGTACCAGGGCGGCAATGACCAAAATAAAGGCAATGGTTCTCAAGTATTCAAGTCCTGCGGGAACAAGGATGTACTGATGCAATAGATACGTTGTCAATGTAGCCAGTGTGATCACAAAAAGTACCGCACCTGCCATACCAACTGAGGTGGAGACTTTATTTGACACCCCAAGAAAAGGACAGATCCCAAGAAATTGCGAAAGGACTATATTGTTAACAAAAACAGCAGCGATAAAAATGAGTATATATTCCATCTTTATTTGGATTTGATCATGAATTTATTGAAAAGTGCCGAAAGATATGCGAGTACAATAAACGCTCCAGGTGGCAGAATAAAAAGGATAAAAGTATTCGCATTCTCGGGAACAAATTTGAAGTCAAAGATGCTGCCATTCCCCAAAATTTCCCTGATGGAACCCAGCACTGTAAGCGACATCACAAAACCCAGACCCATGCCCAGGGCGTCAAGGACAGAATCTTTCAGGTTATTTTTTGAGGCAAAGGCTTCGGCGCGGCCCAGGATGATACAGTTGACCACAATGAGGGGTATAAAAATCCCCAACTGTTCGTACAAAAAAGGTACATAGGCTTCGAGGAGCATTTCTACCACAGTAACAAAAGAGGCAATAATAATAATAAAGGCCGGTATTCTGACCTTGTCAGGAATTCTGGCTTTTACAAGTGAAACGGCAATATTTGACATCAATAATACAAAAAGAGTGGCCACACCCATACCGAATCCGTTCGTGGCAGAGGAAGTAACACCCAGGGTTGGACACATACCCAGGAGCATCACAAAAGTTGGGTTCTCTTTTAAAATTCCCTTGTAGAAATTTTCCTTAGGACTTAAAGTTTTTGCCATAGCTCCTAGTTTTTTTGTGTTGCAAGTGTCTTCCTGTTGTTTTCAAATGCTTCCCAGGCACTTTGGGTTGCCTCGCAAAAGGCTCTTGACGTAATGGTTGCGCCGGTAAGTGCATCGACTTCACCCCCGTCTTTGGTTACCTTCAGTTTGAATTCTGAAGGATTCCGGGTTCTGAATTGCTGCAAAAACTTTTCGTCCTTCATTTTTGTCCCCAGTCCCGGTGTTTCTTTCTGTTCCAAAACGGCTATGTTTTTGATGGTACCATCGGCATTGAAACCGACCATAATTTTAATGTTTCCGCTAAATCCTTTTTCCGAAGAACCAACAACAGCCGCCCCAACCTGAGCTCCATTTTTTAGTGCCGGATAGATTTCTGTGCTGTCAGCGGTGCCCAACAAAGACACCATTTTAACTTCATCCACCGGATTGTTGTCGAATACGGGTAAAACCAGTTTTAAAGCCTTGATTTTCTGAGCCATTTTGGCTTGTGCCTTGGGTTCTAGTGTCAGGTTATTGATAGCTCCAAGCAAGGCACCTGAAATAATGGTAATGACCAGCAGGGTGCCAACCATCGCTTTAAAATTCGAATCAGATTTTCCCATACCTACACCATTTTAAATTTTATTTTCTCGCCAAACCTCCTCGGCTTAAAATACTTGTTGATCAGAGGAACAAGAGCGTTCATGATCAAAATTGCAAAGGAAACACCTTCAGGATAGGCGCCAAACAAGCGGATCACCACCGTAATCACACCAATTCCGACTGCAAAGATGACCATACCTTTTCTGGTTACCGGGCTTGTTACCAGGTCGGTTGCCATAAAAAAAGCACCCAGAATGGCACCTCCTGCGAAAAGGTGAAACAGGGGATCTGCATAATGCAATGGGTCGACCAACCAGAAAATTCCGGTCATCACCGCGATGGTAAGCAGCATGGTAACAGGAATATGCCATGAAATAACCCTTCTGACGAGCAGATAAATACCTCCGAGCAAAAGTGCCAGACCTGACATTTCACCGATCGAACCTCCTGAAATACCCAAAAAAAGTTCAGTCAGGGATGGTATTTTGCTGCTCAGTTCAGTCATGGTTTCACCGTATTGCAGGCCCTCCTTGACAATTCCCAGCGGAGTAGCACCGGTAACGGCATCGGCAAAGAAGGTATTGTTGACAATGGGGCTTGGCCAGCTGGTCATTTGCACCGGAAAGGAAACCAGTAAAAATACCCTGGCCACAAGAGCGGGATTGAAAATATTAAACCCAAGGCCTCCAAAAGAAAGTTTAGCGATGCCGATGGCCACAAGGCTGCCCACAATGATCATCCAGATAGGTATGTTAGATGGAAGGTTGAATGCCAACAGGATACCAGTTAGGAGGGCAGAACCATCACTTATCGTGGTAGCTGTTTTTAAAATGTACTTCTGTATAGCAAATTCGAAGAACAGGCAGGAGATGATGGCCACTGCGGTTACGATGAAACGCGCTTATTCCAAAAAGGTATAAAGACACTAAAAAGGCAGGAACCAGTGCGATCACCACATCATACATTAGTTTTCTGGAGGTGCGGTCGGAATGGATATGGGGTGAAGCGGATACTACTATCGTTTCCATGTGCATTTTTAATTTTTACTTGTTTCTAATTTTTTTGCACTGAGTTTTCCAAACCGGATGTAATCGAGTAAGGGCCGGTTAGAAGGGCAGACATAACTGCAGGATCCGCATTCGATACAGGTGAGGATGTCTTCAGAAAGGGCTCTGTCGAATAGGGCTTTTTCAGATAAACTCATCAATAAATGCGGCTCCAGGCCCATCGGACACACGTAAACGCATTCACCGCAACGGATACAATTCTGAACTTCCTTTCTGAGTGCTTCTTCTTCCGAGATCACCAATATTCCCGAAGTTCCTTTGGTAACAGGCACATCAGCATTCTTGAGTGCCTTACCCATCATCGGTCCGCCGTTGATCAGCTTGTACTGGCCTTCCGGCATACCGCCTACCTCATTGATGAGATCCGAGATCGGGGTACCAATTTTTACCCAAAAATTAGCGGGGTTTTTTATCTTTTTGCCTGTAACGGTTACAACCCTTTCGGTTAAGGGCTTGTCGTACTGGACGGCTTCATAGATCGCAAAGAGGGTACCCACATTGTTCACAACAACGCCCACATCCGGTGGCAGACCATTCTTGGGAACCTCTCTTTTTAAGAGTGCGCTGATCAGCTGTTTTTCGCTCCCCTGAGGATATTTTACCTGAAGCGCAGCCACCTGTATGCCGGACTCATTTTCTGTCAATTTTTTAAAAAGCGCAACAGCATCTTTCTTGTTGTTCTCTATACCAATGATCGCTTTGTTTATACCCAGTGCAAGCATCACAATTTTAATGCCCACGATTATTTCTTCTGCTTTTTCGAGCATTAACCTGTGGTCTGCCGTGAGGTAAGGTTCGCATTCCACACCGTTCACGATGAGGTAGTCTAATTGGGTGTCAGGCCTTCCTGCCAGTTTTACATGAGAAGGAAAAGTTGCGCCACCCAGACCAACAATACCGTAATCCTGAATGCGGGCAATGATCTCTTTGGGGCCCAGGGCGATTTCCTTTTTTAACGGGAATATGCTTTCTTCAATATTGGCGATGTCCTTGCCATCGGTTCTTATAACGATACACTGTTTTTTGTATCCGCTGCTGTCCACGATCTTATCCAGCTTGGTAACCGTGCCGGCCACCGGAGCGTGGATATTGGTTGAAACGAATCCTCCCGACCTGGCTATCACCTGACCAACCTTAACTTTTTCTTTGGTTTCAACGATAATTTCAGATGGAATACCTATATGCTGTGCAATGGGAACATACACCACACCCGGTACTGGCAATCTTTTTATCGCTGAACCCGCTGTTAATTTGTTGTCCGGAGGATGAATACCTCCCTTTCTGAAAGTTCTAAGCATCTGCCTCAGTTTTTATGGATACCTGTGTAGCTTCTTTTATCTCCGGCTTTTTTTCTTTCCTTGGGGGAAAATTGGTTTCAACTATGGAATGTGTCGGGCAAACCTCCACACATTTTCTGCAAAGGGTACAGTGCAGACCATCAATATAGGCCAGATTATTTTCGATCGTGATCGCACCTTTTGTGCACACATCTATACATTTGGAACAGCCGATACAGGCCAGTTCACATGATTTTTTTGCGATGCCTCCCTTGTCTTCATTCAAACAGCCCACATAGATCTTCAGATCTCTTTTGTTCTTTGGTCTCATTTCAATGATATTTCTCGGACATGCAGTAACGCAGGCACCGCAGGAAGTACATTTATCCGTAATGATTACCGGCAACTCCGTACTTTCATCCATATACATGGCGTCAAATTTACAGGCGGTCACGCAGTCGCCATCACCTAAACAGCCGTACTGGCAATCGGTTTCCCCGCTGTAGATCAGCGCAGAAATTGCACAGGATTTGGGACCCTGGAACAGAGAGGTCTTTGGCCGTACATCACAACTTCCCTGACAGCGCAATACAGCCACCGTAGGGTCTTTTTCGGCCACAACTTTACCTAATTTTTCGGCAATCGACTTCATGACCTCATTACCGCCCACGGGGCAGAAAAGGGCCGAAATATCGGTTGTATTTACCAGTTTATCAGCAAAGGATTTGCAGCCGGGTGAGCCGCAACCGGCGCAGTTTGCGGCAGGAAGCAAGGCTTCTACCTCTGCGATCAGCGGATTCTCGTAAACATAGAATTTTTTTGAAACAACATATAAAACGATTGCCGCAAGGCCGCCCAAAACAGCCAGCAATACCACACTGTTGATGATAGATTCTGTCATGCTGATAGATTTTTAATTAGCGAGAGTTTAAAAACCCGTTGAAAAATATTTTTTGAAAAATAGAGCACTGCATAATAAGGTATCAGCACAAACAGGGATATGAGTCCCGAAACCGGTTCTGAAAAAAAGACCAGAGAAATAAAAAGGCTGCTGAGCATGAGTATGAATGGGAAAATATATGCCCAGAGCACCGCTTTGAAGCCCAGATTTTTTTCCAGAACAAGCTCGACTGATTCGTTAATTTTAAAGGTATTTCCCTGGTTTTGCAGTTCGATCTCTTTGGATTCTGATTCAGCCATTCCGCAGGCTGACTTTGAGCTGCAGCCAGAGCAATTTATATTGCCGTTTAATCTGACGGTAACTGTATTTCCTGAGATTCTTAAAACAGTCCCCGCATGCCTTATGCTGTGTTGATCGGTCATTAAACTATGTATATCAGGCTCTTTCATATCCGTAACATTCATTGCCTTAAACTTACAGGATCAAAGTTACGGTTAAAAAAAATGATGGTTTATGACAATTGTTAGCCTTCAAAATATTTTTAAACAGTTTTTTATTGATAATGCGGAACTGCATAACATTCAAAAAAAAAGCCTCAAGGCAAAGAACGGCTCGACTTTGTTGATAAATTTGTTGGAGTTGTTGTGATCGGGAACGCTGATTTTACTTAAATTTAGCCAATCGTAATTCAACAAAATAATCCCCGCATGTATTTGATTTTTGATACGGAAACCACTGGTTTACCGAAAAATTATAACGCTTCCGTTACCGATACGGATAACTGGCCCAGGGTTGTCCAGATCGCATGGCAATTGCAGGATGTTTCGGGAAGACTTCTTGAAAACCGAGATTTTTTGATACGGCCTGATGGTTTCAATATACCCTTTGATGCGGAGAAGATACATGGCATCTCA
Organism: uncultured Flavobacteriaceae bacterium; assembly: GCA_963816075.1. Taxonomy (GTDB): domain Bacteria; phylum Bacteroidota; class Bacteroidia; order Flavobacteriales; family Flavobacteriaceae; genus Namhaeicola. The sequence continues at coordinate 24,974 of CAWFJI010000025.1, read as the reverse complement.
ACCGACCTGGCTATACAAAAAGGATCAGCTTTGGCAGAGGTGCTCCTCCTTTTTAATGAAGTTTTAAAGAAATCAAAATTTCTGGTCGGGCACAATGTTGGATTTGATATACCTGTTTTGGCCTGTGAATACTTCCGTGCTGGAATTAATACAAATTTACAGGAACTTCCTGTATTGGATACCTGCACCGAAAAAACAGCTGTGATCTGCGAGATACCCGGAGGAAAAGGAGGCAAATTCAAATTGCCCACCCTGTCTGAGTTACACCGGAAACTGTTTCAGGAAGATTTTAAGGAAGCACACAATGCCACCTCAGATGTGGAAGTAACGACTCGTTGTTTTCTTGAACTGGTAAGACAAGGAAACTACTCCAGGAAAGAATTGGACTGTAGTGATGAGGAGATGGCTCAATTTGTTACGGTGAACCCCAATCCGTTCAAATTGTCCGGATTCAAGCACCTCAATCTGAAAGAGGAAAGTCAGCAAATTAAAAAAAGTCTGCAGAAAACCCCGGCAGACAAAAAGGAAACTGCAATACCGGATTCATTGACCGAGACTAGTTTTGTACACCTGCACAACCATTCTCAGTTTTCTGTGTTGCAATCAACGGCCAGTATTTCAGATCTGGTGGCAGCGGCAGTCAGGTATAAAATGCCCGCTGTAGCCTTAACTGATCTGGGAAATATGATGGGTGCCTTTCTTTTTGCAAAGGAGGTACAACAACACAATGCGAAAGCAGAAGTGCCACTGAAACCTATTATCGGTTGTGAATTTTTTGTTTGTGAGAATCACAGGGACAGGAGTCATAAGGACAATGGGTACCAAATTGTTTTTCTTGCGAAGAACAAGAACGGATACCACAATCTGGCAAAAATGACCTCCCGGGCATATATAGACGGATTCTACTACGTACCCAGAATCGATAAAAAGCTCGTGGAACAGTACAAAAATGACCTTATTGTGCTGAGCGGAGGCATGTTCGGAGAAATCCCGAGCAAGATCCTGAACGTAGGTGAGAATCAGGCTGAAGAAGCACTTTTATGGTGGAAAGAACAATTTGGCGAAGATTTTTATCTGGAACTGAGCAGGCACGATCAGGAAAATGAAAAGCATGTCAATGAAGTATTGCTCGCCTTTTCGAAAAAACATGGAGTAAAGGTCGTTGCAGCCAATGACAATTTCTATATCAACCAGGAGGAAGCTGAATCCCATGATATTTTACTCTGTGTGAAGGAAGGTGAAAAGGTACATACGCCTATTGGTCGTGGCCGCGGCTTTCGCTACGGTATGCCCAACCACGAATACTATTTCAAGAGCCAGCAAGAGATGAAGACCTTGTTCAGGGATCTGCCTGAGGCCATCATCAATACCCGGGAGATTGCTGATAAAATAGAGCCTTACCAGCTCTCGAGAAATGTTTTGCTGCCAAAATTTCAGATACCCGGGGAATTTCAAGTAACAGAAGATCTGAAGGATCAAGGAAAGCGGGGCGAAAATGCCTATTTACGATTTCTGACCTACGAAGGAGCGAAGAGAAGGTATCCGGAACTGACGGATACGATACGGGAAAGGCTTGATTTCGAGCTGCAGGTTATTGAAAAGACCAATTATCCTGGGTACTTTTTGATCGTTGAGGACTTTATCCGCGAGGCGAGAAACATGGGCGTATCCGTGGGCCCTGGAAGAGGCTCTGCGGCGGGTTCAGCCGTTGCCTATTGCCTTGCAATAACCAATATAGATCCCATCAAATACGACCTGCTTTTTGAGCGTTTTTTAAATCCGGACCGTGTTTCACTGCCCGATATCGATATCGATTTTGATGATGAAGGCAGACAAAGCGTGATCGATTATGTGATCAAAAAATACGGGGCGAACCAGGTAGCTCAAATTATTACCTATGGCACCATGGCAGCGAAATCCTCCATCAGGGATACGGCACGGGTGCTTGACCTTCCCTTGTCGGATGCTGACCGCATCGCAAAACTGATCCCCAACATCAAACTGAAGGATATTTTTGACGATGACGAAAAGGGCAAGGCCAAAGTACAGGCATTGCGCAAGGATGAGATCGAAAATGTAAACCAGTTAAAAAATCTGTTGGCAGCAAACGGACTCGAATCAAAAACGATCAGGCAGGCCATTACGCTGGAAGGATCGTTGCGCAATACAGGAACGCATGCCTGTGGTGTAATTATCACACCTGAAGACATAACCAACCTGATTCCTGTGCTGACCTCGAGGGATACGGATATGTATATCACCCAGTACGACAACAGTGTGGTGGAAGATGCAGGCTTGCTAAAAATGGATTTTCTGGGTCTTAAAACCCTCACCCTGATCAAGGATACAGTCAAAATAATCAAGGCCCTGCATGGCCTGGAGCTAGATCCGGATGCCTTTCCACTGGATGATGAGAAGACCTATGAACTTTTTCAGCGCGGAGAAACGATCGGCATTTTTCAATACGAATCGCCGGGGATGCAGAAGCACTTAAAAGCCCTGAAACCTACCGAGTTTGCCGACCTGATCGCCATGAATGCACTGTACAGGCCGGGTCCCATGGAATATATACCGCAGTTTATTGACAGGAAAAGGGGCAGGGAAGAAATCAGGTATGATGCGCCTGAAATGGAAGAATACCTGAAGGAGACCTATGGTATTACCGTTTATCAGGAGCAGGTGATGTTGCTTTCGCAAAAACTTGCCGGATTTACCAAAGGTGAGGCCGATAAGCTTAGAAAGGCTATGGGTAAAAAGATCTTTTCCCTGCTGGAAGAATTAAAACCAAAATTCCTGAAGGGAGGTAAAAAGAACAACCATGCTGAGGAAGTACTTGAAAAAATCTGGAAAGACTGGGAGGCATTTGCTGCCTATGCCTTTAACAAGTCACATTCTACCTGTTATGCCTTTATCGCTTACCAGACGGCCTATTTGAAAGCTCATTATCCGGCAGAATACATGGCTGCTGTTTTGAGCAACAACATGAACGATATCAAACAGGTTACTTTTTTCATGGAAGAATGTAAAAGAGCCGGTATCCGGGTACTGGGACCGGATATCAATGAATCGTACTACAAATTTGCAGTAAATAAAGAAGGTGCCATCCGTTTTGGTATGGGTGCCATTAAAGGTGTGGGCGCCTCGGCAGTTGAGGCTATAATTGATGAAAGAAAGAAGAACGGTCCTTACAAGTCAATTTTTGATCTGGCAAAGCGGGTTGATCTCCATGCTGCCAATAAAAAAGCCTTTGACAGTCTGATCCTGGCCGGTGGTCTTGACTCCTTTGAAACGGTGCATCGCGCACAGTATTTTGAGCCAGATGATAAAGGATTGACTATCATTGAAAAAGCACTGCGTTTCGGCAATAAATTTCAGGAGAACAAGAACTCTGCCCAGGTTTCCCTTTTCGGCGAAACTTCCAAAGTGCAGTTTGACGAACCGCAAATTCCTGAGGCACATCCATGGACCATCATGAAAAAATTGTCCAAGGAAAAAGAGGTGATCGGGATGTATGTTTCCGGACATCCGCTGGATAATTTTAAAACAGAGATCAGTTATTTCTGTAATGCGAGCCTGGATAAACTTCAGCATATCAATCAATTGGAAGGATCGGACCTGACCCTGGCCGGTATAGTCAGCGAGGTGCAGCACCGGGTGACAAAAAATGGCAAAGGTTGGGCCACTTTTGTATTGGAAGATTTTACGGATAGTTACGAGTTTAAAATATTTAATGAGGAGTATCTGAAATTCAGGCATTTTTTGGTGCCCAATGCATTTCTGTTCATAAAATTAAAAATGGCCAGGTCATGGGCTGATGGTGATGTAAGAGCGCAGTTTATCTCCATGAACCTCCTGCAGGATGTGATGCAGCAAATGGCCCAGAAGATCACGGTGCAGGTCGATATCAGTGCCCTGGAAGAAAAAAAAATTGACCAGCTGAAGCTGCTCACCAAAAAACATGCAGGTGATAAAAAATTATATTTTCAGGTATTTGATGCAGAAAAAAATGTGAAGGTAACCATGGCCAGCCAATCCACAAAAGTGGCCATATCAAAGGAGTTGCTCAATGAACTGGAGGCATTTGATCTGCAGTTTAAAATGAACTGATTTTTTTCGGGTTCTCATTTTGTCATTGAGAAAGTATTGGTTTACTTTACGCCTTAAATCGCGAATTGATGAGAGTACATTTTATATCGATAGGTGGCAGTGCAATGCATAACCTCGCCCTTACCCTTGCCGATAAAGGTGATATAGTAACCGGAAGTGATGACGTTATCTTTGAACCTTCAAAATCAAGGTTGAAGGAAAATGGACTCTTACCGGAACAATTCGGATGGTTTGAAGAAAATATCAGCCCGGATATCGATGCGGTCATTTTGGGTATGCACGCAAAAGCCGACAATCCGGAGCTGTTGCGGGCACAGGAATTGGGGTTGAAGATCTATTCCTACCCTGAATTTCTCTACGAGCATTCGAAAGAGAAAACGCGGGTTGTCATCGGTGGCTCACACGGAAAAACCACCATTACCTCCATGATCCTGCACGTTATGAAATACCACCAGATCGATGTGGATTATATGGTTGGGGCACAACTGGAAGGTTTTTCCAGAATGGTTTATCTCACCAAAGAAAATGAATTCATCGTTCTGGAGGGGGATGAATACCTTTCTTCTCCCATAGACCGACGGCCTAAGTTTCATCTTTATCAGGCCAATATAGCCCTTTTGAGCGGCATCGCCTGGGACCATATCAATGTTTTTCAAACCTTTGATAATTACGTGGACCAGTTCAGAATATTCATTGAGACCATCGTACCCGGAGGGATACTGATCTACAATGAGGAAGATACGGAGATCAAAAAACTCGTAGAAGAAACCAAACATCCCATCAAAAAATATCCCTACGCCACACCGGATTACCACATTGAAAATGGAAAGGTACTGTTGAATACGGATGAGGGAGAGATCGCTCTGGAGGTTTTTGGCAGGCATAACCTGCAGAATCTGGCCGGAGCAAAACTGATCTGCCAGCTTATGGGTGTAGGTGAAAATGAATTTTACGAGGCGATCTCTTCGTTCAGGGGAGCGAGCAAAAGGCTGGAATTACTGGCAGAAAATGACTGTACTGTAATATTTAAGGATTTTGCGCACAGCCCTTCGAAAGTGAAGGCAACTACGGACGCGGTAAAAGAACGTTACCCTGAAAAAAAGACGCTGGCCTGCCTGGAGCTGCATACTTACAGCAGTTTGAATGCCACTTTTTTACATCATTATGTGCATACGCTCGACAGTGCTGATGAAGCCGTGGTTTTCTATTCTCCTCATGCGGTTCAGATCAAAAAACTGGAAGAGGTCACCAGAGAGCAAATTGCAAGGGCTTTTAATAGGCAAGACCTCATTATTTTTACCGATCCGGCGGAATTCAGGGCTTTCCTGTTTAACAAAGATCTGAAGGACACAGCCTTATTACTGATGAGTTCAGGCGATTATGGCGGAATGAATTTTGAAGACCTGAAAGGACTGGTAAAATAGATTATTCTTTATACCCAAAACGCTTTAACTGCCTTTCGTTGCTGCGCCAGTCCTTGTTAACTTTTACATAAAGCTCCAGAAAGATCTTTTTTTCGAAGAATTTTTCCAGATCAATACGGGCTTCAGAACCAATGCGCTTCAGAGCCAATCCTTTATGGCCTATCAGTATGCCTTTCTGTGTGTCGCGTTCTACCATGATCACGGATCGGATCCTGATGATATTTTCTTCTTCTTCAAAGGATTCTGTTTCGATTTCAACGGCATAGGGTATCTCCTTTTTAAAATTCAGCAAGATCTTTTCCCTTATGGATTCGTTGACAAAAAAGCGTTCCGATTTATCGGTTAGCTGATCTTTGGGGTAATAGGGCGGTGATTCAGGAAGCAGTTCTATGATTTTTTCCAGAACGACCTGAAGGTTAAAATTGTTGAGAGCCGAGATCGGATAAATGATCGCATTGGGTAATTTATCCTGCCAGATTTTCATTTGTCCGACTACTTCTTCCTGTGTTGACAGGTCAATTTTGTTAATAAGCAGGATAACCGGAATCTTGCTGTGCTGGATCTTCGCAAAAAAGGAAGGATCCTTTAATTCACTTTCCCCGCTTTCAATGATGTACAACAAAATATCGGCATCTTCGAAGGCTGTTCGCACAAAATCCATCATGGAATGCTGCAATTCATAGGCCGGCTGCAGTATACCGGGAGTGTCGGAAAACACGATCTGGAAGTTTTCCTCATTTACGATGCCCAATATGCGGTGCCTGGTGGTTTGCGCTTTTGAGGTTATGATCGAGAGTTTTTCGCCAACCAGTCTGTTCATCAGCGTCGATTTGCCCACATTGGGATTACCGATAATATTGACAAAACCTGCTTTGTGAACCATAAATAAAATTTTGTATCAATTCAGTTTATACTAATGCATTGTAAACCCCAGGATAAGGTACAAAAAAATGGTCAATATGCCGGCAATAAGTGCATAGGGCAGCTGTGTTCTTACGTGATCAACATGGTCAGTTGCTGCTGCCATGGAAGAGATAATTGTCGTATCTGAAATCGGAGAGCAATGATCTCCAAAAACACCTCCACCCAGGGTAGCTGCGATTACAAGTATCAGATTGGCATCATGGGCGGCGGCCATCGGGACGGCGATAGGCATCATAATGGCAAAAGTACCCCAGGATGTTCCGGTTGAAAATGCGATAAATGAACCAATCATAAAAATGATCGCCGGTAAAAACTCAGGAGAAAGAAAATCTTTTGACCAATCAGCAACATATTGCCCTGTTCCCAAAAGGTTGCAGGCTTCACTAATTCCAAAAGCCAGCATCATTAATAAAGCCAATGGCATGAGTTCACTGATTCCTTTCAGGATCAAGTCAACCATCTCTTTCATTTTCATGATACCCTGAGATCTGTATAGTACCATGGCAACAAAAATGGCGGTTAAAACCGAGTAGAGAACGGAAGAGGAACCTGAGCCTTTACCTATGGCAGTAACAAAATGATCAAAGATTCCATTCGCATCCGTAACTGCTTCCCAACCGGTAAAAGCCAGGTTGACGGGCATCATTAAAACCATTGTGCCCAGTGGAATAACCATGTTATACGCTCTGGCCGGGACACCTTCTTTAGGTTTAACCGAGGTAATGGCTTCCGATACCATGGGTGTACTATTTTCATTGAGCAACATACCGGTCTCCAGGGTTCTTTTTTCTGCCTTCCCCATGGGGCCAAAATTCCAACCTGTGATGATTACGGTGATAAGCAATAAAATGGTTAGTATTGGATAAAAATTATAGATAATTGCCGACATCATGGTTGAAAAGGCATTGTCTATTCCCTGGGTGATCAGGAGTCCCATAATAAAAGCACCCCAGGCATTAAAAGGAATCAATATGGCAGAAGGAGCCGAACTGGAATCGGCTATATAGGCCAGTTTTTCTCGTGAAATACGCATCCTGTCAAAGATCGGACGGTATAAAGTGCCCACAGTAAGGGCACAGATACTGGTTTCTACGAACAACATCAAACCGGTTATAACTGCCAGTAATTGAACCACCACCCTGCTTTTTCCTTTTTTCTTGTCTTCAATTTTTTCAATGAGTCGGTTGATTTTATGTACAAATCCCTCTACTCCTCTTGAGTACTGGATAAAAAGGAGCAGACCGCCAACCAGGGCACTAAACATGATCGTTCTGGTATTGCCGGGTGATTTAAAAACATTAACCAGACCTTCAATAGTTGCCAGAGTGCCATTTAATGGATTCCAGTCGTTCATGATGAGCCAGGCAAACCAGATGCCAAAAAGCAGCGCAATATAGACTTGCTTGGTTCTTAATGCCAAAATAATAGCCATTAAGGGTGGAAGTATTGAAAGGAAACCGTATTCCATTGCCAAAGTTTGATTTGTGATTAATTGTAGATGGTAAATAACATAAAAAGAAAACAGTATTCAAAATGTTTCCCATAAAAAAAGGCGTTCGGAATGATCGCCTTTTTTTGAAATATTAGTTCCACTTGCCTTTTCCGGGTCCTAAAGGACTCTTATACTGCAAGCCCTGGAAGCCGCCGCAGGGATCGTTTACAATTCTTTGTACCTCTGCCAGGTAATAAAATTCTTTCCCGATCTCTTCTCCGGTAGGTGTGTACCAGATTCCATTATCCAGCACTGCGTCACTGGGTGGAGCGATGTATTTATACTGGATATTGTATCTGCATTCATTTCCTTCCGAATCGGTATAAGTGCCTGTTGTATGAAAGGTTTCCCAGGCACCCGACCCCTGATAAGAATCAAATCCCAAATGTCTGTCAAATTCCCCGTCGTCATTACAATCCTTATTCGACCACCTGGCATCATTCCAGTTCATAAGTACATGAGCATCTCTGTATGGCCAATAATAGGTCATGATATATATATTATTCAAAACAGCCGGATTTTCTGACAGATAGGCAACTGAATCTCCTTCATAAGGTGGGAATCCTGCTTCTCCCAGATAGAGATTGGCATAATACCCTTTGAATTGATGGCTTTGGTAGTTGTAGCCGTAGCTGTCAAAACCAGCGGAAAACGGCTTTCCGGCTAAAAAGTGACCGGTTTTATAGGTCAGAACACCGTCCTGTATGCTTACACAGTCGGTTTTTGTAGTTTTCTTGTTTTCATAAGTGTTCAGCATCGGGTCTTCAGAAACCGATGATTCACCGCAGGAATAAATCAGGAACGGGAGGGCAAAAATGATGTGCAAGTGCTTTTTCATAAAAAGAATTTTTTGTAAAGATATGTTTTTTGGCTGAAAATGGAGGAATCATCAATAAAAATGCATATAAACAGTATACTCCAAAGTCCATTAAATATGAAGATAATTAAGACATAGTAGCTCACTTAGGCCAGGAAATCGGGGCATTCTGTTCTGCGAGAATTGAGATAGTTTTGGGTAAGCCTTAGTACAAAAAAATTCAAATTAAATCAGGCGACCCGGATTCTTTTCGGTTCTGATTCGGAAAAGATCACATGAGGTGCAGCTTCAGCATGCGCGAAAAAGGAACGCAGTTTGTGGCTTTCTCTTACCACCTCTCCAATTACAATGATGGCAGGGGAAGATATTTTTTTCTTTTCCACCTTTCCGGAGATGGTGCTGACGGTTCCGGCAACGGATCTTTCATAGGCAGTGGTTCCGTTTTCAATGATCGCTACGGGCAGTTCTGCTTTATTATTTTCTTTGAAGAGACCAAGGATCTCTTTTAATTTGCTCATTCCCATTAGGATTACCACAGTAGCCGTTGATCTTGCGGCGAGACTTATATCCTCACTGAGCTGCCCGTCGGAAGTAGTACCTGTAATCACCCAAAAACTTTCTGAAATAAACCTTTTTGTTAGTGAAATGCCCGCATGGGCAGGAACGGCTATTGAAGACGAGATACCTGAAATAACTTCAACCTGAATATTGAATTTTTCGGCATAATCCAATTCCTCGGCACCCCGGCCAAAAATAAAGGGATCACCTCCTTTTAACCTTACCACATGTCCGTATTTCAGGGCATATTGCACGATCAGTTCATTGATTTCTTCCTGTCCATAGCGGTGCAGGCCTTTCCGCTTGCCTACAAAGACTTTAAGTGCTTTGGGTGCATATTCAAGCAATTCTGTATTTACCAGGGCATCATAAAAAACAACATCTGCCGTGCTGAGGGCCTTGACACCTTTAATCGTGATCAGTTCGGGGTCGCCGGGTCCGGCACCAACGAGCGTTAACTTAGGCTGTTTTTCCAACTTCATGGCTTAGTTCTTTAGAGCGGAGGTTGTAAATGGTCTGATAAAAGGAGCGGGCACCGGCCAGGTATTTTTTGGCAAATTCGGCAGTAGGCTCATTAGTCCTTAGTTGATTGACCAGAGAAGAAAACGATGTCTCCAAAGGAACAATTCCCTTTTCCACAAATTCCCTGTCAAAATCAGTGATTATACCTGTTTGTGTATTTGTTTTGATGTCGGCATCAATCAGTACTGCTTTAGCCGTGTTGATCATTGAGGCATAGGCATGGTAAATGCTGTCTGCCCATTGTTCTGACTCGATGGCATTTTCAGCATTTTGTATCTTTTCTTCACTCTCAAATAACAATGTCGCGACCAGATCTATAACCACTCCGGCACATTCACCAACACCTATGGCCGTAACGTAGGACTTGTTATATCCCCAATCGATAAAATCTGCTTCTTTCAGTTCATTGGTATCCGACAAATGTTTGAGCATTTGGTAAAAGTATTTCTCTGTTTTCCGGTCGTAATAATTCAGAAAATTTTCATTTTTTTCTGCATTTTTTTCGAAATCAGTCAGCAGGATACGCAGTGCTTCGGGTCCTCTTTTACTCGGGATTTTAACAACCTTGTCTGCGAATCTGCCTTTGCCATTCCCCAGTACGCCTCCACCCAGCAAAACCTGCAGTGCGGGAGCAACCAGTTTGCCGGATTTGACCGACATGCCCTGGAAGCCGATCTGGGCCATGCTGTGCTGTCCGCAGGCATTCATACAACCACTGATCTTGATGGTCAGGGCCTTGTTGGCGGCGTATTGCGGAAATTCTGATTCCAGCACCCGCTCCAGCTCTCTGGCTATCCCGGTACTGCTGGCAATACCGAGGTTACAGGTATCTGTACCCGGACAAGCAGTTATATCCCGGGTACTGTTATAACCCGGTCCGGCAAGGCCCAGTGCTTTTAGTTCCTGATAAATAAAAGGGAGCAGTTCTTCTTTTAAATGCCGTAGCTGTATATTCTGGCGCAAGGTCAGCCGCAGCTCATTTCCTGCATAATGGAGCGCCAGGTCTGCGAGGGAGCGGGCTTTTGAAGAATCAAAATTTCCCAGTGGAACACGGATCCCTACGGCATACAGTCCTTTTTGTTTTTGTGCACTTACATTGGTTTCTTTCCAAAGCGCATAGGCTCCGGGATCAGCTATGACGATCTTTTTTATATCCGTTTCCGGCAGGATGAGCTGCTGTTCAAAAGCACTTGTATCAATGGGATAGGACTTATGTGCCAGGGCAGTCTGTTCTTCCTTTACAAGCTTGAGAAAGGTCTCCAGTCCCAGGTCTTCCAAAAGAAATTTTATTCGGGCACGGGCTCTTTTTGAACGCTCACCTTCGCGGTCGAAAACCCTGAGTACCCCTTCAATAAATGGAATGACCTGATCGGCCTCCAGGAACTCATGGGCTACATCGGCATGGCGTGGCTGGGCACCTAAGCCACCTGCCAGCATGACCTTAAAGCCCCTTGTAAGCCTTCCGTTTTCGTTTTGGATCTTAGGAATAAAACCCAGATCGTGTAAAAAACTTAGAGCAGTATCCTCTTCAGTAGCGGAAAAAGAGATCTTAAATTTTCTGCCCAGTTCCTGACAAACCGGATTTCTGAGAAAGTATTCAAATACGGCATGGGCATAAGGGCTTACGTCGAAGGGTTCTTTTGGATCAATCCCTGCGGATTCGGATGCCGTTACATTTCTTACTGTATTCCCACATGCTTCCCGCAGAGTAATGTTATCTTTTTCAAGTTCCGCCCAGAGCTCCGGAGTTCTGTCAAGACTTACATAATGGATCTGTATGTCCTGCCTGGTTGTAATGTGTAAAATCCCGTTAGAATACGTGTCAGAAACCTCGGCAATTCGTTGCAGTTGCTGGGAGCTTATCTTTCCGTAGGGCAATTTTATTCTGATCATCTGGACTCCGGGCTGCCTTTGTCCATAAACTCCGCGGGCAAGTCGAACACTTCTGAATCGTTCTTCATTGATCTTTCCGTTTTTAAAAAGTTCTATTTTCCTGGCCAGTTCAATAATGTCTTTTTCTACCACCGGATTTTCTATTTCTGTTCTAAAGCTTTTCATAGTTAAAAATATTTATAAAAAAAGAATCCTGATGAATCATATAAAAGAGGGGGAGAACGAACTCATCAGGACCTGATAAAAAGAAAATGTGTTATCTCAATCTATAGTTTAGTCTGGTATTATTTTAAAGGGTTGGTATGAAAAGAATCCTTTTACAATTGCAAATAATTATTGTAAGTGTATACCACATTCCCTGTGCTTTAAAGCTTTTGTGGGATCGAAGTACGACTCATTTTTAGGTAAATTATTTTCGATCAGGTACCGGTCAAGTTGATCGTCATTCCAGTAATAAAATGGACTTACTTTTAAAATGCCATCTTTGCTGTAGCTCAGTATGTCTTTTGAATTTCTGTATTCTGTTTGCCTTACCCTGATGTTTGTGAACCAGATATCGGGCCGGTGTTCTTTTATGGCACGTCTGAAGGGTTCAAGCTTTACGATTTCTGTAAAAAGTGCATGATCCGGGTCATCTACATCCGGAATACCCAAAACAGCGTCGGTATAAGCCGTTGTTTGAAGCGGGGCGTAGAGATGGATATTTAATTCGAGTACCTCTCTCAGGTATATAGCATGCCGGTAGGTTTCAGGGGTGTTGTATCCTGTGTCACACCAGATTACTTTTATATCTTTATCAAGTTCGTGAAAAGTATTGAGCAGCACAGCTGAATACACTCCAAAGCTGGTGGTAACTATTCTGTTTTCACTCATTGACAAGGTCCAGGCAATAACCTCTTCCGGAGATTTATTTCTTAACTTGTCGTTGATTTTATTTAATTCAAATTCATTAAAGTGTATCATCTCTTTTTGTTTTTGGAATCTCCCGTGCTGTATTTCATATAAAATAGAAAGTCTATAGAAATAATAGGAAATATGCAAATCTATAAAAATAAACAATACAATTGCAATAAAATTTTACAAAATGGAAAAAAATAAATAATGGATTAATAGAAGTCTGTAGCTTCGCTGGGGAGTTCAGTTCAGGCAAGATCCGCTAATGTATTGTTTTTCAAAACATTAAGCGTGCTGTCTCTTACCTGAATCATTAATTTGTGTACACTGCATTTATTTTCATCCGGGCAGTCTTCACATCTTTCATAAAAATTCAAACTCACGCAGGGAAGCATGGCAATCGGACCTTCCAGTACTCTGAATACATCAGTCATTAATATGTCTTCCGGATTCTTCAGGAGGTAATAACCCCCGTCCTTGCCTTTTTTAGAACCTAAAAAACCGGCTTTCCGCATACTCAGCAAGATACTTTCAAGAAATTTATGAGGAATATTTTCTTCTTTCGCGATGGTGGCGATCTGAACTATTTTAAGATCTTTTTGCCTGGCAATATAGGCTAGGGCCTTTATGCCGTATTTGGTTTTCATGGATAGCATAAAGCTAATTTACACTATTTTTTGCTTATTTAAAAAGAAGTATTCAATTATTATATTGCCCAAATGACGGATTAAGTCAGTAATATTGGGTAACTTATTTTTTCTTTGAGATCAAATCCCGCGTAATTTCGTTGAGTGTATTTACTTTTTCTTCAAAGTCACCTTTGATTGTAGTTCTGAAAGCATTGAGATTTTCAAGCAGCTCATTGATATCTTCCGGAAGGACATCTTCAAAAAATTGTCTCAGGCGTTTGGCGGTGGTTGGCGATTTACCATTGGTTGATATGGCCAGTTTTAAATTCCCTTTCGTAACGATACCACCCATATAAAAATCGCAGTAGGGCGGGTTGTCTGCTACATTCACTAAAATATTCCTGCTCCTGCAATCTGCATGGATCTGGATATTAACTTCCTGATTATCGGTACAAGCAATGACCAAATGCTTCCCCTCGAGCATATCAGTTTTATAAGAGCCATTAATAAGATGGACTTTATGTTGAAGTGCCAGTGCTTTTAGTTCCTGCTTAAAGTTTTTTGCGATGACGGTAACCTTGGCATTGGGACTGGATTTAAGCAGAAAACCCAATTTCTCTAAGCCCACATTGCCTCCTCCCACGATTAGGGTTTCCAATTCTGTCACTTTCAAAAAGACTGGGTACAATTCATTTTTTTCCAAGGCGATTATTTTTGGCTTTTGAACAATATACGGTCACACAGCTTGTATAGTAGTCCAAAATACTTATGGACTCAGTTCATTTTTTTTCAAATATAGGAAGGATTCTGTTTACAGGACATCGAAAGCCTGTCTTTTAAAAAGATTTTTCCCAATGGTTTCTTGTATGAATGTACAAGGGTGTTTTGTTCTGGAAGGAAAACTGGTGATGAGGCCAATAAAAAAGACCTCAGTATTTTTTAATTACTGAGGCCTTGTAGTAGCGGGAACAGGACTAAAAAATCTTTATTCATATAAATTCCACTTTTTTAAAACATATTATAAAGTGTTGAAAAACAGATAAATAAATGCAATATTATAAGAATTGATAAAGCTGAATTAAGTAAAGCAAACAAAAAAGTCGGGAATATATCGGGAATATATCGGGAATTTGTAACTTGCAATTACATAATTAGCAGATATGGCAAACATAAAATTGAACCTGAAAACTAAGAAGAATCCATCGAATTTGAATATCAGATTTTATCATGGTAAAGAAATTGATTGCAATGCTCCTTCAATGATTTTAATAAATCCAAATATCTGGAGTAATAAAATGCAAAATCTGAAAAATCAGGTTGATGAGGAAACGAAAGAATTTTATCGGGATATAATTAAAAAAATCAAGGACCATATTATTCAATCCTTTGTTCGAGATTTTACATTAGGTAAAGTGATCAATTCTGACTGGCTTAAACAAATCGTGAAGGAATATTATAACCGGCCGGCAAGTGACAAAGATTATACCTTGCTTTTTGTGCCTTTTATCGATAAGTTCATTGAGGATTCAAAAAACAGGATTAATCAAAGTTCCGGGAAGAAGATTGCCGAAAGAACAATTCAAAAGTACACCACTACAAAATGCCAGATTGAAGCATATGAAACTATAGTGAAGACGAAGTTTCTTATAAAGGATATTGATCTTGCTTTTCATAAAAGTTTTACAACCTATTTGAAAATTGATAAGCAATATTCAAATACCATGGTTGAAAAGATCATCAGTCAGATTAAGACATTTGTTCGGGCTGCGAAAGAATATGGCTTTTCCACCAGTACTGATATAGATAGTCGGAAATTTACTTTTTCCAGGGACGAAACATTAGATACATATCATCCGGAAAGTGAGATTGAGAAAATATTTAATTTAGATCTCAGCAATAATGATCGATTATTAGATGTCCGGGACAATTATATTATCGGATTGAGAACCGGATTGAGAATAAGTGATTTAAAGAGGATCCATGAATTTCATTTTACAACCGGAAGGATTTTAATTGCCTCTACAGAAAAAACCGGAAGCATTGTCGAAATTCCAATACACCCGCAGATAAAATCAATACTTGAAAGAAGGGATAATATTTTGCCAAAAATTATAAGTGAGCAAAAATTTAATCTTATATGTGAAAGAGCTTTGCAGATTAGCCGGAATTACGCAAACTATCCTGGGATATAAAAGGAACAAAAAAACTAATAGAAAAGAAAAGGGATATTTTGAAAAATGTGAATTGGTTTCCAGTCATACTTGCAGAAGATCCTTTGCAACAAATCTATATGGTAAGATACCGGATAAAACAATTATGGCTATCACTACCCATAAAAGTTATGCGCAATTCATGAAATATTTAAAAACTTCCAATGAAGAACATGTGGAAGCGTTAGAGAAATACTGGAAGGATGAAGAAAATAAAAAAACCGTTACAAAATAATGCAACGGTTTCATATTGTGTATTAATGCTAATATTAAGCAGCCGTACCAGAGCCCAAATACACACTATTTGATACTTTTCCATTTTTGGAAACAAAGGCCATAAATAATTCAACTACTTCTCCGGAATAGGTAGCAGGTATAAAAATTGTTTGTGAGCCAACCATTCTTTCTGCGCCATCCAGGATGAAAATTGAATCCTTCTTTAATGGGTTATACACTAAAACCATTGCTTTATCTGTGGTGTTGGCATTACCTTCATCCGAGTTATCTCCCCAGCTAAAAGTGACTTCGCCTGGAATACTCAGATCAGCAGTCGGGTTTAAAGGTTTTGACAAACCACCTTTGCTTAACAATGCTGTGCTGTAATCGATCATAAAATCCGGAGCATCGGAAACTGCATTATTCAAAACAAACGACATAGCAGCGTTGAACGCTGTCTTTTTGGTTGCAAAACTCTTGTAACCTACATTAACAAACTCTCTGTTAGGTTGCAGGTATTCCAACGTGGCAGTGAATTTGTTACGTTGATTTACCTGTCCTTCGGTTCTCGGATTTGCCACGCTTGTTGGTTTAACTCTGATGTAGTCGATACCTTTCCAACTACCACCGATAACATTACCAACCTTACCGGATAATCCCCCTAAAATTCCATTACCAATTTTTCCCATTATATTACTTTTTAAATTGATTACTACTTCGAATATGGTACGGATTTGATACGGATTTTACCCGTCTTTGAGCTTAATTGCGATAAAAATAGGGCGTAATAATCGAATTACAAGGCCTGTTTCGGTGAATACATTCGATTTCTTTATATTCCTTTAATCTTTCTGATATGGTTCTAAACTGGCTGATTTAATTCGCCTGGAAGTAAATAGGACATTAAATTTGGGCAGATAAGCAATTGGATCCGGAAAGAATTAAAATGACTATTTCAAAAGAAAAAAGAGAAAAAAAGAAAGCCATCTGATTGGGGGCGGGGCGAATGCTGTCAAGGTTTTTGAGGAAAATACTACTTGACTTAAATGTGAATTTTAGAATAATTTATTAAGTGGAGATTTTCCTCAAAACCTGAAAGGCCTGACCTTTACAGCATGGAGTAGTAGGTGTAGGGAAGCCGACTAAATTTGCTATAATAAAAATAGGGCGTAATAATCGAATTACAAGGCCTGTTTCGGTGAATACATTCGATTTCTTTATATTCCTTTAATCTTTCTGATATGATGCTAAACTTGCTGATTTCATTCGCCGGGAAGTAAATAGGACATTAGATTTGGATAGATAATCCATTCGATCCTGGAAGAGTTAAAATGACTATTTCAAAAGAAAAAAGAGAAAAAAGAAAGCCATCTGATTGGAGGCGGGGCGAATGCTGTCAAGGTTTTTGAGGAAAATACTACTTGAATTAAATGTGAATTTTAGAATGATTTTGTAAGTGGAGATTTTCCTCAAAACCTGAAAGGCCTGACCTTTACAGCATGGGGTAGCAGGTGGAGGGAAGCCGACTAAATTTGCTATCTTTTTTGAGTTTTAATACAACTTTGGAATCAAAATAATAATCGATCATGATTCAAATATGTTTTTTCTAAATTTTATAAATTCTATCGTTTTTGTAAAATGGAAATTCAATTCACACTTTTTTTATCAAATGTATATTGGCAACTGCACTTTTAATTCAGTTCAGAAGTTCATTGACAAACGGGAAACTTTATTTTTTTGAGGGAAGGCAGATTGCTGATAGTTGGAATAAATATATTTAAATTTAGTTGTGGTCTAGCCACTCATATAAATACTCGAAAGTAAGCCCCATAGTTTTTAAATTAGTTTGTAAGTGCATTGCAGGAACTTCTTTCTCAGCTGGCCTATGAGTAATAGGCCTAAAACAACCTGGGCATTCATAATGTGCGTGTGATGCTTTTGTCCGCTTGTACTTGCACTTATGAGCCTCTATAAAACGCTCCCAGTCTTTAGTTTTTATGGGGCGTCTTGCCATATTATGCTGCCGTAGTTTCTAATGCTTGAACACTTGTATTTGTAAGGTTTTGTAAATCACCATTTTCGTCAACATAAGCTTTAGAAAATTGTTTTCTAGCATAAATTTTACGATCCCAACCTAAATTGCGTAATTCAGTTTGTTGTTGTGAGCTTTTCAGTTTTAATAAATACTCACAAAACACTTCTAAATTGTGTTGAAAAGATTCTTCTGCTTCTTTTTTGGTGGCACCATACCCAGAAGTATTTAGTGAAGAAGAATAACAAACCCAAATATCACCTTCCTGACCAGTTAATACATTAATTCTAGCTCTTACCTCATGTTTACTAACTTTTAGCTGTTCTGTAATGTAAGGTAAATCATTAAACTGTTTATAAGAACCTGCCTGTTTAGTCATTTTTGTAGTATAACTTATGTTGTTATTATGCAAGACAAATATAGAAAAAAGAGTAGAACTTGCAACCCTTTAAACTTTAATTTAATTTGTTCATTAGACAAATAAAAATGTCTTAATTTACAGTATTTAACTCACTTTCCGTTTTAATAACCTTGATACCTTTTACATTATTTTTTCAATTTTTACACGTACTTCATTTTTATAAATCTCAATATTTACAGGATTTATTTTGCTGAAAACATCAATTATTTTTAAATATTTTAAATCAATTTTTGATAGTTTGGTTTCTTTGCTTAAGAACAAACTCTGGACGCTTGCTAAAATCGACTCATTGTTTTTACCAGGGATATAATTGAAATTTTCAGAACCTAAGTCTGGGTTCAAATAAATAGTATTTTTTTCTTTTTAAACCCATTTATATCATAAAAATATTCTCGCTTTTTGAAGAGGTTATCGCTTAATGCTTCTATGTGACGATGGTTATCTTCATTCGGGTTACGATAAAAATTCTCTTCGATTAAATTTTGGTTAGCATCATATTTATAAATTGTAAGTACAGAATCTTTTTCGCCTTCTTCAAAACATTCAATCTTCTAACCTAATTGGTCGTATGTGTATCTAAATATTGTAGTTCTTTCGATAACTGTTTTTCCCAAGTCATCTTCGGAAAAATTGTAGTAAACTTCACTACTTTTGTTTTCGGAGTTTATTGGATATTCTATAGTCTGTTCAATTGGCGTCCATGATTTATGATGTTTTATAAAAGTAGTGGTTTTAATGGCATTTTCATGTGCAATACGCTCAATTAAGTCATATTTCGAACATTTTATTTTTGAGACAGGCTTTGTCTCCCCAAATATGTCTATTCGATCTTCAAAATATTCAATTTTACACAACGCGCCATTTGAGTCATATTTGTATTTTTCAACTTCAACATCATCTTTGTTAAGAAATGAGTCATTATTGATATGAAATTCACTTGTGGTTATAGAACTTAGTTGCTTTGATTCATATTTTTTTTCAATAACCTGAAATTTATACTCAAGAATGCTCTTTAATTCTTCACACTCACTTTTAGTTTCGGCAGTTTCTTTTTTTAGCGAATTGATATAATCCTTCTGGAACTTGATTTTATCGAACAGCGAATAGATTATAAAAGCAGAGATTAGTATTGTGGCAATAATTGCAATTATCATTTAATTTTCTATGTTGTTTTTCAGACTTAATATAGTTAACGGTAAATTATAGTGTCAATAAGTTGGTCAATTTTATTAATCAAAGTATTAGGGCATTTGGGATTATTTTTTGTATCAAATAAGTATGGTATGGCAATTTCTTGGTATGTTTCAATTGTTAAATCCAAGAAGTTACTGCCGGAATAAATTGGCCACATTAACTGGTTATTAATATGTTTCAATGCTTTATGAGCTTCCTTGTCAAGTTT
Source organism: uncultured Flavobacteriaceae bacterium (assembly GCA_963816075.1). Lineage (GTDB taxonomy): Bacteria > Bacteroidota > Bacteroidia > Flavobacteriales > Flavobacteriaceae > Namhaeicola. The sequence continues at coordinate 5,433 of CAWFJI010000025.1, read as the reverse complement.
TGGAACTGTCTTTAAAATTTCGGCTAAAAGGGCATTATCTCTATGATAAACAACGCTTTTACAAAATGCATTTAAAAGCTCTTGACTAACTTCTTTGCGTTTTTGCGTTGACTTAATTCCCGTATATTGAAGACGTAAATCCTTTTGCATCAAAAGATTGATAATGTAAGTATCTCTATAGTTCTCAGCAATGTCTTCACATATCTTATCAAAAAATTGATTTGCGCTATTTAGATTAATCATTTTTGATAAATGCGAGATTGGACGAACGTAATTTCTATTTGCAGTCATTTTATCAACTACGTCTGATATGGAAGCAATTTGTCCATAAAATGAATCTATAATATTAGTTAAGCCCTTTGGAAAATTATTTACCCATTTTGTCACGCCTAAACCAATTGGCAGGTTTGCAAATACTGAAGTACTCATAGTTAATGAATAATTTTTTGGAGCAGTGTTCGAATTACGAGGGTGATACATATGTAAAAATAAAATATCCCAATTTTGTCCGCTTGTATCACATACCTCAAATATATCTACGGCCTCTTCTAATCCTGCAACTTGTTGATATGAGATCCTATGAAAAAGGATAGGTTCGCCATTTAAAGATCTTAAATTATTCAAGTAAAGAATTTCACCCTTTGGGCCATTTACAGGTACTGGATTTGTAGCCTCTTTTCCAAATTCACCATCGAATCAAAGTCACATCGCGGATTCGCCTTGATTAAATTTATATGCCAAGGGATGTTGTGACTTATCTGTTTGCTTATATTTCGGTTTGCCGAAAATGTTTCTTAATATATTCATTTTCATTTATTAATTGCGGCTAATAGCTTAAGTGATAATAAAATTAGCGGTTTATTTGTATAAAAGCAGGAATAAAAAAGGTTTTTTTGTTGATTATTAATGTTGGCGAACCAAACTGCCTAAGCACGGGCAAACCTCACAGGCCTGACGGAGGCAGACATTACGAGCCGCCATCGAGCGGAACGAGGGTGGCGCTGTTTTTCATAATGTTGGTAAAAATGGAGTCAATTCAAAACTGAATAATAAATACCGGCATGTGGTGTGTCGTATGAACCGGGACATCCCGGAAACCGGAACAAAAAAGATTTTGTTAGTATTTATATTTTATCCTTCACCACCTTCTGTCATATTTCCTAAAGGTTGATTTTCCGCAATATAGTTTTTTTCAAATATTTTGCATTCACGTCTAATTCCTTCGAATATTATATTTTGCTTAATCTGGTTATGATATTTTTGAATGAACTTTGATTTGAAAAGATTTGATTCGTTACTATATGCACCCTCTGATATGTACTTAAATCTTTCCTTAGGATTTGATGCAATTCCGACATAAAAAACAAATAACTCACATTCTAAAGTATACACATAACAATATTGTTCGTCATTTTCGTTGACCAGATCATCAATGAGTGAAATTTCCAATTCACGTTCGTACAATGACATTTCAATACCATTACTTTTATATTCTTCTGTGATAATTGTATTGTGTTTATCAACTAAATCAATTCCACTTATCATTAAAAAATTAGCTTTATCAGATTGTTGTTTTATTTCCTTTTTTTTCACTAAGCATTCCCGGATATCTAATGTACGTTTCCCAACTTGTTCGGTCATAACCTGTGTTATTGAAAAAATCTTCTTTTGAATAATATACTTCCTGCCATAAATACTTATTTCATTAACCCAATCTAAAAATTCGTCTTGAAAAGTTATAGCTATATCTTTTTGAATACAGTATATTTATAAAACCTATATCTTGAATCGGTGAGGGCTTTAATGAGTTTTTTTCATCCGAATTTGGAAGTTTTAAATGAAATAGTTTTTTTGAAAACTTCTAAAGCTTGGTTAATTATTGATTCAGCAATCGATTTTTTTCCGAATTCAACCAAAATTTCTGATGTTAAATATAAGTTCATGATCTGCGAATTTGGGCGAAATCGGGATAGTGCTCACACCAATATATTTTTAATTCATCAAATTTTCTTGTTTTTCATTTTCAGATTCGCTCACGAATTTTGTTCTTAGATTCCATAGTTTATGATGTGATTCATTCCATTTATTTAATGGCAAATTATTTAATATAGAGCCTTCTGCTTCTTCATAAAGTGTTTGAACAGTGGAAGGTAGTTGTAACTGATTATTATTAAGTAGTTTGACTAAGTCAATATTTGAAACGATTACACGATTCAATTAAATTTGTAAAAATTTCATTGATTAATTTTATATCCCGATTAAGCATGACTAGCGTCGGTGTAATCGATTGCAGAATAGATTTTTTCTGTTGTCGGTAATTTTAAGTATTCGTATAAATTCATTTACATTGTGAAAAAATCGGAAAATTTCAAACTTAAAATATTTGGATTTTTTTTCAACCTTGAGCACAACAGAATTGCAAATCCATTTTTATGTTCCGATGCGCATGATTCAGTTAAAAGTATTGGAAATTGGTTGGTGAAGAACTTTCCAAAGCAATATTTCACTTCGATCTGGGTCAAAATGGAATCAAGTTGGTCAGTTGTTAAAAGGCTGTTAAACTTATTTTTAACTTCCTCTTTTGCTCGTCTAGTGTATGTCGGTAAATATCAAGTTGTTCATTGTTTAGCGTGGATATTAGAGCATCGTATCTGAAGTTTTACGCAAAAACAATAGGATTAAATTGATTTTCTTATTTCTTCTAATATTCATATTTTTAGTTTAAATGGTTATTTTTTAAAATCGGTTGCTTCTCATTAAATCGTTCGCTATGTCTGGTAGTGAAATTTTCGTAATTGTGTGGATAATATTATTAACAATATGTTATGCTTTCTTTTATATTTGGAGTTCAGATGTTAATATCTAATCGCAAAATGAATTCAAAATTCCGAGAACAAGAAGCCCACATGTCGGATACTGCTGCTATAATTGAAAAAATCACTAAAAGAGTATCTTTAATTCTTGTGTTCTTATTCTATATTTTCATTTTTTATCCTTTCAAGGCATCGCACCTTTTTGCAATAGCATTTCTCCGTCTAAACTAATACGATAATGTTCAGCAGAGAGTTTGAGTTACCGTTGCCAATACCCATAATAAGTCATTCTTACCATTTTGTCTCTTAAAAGTTTATCTAAAACGTTTAATAAATCTTGGTCTGTGAGTAAAATATCTTTCGGTTTATAATATCTTCTTGGAAGTCCATAACCGTAATAATAGGCTAAATCCCTATTGTCATTCAGATGATTTTTCCAAAACAGCGTCCAACTTCTCGGTAGCAGTCGAGTTCGGTTTCAAGCCTACCTCTATCCATTGTGGTTAAATGTTTTGCAACACCTTGTATGACAATAAATTTAATGGATTATTTCTAAAAATACAGGATTTACTAAACTTTTGTTGACAATTGTTGCAGGTTAACCAGCCCGCCTACGGACGGGTAAACTTCGCAGGCCTGCCGAAGGCAGGTTTTGCGAGCCGCCAGCGAGCGGAGCGAGGGTGGCGCAGAAAGAGGCATGCGGAGCATGCCGTCTGCGCCCACGTGAAACGCCGGGTGGCGCTGTTTTTGACGCCCAGTGGTAAAGGCAAGGGTGAGGCTTGAATGAAATGAAATGGCTTAATTTTTGAAATGTAATGGAGCAATTGCGTGTAGTTTTGGGTATTGATTGAATAGTTCATGTTGAGGTTGAGAATTGGCAAATTTGGGAGGCTGGAATGAGACGAATGTAAAAACTACCGCATTGCGCAATGGAATGTACTTGTATGGGAATCCGGGGTTGGAATTTTACGGATTTGCTTGGTAAATGAATTATTAGTTGAGTGTAATGAAAGACTCACTCTTGCGTGCGTTTGGCTATTGGGTGCGACTGAAAGGAGTACTTAATAGACAAAATGGAGGCAATCAAAAACCGTGACACCCATCAGGCCCGAGCGACACGCAGGCGAGCAAAAAATATGAAGCAGCGACATAGCCCCAATAAAAATATGCCTTTTACCATTTGGGTTTGGGGCTATGGGAGAGCTGCGGGTGAGGAATGAGCGAACGTGTGAACTATAACAAGTGAATGGCGGTTATGGGGCGCTAAGCGCTGAGAATAACCGGCAAATGAACGGTATATGCAAGGCATTTTTACGGGTTTTGTAAGTTATATGTGATAGAGATACCCACTTTCGTGGGGATGACAATTTGGTAAATGCCTTGCAGATATGTTATAGGAAACAAAAGTGAGTGAATGACGAACACCTTTTAACCTGCGATCAGAGTTTCAATTTAAAATAAATACACGTTAAAAGTGATAGTTTATATAAAACATTTTTTTGTTAATTAGTATTCTTTGTATGGCTTATTCATAAACTGGGTAACTCGAGTTACAAGTTATATTGCTTTAAACACATTTAAATATACCCTCACAGGGTATATAAAACCTTGATTTATATCATGTTTTGATTGTAATTTAGTGTAGTTTTATTGTGCTACGAGATGGTATAAATAATCTGTTTTGCAAATGTTTTTAAAATTTCTTAAATATGTTATTAGCCGGGATAGAAGAGCCAGACTAATAGAATCATACTAAATGATAGATGGAAAGAACATGAATCTAATAGATTTTAGGGTATTCGAGATATCAATACATTAGGCATATCCAAAAAAACTGGGAGCAGAAATATTTAAAAGATACAAATTTGAGATATAGATTAAATGAACACTTAAGAACCCCGAAGGGGAATAGCAGCCATTTATTATTTGAATTTTGTGTAAATAGACTTGTTCAGAAAATGAATGATATTAATTACCCAATGAACTTAATAGAAGGTAAAGAAGCTGTGAACAATCACATTCAATGGGCGAATCTCATATTTGGTTCGGGTAGTGATGCAAATAAGGAAAATTTATCCAGGGTAAAATCTGATTTTGGCACTTATTTCTTTAATCATGGAAATAAATACAGATGGAACTTTGAAAAAATTTTTAATGAACATCCTCATTTCTTTAAAGTTGAGTCTAACGCACACATTACCAACCCATTTGACGAAATGTTAATGGCACTTGACCATGAAATAATTGAATCAAAAAAAAACACACGATTGAATGCATATTTTGTAACGGGACTTAAAATTAAAAAGATAATAAACGGTGAAAAAATTTATGAAGCCAAACTTGACATTAGAGGAAGATGAGGATCCAAAATTAGTAGAGGATTTGCCAATTACAATTCGGATTGGGGGCCTCACCTTTGAAACGAAGGTATTAGATTATGATAAAATTGGAAATAAGTTATACTTTCAACTCGGGGTTGATGTATTAAAATACGTTGGAAGAATTTCAGTGCAAGCTGATGCTTCATGGATACTTGAAAAGGTAAAGGCAAGATTGGAGAACATTAAGTCTATTAACTTAGTAGGAAACCTATTTCAAAGTTTATAAAGCATGATGTTAC
>CAWFJI010000024.1:0-147555 GCA_963816075.1 uncultured Flavobacteriaceae bacterium | reverse complement strand
ATGAATGGTGCGACCCCAGCCGGGGTCGAATGCTTCCTTCGCCATTTGTTTCTATAAACATTAGACCTTTCCAAGGTCTTTTTTTTGGAAATCAATTCAATGAAACCCTGCGGGTTTGTATGTGTATAGCAATTGGAGACGTAATGAATGGTGCGACCCCGGCCGGGGTCGAATGCTTTCGGCGTTATTTCTTTCTATACACATGAGACCTTTCCAAGGTCTTTTTTTTGGAAATCAATTCACGAAACCCTGAGGGTTTTGTATGTGTATAGCAATTGGAGATGGAATAGATGATATGACCCCAGCCTGGTTCGAATACGTATTGCACATGATGATTCTATACACATGAGACCTTTCCAAGGTCTTTTTTCCAAAATTCAATCAATTAAACCCGGAGGGTTTGTATGTGTATAGAATGGAGATGGAATTAATGATACGACCCCGGCTGGGGTCGAATGTTTTCGGCGCCATTTGTTTTTATAGACATGAGACCTTTCTAAGGTCTTTTTTTTGGAAATCAATTCAACGAAACTGAGGGTTTGTATGTGTATAGCAATTGGAGATGGAATGAATGATACGACCCCAGCCGGGTTCGAATGCGCATTTCGCATGATGATTCTATACACATGATACCTTTCCAAGGTCTATTGTTCGAAATATATTAACCAAACCCGACGGGTTTGCATGTGTATAGAAATTGGAGACGGAATGAATGGTGCGACCCCGGCTGTGGTCGAATGCTTCCTTCGCCATTTGTTTCTATAAACATGAGACCTTTCCAAGGTGGTTCGAATGCGCATTGCGCATGATGATTCTATACACATGAGACCTTTCCAAGTCTTTTTTTCGAAATCCATTCAACCAAACCCGGACGGATTTGCATGTGTATAGAAATTGGAGACGGAATGAATGGTGCGACCCCGGCCGTGGTTCGAATGCTTCATTTCGCATTTGATTCTATAAACATGAGACCTTTCCAAGGTCTTTTTTCGAAAATGAAATCAATCAAACCCGGAGGGTTTGTATGTGTATAGCAATTGGAGACGGAATGAATGATACGACCCCGGCCGGGGTCGAATACGTTTGGTGCATGTTGATTCTATACACATGAGACCTTTCCAAGGTCTTTTTTCGAAATATGTTCAACCAAACCCGGCGGATTTGCATGTGTATAGAAATTGGAGACGGAATGAATGATACGACCCCAGCCGGGGTCGAATACGTATGGTGCATGATGATTCTATACACATGAGACCTTTCCAAGGTCTTTTTTCCAAAATGAAATCAATCAAACCCGGAGGGTTTGCATGTGTATAGAAATTGGAGATGGAATGAATGATACGACCCCGGCCGGGGTCGAATACGTATGGTGCATGTTGATTCTATACACATGAGACCTTTCCAAGGTCTTTTGTTCGAAATATTAAACCAAACCCGACGGGTTTCCATGTATATAGCATTAAATAGATGATCAAAAATACGACCACGGCCAGAGCTAGAGCATACCCTGTTCTTTCAGTTCTAATATGACATCAAAAATATGTGCTTTTTGTGTTTTCCGCAAGATATTTACTCGGTGTGTATTGACTGTATTCTTGCTTATAAAAAGTTTTTCTGCAATTTGTGAACTACTCAGACCTGCTGCGATAAGTTTTATGATATTAAATTCACTGTGGGTAAAAACAATACCCATGTCCAAAAACTTTTTATCCGGATACTTCAAATATGAAAGGTTCTCTCCTATATAGTAATGGTAGCCTTTTTTAATTTTTTTGTACCAATCAATAAGGGTATGAATTTTTAAAAAATAGACGGTTTCATATGGTAAACTTGCATAAAACAAATATCCCTGAATAAGAAAGTCTGAATAGCTGCCATTTTCCCTTTTTATTTTAAAATTGGTTGAAATAACCTGATAACCTTTTTTTTTGATGAAGAGGTCTTGTGCTTTGCTGATTACAATAGATCTTCCCAGGTTCAATCTTGTTAAGTCATCTTGATGCGTAGCCTGCATAAAAAAATGCGGATTAATATCTTTGGGTTCAACTCCAAGTAAGATTTTGCTGAGTTTGCTCGTAAATAAAACCTGCAATTGAATAATATCGGCAATATAGAAAAATTGAGAATTTTTTTCCGTTGAAGCTTCAAGTTGAACCATTAGTGGATCCAAAGGGTCTATTCCCCTAAAACCAATGGGAGAATAGGTCTCAATGAATTTAAAGAACAGATGGTAATCATTATTTTCAACCGAAATCATAGTATAATGCGCTGTTGTTAAAATGCCATCATTGGCAAATATAATAAAAAATATACTGATTACTAACTATTGATGGAGGTTCGAAGAAGACCTATCTTTGATGGAACATAGATGCTCACAGGTCATACCCAATATAAGTGTACTTGCATATAAAATTTTAAAGTGAAATAGTGTTGATCAACACAATTTTTAAAACAAAGGACTATAGTAAACAAAAAAAAAGTCAGAATCCAGCCTGTGCTTGCGGTCGTGTTGGCCTTTATGATGAGTGGATAAAACAAAACGAAAAGGAAGAAAATAGTTCAATTTCCGTAAAATCCGATCAGCCGGTCAGTTCTTCTGATGCTTTAAAGGGCTTGGAACCTGAACAAAAGCAAACTCTAAAATAAAACTTAAAATAGATTTTTATCCCGTGAGGGGAATATAAAACAAGAATAGTAAGCAAAAATTAAATAATTAAAATTATGGAAAACGAAAAAGTTAAAGTTACAACTTTTGAAAACACAAAGTTGAACGTGGTTAAGTTGAATTGGAAAGAGGTGTATTACACCAATTGTCCGCTGGTGTCTGCCAGTAACGTGGATGAAGGCCTGGGCCTGACCAAGAAAGAGTTTAAGAAGATTGGGGTAAAGTTTGCCTATTTTCGTTCGACCCCTGAAACCGATATGTATCCCCACTACATTCACAATCAGGAAAATCTTATACGCTTCGGTGGTTTGTTTCCACCTATCGAAGTCCATGCAGATATCCGTCGGACCAAACTCCTGGGGGTAACACAGATGCCGGCCGAAGGCGGCGTTATGATGGTACGCGCCAAGGACAATATCTACCGAATGGCTGATCTAAAAGGCAAAAAGATCGGCATCTCCAAGAGTATGAACAAAATCAAAAACGATTGGTGGCGGATTCAGGAACACCAAGGCATCGAGCTCATGCTCAAGATGAACGGCATGACCATGGCCGACATCGAACTCGTTGAGTTCCCCTACGCAGATGACTGGTATAACCTACCGGAAATAATGAAAGCAACCTTGGAACTTTCGATAGATCTGTGGCTGACGCGGGACCACAAGCGCGACCTGGCTTTCCGTCCGCTGGAAACCGCTTTGGAAAATGGAGTCATCGATGCGATGTACATGCAAACCAAGCCGCTACAGCAGGTTTGCGAGGCAACGGGTAAGTTTGCAGCCATCGAGGACCTCTCCCGCTATCCTGACTGGCGCCTTCAGGTAGCTAATATTCCTGCCGCTATCACGTGTACCGATGTCATGGCCAAAGAACACCCTGAACTCGCTGTCACATTTATGAAGGGTATGATTCGAGCAGGTCGCTGGGCCAATCAGAACAAGTATGCTGCCGCTGAAATTCTCGATCAGCAGACCTTCTACCGTGACATCGAGCACACCTTCCAAGGCATTAGAGATGTTGACCTGGTGCCTAACCTTTCACCTTTGAATCTGGCCGCTGTTACTATCGGTAAAGATTTTATGTTAAGCCATGGGTACATCAAGAATGATTTTGATGTAAATGAATGGGCTGCACCTGAATTTTTAGAGCAAGCAGCGAGAGAACTACTGGAAGAAGAATGGAAGAAAAGAACAACAGCAAAACTTCCTCATACAGCAGGTTCATTGAAATCGGGAGGTAGATTGGGTTAGCTGTGTAAATCAGAATCGAACGTGCAACAAACTCAGGTTGTTCTGGTGTTTGTTGCCCGCTCCTAAATTGAAGTTTAGCGAATAAAAACTGAATGTCAAACATCATTAGTTTCTGTAAAATGAACTCTACATATAATCTAGATAGAATCATAAAAGTAGATGAAAATCTGTGTATCACATGTGGTAATTGCATTCGCACATGCCCTGCGGGATTGATAAAAAAGGAGGCGTTTCCTGTTCCGATAGAGAATGCATGGAATCTCTGTATTGATTGCGGTCATTGTGTAACCGTTTGCCCCACCGGAGCCATGCACCAACGTGCGATGGGACCTGAGGATTGCGAGCCTGTTAATATTCGCCTTATGCCGAATTGGGAAGAAGCGAGGCAGTTTCTGATTTCAAGGCGATCAACACGTGTCTATATCAACAAGCCTGTTGAGAAGGAAAAGATTTTGAAAGTCTTGGATGTGGCTCGTTTCGCGCCATGGGGAGGTAACCGTCAAGGCAATCTCCTGCGTTGGGTAGTGATCAGTGACCCTGTGAAAGTCCATCATGTGGCTCAAATGTCCATCGAGTGGATGAAGAGCGTTCGTGAGTCGAACCCGGCAATGTATAAAGAAGCCAAATTGGAGGCTTTCACCACTGCGTGGGATGAAGGTGAGGATCAAATTTCCAGGGGAGCGCCTTGTTTCATTCAGGCATGGGCTCCTAAGGACGAACGCACAGCACCTCAAGGGACAACCATCGCTATGGCCTACGCCCAACTTGCTGCACATGCCATAGGCCTTGGTAGCAGTTGGAGTGGTGGTATCAATACTGCTGTCCAGGCATACCCACCATTAACTGAGCTTCTTGGGTTGCCAAAGGATATCGTATCTTATGGTACAATCCTGCTTGGCTATCCTGCTGAACAATTCCATAAAATTCCGGCTAGAAAGCCTCTTAATGTAATCTGGCTATGATTTAGTGCAAAAACAACAGAAATTATGACTAAGAATATTGTATCATCTGGCTTTTCAACACTCTTAGTCGAAAGGCGCGCCAACGGATTAGTTATTGTAACTCTAAACCGACCTGAAGCGGGTAATGCGGTCAACACAGAAATGGGGATTGAACTTCTTGATGTGTGGACAGATTTTGTCCGAAATCATGATGGTCTCCGTTGCGTTGTATTAACCGGAGCAGGTGAAGAAGCATTCTGTGCTGGCGGAGATATGAAACAACGAAAAGGCATGTCAGAGTATGACTGGCGTCATCAGCACGAAATTTTTGAGCAGGCGTTGTGGACGATGATGGAATGTCCGGTTCCGGTAATTGCGGCAGTAAACGGCAAGGCCTTTGGAGGAGGATTGGAAATGATTCTTGCAGCCGATTTTGCCTACGGTGTGGATAGTGCCAAATTGTGGTTCCCCGAGGTGATGATTGGAATCCTGCCAGGAGTTGGCGGCACCACTACCTTGCCACGTATTGTTGGCGAACGGAGGGCGAATGAAATTATTTTGGCAGGTGGTGCGTTTGGTGCTGCAGAGGCATTGGAGTGGGGTATTTTTAACCGTATATGCAGTGCAAAGGATTTGATGCCAGCCGTGATTTCAGTTGCCGAAACCATAAGCGTCAACGCACCTTTGGCCGTGCGCCAAGCCAAGAAAGCAATCCACGAAGGCATGCAAATGGATGTCCGTACCGCCCTTCGCTACGAAGTTGAAGCATACAACCGCTTGACCAGCACTGAGGACAGGGTCGAAGGCACATTGGCATGGAACGAAAAGCGCAAACCGATATTCAAAGGACGTTGAACAAACTGATACAAACTTTGATGTACACGGATAGGCGGCATCGGAATTTTTGGAGCAGGTTTCAAGAGAGCTGCTGGAAGCAGAATGTGAGAAAGGAACGACTGCAAAACTTCCTGCTGCTGGTTCATTGGAATCGGGGGGACGGGTCGGATAAACCCCTTAAAGCTTAACAATAAAATATATCAGACAAGGAATAAACAGGTTTGTCAATAGTTTAAGTTTTGAAAAGATAGCTGACAGAGCCCGGATTTATATGGACTCTATCTTTTTTATACCACCTATTGTATTTGCATTAAACTTATCTGTAGGGGGTAGGTGTTGAGTCTTGAGTCTTGAGATTAAACCTAATATTCATAAAACATTTAGCTCTGGATCTGGTTGGATAATTTACCCAATTATAAGTATTGTATTGGATTGCCGGTTATGTTAACTTTACTCATAAATATTATTAGAAATTCGGGTTTTTCAATTTGGTTACTGGGGTTTATGCAATACAACTTAAGGTTATTAAAATTGAGTGACATCGGCGGCAATGTGGTTTAGTAATTAAAGATATGTTTAATAGAAAATAAAAAAATCAATGAAAGTAATCATTATTGGTGGAGTAGCCGGAGGCGCTTCCTGTGCTGCACGACTTCGCAGGTTGGACGAAAAAGCTGAAATTTTAATGGTTGAAAAAGGACCCTATGTTTCCTATGCGAATTGCGGCCTGCCATACCATGTGGGAAAAGTGATTGAAAAAGAATCGAGCTTACTGGTTGCCAGTGAGCAGATGTTCCGCGGGATGTTCAATATTGAAGTGCGCACCAACTGTGAGGCCGTGGAAATTCTGTCCAAGGAAAAAACCGTTAAACTGCGGGATGTAAAAACCGGTGCGATCAGCTCGGAGCCTTATGATAAACTGGTGCTTGCACCGGGTGCAGTAGCTATTCATCCGCCACTTCCGGGTATCGACCTGCCGGGTATTTTCCATGTCAGAACAGTTCCTGATGCAAGGGCTATCAACGAGTGGATAGAAAAGGGAAACCCTTTCCTTGCAGGCATGTATAAGTATTCCGGGTTTCAGGCAGTTCGGCCTAAGATCCGTGCCGTTGTTGTTGGCGGAGGGTTTATAGGCTTAGAAACGGCAGAAAACCTGATCCACCGCGGTTTTGAAGTAACTTTGCTTCAAAATGGACCACACGTTCTCGCACCGCTCGATCCTGAAAATTCGATCGTGGTGGAAACATTGCTTCAAAAGAATGGGATTAAACTTGCCCTGAATGATGCAGCTGTGGCTTTCCATCAGGATGCCAAAGGTTCACTCGAAGTCGAGACGAAATCCGGTAAACGGTATCCGGCTGATATCGTGATCCTGGCCATTGGCGTTCGTCCGGATACTACCCTCGCGAAATCGGCTGGACTTGAAATTGGGGAACGGGGCGGCATCAGGGTAAATGAACACATGGTTACCAGTGACCCGGATATATTGGCAGTGGGAGATGTTGTTGAGGTGAAAGACTGGGTTACCGGACAATGGACTTTAATTGCACTCGCCGGACCGGCTAACCGTCAGGGGCGCATTGCAGCCGATGTAATTGCCGGTCGAAATTCAAAATACCGCGGTACCCAGGGCACCTCCATTATTGGCCTTTTTGGGGCAGCCGCTGCCTGGACCGGAGCCAGTGAGCAGGGCTTGAAACGCGCAGGAATTACTGATTTTGAAAAAGTCTATCTCTATCCGAACTCCCATGCCGGTTATTATCCCGGTGCCAAACCCATAGTCATCAAATTGATTTTCAAAAAATCAGATGGAAAAATACTGGGTGTGCAGGCACTTGGTTTTGATAATGTGGATAAACGGGTGAGTGCTATTGCTGCTTACATGCAGATGGGGGCCACCATTTACGACCTCGAAGAAGCAGAGCTTTGCTACGCACCACAGTTTGGCAGCGCCAAAGACCCGGTAAACTTTGCGGGTATGATTGCTGCCAACGTACTTTTTGGTGATATGCCGGTAAACCATTGGGAGCTTGCCAAAGATGGATTTGTTCTGGATGTGCGAGAAGGCATTGAACTAGCCGTTGAGAGTATCCCGGGGGCAGTCAATATTCCACTGCCGCAGCTTCGTTCCAGACTGTCCGAGCTTCCAAAAGATAAAGAGATCAATGTCGTTTGCCGCTCCGGAGGCCGTGCTTACTATGCCACCAGGATCCTGTTGCAAAATGGTTTTAATGCCAAAAATGTAACAGGCGGAATGCTTTCCGGTGCGCAGAGCAGCATGCTCCAGGATTACTCAGGCGACAATTAAATAATTACTGCAATGAAATTAAATGTGCAAAAATATCTGCCGATCCTGGAATGGGGAAAAACATACACAGGGAAAACTGCCGTTAACGATTTGGTCGTGGCCTTAATTGTGACGATCATGCTCATACCGCAATCCCTGGCTTATGCACAATTAGCGGGATTGCCTTCTGAGATTGGTCTTTACGCATCCATGGGTCCATTGGTTTTGTATGCCATCTTTGGCACCTCGCGGGCACTTTCTGTAGGTCCTGTTGCAACAAGCAGTTTGATGACTTTGGCTGCCATTGCTCCGTTTGCTGTTGCCGGCACCCCGGAATATCAAACAGCAGCCATGACCCTTGCCTTGCTTACCGGATTGTTTCTGATCATATTGAGAATATTCAAAATGGGGTTCATCTCCAATTTTATGAGTTTTCCGGTGATGGCGGGACTTACAACGGCATTGGGCCTCCAGATTGCGACCAGCCAGCTTACACCCATTTTGGGTGTGCCTATGGAAGGTGGGGCCTTTTTACCGATGGTCATTTCTTTGGTAAAAAACATGAGCCAAATCAATATTCCAACGGCCGTGATCGGCGTTTCATCTGTTATTTTCTTGATGTTGGTAAAAAAATATATGGCAAGCCTCCTTATCCGGTTAGGTATGGGCAAAAGCCTTGCAGGAATAATGGCCAGAATGGGCCCTGTTGTTGCCATAGTGATTGCAGTTTTATTCGTTTCCGGTTTGGCATTAAACCAACAAGGTGTAAAGATTGTTGGTGAGGTACCAAAAGGACTGCCAGGTCTGGTGTTTCCGCCTTTCGACCCGGAACTTTGGGGACAACTGGCAACTCCGGCCATACTTATTGCCATTTTATGTTATGTAGGTTCTATATCAGTAGGGCAGTCCCTTGCTTCCAAAAAGCGGCAATACATAGATCCCGATCAGGAACTTCTCGCTTTAGGAGCAGCCAATATTGGGGCTTCCGTATTGGGAGGCTTTCCTGTGGCAGGTGGTTTTTCCCGCTCCATCGTCAACTTCGAAGCGGGTGCAGAAACTCAGGCAGCCGGCATATTTACGGCGATCGGTATTGCACTGGTCGCGCTCTTCCTTACTCCGCTTTTGTTCTACCTGCCTAATGCAACCCTTGGGGCAACCATTTTTGTAGCTGTACTCTCCATGGTTAAAATTGGGGCCGCAATTAAAACATACGGGTTTTCTAAATCCGATGGCATAGCGATGGGTCTTACGATTATTCTTACGCTGACTCTGGGTGTTATTTACGGACTCATGGCCGGAATTGGCACTTCCCTGCTGCTGTATTTGTACCGAACCTCAAAACCCCATATGGCCGTTATCGGTCAGGTACCCGGCACACAAAGCTTTAAAAATATCATTCGAAATGAAGTGGTAACAAGCCCCGAAGTAATTTCTTTGCGGTTGGATGAAAGCTTATATTTCCCTAACGTCAGGTTTTTGGAATCGAAGGTCAGTGAAATGATAGCCCAAAACCCGGATGTACGTCACTTTATACTGAACTGCTCTGCGGTAAATTCTCTGGATGCTTCTGGTTTAGAAGGCATAAAAGCTATTTATGGCCGCCTGAAGGATGCAGGTATTACTTTTCACCTCTCCGAAATTAAAGGCCCCATAATGGATAACCTGAAGAAAACACAACTGGCCAAAGATATGGAAGGAAAAATGCATATGACACATTACGATGCCGTGAATAGCATAAATCCTTCTTTGGCTGAAGAAACATGGAGAGCTGAAAGGAAATAGACGATGATCCAACTATCCGTTTTTAAAACAGATTGCGGTCAGGATGCCGTGTAAGTTTGAAATCTATCATATGTTATTTGAAATATTATTATTTATAAAAGTCCCAATGAGAATTATTGGAAGAGGAATGGAAAAAAAGAACTACTTTAAAACTTCCGCAGGTTTCCGATCCGCTGGCCGGAACAGGAAGAGTAGGATAACAAAAAGTAGTTTTAGTGTAGTTAAACAGAATAACGAAGGCAACATTTAAGCTGTTTTTTTTATAAAAATTTATGTATTCCAATAAGATGCTGAGGTCAGAAATAACTTAACTTACCGTTAAGGCTGGTGTTATCTTCCATGGTAAAAACCCTATCTGAAAGCCAAAATTTACCTGGCCGGGCGGGTGAAAAGGTTATCCGGCAATTTAGGCATTATTATTCTCCAACCCGGCGGGTTGGAATGTTTATAGAAACATACATCTTACAACGAAGGTACGACCCCGGCTGGGGTCGAATGTCGTGTTTTGCCGTTTTTTCTATAAACATGTGATGGCGCTACCATCGAATCAATCTTCAAGCCATTCAAATAAATATTCATCTTTAAATTCTATTTCCAATGCTTTTAAAAAGGCAAGATATTCATCCCTGAATGTTATCTTTTTATGATGTTCTTTTTGTCCTCCAATGTATTGAATAACATCGGTCAATTGGGAATGTCCATAAGAAAATGCCCCAAACCCCTGCTGCCATTGAAATCTGAATGGTGAAAATCGTTTCTCGTTTATAAAGGCATTTGATGATTTTTTTACCTCTCTTATCAAATCCGACAAACAACATGTTGGTTTCATGCCGATAAAAAAATGGATATGATTTGAAGTCCCATTGATTGCCAGCATTTTTTGACCTTTGTTTTGAACGGTGCCGGTAATGTATTTATATAATTCTTCTTCCCAAACGGGCTTAATTAATGCATTACGATTTTGAACGGCAAAAATAGCCTGGATATAAATTTGAGAATACGTGTCAGCCATAATTATTCGATTTTAGATTAGAGGCATAAATTTATAAAAATCATTTGTAATTTTTTTCATCGGTTAAATTCATCAACCTGGAGGGTTGGAATGTTTATAGAAACATACATCAAGCAACGAAGGTACGGCCCCGGGGTCGAATATAGCATTATGTCGGGCATTTCTATAAACATGTGATGCCGCTGGCATCTGTTGGTTTCACGTTCTTCTACCCGGAGGGTTGGCATGTTTATAGAAACATACATCATGTAACGAAGGTGCGACCCCGGCCGGGGTCGAATGTCATGTTTTGCCGTTTTTTCTATAAACATGTGATGCCGCTGGCATCTGTTGGTTTCACGTTCTTCAACCCGGAGGGTTGGCATGTTTATAGAAACATACATCATGTAACGAAGGTACGGCCTCGGCCGGGGTCGAATATAGCATTATGTCGGCGAACAGAAAATCAGGTATTAATTCATTGCCTTACAATGTATATGAAGGAGTTTGAAATCTATCCTATGTTATTTGAAATATAATATTCCTTGAATCAACGGTAACTTTTAAAATAAAATGTATTTACCAATCCGTATCTTTGATATTAATTTGCGGTATAGATGAGGAGGATTAAAACTTTAAAATAACCGGAATGGTGATTCCGGTATCAGTTACCCATTAAAAAAAGTCAGAATTGAGCAGTAAGTGGTATAGAAATTTATTTTTTTTGGTTTTTGGTCTGGGGGCTTGCCATGGGCTTTCTGCACAGGAAAGTACAGCAGAGTTCTGGCCGGAGATCGATACCTGGTTCAGGCTTGATCCACAATGGCGGGTTTCTGTTTTTGTCCCGATATCCAAAAATCTGGAAACAAATTACAGAGAGGGTAGTTTGATAGTACAGGGAGATTATGCTTTTGGTCAGGGCACTTTAATTCATTTACGGCTATTTGATGAAAACAGGGCAGCATCCATTAAACCCTATCTGATACGAGGTGGTTATCTAAGGGGGAAAAGCCTGGGCGATCAGGGAGAGGCTTATGATGAAGACATGGCTTTTCTCGAATTTCATTTAAGAAGGCCCTTGCAGAAAAATTTCTTGTTAACGCACAGATTAAGGCCTGAACTGCGCTGGATCGATGATACACCTTCACCCTCATTCAGGCTCCGCTATCGTATTATGCTTGAAAAGGAATTCAGGATTAAGGATATTTCATGGGTTCCTTACGTAAATTTTGAACCCTATTTTGATTCACGCTATGATATGATCAACCGGTATCGACTGATTGGAGGAGGAACCGCTTCCTGGTCGCCAAAATATGCACTGGAAGGTAATTTTACATATCAGTACGACTCACAATCATCGGTAACCCATTTGTATGCGCTCAACCTCATATTGCATTTGTTCTTTGAAACAAACAAGTCAAAAAACAAAATGGCTGAAGGTAACAACTTAATAGATAAGCCGGATGCCGTTCCGATGAATGCAAATCAGAACGGAAAAGGTCTGGTAAACAAATCCGGTGAGGCAGATATTTTATTACAATATGATTAGCATCGTTCCGGCATAATCAATAACTTTATTAATTGAAAACAGAAAAATCAACTATTATGAAGAATCAATCCACAAACAATTCAGTTTACGATACAATTATCCGTCTGGTTATTTTATTCCTGATCATTATCTGGTGTCTGCTTATTATGCAACCCTTTTTGAGCATCTTATTATGGAGTATTATCCTGACCCTGGTTTTACTTCCACTCCATAATCGATTAACCAAGGTGTTCAAAGGAAAATCCAAATTGGCAGCTTTCGTCATGATATTTACTTTTTTGCTCATATTTTTCCTGCCCTCCTGGTTGCTGATCGATCAAATGGCTGATGAAGTGAAGCTGTTAAAGGAAAAATTCAATACAGGAACCTTATCTATACCTCCCCCGACCGAACAGGTCAGGGAATGGCCGGTTGTAGGAGAAAAACTGTATGACACCTGGCAGGGAGCCTCAGTGAATCTGGAACAAACCATGATCAAACACAAGGACCAAATTGCAGAATCGGGAAAGAAACTGATAAAGGGCCTATTGAGTACCGCGGGCGGGATACTTCAGATCATGATATCGCTGATTATCGCCGGAATCATGCTGGGCATTGGCAAATCGGGAGAATTGGCCTATAAATTATTCAGAAAAATAGCCGGAAAAAGGGGGGAAGAGTTCGCCGACATTGCAGTAAAGACCGTTAATAATGTGGTCAAAGGGGTTATCGGGGTCGCACTGATTTTGGCCATTTTACACGGAATACTATTTGTCCTGGCAGGTATTCCTTTCCCCGGGGTCTGGACCTTGCTTATTTTTGTTCTTGCTGTACTCCAATTACCAGCCATAATTGTAAGTCTGCCGGTGATCATTTATATGTTTTCGATTAAGGATACCCAGTCTGCCGTGATTTGGACGGTCTTGTTTTTGGTGGTTGGCCTTTCCGATAACGTGCTGAAACCAATCCTTTTGGGCAAAGGGGCTCCGGTTCCCATGGTGGTGATCTTCATAGGGGTGGTTGGTGGTTTTATTTTATCCGGATTTATCGGCTTGTTTACCGGAGCCATCGTGATGTCCATTGGCTATAAATTATTTATGGAATGGATCAAATCTGAAGATCAGACTTCAGATGAAAAAAGTATTGAATAGCAAGCATATAATTGATTAAGAATTGTCTGATATCAGGTTATTTGAATAGCTTAATATATTACCCGGTACGAACAAATTAGCAAGGATTAGGTTTAATGAGACTTCACAAATTACTTGAAGTTATGTCTATTACAATTGTGCAGGAACGCTGTTAACCTGGTTATTGGTACGATTTACTTATATTTGGATTTTTCTTTTTTATTGAACAATTCAGATATCAGATGCCGGAAATAGATCACAAAATTGTAATAAACCAAATGGACAAGATCCTGAGTTCGGCGTTGTTTACGAAATCTGCGATCTTAAGTAAGTTTTTTCGGTTCATTGTAACAGAAACTTTGAATGGAAATGAGTTGACATTAAAGGAGTACGTAATCGGTACCAGGGTGCTTAAAAAAGATACTGATTTCAATCCGCAACTTGATGCCGTTGTTCGCATTCACGGTGGAAGGCTGCGAAAGCTTCTTGATGAATATTATGAAACTTATAGAGATGATGAAGTAAAAATTTCTATTCCAAAAGGACGTTATATACCAGTTTTTGAACGCATTCACGAAAGCCCTAAAAAAGCTGAATTTATATTTACTGAAGATTTGGTAGTTTCTCCTGAAACCATTCCTTTAATTGCCGTAATACCATTTAAAAATTACGAAAACAATGAACGTGTAGAAGTAATATGCTCTCTACTTTGTCAGGAGTTATATGTTGAGCTATCACGTTTTTCTGAACTTGGAGTAATTTCAGGTTATTCAGCAGAAATAGCCACAGCCAGAATTGAAGATAAGGAGCAGGTTTTAGCTCTTCTGGGTGCAGACTATATGATCACGGGCAGTTGTTTATTGGAAGCAAACAATTTGAAGGTTTTCTTTGAGTTGCATTCTGTTGCAAAAAAACAATTGATATGGGCCGAATCATATCAAATTGAAGATATTGAAAACAACAAATTAAAAAACTTTATATCGATAATAAAAAAAGTACTTGCGGTCACCTGCGGCTATTTTGGAATAATTTACAGAAATACACTAAATGCTGGGATACCTCAGGATTATGATTATTTATACGCTGTTTATTGGCACAACAAATACCATCAAAATTATTCTGAGGAAGCGTTTGTTGAATCCTCAAAAGCAATAGAGATTGCTTTGCAAAAAAAACCTGAGAGTTCATTATTAAACTCCTTTAAAGCACAAATGTTACTGGATTTGTGTGTCATGGATCTTCAGGATGGAATCAATTATTATGATATGGGCTTTAAACTTACTCAAAAAGCCCTTGATTTAGATCCAAATAATCAGCATGCTGCACAGAATATTGCATGGGCTTATCTCATTGGACACAACAAGAAAATGTGCCTTCAAAAAATGGAAGAATGTATCGCTTTAAACCCCAATAATTCAATGCATGTAACCGCAATGGGGTTTGGTTATATCTGTGCGGGAGAGTATGAAACAGGTATAAAATTATTGACTGAATCGGTCAATATGAATCCTTACAGTTTTTGGTTGGGAAATGTTGGATTATGCTTATATTTTTTAAAAAAAGGTGATTACAGCGAGGCATTATACTGGTCTTCCAGAATACAGCGCCCTGGTCTTTTATGGGATCACCTGCTTCATATCTCGATCAGTGGACTGCTTGGTCGGACAGAAGTTAATTCAGCAGCAATTGAAAAACTATTTGCCTTGTCTCCAAAATTTGATACCCGGGCTGCCTACATTGTTGATGTATTTCTGTTGGATAAAGACCTGCAAAATATCATTTTAAAAGGACTGAAAAAAGCAGGAATAAAAATAAAATAATACCATAAGGTATTTGATCATTTTGATTATATGCAACAACTTTCTAAAATCTTATCTGGCAATTAATTGGCGGTTTGATTAGCAGTTTGCCAACCCATTTTTTTTGCCAAAATTCTTAAATAGAACAATTTGATTTAACCGTTAAACGATTTTTTTTGTCAGGAGGTCTTCTGATTTGTTTAATTTTGACTATTGAATTTACTTTACCCCAAGCCTATTATTGTTTTTTTGTCGAATAAAGCTGTGGATAAAGTATTTTTTTTTGATTATATTATTGAATTTGAGTATTGAGCTAATTCCAGAGCGAAAGATATTCAAAAATTGATTAAATTTTGAGTGGGTATAATAAAATCGAACTCCTAATTTTTAAAAAAATAATTTATGAAAAACATACTTATCATCGTTTTCGCGCTATTCTTTTTATTTTCCTGTAAAAAAGAAAAATCTACAGAAAAGCAGACAGATCAAACGCAGGTAAACGGAGAATTAGACCGGACAGTGCTACCAATCAAAGAACCACTAGCACAAACAAGCCAAGAACTGGATGTGCGCAATGCCAAGATGCCATCTCATTTTGAAGTCAGGGCCCCGGAAGGAGCACCCAATGTAATTTTGGTACTCCTTGATGACCTCGGTTTTGCCGGTACCAGTGCTTTTGGCGGGCCGGTGAATACCCCTACTTTTGACAGGGTAGCCAGCGAAGGTTTGTATTATAATAATTTTCATACCACAGCAGTTTGTTCCCCTACACGGGCGGCACTGAAAAGCGGTACGGAACCACCATGTCAATAATATGGGAGCGATCATTGAAACAGGTACAGGATTTCCCGGAAACACGGTCAGATTCCTCAAAATGTTGCCCCTTTAGCAGAAATGCTGCGACTGAACGGTTACAATACTGCCGCATTCGGCAAGTGGCATGAAACCGCAGCCTGGGAGGCCAGTACTTCAGGGCCCTTTGATCGTTGGCCAACCCATCAGGGATTTGAAAAATTTTATGGGTTCCTCGGTGGAGAAACCAATCAGTGGGCCCCCTTTATTTACGATGGTACCCATCAGGTTGAATTGCCCGATGATCCGAATTACCATTTTATGAATGATATGACCAACCAGGCGGTGGCCTGGATGAAATTTCAAAAGGCTTTAGCACCTGACAAACCTTTTTTCATGTACTTTGCACCAGGGGCTACTCATGCTCCTCACCATGTTCCGGCGAGTTATATAGCCAAACATAAGGGAAAATTCGATGCCGGCTGGGATGCGATGCGCCAGGAAATTCTTGACAGACAAATCAAAGCGGGTATTGTACCTGAAGGAACCAAACTGGCACCAAAACCAAAAGCCATTCAGGACTGGGATAAATTATCAGCCGACGAAAAACGCCTGTTTGCGAAACAGGCAGAGGTTTTTGCCGGGTATCTCGACATGGCCGATTATGAGGTGGGGCGTCTGCTTGAGGCCATTGAGGCTACCGGACAGGCAGATAATACGATGGTGATCTTTGTTTATGGCGATAACGGAACCAGTGCTGAAGGAGGTACTTCTGGCATGTTCAGTGAAATGACTTATTTTAACGGTGTGCAGGAAACCGTACCTGATATGTTAAAGAAAATTGACAAATGGGGTGGGCCTGAAACGTATCCGCACATGGCTGCCGGCTGGGCGGTCATGTTTGATACACCTTACAAATGGACCAAACAAATGGGTTCCGATCATGGAGGGACCAAAGTTGGGATGGCAATACGCTGGCCAAAGGGTATAAAAACCAAAGGTGAATTGAGAACCCAGTTCTCGCATGTAATTGATGTAGCTCCAACCATATTGGAGGCAGCAGGACTACCCGAGCCAAAAATAGTGAATGGCATTGAGCAGCGGCCTATGGACGGGACCAGCATGTTATATACTTTTAATGACGGAAAGGCAAAAGAAAAACACAGTACCCAATACTTTGAAATGTTTGGCAACAGAGCCATTTATCATGAGGGCTGGTATGCCAGAACCATACACAGGGCTCCCTGGGAAAGTGTTCCCAGAAGGGCTCTCAAAGATGATATCTGGGAGTTGTACGAAGTTGCCACGGACTTTAGTCTGATAAATGACCTTGCAGCCAAACACCCTGAAAAACTGAAGGAACTACAAGCCTTGTTTTTGAAGGAAGCTGAAAAAAACTACGCGTTGCCAATAGATGACCGGGTATTTGAGCGTTTAAGTGCTGAAAATGTAGGAAGACCTACCCTGATGGGAAGCCGCACCTCGCTCACCCTGGCCGAAGGCATGACCGGCATGACAGAAAATGTTTTTCTGAATATAAAAAACAGATCCAAAACCATAACATCGGAAATAGAAGTCCCAGAAGGCAGACCAGCCAATGGGATCATACTGGCGCAGGGCGGACGATTTGGTGGCTGGGCACTTTACGTGAAAAACGGAGTTCCTGCCTACGACTATAATTTTATTGGCATGGAAAGGTTTACGGTGACGTCAACTGAAAAAATTACGCCGGGAAAACATACTATTAAATTTGATTTTGCCTATGATGGGGGAGGTATTGGCAAGGGAGGAATGGGTGTATTATACATTGATGGTAAGCAAGTTGGGCAAGGTAGAATCAATCGTACGCAGTCAGGTATTTTTTCCGCTGACGAAACTGCAGATGTAGGCATAGATCTGGCCACACCGGTGGTTGAAACGATGGGTGCTGAGCATAAATCGAAGTTTAACGGAAAAATACCAAAAGTAATGGTTGAAATAAGGTAGAGCACTTTTAAACCGGATAAAAGCTCCAATCGGAAATGACAAAGTATTCAATATACTCAACAATAGGTATTGCCACAGAAGAAGCTTAGTGGTAATTTTGATTAAACTTTATTGAAGTTTTTAATCAGTAATAATTTAAATCAAATCAAAATGAAAAAATACTTTTTTTTACTTTTTACGCTGGGATCTATATGTATGATGAATGCTCAGGAAAACATGGCCATCATAAGCGGCGGTTATGTTTTTGCCAATATTGAAGATAGTGATGAGGATGCCACAGGCTGGAGGATCAATGCTTCTTATGAATTTAATCCTTACCGTGGAAAATTTTCACATGGTATAGCGATTGGTTATATTGAAACTACGGCAACACAAAGTTATCTTGGTTTGATCGATGCTGATTTTACCATGACCAGTATTCCGGTTTATTACGCTCCGAAATACAATTTTGGTTCAGGGGCCTTAAAAGGCTTTTTAAAAGGCGCATTGGGTATGCACTTCTCAGACTATGAAAAGAGAGGGGGAGTGGCCGATTTTTCTGCCAGCGATTCCGGTTTCTATGGCGGCCTCGCTTTGGGAGCCATGTTTAATGTATCGAGCACTGTGTTTTTAAATGCAGAATATGAATGGGCCTATCTGTCGAATTACTATTATAAAGATGGCAACATCAATTCGATCATGGGCGGTATCGGCCTCAGATTTTAAAGCAAACTGCCATTCATATTCAGGAATAATCTTCGATCATTCATCGAATAGTCAGGGATATTTTTCGAAAAAAATAATTTAACCAATAAAATTAATATGTAATCATGAAAAGAAATAACCCTTATTTTTTGATCCCTGTTCTGGCTCTGTTTTTATTTAGCCAGGCCTCGTTTGCACAAGCAGACAAAAATGATTTAGAGCAGTTCCAGGCCAGGTTTGGTACAGCAAAAAAGGATATGATATCCGGTTTTCTTAAAATAGACAGCAACAATGCTTTCTGGCCTATCTATAATGAGTATGAGATGAAGAGACAGGAGCAGGGAAAACAGCGCCTGCAAGCCCTGACGAATTATGTGAACAACTATGATAAGATGGATGATGCGACGTATGACAATACCATAAAACAAATGATTCAGTTAAGGGATGGTCATGACAAGCTGCTGGATGAATATTATCACAAAATTAAAAAGGCTTCGGGTTCGAAAGTCGCTTCACAATTCTTTCAGATAGAAACCTATATCCAGAGCGCTATACGCGTAGGCATCATGGAGGGTATCCCTTTTATAGGAGAATTGGAATTAAAATAAAGTGGTTTTTAGACAAGGTACCAATGAACGTTTATATTTGGGGGATTATAAATAGGGGTACCTTGTCTATTTTTTTAATTGTATTGTTGTAACCGATTTGGTAGGTGTTATCAAATTCTTTTAAAGTAGAATTGAATGAGGCGGATTGGTCAATTGTAAAATTGGGTATCTTTACCTGACAAAATATAAGCTATACCATGAGACTTTCCAAAGTAATTTTCTTAAGTTTTTTCTTTCTGTTTATTTTTCAATTAGCTGATGCCCAGGAGAAAAAGCCCAAGGTGGCCCTGGTTTTAAGCGGGGGCGGAGCTAAAGGCGTTGCGCACATACCCACTTTGCAATTGCTGGATTCTTTGGGTATAGTACCTGATCTTGTTATAGGTACGAGTATGGGTAGTATTGTTGGTGGTCTGTATTCCATGGGCTATTCGGGGGATGAGATCGAGAAATTAACCAAAGAAATGGACTGGGAGGAGTTGTTCGGTGGAAAATTATCACTTTTGGATATCAGTAATGAAGAAAAAAGTGAATATGAAAAATACCTGCTGGACTTCGATTTCGAGAAGGGAAAGCCAAAAGTAGGCTCAGGCATCATCAGCGACCAGAACCTTCGCGAGTACCTGCACACAGTTACTTATCCTGTTTATAATGTATCCGATTTTGATGATCTCTCCATTCCCTTCAGGGCAATGGCAACAGATATAGTAAATGGGAAAGAGGTGGCGCTCGACAAAGGGTCTCTGCTCTTTGCCATGCGGGCGAGTATGTCGATACCGGCAGTTTTCTTACCCCTGGAATATGAAGATGTGCTTCTGGTGGATGGTGGCGTTCTGAATAATTTTCCCACAGATGTAGCCAAAAGCATGGGTGCCGACATCATCATTGGCAGTGATGTGGGTGGCGGCATGCAACCCAAAGATGAACTGAACAATATTGTATCCTTACTTTTTCAGACAGGTATGCTGAGCAGCAACCTGAAAAATCCGGTCAACCGCGGGTATTGTGATATTCTTATAGACCATGTCGGTAATCTAACCTATGGAACCGGAGATTTTGATAAGGCTCTGGAGATTTACGAGCAGGGTAAGATTGCGACAAGTACCAATAAACAGGCTTTTATTGAGCTGGCAGAAAAATTAAAAGGGTTTAAACAACGGGAGCATGCTTTGCCACAGGTAAAGGATGAATTCCTGATCCAAAATATTAATTATAGCGGAATCTCTGACCAAAACCTCGAACTCGTTCAGGCAAGAACAAACTTCACTACGCCAAAAGAATACAGTACAAAAGAGATCAATAAGGGAATTGAAAAAATGGTGGGAACCAATATTTTTGACCGCATTCACTATAATGTTCAAAAGGATGATGATGGATCGCTAAACCTGGAGGTCAGAGCAGTAGAGCAAACAAAAAATCAGGTAAAAGGCTCACTTCATTTTGATACGGAACGCGGAGCGGGCCTGATACTGAATTATACCGGCAGGAATGTGATCACCAATTCTTCACGTATTTTGATCACTGCTGATATTGCCCAGGAACAAAGATGGCGGGCCCAGTACCAGAAGATTTTCGGTAAAAAGAAGGAATGGTGGTTTAGAGCTGAATATTATGCCGAGAGTTTGGAACAGGAGTTTACTTTAGGAGGAGAACTTGCAGAAAACCTGGATTACCGCTATTCTATCTTTGATTTCGAGATCAATAAAAACCTGAATACCTTCCGAAGCTATGCAGGTATTGGTTTAAGCTCCGAAACTACCCGCATCAAGCCTGAAATTGATCCGGATGTGCAGGATAATGCACTTGGTCTGGAGCGGTATAAGTACGACACCTATAATATCTATGCCCATTTCGTGTACAATACGATGGATCAGAATTCTTATTCTACCAGGGGAACGCTATTTTAAGGCTAAATTGAGCCAATCTGTCTATAATGACATGGATTTTATCCCTTCAGATGAAATGGCAGAAGACCTTAACGGATCTTTGGGCAGCATTACGAAACTTACCCTGGATTATGAAAAAAGGATACCCTTCAGAAAAAAAGTAACCGCAGTTGTGGGTGCTACAACGGGTTTTACTTTTTACAGTGATCCGGGAGCAGGTTCTGATGATCTTTCCTATTCCGATTTTGGTTATGGTTCTAAGTATTATCTTGGGGGTGTGCTGACAAGACCCAGAAAGGACAACTATGTTTTTCAGGGATTAAATGAGAGTGAATTACCGGTTACCCAGTTCATGATGATCAAAGCAAGCCTGCAGTACAATGTTTTGGGTAAGGTTTATCTGATTCCGCATGTTAACCTGGCATCAGTGGGCTTTATGGATTTTTCAAATTATATGGATGACGCGATTACACCCGATGGCAGCTGGGCCGATACTTTTGAACCAAGCAGTTTGTTCTCTGCCGGTCTTACAGCCTCAATGAACTCTTTTTTAGGCCCGATCGATTTTGATATTTCCTATGTGAATGACATAGATAAAATACGACTTTTTTTCGGCGTCGGACTGCAGTTCAACAGATCGAATTAAAATAGTACCAAATAACTATAATATTTATTTTATTAATCCTTTTAAATCAAATCATATGAAAAAATTAATTCTTGCTCTTGTTGTTATGTTCTTTTTTGTTGACATGAACGCCCAGACCCAAACTGAGGATGATATTGCACTGATCCAGGACCTGTGGGGAAAAGGTAAAAAAGATATCGTTTCAGATTATATGAAGCTTACACCTGCCGAAGAAGTGCCGTTTTGGAAGGCCTATGATGAATACGAAATTTCAAGAAAAAAATTGGGCAAAGAGCGATTGCTGATTCTCAATGAATACGACCTGAACCAGGATAAACTGACAGAAACCCTGGCTACCGATTTGGTAAACAGAAGTATCGATAACAACATAGACATACAGAAACTGTTCAAGAAAACGTATAAAAGCATGTCAAAAGCTGTTTCTCCGGTACGTGCCGCACAATTTATGCAGCTGGAAAATTACCTGTTGACCGCCATTCAAATGGATATACAAGACAATATTCCTTTTATTGGTGACCTGAATGATTCTATGAAAAAATAAAAATCCATTATGAAAAATTATTCTATGAACCGGGTAATTACGGCCTTATTGCTGATATTCCTTACCGGTTTGGGCTCTCTGCAAAATGCTCAGGCACAGGAAACTACCACAAAGAACTGGCACCACCTGGCTGAAATATACCTCATGTTTCCGAATATGTCCGGGGAGACAGCCATTGGAGAATTGCCTCCTGTATCGGTGGATGCCGATGTGAGTGATATTTTTGGCAGCCTGGAAATGGGAGCGATGCTCTACCTTGAAACGACCAATGACGACTGGGCGATCACATCTGATTTTATTTATATGAAACTCGGTCAGGATCTGGAAGCCCGGACATTTGTTACCGGCGGTGAGCTGGAGATGAGGCAATACGCATGGGAAGTTGCAGGTCTGAAGCGCATTATGCCCTGGCTGGATGCAGGTTTGGCCTTACGGTACAACCAACTTAATATGGACCTTGATATAAAAACTTTGCTCAATACAACAGAAAAATCAACCAGTGAATCATGGGTAGATCCTGTGATCATCGTTCGTTCTAACCATGCATTTAATGAGCATTGGTTTACCCAATTGCGCGCGGATGCCGGTGGTTTTGGTATTGGATCTGATTTTTCCTGGCAGCTTCAGGCCAACGTGGGCTACCGTTTTTCCGACCTTCTTCAGACTTCTTTAGGTTACAGGTATATTAGTTTTGATTATGACGATGGTGATGGAGCGGACAGGTTTTTATATGATATGGACACCTTTGGTTTTGTTGCAAGGGTTGGATTTAACTTTTAGCACTTTAATTGGTTATTTAATTTGTTTCTTGCCGTTTATTATATATGGCATTTAATGCTTCCGGCAACGCATAATGTGGTTGGTCAAATTGATCCTAATCGTTATTGATTTAAAAATAAATTTTCTAAACAGTATCAATCAAACTAAATATTAAAATTATGGTATCATTATTAAAGAATGCAGGTAAGTTAACCCTCATGATTCTTCTGTTAAGTAATTTTTGGATGGGTTGTGAGCCTAAGAAGAGTACCGAGGAAGCACCTCAGGAAATAATTACTGAGGCCGCACCGCCAGAAGCCCTTACTGTTGATTCAAAAGCTTTGGAGCTTCTTCAACGGGGATTGGATTATTTGAGTAATTTGGATCAATTCAGCGTAAAAACGCAATCTACTTATGAAGATGTATTAAATGGAAAATACAGAGTCGATTATGAAACTACATCCAGCCTGATGGTAGACAGACCGGATAAAATGCGCGTTGAAAGGTACGGCTTAAACATGAACCATATATTGACCTATGATGGAAGTAGTATAACTCAGCATAATCCGGATGATAATGTGTATGATACAGAACCCGTACCTGCCAATATTGAGGAGATGTTTCATTATATTCGAGACACCTTTGCTATTAGTGGACCATCGACTGATTTGATCTACAAAAATTCCTACGCGCTGTTGTCTGAGGATGTTAATGCTGCCAGCGTAATAGGTAAAGAACTAATTGGAGACATAATGTGTGATCATTTACTTTTCAGCCGAAACGACGGTGTATCTTTCCAGATTTGGATAAGTGTAAATGAACCTTACCTGCCTTATAAGTATGTTGTTACAGATACTTCAACCCCGCAATTATTGAGTTATTCCACTATATTGGGCAGCTGGAATACAGCACCAAAAGTTTCGGAAGCTATCGTTCAAATTTACCCCGGGCAAGGATAGCAAGAAAACAACCCTCTTAAGAACGGATCAAAATGTACAGTAATAATTAACCATAAAAAAAATAAGATGAATATAAATAAAAAGTTGAGACTGAGACTGACTGTAATAGCGACCTTTATTTCCTTACTTTTTTTTGGGGATATCATAGAGGCACAGGTTCATCATGTTAAGGCTTCTACCAGGCGAAGAACAGCTGTTGTTGTAAAAAATAATCAACAAGCTGCAGCTCCTGCTCCAGCTCGCTCCTGCTCCAGCCCCTGCACCGGCTCCAGCCCCTGCACCAACGAAGTAATGAGCCACTACCTTATTAAGTAGTCACGATTACCCTTTCTCGAAGTCTTTATAATGCTTCCTGAAGATTGCCGGAGCCTGATTAAAAGTATTACCTTTGCTGTCATAAATAAAAGTATATGATCAGGATAGGGGAATACAACGACCTTCGTATTTTGCGGATGACTACTGTAGGTTTATACCTGGGGGATGATGAAGGTGAAGATGTCTTGCTCCCTTCAAAATATTGCCCTGAAAGATACAGCATAGATGAGATTCTGCGTGTTTTCGTGTACCGGGATCACGACGAAAAAAAAATCGCCACCAACCTGCCGCCCAAAATACTGCTGCATCAGTTTGCTTTTCTGAAAGTAACTGCTGTATCCAGCGTGGGTGCCTTTGTGGACTGGGGCATGGTCAAAAATCTGCTCGTCCCCTTCAAAGAGCAAAGACTAAAAATGGAGGTGGACCGCTGGTATATTGTCTATCTCACCCTGGACGAAAAGACAGACAGGCTTTATGCAAGCAATAAGATCGAAAAATTTCTGCAAAATGAAAATCTGACAGTAACAGAGGGTGAAGAAGTTGACCTGTTGGTGATGCATAAAACGGATCTGGGCTATTCGGTGATCGTTAATAACAAACACAAAGGGCTGGTTTTTCAAAATGAGATCTTTGGCGAGATCCGGATTGGGCATCAGATGAAAGGTTTTGTGAAAAAGATCCGCGAAGGAAACAAACTCGATATCGCCCTGCAACCACAGGGCTACAGACAGGCCATAGAACCACACGCGGAAATCATTCTCAAAAAACTAACTGAAGAAGGAGGATTTCTACCTTTTCATGACAAGAGCGATCCCGAAGTCATCTATCGCAATTTAGGGATCAGCAAAAAGGCCTTTAAAAAAGCTGTGGGAAATTTATTGAAGGAGAAAGCCATCAGGCTGGAACCGGAAGGAATTTATTTAAACACTTAATTTTCAACCGTGGTTGTTCATAAAAGTCTCGATTTACTGACTTAAATCATTGGATTTTTCATTTTTTTTCATGAACTTTAACAGTAATTAAAGCTGTTGAACCATGAGAAAAGAAGAGCCTATCAAAACAATTATGACAAAGGATCTCATCACCATCAATTTGTCGAATACCTTATATACTGCCGAAAAAAGACTTAGAACACATAATGTGCATCATATGCCCGTTGTTGAGGGTCATAAACTGATCGGCCTGATCAGTTTGTCTGATTTAAAACGGCTCAGTTTTCTGGAT
Organism: uncultured Flavobacteriaceae bacterium; assembly: GCA_963816075.1. GTDB lineage: Bacteria > Bacteroidota > Bacteroidia > Flavobacteriales > Flavobacteriaceae > Namhaeicola. The sequence goes on along the minus strand of CAWFJI010000024.1, from coordinate 121,948 downwards.
GCCTACAGCATTGAGGGTACAGAAGATACGGCTACTTATGATATGCTGAGCATTGAAGATATCATGATCAAAAATCCGGTTACGGTCAGTTCAAATACAACGATCATGGAAGTTGCCGAATTACTGGCGCATAAAAAATTCCATTCTCTCCCTGTTGTGGATAAAGGGGAGCTCGTTGGCATCGTAACTACAACCGATCTGTTGAATTATTTTATTGCCTCTTCCTGAACCAACCTTTCGATTTTTTTGATGATGGTATCGGCCATCTTAAAGTTTGATTCGTGTGTCCAACCGGCTATATGCGGACTCAATAAAACCTTGTCGGAATGGATTAGGTATGCAAATGCCTCAGGCAGTACCTTTTCATCGGTGAACATGTGCTCAAAGGAACTTTTTTCGTATTCCAGCACATCCAGGCAGGCACCCAGGATCTTGCCCGATTGTAAAGCTTCCACCAGGTCTTCGGTAACCACGGCCGAGCCCCTGGCTGTATTGATCAGATAAAAGGATTTTGCAAAGCTTTCAATGAATTTTTTGTTCACCATTTTTTTTGTGAGCGGCGTCTGCGGGGTGTGCAAACTGAGCACATCTGTTTTTTGCATCAGTTCCTCCAGGCTGACCTGTCTTGCATTTTCATCGCCAACATCCGATAGTATATCATAACAAATCACTTCGCTGTCAAAACCTTTTAACTTTTTTGCAAAAGCTTTTCCCATATTGCCATAACCAATGATCCCCACCGTTTTCCCTTCCAGCTCAACTCCCCGGTTTTCGGCCCTGAGCCAAATACCATTTCTCACTTCATTATCGGCAATTTTCAGACGGTTAAACAAGGCCAGGATCATACCCAGGGCATGCTCTCCCACAGCATTTCTGTTTCCTTCGGGTGCTGCAATGAGCTGTATGTTTTTTGATTTGGCGAATTCAGTATCGATGTTCTCAAGCCCTGCGCCAACGCGCGCAATAAATTTAAGGGAATTTGCTTTTTCCAAAAAAGTTCTGTCAATTCCAAACCGGCTTCTGATCACAATACCATCGTATAAATGGATCTTTTCTTCCACAACGGTTTTGCTTGAGGTATAATCTTCATCAAAGGAGATCTTTAAAGCAGTCAGCCCTTCTTTGATTCTTTCGTGATTTGTATCGAGTAGTAAGAGCTTCATGATTACCAGATTTACTTCCTGTAAAATTACCAATAAATTGGGAATTGCATATCATTCGAATTATGGCCAAATACCTTTACCAAAGCCTATGCAGATACAACTTTAAGAGTATTTGAAAAACAGAACTCATGAACCTTTTAAATTCCGGTTTTGATTCAATTAATTCCAAAGCAGTGCGTACAGCACAACCAGGATGATCATGATCACAAAGGCGCCGATATTAAATACCGGGTTTGTTTTGAACATTTCTTTCGACAGGTCTATGCCTTTTTTGTCGTCTGCACCCTTGTTTTGCAGGAGACTTACCAGTATAATGACGATCACTGTCAGCACGGCTGTATATCCCATCTGATCGAGAAAGGGCACATTTACAAATAAGGAACTGTCGGACCAGCCTTTGGGTGCCACTTTAAAGTACATCGCAATGGGTATGGACGCCAGAACACCAATAATGGCGGCATTATTGGTTGTTTTCTTGAAGAACAAACCGCACAGAAAAACGGCAAGGATGCCCGGGCTTACCACGCCTGTGTATTCCTGAATGAACTGGAAGGCCTGATCGATACCCCCTAACATAGGAGCCATAATAATGGCTATGATCAGGGCAATTCCGGCCGAAAGTCTGCCTGTTCTCACGGTTTCCTTATCGCCGGCTTTCGGATTGATATACTGCTTGTAAATGTCCATGGTGAAAATGGTGGAAGTGGAATTGAGCATGGAAGCCAGTGACGATACAATAGCAGCCGCCAAAGCCGCAAAGGCGATCCCTTTTAATCCTGTAGGTAAAAATTGCAATAACCAGGGATAGGCTTTATCTGCCTGCTCAGCTGAGGGTATATTTTTTGCCCCTGCTTCGCCCAGACTGGCCAAGATCTCGGGATCATTCAGCATAACATAAGCAGCAATTCCCGGAATTACCACGATAAACGGGATCAGGAGCTTCAAAAAAGCCGCAAACAGGATTCCGTTTTGGGCTTCCTTCAGCGATTTCGCCGCAAGTGTTCTTTGAATGATATATTGATTAAAACCCCAGTAATACAAATTTGCCACCCACAAACCACCTACCAGAACGCCAATTCCGGGAAGGTTCTTGTACTGCGGATTGGATTTGTCCAGGATCATGGCAAACCGTTCGGGAACAGCCTCGTAAACAACCTGCAGTCCGGCGAACATACCTTCACCTCCTGAAACTGTATTGAGGGCAAGATAGGTGGTGACCAAGCCGCCGAGTACTAAAAACGCCACCTGGATCACATCGGTCCAGGCAACGGCAGAAAGCCCTCCGTATAAGGAATAGGCAGCTGCAAAGAGTGCGAGGGCTATTGCTGCGTATATCATTGGAATTCCCATGATGGTTTCAATGGCAAGAGCTCCGAGATACAATACAGAAGTTAGATTTACAAACACATACAAAGCGATCCAGAATACTGCCAGGATCGTTTTTAAGTTGGTGGAATAGCGTTTTTCAACAAATTCCGGTATGGTATAGATCCCTTTCTGAATAAACACCGGCAGGAAATATTTTCCAACGATGACCAGGGTTATGGCTGACATCCACTCATAAGAAGCAACTGCCAGACCCGAGGCAAATCCGGCACCGGACATACCGATGAATTGCTCTGCAGATATATTGGCAGCAATTAATGATGCCCCTATTGCCCACCAGGGCAGGGATTTACTGGCTAAAAAATAATCCTCAGCAGTTTTCTGATGTCCTTTTTTATCTCTGGATACCCATAAACCTACACCGAGTATTAAAATGGCATAGCCCAAAAAAATGGCGTAATCCAGTATTCCGAAACTTGAATTCATCCAATACAGTTTTATTCTATGGTTAGTACTTTTGTTCCCTCACTGGGAGTGACTGTGAATATAGTTAAATTTTTATTGAATTTTTGTTTGTACGCCTCACAGACCTCCTTGAAAAACTGTTCGGCTCCGTCTTCCCGCACCAGATTGATGGTACATCCACCAAATCCGCCCCCCATCATTCTTGCACCTGTTACACAGGTATATTTTCCGGCTTGTTCAACCAGAAAATCCAGTTCCGCACAACTTACCTCATACAAATGCTGTAAACCGGCATGGGTTGCGTACATCAATTGGCCCAGCCGGGGAACATCTCCCTTTTCCAAGGCTTTGACTGCCTCCAGTATCCTGGTCTTTTCAGAGACCACATAAAGACACCGGTTATAAACAACCGGATCCAGATCTGATTTGCACGTTTCGAGCATTTCAGGATCGACATCTCTTAAAGAACCGACATCCGGAAAACGCTTTTTTATAATGGCTACACCTGTTTCACATTGCCCCTTGCGGATGTTGTATTCGCCCGAAGCGAGGTTATGCGATACGTTGGTGTTCATCAATACGATCCGGGTATCCGCCAGCTCAAAGGGTATGTACTTGTATTCCAACGACCTGCAATCCAGCAGCGTTACTGTTCCTTCCTTACTCATTACAGAGGCAAACTGATCCATAATACCACATTTGGTGCCCACGAAATTGTGTTCAGCCCTTTGGGAAAGTGCCACGATCTGCATTTTTGACAGCCCCAGATCAAAAAGTGCATTCAGGCCGGAAGCCAGACCGCACTCCAGTGCAGCCGAGGAGCTGATCCCTGATCCTATAGGCAGGTTGCTTTCCAGTTCACAGTCAAATCCTTTTAATTTACAACCGAGTTCCCGGATCTCGTGAACAACGCCCAGCAAATAGTTTTCCCATTGATTTTTACTGGGTTTTACTGCTGTGAGCTCAAAAGAAAACCCTTGGTTCAGGTCTTTGCTAAATATACTGCATCGGGTCTCACTGCCGTTTTTTTTAAGACTGAAAAATATCTTTTTATCGATGGCTGTTGGCAAAACAAAGCCCATATTGTAATCTGTGTGCTCCCCGATGATATTGATCCTTCCGGGAGATTCTACTTTGACCTGCCAGTCTGCTGCATTCATATTTTCCGTGTTTTCGTATTGATTAATTGTTTCTTTTTATTTTAAGCGATTTGATAAAAATGGATCTCAGCCTCTCCGCAACCAGCTCCGGAGTGATATCCCGGGGCATAACAAGCAAATGACTTGCCACCTTACAATAATTCCCATGCATCCTAATAGCATTATTTAATCGGCTTTATGATAAAAGTAAAAGTATATTTTTTATCCTTGAGCAAATATTCCGGGTGGGTGCGTGCGCCCCAGCTGTTGTCACCTCCAACACCCATTTGTCTGTAATCAATATTGATGGATATAAGGTCTCTGGCGGGTACATCAATGGTGTGCCGGTTTTTTATACTGTCATCGTCCCTACCGTGAACGTAATTTCTTTCAATTGACTCAAAATCTTCCATGATCTGGTGATGTGCACTAACATCCACAGTAGGTAAACCTGTTATTTGAATACCTTTTCCGTCAGAATTCAGAAAACTGACCCATCTCACATCACTTTTGTTGCCATTTTCCTGAGGCCTGAGGTAAGCCCAGTACTGATCGGAGACACTTCCTTTGTATATCCCGACTTTGGCACCGGTTTTTCTGTCCCAATAGCTTTCATAGGGTCCTTTTCCGTACCAGGTCATCTGCTCATAGGTCTTGTCTATCTGAAAACTCAAACCGATTCTCGGAGTTTCTGGCAGGTCGTTCAAAAGTTTATTGTATTCATTTTTTACAGTTAGAGTGCCATCACCTGACAGGGTATAAATGATCTGATAAGTGGCAATGGATTTCTGTTTGGTATCTTTGAGATCGTACACTACAGTGATCTCAGCTTCATTTCCTTTCATTTCAGAATTTATTGATTTCAGGTGCCTGTTCTTAGTTGCATAACGCCAAACCTGGCAGCGATCCTGAAAGCCATTTCCGAAATCATTATCAGTTGGCGCGCGCCAGAAATTCGGACTAAAGCCCTGCTCTTCGTGCAGGATATTTTCATTGCCATAACTCAGCTCTTTCATGATTCCGGTTGATTTGTCAAACACAGCCTTCACAGCCTGACTGCTGACCAGCATGTTTTTCTCATCTGCCGTAATGATGATTTTTTGATCTGAATTTTTTTGCAGTACAGGTTTTGGTGTGTGAAGTAAAAATTGTTCCCAGGCAATTTCATGTCCTTTTGGAAGCAAATTTTTCTCCATGCCTGTCTTAGCGGAAATGGTCAAAATGATCTCTTTGGAAAGATCTGTGTTTTTTGGCAGGTTAAGGCTAACTTCCTTGCTCTCACCGGGGGCGATCTGAAGGGGCGTAAGTTTACCTTCAGCAACAACCTGTCCGTTTTCCATGACTTGCCAATCAAAGATAAACTCTTGTGTATCCGTAAATTGAAACAGATTTTCTACTTTAAATTTCCCGGTACTTTTATCAATTTCAGTAAAACGGATATTCTGGTACACTTTTTTTACCTCGTACAGCGCGGGTTTCGGACGGCGATCCGGATCGACCAGGCCATTCAGACAAAAATTTCCGTCGGAGGGAACATCCTTTGGCCCGAAATCACCTCCATAGGCCCAATATTCCTGTCCGCTGTCCGTGCGTTTGATCAGGCCCTGGTCAACCCAGTCCCAGATAAATCCGCCCTGCAACACATTGTATTTATACATCATATCCCAGTATTCTTTGAGATTCCCCACACTGTTGCCCATGGCGTGGGCGTATTCGCAAAGTATATACGGACGGTCGCTGTATTTTTTTGCATAGGCTTCCAGCTGACCAATGCTGGCGTACATGGGACTCACTATATCGGTATTTGGATTCAAGCCGGCCTGTTCGAACAGCACGAAACGCGTGGTATCCCTTTGTTTGATCCAGTCATATCCTTCATAGAAAACAGGGCCGTTACCGCATTCATTACCCATAGACCAGATGATTACCGAGGGATGGTTTTTATCTCTTTCCACCATGTTTTTCATCCTGTCGAGATGGGCAGCATTCCATTCCGGTCTGTATGAAATTTGATTGATCGTGTCAAAGGTGCCCTGGTTTTCTGCGCCCATGCCATGCGATTCGATGTTGGCTTCATCAACCACGTACAAACCATAGGTATCGCAAAGCTCATAAAACTTTTCGGGTTGCGGGTAGTGGGAGGTTCTCACTGCATTGATGTTGAACATCTTCATGGTCTGTATATCCCTTACCATGGTTTCTTCATCCATATAATGCCCGGTACGGTCATGATGTTCGTGCAGGTTGACCCCTTTGGCATAGATCGCTTTTCCATTGACCAGCAGTTGTCCGTTTTTGATCTCTATATTTCTGAAACCAACCCGAGCACCTGTTTTTTCAATTTCAGTTCCATTTTTATCTTTTAAAGTAAGGATCAAGCGGTACAGGTTTGGTTGCTCTGCACTCCACTGTTTTGCACCGGGGATCTCAGCCGAAAAATCAATTTTATTTTTGTTATTTGTAAAAGTCTGGTTTTGGGTATAGACGATTTCATTGTTTTCGTTGAGCAGTTCAGCCTGTATCTGATGTCCGTTTGTTTCCTTTCCCTGCAGTTCAACTTGCAATTTGAACAGGCCTGTTTTGTAATCTGTTGTGATACCGGCCTGTGCCCAAAAATCCCGGATAGAAGTTTTGTTTCTAGTGAGCAGGTAAACATCCCTGGTAATTCCGGACAATCTCCAGAAATCCTGATCTTCCAGGTAACTGGCATCAGACCAGCGGAAAACCTCCACAGCCAAAAGGTTTTTTCCTTTTTTCAGGAAGGGAGTGATATTAAATTCCGCGGGTGTTTTGCTGTCTTCGGAATAGCCCACTTTTTGTCCGTTCACCCAAACGTACATGGCTGAACTGACCGCTCCGAAATGAAGGATCACCTCTTTGTGCTGCAGGGTTTCATTAAACTCAAAATGGGTTCTGTAAGAGCCCACGGGGTTGTAGTGGTCCTGAATTTTGGGTGGGGTTTTGGCATGCGGGTAGGTGATATTGACATAAATAGGGATATCATAACCCTGCAATTCCCAGTTGGAGGGTACTGGGATGGTCTTCCACTGTTTGTCATCAAAGTCTTCTGTGTAAAAAGAGACTATCCTGTCGGCGGGTTTGTTAACCAGCATGAACTTCCAGTTACCGTTTAGGGATGTATAGAACGGCGAGGCATGGGGATCATTCTTGATCACCTGTTCTTTTGTTAAATAGGGGATGAATGAAGCATGAGGAGCCAGCTTATTGATTCCAAATACAGCCGGGTTTTCCCAGTCTTCGGGTTTATCAGAATCCTTTTGGGCATACAACTTTATAAATATATTGTTGAATGAAACAAAAAAAATTACGAAAACTAAAGCCGGTATTCTCATCGAATCAGGATTTAAAAAGTTTGATTTTTATTTATTTTGATCAAAAAATATCTCTGAGCATGTTTGGGATTAGGAGCTGAAATATTCCTTACCAAGCAATGAATATACTCATTCAAAATGGTTTGAGCAAAAAAAAACCGCCTCTTCATGAGGCGGTTTTTGTACAAATATAAATTTGAGAAACTTTATCCCTTTAAAGCCTCAGCTCCTCCAACGATCTCAAGGATTTCATTGGTAATGGCTGCCTGGCGGGCCTTGTTGTATTGTAATAACAATTCGTCCCTGATCTCTTTTGCGTTATCTGTTGCCTTGTGCATGGCAGTCATTCTTGCGCCGTGTTCGGCTGCAAATGAATCGCGAATGGCTTTGTAAAGTTGTGTCTTGATCGATTTGGGAATCAATCCTTTTACAATTTCATTCTTTGAAGGTTCAAAAATATAGTCTACAGTAAGGTTACCTTCTCTTTGCGGAGGTACTATGGGAAGTAACTGTTCTTCGGTCAGGATCTGTGTGGCTGCGTTTTTAAATTTGTTGTAAACCAGCTCGATCCTGTCAAAGGAACCATTCAAGAACTGTTCCATCAGGTCTTCGGCAATCATGGCAACATTGTCAAAGGTAAGATCATCGTAAACGGCGCTGTGGTTCGCATAGATCTTGTGGGTCTTTGCCAAAAGATCATTTCCCTTTTTACCGATGCTCATAATACTCACGTCTTTACCGGCGTATCTGTTCTCAATAATTGTTTTGATCTGTTTGGTGATCGCAGCATTGAATCCGCCGCACAAACCTCGGTTGGAGGTTATTGCGACTATCAGTACTTTGTGAACCTCTTTTTGTTGGGTAAATGCACCTCCATCTTCAGGTTCCAAAGTAGCGCTCAGATTCTGCAACAGTTCAGTGAGCTTGTTTGCATAAGGCCTCATCTGCACAATGGCATTCTGTGCTTTTTTTAACTTTGCAGCAGATACCATTTTCATGGCACTCGTGATCTGCATCGTCGAACCTATCGATGAAATTCTATTGCGTATTTCCTTTAAGTTGGCCATTTTTATCTTTCAAATTAAATTTGTTGAGCGAACCCGGTCCTGCCTGTAATTAATTGTAATTGGAGGCGATCTCGGTGGCTACTTTTTCAAGTATGGCGGTTACTTCATCCGTTATTTTTCCTTCTTTCAGGATTTGCAATGCATCCGGGTGTGATTTTCTCAACAAGGTCAGATACAGTTTTTCAAACTCCCTTACTTTTTCAACCGGAACATTTTTCAGCAGGTTCTTTGAACCTACATAGATAATGGCTACCTGGTCTTCAACTTTAAACGGATCGCCCTGTGCCTGCTTCAGTATTTCAACATTTCTCTTTCCTTTCTGTATAACCCCCAGCGTAGCGGCATCAAGATCAGATCCAAACTTGGCAAAAGCTTCGAGTTCCCGGTATTGAGCCTGGTCAAGTTTTAAGGTTCCTGCAACTTTTTTCATCGATTTGATCTGTGCATTACCACCAACCCTGGATACAGAGATACCCACGTTAATAGCCGGGCGCACACCTGCGTTGAACAGATCCGATTCAAGGAATATCTGTCCGTCGGTAATCGAAATTACGTTGGTCGGAATATAGGCAGAAACGTCACCTGCCTGCGTTTCGATGATAGGCAATGCGGTTAAAGAGCCGCCACCTTTTACCTTGCCTTTTAATGAGGCCGGTACATCGTTCATTTTTTGTGCTATAGCATCATTGTTGATGATCTTTGCTGCCCGCTCAAGCAATCTTGAATGCAGGTAGAATACATCACCCGGATAGGCCTCACGTCCCGGTGGACGACGTAGCAGAAGTGAAACCTCACGGTAAGCTACAGCCTGTTTGGAGAGGTCATCATAAATGATCAGCGCCGGTCTTCCTGTATCTCTGAAATACTCACCGATCGAGGCGCCGGCAAATGGAGCGTAAAACTGCATGGGAGCAGCATCAGAAGCATTGGCTGCGACGATGGTTGTATAGGCTAAAGCGCCTTTTTCTTCTAAAACACTGGCAATATTGGCAACGTTTGATCCTTTTTGTCCGATAGCGACATAGATACAATACACCGGTTTGCCTGCATCGTAAAACTCTTTCTGATTGATGATGGTATCAATGGCTACTGTGGTTTTACCTGTCTGGCGGTCGCCGATGATCAGCTCACGCTGTCCCCTTCCGATCGGGATCATGGCATCGATTGCCTTGATACCTGTTTGCAGGGGCTCATTTACCGGCTGACGGAAGATAACACCGGGAGCTTTGCGCTCCAGCGGCATCTCAAAAGTTTCTCCCTGTATAGGACCTTTTCCATCAATTGGCTGACCAAGCGTATTTACAACCCGGCCAAGAATTCCTTCGCCAACCTGGATGGAAGCGATCCTGTTGGTTCTTTTTACTATCGCTCCTTCTTTAATTTCTGTCGAATCTCCTAAAAGTACCACACCCACATTGTCTTCTTCCAGGTTCTGTACGATGCCTTCCAGTCCTCCTTCAAAGAGTACCAGTTCTCCGAATTGCACATTTGACAATCCGAAAACTCGTGCAATACCATCTCCGATCTGTAAAACAGTACCCACTTCATCCAGAGAGACTTTTGCATTAAACCCGATCAATTGTTCTTTTAAGATTGCTGATACTTCAGCTGGTTTTATTGTTGCCATTTTAATTGAAATCTTTAATATTATAATTTAGCGATATAATGATTTTCTTCAAATTCATCCAGAACGGAATTCAACATGCCTGTAATGCTGGAATCGTATTGCTTGTCGCCGATTCTTAACACAAAACCGCCAATGATGGCAGGATCTATGATGTTTTCGATTGTAACCGTGTTGTTTGTAATGGTCTTGATTTTAGTCAGGATCTTTGCCTCCAGCTCCTTGGTTAAGGGTACAGCGGTAGTTACTCTGGCTACTTCGTTGCCAAGAAGGAAATCATAAATAATTTTGTACTCTTTGGCTACGAGCTGCAACAGATTGATCCTGTTATTTTTGATCATCAGTTGCATCAGGTCCATGGTCAAAGGATTTGTTTTGGGGCCGAAGACCTTAGATAATACCGATGATTTTATGGCTGATTTGGCTACCGGACTGGTGATCAGATGCATTAAATCCGGATTTTCCGACAGGGTCTGATCGATCAGGATCATATCGTTATTCACCTCGTCGGCAATCTTTCTTTCTTTCGCCAAATCGAGTATGGCCCGGGCATAGCGCAATGCAGATCTAGTACCTTTCATATTCTCAGTTTATGGCTGCTTCATCCAACATTTTATCGATCAGCTTGATCTGCTTATCTTTATTGGACAATTCCTCCTTGATTACTTTTTCTGCAATACCAACAGACAATTCAGCAACCTGCTTTTTAAGTTCTACTATAGCAGCTTGTTTTTCATTTTCTATGGTTGTTTTGGCCTGGGTAATAATTTTATCAGCCTGCATTTTGGCTTCATCTTTGGCCTCAGAAATAAGCGATTCCTTGATTTCCCTGGCATCTTTCAGCATTTTTTCTCTTTCAGCCCGGGCTTCCTTCAGGATCTTCTCATTGCTGGCATTGAGCTCAGCCATTTCCTGTCTTGCCTTATCAGCTTCTTCAAGCGCTTTCCTGATACCCTCTTCACGCTCGTTTACAGCGTTTAAAATCGGTTTCCAGGCAAATTTATTGAGCAGCCAAACCAGGAGCCCAAAAATAAGTATCTGCCAGAAAAAGAGTCCGAATGAAAAATCGTTAATTAATTTCTCCATAATAGTTTATGTAATGATGATGTTTTCAAAATTAAACAACAACGGCTGCCAACCGCAGCAGTTGTTGTTTCTTTCAGGGTTAAACTGCAAACAAGGCAGCAAAACCAATACCTTCAATAAGCGCAGCTGCAATAAGCATGGCTGTTTGAATTTTACCTGATGCTTCTGGCTGACGAGCGATAGCATCCATTGCTGAGCCACCGATTCTACCGATACCTAAACCGGCACCAATTACGATCAGACCTGCACCAACGATTTCTGGAATTTGCATATAAAAAAATTTAAAAATTAAACATTCAAATTAATGGCTTTCTGCGTGTTCACCGTGGTGTTCCTCAACGGCAAAACCAAAATACAAGGCAGAAAGCATGGTGAAAATATATGCCTGCAGGGCAGCTACAAGCAATTCTAGTATGGACAGAGCAAAAGCGAGCACAAAGCTCAGTGAACTGCCAATCCAGTTATTAAAAACAAAAATCAGACCTATGATGCTCATCAAAACCACGTGACCGGCCATGATATTGGCGTAGAGACGTATCATGAGGGCAAAGGGTTTGATGAGAACGCCAAGCAATTCGATGGGCGCTAAAATGATCTTCATCAGCACGGGTACCCCGGGCATCCAGAAAATGTGTTTCCAGTAATTTTTATTGCCTGAAAACTGGGTAATAACAAAGGTTAGAAAAGCCAGCGCCAGGGTAACTGCAATATTTCCGGTAACGTTTACTCCCAGCGGCGTCAACCCGAATAAGTTTAAGAACCACACAAAAAAGAAGATGGTCAGCAAATAGGGCATATACTTTTTATACTGAGGATCTCCAATATTGGGTATGGCAATACCGTCTCTGATAAACAGAACAATGGGTTCAAAAAAACGCCCTACACCCGTAGCAATCGGACCTTTTCCAAAGGATCTCGCAAGACCGCCGAAAATGAGGAGCATCAGCGCTCCGGTAACGAGCATCATCAGCACGTTTTTGGTTATAGAAAAATCAAGTGGTTTTGCATTAGCGGGATGCTGGTGGTCATCATAGTTAATGGTGCCTTCAGCATCTGTTTTGTATATCTTGTTATGGTAGAGCTTGTAATAATTTCCCTTGCTCTCTGCAACTGTTTCACCATGGTGGAATCTGGACGATGAAAAAACGTGCAAGCCATCATCCCAAAGGATCACGGGAAGGGAAAAACCGTATTGTTTGCCTGTTTCTTTGTCAGAAAAAAAGATGAAATCGTGAGAGTCGAGCAGGTGGTGCTGGATATGCCCCTTTATTTCGGTTTTGAGGTCTTTGGGTTCTTCTTTTGCAACGTGTTCATCGTGCTGAGCAAAGGAATTGAGACTGTATATAAGAGAGATGATTGTAAGTGACCTGAACAAATTCTTACGAAACATATTTTTTAATATTTATGGCTTTAAAAAATCGGTGCAAAGGTAAGATTTTTATTTTGATGAAGCCAAATAAAACAATTCTAATTTTGCAGAATTTTGATCAAACCCAGAGTCTCGACGATGAGGCAAATGGTATAAGGAATAAAAAAAGTGGCAAATTCTATGGCTTCAATTTTGTTGTCCGCATGGTATGACGGGTAGAAAAAAATGAAAAAAGCCGCAAATTTCAGGAAACTGCCTGCCATAAACAGGAAGCCCAGGGAATCACTGTATTTCTTTCTTGCCGAGAACAGATAGGCATAAATAGAGGTAGCCAGCAGATAATTTATGAGGTAGGCCGGAATGATCTTGTTTTCCAATAGGGCTATGCTCAGAAAATGCAATACGGTAAGGTAAACAGCCAGGGTGAGAAGCAGGATTATAAACAGGATGACCGCAAAACGCAACACAGAATTCATGGCTGCAAATTAACTGTTTACATCTTTGATCTGTTTGATCAAACTGTAAAAAGACACCACCAGGGCCAATAGGGTAAAGATAATCGTGTAGGTTTGATGTTCCCCGGAATATTTTGCATCGAGCCACTTTCCGAAATAGGCTCCGGCATAGATCGTAACTCCCATTTGAATTCCGATACCAGTTAAACGTATGTATTTGTTAAGCTGTTTTTTGGGTCTCTGATTCGTCATGGTACATTTGTTTAACCGCACCTTTTACCGTGCAGGCAGCATTGAGCTCGGCACCGGGTTCAACCATGAGTTTTCCCAGGGTGATTTCACCGTTAACCGCCGAAGTGGCTTTTAGGGATAAGAGTTCACCAACCGTGAGAATTCCGGTAAAAAGGCCTTCTATTTCCGCATTGGTACAGGTGATATTTCCATTTACGACTCCCTCTTTTCCAATGACCACCTTGCCCGAAGTTGTGATGTTTCCATCGATTTTACCATCAATTCTGAAATCTCCCTCCGATAAAAAATCTCCTGAGAGCCTGGTGTTCCTGCTCACCACATTTCTGTCGAGTATGGTTGCCTGTACATTTTTATTTTTTTGAAACATGTTAAAAATGGTTTATTTTTTCTGTTTGTTCAAATTTTCCAGGGCCAATTTGGCAAAGTTACTTTCTTCGGTGTTCGGATAATTTGCAATAACATATTCCAACTGCATCTTGTATGCATCAGGACCTATGGTTTTGCTGGCAATCAGCGCCTTTAAGAGTTCAAATTTGGCTTCGAGAGGCAACTCCCTGAAACTGTTTTCTGAGTTTTTTATCAAACCCAGGGCGTAATTATACTCGCCTTCTTCGTAACAAATAAAAGCATTCTTATAAATATTCTCGGGGGAGGATTCGTTATCTTCTTCCTTAATTACCTTTTCAGGGTTCTTAATGATTTGCGCATAACGGCTGTCTGGATAATTATTAACGATATCATCGGCAGAAATATTGCCCTTGGCGGGATCGAAATTCTCATAACAACGGTAAAGCTGGTATTTTACGGGCAACACCAGATTTTCTGCCGGATCATTGGCCAGGTATTTTTCAAAATGACCCGCAGCGATCCTGTATTCCTTGAATTGCTCCTTGTAGAGCAGGCCCAGGTTGTAATGCGCGTTGTTTCTCAGATCAGCAATGCTGTCGATCTGCCTGGGTTCTGAGGGGATGAACTGCATGTAATACGCGGGGTCATACCGCAGTTTCTCATCGGTAACCTCTGTGGTTTTCTGCCTGGATAAATCCTGATTTCCCGCTGCGATGCGAGAAAAGATCCAGTTATCGGTCAGGGCCCGGTTGCCGTAGCGCGCACTGAATTCCTGTCTGCCAAAGGCCAGCGTCTGGGAATTGTAAAAATAGAACGATTCACCCGCTGATTGTTTTGAATCTGTTGATAAGAACTCATTGCCAAAATTGGATTGTTGCTCGGCTATGGCTCTGTTTATGTCATCCTGTTTTTGCAGTTCTCCGACGTAAGCACTGAAATAGGCTTGCCGATCGGCTTCAGGTAAACTAACCAGATACAGTATGCTGTCATTGGTTTTTAGTACCTGCTCATATTGGATCACCTCTTCCAGACTTTTGTTCTTGGCAAAAACCCTTCTTATTCTTTTCGAGTTGGGGTCCACACTTTTTATCTGAAGCACGCTGTCGTAATAAGCTCCGGCAAGTGTGTATTCCGATTGGTCAAAATACAGGTTACCGAGGGCTTCATACGACAAACTTTTCTGAAAAGGTTTGGCCGTATTGGTTCTGAGTGATTTTTCAAAGAAATCATTGGCCAGCCCTGTATTTCCTTTCTTTTGTGCTATGATACCGGCCTGATAGTACAATTCGTCAAAATAAGGTTTGTTCTCGCGGTCCTCACCCAGTTTGCGCAGCGCGAAGATCATGGTATCCGTGCTGTCTTTGTCTGAATGATTCTTGGCTCTTTCAATCTGTGCGTGCACACTGTATTTCCGTGGCACTTTTTTTAGATAGGTAAGCGCTTCGAACATCATGTTCGAGGAATCGATCTTGTTCTCTTCCCGGTACATCTGTCCGAGTATGAACATATTCCGGGAGCCCTGCTCCTCATCTTTAAAATAATAGGTTGCGTATTTGAGCTGGTCTATGGCCTGTTGTGTACTGTCCAGTTGTACGTAGGCCATGGCCATGGCCGTATGTGCCTTTTCCAGCAATTCTTCGGTCATGGACTCGCTTCGGATAATGCTGTTGAGTGTTTCTATTGCGAGACTTTCATTCTGCAGACGGATATCCGTTTTGGCTTTCCAGATCTTGGTTTCCAGGTACAGATCCGCATTCGGATATTTTTCCAGCGCAAAGGTGAAAGCTTCCAGAGCCGGTACGAATCGCAGACTGTAATACCTCGATTTTCCCAAAAGCAGGTAAGCATCATCGATCTGTTCGTTTCTTTCGTAACCGTCGATCACCATAGAATGTTTTTGTACCGCTTTAACAGCCTTTTCTTCCGATTTTTCAAAGCCCTGTTTGATGGGTGAAGTTGCCTGGCTCTGGCCGGGTAAGGGTATGTCGTCCTCTATTTTAATGGGTTCTATTGGCAGGATCTCATAAAAGTTATCCTCATAGCTTGCATCAAGTTGTTTCTTCGCTTCATCAAAAGCAAGGTTTCCATTGTAGAGCACATTGTATTTTGTGCTTACCGCATGCCCTGTCCGGTTCAGATAGGAGTCTTTTTTTGTAGAACAGCCTGATACCAAAAGGAGAGATATGATCAAAAAAGGACTGGAAAAAATATTTTTCAAAACGACACAAGTTTGTTTTTAAACTGCTTTTAATGCGGGATATTGTTGTTTTACCGGATAAAAGTACAAATAAAAATAAAATATTTTCGGACTGATCTTCAAAGATTGTGCAGGGGGCTTTTAGGTTCAGTTTTAGTCCCCATGTTGGAACTGATTAATTGGAATAATTATTTGTAGTTTTGATCAGAGAAAGAGATCCCGAACGGGGATTTTATTTTTCTGATCAAATATCAGAAATATTCGAAAGTGCCGAATTCACTTTTTATGGTCAGTTTTTTTTCTCGGGAAGCTTCGACCCGCCCTACGACCTGCGCATCTACACCAAAGGATTTCGATATGCTGATCAGGTCATCCGCAATTTCACGGGGTACGTACAGTTCCATCCTGTGCCCGCAGTTAAACACCTGGTACATTTCTTTCCAATTCGTATTTGATTGCTCCCGGATCATTTTAAACAAAGGGGGTACCTCAAACAGGTTATCCTTCACCACATGCAGATTATCAATAAAATGCAATATTTTGGTTTGGGCACCACCACTGCAGTGGATCATGCCATGAATATTTTTTCTGTGTTTATCAAGGATCTTTTTGATGACAGGGGCATAGGTTCGGGTTGGAGAAAGCACAAGTTTTCCGGCATTTAAACCGGTGCCGGGAACGGAATCAGTTAGCTTCATGGTGCCCGAATAGATCAATTCTTCGGGTACCTGACCATCAAAACTTTCGGGATATTTGGCTGCCAGATATTTTCCGAAAACATCGTGTCTGGCACTGGTCAATCCGTTACTTCCCATACCGCCATTGTATTCCTTTTCATAGCTTGCCTGGCCAAAAGAGGCCAAACCGACGATCACATCCCCGGCCTGTATACATGCATTGTCGATAACATCTTCTCTTTTCATTCTGGCCGTAACGGTAGAATCTACGATGATGGTTCGCACCAGGTCTCCCACATCGGCTGTCTCACCACCGGTACTGTGGATGCTGATTCCGTATTTTTTAAGGTCTTTCAACAGTTCTTCGGTGCCGTTAATGATGGCTGCAAGGACTTCGGCCGGAATCAGATTCTTGTTTCTGCCTATGGTTGATGAAAGCAGGATATTTTCTGTAGCCCCCACACACAGGAGGTCATCGATATTCATGATCAGGGCATCCTGTGCAATTCCCTTCCAGACACTCAGGTCGCCGGTTTCTTTCCAGTACATATAGGCCAGGGAAGATTTGGTTCCGGCGCCATCGGCGTGCATCACCAGGCAATAGTCCGAGTCGCCGGTCAGGTGATCGGGAATGATCTTACAAAAAGCTTTTGGAAACAGTCCTTTGTCAATATTTTTTATTGCCAGGTGAACATCCTCTTTTTGTGCAGACACGCCTCTTAAATTATACCGGTTATCAGATGCCATATCCAATTTTTTATTTGTCTTTTAAATATAAATATTTTTTATCATAGTCTATGATTGCTTTCCAGTTGTGCAAAATATCAGCACCGATAATGCCATGGATCAGATTGGCATTCTGGCTTTGCAATGCGGTATTGATATGACTGAGGTCGATGAGCACCAGGTCGATCTTTTCGTGCCGGCATTTTCCGATCTTAAGCACATTTTTTTTGGCGATCATCGTTTCTATTTGTGTTGGCCCGGCACCACTGGCCTTATGGGAAGAAGCTTCCGCATTGAGATGGAAGGTTTCCTGTCCGTCAAATCCCATACAGGAATTTGATGCGCCCGTGTCAAGAATAAAGTTTCCCTTCACCTTGTTAACGCGTACAACAATTTCAAAGTGGTTGGTAGGATTCTTTTTAAGCTTTATTCTGTGATATCCGTTTTCAAATAAAAAATCCCCGAGGCTGTCCATTACTCTTATATGACAGATTTAAACTGATCGAGGAAACGCAAATCATTTTCGTAGAACATTCTTATATCAGGTATCTGGTACAATAACATGGCAATTCTTTCAATGCCCATGCCAAAGGCAAATCCGCTGTATTTTTCTGAATCAATGCCCACATTTTTAAGCACGTGAGGATCCACCATGCCACAACCCATAATTTCAAGCCAGCCCGTACCTTTGGTGATCCGGTAATCGGTTTCGGTCTGTAAGCCCCAGTAAATATCCACTTCAGCACTTGGTTCTGTAAAAGGAAAATAGGATGGCCTCAGGCGTATTTTTGATTTTCCGAACATTTCTTTGGTAAAATACAGGAGTGTTTGTTTCAGGTCTGCAAAAGAAACATCGGTATCAATATAAAGCCCTTCCACCTGGTGAAAGATACAATGTGCACGGGCAGAAATGTCTTCATTTCTGAATACCCTTCCCGGCGATACCGTTCTTATGGGTGGCTGATGGGTTTCCATATATCGGACCTGTACCGAGGATGTATGGGTTCGCAGCAGCATGTCCGGATTTCTCTGAATAAAAAAGGTATCCTGCATGTCTCTGGCCGGATGGTGTTCCGATAAATTCAAAGCGGTAAAATTATGCCAGTCGTCTTCTATTTCCGGACCCTCTGAAACTGTGAATCCAATTCGGGAAAACACTTCCAGAATCTGGTTTTTTACTATTGAAATGGGGTGGCGGGCACCCAATGGTAAAGGTTCCGATGGTTTTGTGAGGTCTTCTTTGCTTTGCTGTGCAGCTGACTGGTTGCCTGCATATTGTTTAAGTGCGTTTATTTTATCGGTAGCGGCCTGCCTGAGTTCATTCAGCATTTGCCCGATCTCCTTTTTTTCCTGCCCTTCAACCTGCTTGAAATCGGCAAAAAGGTCTTTTAAAATGCCTTTGCTTCCCAGCAGCTTGATTCTGTAGGCTTCAACCTCTTCCAGCGTCTTTCCGTTAAAGGCTTCAACTTCTTCAAATAAACGCAATAATTTATCCTTCATTTTATCTGAAATTTTAAAGCCCAAATTTAGTATTTTTATTGTCAAAAAAGAGGGTTTTCCTATTAGTTCCTGATATTTTGAAATTGTTGCCGGTACTGCGTAAATAATCGCTGCAAAACAGAAGTAATCAGGGCTAAAAACAATATATTGCCTTGTAATTTAAATGGGTTTAAAATGAAAAAACCATTACCTGATATCAAAAGATACGATTTTGAAGAAGTGGCTTTTGGTAATCTGATGCAGAAGCGAATCAACAAAATTCTGATAATTTGCTCAAATTATGACTATTATATGCTGGAAGAAGACGGCAGGATAGACGAGCGCATCTTTGATGAATATACGGCTTTGAACCTGAGGTACCCGCCAAGTTTTTTTCATGCCAATTCGGCCAAAAGAGCTGTAAAGATACTCGAAAACGATAAGATAGACCTGATCATAACCTGGCTCGATATTGGTAACACCCAGACCTTTGAGGCCTCGAAACAGATCAAGGAAGCCTTTCCCAAAATACCCATTATGGCCCTGAGCCATTATTCCTCCCTGCTGCGGCGCAAGCTCGAAAAGGAAAAATCCGGCATCATTGACCTGGTCTTTCACTGGAATGGCAATGTAGATATTTTTCTGGCCATCATCAAGCTTACGGAAGACAGGATGAATGCTGAAAAGGATATCAACGAAATTGGGGTCAAGGCCATTTTATTGGTGGAAGACTCTATGAAATATTACTCGAGATACCTGCCTATCATCTACAAGATTATTTTTAATCAGACCCGGTCATTTATGTCAGAGGGTCTGAATGATTACCGGAAAATGATGCTGATGCGGGGAAGGCCGAAAATATTGCTGGCTATTAATTTTGAAGAAGGCAAGGAATTGTTTGAAAAGTATAAGGAGAACCTGCTTGGGGTTATTTCAGATGTCAATTATTTCAGGGATGGGAAAAGAGATCCTGAGGCCGGCTTTCATTTGTTGAAATATGTCCGCAGCTATGAGCGCTATTTTCCGTTTCTGATCCAGTCTTCTGATATCAATAATGAAAAAACAGCCACGGAACTGAAAGGTAAATTTTTGTACAAGTATTCAGAAACGCTGGAAGAAGAGCTGAAAATTTATATCAATCAATATTTTTCTTTCGGGGATTTTGAGTTCTGGGATCCGGTCCAGGGAAAAGTACTGGCAGTGGCCAAAGACCTCACCGCTCTCCAAAAGATACTTGCTGAGGTGCCCATAGAATGCATTACTTACCATTCAAAGAGAAGCGAGTATTCCAAATGGTTGCGGTCAAGGGCATTGTTTCCGCTGGCCAACCTGTTAAGCAATGTTGAATACGATGATTTTGAGGATGCGGAACAGGTTAGAGAGTATATTATTGAGTCTATCAAAATGTACCGAATCTTCCGTTCAAGGGGTGTGATCTCTAAATTTGATAAAAATACCTATGATGAGTATTCAGGAATTTCAAGAATAGGAGATGGTTCCCTGGGAGGGAAAGGAAGGGGACTGGCTTTTATTGACTCCTTTTTAAAAAGAAATAAGCTCTTTAATAAATATGAAGGTATCCAGATCTCCATTCCACGAACCGTTGTGCTGGGTATGGACGTATTTGATGAGTTTATGGAAACCAACAAGCTGATCAGATTTGTGGCCAAGAGCGGGAGCGATCAGGAAATTCTGGAGAAATTTGTTTCAAAACCCTTGCCCAGATGGGCTTATGAGGATATAAAGGCTTTTTTAAGTGTGAGCAAAAAGCCCATCGCGATCAGGTCTTCGAGTATCCTGGAAGACACTTATTACCAGCCTTTTGCGGGGATCTTTTCCACATATATGGTGCCCAATACCGATAAAGAAAGGATGGTGGAAATGGTCACACAAGCCGTAAAATCTGTTATGGCCTCCGCGTTTTTTGAAGGAAGTAAGGCTTATCTGGGTGTTACCAACCATACCATAGAAGAAAGCCGGATGGCTGTAATACTGCAGGAAGTAACCGGCAAACAATACAATGATGTGTATTACCCGAACATTTCGGGTGTAGGGAGATCAATAAACTTTTATCCTATTGGAAATGAACTGCCCATCGAAGGTATAGCCAATATAGCCATGGGTTTGGGTGAAATTATTGTTGGCGGTGGCCAATCCTTGCGGTTTTGTCCTTACCATCCCAAAAAAGTGCTCCAGTTGTCAACCCCGGGTTCTGCCCAAAGAGATACACAACAACATTTTTTTGCCCTGGATATGGATCCCGGAACTTTTGAGATATCTTTAAGGGAAGATATCAACAAGAAGAAATTGTCAATCAGAAATGCAGAAAAGCACGGGTCACTGAAATTTGTTGCCTCAACCTATGACCTGCAGAACAATACCATCAGGCCGGGAGTAATGCATGAGGGCATAAGGGTAATTACCTTTGATAACATTTTAAAATACAATACCTTTCCGCTGGCCGAAATTTTACAGGAACTTTTACGGGTTGGACAGCGCGAAATGCGCAGTCCCATTGAAATGGAATTCGCGGTAAATCTTGATGTACCGGCAGGTGAACCGAAGGAATTCAGTTTTTTGCAGATCAGGCCAATTGTTGAGAGCAACATATCGCTGACCAAACTTCCCGAGAAATTCAAACTGGAAGACACCATCATCTATTCCGAATCGGCATTGGGAAATGGCAATTATGGCAATATCAGGGATTTTGTATATGTAAAACCCGAGACCTTTAATTCTGCGAATACCAGGCAGATCGCTGCTGCGGTGGAGCAGCTGAACAAAAAATTTATTGAAAAAGAAAAGCCCTATATTTTAGTAGGCCCGGGCCGCTGGGGTTCAAGCGACAGCTGGCTGGGTATACCGGTGATCTGGCCCCAGATCTCCTCAGCAAAGATCATCGTAGAATCGGGTTTAAAGGATTACAGGATCGATCCGAGTCAGGGCACGCACTTCTTTCAGAATCTCACTTCTTTTCAGGTAGGTTATCTTACCATCAACCCGTATCTGAATGATGGTTATTTTGATGTAGACTATCTCAACAGGCAGGAAGCTGTTTATGAAGACACTTTTTTGAGGCATATCTGTTTTGATGAGCCGCTCACCATCATCATTGAAGGCAAAGAAAATAAGGCTGCCATCTTCAAGGAAGGATACACCATTGCAGACACCGTTACAGACCAAAAATTTCTCGAAGAACTGCCGCCGGAAGGACTTGTTTAATATATTGCATAAAAAGCAAGAAAAGGCGTATTATATGAGCTAAAAATTTTAAATTGGTAAAATATAGGTAAAAACATGATAAATAGTAAAAAATTTAGAATTCATTTTTAGTGCAAATTGAAATTAATATCAGTAATTTTGTGTATGATTTTTTTTATCACTTTTTAAATACAATGTTATGAATGTAAAGACTATATTGACAAATCTGGAGACCAAACATCCCGGGGAAAAAGAATATTTGCAGGCGGTTCATGAAGTTTTGGAATCTATTGAAGGGGTTTATAATGAAAATCCGCAATATGAAGCTGCGAAGATCATCGAGCGCCTGGTTGAACCCGACCGGATTTTAACTTTCAGGGTTTCATGGGTGGATGATGAAGGGCAGGTGCATGTGAATTTAGGACACAGGGTACAGTATAACAACGCCATCGGGCCCTATAAAGGAGGTTTGCGTTTTCACCCAAGTGTTAATTTAAGCATACTGAAGTTCCTGGGCTTTGAACAGATCTTTAAGAATGCACTCACCACTTTACCTATGGGTGGTGGTAAGGGAGGGTCTGACTTTAATCCAAAAGGAAAATCAGATGCAGAGATCATGCGTTTTTGCCAGGCCTTTATGCTGGAGTTATGGCGCCTGATCGGGCCGGATACGGATGTGCCTGCCGGAGATATAGGGGTTGGTGGAAGAGAGATCGGTTATTTATACGGTATGTACAAAAAATTGAAAAGTGAAAATACAGGTGTGCTGACCGGTAAAGGACTGAACTGGGGTGGCAGTTTGATCAGACCTGAGGCCACAGGCTTTGGCGGAACTTACTTCACCCAGCAGATGCTGGCCACCAAGAAAGATACTTTTAAAGGAAAAACGGTAACGCTTTCCGGCTTTGGCAATGTAACCTGGGGTGTGGCCCTCAAGGTAACTGAACTCGGGGGGAGGGTAGTAACGATTTCAGGGCCTGATGGCTATATACATGACCAAAAGGGACTCGATGCAGACAAGATCGAGTATTTGCTTGCCCTGAGGGCTTCAAATAATGACATAGTTTCGCCCTATGCCGAAGAGTTTCCTGATGCCAAATTCTATCCCGGTGAAAAACCCTGGGGAGTTCCCTGTGATATAGCCATGCCTAGTGCAACTCAAAACGAATTGAATGAAGAGGATGCAAAGAAACTGATTGCCAATGGAGCGAAATATGTTGCCGAGGTTTCCAATATGGGTTGTACACCTGAAGCCATCCATTTATTTCAAAAGAACAAGGTTCTGTATGCACCGGGCAAGGCCGTGAATGCAGGCGGAGTGGCAGTTTCAGGTCTGGAGATGTCACAGAATGCCATGAAATTGAACTGGACAAAAGATGAAGTGGATGCAAAATTACACCAGATCATGCTGTCCATACACACGGCCTGTTTGAAATACGGTACCCAGGAAGACGGATACATCAATTATGTAAAAGGAGCTAATATTGCAGGGTTTATTAAAGTCGCTGACTCTATGCTCGACCTGGGGGTTTTATAAGCAGATTAGTCCAAATAAAAAAGGGCCTGTAATTTTTACAAGCCCTTTTTTATTATAAAATATATTGGATCAATTATTTTTTGCTTCTCATATAAGCTGCCAGAGCCTGTAATTCCTCTGGAGTCAAGTCTTTAACAAAACCGTCAAGGTTTGCTTTCATGATGGCAACCTGTCCCGGATCTGTATCGACAATTGCAGGTGAATTTCCTTTTAAGAACTGAACTATATTGCCGTTTTTCTCGTCGTAGACCCTTACAATGTCCTTTATAGACGGACCAATTACCTTGGTATCCACCTGATGGCAGGAAATACAGGTTTTCTCGGTAAATAATCTTTCTCCAAGTGCAACCTGGTCACCTGCAATCTGAACATCAGATTTTACTTCCTGAACAGCTTCAACAGGGGCAACTACTTCTTTTTGAACTTCTGTTTCTTTTTTGTCACCGCAGCTTGATAATAGGAGAGAAGCCAGGGCAATTGAGAAATATAATTTTTTCATAATAAAGGGTTTAAATTTAGTTTTGTTGCAAAGGTATTGAATTTTACAAAAATAAGTAATGTTTTCAAAAGGATTTTTACCTGAAATCAGGGAGTTTTTCAACTCGTAAAAATAATGTAAATTTGCACTCCAATTTGAAGGGTATGGTAGAGAAATTAAAATTTGTAAAACAGCGTTTTGATGAGATCGCAGACCTGATCATTCAACCTGATGTTTTGGCAGACCAGGAACGGTATGTAAAGTTGAACAAAGAATACAAGGATCTGGGGACAATTCTGGAAAAAGGCAGGGAATACACAAATGTGATTCAAAATATGGAGGAAGCCAAAGCGATCATTGCCGAGGGCGGGGATGCAGAGATGGTTGAAATGGCAAAAACGGAACTGGATTCGGCACTGGAGCGTTTTCCTGTATTGGAAGAGGAATTGAAATTCCTGTTCATTCCAAAAGATCCCCAGGATGTGAAAAATGTGATCGTGGAGATCAGGGCCGGAACGGGGGGAGACGAAGCGAGTATTTTCGCCGGCGATCTTTTTCGAATGTACCAGAAATTTGCAGCTGAAAAGGGCTGGAAATTGGAAGTGGACGACATGAATGAGGGAACAGCCGGAGGTTTTAAGGAAATTATTTTTAGTTTAACCGGCGAAGAGGTTTACGGAACCATGAAATTTGAATCGGGGGTACACCGTGTTCAAAGAGTCCCGCAAACGGAAACTCAGGGCAGGGTACATACCTCGGCAGCAACCGTAATGGTATTGCCGGAAGCCGAAGAATTTGATGTCGATCTGAAAATGAGCGATATCAGGATTGATTATTTTTGCGCCTCCGGACCCGGTGGTCAATCGGTAAATACAACCTATTCCGCCGTAAGGTTAACCCATATCCCCACCGGTTTGGTTACCCAATGCCAGGATCAGAAATCTCAGCACAAGAATAAGGACAAGGCTTTAAAGGTGCTCAGATCACGCTTGTACGAGCAGGAACTACAGAAAAAACTGGATGAGGATGCGGCACAAAGGAAAACACTGGTTGCCAGTGGCGACAGGTCGGCCAAGATCAGAACCTACAACTACCCGCAGGGCAGGGTAACGGAGCACAGAATCGGTTTGACGATCTATGATCTGAGCAGTGTGATTAATGGCGATCTGGACAGGATCATAGGAGAATTAAAGCTGGCTGAAAATTCTGAAAAACTCAAGGAATCAAATGAGATCTTATAAATAAAAAACCCGGGTTATCGCCCGGGTTTTTTTATAAGCAAGAAATTATATTATTTATTTTACTTTTTCAACTACAGCTTTAAAAGCTTCCGGGTTGTTCATCGCCAAATCTGCGAGAACTTTTCTGTTCAAATCAATGTTATTGGATTTTAACTTACCCATGAGTTGAGAATAGGAAATTCCATTCAACCTGGCACCTGCATTGATACGTTGTATCCATAAACCACGGAAATTTCTCTTGTTGTTTTTTCTGTCGCGGTATGAATAGGATAATGCTTTTTCAACAGCATTTTTTGCTACTGTATAAACATTCTTGCGTCGTCCAAAGTACCCTTTGGCGAGTTTTAAAATTTTCTTTTTACGGGCTTTTTTAGCTACCGAATTTACTGATCTTGGCATACTTTTTATTTTTTTTGTATCAGGCAGATTTTTAGATCATTTGAATGGGCTCTGACACAGGGTTAATATGAATTACCTGATAAATAAAATTTATCTCATTGCTAATTGTTCTCTCACACTCGTAAGGTCCGTTCGATGAACCAGGGTTGAATGGGTGAGTTTCAATTTGCGTTTTTTGCTTTTCTTGGTCAGAATGTGACTTTTGAAAGCGTGCTTTCTCTTAATTTTACCGGTGCCGGTCAGCTTAAAACGTTTTTTGGCACCAGATTTTGTCTTCAATTTAGGCATCTGTCTTCCTTATTTAAAATTTACTTGCTTATAATTTTTTCTAACTATTTTTTCTTTTTTGGAGCCATCAACATGATCATCCTTTTTCCCTCCAGTTTGGGCATTTGCTCAACAATTCCATAATCTTCCACATCCTGAGCCAATTTCAACAACAGGATCTGACCCTGATCCTGATAGACAATTGAACGGCCTTTGAAAAATACAAAAGCCTTTAATTTGGCACCGCTTTCGAGAAATTTGATCGCATGCTTTTTCTTGAAATCGTAATCGTGGTCATCTGTATTCGGGCCAAATCTGATCTCTTTCACTACCACTTTGGTAGTTTTCGCCTTGAGTACTTTCTCTCTTTTTTTCTGTTCGTACAGGAATTTTTTGTAATCGATAATTTTACAAACAGGAGGATCTGCATTTGGTGAGATCTCCACCAAATCCATTACCTGCTCCTGAGCCAATTCCAACGCTTTGGCTATTGGGTATACGCCAATCTCTACGTTGTCTCCGACCAGACGAACTTCAGGGACACGAATTTTCTCGTTAATTCTATGTTTATCCTCTTTTACCACTCTCAAGGTTCTTGTTCCCTTGCCTCTATATATTGCGATAAGCTTCTATTTTTTATCCGGAATCACCGGAATCGTTAACTTAAAATTCTTTTAAACTTTCATTAATCTCGGTCTGAACAAGCTTTGCAAATTGTTCGATCGTAAAGGTTCCCAAATCTCCTTTTCCATGTTTTCTTACAGAAACCGTAAGATCATTCGCTTCATTTTCGCCGATAATCAACATGAAAGGTATCTTGCTCAATTCGGCATCCCGGATCTTTCTGCCGATCTTTTCATTTCTATTGTCAACGAGGGCGCGAATTTCGGAATTTTCCAACAAATTTAAAACTTTTTCGCCATAATTTTGATATTTGTCGCTAATAGGCAATATAATCGCCTGTTCCGGAGCAAGCCAGAGCGGAAAATTACCTCCTGTATGCTCAATAAGTATGGCTATAAATCGTTCCATGGAACCAAAAGGCGCCCGGTGTATCATAACCGGACGGTGTAATTGGTTGTCAGCACCTTTATAAGTCAGGTCAAATCGCTCAGGAAGGTTGTAATCCACCTGTATCGTTCCCAATTGCCAAGACCTGCCGAGAACGTCCTTTACCATAAAGTCCAGTTTGGGGCCATAAAAGGCCGCCTCACCGTATTCTATAGTAGTAACAAGGTTCTTTTCTTTGCTCGCTTCAATGATCGCTCGTTCTGCTTTTTCCCAGTTTTCGTCGCTTCCTATATATTTTTCCCTGTTGTTTTGATCACGCAGGGAGATCTGGGTTGTGAAATTTTCAAAGCCGAGTGCATTGAAAACATAAAGTACCAGGTCGATTACGGCCTTAAACTCATCGACCAGCTGCTCAGGGGTACAAAAAATATGGGCATCGTCCTGGGTAAATCCCCTCACCCTGGTCAAACCGTGCAGTTCCCCGGTTTGTTCATAACGGTAAACCGTTCCGAATTCGGCAAAACGTTTGGGGAGTTCTTTGTAGGAATAAGGTTTGTTGTTGTATATTTCGCAGTGATGCGGACAATTCATGGGTTTTAACAAAAACTCTTCATCCTCTCTGGGGGTATGGATCGGCTGAAAGCTGTCTGCCCCGTATTTTGCGTAATGACCAGAAGTGACATATAGTTCTTTTTGTCCGATATGCGGGGTGACCACCATTTCGTATCCCGCTTTTTTCTGGGCTTTCTTTAAGAAATTTTCAAGACGTTCCCTGAGTGCAGCACCTTTTGGAAGCCACAAGGGAAGTCCCTGCCCCACTTTTGCTGAAAATGCGAAAAGTTCCATTTCTTTTCCGAGTTTGCGGTGGTCTCTTTTTTTAGCTTCTTCCAGCAATTCCAGATAATCTGTCAGATCTTTTTGTTTTGGGAATGAGATCCCGTATACCCTGGTAAGTTGTTTGTTCTTTTCATTACCCCTCCAGTAGGCTCCTGCTGCACTCAAAATTTTTACCGCTTTTATGATCCCTGTATTGGGTATGTGTCCGCCACGGCACAAGTCGGTAAAGTCGCTGTGGTCGCAAAAGGTAATATCTCCGTCCTGAAGATTTTCAATCAATTCAACCTTGTACACATTGTTCGATTTATGGTAATAGGCCAGCGCATCTGCCTTTGAAACAGAGCGCATGCTGAATTCGAATTTCTGACGCGAAAAATCGAGCATTTTGTCCTCAATTTTTTTGAAATCATTTTCAGAAATGCTTTCTTCTTCAAAATCGATATCATAATAAAAACCATTATCTATGGCAGGGCCGATGGTGAGTTTGGCATTCGGGTAATAAAAAAGAATGGCCTGAGCCAGAATATGAGCGGAAGAATGCCAAAAGGCCTTCTTTCCTTCTTTGTTATCCCAGGTAAAAAGTACCAGATCTCCATCGCTTGTAAGCGGAGTCTTCGTTTCTATAACTTCCTCATTGAATTTCGCTGAGATGACATTTCTTGCCAATCCTTCACTGATGCTCTTTGCGACATCCATAGGAGTAATTCCTTTCTCATATGCTTTGATACTTCCGTCCGGTAATGTTATTTTGATCATAGGATTAGATTTGAAAGCTGCAAAATTCCTATTTTTTTTTGAATAATAGATAGCTTACTGAAAAATATCGCAATTTCTCAATACAAGTATCCGATTTTCATCTTTAAAGAATATTTATTGCCAATAATTACTTCACAAAACATTATTTTTAATAATTTTAGTACATAGATACCATCGGGATGGGGTCTCAAGCAGGAGGTAATTGCATACCCGGTATTTATATCAATGGGCAATGTTAACAATTAGGTAACATTGCTTTCTTGAATATGCAATAAATTTGCAGCGCATTATTCACTGTGCTTGGTGAAATTATGAAATGAACCCTTGCTATTTGGGTATTACCGGCCCGATTAGGAGAAATAATAAACAATTAAAAACAATCAAATGAAAAAAATAAAAAAAGTTCTATTACTACTTTTAGCTGTAGTTTTTGCAGTTTCCTGCGGATCTAAAGGAGAGTCTAAAAATGAAAGCAATACAAATGCGGCCAATTTAGCCGGAAGTATTAAAATTGATGGTTCCAGTACGGTTTACCCTATCACTGAAGCTGTGGCGGAAGAATTTCAAAATGAGTTTCCCAAGGTACAGGTGACCATTGGTGTATCTGGAACCGGTGGTGGCTTTAAAAAGTTTGGCAGGGGAGAAACGGATATTTCGAATGCTTCCAGACTCATAAAAGACGCAGAAGCACAGGATTGTAAAGCGAATCAGATCGATTTTATTGGCCTGGATGTGGCATTTGACGGGATCGTAATTGTTGTAAACCCTAAAAACGACTGGATAAAGGATATTAAGGTAGAAGAATTAAAGCGTTTGTGGGAACCGGAAGCGCAGGGAAAAATATTGAAATGGAGTCAGATCAGACCCGAATGGCCTGATAAAGAGATCCATCTGTTTGGTGCCGGTACAGCATCGGGAACCTATGACTATTTCACTGAGGCTATTGTTGGAAAAAGCGGCTCAAGCAGGGGTGATTTTACAGCCAGTGAGGATGACAATGTATTGGTTCAGGGTATAAAAGGTGATGAACTGGCTTTGGGATTTTTTGGCCTGGCGTACTATGAAGAAAATAAGGAATCTCTGAAGCTCGTGCCCGTTGACAATGGTGCCGGTGCGGTTTTGCCAACCAGGGAGGCCGTGATCAGCAATGCGTATGCACCGCTGTCCAGACCTGTTTTTATATATGTAAGTAAGGCTTCTGCCAAGAGACCTGAAGTGGTTGAGTTTGTAAATTATTATCTTGACATAGCGAAAGAAATTGCTGCTGAAGTGGGGTATGTTCCAATGCCTGATGCAACTTACACAGAACAAAAGAATAAGTTTTCAGCTTTTGCATCGGGGCCTGAGATAACAAAATAAGCGTTTGGATTATCCAAAGGTTTTGTAAAGAGCTTAGCTTGCCTTATTTCAAACAATAGGGCAAGTTTTAGTTTTTCAAAGAGATGTAATATATTTATGGTGTAGCAAATCAATTCACGGCATTTTGGGAAAATTAATTGAAAAGTCTATTGAAAAAGGTTTGATGCTGAGCGCTCTGGCTACGGTATTGACAACAGTTTCCATTTTGGGAATTTTATTGGTTGAGGCCATTGATTTTTTCAGGGATGTTTCCATTTTTGATTTTCTTACCGATACCCAATGGACACCCTTATTTGATGATAAACACTTTGGAATATTGCCCCTGTTAAGCGGAACTTTTATCACTTCGCTGGTGGCCATTGTACTGGCTTTACCCCTTGGCTTGAGCATCGCCATCTTTTTGAATGAATATGCCCACAAGAATACCAGAAAAATATTTAAACCCCTGCTGGAATTGCTTGCAGCGGTTCCAACAGTTATTTACGGTTTTTTTGCTCTGGTAATCGTAACACCGTTTTTGCAGTCCTTTATTCCCGGACTTGCCGGATTTAATTCTTTATCCGCCGGACTGGTCATGGGTATCATGATCATCCCCTTTATTTCTTCCCTGAGTGAGGACGCACTTTTCGCTGTGCCAAAAAACCTGAGGGAAGCCTCGTATGCCATGGGAGCAACCCGGTTTCAAACGGTATTCAAAGTAACCATCCCGGCAGCGAGTTCAGGAATTATCGTTTCAGTCATTCTGGCTATTTCCAGAGCCATTGGAGAAACCATGATCGTGGCCATTGCTGCAGGACAACAACCCCGGCTTACCCTGAACCCACTGGTTCCGGTAGAAACTATTTCCGCTTATATTGTACAGGTCAGTTTGGGAGATGTCCCGCACAATTCCCTTGAGTACCAAACCATCTTTGTGGCTGGTATCACACTTTTTGCCTTTACATTTTTATTGAACAATATCAGTTTCAGGCTGAGAAAGAAATACCGTGAAAAATATGAATAGCAACAAGAAAAATAAGCTGATCGATTCGTTTTTTTATGGTTGGGGTTTCTTTAGTACCCTGATCGGATTGATTCTGTTGGGGCTTTTTATAGGCTATATCCTGTCTATAGGATTGGGCAGGATCAACCTGGATTTTTTTACTTCCCTGCCTTCCAGATTTCCTCATAAAGCAGGTATCTATACGGCATTGATGGGTACTTTATGGATCCTCTTTTTAACTACATTGTTTGCCTTTCCCCTGGGTGTGGCAGCAGCCATTTATTTGGAAGAGTACTTAAAAAAAGGGTGGTTTGCAAATATTTTAGAGATCAACATTTCCAATTTGGCCGGCGTCCCTTCTATAATATACGGCTTGCTCGGTTTACAGATATTTTCAAGGGTTATGGGTTTGGGCGGTAACCTGCTCGCAGGATCTTTTACACTGTCTCTGCTGATTTTACCTATTATTATTGTGTCTACCAGGGAAGCGATCAAAGCGGTTCCCCAATCAATTAAAGACGCTTCCTATGCCATGGGTGCATCAAAATGGCAAACGATCTGGTATCAGGTCCTCCCGGCTTCCTTTGGAGGGATCATGACCGGAGTTATCCTGGCTATGTCGAGGGCAGTTGGAGAAGCTGCACCACTGATCGTTGTGGGCGCTCTGGCCTATATATCCTTTGTCCCCACCTCACCGATGGATGAATTTTCCGTTTTGCCTATTCAAATATTCAACTGGATCTCGCGTCCGCAGCCAGGTTTCGTGATCACGGCTGCTGCCGGAATCATCATCTTGCTGCTCATTACTTTTTTAATGAATTTCATCGCTATTTATTTAAGGAATAAATACCAGAACAAATACAACTAATCAATGGACAATCAAATCGAAACCGACCTGCTTACCGATTCCGAGGAAAGAATTAAGAACAAGATCAAGACAGATGATCTCAACGTGTTTTACGGTAATTTCCAGGCACTCAAAAATATCAATTTAAAGATCAAGCCAAATACAGTGATGGCCTTTATCGGTCCATCAGGTTGTGGTAAATCCACACTGCTCCGGACTTTCAACCGGATGAATGATTATATTGAGGATTTTAGGATAGAAGGAAAGATTCTGATAGATAACAAAGACATATATGATAAGTCGACGAACATAGAACTTTTGAGGAAGCAGGTAGGTATGGTGTTTCAAAAACCGAATCCTTTTCCGAAGAGTATTTATGAGAATGTTGTTTATGGCTTGAAAATACAGGGAATCAATGATAAACATTTCCTGGAAGAAAGAGCCGTAAAATCCCTGCAGCAGGTTGTTTTGTGGGATGAGGTAAAAGATAGTCTCAAGAAGAATGCCTATGCCTTGTCGGGAGGACAGCAACAGCGCCTATGCATTGCCAGAACCCTGGCTGTTGAGCCCTCTGTCATTTTGATGGATGAACCAACATCAGCTTTGGATCCGATTTCTACGAGTAAAATAGAAGATCTGATTTTCGAGCTTAAGGAAAAATACACCATCGTTATTGTTACCCACAACATGCAGCAGGCCGCGAGGATAAGTGATCATACTGCCTTCTTTTATCTGGGCGAAGTGATTGAGTCAGGTAAAACAGAACAAATATTTACAAGCCCGAAAAATATGCGTACTGAGAATTATATTAGCGGGCATTTTGGATAAAATCTTTAAAATACATTAAAAATGAGTCACCTTACCTATCAATTGGAATATATCCGCACAACTTTTGTTGAAATGATGGAATTGGTCAAAGGCCAGTTGGAACATGCTGCCGATGCTTTGCATAGTAATGATGCTGAACTGGCCGAAGAAATACTGCGAAAAGAGTCACGGGTCAATGCTTTTGAAATAAATTTGGAAAAGGAGTGTGAAAATACGATCGCCTTATTTCAGCCCGTTGCAACAGAACTCCGGTTTGTCCTGTCGATCTCAAGATCAATTGCCGAGCTGGAGCGTTTGGGAGATCATGCTGAATTTACAGCCAGGGCAGTCATTGATTTTCAGGAAAAACCTTTTTCCGAAGAATACATCAAAGCGTTTCATTACCGGGAAATGCATGATATGACAATGGTTATGTTCAACAATGTAATAGATGCTTTTGAAAAGAAAGACACGAGTCTGGCGCGTCATATATTTATGATGGATAAGGAGCTCAATAAAATTTACAAAATGGCCATCATCAGTTTTCAGGCTGAGATCAACTCGAAGAATGCCAGGGCGGAAGAATTGTTGATGCTCTATTCGATTTGTGCCAGGGTAATCCGTTCCAGCAGTTTGTTGACGAATCTCGCAGAAGAAATTATATTTTATATAGAAGCAGAGGTTCTCAAACACAAAAAGATGAAACAAAAAATGAAAGAAAAGAAGGACTAAATGCCTTTTTAAAGTAAAGGAAAGTCATTTTTGTTCATTTTATAAGTTTTTCGGATCAATATAAAGAGTGAATTTTCTAAAGATTCACTCTTTTTTTATTCAGTTAGTCAGTGTTTGCTGGAACAGTTGGATCTTTTTTTCATATCCTTTGAGGTCGAATTTTAGATCTGAACTCCCAATATTTTAAAATTTTCCTCTTGTATTCAAAAAAAAGCGTCTTTTTTTTGAATTTTAATCAGCTGATACAGGGTGTTTTAGAGAATCATTCGAAAATTTGTTAAAAAAACCGCCTCAATGGTATTGCCAAATTAAAAAATCACTTTACATTTGCAGCCGCTTAAAAACAGTAATAAAGGCTGTTCGGTAAGCGATTTGTTCTTTTACATTTACACACAATATTGTTTTTAAGGAGATAGAAATTTTTTTTCAAAAAGGTATTGTGGGATAGAAAAAGAAGTATTACATTTGCACCCGCTTTCCTGGGGTATGATTGAGTGGTTGTGAAGAGAGGGGAGTTGGGAATAAGAAGTTCATTGAAAGATTGAAAAGATTGACAGCGTAAAATTGAGTAGAGTCGCATGAGAGGATAATATCCTTCTCTTGAGATTTTTTTTGAGACCTTTATTGAGAACAACATTCACGATGAAGAGTTTGATCCTGGCTCAGGATGAACGCTAGCGGCAGGCTTAACACATGCAAGTCGAGGGGCAGCACAGGTAGCAATACTGGGTGGCGACCGGCGCACGGGTGCGTAACGCGTATACAATTTACCTTTTACTAGGGGATAGCCCAGAGAAATTTGGATTAATACCCTATAGTATTATCGGATCGCATGGTTTGGTAATTAAAGTTTCGGCGGTAAGAGATGAGTATGCGTCCTATTAGCTAGATGGTAAGGTAACGGCTTACCATGGCTATGATAGGTAGGGGTCCTGAGAGGGAGATCCCCCACACTGGTACTGAGACACGGACCAGACTCCTACGGGAGGCAGCAGTGAGGAATATTGGTCAATGGGCGCAAGCCTGAACCAGCCATGCCGCGTGCAGGATGACTGCCCTATGGGTTGTAAACTGCTTTTTTACAGGAAGAAACCCTACCATGCGTGGTAGATTGACGGTACTGTATGAATAAGCACCGGCTAACTCCGTGCCAGCAGCCGCGGTAATACGGAGGGTGCAAGCGTTATCCGGAATCATTGGGTTTAAAGGGTCCGTAGGCGGATAATTAAGTCAGAGGTGAAATCCCACAGCTTAACTGTGGAACTGCCTTTGATACTGGTTGTCTTGAATTATAGTGAAGTAGATAGAATGTGTAGTGTAGCGGTGAAATGCTTAGATATTACACAGAATACCGATTGCGAAGGCAGTTTACTAACTATATATTGACGCTAATGGACGAAAGCGTGGGGAGCGAACAGGATTAGATACCCTGGTAGTCCACGCCGTAAACGATGGTCACTAGTTGTTGGGTATTTATACTCGGTGACTAAGCGAAAGTGATAAGTGACCCACCTGGGGAGTACGATCGCAAGATTGAAACTCAAAGGAATTGACGGGGGCCCGCACAAGCGGTGGAGCATGTGGTTTAATTCGATGATACGCGAGGAACCTTACCAGGGCTTAAATGTAAGTTGCATAGATCAGAGATGGTCTTTTCTTCGGACTACTTACAAGGTGCTGCATGGTTGTCGTCAGCTCGTGCCGTGAGGTGTCAGGTTAAGTCCTATAACGAGCGCAACCCCTACCGTTAGTTGCCAGCATGTAAAGATGGGGACTCTAGCGGGACTGCCAGTGCAAACTGTGAGGAAGGTGGGGATGACGTCAAATCATCACGGCCCTTACGTCCTGGGCTACACACGTGCTACAATGGTCGGTACAGAGGGCAGCCACTGCGTGAGCAGGAGCGAATCCTTAAAACCGATCTCAGTTCGGATCGGAGTCTGCAACTCGACTCCGTGAAGCTGGAATCGCTAGTAATCGGATATCAGCCATGATCCGGTGAATACGTTCCCGGGCCTTGTACACACCGCCCGTCAAGCCATGGAAGCTGGGGGTGCCTGAAGTCGGTGACCGCAAGGAGCTGCCTAGGGTAAAACTAGTAACTGGGGCTAAGTCGTAACAAGGTAGCCGTACCGGAAGGTGCGGCTGGAACACCTCCTTTCTAGAGATATGCTTTAGGGCATAAATAAAGATAGGGGTTACGAAAGATGATTTTATTTGATTGAAGCTGTCAATTTTTTTTTAATAATATAAATAGAAGGTACTATAAAGACTTAAAGCAGTCTCGTAGCTCAGCTGGTTAGAGCGCTACACTGATAATGTAGAGGTCGGCAGTTCGAGTCTGCCCGGGACTACACTTTTGGTTTTGGGTATTTATCTATAGGAAATTTTAGAAGTTGAGTGGGTGTTGTACATTGAGTTACTCAATACTCAATACTCGATACTAATTTACTCAATACTATAATTGGGGGGATTAGCTCAGCTGGCTAGAGCGCCTGCCTTGCACGCAGGAGGTCAAGGGTTCGACTCCCTTATTCTCCACAGAGGAAGTAAAAAGGAAGAAGTAAAAAGGAAAAAGTAAGGATTAGCAATACTCAATACTCAGTACTTAATACTCAGTACTTACAACTTCATCAACGTTCATTGACATATTGACATAATGATATCGTAAAGAATCATAAAAAATTTTTAAAGTAGAAAAAAATACAATAGAATTAAAGAGCAAAAAGTACAATAAGCTAAGTAAGGGCGTATGGAGGATGCCTAGGCTCTCAGAGGCGAAGAAGGACGTGATAAGCTGCGAAAAGTTGCGGGGATTGGCACATACGAATTGATCCGCAAATATCCGAATGGGGAAACCCGGCTATGTGAAGCATAGTCACCTCGAGTAATCGAGGAGCAAACCCGGTGAACTGAAACATCTAAGTAACCGGAGGAGAAGAAAACAAAAGTGATTCCGCAAGTAGTGGCGAGCGAACGCGGATTAGCCCAAACCAGGGCGGTTAAGGCCGTTTTGGGGTTGTAGGACCACGACATTTGATGCTTGCTTGAATTAGAACTGTTTGGAAAGACAGACCAGAGAGGGTGATAGTCCCGTATAGGTAAGAGCAGTTATTGATAGTGGTATCCTGAGTAGTGCGGGGCACGTGAAACCCTGTGTGAATTTGGCGGGACCATCCGCTAAGGCTAAATACTCCTGAGAGACCGATAGTGAACTAGTACCGTGAGGGAAAGGTGAAAAGAACCCTAAGTAAGGGAGTGAAAGAGATCCTGAAACCGTACGCCTACAAGCGGTTGGAGTCATGCGTTTCGCAGATGACAGCGTGCCTTTTGCATAATGAGCCTACGAGTTACTTTTTCTAGCGAGGTTAAGTGTTCAAGACATGGAGCCGTAGCGAAAGCGAGTCTGAATAGGGCGCATAGTTAGAAGTAGTAGACGCGAAACCGAGTGATCTACCCATGGGCAGGTTGAAGCTGTGGTAACACACAGTGGAGGACCGAACCAGTTGACGTTGAAAAGTCTTTGGATGACCTGTGGGTAGGGGTGAAAGGCCAATCAAACTCGGAAATAGCTCGTACTCCCCGAAATGCATTTAGGTGCAGCGTTGATTTATAGTTTTATAGAGGTAGAGCTACTGATTGGATGCGGGGGCTTCACCGCCTACCAATTCCTGACAAACTCCGAATGCTATAAAATGATGATCAGCAGTGAGGGCATGGGTGCTAAGGTCCATGTCCGAGAGGGAAAGAACCCAGACCATCAGCTAAGGTCCCCAAATATATACTAAGTTGTTTTAACGAGGTTCGATTGCACAGACAGCTAGGATGTTGGCTTGGAAGCAGCCATTCATTTAAAGAGTGCGTAACAGCTCACTAGTCGAGCGATCGGGCATGGATAATAATCGGGCATAAGTATATTACCGAAGCTATGGACTCACGCCTTTGGCGTGATTGGTAGGGGAGCATTGTAAACTGCGCAGAAGGTGTACCGTAAGGTATGCTGGAGTGTTTACAAAAGAAAATGTAGGCATAAGTAACGATAATGCGGGTGAGAAACCTGCACACCGAAAGACTAAGGTTTCCTCAGCGATGCTAATCAGCTGAGGGTTAGTCGGGGCCTAAGGCGTACCCGAAGGGGAAGTCGATGGACAACAGGTTAATATTCCTGTACTACTTATTATTGTGATGGGGTGACGGAGAAATGAAAGCACCGCGGACTGACGGAATAGTTCGTTGAAGGATTTAGGTATTAGACTTGCAGGCAAATCCGCAGGTTTAGCTGAAATCTGATAGTACCACAAAGCTTCGGTGGCGTGGATAGTGTGCCTAAAGGCTTCCAAGAAAAACCTCTAAACTTCAGATAATAAGTACCCGTACCGTAAACCGACACAGGTAGTTGGGATGAGAATTCTAAGGTGCTCGAGAGATTCATGGCTAAGGAACTAGGCAAAATTGACTCGTAACTTCGGGAGAAGAGTCGCCCCCGCTAAAGCGGGGGTCGCAGTGAAAAGGTCCAGGCGACTGTTTATCAAAAACACAGGACTCTGCTAAATCGAAAGATGATGTATAGGGTCTGACACCTGCCCGGTGCTGGAAGGTTAAGTGGAGGGCTTAGACGTAAGTCGAAGGTCTCAAATGAAGCCCCAGTAAACGGCGGCCGTAACTATAACGGTCCTAAGGTAGCGAAATTCCTTGTCGGGTAAGTTCCGACCTGCACGAATGGTGCAACGATCTGGATACTGTCTCAGCCATGAGCTCGGTGAAATTGTAGTATCGGTGAAGATGCCGATTACCCGCTACGGGACGAAAAGACCCCGTGCACCTTTACTATAGCTTAGTATTGACTTTGGATAAGTAATGTGTAGGATAGGTGGGAGACTTTGAAGCAGCATCGCCAGGTGTTGTGGAGTCGTCCTTGAAATACCACCCTTTGCTTATTTGAAGCCTAACTCCGCAAGGAGGACAGTGCTTGGTGGGTAGTTTGACTGGGGTGGTCGCCTCCAAAAGAGTAACGGAGGCTTCTAAAGGTACCCTCAGCACGCTTGGTAACCGTGCGTAGAGTGCAATGGCATAAGGGTGCTTGACTGAGAGACAAACACGTCGATCAGGTTGGAAACAAGAGCATAGTGATCCGGTGGTTCCGCGTGGAAGGGCCATCGCTCAAAGGATAAAAGGTACGCCGGGGATAACAGGCTGATCCCCCCCAAGAGCTCATATCGACGGGGGGGTTTGGCACCTCGATGTCGGCTCGTCACATCCTGGGGCTGGAGAAGGTCCCAAGGGTTGGGCTGTTCGCCCATTAAAGTGGCACGCGAGCTGGGTTCAGAACGTCGTGAGACAGTTCGGTCTCTATCTGTAGTGGGCGTTAGAAATTTGAGTGGATCTGATTCTAGTACGAGAGGACCGAATTGGACCAACCTCTAGTGTACCAGTTGTCTCGCCAGGGGCATTGCTGGGTAGCTACGTTGGGAAGGGATAAGCGCTGAAAGCATATAAGCGCGAAACCCACCACAAGATGAGATTTCTTTTAAGGGTCGTGGGAGACTACCACGTTGATAGGCTACAGGTGTAAAGGCAGTAATGTCATAGCCGAGTAGTACTAATAACCCATAGGCTTATGTACGCTATCTCCCGTTTGAGTGATCAGACGGGGGAGAACCTCTTTAAAATAAAGTAAAAATCTACTGCGATACCATTATATTGATATGTCAACACCTAGGTGTTAAGCCACCTAAAAAGCTTAAGGTGATTATTGCGACAGGTCTCACCTCTTCCCATTCCGAACAGAGAAGTTAAACCTGTCAGCGCCGATGGTACTACCCATGGTGGGAGAGTAGGTCGTTGCCTTTCTTTGAAAACCCGATTCATACAGAATCGGGTTTTCTGTTTTTATAAACTTCCCAAACCAAAGTTCCGGTATCGTTGTCATGATGTTATACCAACAGATGATCTCTTTAAAGAATTAAACGATTTTTTTAACAGATGTTCCGAACCGTGATATTGGTCATATAAAATGGCAGTAAATTGACTTAGCTTTGTATAGCATGAATGCCAAATATAAATTAAGTCTAAAAGCATGAATAAAAGGACAGCGATCATCTATTCTTCCGTCGACGGTCAAACCCGAAGAATATGTGAAGAAATTAAAGAAGTCTTACACAAAAACGATCAGCCTGCCGAGCTTTTTCCGATCGATGATTTTAAGGGTTCGGTATCAGACTATGACCGGCTCATTATAGGATCCAGCATCCGGTACGGAGTGCACAACGAAAAGATCATCGATTTTATCGAAAAAAACAAGGAAGAGCTGGATACCAAAAAAACAGCTTTTTTTTCTGTGAACTTGGTGGCGAGAAAACCGGAAAAGAACAGTCCGGAAACAAATCCGTATATGCTCAAGTACCTTAAAACCACTGCCTGGAGGCCAAAAAAACTCGAAGTATTTGCCGGCAAACTGGATTATAAAAAATACAAATTCTTTGACCGGACCATGATCCGGTTCATCATGTGGATGACCAAAGGACCCACCGACCCCCATGTTGAAATTGAATACACAAACTGGGAACAGGTTAGGGCATTTGCAAAGGAAGTGGGCACCATGTGATCTTCAACAGGAATTACACGGGAATCTTTCTTGTACACGCATTTGGTTTTTATTTATAGTACCTTTGTACAAAATATGCCATCAAAACTATGCAAACCGATTCCCTCCATCCCGGATTTTCCATTGATTGTGTCGTTTTTGGCTACCACAAAAGATCACTTCAGGTATTGCTGCTTAAGCTCAAATTAATGGATGCCTGGGCCTTGCCCGGCGGTTTTTTGGAACGTCATCGTGATGTTGATAAGGAAGCGATCCGAATATTAAAAGAACGAACCGGTTTGGACAAGATATTCTTGCAGCAGTTTCATCTGTTTGGTGCTGTCTCAAGAAATTCAACAGATCATGTAGCATCCCTTTTGGAAAAAGGTGTGATCGATCAGGCACTAGGCTCCTGGTTTAAACAGCGATTTCTGACCTTGGGTTATTACGCCCTCGTCGACTTCACAGAGATCAGGCAGATGACACCCGATCCAATTTCGGAATTCTGTAGCTTTTACACTTTAAATGAATTACCACCCCTTTTTTTGGA
Organism: uncultured Flavobacteriaceae bacterium; assembly: GCA_963816075.1. Taxonomy (GTDB): domain Bacteria; phylum Bacteroidota; class Bacteroidia; order Flavobacteriales; family Flavobacteriaceae; genus Namhaeicola. The sequence continues at coordinate 81,656 of CAWFJI010000024.1, read as the reverse complement.
TCACAAAGAGATCATTGAAAAGGCCCATAAAACCTTGAAAAGCGCACTAAATTACGAGCCTATTGGCATGAATTTGCTGCCTGCCCATTTTACCATGCCCGAGTTACAAGGACTTTATGAAACCATTTTGGAGAAAAAACTCGACCGCCGAAATTTTGCGCGCAGGATTAAAAATTATGATATTATCAAACCAGCAGTTTTAAAAAAGGGCGAAAACCAGGATAAAAATCCCCGGTTGTACGAGTTCGACAAGGAAAAATACCATGCTGCCCTTGAACTGGGATTTCACTCGGGCTGGTAGAGATTGTATTTCTGTTCAGGCTCTGTCAATGAGTTTTTATTTTTTTACAGTAAAGAAAACCCTTATGAAATCGCTGATCTTGTTTTTATTATTAAACCAGATACCTATGATCATCTTTGAATTTAATACAAAAAGTGATATACGAAATTGGCAAATCGTTGACGATGAAGTAATGGGAGGCCGATCCAACGGCAGGTTTTATCTGCATAAGGATGGATATGGCGTTTTTGAAGGAATGGTTTCCCTTGAGAACAACGGGGGTTTTTCATCCGTACGCTACCGTTTCGATACAAAAAACATCAAGAAATACAACAAAGTAATACTTCGGATAAAGGGTGACGGAAAGGCATATCAGTTCAGACTGAAAACAGATATGTATGATTCTTTTTCCTATATTTATCCCATCCAGACCAGCGGTAAACCAGAAACCCTTGAAATTCCCTTATCGGACATGTATCCTTCCTTCAGGGGAAGAAAACTGGATTTGCCGAACTATAACGGTGAAAAGCTACAGGAGATCGCATTCCTGATCGGGAACAAAGAAGAGGAACAGTTCCGTCTGGAGATCATGCGCATCACACTGGAATAATACCAGACCTGACAAATAAGTTTAACGGTACCATCTGTTTGATCTCATTGTTCCCTGTATCAGTACTTGTCGCTTTTTTTTATGCGATCGGGTTCCATACCGGAGCAGATTATTTCTTATTTTTAAAAAATGAAAACCCACTACCATATTATTATCGCCGGAGCCGGAGGGATAGCAGAAGCTGCAGCCCTGATGCTCGCGGAATTAAGTGAGCTTACACCGGGTATTTATGTCGGGAACAGACACCTTGAAAAGGCGGATAAACTCGTGCAGTGGGTCCGGGCCGGTACAACCAGGCCTTGTGACATACAGGCATTTCACTTGACTGAAGATGTCAACCCGGGTATGGAGCAGATCCTCCGCAAAGGAGATATTCTACTCGATTGCCTGCCGGGCCATCTGGCTCCAAAAATGGCTGCACTGGCAAAAAAATTCCAGCTGCACTATGCCAATTTAACGGAATATGTTTCAGAAACGGAAGAGATCATAGCCCTGGGCAAAGATGTAAAAACGGGATTTTTATTGCAAACAGGACTGGCTCCCGGTTATATCAATGTGCTTGGACACCAGCTATTCAGGCAGTTCTGTCAGGACTTTGCTGTGGCAAAAGCAGATAAGCTGGAAATGAAGGTCGGTGCCCTGACACGCCATGCCGTGGCACCTCATTATTACGGTTTTACCTGGAGCCCCGTTGGTGTGGCAACCGAATATGTAAAGGATGCCCTGGGTATCCGGGAGTTTAAAAAAACCAGCCTGCCTGCGCTGACGGAAAGGTCAGCCATTTTGATCGACGGGATTACCTATGAGGAAGCACTTACTTCCGGTGGTGCCGCAGACCTTCCAGATGCCCTTGCAAACAAGATAAAAAGCCTTGATTACAAAACGCTCAGACATCCCGGGCATTACGCGTGGATAGAGGAACAGATCAAAAAGGGTGAAAAGGGAACAGACCCTGTGGCTGCATTACAAAGAAAAATGGAAGCGGTTATACCCCATATTGAGGATGACCTCATCGTTTTGTATGCCTCAGTGGAGGGGCATGATGCAACAGGTATACTGCGAAGGCGAGAAATAGCGAAACGTATTTACCCTCAGAAAATCGGAAAACACCAACTGAGAGCGATACAAACAACTACCGCCGCACCCCTGCTTCAGGCTGCACAGATCTTGCTGGACGGCGAAAGTAAGGGCATAATCCTGCAAAGTGGGGTCGATCCGGATTTATTTCTAAATGGAAATTATATTAAAGCGGTTTATGGCTGATCAGTATAATCCTATATAATTTTTGAGATTGTTTTATTTAATTGTGAACTTGGAGTACATTTAGGACCTGAATTGTGATTATGCAAAGAAGACTGGCTTTAAAAAATATCGGTGCACTTGGTCTGGGTCTCGCACTGTTTCCTGCCTGTGATTTTAATCAGGAGAAGACATTAACCGCGCTGCCGGGCTTCAATCTGAACCCCGCACAACTAAAACTCCTGAAGGAAGTTGTTTCAGCCATTTTGCCAGCTGGAGCTGCAGGTGAGTCCTTACAATTGCATGCCTTTGTGCAGCTCATGGTAAATGATTGTTGCTCCGAAAAGGAACAGGCCGCTTTTATCAGCGGGCTCGAAGAACTTGAAATGGAGGCAAAAAAACACAACAGCAAGCCCTTTACAAAGTTGACTTCTGCAGAAAAGGAGGAACTGCTGAACAGGCTCCTCTCCGGAACCGGAAAATCTGTACATGAATTTCTGAAGCTGAGCAAGCAATATGCAGTACTGGGATTCATGTATTCCGAATACGTAATGACCAAGGAAATGCCTTATAATTTAGTCCCTGGCAGATATGGTCTTTGTGAGACCATCGAGGGATCAAGTAAAATAAACATCAATGCCTGAGAACAAGAAAACAAAAGAAGAAAGAACATTTGATGCCATTGTGATCGGTTCAGGGATGAGCGGGGGTTGGGCTGCCAAAGAGTTTTGCGAAAAAGGATTAAAAACACTGGTACTGGAACGCGGACCGGATGTAAAACACAATGTTGATTATCCGACCACCAATAAATTTCCCTGGGAATTTCCACACAGGGGAACGATGCCGAATAAAATTATTGAAGACAACCCGATTGTAAGCAGATGCTATGCTTTCAAGGAAGATGCCGCACATTTTTTTGTTAAGGATAAGGAACACCCTTACGTTCAGGATAAACCTTTTGACTGGATCAGAGGATACCAGACCGGGGGAAGATCTTTGTTGTGGGCCAGGCAAACCCAGCGCTGGAGCGATTACGATTTTGAAGGTCCGGCCCGTGATCATTTTGCAGTCGACTGGCCAATCCGCTACCGGGAGCTTGCACCCTGGTACAGTTATGTTGAAAAATTTGTCGGCATAGCAGGTAACAACGATGGTCTGCCGGAACTGCCAGATGGGGAATTTTTACCTTCCATGGGTTTGAATTGTGTTGAAAAGCACTTTAGTGAAAAGGTTGCTGCCCACTATAAGAACAGACATGTGATCAGCGGCAGGTGCGCCCATATAACAGAACAGAAAGAAATTTTTAACCTGCAGGGCAGATCAAAATGCCAGTTCAGAGATTTATGCCAGCGGGGTTGCCCTTTTGGAGGCTATTTCAGCAGCAATTCAAGTACCATACCCTGGGCTATGAAAACAGGCAAACTCACCCTGGTGAATCATGCTGTTGTCCATTCTGTGATTTATGACGATAAAAAGGAAAAAGCAACGGGGGTTTTGGTCATCAATTCTGAAACAAAGGAGACCAGTGAATATTATGGTGATATTATCTTCGTGAATGCAGGAACGCTAAATACAAACCTGATCCTGCTGAATTCAGTGTCTTCCCGATATCCTGAGGGACTGGGAAATGATAATGGCCTGCTGGGAAAATACATAGCATTTCACAATTACCGGGTAAATATATTTGCTGAATATGAAGGCCTTGAAGACAAGTATACCACAGGAAGAAGACCTACCGCCGCCTATATTCCGAGATTCAGGAATGTGCAGCAGCAGGAAACAGACTTTTTAAGGGGCTATGCTACCTATCTCTCCGGCATCAGAAAAATTGTTACGAATACAGATGGATTAGGTGAAACACTGAAAAAGGGACTGTTGAATCCGACTTACGGACCCTGGGAGCTCACTGGACAGTTCATGGGAGAGACCATACCGAAAGAAGGAAGCAAGGTCACACTCGACCCTCATTTAAAAGATGCCTGGGGAATGCCCTTGCTTAAAATTGACGTGGGCTATGACGAAAATGATGAAAAGATGACAGCAGATTTTATAGAACAATTTACCGAAATGTTTACGGTAGCGGGTTATACGAACATTCGCACGACTGATTCAAAACAGGCTCCGGGACTAGATATACATGAGATGGGAGGGGTTCGTATGGGCAGAGATCCCAAAACATCCCTGCTCAACGCATGGAATCAATTGCACAGTTGTAAAAATGTGTTTGTAACAGATGGAGCCTGTATGACCTCAACTGCAACGCAGAACCCCTCATTGACCTATATGGCCCTTACCGCCAGGGCCTGTGATTTTGCCATAAAAGAATCAAAAAAAGGAATGAAGTAAATCGAAAATTGAATAAACCAAAAACATAAAGAAAGCATGAAAAAACTGGGTATCGTATTGTTTTTCATCATTTTATTTGGATCTTGTAAGGAAAAGCTGAATGATTCTGCTGAAAATCTGGAAGGAAAACCGCTTGTCTCTAATGCTCAGTTGTCAGAAATATTTAAAGAGTATCATCAGGGTGTCCTTAAGATAAACCCCATGTCTGCTACCAGGGCAGGTGATACGAGGTACAATGATCGCTTTGTAAATGTTTTAAATGACAGTGTCAAAGAAGGAATAAAGCTTTTTTATACAGCAAATCTTGAAAAAGTCTCACAATTTGCAGATCAAGATTTGAATGAAACGGAATTGTTGAGTAAAAGAATTCTGGAATGGGAATGCACACAAAATATAAAACGCTTGAGCCTTCCGGATTATACACCCATCGACCAAATGTGGTCTGTAAACCTTGTGATGGGTCAGTTTGCAAGCGGAGCGAGTGCCCAACCCTTTAAAACGGTGCAGGACTACGAAAATTGGCTGAAAAGAGTTGATGAGTATTTAGTTTGGTTTGCTTCTGCCCGTTATAAAATGGAAGAAGGCATTAAAAATGGGTATGTGTTGCCCAAATCTTTAATTGTTAAAGTGATTCCGCAAATGGAGGCCATGGCAAAAGAAGATTTAGAAAATCATTTATACTACACACCGGTTAAACTTTTACCTGAAAGCTTTACCGAAGAGGAAAAAACCAAACTGAAAAATGACTATCGGTCCATGGTATTGGAAAAAATTGTGCCTGCTCACAGGGATATGGTGAAGTTTTTAAAAAATGTTTATTTACCTGCGGGCAGAGGAACGAGTGGTTTTGGCTCTTTACCGGAGGGTGACCGGATTTACCAAACCATGATCACCTATTTTACTACGACAGATATGACTGCCGAAGAGATCCACGAACTGGGCTTAAAGGAAGTGGCAAGAATTTCTTCAGAAATGGAACAGATCATGAAAGAAGTAGGCTATAAAGGCGACTTAAAATCTTTTTTTGAATTTGTCAGAAACAAAAAGGAATTGATGCCCTTTACTGATCCGCAGCAAGTCATTGATAATTTTAACGCTATTCATCTGAAAATGGAACCGCAGTTAAATAAACTTTTCGAGTTAAAACCAAAAACCGGTTTTGAAGTGAGGAGAACAGAGGCATTCAGAGAAAAATCGGCCAGTGCCCAATATAATGCGGCGCCCCTGGATGGTTCCAGGCCGGGTATTTTTTATGTCCCGATCCCAAATGTTCGGGAGTATAATACATATGGAGATGAAGATCTTTTTCTCCATGAAGCAATCCCGGGACATCATTATCAAATTTCTTTACAACAGGAGAATCAGGAATTACCGGATTTTAGAAAAGTACTATGGTATAGCAGTTTTGGTGAAGGATGGGCATTGTACTCGGAATCCTTAGGTAAGGAATTGGGCTTGTATACTGATCCATATCAATACTTTGGGATGCTGGGTGGTGAAATGCACAGAGCGATCCGGCTGGTTGTAGACACCGGACTTCATTCAAAGGGCTGGACACGTGAGCAGGCGATCCAATATTCTCTTGACAATGAGGCGGAAACAGAATCAAGCATTGTTTCTGAGATTGAAAGATATATGATCATGCCCGGACAGGCACTGTCTTATAAGATCGGTGAAATAAAAATAAGACAACTCAGAGAAAAGGCAGAAAATGAATTAGGCAAGAACTTTGATATCAGAAAATTTCATACCGAAGTATTAGAGGCAGGCTGTCTCCCTCTTTCCTTGCTCGAAACGAAAATTGATCAATGGATTGCTGAGAATAAATAAGTGTTTATAAATACTAAACTAAAAAATGATGAATGCAAACCTGGCTGTTTTAATTGACGGTGATAACATACCTTCTGCCTCGATCAAGGAGATGATGGAAGAGATCGCGAAATACGGAAACCCCACCATCAAAAGAATTTACGGTGACTGGACCAAGCCCAATCTGGCGAAATGGAAAAACCTGTTGCTGGAGAATGCCATTACACCCATACAGCAATACGGTTATACCTCGGGTAAAAACGCCACAGACTCCGCCATGATCATCGATGCCATGGATATATTGTATTCCGGAAAAGTTAACGGCTTCTGCCTGGTTTCAAGCGACAGCGATTTTACCAGACTGGCTACGCGCTTGCGGGAATCCGGCCTTCAGGTGATAGGGATCGGCGAAAAAAAGACGCCCAATCCTTTTATTGTTGCCTGTGATAAGTTCATTTATATTGAGATCTTAAATAACCAGTCAAAGGAAAGGGTATCTGAAAATGAAAAAGAAACGGCGAAAGTTGTGGTGGATAAGATCACCAATAAAGAGATCAAACTGATCGAAACCACGATCAACGATCTTTCTGAAGAAGATGGCTGGGCATTTCTGGGGGATGTAGGCAGTTTATTGCAAAAGAAACAACCCAATTTTGATTCCAGAAATTACGGTTTTGAAAAACTTACTCCGCTGATCAAGTCGATAGGCAGGTTTGAACTGGAACAAAGAGAAAATCCCAAAAGCAGGCATAAACTGATCTACGTAAAAAATAAAGAGAATCCGGGGCAAAATGTTCCCAAAAAAAGATCATGAACCTGTACGGTTTGAATTTTTCCGGATAGAAAGATTTAATAAATCATAAATTTTCATTCCCGGGCCTTGTCTTATTGATCATTTCAGAGCAAAGAAAAACAACAAATAAAACCCTGCAGCAAGTCATTTGTTTGTTGATTTGAGAAGATTGCTATCCGGCTAAAATATTATCTCTCAGTATTTCGAATTTCCCGGATAAATAGTAACTTTACGTAAGGCATTAATTATGTGCACATGAATTTAGGCAGATCATGAAATCAAATTTTGGACTGACTTTTAAAAATTTCAATATTGCGGATTGGTTCTCTTTCTACCGCATTGCAGCAGCGCCTTTTTTGTTGGTTTTGATCTGGCTGGATCACCGCTTGTTGTTTACCTGGTTGCTGCTGGTCAGTTACAGCACGGATGCAATTGACGGATTCCTTGCAAGAAAATTGAAGATCAGCAGCGTGCGGGGTTCACAGCTTGATTCTGTCGGCGACCAGCTGACCTTTGCTGTTGGGCTGATCGGGGTATGGGTATTTGAAAAGGATTTTGTCATAGAAAATTCGTTCTGGATATTTCTGGGCTTGTCGCTTTACATACTGCAAATGGTACTTGCCTTTATGAAATACGGCAAAACAACTTCTTTTCATACCATCCTGGCAAAATTATCGGCCATTACCCAGGGTATATTTATCTTGTGGCTTTTGTTTTTCGGGCCTGTGTACTGGCTTTTTTATTATATGGTCTTTTTAGGTATCATCGAGACCATCGAAGAGATAGCACTGATATTTTTATATGATAAATGGGTGGCCGGGGTAAAAGGCCTGTATTGGGCAATGAATGATGAAAGACGTAAGGCCTGACGTATAAAAGGTCATTAAAATTTTGTCTATGCGTTCCTATTCAATGCTTCAGATTCTGTTCTTGTGTCTGGCTATTTTAATTATAGATATCCTGGCCTTTTATTGGCTGCAATCCATAACAGATCTCCTTGCTTCAGGTTTTTTAAGAAGAACCATCCATTTTTTGTTTTGGTTTTTTACGGTTGGATTAATTGTATCCATTGTTGTTCTGAAACTTAGGCTGGATTCACTACACCCGATTAGAAAGCATTTTTTGGTAACTTCGCTTTACGGTTTGACGATCTCATCCTTTATCCCAAAAATTATCTTTGTAATCGTTATTTCGTCTCTTTACTTTACGAACTATGTTTTTTTGGAAAAAGAATCGCTGATCGTGATTCCGATTATCGGTTTGTTCGCCGGTTTTCTGCCGTTTTTCGTGATTCTCTACGGCGTTTTTCTCGCCTTGTACAGATTTAAAATTCACAGGATCAAAGCACACAATCCGCTCTTGCCCACGGGCTTGACCGGACTTAGAATTGTGCATATATCCGACCTTCATTTGGGTAGTTTCAATTACCGGTATCATATTTTGGATAGGGCCGTTGAACTGATCAACAGCCTGAAACCGGATTATATTTTTTTTACCGGCGATATCGTCAATAATTTTGCCTGGGAATTAAAAGGCTGGGACAAGGTACTGAAGCCCTTAAAAGCAAAATATGGAAAATACGCTGTATTGGGAAATCATGATTACGGGGATTACAGCGAGTGGAAGACCAAAAAGAAGAAAGAACAAAATTTTGAATCCATTAAATACTTCTATAAAAAAATTGATTTTCAATTGCTGTTGAATGAATCCGTTACCCAAGTGATCAACAATGAGCCTCTGGGTATTATCGGTGTGGAAAATCTGGGTAATCCTCCATTCAAACAGTATGGGGATCTTGGCAAGGCCATGAAAACGGTCAGTGGAATTCCTACCAAGATCCTGCTCTCTCATGATCCAAGCCATTGGCCGAATGAAGTCATTGGAAAAACAGATATCCTGCTTACCTTATCGGGTCATACCCACGGCATGCAGGCTGGTATCAAATTTAAAAACAGAAAGTGGAGCCCCATTCAATACAAATACGAACATTGGGCAGGTATGCACAGGAGTAAAGAACAATACCTGTATGTAACCCGCGGCCTTGGCTGGCATGGGTTTCCCGGAAGACTGGGCATGCGGCCGGAAATAACACTCATTGAACTGGCCAGTTAATATTTTATTTTCAGACACGGTTTGTCGCAGTCCGTCTGCGGGTTGAAATGTATTTTTACAGGAAATAAAAACGAAAAAATGTTTATCGAGCACAATGCAGTACACTCACAAATTCAAATGAAAATGGAGACCGCCAGAGATTTTAACGAAAAAGAAGTACTGGCTCGGGTTTCCCAAATAGAATGCATCTGGGAAGAAGTTAAGGGCTAATCGATCCCCAGCTATAAGGACTCTGGAACAGGGTCTTTCAGTTTTTTAATATATGCTCACCCGGTTTCCTGAAAAAAATTTTTCCGTTTTGGTTAGTCTAGGCTCCAGGGAGATCTCCGTTTCCTTTACAGGGCAAATTGCTTTCTCCCATCAAATAAAGATCTACCTCTCTGGCGGCCTCCCTGCCTTCGCTGATGGCCCAAACCACCAGAGATTGTCCGCGCCTCATGTCACCCGCCGTAAAAATATTTGATTTGTTCGTATGGTATCTCAATGCTTTGTAATTTGTTCTTTCGTCGAGTTCTATTCCCAGTTGTTCGCTCAATATGGTCTCAGGGCCTGTAAATCCCAGGGCCAGTAAGGCCAGGTCGCAGGGCCATACCTTCTCCGTTCCTGCTATTTCGAGCAATTGTGGTCTGTGACCGGGAACGAATTTCCATTCAACCTGCACAGTTTTAACTGCCTTTAACCTGTTATTTTCATCGGTGATAAATTCTTTGGTATTGATGAGCCAGTTTCTGTCACAACCTTCTTCATGAGATGAGGATGTTTTTAATTGCAAAGGCCAATAGGGCCAGGGAGTAGACCCGCTTCTGCCCACGGGTGGTTTATCCATGATCTCAAAATTTGTTACTGAAAGCGCCCCCTGCCGGTTCGAAGTTCCAACGCAATCAGAACCCGTATCTCCGCCACCAATCACGATCACATGTTTTCCTTTGGCAGTGATCTGCTCTTTTTCCAAAGTTTTGCCAAAAAGTACTTTTGTTTGCTGCGTAAGAAAATCCATAGCCTGTTCCACCCCGCTTGTGCCGGGTTTTATATTTGGCAGGCCCCTTCTCAGGGTTGCACCTCCGCAAAGAACGATGGCATCATAGGCTTTAATTTCGGATACCGGGATGTTGACCCCGATGTTGGCATTCGTCTTAAAAACAATACCTTCCGCTTCCAGTATGGCAATCCTTCTGTCTATGATTCCTTTTTCAAGTTTAAAATTAGGAATGCCATAGCGCAACAAGCCGCCAGGAGCGTCGTCTCTCTCAAATACGGTAACCGCATGACCGGCCCTGTTCAATTGCTGGGCAGCCGCAAGACCTGCCGGACCCGAGCCAACGACAGCAACTTTTTTGCCGGTTCGGTTTTTGGGCGGCTGCGGTACGATCCAGCCTTCTTTAAAACCGCGTTCAACGATATTCTTTTCAATATTTTCAATAGAAACAGGGTCAGATACAATTCCCAGTACACAAGCTTTTTCACAGGGAGCAGGACATACCCTGCCTGTAAATTCGGGAAAATTATTCGTGGAATGCAAAATACTCAGTGCCTTTTTCCAGTCATTTTTATGTACCATTTCATTGAAATCCGGGATCAAATTGCCAAGCGGGCAACCGCTGTGACAAAATGGTATACCGCAATCCATACATCTTGAGCCCTGCTGTTGTAATTCATTTTGGGGCAAAGTCAGGGTAAATTCGCTGTAATTCTTTACCCTTTCCTGTACCTCCAGATTTTCTTCATCCTTCCTGGAGTACTCCATAAAACCAGTAACTTTTCCCATTTTCTATACGGTTGTTATTTGTTCTTTTTCAAACTTTTCACGTTCAATTCTTTCCAGCGCTTTTTTATAATCCGTAGGCATAACTTTTATAAAGTTCATTTTGAGGTTATCCCAGTCACCCAGGATCTCCTCAGCCTTGTCGCTGTCTGTATAATCGTAATGTTTTCTGATCAGGTGCTGCAGATCGGTAAAATCCGCTTCGGTCAATGCTTCCAGACCTACCATTTCCGTATTGCAAAGCCCATCCCGGAATTTTTTGGTCGGATCAAAAACATAGGCTATTCCGCCGCTCATTCCGGCAGCAAAATTTCTGCCTGTTCTGCCCAAAACCACCACTTTTCCTCCGGTCATGTATTCGCAACCGTGATCACCTAAACCTTCAACAACGGCTGTCACACCTGAATTTCGCACGCAGAAGCGCTCCCCCGCCATTCCGTTGATATAGGCTTCGCCTTTGATCGCTCCATAAAAGCAAACGTTACCGACGATTACATTATCTTCCGCTTTAAAATCAGCGGCAGCAGGTTTTTTAATAATTATTTTAGCACCTGAAAGTCCTTTCCCCAAATAATCATTTGTATTCCCTTCCAGTTTAAAGGTGAGTCCTGAGGTTGCAAATGCACCAAAACTCTGTCCTGCAGAACCGAAGAAATCGACGTTTATCGTGTCTTCTGGCAAACCGAAACCACCGTAAATCTTCGAGATTTCGTTGCTCACAATGGCACCGACAGTTCTGTTGGTATTGTTTATTTTATAGGACAAATACATTTTTTCTTTTCTGTAAATGGCCGGATGCCCGTTCTTTATGATCTTAAAATCCAATGCCTGATCCAGGTCGTGTACCTGTGCTTCTGTATTGCGCTTGGTTCTGTTGACATAGCCTTCCGGCTGGTAAAGGATTTTTGACAGGTCTAAGCCCTGGGCTTTGTTATGCTCAATGGCTTTGTTTACATTGAGTTTCTGCGATTGACCAACCATTTCTTCGATGGTCCTGAAACCGAGCTGGGCCATGATCACACGCAGTTCCTTGGCTACAAAATACATGAAGTTGATGACATGTTCAGGGGTTCCCTTAAAATTCTTGCGCAATTCAGGGTCCTGGGTGGCAATCCCGACCGGACAGGTATTCAGATGGCATTTCCGCATCATGATACAGCCCGAAGCGACCAGAGGAGCAGTTGCAAAACCAAATTCCTCGGCACCCAGTAAACAGGCTATGGCTACATCACGCCCTGTTTTAAGCTGGCCGTCACATTCAAGTACCACACGGCTTCTCAGGTGATTCAGGACGAGTGTCTGCTGGGCTTCTGCGATCCCCAGTTCCCAGGGTAGTCCGGCATGCCGCAGTGAAGTGAGCGGAGAGGCACCCGTTCCACCATCATATCCCGAAATAAGGATCACATCGGCCTTGGCTTTTGCAACACCGGCTGCTATGGTTCCTACACCGACCTCTGAGACGAGTTTTACATTGATTCTTGCATCGCGGTTGGCATTTTTTAAGTCGAATATCAGTTGCGACAGATCCTCGATAGAATAAATATCGTGGTGGGGTGGAGGTGAAATTAAACCCACATAAGGTGTGGAATTCCGCACTTCGGCAATCCAGGGATACACTTTTTCTCCGGGTAATTGCCCGCCTTCACCGGGTTTGGCTCCCTGAGCCATTTTGATCTGTATCTCGCGGGCATTGGTTAGGTAATTGCTGGTCACACCAAACCTGCCAGAAGCAACCTGCTTGATGGCACTGTTTTTACTGTCGCCGTTGATTTCTTTGATAAATCTTTTTGCGTCTTCCCCGCCTTCCCCGGAATTGCTTTTGCCCCCGATTCTGTTCATGGCTATAGCCAGGTTTTCATGAGCCTCCTTGGATATGGATCCGTATGACATGGCTCCGGTTTTAAACCTTTTTACGATGCTTGTCCAGGGTTCAACCTCTTCCAGTGGAATGGGATCGAGGTTCTGAAATTCCAATAAACCCCTTATCGTCATGAGGTTTTTGCTCTGGTCATTGATGGCTTCTGCATAGACCTGATAGCTGGGATAGCTGTTTGTCCGCACAGCCTGCTGCAGTTTTGCAACGGTCGTCGGATTGAATAAATGAATTTCCCCGTCCCTTCTCCAGCGATAATCTCCGCCGACCTCAATGTCGAGATTGTCGGCAATATCACTGCCGAAAAAGGCTTTTTTGTGTATTTTTGATATCTCTCTTTCGATCTCGTACAAGCCAATGCCTTCAATTCTGGAAGGGGTAAAAGGGAAATACTTTTCTATAAAGGAATTTTTTAAACCGACTACCTCAAAGATCTGAGAAGCGCGATATGAGTGCAGTGTGGATATCCCGACCTTGTTCATGATCTTTAGAACTCCGTTTCCGATGGCCTTGTTGTAGTTGTCAATGGCAACCTGCTCTTCGATATCGCCATATTCTCCGGCGTTTACTTTTTTAGCGATGATCTCATTTACCATATAGGGATTAATGGCACTGGCACCATATCCGAATAAGGTCGCAAAATGATGCGGTTCTCTGGGTTCAGCCGATTCTATGATTATGCCGAATTTTGACCTTCTCTTATTTTTGTTCAGGTTGTGATGTAAATAGGAGCAGGCCAGCAGGGCAGGAATAGGTCCGTTTGCCTTGTCGGCACCACGGTCAGACAAAATAATAATATTGCAGCCTTCCTCCACGGCATCCAATGCTTTTCTGACAATCTGATCCAATGCCCTTTCCAGAGAATTGAGACCTCTTTTGATATCGTAAAGTATGGGAATGACCTGGGCTTTGAACCCGGGTACCTGAATGTTCTTGATCTTGTCGATATCATCATTGGAGATCACAGGATTCTGGATCTTCAGTTTCTTCGCGTTTTCCGGAATGATTTCAAATATATTCCTATCCTCACCAACTGCCAGACTGATGTCGGTAATGATCTTTTCTCTGATCCCGTCCAATGGGGGGTTAGTTACCTGAGCAAACAGCTGCTTAAAATAATTGTAAAGAAGTTGCGGTTTTTTAGAAAGTACAGCCAGAGGTGTGTCAATTCCCATAGAACCGATAGCCTCGTAGCCTTTTGTAGCCATGGGAGCAATAATAATATCAAGCTCTTCCTGTGTATAGCCGAACATCTGAAGTCTGGTTTTAAAAGGTATCAGTTCAACCGGGCACTGATTTCCGGTATTCGGTATTTTAGCCAGTGGCAGCAGGTTGTCGTTGATCCATTGCCGGTAAGGATGCTTTGAAGCCACGGTATTTTTGACCTCTTCATCCTCGATGATCTTTCCCGCCTCCATATCTACAAGGAAGATTTTGCCGGGTTCCAGTCTGCCGTGCTTGGCCACATCTTCAGGTTTGATGTCAAGTACACCTATTTCTGAAGACATAATTACATACCCGCTTTTTGTCACGGTGTACCGTGAGGGTCTCAGGCCATTTCTGTCGAGCAGTGCGCCGATGTATTTACCATCGGTAAAGGGAACCGAAGCCGGCCCGTCCCATGGTTCCATGATGCAGGCATTGTATTCGTAAAAAGCCCTTTTTGTGTCAGGCATTTTGTAGTCCTTTTCCCAGGCTTCCGGCACGAGCATCATCATCACTTCAGGGAGAGTTCTGCCTGTCATCATCAGCAATTCAACCACCATATCCATAGAAGCTGAATCAGATTTTCCCGGTTGAATGACAGGAAATAAGGCACTGATCTGATCGCCAAAAATCTCACTCTTCATCAGTTCCTCGCGTGCCCTCATCCTGCTCACATTACCGCGCAGGGTATTGATCTCACCGTTGTGGCACATAAACCTGAAAGGCTGGGCCAGATCCCAGGAAGGAGCGGTATTTGTCGAGAACCGCTGGTGTACAAGTGCCAGTCTGGTCACAAGGCTCGGGTCGGACAGATCCAGGTAATAATTCCGGATATCTTCAGGTATTAACAGTCCTTTATAAATGATTGTGGTTGTTGAGAAGCTGGGCAAATAAAACTGTTTGCTGTCTTTTAATTTTGACTGGGTGATCTTGTTCTCCGCAATTTTTCGTGCCGTATAAACTTTGGCGATAAAATTTCGTTCGTTCATTCCAGACTCAGGTTTACCAACAAAAACCTGCATGATCCTGGGTTCCGATTTCTGTGCTATTTTACCCAAATGAGAAGAGTCGACGGGTACTTCCCGCCAGCCCAGCAAATTCAGTCCCTGGTTTTTGATCTCTGTTTCAAGTACCTCCATACAGTATTTGTACTGATTGAGGCTTGGAGGTAAAAATACCATACCTACCGCGTAATCATTTACTTCGGGCAATTCAAAAGGACAAACCTTTTTGAAGAATTCATGCGGAATATCGATGAGTATACCGGCACCATCTCCGGTTCTCCCATCGGCGCTAACAGCACCGCGGTGTTCAAGTTTTATCAGTATCTCCAGGGCATCATGAATGATCTTATTTGTTTTCTCGCCTTTCAGGCTGCAAATAAATCCGGCACCACAGTTGTCATGTTCAAATTCGGGCAAATACAAACCCTGCTTAATATAAGTCATACCATCAAAATATGCGCTAAAATACATATTTTGATGTTGAAATCGCAAAGAAAAACTTTAAAATTTGAATAGAAATCAAAATACTCAATAGTTTAATAATTTTATTGTAATATTATGAATATATTCATGTTTAAAATTTAATATCATTAAAAAATAGGAGCTTTCAATAGGGTCAAATTCCCCGTTTTTGATCAGAAATCAGATCTTTTAAAGGCATGTTTAGCCCTATTAAATGAAAAAAGGAAGAATTATTTTAAATTTATGATGAAAGGTGCTAATCCTCATAAAAACGCAGTTTGTTCCTCATCAGGTTGATCTCGTTCTCAAGGTGGCTGATCCTGTGTAATAAATGGTGGATCACATCGAGTCCTTCCATATTTATACCGAGATCCGCATGCAGGCGGATCATTTTTTCAAGGGTGGAGATGGCTTCCTCCTGAATGTAGTCCCTCTGATCAATGGTTTTGATTTCGACCAGACCAAATTCTGACAACTCATATAAAAAAGAATATTCAATTTCATAGTTCAAACAAAACTGATCGATGGGAATAAGGCTGTCTCGTTTCATCTTTTTTATTTATTTGTTTTTACCGGTCATATCTGTCTGCCATAAGAAAGCAGGAAAACCATATCTTATCCTCGCGGGTTTCAAAAATTGGAAGTGCGTATTTCATACTACCTTAATTTGGACAATTCATTAAAAAGTGCTTTTTCTTTTTCAGTAAGGTGCGTGGGGATCTGAATGTGATATGTCACGTACAAATCACCGTAATGTCCTTCCTTTTTATATACCGGAAATCCTTTGCCTTTTAATTTGACTTTGGTATTGTTCTGTGTTTCAGGCGGGACTTTCAGTTTCAGTTTTCCGCCAAGGGTATCCATGGTAAGCTCTCCGCCCAGTACTGCCGTGTAGAGCGGCAGGTTAACGCTTGTATGGAGGTTGTCACCATCCCTCTTGAATTTGGAGTGGTTACTGATATTGAAGGTGATGTAGAGGTCACCGTTTGGTCCCCCGTTGATTCCGGGTGCACCGTGTCCTGCTATTTTTATGGTCTGTCCGTTTTCAACTCCGGCAGGAATGGTCAGTCTTATGTTTTTTCCGTTTACGGTAAGTGTTCTCTTGTCGGTTGTATACACATCCTGAAGTTCGAGCTGTAGTTCGGCATTGTAATCCTGGCCTTTGAATTTGGTCTGTGATCTTCCGGTTTGCTGTCTCGCTCCTCCGAACATAGTTGAGAAGAAATCTGAAAAATCAGATTCATCAAACTGTTCCTGGTCGCGGGAACTGTATTGCGGCCTTTGCTGGCGCTCGCTTTGCCTGGCTTGCTCGAACTGTTCGGCATGTTGCCAGTCTTTACCGTACTGATCGTATTTTTTTCGTTTATCAGGATCGCTCAAAACTTCGTTGGCCTCATTGATCTCCTGAAATTTCTTTTTAGCACCCGCGTCATTGGGGTTGACATCCGGATGGTACTTCCGGGCCAGTTTGCGGTATGCTTTTTTGATCTCAGCATCATCAGCATTTTTAGCCACTCCCAGTATCTTGTAGTAATCAATAAAATCCATACAAACGAAATTCAGTGAAAGTAAATATAAGTTTTTTCTGAGGGTCAGTCACCGATCACTGCCCTGGAAATCACAATTTTCTGTATCTCTGAGGTTCCCTCGTAAATCTGTGTGATTTTGGCATCGCGCATCAGTCTTTCCACATGGTATTCTTTCACGTAACCATAGCCACCGTGAATCTGAACGGCTTCTACGGTAGTCCGCATGGCCATTTCTGCACAGTACAATTTTGCCATCGCACCGCTCAGGTCATAGTCTTTTTGTTCATCCTTATCGGCTGCAGCTTTCAGGCAAAGCAATCTGCCCACCTCAATTTCTGTAGCCATGTCTGCCAGTTTAAAGGCAATGGCCTGGTGCTTGCTGATCTCTTTGCCAAATGCCTTTCTTTGTTTTGAATAAGATAATGCGAGTTCGTACGCACCTGATGCTATGCCCAGCGCCTGCGAGGCTATACCTATCCGGCCGCCGGCCAGTGTTTTCATGGCGAATTTAAAGCCAAAACCATCTTCTCCAATCCTGTTTTCCTTTGGTACTACCACATTGTTGAACATGAGTGAATGCGTATCAGAGCCCCTGATGCCCATCTTGTTCTCTTTGGGGCCGATATCAAAACCTTTCTGTCCCTTTTCCACGATCAGGGCGTTGATGCCTTTGTGTCCTTTTTCAGGATGTGTTTGTGCCATCACCAGGTAAACAGAGGCACTTGAACCATTGGTGATCCAGTTTTTTGTTCCGTTCAGGAGGTAATGATCTCCCTTATCATGCGCCGTGGTTCTCTGTGAGGTTGCATCGCTGCCGGCTTCGGGTTCACTTAAACAAAAAGCGCCGATGATCTCACCCTGAGCAAGGGGCACCAGGTATTTTTGTTTTTGTTCTTCTGTTCCAAATTTTTCCAATCCCCAGCAAACCAGAGAATTGTTAACTGACATGACTACTGAAGCCGAGGCATCTACTTTTGAGATTTCCTCCATGGCCAGTACATAGGATACCGTATCCATACCGCCACCTCCGTATACAGGGTCAACCATCATGCCCAGAAAGCCCAGTTCACCCATCTGTTTTACAGCCTCTTTCGGAAAGATCTGCTTCTCGTCTCTTTCGATCACTCCGGGAAGAAGTACATTTTTTGCAAAATCTCTTGCGGCATCCCTGATCATGATTTGTTCCTCGGTCAAATTAAAATCCATAAGGTTTTTTTTAGTTATTTTATTTGTATCAAAGATACATTTTTTATCAAATCTATTTGTACTTTTACTACCATATGGAACAGAAAATTTGGCAGGTCATCGGGTTGATGAGCGGGACTTCTTTAGATGGGGTAGATTTGGTTTTTGTTAAAATAAAGAGGGAATTGGGATACTCTTTTGAATTATTGAAAACAGAAACCATTCCATATTCAGAAAAATGGAAAAAAAACCTGCAGGAGGCATACCATTTTTCAGGGGAAAAATTGATCGGATTCGATGCGGCATACGGAAAATTTCTGGCCGGGCTGGTCAGTGAATTTATCAAAAAAAATGGCCTGAAAAACATCGATTTTATCTCCTCACACGGCCATACAATTTTTCATCGCCCGGAGCAAAATTTTACGCTTCAGATCGGAAACGGACCAGAGCTCTGTGTGCATACCGGCTTAAAAGTCATCTGCGATTTCCGCAAACAGGATGTCGCTCTCGGCGGCCAGGGGGCTCCTTTGGTACCCATCGGGGATCGGTATTTGTTTGATCATTACACATTTTGTCTGAATTTAGGCGGATTTTCAAATATCTCCTTCGAAAAATCAGGAGAAAGACAGGCATTTGACATTTCTCCGGTCAATATTGTACTCAATCACTATGCTGAAAAACTGGGATTCCCCTATGACAAAAATGGAGAATTGTCGAGATCGGGCCACGTCCACCGGGAGCTTTTATCTGCCCTGAATGATCTGGAGTTTTACAAATCAGATAAACCGAAATCTTTGGGTTATGAGTTTGTTGCAGAAATCGTTTTTCCGCTCCTGGATAAATACAGGCTCTCAGCTATAGATGTGCTTGCGACTTTTACGGAACACACTGCCATGCAAATGGCCGGAGTGCTCAATAATAAGGCTGAGAAGAACAAGGTTTCCACGGTTTTGGTTACCGGCGGAGGCGCTTTGAATACTTATCTTGTTGAAAGATTGCAGGCCCATACCGGAAGTGAGCTCATTATTCCCGACAGGGAGATCATCGATTATAAGGAAGCGATCATCTTTGCACTGCTGGGGGTATTAAAGGATCAAAATGAAATCAATTGTCTAAAAAGTGTAACCGGTGCCAGGATCAACCACAGCAGCGGTGTTATTTATACCTTATATTAAAATGATCATAAAATGAAAAAATTATTAGAAAAATACGTCAACAAGGCGCCGGAAATTGTTTTTCACTGGAGAGATACTGAAACAGAAGCAGAGGGATGGACCGTTATCAATTCCCTTCGCGGCGGTGCGGCCGGAGGAGGTACAAGAATGCGTCAGGGACTGGATATGAATGAGGTTCTGTCACTGGCAAAAACCATGGAAGTCAAATTCACGGTCAGTGGTCCGCCTATCGGGGGAGCCAAGTCTGGAATCAATTTTGACCCGAATGATCCCAGAAAAAGAGGCGTATTGGAAAGGTGGTACAAAGCAGTAACCCCGCTCTTAAAATATTATTACGGCACCGGTGGGGATTTGAATGTGGATGAAATCGGTGATGTGATCCCACTTACCGAAAATTCAGGGGTATGGCATCCACAGGAGGGTGTCTTTAACGGACATTTTAAGCCAACGGAGGCCGAAAAGATAAATCGAATCGGGCAGCTGAGGCATGGCGTGATCAAAGTTATAGAGGATGAAAAATATTCTCCAAGCCTGGCAAGGAAGTATACCATTGCTGATATGCTGACCGGTTATGGCGTATCGGAAGCCGTAAAACATTACTACAATATATATGGTGGTACCATCAAAAACAAGCGGGTGATTGTACAGGGCTTTGGTAATGTGGGTGCAGCAGCAGCTTTTTACCTCACCCTGCTCGGGGCAAAAGTTGTGGGTATCATTGACAGTGTTGGCGGATTGATCCATGAAAGGGGATTTACCCTGAAAGAGATACGTGATTTGTATCTAAACAAAAAAGGCAACAAACTTTTTGCCGAAAATCTGATCCCCTTTGATGAGTTGAATCAGAAGATCTGGTCTGTTCCGGCAGAAATATTTATTCCTGCAGCCGCATCGAGGCTGGTGACCAAAGAACAAATTACAGCCATGATCAAAACCGGACTAGAAGTTATTTCTCCCGGCGCCAATGTGCCATTTGCAGATAAGGAGATCTTTTTTGGTCCTATCATGGAGTACACAGATCAACAGGTTAGCCTGATTCCGGATTTTATTTCGAATTGCGGAATAGCCAGGGTTTTCGCCTATTTGATGGAAAAGAAAATACCCCTGCCGATGAAAGATGAACTGATCTTCAATGATATTTCAGGAACTATCAGGAAGGCATTGAAGAAAGTGCATAAGGAAAATCCAACCAAAACAAATATTTCAAAAACGGCTTTTGAAATTGCCCTAAGGGAATTAATTTAAATTATTATATTTATTGCAAATTAATTGAACATGGAAATACTTGTTATTGCAATTTTTATCCTGGGTTATCTGGCCATCACGCTTGAACATCAATTGCATATTGACAAGCTCATACCGGCTTTGGTTATGATGGCTTTGTGCTGGGCCATAGTTGCTCTTGGGCATCTGGATGTTTTTGAAGTTGATGCAGCCCTGCACAAGTTGATTCCGACGCATACAGAAGAAATTTTATTGCATCATTTGGGAAAAACGGCCGAGATACTCGTCTTTTTGATCGGAGCGATGACCATAGTGGAGATCATTGACTATTTTAATGGTTTTAGCGCGATCAATAAATTCATAAAGACAAAGAGCAAGCGGAAATTGTTATGGATCTTTGCGATAATTGCTTTTTGTTTATCGGCTATAATTGACAATTTAACAGCAACAATAGTCCTCATCTCCATCCTGCGCAAGATAGTAAGTTCAAATCACGACAGGATCTGGTATGCCAGTTTTATTGTTATAGCGGCCAACTCGGGAGGAGCCTGGACGCCAATAGGTGATGTCACAACCACCATGCTCTGGATTGCAAACAAAGTGTCCACAGGAGAATTAATAAGTAATTTGTTCATTCCTTCCGTTTTGTCAACCTTTATTCCGGTTTTAATAGCTTCCAGATTTAAAGTATTTCAGGGCAATCTCGATACTTTTGAATTAAAGACAGAAAATGAAAATCGTTTTGGCGGAACTATGCTTTCTATTGGTTTGGCGGCCATTATTTTCGTCCCTATTTTTAAAACGGTTACTCATTTGCCACCTTATATCGGCATGATGTTGTCCTTATCAGTAGTAGCGATCTTTGCAGAAATATTTTCCAAATATTCTTTAAAGTTAACTACGCTTGATGAAGATGAGCATGAAAATCCGGTTCACAGGTCGCTTGGACGCATCGAGATGCCCAGCGTTCTGTTTTTCCTGGGTATACTTATGGCGGTTGCAGCGCTTGAATCAATTGGAGCCTTATTTCATTTTGCGGAAGGATTGGCAGTGCACGTTCCCCAATTGGGTACAGAAATGAAGAGCACTACGGGGCTTCCAATTTCTGATCTGGTGATCCTTATTTTGGGTTTTGCTTCGGCTGTTATTGATAATGTGCCACTTGTAGCTGCAACAATAGGCATGTTCTCCGAACCCATAGATCATGAGTTATGGCACTTTATAGCTTTTGCGGCAGGTACTGGTGGAAGCATGCTCATTATTGGTTCTGCGGCAGGTGTGGTAGCCATGGGTATGGAAAAGATCACCTTCTTCTGGTATTTTAAAAACATCAGCTGGTTAGCCCTCATAGGTTATCTCGTTGGGGCGGCAGCTTTTATGATAATAAGATTCTTGTAAAGGTTTAGAACTGTTTTGCAAAGATTATTGCAATTAAGCAATAAAACTTTAAATTTTGTGACGAATTTGCGGGTTTAACCTTATTACTTTTTTTGACATTTGATCTGATTAAATTGCTTAAGACAGATGCAACCAAAACAAATATTTCAAAAACGGCTTTTGAAATTGCCCTAAGGGAATTAATTTAAATTATTATATTTATTGCAAATTAATTGAACATGGAAATACTTGTTATTGCAATTTTTATCCTGGGTTATCTGGCCATCACGCTTGAACATCAATTGCATATTGACAAGCTCATACCCGCTTTAATTATGATGGCTTTGTGCTGGGCCATTGTTGCTCTGGGGCATCTGGATGTTTTTGAAGTTGATGCAGCCCTGCACAAGTTGATTCCGACGCATACAGAAGAAATTTTATTGCATCATTTGGGAAAAACGGCCGAGATACTCGTCTTTTTGATCGGGGCGATGACCATAGTGGAGATCATTGACTATTTTAATGGTTTTAGCGCGATCAATAAATTCATAAAGACGAAGAGTAAGCGGAAATTGTTATGGATCTTTACCATTATTGCTTTTTGTTTATCGGCAATTATTGATAATTTAACAGCAACAATAGTGCTCATTTCCATCCTGCGCAAGATAGTAAGTTCAAATCACGACAGGCTCTGGTATGCCAGTTTTATAGTTATTGCTGCCAATTCCGGAGGTGCCTGGTCACCGATCGGTGATGTCACAACCACCATGCTCTGGATCGCAAACAAAGTGTCAACGGGAGAATTAATAAGTAATTTGTTCATCCCTTCCGTTTTGTCAACCTTTATTCCTGTTTTGATAGCTTCCAGATTTAAAGTGTTTCAGGGCAATCTCGAAACTTTTGAATTAAAGGCAGAAAATGAAAATCGTTTTGGCGGAACTATGCTAATTATTGGTTTGGTGGCCATTATTTTCGTTCCAATTTTTAAAACGATCACCCATTTGCCACCCTATATCGGCATGATGCTCTCTCTGGCAGTTGTCGCTATTTTTGCAGAAATATTTTCCAAGTACGCTTTTAGCTTGACGACTGTTAAAGAAATCGACCATGAAAATCCGGTACACAGGTCGCTTGGCAGGATTGAGATGCCCAGCGTTCTGTTTTTCCTGGGTATACTTATGGCGGTTGCAGCGCTTGAATCAATAGGAGCCTTATTTCATTTTGCGGAAGGATTGGCAGTTCACGTTCCCCAATTGGGCACAGAACTGAAGGACGCTTCGGTAAATCCGATTTCTGATCTGGTGATCCTTATTTTGGGTGTAGCTTCGGCTGTAATTGATAATGTACCACTTGTGGCAGCAACCATAGGCATGTTCTCCGAACCCATAGATCATGAGTTATGGCACTTTATAGCTTTTGCGGCAGGTACTGGTGGTAGTATGCTCATTATTGGCTCAGCCGCAGGTGTGGTGGCCATGGGTATGGAAAAGATCAATTTTTTCTGGTACTTCAAAAACATCAGCTGGTTGGCTCTGATCGGTTATCTGATTGGTGCCGCAGCTTTTATGATTATAAGATCCTTGTAAAGTTTGGGAAAAGTTTAACAAAAACATGCAACAATCAAGCCGATAAACGAGCAATTTTGCAAGGAATTAACGGGTTTCATTTATTTACTTTAACTTTGATATGATCGCAATGCAAACTGGCGCTGGTGGTGCTCAAGATGTTCTGGAAGAAGTTGTTTCCGAAGAAAAAACCTTATCTATTTACAATCTGATCCTGGAAAGTGGATTGTCAGGGCAGATAATCATCGGTATTCTTTTTATACTGCTGATCATTGCCATGTATATCTATTTCGAGCGCTTCTTCGCTATTAAGGCAGCTGCTCAGATGGATAAAAATTTCATGAACCAGATCAGGGATAATATCCTTCACGGTAATATAGAGGCGGCTAAAGTGCTGAGTGCCAAAAACGACAAACCGGTGGCCCGCATGATAGAAAAGGGCATATCGCGGATAGGCAGACCGTTGGCGGATATCAATACCGCCATAGAAAATGCCGGAAAACTGGAAATTTATAAACTGGAAAAGAATGTGGCTGTTTTGGCGACCATTTCGGGTGCAGCGCCCATGATTGGCTTTTTGGGGACTGTTTTGGGGATGATCGTAGCGATTCACCAAATTGCAAATGCCGGGGGACAGATAGATATAAAAATGCTCAGTGGCGGATTGTATGCGGCGATGACAACGACCGTAGCCGGACTCATTGTTGGTATTCTGGCCTATATGGGATATAACCATTTGGTTGTTCGAACAAACAAGATCGTATACCAGATGGAAGCCAAGTCTCTCGAATTCCTTGATTTGTTGAATGAACCCGCTTAAATGACTGTAAGTGAATTTAGGAAACAGAAATAAGATCGATCCAAGTTTTAATATGTCGTCCATGACCGACATTGTATTTTTATTGCTGTTGTTTTTTATGCTGACTTCTTCGCTGGTCACAGTGAACGCTTTGGATATCCTGTTGCCAAAAGCCCAGGGAAAAACAGAGAACAAGCAATCAACTGCGGTAAGTATTACCAAAAATCTTGATATTTATGTTGATAAGGATAAGATAGGCGAAGAGGAACTGGAAAGTTACTTGCTCAGTCAACTCAGGAACGAAGAGAATCCTACTATAATTTTAAGGGCTGAGGAAGGTGTGCCTATTGAAAAGGCTGTTAAAGTGCTGGATATTGCCAATCGAAATAAAATAAAGGTCATTTTGGCTGTCAGGCCCAAGTAAAAATAAGCTGTTTTTTTACCATGGCATTTTTAGATACTACATACAAAAGAAAATCGGCAGTGCTTACTGCCATCATAGCGACCTTAGTGGTGTTGTTTCTTTTTTTGTTTGGATTGAAATATTATGATCCACCGCTGGAATTTGGTATTGCCGTTAATTTTGGTACCTCAGATGACGGTAGCGGAGACATACAACCCACTGAAGAGCTCATGCCCATGGAGGAACAAGCTGCAGTCGCAGAGGAAAATATTCAGGAATCGGTGCAGGAAACTGCTGAAAAGGAATCTGTTTCAGAAGAAGTAGTAACACAGGACAACGAGGAAGCCCTGGCCATTCAAAAGAAGAAAGAGGCCAAATTAAAACTGGAAGCCGACAACAAGGCCAAACTCGAAAAGGAAAAGGCTGAAAAGGCGAAAAGAGATGCAGCCGAAAAGACAAAAAAGGAGCAGGAAGCAAAAAAACAACAGCTGGATGCCCTGATGGGCGGACTGAACAGCAAGGGCAAGGCCACAGGCGGAGAAGGTGATGGTAAAGTGGCAGGCGACAAGGGTAAACCAACCGGAGACCCCAATGCTAAAGGGTATTATGGAAGTGGCGGAGATGGGGGCGGCAACTACCGTTTGGGGAACAGGCGGGCATTGAGCAAGCCCAAACCGGCTTATGAATGCAATGAAGAAGGGATTGTATATGTCGGTATTACAGTCGACAAAAGCGGTAATGTGGTCAGTGCCCAGCCCGGTGCAAAAGGTACAACCAACTCAGCACCTTGTCTGCTGGAGAGCGCAAAGGCCGCAGCTCTAAAAACAAAATTCAGTCCTGATGATACAGCTCCGGCCAAACAGATCGGCCTGATCATTTACAATTTTTCTTTATCGGAATAGTCAATGAATTATAAGGATACCCTCGATTGGATGTTTGCACAGCTTCCAATGTATCAAAGACAGGGTGCTTCTGCATTTAAAAAGGATCTTACCAACATCAGACTCTTCTGTGATTTCTTAAAAAATCCACAGGAGAAATACAAAAGCATACATATTGCCGGAACCAATGGCAAAGGTTCTACCAGCCATATGCTGGCCTCAGTGCTTCAGGAAGCAGGTTACAAGGTAGGACTCTATACCTCACCGCACCTGAAAGATTTCCGGGAGCGGATCCGCGTGAATGGCAAACCTATCCCGCAAAGGGAAGTGGTCAGCTTTATCAAAGAAAGCAAGGAATTTTTGGAAAATCACAAACTGTCTTTTTTTGAGATGACTGTCGGTATGGCATTCGAACACTTTGCCAAAGAAAAAGTTGAGCTTGCAGTCATCGAAGTAGGACTCGGCGGCAGACTGGATTCAACAAATATCATAAACCCGGTTCTCTCAGTCATCACGAATATCGGGCTCGACCATACCCAGTTTTTGGGTGAGACCCTTCCTGAAATAGCCTATGAAAAGGCAGGAATCATCAAAAAAGGTGTACCGGTGGTGATCAGTCAGCGACAACCCGAAACGGGTCCTGTTTTTTTAAAAAGGGCCAAAGAATGCAAGGCTCCCCTGTATTTTGCGGAAGATACTGTATTTCCGCATTATGAATTGGATCTGAAAGGGATCTACCAGCATAAAAATATCAAAGGCGTTTTAAAGAGCCTGGACGTTTTGCGGGATCTGGGTTTCCGTGTTGATGAAAAAGATGTTCGGGAGGGTTTGAGACAGGTCGTAAAAAATACGGGGCTCAAAGGACGATGGCAGGTATTGCGGCTAGCCCCTAAGGTGATCTGTGATACCGCACATAACAGCGACGGACTTAAGCTTGTACTGTCTCAACTGGCCATGGAAAAATACGACAACTTACATGTGGTTCTGGGTTTTGTTAACGATAAGGAACTGGGTGATATCTTTCCACTTTTTCCAAAAGACGCGGACTACTATTTTTGTAAACCGGACATACCCAGAGGGCTTGAGGTAGAAATTTTAAGTGAGAAGGCCAGGGCGGCGGGACTTTCCGGAGAAACCTTTAAATCTGTAGCAGCCGCTTATTCAGCTGCCTTAGAAGCCTCTGAAACAAATGATCTGATCTTCGTGGGAGGCAGCACTTTTGTAGTAGCTGAAATGGATTTATAAGAATATATTAATATATTTGTATGGATATTTTAAATATACTTTACTAAATATAATCAATCCGATATGTACAAACGATCTATTTATAGGTTTTTAGCATTTGCCTCAGTTCTGTTTGCTGTTTATTCCTGTACTGAAAGTAAGGCTTTAGAAAATGACCGCACCTACACCGTGGTTTATAAATTGAAGGACAGGGACTCAGTGAATCTGGAAGAACGCAGGAAACTTGAGCAGGAATTTTTTGACAAGGTTACCAGTAAAAACAATTATATTGCCGGTCATGAGTTTTTGATCAATCAGAATGCTGACGCCCAGCACAATATAGTGATCGTGAATTCTTATAAGAAATGGGACGATATCGAGAAATCGAGAATACTTACTGAAGAGCTGATCGAAAAGGCCTGGCCTGATGAAGCAGAAAGAAATGCATTTTTTGAAGCATTAAACAGCGGCTATGATTTATCGTATAGCAATGATATTTACGTTTCTACCAAAAATGAGAAAAAGATAGATCCGGCCTATATCAAAGACAGAAAAGATCCCCTGTGTTTTTATATCGTGATCAACAAACTCGCTGATTATGACAATGAGGATTCAAGAGATGCTTATGAGGATTATGTCAACGAGGTCACTTTTAAAAATCCACATATCAAAGCCTATTTCGCAAGAAGACACTATATCGGATCCGACAGCAGGGATTTTATTGAAATGTATATTGCCGAATCTTATGATGAGATCATTAATTCATTTGATTATGATAAGGAGCTCCTTTCTAAATTATTTCCTGATCAAAAATCGAAGGACGACTTTATTGAGATCTACCACCGGGGTGTAGAAAGTGCCAGCGCCTTTATCTACACCAACGTTCCTTCAATGTCTAAACCATTTAATTAGTTAAGAATAAATCACTTACAGATCAGGGAAAATTGATTGCCGGCCACACCTGTTTTTTTTTAGAAAAAGGTTTGCCAAATCAAAAAACTCATTTATATTTGCAGCCGCTCAGGGCGATTAGCTCAGCTGGTTCAGAGCACCTGCCTTACAAGCAGGGGGTCACTGGTTCGAACCCAGTATCGCCCACTTATTTAAATTCCTCCTTAGCTCAGTCGGTTAGAGCATCTGACTGTTAATCAGAGGGTCCTTGGTTCGAGCCCAAGAGGAGGAGCAAGAAAAAAAGCAGTCGTCAGACTGCTTTTTTAGTTTGTAAAAGTTTGGGCGAGAAGTTTATCCCGCCCTTGAGGCGGGAAGCCCAAGAGGCGCCCGAGCGTAAAGAAAATGTCCGGTGGACATTTTTAGCTCTGGGGCGGGTTGGAGCGGGGCATGTAAAATCAGTACATTGGAGAAATTCAGACTGCTTTTTTAGTTTGTAAAAGTTTGGGCGAGAAGTTTATCCAGCCCTTGAGGCGGGAAGCCCAAGTTTACCCGCCGCAGGCGGGGGGCGCCAAAATGTCCGGTGGATGACAGTAGCAATTTTTTGGCGCGGCTCGCTGTATTTGCTTTTCTGCAAATACCGTGACAAAAAATTGCGACCTGGCAGCCATCCGGCACTGCCTGTATGCTAAGTGTTAGAACATTTTAGAAATTCAAATTACAGAATACGATTGTTTTTGAGACAATGGTGCTGATTATATGTTTTAAAGCCAGAATCTTAAACCGATTTACCGGGATAGCATATTATTATAAATTCTTCTAAATATCGGGAAATTATACCGATGGAATTGTGAAAAAGCAATTCCGGCATTAAAAAACCTTGTAAGTCATTAAAACCTTTTTACAAATATCCGTGTTCCTTAAGATCAAAAATTAATTCCGGGATATTTGCCTTTCCTGATTTACGTAGGATGTTCCGGCGATGTGTTTTGATCGTATTTGGACTTAAAAACAATTTTTCAGCTAAATGTTCGGTGCTATAACCCTTTTCAAGCAAATGAAGGATATCAAATTCGCGTTTTGAAAAAACATTTGCAATCTGTAACAATTCTTCGTCAGGATATCTGAAATTTGACATATCCTCACCCAGATAGTAATGATAGGCGGATTTGTGTTTTTTATACCAATCGATATTGGTGTGGACTTTAAAAACAAAAACTGATTTATAGGGAACCTCACTGTAATAAAGGAAAAACTGCGATAACACATTGATATATTTTCCTTTGGCATTTTTTACCTGGAAACTGGTTGACAATAATTTGTGTCCTTTCTCGGCTAAAAAAAAGTCATGTGCGGTTTTCGTTAAAACATTCTTATAAAGAATATTTCTTTGCATCTCATCAGGATGCAATGCCTGGTAAAATTTGAGCGGACTCAGATCGGCAGGTTCCACGCCAAGCATGTCCAGGCTTCGTTTACTGGTGTATAGAATATGAAAAAGAATAAGATCGCCAAAATAAAAAAACTGATCATTCTGATTCATGATTTCTTCAGCCTCAGTCATCAGGGAATCATTAGGATCAATCTCGGAAAATACTTTTGGTCCATAGGCTTCAATAAGCTTAAAGAATATATTATAATCTGTGGTAGTCTCTTTCATTCCCGGATTAAATTTCTATGAGAGGGTAAACCTAAATAAAATGTTTAAGATATTTATACCAGATAACAGAATAGTGAAAAAGTTACGCGATTTAATATGTCAATACGATTATTAATACCTTTCTATCAGTATGTTAAATAATGTTTTTAATCGTATTTCTTAAAAATAAAATATTCAAAACAGGGAATATGGAGTGCTATTTTGCTAAAAAAAAGACTATTTTCAATAGATTTCTGAAGTTTTGAGTTTAAGTTTTAACGAAAGCACTTAGTATAAATACCTATAAGGGAGTATAAAATAGTATCTGCGAAAGCTTAATTTTGTTATTAAATAGTAATAATACACTATTTCTTTTATATAAAAGGCTATACCAATTTAACAGTAATAATAACATAAAATGCTCTTTTCAGGTAACGTGCTAATAATGTTAAATATATGAAAATTCTTTTACTTTTTATCCTTACGGGATCGTTGCTTCTCTACGGAGAGGCAAAAGCGCAATCAGTAGAACCGAAAACCAGTACCACAGCGAAGCGACCTAACATTGTCGTTATTGTTGCTGATGATATGGGCTATTCGGATATGGGTATGTTCGGCAGCGAGATCCAGACTCCTAACCTGGATAATCTTGCAAAAGCAGGTGTCCGATTCACAAACTTTTGCACACACGCAAGTTGTTCACCCACCCGGTCAATGTTGCTTTCAGGTCTGGATACACACATCAACGGGCTGGGAAATATGGACGAATGGACTGCGCCCAACCAGGTGGGACTTGACGGCTATGAAGGAAATCTCAGCACAAATGTTGTCGCATTTCCTCAGCTTTTAAAAGATGCAGGCTATCACACTTACATGGTAGGCAAATGGCATATGGGGAAATCGCCTGATAAAATTCCGGCTGCCCGAGGCTTCGAGCGTGATTTCAGCTTGCTGGATGGAGCCGGAAGCTACTGGGATATGACAAATTTTACCGCGCTGACGCCGAATTCGCTTTATACCGAAGATGGGAAATACCTGACTAAACTCCCAAAGAAATACTACGCTACTAAAACATATACCGATAAACTTATAAGTTATATCGACGCCAATCAAAGTGACGGCAAACCATTCTTTGCCTATGTTTCACACCAGGCACCTCACGATCCTTATCACCTTCCGAAAAATTGGCGCGACCGCCATGTCGGGCAATATGATTACGGCTGGGATATGATCAGGCAACAGCGCTTAAAGAAGATGAAAGAACTAGGTATAGTGCCCGAATCAGCTAAACTTGCCGAACGAATGTGGTATGTACCTCAGTATGATCTTTTAGCACCCGCGGCACGCGCTTTAATCGGGCGCAAAATGGAGCTTTACGCCGGACTGATGGAGAATATGGATTACCACATCGGGCGGCTTATAGATCATCTTAAAGAGATCGGAGAATATGAAAATACCATTTTCATTGTTTTTGGAGATAATGGCGCCGAAGGAACTGACCTTGCCAAAATGATTGCCGGAACGCCGGGAACAAGGGACAACCTGTATTTTGCCATGAAATGGTCACAAACGGATCCGAATGCCTGGGGCGACCCCGGTTCGTACGTAGGATATGGCCCTGGCTGGGCACAGGTATCCATGACACCTTTCAGCCAGTTTAAAGGATGGCTCGCCGAAGGCGGCGTTCGCAATGCGTTGATTGTTAGCGGACCAGTAGTAAAGAGGGAAAAGGGAAGTATCAATAACGGACTTATGTCGGTAGCTGATATTGCACCAACCTTGCTTGAAATTGCGGGAACTAAATATCCTGAAAAATATAATGGGAACGAACTCCCACCGCTTATCGGCAAATCATGGGTTCAGGTTCTGGCCGGCGAAAAGGAATCGCCACGGACTCAACAAGATTACCTGGGATGGGAGCTTTTCGGCAATCGTGCTATCCGGCAAGGCGACTGGAAATTACGATGGCTTTACAAGCCTTTTGGTAAAGCAGATTGGGAACTCTTTAACCTGCTTGCCGATCCTGCTGAAAGAACAGACCTTGCAGCCGGTAATCCCGGTAAATTACAGGAAATGCTGCTGCTTTGGGATGAGTATGTAAAAGCAAATAATGTGATTATTCCCAGCCGTTCACCTTTCGAAGGGCTTTCGGAACAACTTCCCGAGCGCTTCCCGGTTGATGCAGGATACCCGCCGCTGATAAACAAACGGCAATTCACTCCCCCTGAAGATATGATGGCTGAACCTAAAAAATAAATCAGAAATATTATGAAACGATATTTAAAACCTTCATACTCTCTATATCAGAAGATTGTAATACTAACAGCTGTAACAATAATTGCCGTTCTACCTGCATCGTTACGTGCCCAGGGCGACGGTCCCCGGTTTTACTGGAAAACCCTTGTGGGAATGTATGCTGTTCCTGTAATCGGCTCCTCAATGAGTGGAAATGCTAATCCATTGGATCCTTCCCACCAGGTTGTGCCTGAATCTGATTTCAATGCAACTATGGTTATGCCCGGCTTTGCCCGGGTAATACCCTTGTTTAAACGATCAGCTATGGTATCCGTAATTGCTCCAATGGGTCGGATTACAAGTAACATAAGCAACGGAGTTATCGAATCTACGCAAACTGTACGGGGTTTCGGAGATCCATTGTTACAACTGGGAGTGAATGTAATTGGTCCGAAAGCCATAATGAATATTCCGGATATGCTGCGTTACAAACCTGGCTTTTCATTGGATATTATAGGAAGCCTCGCAGTTCCAATTGGCGAATACGATAACGAAAGCCCTGTCAATATCGGGCAAAACCGTTGGTATGGACGTATCGGAGCTCCTATAGTCTGGCAGCTTGGATCGTGGGTTCCCGGTAAAAAAACTACACTCGAAGCACTTCCAGCGATCTGGCTCTTCGGTGATAACAAAGATTTTATGGCAAAGAAAATGGAGACCAAGCCGATGTACCAGGTTGAAGGGCACCTTACCCGTGACTTTATGGAAAGAATGTGGGGTTCACTGGATTTCATCTGGTACACCGGCGGACAGGCTACCATTGACGGAATCGAAGGTGATAAAATGAACAACAGTGGAATAGGAGGCACGCTCGGTTACCATGTAAACGATAATATGCAGCTTACCATTGCTTATGTAAGCAGCATTAATGACAAGGCAGCTGAAGACCTGAAAATGGATACTTTCAGGGTTACCCTGATTTATGGTTGGCACAACCTGATTGAAGGAATGCACCGGCTGAAAGGGGAATGATAAATATGTATTCCCCGAATAGTCAGGTGTTTATTTGAATTGAAACGGGTACTAGCATGATTTTTTTGTAATTAACGCTTTGCCAGATAAATAGTAACGATTTAGATTTGAGTTTTTAATGATAGTAGCGCTTTTAGGGCGCTATTATTTTTTTACGGATCACAAATGCTGCAAGACTGTCATGTCGCGTTAGTATCTTTAGCAGGTGATTTTTAGAATTAAGAATATTTTCGGAATTATTTGTCTGAATTAATGAATACCCTGACAGAATAATCAGAGCCCCGAAAACTTTCGGGGTTGGTTCTCCCGATAGCTATCGGGACAAGAGGCGCCCGAGCGTAAAGAAAATGTCCGGTGGACATTTTTAGCTCTGGGGCGGGTTGGAGCGGGGCATGTAAAATCAGTACATTGGAGAAATTCAGACTGCTTTTTTAGTTTGTAAAAGTTTGGGCGAGATGTTTATCGCATTGTGGGAACTGAAGTTTTAAGGCAAAGGACTTAATTTAATACGGAGTCGCTGTCTATTTTATAATATCTTCTTTTTTGAATTCGAATTTTCCAAATGCAAGAGGAAATTCCTAAGGATATTTAATTTCTTTTAAAGAGCAGGAGTTTTTGTCAAAAGGTCTTTGAACAGCAGATAAATATTTCAGATCTGACAAAATTTGGAGAGATTAATTTGCTATTTTTGAAATCTAAACTTCAAATTACCCATGGTACTCGTCTGGACACTTTTTATAACAGCTATCCTTATATTTCTGGCACTCGACCTCGGGGTTTTTAACCGAAAGGCACATGTGATTGAAACCAGGGAAGCAGCTATTTGGACAAGCATTTGGGTATCGGTAGCCTTGTTGTTTTCTTTCGTGATCTGGTGGCTCTTTTCTGAGGGGCTGGTAGAAAATCCTACAGGGCTAAGTCCTGACAAGGCTGTACTTAAATATATTACCGGATATCTCATCGAACTTTCGCTGAGTATAGATAATGTTTTTGTGATCGCAGTCATTTTTGGCAGCTTCCAGATTCCCAAACAGTTTCAGCACCGGGTTTTATTTTGGGGTATAATCGGAGCGATTGTTTTTAGGGCGATCATGATTATTTTCGGGGTAGCTCTTATCAATAAGTTTGACTGGATCATATATGTTTTTGGTGTCTTCCTGATATATACTGCCTTCAAAATGCTGAAATCCGATCAATCTGATTTCAACCCGAAAAAATCATTTATTTTCAGGAAAATGCGAAAAATATTGCCTTTTACTGCGTTTATTCACGGGGAATATTTTTTTATTCGACGTATGGGTATACTCATTGCCACGCCTTTGTTTATGGCTCTGGTGATGATAGAACTAACCGATATACTATTTGCCCTTGACAGTATACCCGCTATTTTAGCCATTACTGCAGACCCATTTATAGTTTTTAGTTCAAATATCCTGGCTATACTCGGGTTAAGATCCATGTATTTTCTGATCTCACAAATGCTGGATAAGTTCAGGTTTATTCATTACAGCCTGGTTGTGATTCTGGCATTCGTCGGGGTCAAAATGATTTTATCTCATCATGTGGATTTT
The DNA here is from genome assembly GCA_963816075.1 of uncultured Flavobacteriaceae bacterium. Taxonomy (GTDB): domain Bacteria; phylum Bacteroidota; class Bacteroidia; order Flavobacteriales; family Flavobacteriaceae; genus Namhaeicola. The sequence continues at coordinate 47,433 of CAWFJI010000024.1, read as the reverse complement.
CCTGAATGGCTGTCGCTTTCGGTAATCGGTGGCTCTCTGGCTCTGGGTATCCTGGCTTCCATATACATACCTCATAAGGAGATCGTAGAAGAGATTTGAACTTAATTCTTCATAAAATTCCAATACTACAAATCAAAAAAAAGCGAACAGCAGATATAAATCCTTTATCCTTGATCTTGATCTGTCAAACCTATACCCCGCGAGGCATCGCGGGACTACGAGTACATACTTTTCCTTTATCCTTTAAAATTTATCCTTGTTTGCCCTCCTTTTCCGGACGGGTGGCACGCAGTGCCGGGGTGGTCCTGCCATTCTCTGTTTTTAAGAATGTTACCCGAAGTTTGCAACTTCGGGATTGCTACCCTACTTTTTGCTTGACCAAAAAGTAGGCAAAAAGTCAAGGCTGATTTTCTTTTTCTATGGCTTTTACCATAAAATTTTTATCCCCCGCAGCCTAAGGACGCTTCGCTCTCTGGCTGCTCCTTCGCCCATTTCGCTAAAATTTTCTGGAAGCCAGGACGAAAAATAAAATAGGCCGGGGTTTAAATTCGTGAAAATCCTAATTAATATCACTATTTCACTATTCACAATTTCACTCATAATTCATCACTCATAATTCAACATTCCTAATTCTCTCTTTCACTCCTTCACTCTTTCACTCTTTCACTCCTTCGCTCTTTCACTCCTTCACTCTTTCACTCCTTCACTCCTTCGCTCTTTCACTCTTTCGCTCTTTCACTCTTTCACTCTTTCACTCTTTCACTCCTTCACTCTTTCACTCCTTCGCTCTTTCACTCTTTCACTCTTTCACTCTTTCACTCTTTCACTCATTCACTCCTTCGCTCTTTCCTTCGCTCTTTCTCTCCTTCGCTCCTTCGAAAAACCGCATCACAGCGTCATAACTTTTTACTTTTGCCTTTTTACTTTTTCCTTGCCCGCCGGGCACCTTATAACCATTAAAATTCATTTTTTCTTCTTGCCCACAATTTTGATCTGTGATTTAACTATTTTTGAATGAATTGATGGTATCCTGTTTTGACTGAAAAAAGAAAATTACTCCTCGTAATCAACCCTGCTGCCGGTAAGTCTTCCTGGGAAAAGCGGCTGCTAAAACTTGAAAATAAACTTCAAGAAGCCGGGCTCAGATATGAACGCTTCTTTACCGAACAGAATGGCCGGGGAAAACTGGCAGGTACCCTTGACAAGGATCCCTCTTTTACAGATCTGTTGGTTTTTGGTGGTGATGGTACCCTAAACTATGTGGTCAACGAAATGGGAGGCAGACAATTGCCGATAAGTATCGTAAGCAACGGTACCGGAAACGATTCTGTAAAATCCCTGCACGGTATTTTGGATTTTGATAAACAGGTGGACATAGCCATTCACGGGAAAATTTCAAAATTTGACCTGGGTATTTGTAACGGCCGGTATTTTGTGAATGGCTTTGGGATAGGTTTTGATGGTCAGGTAGTGAAAGAAATGCTCGGGAGGAAGCGCCAAAAGGGTGGTCATCTGGATTATTTACTCACTGTGTTGCGCATCATATCGGGTTTCAAAGAAAAAAAACTCTATTTTTCAATTGACGAAGTGGAATTTGAGAAGAACATCCTGCTGCTTACCGTTTCCAATGGCACTACTTTTGGCGGCGGTTTTGTCATCAATCCAAAGGCGATCACGAATGACGGTTTGCTGGATGTGTGCCTGCTTAAAGAAATCCCTGCACCCATGCGCTTCTGGCATTTGCCCAAACTCAGAACAGGATCACATTACAAATTAGAAGCCTGTGAATTTTACCGGGCAAAAAAACTGATCATCAAACCGGCACAAGATCTTGTAGCTCATTTGGACGGTGAATACCTCGGGCTACCTCCCTTCGAGATTTCGGTTGTGAGAGAAAGTCTGCTCGTCAGAACACCGGCATAGCTGTAAATCAGGGCAATTGCATAAGTTATAAAGCAAATTTTCAGGAAAGATAAATGCTCAGGAGAGGTGAAAAATTTCATTTTCTTTTCCCGGTACTACCTCGAATCCCGGTTCTTTGTTAAGAATAGTAAGCCGAAATGTTTCTTGCAACTGAAGATCCGTCCTTGCCGGATCATGATGAAAAAGCACCATTTTTTTAACTTTCGCCAGGCTGGCAAATTGTATGGCATCCTCTATTGAACAATGCCCCCATCCCGCTTTGTCTTCATATTCAATGCCGGTATACTGGCCATCATGAAACAGGAGATCGGCATCTTTGGCCAGATTATAACCGCTGCACCACTCAGGATCGCGGAAATCATAGGATCCCAGTGCGGGTTCATGATCCGGAATATAGGCAAATACATTTGACCCGTCTGTACACCTGAAACCAACGGTTGGTCCCGGGTGACACAGGTATTCCGAGGTGACAGTCAGATCACCGATCTTAAAAGTGCTGTTGTCGATTTCGGTCACGTTTATTTTAGCAGGCAGTTCATTTAAACGGACAGGGAAAAAAGGAGGCGAAAAATAATGCCTGAGCCTTGTTACCAGACTTTCATTTGATCCGGCTGGCCCCCAAATGTTTATGGTGTAATCCGGATCGTAAAAAGGGGAAAAATATCCCAGTCCCATGATATGGTCCAGATGCAGGTGGCTCAGCAGTATATTGACTTCTTTGGTATCCGGATCCAGGCTGGCTCCCAGTCTTTGTATCCCGGAACCGCCGTCAAGGATCAGGGTGGTATTTTTATGGCTTACCTGAACACAGGAAGTGTTCCCGCCATAAATTGATTTTTCCGGCCCGGGAGCAGGAAGTGAGCCCCGGCAGCCCCAGATGGTTATTTTCATTTCTCCATGATTTTCCAAAAAATTGCGATAGCACCGAGAAAACGGTGAGGTCTTCCCATGATCGGGAATGCAGTTACCGATATTTTGTAGCTGGTACCTCTCAGACTCTTTATCCAAAATCCTCCGTGAGCAGGTGTTTGAGTCCCCAGTGTCTGAACCAGAGGCAAGGCTTCGGCCTTTAAAATATTTCCCTGATCATCCATGGGAGTAAAAATGGTTGACCATACGGAAACAGGCATGCTCCCCGTATCCCCAAATCTCATACCCAAAAGTTCTTCTGCGGGCTCATTATAAAACAACAGGTTGCCCATGGGATCAACAATAAATACCGGAACAGACAAGGTATCAGCCCATTGGCGACTCAGAATTATTTCAATTTCTTTTGATGACATCGGCAAAATTTGATAGATAGTATTTAAAGGTATTAAAATTTGGTTACCTGATTATAAAAAAACAAAACTTCTATACTCAGGGATCTGCAAATTATTCTGATTTGAAATAAGGTGTTAACAGATCTTTATTGAGTTTGTCCAAAGTTTTTTTTCAAAAGTACATTTAAGAAGACTTGCTTAATTAACTTTGTTCTAAATTGAAAAACAATGGAAGAACTTACCCTCACAACTCCGGCACTTTTGTTTTCTGCGATCTCATTGATCATGCTGGCCTACACCAACCGGTTTTTGGCTTATGCCGCTGTAGTCCGGAGTTTGCATGAAAAATACCAGAAAAAAAAAGATGACAACCTGATCTTGCAAATTAAGAACCTCAGACAAAGGCTTTATCTCACGCGTTCTATGCAGATTTTTGGAATTTCAAGCCTGCTTTTGTGTGTCATAACCATGTTCCTGATCTACGTCAAGCAGCACATTATCGCTGTCTGGGTTTTTGGTTTAGCCCTGATTTTACTTATCCTCTCACTGGCCTTATTGATCAGGGAAATTCAAATCTCGGTAAAAGCACTTGAGCACCATCTGGGAGATATCGAGAACCATTTAAAAGAATAAGATCCACAAATGAGGAGATCCTGTTAAAACAGTTTGAATTCCTTGATTATGAATTCGATCATGTTCTCTGCAAAAAACTTACTTAAACACGATAGTAATCGCCTTTCCAGTTTTTTATCGCTTTTTTGATGTTTTCCTCAGACATTTTTTCTTTGACGGCCCTTTCTGCAAGTTCCGGAAATTCTTCATCAGAAGCAAATCTCAAACCCACAACCTGCCTTACGGTAAGTTCCCCGGGCAGCATTTTTTTGGTCAGCATGTAATACCTGAACTTTTCCTCTGCGTAAATAGCTCTGTCCTGTGCTCTTAAGGCGAAGGAGCGGGCATAAAAGGCGATTAAAATCAAGAGAACGGAAATCAACAGGATCAGTGATGCCGAATAGAGGTTATCTTCAGAGGACCTAATGAGGTTCATGACCGAACCTACAAGAAGCAGGAGTAATCCTGTCATGGTGACGTAATGAAATCCGCTAACAAACCGGCGGTGATTGGAATAATTTTGATTTTGCATAAGTTTTGAATTTGTAGTTATACCTCCTAAAGATAACTTTTTTTTTAGAAAAAGATGATGAAAATGCCTGATCAGTATTTATTGGGAGCAATTGCCCTTTTGGCAGGGCCTGTAAGGAACTGATTTTATTATGACTGATTCCTGAGACAAGCGGTATAGCTGAAACAAATTTTCTACATTTGAAGGAAGAAATCCACAGGTTCAATCGTAAGCAAAAACTCCTGTGCTGCATTGGTATGAAAACAAAATGGACACTATTTGCCGGGATAATCTTACTGGTTGCCGGGATTGTTTTAAGAAACCTGACGGAAATGGACCTGGCAGCGGTTTCACTGATTGTACTGGGAGTGCTGTTTAAAACGTATTATATAGTTCGTATGGCCAGAAGCGGGGAATACAAGCCGGGTTACGAACTGTACTTTTTATTTGCCGGCCTGGGCATGTTTCTGTCGGGACTTTATCTCAAATCCCAGAACCCCTCAGTTATTGCCGGATTGCTCGTCTTCACCGGCATCTTGTTAAAAACATCCTTTATCGTCATTTTTATTGTCAGGCTCAGAGCCGCAAGGAAACGAAAATAAGCCTACTGCGCAACAGATGGGTTTCATTCAGAATTTTCCCTAATTTTGCCCCATGAAGCGAAATAATAAACAAGTATTTGAAAACCTCATAATAACAGCTGCTGCTGCCGGGGGCAAGGCAATCGCCAGAACGTCTGAAGGCAGGGTTATTTTTGTAGGGCTGGCCGTTCCCGGAGATGTAGTGGATATTGAAGTCTATAAGAAGAAAAAGGCTTATTTTGAAGGTAAGGTGATCAAATTTCACAGTTATTCCGACAAAAGAACCAAGCCGGTTTGCGGGCATTTTGGTGTTTGCGGAGGATGCAAGTGGCAGCACATGCAGTATGCAGAACAACTGGTCTTCAAACAAAAGGAAGTAACCGATAACCTGCTTCGTATCGGGCATCTCGAACTGCCTGAATCAAACCCGATAAAAGGATGCGCTGAGATCTATCGTTACCGCAATAAAATGGAATATTCATTTTCTGATTCCCGCTGGTTATCCTTGGATGAAATTGCTTCCGGCAAAGAGATCGAAAATAAATTTGCCTGTGGTTTTCATATTCCCGGGATGTGGGACAAGATTCTTGATGTGAAAGAATGCCATCTGCAGGCAGCTCCATCGGATGCCATCAGAAACAGTATCAGGGATTTTGCGGCTGAAAACGGATTCAGTTTTTTCAACCCCCGAAAACAGGAGGGCCTGCTGCGGACCTTGCTGATTCGTATGACTTCCCTGGGAGAGATCATGGTTGTTGTTCAATTTTTTTATGATGACCCGGATAAAAGAAATCTGTTACTCAATTTTGTAAAGGAAAGGTTTCCCGAAATAACTTCTCTGCAGTACATCGTCAACGGCAAAGGAAATGATACCATTTATGACCAGGATGTAATTTTATTTGCCGGACGGGATCATATAATGGAACAAATGGAAGGGCTTCGGTTTAAAATAAATGCCAAATCCTTTTACCAGACCAATTCGGTTCAGGCCTATGAATTGTACAAGATCGCGCGGGATTTCGCAGGTTTAACCGGAAAGGAAACTGTTTATGACCTATATACCGGAACAGGAACCATTGCCTTGTTTATTGCCCGTATGGCGAAAAAAGTGATTGGCATAGAGTCTGTGCCGGAAGCCATTGCCGATGCGAAAGAAAACGCTGTCAGCAACCATATCGACAATGTCTCTTTTTTTGTGGGGGATATGGCACGGGTCTTTACAGAAGATTTTATTGCACAAAACGGGAAGCCGGATGTAATCATAACAGACCCTCCGCGCGATGGTATGCACAAAAATGTGGTTGAACAGCTCCTTGCGGTTTTGCCTGATAGAATTGTTTATGTTAGCTGTAATTCGGCAACTCAGGCCCGTGATCTGGCTCTCATGAGTGAGCAGTATGAAATTGCTTCAACACAGGCAGTGGATATGTTCCCTCAAACACATCACGTTGAAAATGTGGTACTCCTGAAAAGGAAATAGCCTGCAATTTTCGCTGAATATTACTCAAAAAATAAGTATTTTCGCTTATCGGTTCATACCTTATACCCGGTAATGACAATTATTATGAAGAAAACCTTGTATCTCTTTTTTCTTGCGCTGCTCATCACGATGTGGTATGGATGTGAAAGGGACGAGATCTGTATTGAAGAGAACACACCGCGACTCATCATCAAGTTTTTTGACAAGGATGACCCGTCAAAAACAAAGTCTGTGCCCTTCCTCGCCGTTCGTGTAGCCGGGCAGGAAGATTTTTATTACGATGCGGGTAATAAGCAAAGTCCGGATTCAATAATCGTTCCACTGGAAGTCACTAAAGACAGAACCATCATTGAACTGGTAAAGAATGCAACGGATATCGATCCGGATAACAACGAGTCAAATTTCATCGAAATTGTCACAGAGCGACAGGATGTATTCGTTTCTGAATCCTGTGGTTTCAAAACGGTTTATAACAATGTTGTATTCACACTTGATCAGTCAAAAAGTTGGATAAGTACTATAGAAGCGGCCAATATCCCTCAAAATATTGTAGATGAAAAGCGAAGACATCTTAAGGTTTACCATTAGCGGCTTACTGCTCCTTTGCTTTTTGACCACCCGGGCTCAGGAAAAGGAACTGGATACAGCGCGCTATAAAGACAGATACGGCCTGAGGGTGGGAGCTGATATTTTTACCCCGATTTACGGCCTGTTCGATGAAGACCGCCAGGGTTTTGAACTGGTTGCGGATTACCGGCTGGCTAAACGTTTTTGGTTAGCCGGGGAGATGGGATATCTGGACAAACTGGTTACAGAGGACTATTACAATTACCGTTCTGCCGGTGGCTACCTGAAAGTGGGTGCTGATTTTAATGCCTATCAGAACTGGGTGGGTATGGAAAATATGATCGTCGTTGGTATGCGTTACGGGTACAGCAACTACGACATTACGCTGAACGAATACACGGTTAATTCCGATCCCTACCTTGACCCGGAAATAAAGAATGAAAGTATCAGTTATGATAACCTGAATGCGCAATGGATAGAACTGGTTCTGGGATTAAAGGTTGAGGTTTTGCACAATGTTTATCTGGGTGCCATGTTCAGTGGAAAAGTACTGGTTACGGCCACTGAAACTGAGAATTTCAAAAATATGTTCGCCCCCGGTTTCAATGGTATTTCGGTAAACGATTACGGTTTCGGTTTTAGTTATACGGTATCTTATCTGATACCCATATACAGAAAATAATTGGTTCATTTGAAAGCCTCATCATTCAGATTTTTTTGAAGCATGAAAAAAAGGATCATTTCATACATCACCTTCGGTTTGTTACTGATTGCTTTGGGAATAATCGGAACCTTTTTAAAATGGGGTCAGGCCAGGGTGTTTTTAGGTATGGGATTTTTATTTGAGCTCCTGGCTGTCCTGTTTTTTGTTTGGTATAAGATCAAAAATAAGCCCTGATTTCATAAATTTGACTAAAAACCGGATTTTTTATGACTAAAAAGAAGTTAAACAGTTTTGACGACCTGGGTGGCTTTGTATATTCCACCAATGATCAGGAGGATTTTAAGTCCTTTTCTGATGAGGAATCAGCAGCACTTAAACCTTCAGAACAAAGACTTGAGGCACATTTTTCAAACAAAGGCAGGGGAGGTAAGACCGTAACAATAGTAAAGGGCTTTGAAGGAAACGAGGAGGATCTCAAATCGCTGGCCAAATTACTCAAATCGAAATGCAGCGTAGGAGGAACTGTTAAGGACGGAGAAATTATTGTACAGGGAAATTTTCGGGATAAGATCATAGAAATTTTGAAAAAGGAAGGATATCAGGTCAAACGCGTAGGCGGATAAATAAAACAATATGAATCAAAAAATAGCTGCTTCTGAGCTGGTATTAAATCCTGACGGAAGTTTATACCATATTAATCTGAAGCCCGGTCATCTGGCTGATGACATTATCTTTGTGGGTGACCAGGACCGTGTTCCAAAAATTTCCAAATATTTTGACAAGATAGAATTTGAAACCCGGAAAAGGGAGTTCAGAACTGCAACGGGATGGTACAAGTCAAAAAGAATTACAGTAATCTCTACCGGAATAGGTCCTGATAATATTGATATCGTGATGAATGAGCTCGATGCCCTGGCGAATATTGATCTCGTTACACGTACGATAAAATCCGATAAAAAATCACTCAATATTGTGCGTATCGGTACCTCCGGTTCCCTTCAGGTAGACATACCTGTGGATGGTTTTGTTATGGCAGAATACGGCCTGGGCTTTGATGGCCTGTTGCATGCCTACCAAAGTGAAGGAGTGCGGGAAATGGAGATGGAAGAAGCATTTATTGCCCATACCAGTTACGATTCCTGCAAAGCAAGGCCTTATATTGTAAAGGGAAGCCAGTTTTTAAAAGAAAAACTCATTTCTGATGATGTATTTACCGGAATTACAGCCACTGCCAATGGCTTTTTTGGGCCTCAGGGCAGGGTTTTGCGGTTGCCACTCAAAGACAAAAATTTAAATGATAAGCTGGAAAGTTTTCGGTTTAAAGAAAACCGGATCACCAATCTCGAAATGGAAACCTCGGCCATTTACGGTCTTTCCCGGTTGATGGGTCATCAGGCCTTATCCCTGAATGCGATCATTGCCAACCGCCCGGCCAAGGCATTTTCAAAAGATCCCTATGCAGCCATAGAAAGGTTGATCATCTATACCCTTGACCGTCTGGCAGAATTTTAACATCCTGCATAATAAATAGCCATTTTCTGCGTTAATATTATAAACCTCCTGTAAGTTGTATAAATTAACTCAAATCAAATCGCTATGAAAAAATTAATCTATCTGTTGTTAATTGTAGTAGGTTCTTTCACAATGACATCATGCGGAGCTTCCAGCAAAAGTTGTGTTTCTTCTGAATACCAGATAAAGAATATCAAGTTTCAGAACCAGCATGTCGTTTTAACAGATGAATATATACAGGCGGAAGACAAAGTCCATTAAATAAACTTTCTATATTAAAAAAAGACTGCACATAGACGGGTGCGGTCTTTTTTTTTGCCAAAAATTACTGAATACACTTGCAGGAGTAAGCAGACTTTGTAATTTTGTACAAACCAATACTCAATGTCAAAAATCAAGTACATTTTTGTAACAGGTGGTGTAAGTTCTTCACTTGGAAAGGGAATTATCGCTGCTTCATTAGCCAAATTACTTCAATCCAGTGGATATCGCATAACGATACAGAAACTGGACCCTTATATCAACATTGATCCGGGAACCCTGAACCCTTATGAGCACGGGGAATGTTTTGTGACCAATGACGGGGCTGAAACAGACCTGGATCTGGGGCACTACGAAAGATTTTTGAACATACCTACCTCTCAGGCAAATAACGTAACTACGGGCAGGATCTATCAAACAGTGATCAATAAAGAGAGAAGGGGAGACTTTTTGGGCAAAACGGTACAGATCATTCCCCATATCACCGATGAGATCAAACGCCGGATTCAGATTCTGGGTCAGACAGATGATTACGACATCGTGATTACTGAAATTGGCGGAACAGTTGGAGATATTGAATCTTTGCCATATATTGAGGCTGTGCGTCAGCTGCAGTGGGATCTGGGCAGGGAGAACGCCATCGTAGTTCATTTGACCTTAATTCCTTATTTGTCAGCTGCCGGAGAATTAAAAACAAAACCCACCCAGCATTCTGTAAAAGAGTTGATGCAAAGCGGGGTGAGTCCGGATGTCCTTGTATGTCGCACAGAACATCATTTAAATGAAGGGATACGCAAGAAACTGGCTACTTTTTGTAATGTTACGCAGGAAGCGATCATAGAGGCCATCGATGCCGAAACAATATATGATGTGCCCAATCTGATGTTAAAAGAAGGACTGGACAAGGTTGTACTCAAAAAGCTGGGTCTGATTGCAGACAGAACTCCTGATCTGGACTCCTGGAATGAATTTTTAAGAAAATTCCAAAATCCAAAAGCTTTTGTTGAGATCGGACTGGTGGGTAAATATGTGGAACTACAGGATGCCTATAAATCAATTATCGAAGCGATCGGTCATGCAGGGGCGGAGAATGAGGTCAAAGTCAATATTCATTTTATACATTCAGAAGAACTCTTGCCTGAAAACGTACCTGGTTTACTGAAAGGCTTACAGGGCATCATCGTAGCACCTGGTTTTGGTGACCGGGGTACTGAAGGTAAAATAGAGGCCATCAGATATGCAAGAGACAATAAAATTCCATTTTTTGGAATTTGCCTGGGGATGCAAATGGCCGTGATCGAGTTTGCCCGGAATATTTTACAACTTAAAAATGCCAATTCGACTGAGATGAATCCGCGTACACCTCACCCGGTGATCGACCTGATGGAGGATCAGAAAAAAGTTACCGAAAAGGGAGGAACCATGCGTTTAGGTGCCTGGGACTGTAAACTCGACAAAAATTCAAAGGCATTTGAAGCCTATGGCACAGATTTTATCAGTGAAAGACACCGGCACCGGTTTGAATACAACAATGCCTATTTCGAAAGATTTACAGCGGCAGGTTTAAAGGCAACCGGAGTGAATCCGAATACAGGACTGGTAGAGATCGTTGAAATACCCGAACACCCCTGGTTCTTAGGGGTACAATACCATCCGGAATACAAGAGTACCGTGCTGAAACCTCATCCGCTGTTTGTGGCATTTATAAAAGCAGCTCTGAATTACAAATAAAAAAAGAGGCTGATGAAGTCAACCTCTTTTTTTTGGTTTTAGAAGGAGAATACAAGCGACGAATTGAGTCTGAAAGTATCTTCTTTGATCACTGCTGAATCCACACTGTCTATATTCAAAAACTTGTAAGTATAATTCCTGTCGTATTGGTCATAGGAAAAGTCCATTCGGACAGAACGTGTAAATCTTATCCCCAATCCCAAGGAATAACCTGTCAGGTCCTGATCTATATCACTTTCTTTGTAGGGGCTCTGCTCAAAGCGATAACCACCCCTCAAACTGAAATTATTCAGGATCCATTCAGCACCGATCCTGTAATTGGAAGTGCCTCGCAGGTTTTCGGATATGTATTGATTTTCATCCATGAATTCACCGGTGGGTTGTAATTCTATATTCTGAAAATCTTTGTAAATATAATCAAAACTTATGAGTCCATTTTTGCCAAAAATATAAGCAACACTTCCCGTAAGCTCACTGGCGGTATTCAAATCATAATCAAAATAATTTGGATTTCCGTATTCAAAATAGGTGTCCGGATTGTTGCTCACATTAATTTCAAGATCTTCGATATACCTCTCTGATATGTCATACCAGATGGGAGATTTATAGGAAGCACCGATTCTCAGGTTTTCTATGGGTTTAACGATCGCGCCCAAACTAAAACTAAAACCATCGCCATAATCTTCCAGGTATTGATCCACATAGGCATCAAGGTTATTGTTTCTTCCGTCGTTGTTAAATTCAGAATAATATGCGGATTGGTAAAAATCCAGATAATAAAAATTCAGGTTCATACCCAGGTACAGGATATCATTGTACTGCGTGGCAAAACTGAAGTTGAATTTGCTGTTCGACCCATCCGTATAACTTTTGAATTCCTGTTGGTCAACATTATCGTAGTATACATTGTTAAAGGGATTTTCGTCATAATTCAAGTAAGGATCATCAACAAAATCAGGTACCCCGCTGTTGCCTTTAACAAAAATCGCATTGTCAAAATTCTTGAGCTGTGTGTAGTTCATGCCGAAGGCAAATTTGTTAAACCCGCTTTGATTGCCCGGATAGAAGATAAATACTCCACCCGTTTGGGGAAAGTCAAAACGGTCATTACTGCTATTCACGCTGTTTCCATACCAGGAACTGCTGTTGCTGACATCGGAATAGCCCAAAGTCATTGAGAATTCACCTCTGTTAAATACTGCCAGACCGGCAGGATTAATTTCTGCTGCAGACATATCACCACCCAAAGCGCCCATGGCACCACTCATACCCATATATCTGGCTGTTCCGTAGTTATCATCTGTTGAAAAAAGTACTGCTGCATCCGTATAGCTGAGCACTTGAGCTTGCACGAATAAAGGCGCAAGTAAGAGCATATATATAATTTTTTTCATATAAATTTTTATTAGAATTTAATAAATCAGTCTCTTGAAGGCCGACCTGAACTTGCCGAGTTATTAGATCCGCCACCATTTGAACCGCCTGAACTGGCCCGGCTATAGGATCCGCCACCGGAAGATCCACTTGAACTGGGCCTGCTATAAGAATCGCCACCAGATGATCCTCCAGAACTTGAATTGTAAGCGGGTGCAGAATAAGACGCGCTCTGGCGGTTGTTTGAACTGCGTGACTCCGAATTTCCTGAACTTTTTGAAGAATATCTCTGTCCCGAATTGTTATTATTCGCAGCATTGCTGGAATTGCTGTCATTCAGCCTGCTATAGACACTACCGGACTGTCCTGAGTTATTGCTGTTTGTGGGTACAGAACTTCTCACATATTTAGCCCTGTCATTAAAGTTGGCCATTACTTTTCGGTTTGTACTCATGGCATTAGCGATCAGGCTTTCGCGGTTGGCTGTTTGAGAAGCTTGCACATACCTGGTTCGCTGACTGAAATCAGACATGACTTTTCGGTTTGTTGAAGTTAGGCCTTCACCGGTTCTGTTCATTCCGGCTATTTTGGTATTGTCATTGATAACACGGCCACTGCCTCCTGAATTTGAAGCCGTAAGGGATACATCTGAACTGCTGTTAACCTGATCCTGCTGCACCATATCCGGACCGCGTCTGTATCCGCCACCTGAACTGGATCTCATACCACCCCCGGAGCTTGAGCGGGGAGCTGAATTATAAGAAGGCGAAGAACTTCTTGTATTGCTTCGGTTGTAACCCTGGTTTCCGGATCTGTTGTAATTTTGATTACCAGAAGGGTTGTTGTAACGAGTGCCTGAGCTGCGCTGATACGAACTCCTGTTCGCCCCGGAAGCACTCTCAGTAACTGATTCACGGTAGATATTGGGCCTGGTTGAAGCCTGCGAACTTCTGCTGTACTGATTGCCCGAAGTGCGGTTGTAGGCAGTATTATCAGAACCCCTAACGGAATAATTCGATCGTTTGCCGTAAGTGGAATCTCCGTAATATGGAGGGTAATATCCCGGGTAAGAAGGATAGTAAGGAGGGTAATAACCACCCCAGCCCCAATAGCCACCACCCCAGCCCCAGTAACCACCATAGCCCCAGTAACCACCATAACCCCAGTACCATGGATTGTAATAATCGTAATAGGGATAACCCCAATAACCGCCGTAACCGATATTAAAATTTACTGTGGCATATTCATCTGTATAGCCCCAGGGAGCCGCTCCTTCATTGTAATAATTATTTATTATTATATTTCCCTGTAACGTATCATTATAGCTGGAATACGTATCAATATCTGTAAAAATTTCATCTTCACCGGTATAGATATTATTTGCTTCGGTTTCAAAATATTTTTGGTATTTCTGACCGGAACCGTCGTTGATAATGACTACCTGTTCTGGTTGCGTCCGGACTGGTGGTGCAGTTGATTCATAGATTCCGTCATTTTCGCTGTACATGCCCTGGGTACTTGTACAAGATACCAGACCTGTTAAAGCGAGGATCCCGAAAAGGAAAACGGGCACTGCTGATTTGATAAGTATTATTTTTTTCATAAAGCATAATTTTTGTTGTCAAAAGTTACAAATTGGTTAGTTTTGTAGCTCTTTATATAGGATGAGCAATATTTATGCCAAAATTGAAAAATAGGATATGAGTAAAAAAATAACATCGAGAAAAGAGGATTATTCCAAGTGGTACAATGAGGTTGTGATCAAGGCAAATCTCGCAGAGAACTCAGGTGTGCGGGGAATGATGGTCATAAAACCCTATGGTTATGCGATCTGGGAAAAAATGCAGGCTGAACTCGACAGGATGTTCAAGGAAACAGGTCACGAAAATGCCTATTTTCCTTTGCTCATACCAAAATCATATTTCAGCAAAGAAGCCAGCCATATTGAGGGTTTTGCAAAGGAGTGTGCTGTTGTTACCCATTACAGATTAAAGAATTCTGAAGACGGGCGGGGCATCGTTGTCGATGAGGACGCAAAACTGGAAGAAGAATTGGTGATAAGACCAACTTCAGAAACGATCATTTGGGATTCCTATCGCAGATGGATCGAATCTTACAGGGACCTACCCATATTGATAAACCAATGGGCCAATGTGCTGCGCTGGGAGATGCGAACCAGGTTATTCCTGCGCACCGCAGAGTTTTTATGGCAGGAAGGCCATACCGCACATGCCAAACAGCAGGAGGCCATTGAAGAAGCTAAAAAAATGCAGGGTGTTTATGCTGAATTTGCTGAAAAATTCATGGCCATGCCTGTGATCAGGGGAACCAAATCCGAGAGTGAGCGCTTTGCAGGTGCATTGGATACGTATACCATTGAAGCACTTATGCAGGATGGTAAGGCACTGCAGGCAGGAACTTCCCATTTCCTGGGGCAGAATTTTGCGAAAGCTTTTGATGTCAAGTTTACGAGTAAGGAAGGAAATTTGGAATATGTCTGGGCCACCTCCTGGGGTGTTTCCACACGTCTTATAGGCGGTTTGGTCATGACGCACAGCGATGACCAGGGTTTGGTTTTGCCGCCAAAACTGGCGCCCATTCAGCTGGTAATCGTGCCCATATACAAGTCTCAGGAAGAACTGGACATGATTACCGAAAAGGTAAATGAGATCAGTGCGGCCATCCGGGCAAGGGGTGTATCGGTGAAGTACGATGACCGTGATGCGTATAAACCGGGCTGGAAATTTGCTGAGTACGAATTAAAGGGTGTACCGCTGCGCATCGCCATGGGCCCTCGCGATCTCGAAAATGGTACCCTTGAAATCGCACGCCGGGATACCCTTACAAAACAAACCGTGTCGCAGGAGGGAATTGCAGAAACTGTTACAGGATTGCTGGATGATATACAAGAAAATTTATTTCAAAAAGCACTTAATTTCCGAAACGAACACATAACAAGTGTCGATACCATGGATGCGTTTACCGAGGTACTTGAAAATAAAGGAGGCTTTATTTCTGCTCACTGGGATGGTACTGCGGAAACAGAGGAGGCGATCAAGAATCTGACAAAGGCAACCCTGCGCTGTATACCAAATGACAGCGCAGAAGAGGCCGGTACCTGTGTGTTTTCAGGAAAGCCTTCGAAGAAAAGGGTCTTATTTGCAAAAGCGTACTAATTTTTTTTACAAAGTCCTTGCAGAGTTAAAAAATAGTTTTATTTTTGCACTCGCTTTTGAAAGCTAAAGCTATCGATGGCCCGTTCGTCTATCGGTTAGGACGCCAGGTTTTCATCCTGGTAAGAGGGGTTCGATTCCCCTACGGGCTACAATCATTTAATTTTTAAGTGAATTAAAAACAAAAAAAATGGCAAATCACAAGTCAGCATTAAAGAGGATCCGAAGCAATGAGGATAAAAGGGTTAGAAACAGATACCAACACAAAACAACGCGTAATGCGATTAAAAGTTTACGTGAGCTTACCGTGAAAAAAGAGGCAGAGGAACAATTGGTCAAGGTTATTTCTATGATCGATAAATTGGCTAAGAAGAATATTATCCACGATAATAAAGCTTCCAATTTAAAGTCTTCCTTAACCAAGCATATTTCGGCTTTAGCTTAAGTTTTTTATCAAAGACAATTCATAAAGACAGTCCGAGGGCTGTCTTTTTTTGTTGGTGCCAGTTCTTACCATTCATAGATCCTGCTGGCATCCAGCCTGATCAGGATAAAGAGCAGTACCGTAAAACCCCAGAGTGAGGAGCCTCCGTAGCTGAAAAATGGCAGGGGAATACCAATAGTAGGGAGCAGACCTATAACCATTCCAATATTTATTGTAAAATGGAAGAAAAATATCAATAGCACAGCATAGGCATACACCTTACTGAAGGTAGCCCGCTGTCTTTCTGCAATAAAGATGAGTCTCATTAAAAACAATACAAACAGGATTACCAGAATCGAAGTTCCTATGAAACCCCATTCTTCGGCGAAGGAACTGAAGATATAGTCAGTTTCCTGTTCAGGAACAAAATCGCCATGTGTTCTGTCTCCCTGCAAATAGCCTTTGCCTTTAAGACCGCCTGTAGCAACAGTGATTATCGACTGATCCGTGTTGTACCCTATGCCTTTTGAATCGGATATTTTACCGAATAAAATATCAAAACGATCCCGGTGATGTTGTTCGAAGACCTTGTTGTAAACATGGCTGACACTGAACATAAAAAGCCCTGAAAACAAATAAATGGCAATGATCGTTATCCAGTTATGTCTGATGTACAATCTGTTGAAATAGTACAATACAATAAAAAAGATTGAGATGAGAGAATACGAAATCAGAAGCGAAACTGTAAACCCGAAATAAAGTGTGATTAAAAAGAGGATAACAGCCATAAAACCGATGATCATGTAGAAGAGGGGTAAACCAAAAAGATACAAAACAAAGACCAGTGCGAAATAGACCAGGGCCGATCCTGCGTCGGGTTGCAGTACGATCAGCACAGCCGGAAACAGGATCAGGGCAAAAGCCTTTAATTGTTCTGAAAAATTTTTCAGATCCCGACCTCTTTCACTGAGAAAATTGGCCAGAGCCAGGCTGGTCGCAAATTTTGCAAACTCTGAGGGTTGCAGGCTAAAACCTCCCAGCCCGTACCAGGAAGTTGCCCCGTTTATATTTTTTCCAAATACAAAAAGTCCCAGGAGAGACAGCATGGATACGAGGTAAAAAACGCCGGCGTAAGTTTCATAAAAGCTCCGGTCAATGGATAAAACGACCAGGATGATCAGGATGCTCATGGCAATAAATACCATTTGCCTGCCATAACTGGTATTCAGATTCAGTATAAAGTGCTGGCCTTCCGTAAAGGTAGCAGCATAAACCGTGAGCCAACCCAGAACGACAAAGATCAGGTAAAACCCTATGAGAATCCAATCAACACCATTAAAAATATTATCTCTTTTCCGCAACGTAACTACCTATTTCTAGTTGTTTTTTGTATTCATTCTCCAAACTGCCCTCCATCATCCTCTTTTCAAGATCTTTGCGTTTGACCTCGCCAGTCAGGTATTTTTCGATCATCAGACTCGCTATCGGGCCTGCCCAACGGGCTCCCCAGTAACCGTTTTCAATAAATACGGCAATTGCAATTTTCGGATTGTCCTTTGGAGCGAAAGCAATAAAAATGGAATGGTCTGTCAGCTGTACCCTTTTTCCGTCAACCCGGACGAAATTCTCGGCTGTTCCGGTCTTACCACATATTTCTATACCCTCTACCCTTGATCCGCGGGCAGTTCCTTTTTCAAAAACATCGAACATACCTGAAATCACAGGTTCAAAATGCCTGGGCTCAACAGTAGTATGATGTTTTGTAGTAAATTTTGGGTTTATGGCAGTTGAATCACCTGTTTTTTTCATGATGTGAGGTGTATAATAAAAACCTCTGTTCGCAACGGCAGCTGTCATATTGGCCAGTTGAATCGGGGTGGTAAGTACTTCGCCCTGGCCTATGGCATTTGAGATGGTTGTAACAGCCCTCCACCCGCCATTGGGGTAGTAATGGCTGTAAAAATCACCATCGGGAATCAAACCTTTTTGGCCGGACGGCAGGTCATAACCCAGGTAGTCTCCCAAACCGAAACTTTTTACATGTTTGCTCCACGCGTCCATACCTTCTTTTGGAGTGGGATACTTGTCAATGGTTTTTTTATAAATATTGGAAAAATAACTGTTGCAGGACTTATACACACCTACATCCATTTTAATTGGTCCGCTTAGTCCGCAGTGACAGGCCATAAAGCCACTGCTTCCGTAACGGTAACCATGATAACAGTAAAAAGCGGATTCAGTTGTGATCACCTCTTCCTGGAGACCGATCAGTGCATTGATAATTTTAAAGGTGGAGCCCGGCGGATATTGTGCCTGCAGGCCTCTGTCCAGCATCGGTTTTTTTATGGAATCATTGAAAAGCATGAACGAATTCAATGATCTCTGACGTCCAACCAATAAATTAGGATCATAGCTCGGATAGGAGGCCAAAGTGAGGATCTCTCCTGTGGCCGGTTCTATGGCCACGATGCCGCCTCTTTTGTTGGCCATCAGTGAATCGACATACATCTGAAGGTTTATATCCAGACTGAGAATCAGGTCCTTACCCGGCACCGGCACCGTATCATAAGCACCGCCTTTATAAGATCCAATTTCTTTGTTGAACCGGTTCTTTTGCACGTATTGTACGCCTTTGGTGCCTCTTAGAATTTCTTCATATTCCTTTTCAACACCCATATAACCGATTAATTCTCCGAGATTGTAATAGGGATTTCTTTTGAGGATGGTTTCATTTACCTCGCTGAGGTACCCGAGTACATTGGGTGCAGTTTTTAAGGCGTATTCCCGGATAAATTTTTTCTGTATATAGAAGCCTTTGTATTTGTACATTTTCTCCTGAAGATAGGCATAATCGTCTTTAGAAACCTGCGCGAGAAAAACCGATGGAATTCTGGGGGAGTAATCGGTGGCCTTCTTAAGTGATTTCTTAAATGCTTCCGGGCTTATCTTTAAGAGATTGCAGAACTCCAGGGTATCCAGTGGCTTCACATCCCTTGGTATGACCATAATGTCATAGGATGACTGGTTTGCAACGATTAATACACCGTTGCGGTCATAGATAAAACCGCGGTTAGGATAAATGTATTTTACAGCTACAGCACTGTTATTCAGGGGTGACTGTCTGTGCCGGTCATCGTAGACCTGTAAATAAAAAAGCCTGCTGATGAATACTCCGCCAACAAAAAGGATCAATATGTAGATAAGACTGATTCGTGACACCTTATTTTTTCTTTGTAAAAAATACTATACTCAATAATACGAGAACTAACGTAAATATACCGGTCAAAATTGTTTTCAAAATTATGGTAAAAAAACTGTCCAGCCTGAAATATTCCAGCTGAAAAACAATAAAATGATGGATAAGGATCAAAATAGACAAAATACTGACCGACTTGGAGAACTTCAGTTTCCGGAATATGAGGGAAGAATAGTCCAGTTCAGACCTTCTCAGTACCCCTTTAATAACCGGCATCCTGATATATGCCATAAAAAGTGTTGCGGCGGCATTAACACCTCCCGAATTTAAAAAGAAATCAATGCAGAGGCCCAACAGAAAGCTCAAAAACAAAAAAGTAAAATCAAGTTTTTTGATAGGATAAAAAAAGACGAACAGCACATATAACATGGGATTTATATAGCCCAGGAAATTTATGTTGTTCAGGATGATTACCTGTAACAATATAAGGCCAATAAAAAGCAAAATGGTATTTATGATCTCTCTACTCATTGGCTGATTGTTCTTCCAGACGCAGAATTTCTTCCTTGTCAAAATTCCGGATAATTTCTACATAACCCACAGCGCTCATGTCGTTGAAAAGGTTCAGATCAACGCGGGTATAAATACTGTTCACCCGCTCAAAATCAAGAATAGTCCCAACGGGAATACCTTCCGGAAATATGAGCGATTTTCCACCGGTAACTATGGTGTCACCAATTTTGATATTGGCCTGTATGGGCAGATCAAGAAGTTGAACTTTTCTGTAATCTTTTGTATCCCAGCTCAGTGTTCCAAAGTGATCGCTGTTTTTGAGCTTTACATTGATGTTGGCACTGACATTTAAAACAGAGAGCACCGTGGCATAATTGCCTGAAACAATTTTAGTTATGCCAATGATTCCCTTCTGGTTTATAACAGCCATATCCGGACCGATACCTGAATTTGAACCAATGTTGATCGTCAGATAATTGTTGCTTTTGTTGTATTCATTGTTAATAACCTTGGCAGAATAAAAGAAATATTTTTGCTTCACCAGGCTGTCAGAAACAAAAATACTGTCCATTTTTAATGCATTACCCTGGCCTGACAGGCCTCCATTCTTTTCGAGCAGGTTTTTTAAATACACGTTCTCCTCTGCCAGCCTGTTGTTCTCTTCTTTGAGCAGGAGGTAGTCCTTGAAATTACTAACCTTTTGGTAAATAGTACCGGTAATAGCATTCGCAGAATTTACGAATTTACTCTTGTGGTACGTATGGCTCTGAAAAGTAAAAAATAGGGCAATACCTTCTAATAAAAAGAAAAATAGAAAGTTTTTGTTTCTATAAAAGAAGGAAATTAATTGTTGCATTTTGCATAGGTCTTTTCTACTTCATCAATACGCTCTTGTACTTTTCAAGGTCCTTTAAAGCGATTCCCGTGCCTCTGACCACAGCTCTCAACGGATCTTCTGCCACATATACGGGCAGATCGGTCTTGCGCGAAAGACGTTTGTCCAGCCCGCGGAGCATGGAGCCGCCACCGGCCAGATAGATTCCTGTATTATAAATATCTGAGGCCAGTTCAGGAGGTGTTTGTGAAAGTGTTTCCATCACGGCATCTTCAATGCGTAGAATTGACTTTTCAAGCGCTTTGGCGATCTCCCTGTAGCTTACTTTGGTCTGTTTCGGTTTTCCGCTCAACAAGTCCCTGCCCTGGATTAAAATATCATCCGGCGGCGACTCGAGGTCTTCCGTTGCAGCGCCGATCTCGATTTTTATTTTTTCTGCTGTGCTTTCACCCACAAAAAGATTGTGCTGTGCACGCATATACATGGCGATATCATTGGTAAATACGTCGCCGGCTACCTTAACGGAAATATCACAAACTATCCCGCTGAGGGCGATAACGGCAATTTCGGTCGTACCACCGCCTATATCGATAATCATATTCCCTTTAGGCTGCATGATGTCGATACCAATACCAATCGCTGCGGCCATGGGTTCATAGATGAGGTATATTTCTTTGGCGTTCATCTGCTCGGCAGAATCACGCACGGCCCTTTTTTCAACTTCGGTAATTCCTGAAGGAATACAGATCACCAGCCTCAGTGAGGGCCTGAAAAAACGGTTCTTTATGGTTGGAATATTGCGTATGAATTCGCGGATCATCTGCTCGGAGGCTTCGAAATCTGCGATAACCCCATCCCGCAAAGGCCTGATCGTCTTGATGTTTTCATGGGTCTTTCCCTGCATCAGACTGGCTTCGTGACCGATGGCTATAATTTTTCCGGAAACCCTGTCTACGGCTACGATCGACGGACTATCAACAACAACTTTCCCTCTGTGAATGATTAATGTATTTGCAGTACCCAGATCAATCGCAATGTCTTCGGTCATGAAATCAAAAAAACCCATATACTCTTTAATTTTTAGATGTTAATATAGCTAGCAAACAAATGTAATAAAATTACCTCATAAACTTATCTTAAAAGCGGAGGCGGGCAATTTTTTATTTATCGGGGGTTTGGTTGATCTGATCAATGTTTAAAATGCCTCGTACCTGTTACAAACATGGACATTTTATGGTCATCGCAATACGCTATGCTCAACTGGTCATTGATGGATCCTCCGGGTTGAATCACGGCTGTAATCCCTGCTTTTCCAGCAATTTCCACACAATCCGGAAAAGGGAAAAAAGCATCACTGGCCATAACAGCTCCTTTCAGATCGAAATTAAAGGCTTTCGCCTTAACAATGGCCTGATTCAGTGCATCTACCCTTGAGGTTTGACCCGTACCGCTGGCACAGAGCTGTTTATTTTTGGCAAGAACTATGGTATTCGATTTGGTGTGTTTGCAAATTTTTGAAGCAAAAAGCAGGTCTTCGGTTTCTCTATCGGTCGGCTTTATTTTAGTGACCAACTGCAACTGCTTTTCAGAATCTGTGATCTTGTCCTTTTCCTGCATCAATACCCCATTCAGCGCAGTTCTGAATTGTTTGTCCGGCAAACTGAGCTCTTTTTGCACCAGGATAATTCTGTTCTTCTTTTGTTTCAGCAAATTCACGGCAGCTTCCTCGTAAGAAGGTGCAATGACCACCTCATAGAACAGGTTATTGATCTCCTCTGCTGTGGCCAGATCTATTCGGGTATTGGTGATGAGTATGCCGCCGAAAGCAGATACAGGATCACCGGCCAGAGCATCTTTATAAGCTTCCAGCACAGTTGCTCTCTGAGCCAGACCACAGGCATTGTTGTGTTTCAAAATAGCAAAAGCAGGTCCTTCAGCTTTGAATTCACCCATCAGTTGCACAGCTGCATCCACGTCAAGTAAGTTGTTATACGACAATTCTTTGCCGTGTAATTTATCAAATAATGCGTCGAGGTCTCCGAAAAAATATCCTTTTTGATGCGGATTTTCACCATATCTGAGTGGCAGGGAGCTGTTGTAGCTCTCTCTGAGTAGTACTTCTTCTTTATTTAAATATTTAAAAATGGCCGTATCGTAATGGCTGGACACTGCAAAGGCTTTGGCAGCAAAGCGCCTGCGTTCCTCCAGGCTGATATTGCCTTCCTCAGACTGCAGTATCTGAAGCAATTCAGGATACTGGTCCATGGAAGAAACACAGAGGACATCATTAAAATTTTTTGCTGCTGCCCTGATCAGAGAAATCCCGCCTATGTCAATTTTTTCTATGATATCCTGTTCACCGGATCCGCTGGCTACGGTCTTTTCAAAGGGATACAGATCAACAATGACCAGATCGATTTCCGGTATGGAATACTCCCGCATTTGCGCCAGATCTTCCTTTAGTTCTCTTCTGCCCAGTATTCCGCCAAATATTTTGGGGTGCAGGGTCTTTACCCGGCCTCCGAGGATTGAAGGATAAGAAGTTATGCCCTCTACGGGAATGACCTCAATACCCAGAAGGTGAATAAAGTTTTCGGTTCCGCCTGTCGAATATAAAGTAACTCCTTGCCTGTTTAATTCTCTTACGATGGGTTCGAGACCGTCTTTATGAAAAACGGAGATCAGGGCTGATTTTATCTTTTTTATTTGGCTCATGGGAACAGTAAAATTTTGCGCAAAATTAGTAAATCAATTAGCTTGCACAAAATATAATTGGCAATAAAATAGAATTGTTTCCGGCCTGGTAATTTATGCAAACCCAAGAGGCGCTGTTTTGCGAAAAAATGAAATTTTCTCACGCAAATTGCACAGGGTTTGCGATTGCCGTTTTTGCGTTTTCAACAATCAAGAACAACTGGATCAGAGGGGCAGGGCGGCCACTTCCCTGCACACCAGTTCTAAAAAAGCTTCGTCTTCTTGGGTGAAAGGGGCAAGATCATGTGAATCGATGTCTATTTGCCCAACATTTTTACCTTCTTTAAAAATGGGTACCACGATCTCTGATCTGACATCCATCCCGCAGGAAATATAATTGTCCTGTTCGGTGACATCCTGTACTATAAAATTTTTATTGCTGACAGCTACCTGGCCACAAATTCCTTTACCAAATGGTATCAAAGTATGTTCGGTGGGTTTTCCGGCAAATTGTCTTAATCTGAGTTCTTTTTTTTCTCCGTTCACAAAATAAAAACCAACCCAATGGAAATGCGGAACACTTTTTTTAAGCAATTCACAAACCGACAATAATTTTTCATCTGTGTTTTGATCTGCACCCAGAATTTCGATAACTTTCTTATGCAGTAGCGGATATTCCATAAGTTTTCATATTTTTGAGGAACCCTTAATGTGTATTCCTTGAGCAAAAATAGAACTATTATTATTTTTTTGATTAAGTTTTTTGCAACTTATTTTATACTTACAGGGATCTATTCGGTATATCTGTCGAAAACACAGACAAAAACAGATGTATTTTCATGCGCCCCCATTACCAGACAAGTAGCAGAACACGTTAAGACAGCAGCACTTATCCTGGGTTTTGATGCTGAGGTACAACAAAGTGAAACAGAAATGTCCATACATTTTTTTTTGAACGGGCAGCATGTGATCAATGTAGTGGAAGGTTGTAATTCAGTGAGTATTATCATTTTATTTCTGGCATTTATCATTGCCTTCAAGGGCGATCTGAAAGACACATTTTTTTTCGGCATCTTTGGCATCGTGACCATTTACCTGGTAAATATTTTGCGCATCTTTTTTATAGCAGCCATATATCAAAAATATCCTCAGCACAGGATTTTTATTCATGACCTGCTCTTTCCTTCCATTATATACGGTTATATTTTTATTCTCTGGATCATTTGGGTGCAATTCTTTTCACATTATAAAGAGCTAAGAAATGTCAAAGAAAAATAGATTAATCATCCTGTTTGCTCTTTTTGTTTCTCTGGTGGCCGTGAGGTATCTGGCGACAAAATGGCTGTATGACCCTTTTCAGAGCTATTTTGATCACGACTACCTGTTAAAGCCCATTCCTGAATACCATGGGCTCAAGTTGTTTTTTAACATGTTTATCCGGTATGCTGTGAATACCCTGATTTCTTTGGGGATCATTTGGATGGCTTTTCGCGACAAGGGTCTGCTGCGTTTTGCGGTCAAGTTTTATTTGCTTGCCTTTGTCTTTTTAACCTTCACTTTTTTTGTTGTGCTTGCCGGAGAATTAAGGGATGGATACTTATTTGCTTTTTATATCAGGCGGTTTATCATACATCCGGTGCTTCTGCTGATCCTGTTTCCCGCTTTTTTCTTTAAAAAGGGAGGTTGGAATTAATAATCTTTTAACAATTTATTTAAACATAATTTACAATTTATGTTTACTTTTGGACCATGGTACAAATATTACATCAAATATTGGTAGTTATCCTCGCACTGGCTGTTTACTTTTCCAGCTTTTTTCTGTAGTTTTAAAATTATTGAACTTACTTCATAGATCAAGTTTTATCAATATTTTAAAAGGGGAGGTCTTGCCTAAAATCGAAATCCGGATTTCTACGAACTTCAACGTTTTTAAAAACTAATTCACCAAAGAGCATTTAAAAGATCAAAATATTTTAACTTAGTAGAAGTGATTTGCTGAAATATTTTAATTCTTTTACAAATGAACATTCAAATTCATTTTCTGGGTGCATCGGAAACTGTAACCGGTTCGAAATTTCTGCTTCAGTCCGAAAAGTTTTGTCTGTTGATCGATTGTGGTTTATTCCAGGGAAAAAAGGAACTCAGAAACCTGAACTGGGGCCCGCTGCCTGTCGCAGCAAAAGATATCGATGCGGTATTGCTTACCCATGGTCATCTGGACCACACGGGTTACCTGCCTGTTTTGGTAAGAAACGGATTTAAGGGGCCGGTTTATGGAACGAATCCAACGCTCGATATCAGTAAAATTATTTTATATGATTCTGCCCGAATACAAGAGAATGAAGCAGAACGCGCAAACCAGGAAGGTTATTCCAAACACCACCCGGCCAAACCTTTGTATACAGTTCAGGAGGTGGAAACCGCAACCCGGTTTTTCAAAGGACTGCCTCCTTCGAGATGGACACAGATCGTGCCGGAGGTAAAAGCCAGGTTTCAGTACAACGGTCATATTATAGGCTCAACCTTTATTGAACTGGACATACACCATAAAAGATTTGTCTTTTCCGGCGATGTGGGCAGGTTGAATGATCTGCTGCTTTTTAAGCCTTTGCGTCCAAAAAAGGCTGATTTTCTGTTTTTGGAAAGTACTTATGGAGCAAGGTTCCATCCCGAAGAAAAGGATACCATACCGGCCATATCTTCCATCATCAATGAAACAGTTGCCAGAGGTGGCAGCCTGTTTATTCCAAGCTTCTCGGTTGGACGTTCTCAGTTGCTCATGTATATTTTATGGCAACTCAGCAAAGAGAAAAAGATTCCTGAAATTCCAATGATCATTGACAGTCCGATGGGTTTAAGTGTTCTGGAACTGCTTTACCGCAGCCGGGACTGGCATAAGCTTGACGAGAGTGAATTTATTGAAATGTGCAGGAATTTTAAAATTGTGGATAACTTCAAAGATACACTGGACTGGAGGGAAGATGAGAGATCGAAAATAGTCATTGCGGGCAGCGGAATGATGACCGGTGGACGCATACTCAATTATCTTGAGACCAACTCGGCAGATCCGAAGAACACCTTATTGTTTGTCGGGTATCAGGCCGAAGAAACACGGGGAAGAAAGATACTCGAAGGAGCCAGGGAAGTAAAGGTCTATGGCAAGACCCTCCCTTTTCGCATGCAGGTTGAAGAAATTGAAGGCCTGTCAGCCCATGCAGATCAGCAAGAACTGTTGAACTGGGTAAAGGATATCAAGAACCAACCTGAGAACGTTTTTCTTATTCATGGGGAGACGGAATCTTCAGTAGCTCTGCAAACCGCCCTGCTGGAAAAATATACCTGGGAAAGCGAAATTCCGGACCTTTTCAGTATTAAATCAATCGTACTTTGAAAAGTGTTTTTCCATACCCGATTTTTTCATGGCTGGTTTAAAAATTTATTTTTAGATTTGGAGGGAACAAATAAAAATATACAAATGAAAAAAAACGTATTTAATGCTGTGTTATTGGTAGTTTTCTTAGCCGTCATATCCTGTAATGAAGCAAAGAAGGAAGAACAAAAAATGGAAGAACCTGTTGTAACCGAAACCCAGACCACGGCGACTGAAGAAACCACAGCAACTGAAGAAGCCGCCTTGGCATCCTACCAGTGTCCTATGAAATGTGAACAGGAAAAATCATATGAAGAAAAGGGAAATTGCCCGGTCTGCAAAATGGAGTTAAAGGAACTGGCTGCGTCCGCTGTGGAAACAGGTCATGATAAAGCCGTACATTAATTGCTTATAAATACACCTCTTGTTAATTTTTCATAACTATTTAAAAAATAATTATTAATTTTAACATGTAGTATTCATTATCTAACATAAAACCTTAATAAATGAAAAAATTTTTAGCACTTTTAACTTTATTGCTATTTGTTTTGCTGCTTTACTTTTCATGGCAATGGTACAAAAAAACCGTTATTTGCTGTGAGAAGCCTGTAGTAGAAGAGGTAGCAGTTGTTCGGGGCCCGCTGGCCTTTGACTGTAATTCGGATAATCCCATAACCAATGAAGCCTGGCCTCAGAAAAAAGATGAGATTGTGGCTGCACTTGCAGAAGGGAAAAAATTATTGATCGTTGCCCCTTATTTCGAGGGAGAAGATGCGCAACTCGGTCAGGCAAGAGCAGAAAAGGTGAAAGCCTTGTTTGTAGACAAGCTGGCTGCAGACCAGATCGAACTGGATACCTGGTTAGCTGGTATTTGTGCAAATGCCGGGGATGAAGCTTTTGCCAATACGAAATTCAAATGGGTCGTCCGCAATGAGAATGTAGTTGAAAAACACGACAGAGCGATAGTCTATTTTGAATACAATAAAACCAAAGAGATTGATACAAAAAATGTCGTTGAGTTTATGAATGTACTCATTGAAGATGTGAAGGCATCCGGAGCATCTGTGCACATTACAGGTCATACCGATCAGGATGGTGATGAGGATTACAATTACAAACTGGGTCTTGAAAGAGCGGAAAAAGCGAAATCATATATGGTAAGCAAAGGTGTCGCTCCTGAAAAGATTACTGTAGAATCCAAAGGGAAATTGGAACCTGTTGCTGATGGTTCAACTGAGGAAGGTAAACAGAAAAACAGAAGAGTAGAAATAGTAGTAAAATAGTCTAACCAAATTAAAATCTTATATTATGTTAAATTTACAAATTAATACAACGGCATGTGATGGTAGCGATGTGTTCTGGCCCTGGTTATTGTGGCTTTTGGGAGCATTTTTATTGGGTCTGCTTCTGGGCTGGCTTTTAAAACAATTCTTTGGAGGAGACGGCGATAAGGTAGCCGCTGCACCATTGGCCGCCGTTGATGCAGTTAAAGATGACCTTACAAAAATTGAAGGAATAGGTCCAAAGATTCAGGGCTTAATGAATAAGGATGGTATCTGGAGTTTCCATCAATTGGCAAATGCATCTACAAAGAGATTGCAGAAAATCCTTGACAATGCGGGCCCTGCCTACACAGTTCACAATCCAAGAACCTGGTCTGCACAATCAAAACTGGCAGATGAAGGCAACTGGGAGGAACTGCATATCTGGCAAAAACATTTAAGAGGAGGCGTTTAGTCAGACTCTTATTAAAATTAAATCCCGTGTTCAGCGCACGGGATTTTTTTTTCAAAAAAAAAGCTGTTTTAAAAAAACAGCCCTCTTTCACTAATATAATTTTGAGTAATATTTTTAAAATGCAATCCGCCAAAAACGTTTTCTTCCCGGTTTGCCTGTTTCTTTTTTATTTGAATTTGTCAAATTTTCCAGATAAAACCTTCCTCTGTCGTTAATTTTTACTTTAATCGTGAATATCCGGTTGTTATTGATTCCAAAATATTCCAGATTCCTGGGCTTATTATCGTCTAAAACCAACAGGTTTTCACTCTTCAATTTCCAAACTGACTCTCTCAGATCATCAAAGTTATCGTCTAAAAATGCGATGTCCTGATAGGTGCCATTGTCGTTCTCGTAGAGAAACTCCAGTATTTTTCTTTCCAAATTCATAGCAACGGGGGTTTTACTATATAACGTATAGATGTAATTTTTATTTAATGGTTGCGTAGTTAGCATTAAAATCTGAGTTTTTTTTGAATTTGGAGAAAAACGGGCTTTTAGCCTGAGGATCATCAAGGGTCACAACAAGAAAATTCGCGCATTATTTTAGCTGTCTTATTATTTGTACAGCATTTTTGTGTATTTTGAGCACCTTTAAATACAGTATTAATGGACACAAAAATTATCAGAAACAAAGAGCTTTCTATCTGGGAAGCATTTTTGCCTATCCTTATTCTTGTCGCTCTGCTCGCATATAATGTCTTTGTTTTTGGTGATGATGCGCTTTCCGGGTCAAATCAGTTTATTTTGCTGATCGGAGGAGCCATCGCTGCAATTGTCGGATTCAGCAACAAGGTTTCCTATAAGACCATGATTGAAGAGGTATCGAATAACGTAAAATCTACCACCGGGGCTATTCTCATTTTGCTCTTTGTAGGTTCTTTGGCCGGAACCTGGCTCATAAGCGGGGTGATTCCTTCCATGATCTATTACGGTCTGAAATTGCTGAACCCTACTTTTTTCCTTCCTGCCAGCCTTGTTATCTGTTGTATTATCTCACTCGCTACAGGCAGTTCCTGGACAACCTCCGCCACCGTGGGTATTGCGCTGGTAGGTATAGGAGGTGCCATGGGGATACCCATGGGTATGACAGCCGGAGCAGTGATTTCAGGCGCCTATTTTGGAGATAAAATGTCTCCTTTATCTGATACAACGAATTTGGCACCTGCTATGGCCGGAACGGATCTGTTTACCCATATCCGGTATATGACACTAACAACGGTACCCTCAATAACCATTACATTTATTGTATTTATTGTTATCGGATTCACGATCGAAACAGGCGGTGCGGCCGATACCAGAGAACTTTTGCAGGCCATTGATTCGCGATTTTATATCAGCCCCTGGTTATTCCTGGTCCCTGCCACCGTTATTTTTTTAATTATCAGAAAAACACAACCACTGATTGCCTTGCTTATTGGTACGCTTTTAGGCGCTGTTTTCGCGCTCATTTTTCAACCTCATGTTTTAGCTGCAATCGAAGGTGTGACTCAGTTGGATTTTAAATCAGCCTATGTGGGCATTATGGATGCCATGACCACGGATACAGCTGTTGAAACGGGTAATGCGCAATTAAATGAACTATTTACCACAGGTGGTATGGGTGGTATGTTAAGTACGATCTGGTTGATCTTATGCGCTATGGTCTTCGGAGGCATAATGGATGCAATTGGTGCGCTTTCAACTATCAGCAGCGCCATGTTAAAAATGGCAAATTCGGTTTTTGGCTTGTTTTTTAGCACGACGGCAAGTTGTGTTATTCTCAATGCAACTGCCAGCGATCAGTATCTGGCAATTGTTGTTCCCGGAAAAATGTTCAGTAAGGCATTTCAGGAAAAAGGACTGGCTCCCGAAAATCTCAGCCGGACACTAGAAGATTCAGGCACAGTAACCTCGGTACTGGTACCCTGGAACACCTGCGGAGCCTACCAGTCGAAAGTATTGGGAGTTGGTGTTGAAGAATATTTTGTATATGCGATTTTTAATTATATAAGCCCGATCATGACCCTGATCTTCGCAGCGTTCCAGATCAAGATCAAAAAATTGGTAAACCTGGCCTAACGGCAAGGATAAAGGACAAAGGATAAAGGACAAAGGCAAGTAAAAAGGAAAAAGGCAAAAGTAAAAAGTGTTCGTGGAGGGATTAAACTCGTAGCCCCGCGATGCCTCGCGGGGTGATAGATACCCCAAATCAAATTCTCAATTCTCAAATCTCGCTCTTCGAAGTCTCCCGACTTCGAAGGAAGTAATGTTGCTCCTTGAACCAGGAAACATGAACCAGGAATCAGGAGACAAGATAAAAGGAAAAAGTAAAAAGTATTGAGATTGGAACCAGGAATCAGGAACCAGGAATGAATCTGGATAATTATGAATGATGAGTGATGAATGATGAGTGACAACATGGAAAATTATGTGTTATGATTTTTGGAATTTGATTTTTGAGATTTGGTATTTAAAAAGGCTGTTTCTATTCAACCTCGCCATGCGATGGCTCCGCTCTTCGAAGTCTCCCGACTTCGAAGGTAGTAATGTTACTCCTTGAACCAGGAAACGGCTTGACTGCCGGTGGCAGGGAATCAGGAATCAGCTAGCCTGCCGGAGGCAGGGATAAAGGACAAAGTTCAAAGTTCAAAGTAAAAAGGAAAAAGTTAAAAGTAGTGAGTAGTGATGTTTGGAATAATGGCATCTAGTCTTTATCTTTTGTTTTAAAGCCTATTTGTTTACGGTTGGCCTGAGCCGTTTGATGTTGATCTTTGTTGAGCAAATAATTTAGGGCTTGGTTGATGTCCTTAAATTGTACGTTCATTTGTTTTTCTAATACCTCAATAGCTTCTTTGAGGTCTTTATAATCTGCCAGATGCTGTCGCAATACCACAAATGCCCTAATAATGGCTATATTTACCTGAATGGCTTTGTTGCTGTTTAGTACGCTTGATAACATGGCCACGCCTTGCTCGGTAAAGGCAAAAGGTTTAGCACCTCCAAACTTACTTTTAGAGGGTATCACAGATTGTGATACCATATTGTCAATTTCATCATCGGTTAATTGAAACATAAAATCTTGAGGGAATCTATCCAGATTTCTTCTCACAGCTTGTTTTAGCACCCTGGTTTCTACCTCATACATTTCGGCAAGGTCAAAATCGAGCATAATACGCTCCCCTCTGATTTGATAGATTTTGTTTTGAATGGTCTGTATCTGCATATTGATCTAGCTACTTAAATAATTACAAGCTCTTACAGGGTATCCAAAAAAGCCCATGTTATATTCTATTAGACGTAATTTATGTTCTAAAATACTAAAAGAAAATAAAACTAAAGAAAAAGAAGTAAACAGTTATTAACAGGACATGGATTAGCACTTTGATTCACTTCTGGCCAGTTGCATTTTGTGGAACCTCTATCAGTTATTATTATCATATTCTTTTTAGCCAAGAACAATATTTTATATAGGTTTATTTAATAAATGGGGTAACCCGCTTTTCGAAGTCTCCCGACTTCGAAGGAAGAAATGTTGCTCCTTGAACCAGGAACCAGGACTCCAAGTAAAAAGTAAAAAGTAAAAAGTAAAAAGGAAAAAGAATTGATGGGAACCAGGAATCAGGAGAATTATGAATTATGAATGATGAATGATGAGTGATGAGTGACAGAGAATTTGTTATGATTTTTGGAATTTGATTATTGAGATTTGGTATTTTTTCTGTCTCAAATCGAAGCCCGTCTCGCCAGTCATCCCGCGAGGCATCGCGGGAGTACAATTTAAATCCTTTCGTGATTCTTTTGTCTTTGGTCTTTTATCTTTTATCTTTTGTCTTTTATCTTTTTTCTTCCCGCCTCATGCTCAATACTCAATACTCAGTACTCAATACTTTATCCTTTTAACTTTGTCCTTTTTCCTTTTCGTACCTATTCCTCTTCGTTAAAAAACACCTTGTAAAACTTCATCTTTTTTTCTTCATCATAACCCAGTTCCAGAAATTCTGCCGCAGCATCCGGGGCGTCTATGTCCAGTTTGATCTGTATATGGGTATCCAGCTTAATTTCGGTCCTGAATTTTTGCTTTTGTTTTTTCAGTACCGGGTCCGAAACATGAAACTGGTTTCTCACAAGAACCTCCCGTGTTTTTTCGTATTCCTTTTTGTAATCCTCAAACAGAGATTCCCGGTCTTCTGAATCTTCAAAAACAACTTTTTTAAAATCATGGATATTTACCGTATCATTTTCCTTAAAGAAATCCACCGTCTTGGCCAGAAAGGCACTTTGTTCCTGAACACCAAAATCCGTCTTGAGCACGTCTTCAGAGAATTCTTTACACAAATTCAGGTAAGTTAGGGTATGGAAGTTTTTGTCATCGGCATATTTCACATGTAAAAAATGGTTCAGCCAATACTGCGCATCGTAGTTGTTGTTGTCTACGCTCAGAACAGCATATCCTTCGTCATCGGAATAATTGATGATCAAACAACCCTTGTCAATTTTTTTGGTGCTGATTCCCTTCTGTACCACGATATCTATACTTTCGTTTTCCATATAGGTCTGAAAGAAATCCTGCTTGTTCTCCACTTTAAAAATGCCAATAGCATCGGTGAAGATCTCATTGTACTCAATATTTTGAAAATAAGCTATGATCACATCCCCTGTTTTGATCTGGGCAGAATTCGATTGTTCATACAAATGCTTTACAAAGTTCTTTGAGATCTCCACAAATAAGCTTTCGTCACTGAACAACTGTTTGCTGTAACTGTAAAGTTCATTGAGATTGACATCTGCATGATGCGTGAACCGGTAGTTTTCAGCAAGATTCGCAAAGGGTTTTAACAAAAAGGGCACAATCAGGTTGTAGCTGTCCTCGTCAAAAACGATAGGGGCTTCTGAAAATACATTTTTGGTATCGTTGAATTTATTGCCTGTCTTGTGAATGATACAATGGCTTAAATGGGCTTTCGTGCGTTTGATCATACTATTTCTGATAAAATTTAAAAGGCTGCAATATTACAAATTCAGCCGGAGCTGTTCGGCTTTTAAGCGGAAAGTTTTGCGGTGATGTTCGGTCAGGCCGAATTGTTTGATGGCTTCTCGGTGGGCCGGACTCGGATAACCCTTGTTTTGCGCCCAGTTAAAATCCGGGTAGGCTTCATGGATCTTTTCCATGTATTCATCCCGGTACGTTTTTGCCAAAATGGAAGCTGCAGCAATGTTCATGTATTTTCCGTCCCCTTTTACGATGGTTTGGTGGGTGATATTTTCATAATTCTTAAAACGATTCCCGTCTACCAGTATATATTCCGGTTTAACCGCAAGACTTGCCAGGGCTTTGTGCATGGCCAGGATGGAGGCATTCAAAATATTGATGCGGTCTATTTCTTCCTGAAACACAAAGGAAACCCCATAGCTCAAGGCATGTTCTATGATGTACAGTCTTAAAAGATTGCGGGTTTTCAAAGATATTTTTTTGGAATCATTTAACAGCGGATGATAAAAATCCCGGGGCAGGATCACAGCAGCGGCAACAACCGGTCCGGCGAGACAACCCCTTCCGGCTTCATCTGTTCCGGCTTCCAGGTTATAAGTCGAATATTGTTTAATCAGCATGACTGTGAAATTGAAGTAAAAGTAATCATATTCAAAGGGATTGGGGAAAAACCGCCTGCATAATTTGCTTAAATATTCTACCTTTGCCTTTTGCTAACAAAAAGGTATGTTGAAATATATTTTGGTTCTGTTCATGTTTGCATACACAGGTTCTGCGTTTGCACAGATCCTGAATCAAAACCTTGGGCAGGGCGGCACTTATGACAATCGGTTTCAGGAAAATGTGAATGATACCCTGATAAACAAAAATGCGATCAAGGTTTCCTTGTCGGGAAAAACAAAACCCACCGACTACAAGGTTATATCTTATACCCGGGATACTACATTTGTTGATACTACCCTGACCATTGACACCCATTACAGGTTCAATTATACCTTCAAAGACCAGTTTGGAAAAATGCCCTTTCCCAATGAAGGACAAACCTATAATACCCTGGCCTATGATTTTGAATCAACGGATCTCTTTCCGGAAATAGGGGCTACAGCAAAACAGTTCGGATATTTTACACGGGAAGATATCGATTATTATTATGTGCCAACACCTACTTCCCAGCTTACCTTTCGAACGGTAATGGAACAGGGACAGATCGCTGAAGGCCTTTTCGCTTTCAACCTCACCCCGCAGTTCAGCTCTTCCTTTGCTTTTAAAGGTACCCGCTCTTTGGGCAAATACAGACACTCATTGAGCGACCGGGGCAATTTTACCTATACCCTGGGCTATAACACAAAAGATAAAAGGTATTATTTCAGAGGCCATATTGAAGCACAATCACATAAAAATGATGAAAACGGTGGTTTGCCACCGGAATCTATTGAAAATTTTGAAAGCGGTTCTGGAAATTTCCAGGATCGGGGCAGAATGGAAGTGAATTTTGAGGATGCGACAAGCAAACTCCGTGGCAACAGGTATTATTTTGACCATTATTACAAACTGTGGCAGGGCAATGATACGCTGAGTACACGTAAAGTTTCGCATTTAAGTATCGGACATGTATTTGAATACGACCGGCAGCACTTCGAATACGAACAGGATGCCGCCAGTGAGCTTTTTGGTGCCGCATATATACCCACCATCAAGGATGATGCTGCACAGAGTAAATTGTTTAATGAAGTGTATGTTAATCTGAAATCACCCTTCGTGCTGGGCGATTTTAAGATCAGCATCAGCGACCTGGATTATACCTATGGCTATAACAGAATTATTATTCAGGAAGATGATGTCATAGATGCCGAACTGTCTGGAAATCTGGTTTCTCTTGGTGCCGAATGGAAGACGGACCTGAACAGATTTAATCTTCAGGCAAAAGCAGCCAGCATAATTACCGGTGATTTAAATGGGTATTTTTTGGAAGGAGCCGCCACATTCAAACTGGACAGTCTTTCAACACTCTATGCCAGGGCCTCGACCAATGACAGGGCGCCTGATTTCAATTATCAGCTTTTTCAAAGTGATTACAAGTCCTATAACTGGCAGCATAATTTTAGCAATGAAGCGATTTCTACCCTGCAGGTGGGTATAAGATCACCGCGATGGTCTGATCTGGACCTGTCGGTCAATAATATCGATAACTATCTGTACTTTTCTACGGTAGGCAGTGAACAGGCAACACCGATGCAGGCCGGTGAAAGCGTGCAGTACTTCAAAGTGAAGTGGAGAAAAGAATTCCGGTTCGGCAAGTTTGCTCTCGACAATACCCTGATCTACCAGCAGGTTGCCGGAGGAGAAGATTTTTTTCAGGTACCTGATCTCATCACCCGCAATTCTTTCTATTTTTCCAGTTCCCTGTTCAAGGGCAAACCGCTGTATCTGCAAACCGGTATAACTTTTAACTATTTTACCGAATACTATATGCCTTCCTACAATCCGGTACTGGGAGAATTTGCTGTGCAAACAGATCAGAAATTCGGGGGTTTCCCCATGTTTGACTTTTTTATCAATGCCAGGATACAGCGCACCCGACTGTACCTGCTGTTTGAACACTTCAATTCTGACTTTACAGGATACAACTACTACTCGGCACCCACAGTACCTTACCGCGATTCCATGCTGCGTTTTGGTCTGGTCTGGAATTTCTTTATCTGATTCTTATGCAAAAGGAAATACAGATCCAGGTAAATCCCGCCCTGGCAAGCAATCCGGAAAGAATAAAAGAAGTAGTTGCCAATAATCTGCGCATACCGCTCAGAGATCTCAACCATGTTGAAATCGTAAAAAGATCGGTCGATGCCAGAAAGAAGACAATAAAAATTAATTTACTCATCAGGGCTTATATCAAAGAGGATTTTGTGGAGACCATCCCAAAACCACCTGAGTACGGGGATGTGAGCAAGAGTCAGGAAGTGATCGTGATCGGAGCAGGCCCGGCCGGTTTGTTTGCCGCACTGAAACTGATCGAACAGGGACTCAAACCCATTGTGATCGAAAGGGGCAAGAATGTACGTGACCGGAGAAAGGATCTGGCAGCAATTACAAAAAACCACATCGTGGATGAAGATTCTAACTATTGTTTTGGCGAAGGCGGTGCAGGTACCTATTCCGACGGTAAGTTGTACACGAGATCTAAAAAGAGGGGCGATGTAAACAGTATTCTGAAAATGCTGATCGCACATGGGGCCTCAGAAAATATAGGCATAGAAGCGCATCCGCATATCGGAACCAACAAACTGCCCAAGATCATTGCTCATATCAGGCAAACCATCCTGAATCATGGGGGTGTGATCCTTTTTGAAACAAGGGTAATCGATATCATTATAAAAGATAAGGCTGTAGCAGGAATAAAAACAGCCAAAAATGAGCTCATTGAAGCACAAAAAATAATTCTGGCCACAGGCCATTCGGCACGGGATATTTTTGAACTGCTCCACCGAAACGGCATCCTCATTGAGGCCAAACCTTTTGCACTGGGTGTTCGCGTAGAGCATTCCCAAAAGCTGATCGACAGCATACAGTACCATTGCGAAACGAGAAATGAATTTTTACCTCCGGCGGCATACAGCATCGTCAAGCAAGTGCGGAACAGGGGTGTGTATTCTTTTTGTATGTGTCCGGGTGGCGTGATCGCACCCTGTGCCACGGCACCGGGAGAGGTGGTAACCAACGGCTGGTCGCCCTCAAAAAGGGATCAGCCTACATCCAATTCGGGCATTGTTGTTGAACTGGGACTGGAAGATTTCAAACCCTACCAAAAATTTGGTCCGCTGGCAGGGGTTGAATTTCAAAAGGAAATCGAACAAAAAGCCTGGGCTCTGGCAGGAAAGACCCAAAAAGTGCCCGCACAGCGTCTGGTTGATTTTACGCAGGGTAAAGTGTCAGGCAGTATTCCAAAAACTTCTTATATTCCGGGTACTACTTCCGTTGAATTGGGTACGGTGCTTCCGGCTTTGATATACAAATCACTGCAACAGGGTTTTTTGATGTTTGGCCAAAGCATGCCGGGCTATCTGACCAATGAGGCGGTAGTGCACGCACCGGAATCGAGGACTTCCTCTCCGGTAAGAATTCCCAGGGATCCGGTCAGTCTGGAACATCCTCAGATCAAAGGACTTTACCCTTGCGGGGAAGGTGCCGGTTATGCAGGGGGAATTATTTCAGCCGCTATTGACGGTGAGAAATGCGCGGAACAATGCGCCCTGGCTTTGAAAAAATAATTGATTTTTTTGTTTATTCCACAAGGTTCACCCCGAAAACGGCTTCAAAATGCCGGCGTATCTTGTTTTTCACTTCCTCCATGTCCATTTTTTGTCCCTTTTCTGCTTCCAGCGAAGTAACTGCTTTTCCTTTGATCCCGCAGGGGATGATGTGGTCAAAATAACCGAGGTTGGTATTGACATTCAGGGCAAAGCCGTGCATGGTTACCCAGCGCGAAGTGCGCACTCCCATGGCACAGATCTTTCGGGCAAAGGGTGTGCCAACATCCAGCCAGACCCCTGTTTCACCCTCACTGCGGGTACCTTTTAAACCGTATTCTGCGATGGTTCTGATGATCACTTCCTCCAGGTTCCGCATATACAAATGGATATCAGGAGAAAAATCTTCCAGATTGATGATCGGGTAACCCACTACCTGTCCCGGACCGTGATAGGTGATATCTCCACCGCGGTTTGTGTGTACGAACTGTATGCCTTTTTCTTTTAGCTGGGTTTCGTTCAGCAACAAATTGCTGATATCGCCGCTTTTCCCCAGGGTATACACATGCGGATGTTCCGTAAAAATAAAATAGTTGGTATTCTTTTCCTGTATTTCCCGATGCCTGTTGGCCAGTTTGACCGCAATGATCTCTTTGTGCAAGGTATCCTGAAAATCCCAGGCCTTTTGATAATCCATGATTCCCAGTTCGATAAGCCTGATTTCTTTCATATCAGTTTTTTGGGTTGTTTAAAATGATCAAAGCCGCCAATACACCCGGAACCCAGCCCAAAGCGGTCAGTATCAAAACGATAAGTACCGATCCACATCCTTTGTCGATCACCGCCAGCGGAGGGAGTACTATAGCAAGCAATACACGCCAGAAACTCATTTTCTTAACCTTTTACTTTTTACTTTTACCTTTTTACTTTTTACTTTTTACTTGTCCTTTATCCTTTATCCTTTATCTCACTTTTTCCTTTTTCCTTTATCCTTATCCCTGGCAAATTTCTAAAAAAAAAACCAGCAACAAAAATCTTTAATCACTGCGATTGTCCGATTTTGAAATTATGGTATCTTTGGCCCCTATATCAATCATCCGCTAATTCTAAAAGAAATGCAGTTATCAGAGCAGGAAATCATACGCAGGGAATCGCTGAACAAGTTGCGCGGACTGGGAATAAATCCCTATCCGGCACAGGCCTTTAAAACCACCCATACCATTGAAAACATCATTGAAAAGTTTGATGAGGTAGAGGGGAAGGAAGTGGTGCTGGCCGGCAGGATCATGAGCCGCCGGATCATGGGTTCAGCTTCGTTTGCCGAACTGAAAGACAGCAGCGGAAGGATGCAGATCTATGTGAACAGGGATGAACTGTGCAAGGAGGAAGACAAGACCATGTACAATGAGGTCTTTAAAAAATTACTCGACATAGGCGATATCGTGGGAATTCAGGGTACGGTTTTTAAAACCAAGGTAGGTGAAAAATCCGTTAGCGTGAACAAGCTGACGGTCTTGTCGAAAGCACTGCGGCCCCTGCCTGTGGTAAAGGTCGATGCAGAGGGCAAAACCCATGATGCTTTCAGTGATGCTGAAATGCGTTACCGGCAGCGCTATGTAGACCTGATCGTGAATGACCATGTAAAAGAAACTTTTATCAAGCGCACCAAGATCACCAATGCCATACGTCAGTTTTTCAATGACCGCGGTTATCTGGAAGTGGAGACACCCATTTTGCAGCCCATACCCGGAGGTGCAGCCGCAAAACCCTTTGTTACGCATCACAATGCGCTGAATATGCCGCTGTATCTGCGCATCGCCAATGAATTGTACCTGAAAAGGCTGATCGTGGGAGGTTTTGACGGGGTGTATGAGTTTTCTAAGGATTTCAGAAATGAGGGTATGGACAGAACCCACAATCCGGAATTTACGGTGATGGAATTGTATGTGGCCTATAAAGATTACCACTGGATGATGGAAATGACCGAGGAATTGCTGGAAAAGGTAGCCCTGGAAGCCAATGGAAAAACGGAGATACAGGTAGGGGAGCACCTGATCAATTTCAAGGCTCCTTATGCACGTGTGCCCATACTGGAGGCGATCAGGGTACATACGGGCCATGATGTTTCTGCCATGGATGAGGAGGCTTTGCGCAAGGTTTGCAAAGAGCTGGGCCTTGAGGTGGATGAAACCATGGGCAAGGGAAAACTGATCGACGAGCTCTTTGGAGAAAAATGCGAGCACCACTATATACAACCCACTTTTATTACGGATTATCCGAAAGAGATGAGTCCGCTGTGCAAAGAACACCGCGACCATCCGGAGCTGACAGAGCGTTTTGAACTCATGGTAAACGGAAAAGAGCTGGCCAATGCCTATACCGAGCTCAATGACCCCATTGATCAGTTGCTGAGGTTTGAAAGCCAGTTAAAATTGTCGGAAAAAGGCGATGACGAAGCCATGTTCATCGACATGGATTTTGTGAGGGCACTCGAGTACGGCATGCCGCCTACTTCTGGTATTGGTATTGGCATTGACAGGCTGGTGATGTTTATGACCAACAACTTGTCTATACAGGAAGTGCTGTTCTTCCCCCAAATGAAACCCGAAAAAAGAAGCCCTGAAATAACCGAAGACGAAAAGATCATTATGGATCTCCTCAAAGCCAATTCTCCGATGGAATTGAACAGCCTGAAAGAGCAGACCGCGCTGAGCGGCAAAAAATGGGATCTGGCCATAAAAAGCCTGAGCAAGCACCAGTTGGTAAAGGTTACGAAAACAGAAACCGGGCTTTTTGCGGAACTTCTATAGAGACCGGGCATTCCAAAAATACCGAAATCATAAAATAATTAAAAAGGAATTACTCAAAGTGGTTCCTTTTTTTGTTTGCAGATTGTAGCAGATTACCACTTTATTTTGGTCACGATTTGGTCACTTAAGGTTTTATTGGATTTGTGCCATGCCGTCTGGTGTTTGTAAAAAGATCTAAAATTATACTACTCAAGTATAATTGCTCTTTCTTAAAAAGTCCAATAAGGAATTAGGAGGAATTTTTATGGAGACAAAAAAGGAAACGATATCCCGGGATTTGAACATGTAAATAACTAATTTAGTAATTATATAACAATTTTGCCAATATAAATCCACAAAGTAATCTGATTCTAAATCATTAATAATTATTCTCTTTTTTTACATCTTTTTCTGTTAAGTTGCTTGCTCAAATTAAATTTGAAGGAGTAATTTACTTTGAAAATAAACCGATTAGTAATGTTACAGTATCATCTTAATAACACGACTACCGGAAACTTAACAAATGATAAAGGAATTCAATTTAGAGGCAGATTATGGTGTTTATGAACTAATAATCTCACGATCTTGGCTATAAGACCTTAAATTGATTTGACACTTCTACCTATTCAAAACCGTTTATTTCTCACTTTCAGAAAACAATATGTTTTAGATGAAGTTGTACTATATGGAAAACAAAATAAGCTGAATGGCAAAAAATTATTCTGTTTTTGTCCGTGAATTCATTGGTACCAGTGATTTTCAAAATTTTGTACTATACTAATCCGGAAGTTTTAATTTTTGAATTTGAGCGTATTAGTATTTTAAAGGAATGATTGAGTATTGAATACAAAACATAAGCTCTGATAGAGGTATTCTATATGAAACACTTTTCAATAAAAGGAAATCACCAAATATTTAGGTATTCATATTTTAAAGAATTAAAAGTAGAAAGTAAACAAAAGTGGAAAAAAATAGATTAAAGGCTTATATATCGGCATCTGAATTACACTTTTATAGAATTTACTAACAAGAAAACAAAGAAGAAGGGTTTGTTATAAATAATTTATAAGACAGAGAGATGAAAATAGCCTAGCCAGGAAGAACTTTATAATAGCCATAGAAGACATTGATAAATCAAATACTGTGACTAAATTCTTAAGGAATTGATAAACC
The DNA here is from genome assembly GCA_963816075.1 of uncultured Flavobacteriaceae bacterium. Classification (GTDB taxonomy): domain Bacteria; phylum Bacteroidota; class Bacteroidia; order Flavobacteriales; family Flavobacteriaceae; genus Namhaeicola. Next base: position 5,793 of record CAWFJI010000024.1, on the reverse strand, counting down.
AAACACTCAATGACTTATCCTTATTATTTTAGAGAGATAAACTTTAACATATGCTGACATTTAAATAAGTCAGATATTTCTTCGCTGATATAATCTAAAGAAAATAACAAAACTTATCTTCATTTCGATAATAAATCTTGAGATTACAGATGTCATGAAACGGATAGGAAAAGGTTATTCTTAAGAAACGCGTCAAGTAAACCTGTAAAGCAGTTCAAATCATCGAACATAATTCGTTAAAGAAGTAATCATAATTGATCCAAAAGGAATTTTGAGGATCAAAGTATTATCTGAAGGATACTGGTTCATGAACGATTTGCTAATGCTGTGCCTATTGATTTTGAATCAGTGATTTAAGAGAAAATCGTTGTAAAAGCAGTATATAATTAATTGCTAGTGCAAGCCAATCACAGGACATTCGATCTGAATTCACATTCAACTGATTGAAAAATAACGATAAATGCATGAACTTTATAGTATTCGGACTTATCGATCAGTGGCGGATTATAGTATTTGGCAACACGAAATGCAACAGTTGAGACTGAATTGATTATCATAATCATCAAGAATGGAAAAGTTAGCAATGATAGATAGCGGAGAAATACTGAAAATGAATCTTTAAATTGAAATCATGATACTGATTTCCATACTGCCATACAAAATCGAATTTCATGAAATCATAAAGGACAATCGTGAATTCAGAAAATGCATTGCGTATCAAGCAAGTAGCTTGGGAATCAGTCAAATTGGCTTGGACTCAGGATGCATGTTTGACATCGACGAGAAGAAGGAATTGAAAAAGACGTAACTGACATTCATGAAAACTTACTGAATAAAAATATTGCTTGCAACCAATAGCGTTGACAAGTTATAAAAATCCGATTTTATTGAAAAATGAGCTTTTTCTGGTTTTGAACTTGATTTAAAGACGTCTGGAGGATCTGCGTACACCTAACTTTTGATTTTCTTGCCCTATAGTTTCATAAAAGCTAACGATATGCGGGATTTGAACATATAAATAACTAATTTAGTATTATATAGCGTCCGTTAGCGTTTATTTAACTTAAATATGCAGAAAATATAACAGAAGAGATCCAATGAAGAGATTATTAGTTTTTGCTTTTTTTATAAGCGTTGTTAGCCAGGTACAATCGCAGGATTCTTTACGATGGAATTTGACTAATGATGGTGGTATAGAATGGGGAGTAAAAGAAAAGGATTCACACATGGATCATATAGAAATGAGCGGAATGTATTTGTCTGTCATTGTTCATTATGGAGTGAATAATGGGAAGTTAAAGCAAAAAGTTCATTTGGTTTTTCCTAACCTAAGGACTATTCCTAATGATACACACGGGAGCCTTGCTCATAAAATAGATTATGATTCATTAGGTCAAATAAAGGTTAATGGAAAGGCTATTAGTGAAGAACCCGACAAATTTTACATCAAAGGAATATTAGGCTATCAATCCAATACAGCCGAGGGAGTAGAGATTAAACACCAATTATTCCCTTCAACCGATAAGACTGTATTTATCGATATTATCGAGATTCGAAATAGCACAAACCAACCGGTAGAAATTGAACTCCCGAAAATTGAATTGTCTCATAAAACGGATGCCGATAAAGGTGTACGTGGGGTTTATTCCATAAACGTAGTTTCTAATAAGTATGGTATTTATAATTTAAAACCTAATGAATCTCTGGATTATGCATTGATTTATTCCGGACGTGAAGCAGGAGAGGAAGTGCCTTATGTTTCGGCAGATTATGAATTGAACAAGCGCAAAAAACTAATTGATGAAACATTTTCCAGCTTAGTATTTGAATCTCCTGATGAAGTAATGGATAGGGCTTTTGCTTTCGCAAAACTAAGAGCGGTTGAAAGTATTTTTAACACAAAAGGTGGGTTAATGCATGGTCCCGGTGGTGGTGCCTATTATGCAGCTATCTGGGCAAATGATCAAGCTGAATATGCAAATCCTTTTTTTCCATTTCTTGGAAATATAGCCGGCAATGAATCTGCCATGAACTCATTCCGACATTTTGCAAGGTTTATGAATGCCGATTATAAACCAATTCCCAGTTCTATTATTGCAGAAGGTTTATATTTTTGGAACGGAGCCGGTGATCGCGGTGATATGGCCATGATTGCCTATGGAGCTTCACGTTTTGCGTTGGCTTGCGGGGATAAAAAAAAAGCCAGCGAACTTTGGCCTCTTATTGAATGGAGTCTTGAATATTGCAGAAGAAAAATAAACAATGAAGGTGTTGTAAATTCTGATAGCGACGAGCTTGAAGGTCGCTTTCCCGCAGGTGATGCTAACTTAAATACTTCAAGCTTGTATTATGATGCTTTGATTTCGGCAGTTATTCTTGGAAAAGAATTGAATATAGCAACAGAAATACTCGACAGCTACGCAAAACAATCAGTGGCATTAGAATTATCTATTGAGAATTATTTTGGACAAAATATTTCAGGATTTGAAACCTATAGGTATTATAAAGGAAATGATGTTTTGCGTGCCTGGATTTGTACACCTCTTACTGTAGATATCTTCAGGAGAAGCAAAGGTACTGTTGATGCTTTGTTTTCTGATAAACTCTGGACAACGGATGGATTAGCTTCAGCATCAGGAAGTACTACATTCTGGGACAGAGCCACACTATACGCTTTACGAGGTGTGTTTGCAGCCGGTGACACAAAACGGGCAATGCCTTTCTTCAATTATTATACAAAAAGACGTTTATTAGGGGAACATGTACCCTATCCGGTAGAAGCTTACCCGGAAGGAAATCAGAGGCATTTGTCAGCCGAAAGTGCTTTATATTGCCGAATAATAACCGAAGGGATTTTTGGAATACGTCCTGCAGGTCTCACTACATTTTTTGTTTCACCTAAACTACCTGAAGGATGGGAATCAATGGCATTGAGAAATATAAAAGCCTTTAACAACACCTTTGATATTCAGGTTAAAAGAGAAAAAGACAAGTTGTCAGTTAAAGTTTTTAGTAAGGATAAAGTGTACATAGAAACGTTGATTGAAAAAAATGAAACTATAAAAGTGACTTTATAAAAGGATTGTGTGATTAGGATTTATTCACAATAAAAAAACAAGCGCTAACATTTTGTATGAGTAATGGCAGTGAAAGTGTTAACATTTTGTATAAGTAATGGCAGTGAAAGTGCTAAATATCAAGTTTTGTAGTCTACTCAAACAGTATAGCTGTATTGACAGCAAACTACCAAGCAATCTGCCACTACTTATACAATTTACCGTTGTGCCACATTATAGCAAATCGCTAACCAATGACAAAATTCTTTTACGGACCAAAGTCCAGATATAGGTCCGATGAGCCTTTTTCATGGAGAGCATAAACGAGGAGAAGAAAAAAATAGTCTTAAATTTATAGGGATGGAATATCTTAAACAAATCGGACAGCTAAATCCTCCTTATTTATTTTGGTCATCACTGGGCCTCTTTGTTATAATCTTCTTTCGGTATCTCATTTTATCCTGGGTATATCATCTTTTTTTCCATCGTTGGTTGAGGGACAAATTTCGGAATCGATTACTAAGTATTTCAAAATTGAGAAGCAGACAAATTAGAAGGGAGATCCGCAGTTCTGCGATCAGTGCTGCCATCTTTACAATGCTCGGGATGGGGGTGATTATCTTGTGGCAGCAGGGGCATACAGCTATTTATACAAACTTTGATGCCTATCCTGTCTGGTATTCGGTGTTGAGTGTATTCCTTGTGCTTATCATCCAGGATACCTTTTATTACTGGCTCCATCGCTGGATGCACATACCACCGTTTTACAGATGGATACACAAGGAACATCACATGAGTTTACAAACTTCAGCCTTTACCTCATTCTCCTTTCATCCTTTGGAATCTTTATTACAAGCCATTGTCTTACCTGTATTGGTCCTGTGGTTGCCTTTGCATATTGGGGTCATTTTGGCTATCCTTTTATTTATGACCATTGCGGCCACCATTAACCACGGGGGTGTGGAAATTTATTCCACCAAATGGGCTCGGCACCCGTTAGCAAAATGGCTGATCGGAGCGGCGCATCACGACGACCATCACAAAAAATTCAACTATAATTATGGGCTCTATTTCACCTTCTGGGATACCTGGATGGGTACGGAGACCCCTTATTTTAAGGAGCGTTTTGAGAAATTGACTACAAAAGAGGAAGCTGTCTGAATAGGGTCAGCACTGCGACCTTAGCCCGCAAGGTTGTCAAAAACTAACGATATCCCGGAACAATGATGTATAAATAGATATATTTGTTTGGATGTAACAAGTTAGCCTTCATTAAAAACAAAATAAATCATATGATTCCATTCTTTAGAAAAATACGTAAGAAAATGGCAGAGGATAACAGACCATTAAAATACATGAGATATGCAATTGGAGAAATTATTCTTGTGGTTATTGGAATTTTAATTGCACTGCAAATCAATAACTGGAATCAGGAGCGTATCCAGGCAGCAGAAATGGACGGGCTTAAGAAAAGTATTTCCAGTGCTATTCAATCCGATATCAGATATTTAAAATTAATCCGAACGGGAAGAGAAAATATTGGCATTCGGGCAGATTCTATTTTCAACACCTATATTGATTCTCAAAAAGAAGTACTAGTTTTTAATGATTACGCTTTTATAGCCAATACCTTTGGTGAATTAAGTAATATCATTTATTACCAACCCAACCTTAGTGCTTTCAATGCGTTAAAAAATTCAATTTATCTAAGTAAACTTCAAGGTACAGATATCGAATTATTACTTAATTCATTTTATTCTTCAGCCGAACGTTTACACCAACAGGAGGAAGATTATAATCAGACGTTGAAAACTGATTTTCAAACATGGTCCAATAAATTCAGAAATAAAGACGGTGCACTTTTTAAGAGGCCCTGGGAATATATGGAATCAGGTGATATTAAAGAACATTTTTTAGAGATTTTAAACGATGAATGTACAATTGCACTATTTGCTAAAAGCTTTGAAGAATTAGATATGGTTGATTTATACGATCAGCAAATTATTCTTGGAGAAAAATACATTGAAATGGTCGAAAAAGGAGAAGTGAATTTTGATGAACAGACCAAAATAGATTTTAGTGGTACTTTCTATTCCTATGCAGAAGTTGATGTCTTAAATCTTTTAGTCAATGGCAAAATACCGTCAGATTTTGGAGTAATATACGCAAAATCCAGCAACAAGTTTTTTGATGGTATAAAATTCGAGGACGATGCTATGATTTTGACCTATCCTGACAACATTTTTGACTGGGGCTCCCCTTATTTTACTATTAACGCATTAAATAATCGCGTAACAGAAATGGATTATACAAAATACAAAAAGTTAATCCTTGAAATGAAGGGGGCGATTGGTGGTGAACAGTTCTCCTTAATGATGAAAGATAAATATGATCTTCCTGATGGCACTGAATCAAGAGTTGATATTACAGTAAGCAATAAGTGGGAAACCTATGAAATACCTGTGGAGAAATTTGAAACGGCAGATAAGAAAATCATAGAAACACCACTTGGTTTCGTTTTTTTAGGCGGTGAAGGAAAAACTATTTATGTCAGATCAATTCAATTTAAATAGATATAAAATTGATAAAGTAAATAACGAAAGGCTAACACCTCATAAAATATATTCTTACATTTAAGCTAAATAACGGACCGATAAACATCCAATAAACGATTTGCTATATCCGAAAAATCTCCGATTTCTCAGTCGCACAAATCTTATAAAATACCGTTAGTAAT
>CAWFJI010000023.1:0-16459 GCA_963816075.1 uncultured Flavobacteriaceae bacterium | reverse complement strand
TTATTTTCCTTATGCACGTAACTTATTCCCAATGAGTCTATACTTACCTGCTGGAATAAAGGAGTCGTTTTGGGAAATAAAAGATCATAATTTACCTTTTGTCTTTGTTGGCTTGCTTTTATGGTGATGGTTTGATTCAAAGGAATACTGTACAAACTTTGAAAAGTATTGTCAGGCCAGATGACCAGCAGAGAATCAATGGTTTTTGCGGTATTATACCCGAAATGAACCAGGGCTTCTGAAGAGGATTGAAAGCCTTTTGAAGTAAAAAGTTGTCTGTGCTGGGCAAGCCCCTGGTGGTAAGCGATCACCTTGGCACCGATCGCAAACCGGTTGGCCTTCTCAAACTCGAGTTTAACCTTCAGGTAAGCGGCTTTCTCATTTGTTTTGTTCTCGTAAAGGGCAGGCGTACTGTTGAGGTTATTGGCAACCACATCCAGATCTCCGTCGTTATCAAAATCAGCATAGGCGCTGCCATTGGATATCATCGGGTCTTTGGAAATCCATTCCCCTGATCTGTCCTGAAACCCTATGCCGGGTTTGCCTTCAAAAATATAGTTGGGCACGATACCCGGAGGCATCAGATCCAGGGCTTCGTTGTCGACCAGTTTGGTCTGACTGATCTTTTTCTCGATCTGTTCATTGGAGATGTACTTCACATAATCCAGATTGTTAGGCCTTTTCGGGATCCCGTTAAAAACAAATAGATCCTGTTCCCCATCCTGATTATAATCTGCAAAAAGGGCCGACCAGCTCCAGTCGGTAGCAGCCACCCCGCTAAACAGGGCAGTCTCCAGAAAATGATTTCCCTGCTGGTTGATCTGCAGCATATTTCGTGTAAACTGATAGTGGTATCCGAGCTGGTTTATACGCAATTGAAGAATATCAACAGATTCATCACCATCCGATGCCTTCAGTACTTCTTCGTCTTCCGGTAACATATCCAGGCTCAGCAAATCCATATAACCATCATGGTTTATATCGGCCACATCACTGCCCATCGAGAACCTGCCGGTGTGCCCGAAATATGTTTTAACCGACTCTGTAAAGGTGCCGTCTCCATTATTAATATAGAAGTAATCGTCTTCATGAAAATCATTGCATACGTAAATATCCGTATAACCGTCATTATTAAAATCCGCCGTAGCCAGTCCCAGCCCATAGCTGTTATATCCGCCAAAGATTCCTGCCTGTTCGCTTACATCCACAAAAACGCCCTTGTCATTACGCATCAGTTTATCGCCACTTTCGTATACCCTGGTTTCCCTGATACTGGCCGGCCCGAAGGAATTTACTGAATGAACAGCGTGGTTCAACAGGTACATGTCCAGATCACCGTCGTTGTCAAAATCAAAAAATGCTGCTGAAGAGGAATACGACTCGAAGTCCAGACCGTATTGCCGGGCCGATTCGGTAAACGTATTATCCCCATTGTTTATAAATAATTCATTGTGCCCGTCGAAACCTTTTAAACCGACAACGGCACAGACATAAATATCGAGCAGGCCGTCCCCGTTCACATCCGCCATGACAACCCCTGTATTCCAATCAGAATTACCTTCAACACCCGCCTTTTCAGTGATGTCTTCAAACTTTAGATCCCCTTTGTTCAGGTACAGTTTGTTTTTACCCAGATTGGAGGTAAAATAAATATCAGGTAAGCCATCTCCATTGATATCGCCCACTGCAACTCCCCCTCCATTGTAAAAGTAGAGGTAATCAAGTATGCTGAGCTCCTCCGTGTCCTTTACCGTATTGACGAAATCCAATCCGGAGCGTTCTGCAGAAACAAGTTCAAACAGTTCCTTTTCTCCTTTCTGCTTACAGGAATACGCAAGGATCAATGGCAACAGTATCCACAAATACCTATTCATTCACTCCATATATTTTGGGATAATCATTATTTATTCCCATGACTACATATTTTTTACCCGAACCAGCATTAAACCACACCATATCATTGACCTGGCCCCTCACCATAATTCCGGAAGTGGCATTTGGAACCCACTGATAGCCGTTCTTGCCTTCACTGAGCAGCACATCCCCAAAACTCGCGTCAAATCTTGAAAACTGCGGTTTGTGGTGGAAATTATTCCCGGCGAGGATGATGTCAAGAACGCCATCCTTATTGAGATCCGTCGTCAGGATGCTGTTTACGCAGGAATATTGAATTCTGGCGGGCAAAGGCTTGAATGTAAATGATTTATCACCATTATTATAGGCTATACCGCTTTCAAAGGTATGTGCAATTTTGATCTGGGAGTTCTCAATTATTTTTTCAGCAAACAAGTCCTGAACAGATTTTTTTGCATAATCTTCAAACTTCAGGATCTCCTTCTTTAAGGAAGGGATCTGCCCGGCCAGCTCTCTTCTCAAGGACAAGGGCACATCTTTACCGTTAAAATTCTTCGAAAAAATTTGTTCAATGGTTCCGTTGTTGTCGAAGTCATTTACAAATAATTTAGCCGGTTTTTCCTTTGATGTCTTCAGATACCAATTCGTTCCTTTATTTCCGAGCACCAGGTCAAGATCTCCGTCTCCATCCAGATCAGCAACCGAAAGGGCATTCCACAAACCGGTTAATTCATCCAGATTCGATTTTAACAAGCGCAATCGTTTACCTGAGTTCTCAAACACGGCAGGAGCCATCCAATCACCCACGACTACCAGGTCCTTTATCCCGTCGCCGGTCATATCCGCCCAGGCAGCATCTGTTATCATTCCTGTTTTCATAAGATCAAATGCCTTGGCCTCGGTCACATTTTTAAAATTGCCATTACCGCCGTTTTCCAGTAAAAAACTTTCGGGATTTATACCGTAAATACCAGGCACACTCCGGGTTCCGACAAACAAGTCGATATCCCCGTCGCCGTCAAAATCATGGGCCGTTACCACCGAGGTATTCAGGTAGGACTCAGGAAGCGCGCTGCCCTGATAAGTAAATTTTCCCTTCCCGTCATTAAAATACAATCTGTCTTTTCTGTATTCCTTTCTTTCAATGGCCTCATTCCCTCCGGAGCCCACATAGAGATCCAGATCACCGTCGCCATCTGTATCAAAGAAAGTAGCAGCCGTATCTTCAAACAGGAGGTGCTCATTAAATGCAGGTTGCGGAAGTTTTGACAAACGGCCGTCTTTTGCCTGGATGTAGATCTGACCTGCCTGTCCGTTAGCCCCACCGATAAAAATATCCTCAAGTCCGTCACCATTTACATCGCCTGCAGCCAGAGCCGGGCCTTCATCTGAAAGCTGTTGTATAATTAATCCTTCATAATCAAAATCGGTGTAGTTATTTTCCACATGGGCATCCATGGTATGCGGCACTTCCTTAAAAATGGTCTTCACCACTTGATTAGACTTTGCCAGTTCTGTCTGTTTCGATGTCAGCATATCAACCTTTAGTGACTGGTTGATCTGCGGATTCGGGATGACCGTCGCTTTTCTGTTCGGCCATACTACTCTAACCGAATCGATCTTGGTATGGGCCCCCAATCCAAAGACCAGATGATAATCTGTCGAAGACTGGAATCCCCGGGAAGGTATCAGTTCCTGCCGGATAACCTGCTTATTCACAAAAACATCGACTATACTTCCAATAGCGCGCTTGTTTATGCTGTCGCCCTTCAGTTCTACTTTCAGGTAATTGTTCTTTAAGATTTCATTCGTTTTGTTTTTATATACAAAGGCCTTCGCATTTACGTTGTTAACGATCAGGTCCAGGTCTCCGTCATTATCCAGGTCTCCATATGAAGCTCCGTTTGAGAAACTCGTAACATCCATACCCCATTCTTTGGAAAAATCGGAAAAAGCAAGATTTCCGTTGTTGCGGAAAACAGCATTCACCTGCGGGTTACTGGGCATTTTGTCAATTACCTTATCCTTGTCCTGTTTGATTTCAGTGATGGTCATGTCACGGATGATCTCATTGGCAAAAAAATCCATAAAATCCTGATCTGTAAGGTCGTGGAAGATTCCATTGGAAACATAAATATCCTTGTATCCGTCATTGTCCATATCGAAAATCAGGGCACCCCAGCTCCAGTCTGTGGCAGCAACTCCGGCTCCAAAGGCTATTTCAGAAAAGGTATTGTTCCCGTTATTCAATTGCAGGGAATTGTGCATAAACTGGTGGTGAAAATCACGGCCCACCAGCAACTGATAGAGATCATTCCGCTGAAAATCACTGGTCCTTTTTAAGCGCTCGTCAGATTCCGGAAGCATATCGGTAACAAAGATCTCAGGTTTTCCATCGTTGTTGATATCCGCCATATCGGCACCCATAGAAGACATGCTCATATGACCCATCCAGTTCTTTCCTTCTTCTTTAAAAGTCCCATCACCCTGATTGATATATAAATAATCCCGTTCATAAAAATCATTTGACACATAAATATCAGGTAAAAAATCGCCGTTTACGTCACCAACGGTCACCCCCAGACCAAATCCGATCAAACTTCCGTAAATCCCGGCTTTTTTGCTGACATCAACAAAAACACCGTTTTGGTTTTCCAGTAATTTGTCTGCACCGCCAATGTACTGCGGGTCAATATTCCAATCTTTTTCAGGGATTTCCCTTTTGTTTTCATAGCCCAGAGAAGATACAGGTATAAAGCTGTTGTTGAGTATATACACATCCAGGTCTCCGTCCTGATCGTAATCAAAAAAGGCTGCATGGGTTGTAAAGCCATTATCAGCCAGTCCGTATTCCTTCGCCTTTTCGGTAAAGGTCATATCGCCGTTGTTCATGAAAAGTTCATTCAAATGGTCATCTCCGCTCACATTACCAGCATTGCACACATAAATATCCAAAAAACCGTCATTGTTGATATCAACCAGAACGACTCCCGTTGACCAGGCACGCTTTCCTCTGGCACCACTTTTTTCTGTAATATCTTCAAACTTAAAATCGCCTTTGTTCAAATACAGTTTGTTTTCACCCATATTCGCTGTCAGATAAACATCCGGCAAGCCGTCATTATTGATATCACCAATGGCTACACCACCACCATTGTAAAAATTCCTGTAGGAAAAAATATTAAAATCAGTTGTGTTCTTAATTGTGTTGCTAAAATCTATCCCTGAGTTATCTTCCAGTACAAACAGCGCATTTGCTTTTTGAACCTCAACCTTTTTTTCAGTGCAAGCGCTTAAAAATAGCAACAGGAACGCCGCCGTGCTTAACCATTTCATGTGTGACATTTTTTATTGTTTAATTTTGAATACTTTAAGTTTATCGTTATTTCTGCTGATCAGCAAATAATTCTGCCCATTTACAGTTATTTTTACTACATCCCTGATCGCTCCCGGCATGGCTATTTGTTCTGTCAGAACCTGATTCAGAACCCAGCCTCCTGGCCCTCACTTGTTAAAATTAAGCCTTGTGATGCATCCAGCTGACCCAACTGCGTGTTAACCTGATAATCATTGCCGCCAAGGAACATATCCATTTTCCCGTCTTTGTCGAAATCATCAACAAGTATTGCATGTGTGGAGGAAAGTTGTGCAATCGAGGGTAAGGGCTGTATTTCGAATTGCAAATTACCACTATTTTTTACAATTACAGAAGCCAGAATATCAATTTTTTTTACGATTGATTGCTCAATTTGAGCTGCTGTGAACAACTCGTTGAAGTTCGCTTTGGCAAATGCCTGGTAAGAGAGAAACTTTTTATTTAAAGCAGGTATTTGCTTGACCAGTTCATCTTTATTTGCAAAAACGGTTTCTTTATTTTGATAAAAATAGGTGATCACCGGATCCTGTTTTCCATTCTTGTCAAAATCATTCAGGTACAGTTGGACAGGCTGACTCGGGCTGGACGTAAATTTGGTGTTCAGACCCCAGTTGCCCAAAACAAGATCCGGATTTCCATCCTGATCAAGGTCCCTTACCTGTATCGTATTCCATAGTCCGCTTGTATTCTGAAGTGTGCTATTCTTGTCGGCCTGAAGTTTTCCCTGCCGGTTTATAAAAACCGTAACAGGCATCCAGTGTCCAACCACAACGAGGTCCTGAAAGCCATCCTTATTCAGATCAACCCAGGCAGCATCCCGCACCAGACCTATTTTTTCCAGGCCTTTTGCTTTCTGTCCGGTGACATCCTCAAAAAATCCCCTGCCATTATTTTCGAGCAGATAAGATTTGGGTACCTCTCCGTATTTTTTAGGAACTGAGCCGCCGCCGATAAAAAGATCCAAATCGCCATCCTTATCAAAATCGCCGACACCAAGCGCTGAAGCATTTAAAAATATGTCAGGCAATCTGTTCTCCTCATAAACAAACCTGCCATTCCGGTTCATCAAAAGTACCGGTTTCAGGGGTATTCCTGATTCAAATTCATTGCCTCCGTTAACGATGAGCAGATCCTGAGTTCCGTCCCCATCGGCATCAAAGAAGTAGTTGTCGGTATTTTCAGTCAGTTCCAGTTCTTCCATGAGTTCGGGCTGAACCGACATAAATCCCCCGGATGTACTTTGGACAAACAAACCCGCCTTTTGTTTCTTTCCATTGCCTATAAAAACTGTTTGCAAGCCCTCTTTATTAAGCTCGCCCACGGCAATTTTGGGTCCCAGATGCGAACTCATAATGGGTGCCAGGGGATCATGGGTGAATTCATAGGAATCATATTCCAAATGTTCAAAGTTTATCAGATCATCCGTTAGCTCAAAAGTTGATTGGACAGGCTTGACAGATTTTGCCTGGCCATCATCCAGGGCCTCAGATTCTTTCACAACAATTTTTTGATTGGGAAGTATGTTTTTTATGACCTGCGATTTATTTCCCGGCCAGATCACCTTTATTGAATCGATCCTTTGTTCTTCCCCGATGCCGGCTGTCAGTACCGGTGAAACAGAAGACATATAGCCCCTGCTTAAAAAATTTTCATAAGTAAATTCCTTTTCTTTACTATAGATGCTTACTTTGGCACCGATGCCAAACCTGTTGCTTCCTGATCCTTCAAATCCGATCTTTATAAAATTATTTTTGTTTCCGTTTTCATAACTCATGTTCTGATAAACAAAAGCCTGTTGATTCAAATTATTGGTGACCAGATCCATATCGCCATCATTGTCCAGATCAGCATAAACGGCACCGTTACTAAAAGAGGCCACTTCATTCTTTATTTTTGAGAAGGTAAGATCCCCATTGTTTTTAAAGAAATAATTCGGGATCTTCTTTTGCGGGATTTCACTGATCATGGACATATCTTCCACGGTCATGCCGGCATCCAGTCTTTTTTGAATGTTCTCTGAGGAAATAAAACTGATATAATCCATATCATTGGTGGCCCCAAATATCCCGTTTGAAATAAAGATATCCTTGAAACCATCGTTGTCAAAATCCGTAAAAAGTCCGGACCAGCTCCATTCCGAGGCTGCAACTCCTGAAAAATAGGCCATCTCGCTGAAGAACCCGTTATTTCTGTTGAGATGCAGAGTGTTCTGCATGTACTGGGGTGCATAGCCATTTTTTAAATAAGCCCGGTAAATATCATAATTGAATTCATTTCCGGACGCTTTATAGGTAACGAGATCTTCTGGCAGCATGTCCATGCTCAGTATATCTATGGCCCCGTCATTATTAAAATCCGCCAAGTCATTTCCCATGGAAAAATGGCTGCTATGGCCCAGCACATTTTTATCCTGATGAATGATCTCTCTAAATGTTCCATCTTTTTGATTGATATAGAGGTAGTCATTTTCAAAAAAATCATTGCCCACATAGATATCCGGGTAACCGTCATCATTGAGGTCAGAGATCCCGACACCCAGCCCATAGCCAATCTTTCCGCTGAATATGCCAGCCTCTTCGGTTACATCATTAAAAGTATCTCCATCATTTCTGAATAATTTATCTCCTGAATACGGGTCCGGCACATTCCTTTGATTTCCCCTGCCGTAATTCCGGTTTGGGTGAACAGAATGGTTGAGCAGATACACATCCAAATCGCCATCGAGATCGTAATCAAAAAATGCAGCCTGGGTGGAATAGCCAGCAAAATCAAGACCATAAGATGTTGCGCTTTCAATAAATGTAGGTATTCCGTTTTTATTCAGACCCTGATTGATATAAAGTTTATTTCTGCCTTTAATAACCTCCAGCATGGCTACCTGGCAAACATAAATATCCAGCAAGCCATCGGCATTGATATCCACAAGACTCACTCCAGTCGACCATCCGCCCGGCTCAATTCCGGCCTCTTTGCTGAGCTCCTCAAATTGCAACTGCCCTCTGTTTAAATAGAGCTTGTTTTCCCCCATATTCGAGGCAAAAAAAAGATCCTCCATACCATCATTATTCAGATCGCCGGCTGCCACACCCGCCCCATTATAATAATACAGGTAAGATAAAATATTCAATTCGGGTGTATCAGTAAGTCGGTTTGTAAAATCTATGCCGGTCAGGTTACCGGGCAATATTTTAAACAACTCAGGTTCCTCAATTTTATCAGGCTTTGAACAGGAAAGAAGACTCGCCAACAGGAAAATAAGTACAATGAGCTGATTGGCCTTGAGGTATAAAAACATGTTTTTTTTTTGATTCAAATTTAAGTGAATTACCCCTGATAACAACAAAAAAAGGCCCTTTAAATGAATAAAAGGCCTTTTAAATTTTCGAAAGATCCGATGATTAGTAACCGGGGTTTTGGGTAATATTCGGGTTCGCCAAAGCATCAGCAGGAATAGGCATCAAAATGAATTTTGGTTCTGACTCATAATTTTTTAATGCCCTGGCTGATAAAAACTCGCCAAATCTAATCTGGTCATTTCGTCTCCATCCTTCCCACCACAATTCTCTGGCACGTACGTCGAGAAGATCGTCCACAGAACCAATACTCGTGGTACTTTCATTTTTAAAACCTTGAACAATGGTTTGGGCTCCGGCCAGATTCCCTGTTCTTGCCAATGCTTCAGCTTTCATCAACAGTGCTTCACCGTAACGGGCAACAACAAAATCGTTATTGGCATTGTCACCACTCACCATATCAGGTACATATTTTACACCACGGATCCCTGCGGTTTCCAATGTAGCCCCACCGGTAATCAACGTTAATTCTTTTGTAAACACAAGCGGCGCTCCCGGTCTGTCTGTTAAAGCCGGTCCAACTCCGGGTCCGCCCGGACCGTATTGCTGACCGATATGAAAACCAAGATTGTATCCATTCTTTGCTGTTGTTTCAGGCAACCATTTTAAAATACGCTCATCATTCGGATCAAATTTATCGTAATACTCTGCTAAAGTCGTAAAACCATTCCAACCAGAAGGCGTTTGGTTGTAGTGTTGTCCCATAAACCAACGTGAGCGCACATTTCCTGACGCGGATCCTCCGATATTTTCAGAAACAAAAATAAGTTCACTTGATCTCTGTGTATTATCAGGTTGAAAATTATCCCAATAATCAGCAGCTAGGGATCTTCCCGTAATGGCGTCAACATTAGAAACAACTTTTGCCATATCAGCCGGATCAAAGGTATATGGGCCTGCGGGATCGGCTGCCGTAAAAATGCCTTTGTTCAGATAGATCTTTGCCAACAACCAATGCGCGGCATTTTTATTGGCAATAGTTGGGTCAGAACCTGCAGGCAATGAAGCTAAAATTGCTTCTAACTCAGAAATGATCCAGGCAGTGCCTTCGGCTCTCGAATAAACCGGAGCTGCGGCATTCGGGTCAGTACCTATCTCTCTGTATGGAGCTGATCCCCACAAGTCAATCACATGATAATAATGAAGCGCCCTTAAAAACCGGGCTTCTGCAGCCTGTTGCGCATTGGGGTTTGAGCCCAGAACAAAATTGGCTTGGTTAATCGCCGAAAAGAGTTCATTCCAAGTATCCCGGTTCCAAGTATGATCAGGTCCATAGGTCTGCGTATGCAATTGTCTCCAAACCCCATTGTCATCCCAGTCCCCTCCCCTTGTAGGGCCAACTATCGCATCCGATGTATGTTCATCCAAACAGAACAAACGGTCTTGTCCCTGATAAACATTACGCATACTGGTGTATGCCGAGATCAGCAAATCAGCAGGATTTTTATTTGTAACTGCATACTCAGTACTCGCAGATTCAAATTCAACTCCATCCTGGACTGTTTCTTCAAGATCAGTACAGCTTGAAAAAACAAGCAATACCGCGAAAAACAATCCCAACATTCTTAAATTATTCATTCTTAATTTCATTTTTAGAATATTTTATTAATTTTTATTAAAATCCTATTGTAACTCCAAATAACCATCCCTTTTGGGCCGGATATGAATAGTAATCCATACCAGCAGAATTTACACCGTTAATTTGCTTGTTGGTATCCACCTCAGGATCAAATCCTGTATAGTCCGTGATCACAAACAAATTGTTGCCACTCACATACAATCGCATACGATCGATATGATTTCCAAAGGTATCTCCGGTAAAGTTATATCCCAAGGTCAAATTGGCCATTCTCAGGAAATCACCTGATTCCAGATACCTGGTTGAAGGAGAGTTTGGATCGCCCTGTGCCTGATTGGAAGTTGCATACTCAAGTGGTGTGTTTTTGTCTCCGAGGAAATTACCCTTATAAAATAACGCGTTGGCCGTATTGTTGTAAATATATCCTCCCGCAACACCATAAAAAGCTGCATTAAAATCAAAACTCTTATAACCGGCATTGATATTGAAGCCGTAATTCACATCCGGCAGTCCCGTTTTGTCAGAAATTACCTTAGCAGCCCCACCTAGTCCGGTATCGTTTCCATCAGGTCCAGCATAAATGGAATTTCCATTGGCATCGAAGCCTCTCCACTCGTTCAAATAAAAAGTATAAAGCGGAAGTTCATTGGCTATAATCTGTGCATAGGCACCGGTCAAACCAGGACCACTGATCGCACCAGTTTGAATGAACAAAGGAAAATCTTTCATTTCATTTTCAAGGAAGGCCGCATTACCTGAAACGGACAATGACCAGTCATCATCTTTGATTATATCCCAGGTTAATGATAATTCCACACCTGAATTCTGCAATTCACCAGGCAAGTTCACAATTGTTGTAGAGGAAGCATCGTTCGGAACATTCGCTGCTCCCGGTTGAGGGAAGATCAGGTCTTCGGTGGTTCTGAAGAAATAATCTACAGATCCGCTCACATTTTCAAATATTCTGAAATCAAGTCCTGCACCATAACTTGTAGTAGTCTCCCATTTAAGGTCTGCATTTGGATTTCCAGTTTGGGAAAGGGCACCATTATTATATCTTCCGCGAGCGCGAGAAGCATAAGGGGCAAATTCCTGGTTACCCACGATACCCCAGTTACCTCTTAACTTTAAGAAGTTAAGGGCGCCATCATTATTTTCAAAGAATTTATAGGCTACACCAACCGCAGGAAAAGTACCATAGGTATTGTCTTCACCAACCTTGCTGGAACCGTCATATCGCAATGATGCATTGATCAACAAATTTTCAAAAAGCGTCATTTCAGCACGTGCAAAAAAGGATTGCAATTCTGATGTAGCTTTATTAGATCCTTCGCGGAAATCACTAGTTTTACCACCTTCCAAATTGTCTATTAAATTGGTTTGACTAAGATTAAAATAAGAAGCATTGGCATAATTTGACTCATATCCATAACTATAATATGAATAACCAAGCAGCGCATTTAGCGAAAAATCATCGCTGAATTGAGTATTATAGGTTAGGATATTTTCGAAAGTTTTGTTAAATCTTTCTATATCACTTAACCATGCCCTTCCACCAGCAGGATCACCATTTGTTAAAGTACCTTTATTTTCTTTTAAATTAAAAGTAGGTGACATCTGGGCAGCCCTGTCAGAGGTTGAATAATCAACACCAAATGTAAATCTGTATTCCAAATTGTTTACGATCTTAACGACTGGAGAAATATTTGCTAATACCCTGGTGGTATTTGTATTATCGTCATAACTATTTAACAATTCCACAGGATTTAAATATGAATCACCAAGTTGGGTGTATGACCCATCGGGCTGATAGATTGGGTAAGTTGGATTCCAATATAATGCAGAACCCATTAAATTACCAATAGCTCCAGCGTCATTTGTTGTTGTTTGCGCCTGATCTTTTATATGGGTTACCAAAACATTTGTTTCAAGGCGAACTCTGTCACCAAATGCATCAGCGCTGTTATTCAAAGAAAAGGTATATTTATCCATTCCGGTTCTTTTAATAATTCCTTCCTGAGCTAAATATCCAAAAGATAACCTTGTTTTTGACCCTTCGCCAGAAAATCCGGCTGAAAAATCATAGCTGGTATTTGTAGCAGATCGCATAATGGCATCCTCATAATTATACCCTCTTGATCCGTGATCCAAATTCGGAGCACCTGATGCAACCGCTTGTTCCGCATATTGTTCAGAAGTCATCATATCAATGCCATCAGACTTTGCTATGTTACTTATACCATACATGGTACTAAATTCAAATGTCGGTTTACCTGAGGCTCCTTTTTTGGTAGTGATCAAAATAACACCATTCGCACCTCTTGAGCCATAGATAGCTGTAGAAGAGGCGTCCTTCAAAATATTTATTGTTGCTATATCATTCTGATTGATAAAGTTCAAGGGATTTTTAGCTGAACTGGTACCCAGCCCAGGTATATCGGTACCTGAAGATACTCCTCCTCCTGAAAGTGGCACGCCATCAACAACAATTAATGGATCGTTTCCTGAACGAATTGAGCTGTTTCCACGTACGCGGATATTAACTCCTCCACCCGGTTCACCACTTGTTTGAGTTACCTGAACTCCGGCAACTTTACCTCTTAAGATCTGAGCAGGGCTCGCTGCATTGGCAGTAGTGAAATCTTTAGAACCAATCGCTTCAACAGCTCCGGTTGCGTCAGATTTTTTAACCGAGCCATATCCGATAACAACCACTTCTTCAAGTGACTCGGAATCAGAAGCCAAACTTACATCAATCCTGCTTCTCCCGTTAACCGGCACACTCTGGGTTACATACCCGATAAAACTAAATTCAAGTACAGCATCTGAGGGAACATTCTCAATCGTATAATTCCCATCAAAATCTGTTGCAGCACCCGTTGTGGTTCCTTTAACAATTACATTTACTCCGGGTACCGGACCTTCATCCGTGCTGACTTGTCCCGAAACGGTTGTTTGTGAGTAAACAACAGCTCCAACAAGTAACATGATACCAGTTAAAACATTTTGTAGCAGTCTAAATTTCATATTTAATTAATTAATAGTTAGTTATTTGTTAAATCTCATCAATTATTGTTAAAGTATCATAATATATGGGATTTTAATGCGCGAATATAAAATAATTAATATTATATCATCATTTTACTAAAAAATACTATCACAAAATTAACCGAAAACGTTTTCGATATGAGTTAAATTTTTCTTATTTTAGCAGATGAAGTGGCTTTACTTAAGTTTTGCGCGATTTTATCAATAAAATGTTTAACAAAATATTAGGATGGACAAACCCACATTAAAACTAATTGCGAAAGAATTGGGAATAAGCCCGTCAACAGTATCCAAAGCACTCAATAATTACCCCGATGTAGGCGAAAAAACCAGACAAAGAGTTCAGGAACTGGCTGCCTCCAGGAAGTTCGTCCCCAATTCGGTTGCGCAAAGTCTGCGTCAGCAGGAATCAAAATTGATCGGCTTTATAACTCCCAATGCCGTGCATTATTTTTTCTCCAATGTGCTGAACGGTGTTATCTATACGGCACAGGCGAGCGGCTATTCTGTAATTGTCCTCTGCTCTGAGGATAAAATAGAATTTGAAAAAGAACAACTCGAAATATTAATGAATAAACGTGTGGATGGCATACTCCTTTCCCTGACCGACCACACCACAACCTATGACCACATCAATAAAGTGGTTGCCAGAAAAATGCCTTTGGTGCTGTACGACAAGATCTCAAAATTTGTCAACTGCTCAAAAGTCACCATCAACGACAGAAAAATTGCTTATGATGCTACAAAATATCTGATTGAACGGGGTTGTAAAAAAATTGCCCATATAAGAGGTGCCTTAACTTCGATTACCATCATTGACCGATATCTGGGTTACAAAAAAGCTTTAAAGGACAATGGTATGGCTTATGATGAATCGATCGTTTATGAATGCGTCGAGCCTTCAATAGAAGATGGGAAAAGGATTGCTGATCTGATGTTCAAAGAAAAAAAACAGATCGATGGCGTTCTGGCATTTACGGATTCCCTGGCCATCGGGGTCATTCTGCGACTGAATGAATTGGGGGTAAAAATTCCGGAGGAGATTTCGGTTATAGGTTTCAGCAACTCCGTTCAGACGCGGGTTGTGAGCCCCAGCCTGACAACCATAGACCAGCATGGCTTTGAAATGGGAAAGAAAGCCGTTGAAACCCTGTTAAAAGAAATCAGGGAAAGAAAAAAGAAAGAGCCGGTAAAATTTGAAAATATAGACGTGCCTACCGAAATGATCATCCGAAATTCTACAAGATAGGCATTTGATAGATCTGGATTACTGCATAATTCCGGAAATGTCAGCCTCTGATATCTTTGGGTTCGCCCCTTCCTGTGAGGCTACAAAAGCTCCTACAGCACAAGAAATATCCAGTGCCTGTTGCGGCTTATTCTTTGCCATCAGCTGAGACAGCAGCGAGGCGAGAAAGGAATCTCCCGCACCTACGGTATCTTTTACCTTTACTACATATCCCTTATTTCTGTAAAATAGGCCGTCTTTCAGCAGTACAGCTCCTTTATCACCGCGGGTTGTGCAAACAATCGGGTTATTGAATTTTTGTGCCACAAAAAGCATCCGGTTTTCCAAAGACAGATCCCGGTCCTGCAGGTCATTCACGATCTGCTCCAGTTCTTCTTCATTGAACTTGATCAGATCCGCCTGCGCCATACAGTGGTTAATGGTATCCAAATCGTAATAAGGAGGTCTGAGGTTCACATCAAAAACCTTAAACCCTGCTTTTGGCAGTAATTGAAACAAGGTATTTCTCGACACCGGATTGCGTGCGATCAAACTGCCAAAAACAAATGCCTTTGATTTGCTTACAGCATCCAGCAAGGCATCATTGCATTCGATCTCGTCCCAGGCACGCGGTTCTTCAATGGTATAACTGGCCACACCCTCCGCATCCAGGTGGACCATGACTTCACCAGTGTTTAGGTTTTCACTATGCTGAATAAATTCTGTTGATAAACCTCCCTTTTTAAGGTGTTTAAGGATTAGTTCCCCTTCAGTATCGCGACCAATGCGGCTCACAAACTGAACAGGCAGATGAAATGACCTTAAGCGCAAGGCAACATTCAGGGGGGCTCCTCCAATTTTTTTATAGTTTGGAAATTTATCCCACAACACTTCACCAAAACAAATTATACTATTCATTTTTATTTGATTTTAATGGGTCTTGCTACGAGGGAATTTACTTTAATTTCCTCCCAGGACTTCAGGCTGAACGTATCGATCGGAGCATTCATGAAAAAATATTTCTGTCATCACATAATCTCCCTGATCAATAAAAATTTCAATTGAAGCTTTGTCTAACCAGATTTTTACATTTAATTTCTCGTATCGGTCCTCAAAGGGGGTCACAGAAACCGTATTTGCAAACTTTTCAGAAAAACTGGTATTCCCGGCCCGGGTCCGGTCAAAGGAAAAGATCTGTTTCTCATTGTCAATTACAAGGCTTATGTATTCATTCAGCTTGTTGTAAAAACGCAGAACGTATCTTTCATTTTTCAGTCCGGCCAGATCCAAATCGATAAACGCGGCATTCAGGTCGATCTCTGCGCGCTGCAACAGCACAGTTTCATCTTTTATGAAGGTCATTCTTGTTTATCGTTTCGCCGTAATATCTTTCAATCTCCTGCACAGGCATAGAAAATAATTTATAACCCTTGTCCGTTTTTTTTAAGTTCAAGGTTCTCGGTAATGTAAGTGCACTGCGCCAGGCTTTTGTTGGAACTTTGTTCGCATAATCCCAGTTCGACATCCAGCCGATAAAAATCCTGCGCCCATCCTTTTCGGGAATTCCCGACCAGGTAACACCTGCATAATTGTCGCGGCCAAAATCCAGCCACTGCGGACCGGCTTTTAACTGAGCCTCAAATTTTGGATCGAGTACAAATTTTTTGCCATCAAAATCGCCCACAAAATATTGTGTTCCCGAGCCGCCGTTGGCTCCTCCCGGATTCAGACTCTGAAGCAGCACCCACTTTTCTCCTTCAGCACCTTCCACTTTAATTGGAAACAGATCCGGGCACTCCCACACCCCGCCATGGGCACCGTAATTTTTTCCAAAATCAGATAAGAAAGTCCATGATTTCAAATCCTTTGAAGCGTAGAACAAGGTTTTTTCATAGGTTGCCAATGTCATAAGCCATTGCTGCCTCTTTTCATCCCAGATCACTTTCGGATCCCTGAAATCTTTCAGTCCCGGGCTTTTTAAAACCGGATTATTTTCATATTTGGTCCAGTTGAATCCCCCA
>CAWFJI010000022.1:0-54467 GCA_963816075.1 uncultured Flavobacteriaceae bacterium | reverse complement strand
CAACTCACTTTCGATAAAATCCTTTTCGTTTGCATCAATATTCTGTTTAAGAAATAATTCGAGACGGGATCTATATAATTTTTTGTAAGAGATAAATGGCAAGTCAAAAAAGTAATAGTGGTCATTTGAAGAGGAGATATAAAGATCATCCAATAATTTGGAAACTGGTTTACCTAATTCCTTCAGTTTAAGTTTGTATGAAGTTTCCAGATCTTCCCAATGAATATCACCCAGATCTCTTAATCTGTACATTTCAATTTCTATAGGCTTTAATTTTGTTTGTACATCACGAATAAGATTTTTAATAGAAATTACTATATCTTCTGATTTCATTTATAACTGAGGTTAGGGTAGATTGACATAAAGATTGATAAACCATTTAATAAATAGTAAACAAAATTAGTAAGATTTTGTTCGGCATATTAATATGATAGTTAAAATTTAACAGTGATTAATACAGTTTCATTGTATTTTAAGGAAGGTTTAATAAGGCTTGATAAGGTAGCGTAAAGGAGATAATCGGGAATATTTCGGGAATATTTTAAAAGAAAAATGCCTTAATCGATTGATTTACAATGCATTAAGGCATTTTCGTAGTAGCGGGAACAGGACTCGAACCTGTGACCTTTGGGTTATGAGCCCAACGAGCTACCTACTGCTCTATCCCGCGATTTGGATGGCAAAGATACGAAATATATATATTACTTAGCAAATATTTTAAACAAAAAAAGTCAGCATTTTATTGCTGACTTCCAATGGGTTAATGAATTAGAAGTTTACTATCGATTCATCGACATCAAAAATTCTTCATTATTTTTCGTGTATTTTATCTTTTCATTTACAAATTCCATGGCTTCGATCGGGTTCATATCTGCCAGGAATTTTCTGAAGATCCACATGCGCTGAATCGTATTTTCATCCAGTAGCAGATCATCCCTCCTCGTACTTGATTTAACAAGATCAATGGCCGGGAATATACGCCGGTTAGAGATATTTCTGTCCAGCTGCAATTCCATATTACCTGTACCCTTAAATTCTTCAAAGATCACTTCATCCATTTTTGATCCTGTTTCAGTAAGCGCTGTGGCGATGATGGTCAATGATCCGCCATTCTCTATATTTCTGGCAGCACCAAAAAAGCGCTTGGGCTTGTGCAGGGCATTGGCATCGATACCACCCGACAGGATCTTGCCGGAAGCAGGGGCGACCGTATTATAAGCTCTGGCCAGCCTGGTTATGGAATCGAGCAGGATGACCACGTCATGGCCGCATTCAACCAAACGCTTTGCCTTGTCTAATACGATATTGGCAACTTTTACATGTTTGTCTGCAGATTCATCAAAGGTTGAAGCGATCACTTCTCCTCTTACATTGCGCTGCATGTCTGTAACCTCTTCAGGCCGCTCGTCGATCAGCAGGATTATCTGGTAAACTTCCGGGTGATTTGCTGCAATTGCGTTGGCGATATCCTTTAAAAGGATGGTCTTACCCGTTTTGGGCTGTGCCACGATCATGCCTCTTTGTCCTTTCCCTATAGGTGAAAAAAGGTCAATAATTCTTGTTGAGACCGAACTTTGCTTTTCGGCGATATTGAATTTCTCTGTAGGAAACAAAGGAGTGAGGTGTTCAAAGGAAACCCTGTCCCGAACGATACTGGGGCTCAGTCCGTTGATCAGAAAGACCCGGATCAGCGGAAAATATTTCTCGCCTTCTTTGGGTGGTCGGACATTTCCCCGTACCGTGTCACCTGTTTTTAATCCGAATAATTTTATTTGCGACTGGGATACATAAATATCATCCGGGGACGATAAATAGTTGTAATCGGAGGATCTTAAAAAACCGTAACCGTCAGGCATGATCTCAAGTACTCCCTCGCTTTCTATAATTCCGTCAAATTCGAAGTCAGGATCGCGGTATTTGTTGCGATTCTTGAAATCGATATTGGGATTGTTCTTATTTTTATCGTTGTTTTGGTTTCCGGGATGGGGGTGTTTGTGCTCTTTCTTTTCCGGATGTCTTTGTTCTTTATTTTCCTGATGTCTATGGATTGGTGCTTCCTGTATTCTTTCCGTGCTTAGTTTTTCAACAGGTTCCTGTATGACATCAGGGGTAATGAAAGGTGCAGCTTCTGTTTCATGCACCATCGGAATGACCTGTTCATTTTCATATACCGGTTCATCCATCTCGGGTTCCAGCTCATCTAACTTGGGGACATCCTGCCTGGGTTTCTTATTTTCAAAAAAAGGTTTTTGTTCCGAAAATAGTGGTTTGGGATTACCGTTTGGCTTTAAGATGCGGGCTCTTTTTTGCTTGATCTGATTTTCCTCAGGCGACTTATTCTGTTGCTGATTTGCTGCCTGAATGCCCAGGATCTGCTCAATTAATTCTGTTTTTTTTAATTGCTTGAATTTTTGGATTTCAAGTGTTTGTGCAATTTCTTGTAACTCTAAAAGCTTTTTATCTTTGAGCTCTTCGATTTCAAACCTCATATATGTAGTTGTTAGGTAATAATCTATATAAACTTCCGTAGGGGAAAATTAGAATATTTTGAATTTTTTTTTGAAAAGGAAAACTTGTAAGTTGAAGAAATTACAATATTTTTCGATTTGATGGGGCAATAATACAAAATAAATTTCAAATCAGGTGTTTTATTGTAAAAAAGATTAATGTATTTTTGCCATTCAAAACAAATTGAATGATCCAGAGAGTTCAGTCCTTGTATCTCATTTTGGCCGCGATCGTATCGGGCCTGCTGGCTTTCATTTTTCCCTTCTATATATATAATGGTGAAATGGTGGGAATAGAACAGGCATTTATGGCCGACAGTTTATTGCTGAAAGCGATTGCATCCCTGTTTATGTTATCGGCAGGGCTGGCACTGGTCTCGCTCTTTTTGTTTAAGAACAGAAATACTCAAATCGTTATCAACCGGTTGAACATCATATTGAACTTCTTATTATTAGGACTTATTGTTTATCAGCTGCAAACATTATCTGGAGAAACTTCGGTTTCTGAGAAAGGTATTGGTTCGTTCTTACCTTTAATTGTCGTGGTGTTGTTGTCTTTGGCCACCAAGGCGATCTTAAAGGATGAAAGGCTTGTAAAATCTGCAGACAGGTTGCGGTAATTCTTAAAACCTTAGTTATAGTGTGTGGGCTGTTTGTTTATCAAACAGCTTTTTTTTTGCCAAATCAGATCTAAAGGTTTTCAGGTATTTTTAAAAATCCATTTTTCCTCTATTGCACAGGCTGTTCTGCTGACATATATTTGTCATGTAATTAAAAGTAAAACGATCATTAAAATATCGTTCTTCTCAGGAAGAATAAAAAAAAGGGGGGAGAAAGGAGAGATGAGATTAGTAATCCTGTAAGATTTAATAATCCACTCTCCTTACTTTAAAATACGTTCAGATTACAAAGGAAAAAAATTGCTATAAAATTCCACACAAAAAGACATTTTGAATCAAAGTTTCTCTATTGAAAATTAGGTATTATAATTTTCATGATTCACTTCAATTATGCGTTGAAGAAAAATACAGGGGAGATAGGAGAGAAGCGAACATAGTTTCGAAAGATTAGCTATTTTACAAATAGCTTCTCTCCTTACTATTTTAATTTTGATCTCTGGGGATAACCGCAATTAATTCCATTAAAAATATAAATCCGCTCAGGTAAAAATACAGGGGAGATAGGAGAGAAGCGAACATAGTTTCGAAAGATTAGCTATTTTACAAATAGCTTCTCTCCTTACTATTAAAATCCGTCCAAAAAAAAATAACCTTCTTTGGGGGAAGGTTATTTTGGGGGGAGAAAGGAATAAGGGAGATAGAGAGCAGTGAAAAAAACACTGTAATTACAAATAACCACTCTCTATACTATACTATAAACATATGAACTATTAAAACTATTAAGCGAAAATAGTAAATAAGTTTGAATTTAAAAAGGAATTCGCAATTAATTTGACATAATAATTTATAAGTAGTTGATTATAAGTAAAGTAAGATAAATAGTAATTTAAATTTTGAATGTTTGATTATTTTTTTTCTACCTTTGAACTGTGAGTATCATGGTTTTTAGGTAGAAAAATCATGGTTTCCAGGTAGATGTAAATATCCTTGTTTTCCCTATTGACATCCATGTTAATAGCGATTACATTTGGAATGTCATTGATTTGGCAATAACCAATTTTTACATTTAACTTTAAATTACTTACTTATGAAAAAAATTACTTTAACAATTGCATTTGCCCTTGGCCTGGTTCTGGCTTCTTTTACCGGTAATAACAGTGGCATCAAATCAGCCGTGTTGGATGATATCGATGGAACCCTGCTAAAAACACCAGCTGTTATTGAAAACAACAATGGTGCCGTGACCGTTACTTTTGACGTCGACAAAAACGTTATGGTTTCAAAAGCATTGATCGGAGATTCCAATGAGATCTTTTTGTTCGAAAATGGCAATGCCAACGAATCAAAAACAGTAACCCTTGACCTTCAAACAGTAAACGGTAAGGTGGCTACCTCTTTTAACAACATTTATCAGAGCAATTACGATGTTGCCGCGATGGAAGGCTTATCCGTTGCTTTAGTACCTGATAAAAAACCTTCGGGCATTATCATCTGGGACTAAGACAATATTTTTTTAATTTTAGCGTTATAATATCAAAATCCGGGGGAAACACAAACTCGGATTTTTTTATACCATTTTATAACGCCCCTCATGGATACGAATATTACGATACACATAGCCGATGATCACCAGATCCTGATCGATGGAATCATAGCCGTACTCAGTACCGAAAAAAACCTGGAAGTAACCGGATATTCCCTTAACGGGCTGGAGGTCGTAGACTGGTTTACGAAGAATCACGCCGATGTTTTGATACTCGATATCAATATGCCTGAACTGGATGGGATCAGCGTTTTAAAAGTTCTGGAAACCAAGGACCAAAAACCAAAGATCATTGTACTTTCCAGTTATGACGATATCAAGCTTGTAAAAGAGGTGCTGCAGATGGGCGCCCAGGGATTTGTTCCTAAAAAATCCGCCGGACAGCATATAGTAAACGCGGTTAAAAAAGTGGCGAATGACGAGCAGTATTTTACGGACGATATCAAAGAAAAAATGATGCAGACCCTGCTGAACAGGCCTATCAAGGAGAAAGGCAGTCAGGATGGGGTACTGATCACTTCCCTGACCAAAAGGGAAAGGGAGATCTTAAAATATGTGGCCCAGCAGTACAGTACCCGTGAAATTGCAGATGAACTCCATATCAGTGAAAGCACCGTGGAGACACACCGGAAGAACCTGATGCAAAAATTAAAAGTTAAGAATAGTGTCGGATTGGCTATATTTGCCTTAAAGAACGAGGTCATTTGATTGCTTTTCATGTGCAAAAACTACTTTTCAGTCCATGTATCTACAAAGCGTAAAGACAATCCTGTATTGTCTTTTTTTATTTGTATTTAATCCCGTTTTCGGACAGGCAGACAGCAACAGAGAAATTTATATACAAAAAAAACTCAGGACTGCGGATTCCCTGCTGCTCAGCAAAAGATATGACGAGGCTTTAATGCTGGTTAAAAACCTGGAGAATACTTTTTCTTTTTCAGATTCCGATCGCGATAAACTACAGATTGATTATACTTATGTTCAGATCTTGTATGAAAGCGGGAACAAACAAAAAGCCCTGGAAATTGCGCTGAAAAATGTCGAAAAACTGAAAATTCAGAATTATCAGAAACTCTATATTGAATACATTAATTTTCTTTCAAAAGTCTTTGCCGAATCACAGAATTTTGACAAGGCGATCTTTTATAACAAACAGGCACTGCGGCTGGCGAGAACAAATGAGGATACTTTAAACACACTGAAGTGCCTTGTTCGTCTGGGCAGCTTTTACTATACGATAGACAAACTGGACAGTGCCAAGATCTATTTCAGGGAAGCGATCCGGTTTCCGGTGAATAAAGAAAATGAGCAGCGCATTTCAAATGCCTACAACAACCTGGGGGTGATCGCCCAGGTGGAGGACAATTATGACCTTGCTAAAGGCTATAACAGAGAAGCATTGGCGATAAAGAAAAAAGTAGGAGACACTTTAGGTATTGCATACATTACAGCTAATATTGGAAATTTATACCATTTTCAAAAGAACTATAAGGAGGCAATTAAAAATTACAAGGAGGCCATTATAGTTTTAAAATGGGATTCGGCATTCGCAACAAAAGTTATAAAGAGGTCCATTTATGAAAACCTCGCGATCTCATATGACTCACTAAAAAAATACAATCTGGCTTATGAAAACCTGCGCAAAAGTTATGATTTGTATGAGGATATTAACAAGACGAGCCTGTCTGAAAGCCTGGCCGAAGTAGAGGCGAAGTACAATGTGGAGGTGCAGGAGCACCAGACAGAAATACAAAGGAACAAGGCTTTGAGGGCAAGGATCTTGTTTTACGGCCTGTCATTTTTAACGCTGGTATCCGTCATTTTAGGGGTTATCTTTTACAACAACTACAAACTCAAGCAGAGAAATCGCCTGGAACTGCTCCAGAACGAGAGCCAGCTGCGGGTGATCAATGCCACCATCGATGCAAAGGAAAAAGAGAGAAGAAATATAGCAGCTATACTACACGACAGCGTAAGTGCCTTACTTTCCTCAGCCAATTTGCACCTGCAGGCGGCCATGCCGCATTTTAAAAAGGAAGTACCGGTTGAAATTACCAAAGCGCAGCATATTATTGATGAGGCTTCGGTAAAGATCAGGGATCTCTCACACCAGCTTATTTCTTCCGTACTCATGAAATTTGGTTTGGCTATGGCAGTTCAGGACCTGTGTCAGAAGTATTCCAATTCAAAACTGGAATTCACCAGTTATGACAAGGGGATAAAAAGATATAATCAGAAATTTGAGATCAAGATCTACCATATTATCGAGGAGCTCGTGAACAATATTATCAAACACAGTAAGGCAAAAAACGCTTCCATTACACTGGCAGAAAGATCGGGAGACCAGCTGGTCATACAGATCATTGATGATGGAGACGGATTTGATCTGAAAACGGCAAAGGAAAAGAACGGTCTCGGCCTGAGCCATATCGAATCTCGGATAAAATATATGCGAGGGGTATTCAATATCAATACCAAAAAAGGAGAAGGTACCAGCATATATATCGCAGTCCCTATTTATAACAAGGAAGACGACAGCTTTGATTTATAGGCTTTTTTGCATCTCAATGATTTCCAGGTTCTTTATATTTTCTCCTTCGATCTCGAAGCGCAGCATGGTTCTGACCTGGTGAAATCCCTGTATCCCTGCTGCACCCGGGTTCATGTGTAACAATTTGTGCTGCGCATCGTATTGCACCTTCAGAATATGGGAATGCCCGCAAATAAATAAATTTGGTTTTAAAATCGCAAGTTGTTCTTTTACACGGGGAGCGTATTTTTTTGGGTATCCGCCAATATGCGTTATCCATACTTTTACTTTCTCTGCCATAAAGATTTCATCGGGTTTCCAAACGCTTCGCAGTTCATGTCCATCGATATTTCCATAAACAGCCCTGACCGGTTTTATTTTCGCAATTTCATCGGTAACTGCTAAACTCCCAATATCCCCCGCATGCCAGATTTCATCGGCAAGTTTGCAGTAGGCCAATATTTTTTCGTCAATATACCCGTGCGTATCCGAAAGAAGCAAAATTTTTTTGGCCACCTGCTTTTATGAATTAAGTTTATCTTTGTGCTCAACAAATTTACATTTTTTGAGGTACTTTCTTGAATTATCCTATAATGGATCTGCTTACCACGGATGGCAAAAACAACCCAATGCCGTTTCGGTACAGGATGTCATTGAAAAGGCACTGCACGACCTGCTTTCAGAAGAAATAGCACTGACAGGCTGCGGCCGGACGGATACAGGGGTTCATGCCGGACAGTACTTCGCTCATTTTGATAGTGCAAGTGATTTAAGGGGAAGAAATTTACTGTACAGGCTCAATGCCTATTTGCCCAAAGACATAGTTGTAAAAGGGCTTTTTGAAGTGGAGAATTCAGCGCATGCAAGATTTGATGCCCTGTCACGGACCTATGAATACAGGATGTCTTTGATAAAAGATCCTTTCACAACAAAAACTACCCTGCAAATGCCGTATCAAAAAATCGATGTATCTTTGATGAATGAGGCAGCCATGGAACTTTTAAATCACCGCAATTTCAAGTGCTTTTCCCGGGCAGGTACTGACGTAAAAACTTTTGACTGCATGATCAGTGAGGCCGGCTGGGTACAAGAAAAAGAGGTTCTGGTCTTTACCGTCACCGCCAACCGGTTTCTCCGCAATATGGTAAGAGCCATGGTGGGAACGTTATTGGAGATCGGTATGCACAAGAGGCCTGTTGATGATATGAAAAGGGTTATTCAAAGTCAGTCAAGAGAAAATGCAGGAGCCTCCGTAAAAGCACATGGCTTGTTTTTAACGAGTATCAGGTATCCGTACAAATTAGAGAATATTACCGGGTAATGGAAGAAGCGAAAGAAAAAATAACAGGCAAAATATTTGACTATCAAGTTTTTGCTAAGATTATGCAGTATGCAAAGAAATACAAATTGCAGTTTGTAATTTCTGTAATTACCATCATCTTGCTGGCAGTCTTTTCTGCGATCACCCCTTTGCTGATCAAGGAGATCGTCGATACCTACATTGCAGGAAAGGATGCGAAATTATTGCTTTGGAATGTCATTCTTATGTTCGCAGTCCTGCTGGCAGAAGTCATCTTGCAACTGATGTTCATTTATTACGCCAACTGGCTGGGGCAAAATGTAGTAAAGGATATGCGAATCCGTTTATTCAGTCACCTGTTGCAGTTTCGAATGAAGTTCTTTAATAAGCAACCCGTTGGAAAATTGGTTACCCGCGTTGTTTCGGATATTGAGACCATTGAGAGTATATTCAGTCAGGGTTTGTTTACGATTATCAGTGATCTTTTAAAAATGGCAGTGATAGCCGGAGTTATGCTCTGGGTGAACTGGAAACTGGCCCTGATCGTCTTTGGCGTGCTGCCCATACTCATTTATGCGACCAAGGTCTTTCAGAAAGCAATGAAAACAGCTTTTCAGGACGTGCGAACTGAAGTGGCTAATTTAAATACCTTTGTTCAGGAAAGAATTACCGGAATGTCAATTATTCAGCTGTTTACCAGAGAGAGCATCGAATATGAAAACTTCAAGGAGATCAATGACAAACACAAAAAAGCCTGGATAAAAACAGTCTGGTATAACTCCGTTTTCTTTCCGATAGCAGAAGTTCTTCCTTTTATTGCAACGGGATTAATTGTCTGGTACGGCGGGATGCAGGCTGCACAGAATGATTCCATCAGGGTTGGCGACATCATCAGTTTTATCATGATGATCAATATGTTGTTCCGGCCCTTACGGCAGATCGCCGATAAGTTCACAGCCCTGCAAATGGGTATGGTATCTGCCGACAGGGTATTTGATGTTTTGGAAAGCCAGGAGCAGGAACCGGATAAAGGAACAGTCGTGAAATCCCATATGGAAGGAAAAATAACCATCAAGGACCTGCATTTTAGCTATTTACCTGGTGAGGAGGTTTTGAAAGGCATTGATCTGGAAGTCAAACCGGGACAAACGGTGGCTTTTGTGGGAGCTACCGGGGCAGGGAAATCGACAATTATCAATCTGCTGAACAGGTTCTATCCCGTAGAAAATGGGTCCATAGAGATCGATGACATACCGATCAATGAGTACAAACTGCATGAGTTAAGAGAACACATAGCGGTTGTTTTACAGTCTGTGTTTCTTTTCTCGGATACCATTTATAACAACATTACCCTCAAGGATCCGAATATTTCGAGAGAAGATGTGATCCGGGTTGCCGAGGAGATCGGTATTCACGATTTTATTATGAGCTTACCAGGGGGTTATGATTACAATGTAAAAGAGCGGGGCATCATGCTTTCCTCAGGTCAAAGGCAACTGATTGCATTTTTACGCGCTTCTGTCAGTAACCCGAGTATATTAATCCTGGATGAGGCCACTTCCTCCATCGATGCAAAATCGGAATTTCTGATACAGGAAGCAACAGAAAAGATTACTAAAAACCGTACCTCCATCATCATAGCACACCGTCTGGCCACGATCAAGAAAGCGGATAAAATAGTTGTTATGGATAAGGGCAGGATCGTTGAACAGGGTACGCACAGCGAATTGCTGGCAAAAGATGGTTATTACAGCAATCTGTACAACATTCAGTTTCTTCAGAAAAAAGCCGGTTAATAGATCAGGTCTTCCTTGATGATCTCGGCCAGGTCTTCGGTATCTTCAAACAATACGAAAACCCCATTGTTTACATAAGAGATCTGCCCGGACTCTTCTGAAACGATGAGTGCCAGGGCGTCGGTTCTGGTGGTTATGCCCAATGCGGCACGGTGTCTTAAACCGAAATGCGATGGAATTTCAATGGAATTATCAATCGGCAGAATGACCCTTGTTGCGGTGATATAATCATTTTCCACAACTGCAGCGCCATCGTGCAGGGGACTGTTCTTATAAAAAATGCTCTTCAGGATCGGTTTGTTCACCTTTATCTGCTGGGCATCTCCGGTAAGCTTTACAAAATCCAGGTTATTGCTTCTGCCGATCACGATCAAAACCCCTGTCTTGATCTTGGACATATCTTCACAAAAAGACACGATCTCATTGATCTCGTTGTTCAGCTGCAGGGAATCGGGCTTTAAAAAATTGAATTTCTTCAAAAAGCCTCTTTTTGTCGCGAAGTTTGTAGACCCGATCATCAACAAGAATTTGCGAATTTCCTGCTGAAAGACGATGAGCAGAGCAATCATGCCACCACCCAAAAAATTGCCCAGTATATCGCTGAGCAAACTCATTTGAAGCATTTGTGTAATCTTCCAGATCAGATAAATAAAAGCTATACCCAGGAAAATATTGAATGCCGTGGTACCTCTCATTACTTTGTAGAGATAAAAAAGCAGTACAGCAACAAGTACTATATCCAGGATGTCAAAAAAACCCAGATCCAAAAAATCAAACAGTTCCAAGATTATTTAGTTTTTGTAAATGTAATCATTATTTTTTTGAGTAGATAATTTCAGTATTGTCGGTATCGATCCTGTGTTTTTGTAGCAGTGATTTTGTGTACAGGTATTGATCATAGGTCAAAGTCCCGCAAAATCTGAGTGCAAGTGGTCGGACATGCGCAGTATCAGCAAGCAGCTCTTTCAGTTTGAGTTCAAGGTACCACAATGGGGTAGGTACTGTCTCTCAGGACAAATTCTTTTTGGCAAAGATCCAGCAGGTCATATTTTTTCGCATCCGTTCTTGAGACCCGGTCTTCCAAAGAATAGCGTGTGTTTGTAAAATCGACCAGTGCGTAGGTCTTGTTCTCCGGATCTGCATAGCTCATATAGTTTTTCATTCCTTCCTTCTTGTGCATCGTTTTTTCCTGAAGTTTATTTTGTATGGCAACCAGTTCCGGAACGATATGTTTCATCTGCAGCTTTTTGTCTATGTGAAAGATCAGATGGGTATTGGCTATTTTGTTTTTGCTGTTTACGGAAGCAAGGGTATCGCCTTGGTGGATCTTAAAAAAGAACCAGATGTTCGAGGTATTGTACACCCCGGTAATTCCTTCTTGCGGAATTACGGGTAACTCCACTTTTTCTTCGGTACAGGAGAGCAGCATTGCGAATAACAACAATATTCTATACATAAGCCCTGGTTATTTTTACCGCTTCAACAGCTTCTTTTACATCGTGCACGCGCAGTATATTGCTCCCTTTCAACAGGGCTATTGTATTGGCAACGGTTGTGCCGTTCAGGGCTTGTTCCGGATCGGTTCCGATTATTTTATATACCATCGATTTTCTCGAGATACCGGTTAATATCGGTACCCCCAGCATGTGAAAAACTTCCAGTTTTCTCAGTAGGGTATAATTCTGTTCCAGGGTTTTGCCAAAGCCGAAGCCTACATCTATTATGATGTCATTGATGTGTAGTTCCCTTAATTCACTGATTTTTTTTGAGAAAAAATATACAAGATCGGTTACCAGATCATCATAATGGGTCATTTTCTGCATCGTTCCGGGCGTTCCGGGCATATGCATGGCCACATAAGGCACCTGCCTGGAGGCAACGGTGCGGAACATGTCTTTGTCGAGATTTCCGGCAGAAATATCGTTGATCATACAGGCACCGAGATCTATGGCTTTAGCTGCGAGTCCGCTTCTGAAGGTATCAATTGAAATAAGTGTTTCGGGAAAGTGTTTTAAAATAGCTTCCAGTGCGGGCAGTACCCTGTTCTCTTCCTCATTTTCGGTAATGTGTTCGGCTCCGGGTCTGGACGAATAACCGCCGAGATCTATGAAGGCAGCTCCTTCGCTGAGCATCTTTTCTACCTGCTTGAGCACTATTTTTTCGTCGCTGTTTTTTCCGCCGTCATAAAAGGAATCGGGCGTGAGGTTCAGGATACCCATCACTTTGGGTATGCTCAGGTCGATCAATTTACCTTTACAGTTTATCGTTAACATGTGCATTCATTTTGTTTTGATTTCCCGCTTCAACGATCTTGCTGTGTCCGGATGCCTTGTAACCTTCCATTTTTTTAAATAAACCTTCAACCGAATCACTGACAAGCAACATGGACTGATTTTCCGGATGAAGAAAGCCCTCCCTGACCATGAGCTCAAGTTGTTTCAGCATGGGTTCAAAAAATCCGTTGATATTCAGGATACCCACAGGTTTTTCTTCAATGGCCAACTGCCCGAGTGTGAGTGCTTCAAATAGTTCATCCATTGTGCCAAAGCCTCCGGGCAAGGCGATATAGCCATCCACCAGTTTGCTGATTTTCACTTTCCTTTTCGACATTTTTCTCGTTACGATCATTTGGGTGATCTTTTTGTGAGCTACTTCTTCATGCCTCAGTAAGTTCGGGATCACCCCGATCACTTCTCCCTGTCCGTCCATAACGGTATCTGCCAAAACTCCCATCAATCCAACCCTGCCACCACCGTAAACCAGCCCTATTCTGTTTGCAACCAGGTATTTTCCCAGTAAAACTGCAGTTTGTCTGTAAATGTAATTGTGCCCGGAACTCGAGCCGCAAAATACTGCAATTCTTTTCATGTTATTTTTTCTGCTTTTTTAAAAATTAGACCAGGCTCAGCTTAATGCAACAGGTTACTCCTTTTTTCCTCAGTGCCAATTAGGAGAAATAATTTCCAAAGCGGTTCCATGGTTTAAATATACTGATGCAAAGAGTAAAAATAAGGATTAAGCGCTTTAATTAGTAAGATTTTTATAAATTCGTTGCCGGATAAAATTTTCAAAGTCTGCCAAATTCAAATTATGCAAAAAACTTCGGAACAATATGATTTGGTCATAAAGGATTGTCGTGATCTTTTTGTACATAAAATGAAAGATTATGGCAGTGCATGGAGAATCTTACGCCTGCCCTCATTAACGGATCAGATCTTTATCAAGGCCCAAAGGATCAGGCAACTTCAGGAATCCGGTATCAGAAAGGTTGAGGAGGACGAAATACCTGAGTTTGTCGGGATCGTCAACTACAGCATCATGGCACTTGTACAATTGGAAATGGGTGTTTCTGATAAACCGGATATGGAAATGCAAGAAGCGGTAAGGCTTTACGACAAGCAGGTAGCCCTTACCAAAAAGTTAATGGAAGACAAGAACCACGACTACGGTGAGGCCTGGCGTGAAATGAGGCTCAGCTCTTTGACAGACCTGATCCTTCAGAAACTGCTTCGCATCAAACAAATAGAAGACAATGCAGGCAGAACAATTGTTTCCGAAGGCATAGCAGCCAACTATCAGGACATGATCAACTATGCGGTCTTTGCCTTGATACTGATCTCAGAGAAGGGGTCGGATTAAATTTAATTTTATTTTATTTATAACCATGTTTGTACTTACACAAATTATCAGGATACTCGTATCAGTAACCTTCATTTTTTCGGGATTTGTAAAACTGGTCGACCCGATTGGTTCAGCCTATAAATTCCAGGATTACTTTGCGCCCTCTGTGTTGAATCTGGAATTTTTAGTTCCCTATGCGCTTCCTTTGGCTATTGTACTGATCCTTACAGAAACGATGCTCGGCATTATGCTGCTGCTGGGTGTATTTTCAAAATTTACGGTATGGAGTTTGTTTGCGCTAACCTTGTTCTTTCTTTTTTTAACCTGGTATTCAGCTTATTACGATAAGGTTACCGATTGTGGCTGCTTTGGCGATGCCATCCATATGACCCCATGGACAACTTTTTACAAAAATATTGTGTTGCTGGCTATGATCATTTTTTTGACCTTTTATACAGATTATATCAATCCGCCTTTAGCTCCTGCTTTTGCAGGAGGCTTGTCGCTGGTATTGCTGCTGATCTTCGCAGGATTGACCAGACACGTATTAAGGCACCTGCCCATCATCGATTTTATGCCCTATGCCAAGGGTAAAAATATACAGGAGGGCATGATCATACCGGAGGATGCACCCAAATGGGTCTATGAGGATACCTGGATCTATGAAGTGAACGGGGTGGAAAAAGAATACAGTACAGAAGAAAAGCCCTGGACCATTGCTGGAGCAAATTTTGTGGACAGAAAAACAAAAGTTGTAACGGAGGGATATACCCCGCCCATCCATGATTTTACTATGGAGCTGGAGGGCAATGATATCAAGGATCAATTGCTGCAGGAGGAGAAACTGATCCTTGTTGTGATGTACAACATGGAAAAATCACATAAAAAAGGCCTGAAAAAGATAAAGGAATTCACCGATAAAGCAATGAGGAACGGTTATCACGTCTATGCATTTTCTGCTTCCGCACCGGAGGATTTTGCCCTCATGAAAGAAAAATACAAATGGGATTTTGATCTGCTTTTTTGTGATGAAACCACTTTAAAAACCATCATCCGAGGTAATCCGGGAATCGTTTTGTTGAACAAAGGCACCGTTGAAGGCAAATGGAACTGGAGAGATATCAAAGATATAGAATTAAAGGCTGTCCCTTACGAAGGATTTTGATCCTGAACAGGACTCGATCATGCTCCGGGATTCCAA
Organism: uncultured Flavobacteriaceae bacterium; assembly: GCA_963816075.1. Taxonomy (GTDB): domain Bacteria; phylum Bacteroidota; class Bacteroidia; order Flavobacteriales; family Flavobacteriaceae; genus Namhaeicola. The sequence goes on along the minus strand of CAWFJI010000022.1, from coordinate 39,349 downwards.
TTCCGTAAGTTACTTCTTTTTATAATCTTTTACTCCGGCTTCAACAAATAGCCCGAGGTGGTTTTCGCTGGGCGGAATAGGACAAGAGTATTTGGGATTGTAGGCACAATAGGGATTGTAAGCCTTGTTGAAATCGATGGTGATCACATCTTTTTTCGGAATTTTAAAATCGATGAACCTGCCTCCGCCATAGGAGCTGACACCGTTGGTTTTGTCGGTAAAAGGCAAAAAAAGATAATCCTTCAAATCACCTGAATCCATAAAATTTACATTTTGATACAAATTCAGTACAAAGGGTTTACCTTTTAGTTCAAAGCTGGCCCTGGCATAGGTGCGGTATTCCGGAAGTCTGTCGGTTGTCGTTTTCATTTTAAAGGTTACCGGATCATTTATCAGCTCAATTTTCGCTACCACGATAAAGGCAGTGTCGATCGGAAAAAAATCCAGGGCAGTAAATACATTCCTGTCTTCTTCAGTCAACGGACTTTCTTTTTCGTCTTTAAACTCACTGTTTATTTTCTTTTGAAAATCCTGCACATCCTTTACCCGGCGGCTTTGCGCATTGGCGGCTATTGTGAATAGCAGAATTATGATTACAATTTTTTTCATGACTAGCATTTGTTCAAAGATAAATAATATTGGAGGATAGAAAAGAAAAATAAATTAATTCGAGCAGACCATTAGAAGGCCATTGTTTTTCTATCTTTAGCAGATGTTAAGCAGACTTATAGCCCCCTATTCCGGATTTTCAAGGGAAGTGTGGTTTCTGGCCCTGATCACATTTGTGAACCGGGCCGGCGCCATGGTAATCCCTTTTCTCTCGCTTTATTTGGTCAAGGACCTCAATTTTTCGCTATCACAGGTAGGCTGGATCATGAGTTGCTTCGGTGTGGGTTCAGTGCTGGGCGTTTATGCTGGAGGGATTCTGGCAGATAAGGCCGGTTATTACCGGGTTATGTATGGGAGTTTGTTTCTTAGCGGCATCGCTTTTCTGGTGATACAATTTTTTGAAAGTTTTCTTTCGGTTTGCATAGGATTTTTTGCACTCTCACTTGTGGCAGATGCTTTTAAACCGGCACTTTGGGTTTCGCTGAGTACACACAGCAAAGAGGAGAACAGAACCAGGGCCGTTACGCTGATCCGTCTTGCTATTAACCTGGGATTTTCCTTTGGACCGGCACTGGGAGGTCTGATCATTGCCGGCCTCAGTTATAAAGGCTTGTTCTGGATCGATGGAATTACCTGTATCATGGCCGGATTTTTGCTGCTCTATTTATTAAAGCCAAAGAATACACAAAAAGTAAAAGAACCCATGCAGGAGAAAAAATTGTCGCCCTATCAAGACAAACCATACCTGATATTCTGGATTTCCATGTTCCTGATCGGTTTTTGTTTTATGCAGTATTTCTCGACCATTCCCATCTTTTACAACGAAAAATATCATTTGTCGGAAAAGGAAATAGGATACCTGCTGGCCATGAACGGGTTTATTATTTTTTTGATTGAAATGCCGGTGGTGCATTATCTCGACAAGCTCAAGATTGATAAATTGAATATCGTCATCGTCGGGATACTGTTGATCTGCGCCAGTTTTGTTGTGCTCAATTTTTCATTTTGGATCGGGATACCGCTGCTTGGAATTGTTTTAATGACACTGGGAGAAATCCTCGGATTTCCTTTTTCGAATACACATGCGCTCAACCGGGCACAAACCGGAAACAAGGGAGCCTATATGGCCTTGTACAGCATGTCATTTTCTGTGGCAAATATTGCAGGCCCGAATATTGGCATGCAGCTCACCAATGCCTTTGGCTTTGAAACGACCTGGTATGTCATGGCTTTTTTACTTTTGATCGCGGCCTTCTGCATTGTGCTGTCCAAACGCATGACGAAGTTGCAGTTGGAACGGTGAGATATATTTTGGAACCTGGGGTCAAGGACAAAGGATAAAGGTCAAAGTTCACGGATTTTAAACTCGTAGCCCCGCGATGCCTCGCGGGGTGAGAGATTATCAATGGCCAAATCTCAAAACAAAATTTCCTGATTCTTGTTTCTTGGTTCCTGATTCTTTTTGGAAGGTTTTTGAAAGTCCGGAATCAAATCAGTGCAAATCGGTTAAATCCGTGTCATCCGCGTTCTATTGAAACAAGGACAAAGTAAAAAGTAAAAAGTAAAAAGTAAAACTTTTATCTATGGTCTTTTGTCTTATTTATTTCCCCTGCTCTTCGAAGTCTCCCGACTTCGAAGGTAGGAATGCTACTATTTGAACCAGGAGACAGGAATCTAAGTAAAAAGTAAAAAGTTTACCTGCCGAGGCAGGGAAAAAGTAAAAAGTATCAAAAATTAATGAATTTCATAAGTCTTGCAGAGGTCTCTACTGATGGTTGGAGGGCATCTACTCTTTATCTTTTTTTTTAAAGCCTATTTGTTTACGGTTGGCCTGAGTCGTTTGATGTTGATCTTTGTTGAGCAAATAATTTAGGGCTTGGTTGATGTCCTTAAATTGTACGTTCATTTGTTTTTCTAATACCTCAATAGCTTCTTTGAGGTCTTTATAATCTGCCAGATGCTGTCGCAATACTACAAATGCCCTAATAATGGCTATATTTACCTGAATGGCTTTATTGCTGTTTATTACGCTTGATAACATGGCTACGCCTTGCTCGGTAAAGGCAAAAGGTTTAGCACCTCCAAACTTACTTTTAGAGGGTATCACAGATTGTGATACCATATTGTCAATTTCATCATCGGTTAATTGGAACATAAAATCTTGAGGGAATCTATCCAGATTTCTTCTCACAGCTTGTTTTAGCACCCTAGTTTCTACCTCATACATTTCGGCAAGGTCAAAATCGAGCATAATACGCTCCCCTCTGATTTGATAGATTTTGTTATGAATGGTCTGTATCTGCATATTGATCTAGCTACTTAAATAAGTACAAGCTCTTACAGGGTTTGCAAAAAAGCCTATGTTATATTCTATTAGGATAATTTAAGTTCTAAAATACTAAAAGAAAATAAAACTAAAGAAAAAGATGTAAACAATTATTAACAGGACATGGATTAGCACTTTGTTTCGCTTCTGGCCAGTCGCATTTTGTGGAACCACTATCAGTTATTATTATCATATTCTTTTTAGCCAAGAACAACAGTTTTTTAAAGGTTTATTCTTTGTCGAAACTATGGATTTCAAATCCATAGTGGTTTATTTAATAAATGGGTTAACCTGCTCTTCGAAGTCTGGAGACTTCGAAGGAAGTGCTTTTCCTTCATGTTGTCATTCGAATACCCCGGTAACTCGGGGTGAGGAATCACATGGCCCACTAAGGAAAACAGGAGACAAGGTAAATTATTATGGGTTATGATTTTGGAATTTGATTTTTGAGATCTGGTGTTGAGAAATTCTGTCTATTTCTTAACTTTAAGTTCGGCCAGATAATCAAAATGCCGGCCTTTTTTGATGAGGGTGCATTGCATGCCAACTTGTTCTGCATGTTCCTTAAGTGTTTCAAAATCAATATATACCCAATCAAAAGGTTTGCTAACCAGGTCCTTAAAAAATAATTGAAAGGTCACTTCCCCGTAATACGTTTCGCTTTTTTCCAGATAGTAGGACCTGTCCTCCAACATATAGCTGAGATCAGAGGAATCGGTTAGTATAACTCCATTTTCATTCAGTAAACCTTTTAAATGTTCCAGCAAAACAGGAAGTTTTGATAACTTTCCGCAAAGTCCAATGCCGTTCATCAGGAGCAGTATGGTGTCGTATTTTTTATCTTTGAGCTTGTAAAGACTGATGCATCTGGCATTTTTGATGCCACGGAGTTTGCATACTTCCACAGCGCCTTTTGAAATATCGATCGCTTCCACAGCCATATTTTGCTGTTGCAGATACAAAGCGTGAATGCCCGACCCGCAACCCACATCAAGGGTTTTTCCTTTGGTTCTTTTCAGCGCGAGCTGTTCCAGTTTTGGCATTTCATCAAAGGACCTGAACAGGTGTTTGAGCGGCAATTTGTCTTCACCGGCTATGGAAGAATAGCTTGTAATGTCCTCTTGTTGCCTGCCGTAATGATAATCCAGCATGGCCATGCCCATGATATCAGGATCTGTTTTTTTTGCGCTCATTGCCGTAATTTATTTGTTTAATACGCTTTAATTACAGGGGGATGAATTGATCACTTATGCATCTCAATATTTCATAAAAAACACCAATTTCCCTGTTTTTACATATTTCTTCTGTATTGACCACCCACTTCAAACAAAGCCCGGGTGATCTGGCCCAGGGAACAAATTTTGGATGTTTCCATCAATTGTTCAAAAACATTCTCATTCAATACCGCCTTCTGCTGCAGCACTTTCAGTTCATCCTGCGACTGGTCCCTGTGCGCAGATTTCAGCCTTTCCACCACGCTAATCTGGTTTTCCTTTTCCTCTTCCGTTGCCCGGATCACTTCCTGGGGCAAAATAGTTGGAGAACCCTTGCTGTTCAAAAAAGTGTTAACGCCAATAATTGGAAATGCCCCTGTATGCTTTAATTCTTCATAATACAAACTTTCTTCCTGTATTTTCGAACGCTGGTACATGGTTTCCATGGCCCCAAGCACACCGCCTCTTTCCGTGATGCGGTCAAATTCCGTATAGACGGCCTGCTCAACCAGATCGGTCAGCTCTTCGATGATAAAAGATCCCTGAAGGGTGTTTTCATTTTTTGCCAGACCCAATTCGTTGTTGATGATCAATTGAATGGCCATAGCCCTTCTCACAGATTCTTCTGTTGGCGTTGTAATGGCCTCATCATAGGCGTTGGTGTGCAGGGAATTACAATTGTCATAGATGGCATACAAGGCCTGAAGGGTAGTTCTGATGTCGTTAAAATCAATTTCCTGGGCGTGCAGGCTTCTGCCTGAGGTCTGAATATGGTATTTGAGCATTTGTGCCCTTTCGTCAGCACCGTATTTCAATTTCATCGCTTTGGCCCAGATTTTCCTGGCAACCCTGCCTATAACGGCATATTCCGGATCAAGTCCATTGGAAAAGAAGAAAGACAGATTCGGGCCGAATTTATTGATGTCCATGCCGCGACTCAAATAATACTCAACATAAGTAAATCCGTTAGACAGCGTAAACGCCAGTTGCGAGATCGGATTGGCTCCCGCCTCTGCAATATGGTAACCCGAGATCGATACAGAATAGAAATTACGTATCTGATTTTCAATAAAATACTCCTGCACATCACCCATCAGTTTCAGTGCAAACTCCGTGGAAAATATGCAGGTATTTTGTGCCTGGTCTTCCTTGAGTATATCGGCCTGTACGGTGCCTCTGACCTTGGAGATCGTCTCTTTTTTGATCTTTCCATACACTTCTTTTGGCAGGACCTGGTCTCCTGTGATTCCCAGCAGCATCAGTCCCAGACCGTCATTGCCCTCAGGCAGTTCGCTCTGATAGGCTGGTGCAGCCATTCCCCGATCTTTGTAAGCTTTCTGGATCTTCGCACGTATCTCAGCCTCAAGTCCTTTTTCCCTGATATATTTTTCACAGGCCTGGTCGATCGCGGTGTTCAAAAAGAAACCCAGCAACATGGGCGCCGGACCATTGATGGTCATGGAAACGGAAGTCAGCGGGTCGCACAGATCAAATCCGGAATACAATTTTTTCATGTCGTCAAGACAACATACAGAAACACCCGAATTCCCTATTTTTCCATAAATATCCGGTCTTCTGTCGGGGTCATTGCCATAAAGTGTTACGCTGTCAAAAGCGGTTGACAGGCGCTTGGCTTTGGAATCTTTGCTCACGTAATGGAAGCGTCTGTTCGTTCTTTCCGGACCGCCTTCACCGGCGAACATCCGGGTTGGATCTTCTTCGGTTCTTTTAAATGGGTAGATCCCCGAGGTATACGGAAATTCACCCGGAAAATTTTCCTGTGCTATCCATTGCAGGATCTCTCCCCAGCCCTGGTATTTTGGAACGGCGATCTTTGGAATTTTTGAATGAGAAAGGGATTCTGAATATGTTTTTACATCGATCTTTTTATCCCGAACATTATAGGAAAAGATCTCTTGCTCATAGGCTGCCTTTTTTGCAAAAAAACCGGAGACGGCTTCCCAGTTCTTTGGGTGCAGCACTTTCTTTAAAGTCTCAAATTTTTCCAGCAGCAAAAGCGCCAGGTCATGGTCCTTTCCTTTCAGACTACTGACAAAATCGGTTACAATACCGGCACCATTCATTTCAATGGGTTTGGTGGTAAGCGTTTCCAGTGTTTTATAAATTCCGTACAGTTTTTGAGCGATTTGGCTCTGGCTCTGGCTTTCCCGGTCGTACTGCCTGTTGTTTTCTGTTATTTCTGATAAATAGCGGGTTCTGTGTGGCGGAATGATATATTGCTTTTCGCTCATTTTTTCAGAGATCAAAAACTGACTATGAAAATCAAGTCCGGTCTTTTTGTGAATGCTTTTCATGACTTCGGCATACAGATTGTGCATACCGGGATCATTGAACTGCGAGGCGATCGTTCCGAAAACAGGCATGGAATCAGGATCTTTATCCCATAGATTGTGATTTCTCTGGTACTGCTTTTTAACATCCCTCAGGGCATCCTGGGCACCTCGCTTATCAAATTTATTGAGCGCGATCACATCGGCATAATCGATCATATCTATTTTTTCGAGCTGGGTGGCTGCACCATATTCCGGGGTCATCACATACAAAGCCACATCGGCATAATCCAGGATTTCTGTATCCGACTGGCCGATCCCGCTCGATTCAAGCAGGATGAGGTCGAAATTTGCGGCCTGCAAAATGTGGATAGCTTCTTTTACATGCTTTGAAAGTGACAAATTCGATTGCCTTGTGGCCAGGGAACGCATATAAATTCTATTATTGTGAATGGCATTCATCCTGATACGGTCGCCCAGCAAAGCACCGCCGGTTTTTCTCTTGGTCGGGTCAACCGATACGATGGCCAGCGCTTTATCCGGAAAATCACCCAAAAACCTTCTCACGAGTTCATCAACAATAGAAGATTTTCCGGCACCTCCAGTACCTGTAATGCCCAATACCGGTGTCTTTTTATGGGCTTCCAGGTTTTGCATGCGCTTTAAAAATGTATCCGGCTTGTTTTCAGCCATGGTAATCAACCGCGCTATTGTATTCCAATTGTTGGAGGAAAGTGCTGCGGGTAGATCTATACCAGGATTAAGATCGGGCAATAAAAAATCGGCCTTTTCGACCATATCGTTGATCATGCCCTGTAAACCCATGTGTCTGCCATCGTCGGGAGCATACAGCCTGCATATACCGTAATCCATGAGTTCTTTTATTTCATGGGGTAAAATAACTCCCCCGCCACCACCGAATATTTTGATATGAGAGGCTTCCTTTTGCTTCAACAGGTCGAACATATACTTAAAATATTCATTGTGCCCGCCCTGATAGGAAGTCATGGCTATGGCATGGGCATCTTCCTGAATAGCCGTATTTACAACCTCCTCAACACTTCTGTCATGACCCAGATGTATCACTTCCACCCCTGTAGCCTGAATAATCCTCCGCATTACATTGATCGAGGCATCGTGCCCGTCAAAAAGAGAAGCGGCTGTTACTATACGGATTTTATTCTTTGGATTATATGGAGTAATTTTTTTCATGTAGGAAAATGATGAAGTGTTGCGTAATTCTATTCAAATGTATTATTTTTTCTTTTATATCTTTAGCATTAAAAAATGAAGCCGTATTGAGCATTAAGCTCCTGTAAGCGAATCAGTACCTTGCTTTTGAGTTTTCTTTGAAGTCTAATGATCAAAAAAATACATATAATTCTATGCAAAAAAGCAGTAAACCATTGGGTATAAAAGACTGGAAGGATGATGATAAACCGAGAGAGAAACTTATGCTCAGGGGGAAAAATGCCCTCTCTGATGCGGAATTGCTCGCTATTTTAATTGGTTCCGGGAATACTGAGGACAACGCAGTCACCTTATCACAAAAAATACTGGCCGGCGTTGAGAATAACCTGCAACTCCTTGGCCGGATGGAAATCAATGAGCTGAAGAAATTTAAGGGAATAGGAACAGCGAAGGCATTAACCATCGTGGCCGCACTGGAACTGGGCAGAAGAAGGCGGCTTGAGGAGGCGATGAGCAGCCAGAAAATCAATGGTAGCCGCGATGTTTTTGAAATCATGCAGCCCTTACTTGGTGATTTGCCCCACGAAGAGTTCTGGATTGTCTATCTCAACAACGCCAACAAGGTTCTTGCCCGGGAAAAGATCAGCACAGGAGGCATAACAGGCACGCTTGTAGATACAAGGATCATTTTTAAAAAAGGCCTCGAAGTTATGGCTACCGCAGTCATTCTTTGTCATAACCACCCTTCGGGAACGCTAAAACCAAGTGAATCAGACCTGCAACTCACGAGAAAAATTAAAGAGGCCGGAACTATACTCGACATACGCATCCTGGATCATTTGATCATCACCGACAGCTGTTTTTACAGTTTTGCCGATGAAGGGAAATTATGAGATTGGCATATTTTTAAATTCCGCGAATGGAATTATAAATACCTTTGAACGAAATTATTGAATCATGGTATTGGTTTACACCCATAAAATTACACCGCGGCTGACTTATGTTTTTAAGCAGGTCTTCACCAGGATCTTGCTTTTACCGGTGGAGTTTACCACACATAAGATTGAGTTTATGTCATACGACGGCATGAAAATGTCTTATGCTAAACAGGCGATAGGCGATGAGATCTTTATAAGGTGTACCGACCTTTTGTACTCTCATGGAATAGATCATATTGAACCTGGTATAAGCTATTGGGATGAGGTGCCCTGTTTTTTCCAGACGAGTGCTCCTTCCATGCTCCCATTTGATCTTTTTGCGGCCAGTTTTTTTCTGTTGAGCCGCTATGAAGAGTACATGCCCCATGTGCGGGATGAACATGAGCGTTTCACAGCTGTTGAAAGTTTTGCTTACCGGAAAAAATTTATCGATAAACCTGTGGTTGATATCTGGGCATACAAACTTCGGGAAATCTTTAAAATGAAATATCCGGATCAGCAGTTTGAGCAGCGTTCCTTTAATTACCTGTCAACGGTTGATATAGATCTTGCCTATATGCACAAATACAAAGGCTTTATGCGACATGTGGGTGGAATTGTTAAGGATATAGCCGAATTGCAGTTCCAAAAAATCGTTGAACGCTTTCTGATCGTTTTTAACTTCAAAAAGGATCCCTACGATGTGTATGATTATATCCTCAAGCTTCATGAAAAATATGAGGTCGAGCTAATCTTCTTCTTTTTGCTGGGCGAGTACAATAATTTTAATAAGAACATCTCGGTTAACAATGGCAAGTTTAAGAGACTGATCAAAGAAATGGCCGACTATGTTGGCATAGGTGTTCACCCATCTTATTATACGATGAAGGATGAAGAGAAGATGAAAAATGAAAAAAAATTGCTTGAGAGCATCCTGAATTCTCAGGTATACCGGTCCCGGCAGCATTTTCTCAGGATTGACCTGCCCGAGACCTACCAGTACCTGATCGATCTGGGGATAACCGAGGATTATACCATGGGTTTTGCAAAACATTACGGTTTCAGGGCGGGTACCTGTACACCTTTTTATTTTTACGATCTGGATTTCGAGATACAGACCCCGCTCAAAATATTTCCTTTTGCCGTAATGGACGGAACCCTGAAAGACTATCTCAGCTTGACCACAAAAAAATCCTTTGAGACGATTGAAAAACTGGTGGAAGAGGTAAAAAAAGTGGATGGTACTTTCATCACAATTTTTCATAATGAATCCCTGAGCGGCACCGGAAGATGGATAAACTGGGATAAGAAATTCGAGGAATTTCTGGCCGGGATAGGGAAGAACTAATTTATTTATAGTTGGATTGATATACAAGTGTACCTACAAAGAACGTGCTATGATCGATGAGGCAAAATACAATGCCTGTATTGAAAATTCGGAAAACGGAATGATCTATGCCTGCAGCTGGTATCTGGATGTGGTATGTGATCACTGGGATTGCCTTATTCTTGAGGACTATGCTATGGTCATGCCGCTTCCCCGGAGAACTAAACTGGGAATGGACTATATCTATTTGCCTTGCTGGATACAGCAGCTGGGTATTTTTTACAGCAAGGAACTGTCTGCTGAAATCGTAATGGCCTTCCTGGAGGCCATACCGGAAAAGTTCCTCCTGACCGATATTTTTTTCAATGCACACAATGATTTTTATCCTGTAAATCAAATTGAACGCATTAATTATACCCTGGAACTTAAACTGCCGTATGAGGCACTAAAACGCCGGTATACCAAAGGAAGACAAAGTTCCGTCTCCATGGCAAAAAACCAGGGCCTCGTTTGCCGGGAATCTTCTGATATGGACTTACTCATAGAACTACACCAAAGTAATTATGGACAGGGCAGAGCAAGAAGCCCGGAGGATCTCAGGCTTCTGAAAGAACTATTTACTCAAATTCAGGCCCGCAAGAAGGGCAGACTGATCCTGGTCTATGAAAATGAGCAAGTGCTGGGTGGTGCACTGTTCGCCTTGCAAGCGGGCCGGATCATTTATTTGTTCTCAGCTGTAAGTGAGGCTGGCCGGGAACAACAGGCCATGTCATTTTTACTCGACAGTCTGATAAGAGAATATTCAGAGACAGCTAATTTACTGGATTTTGAAGGATCTATGGTTCCCGGTATCGCTTCTTTTTTCAGGAGTTTCGGAGCAGAAAAAGAAAGGTATTTTCATTTCAAAAGGAGCCGGATACCTTTTTTCGGTAGTGGTAGAAAAGAATTACCGAAGCGAGGGATGTGATCCACATGGTGATAGTCGTAGTCAGTGCTGCACCAAGAATCCCATATCGGGGTATAAACAGGATATTTAAGATCAGATTTAAACCAATGGCTGTTATCGAGATCCAAAAATTGAGTTGTGAAAGTCCTAGAGCGGAAAGCAAATTCCCAAACAAACCGCGGATCAAAAGAACTGAGCTGATCCCTGCCAGCAAGAGGTAAAATTCCGTTTTAAAAGCCGAAAAATCTTCTCCAAAGAACAACAGTATTTCGTTCGTAAAAAGCAGGCATATAGACCAGATTGAAACTGTAATAAACACAAAAACAAGCAGGTAATTCCTGATGTAGGTATCAATAAATTCTCTGTCGGTGATGCCTTTTGTGAGCCTTACAAAATCCGTGGTGAGCATGATATTGGGTATAATGGCCAGACTGAATGGCAGCAGCGACAAGTATTTGTAGTGCGTAACTTCCATGGGATTCTGCAAAAGTATTCCGATGAGGAGTATATCCAGGGCGATGAGCAGCTGGGAAGCTGTATTCGATAATCCTGCAAAAATACTGTATCTCCAAAAAGAGCCTGGGGGATTCTGTTCCGATCGATCGTTCAGGATTTTGCTGAGTTTTTTTGGAAAGAAGATCAGAAAGGTCAGAGCAGGACTGAGCAGAAGCGCAAGCACGTACCCCGTTTCTTTTAACAAAAAACAACCGGTAAAAATCAGGATCAGAGAAAGCAGGGCATTTGTAAATTCAGTCAGGGCATATTTTTTATTGTTTGGGATAATGCGAAAATACGTTTTGAGCAGTTCAAGCAGGTATTGGGGTATCAGCAGAGCAGAAAGAATAATCAGGTAGTATTTGGCCCCGGCCAGGGAATGTGTGAAAAATCCGGCAAAGGCCGATATAAAAACCACCATCATCAAGGAAAAAATAAGTCCTTTTTTGACTAGTTTTATAAAGAAAAGGTCTTTTCCGCCCGGATCTTCTCTCAGTGCACCAAATCTGAGCAAGCCCTGCGCGGCGCCAAAGCCTGCAAAAGGAATAAAAAAAGACAGTATGCTCACAGCAAATAAAATGAGTCCGAGACTGTCACCGGGTAACAATTGCAAGGCCAGCCAGGAAGCAAAAAAGGTGAGTTCCCGCGCCAGGACGGTCGAAATTAAGATAGCCGGTCCGCCCCGCCGGAGGAATCCACCGACAAAATTCCTGAGCTCAGCGGCCATGTTGTCTGGAAATTAAAATTTCGTAAATGGAAGAAAACCGGTCTGCTATTGCAATTTTATCAAAATTTTCAATTGCGTAGTTGTGCATTTTTATTTTGTTTGGAGCAGGCCCTTTCATTTGTTCAAGGAGGGCATAAAAGAGTGCTTCTTCATCTTTTACCGGGATAAGCTTGCCAAAATCCTCAGGAAAAAATTCAGCAATACCGCCGGTATCTGTTGAGATGACCGGCACACCACAGGAAAAAGCTTCGAGGATTACACAGGGCAGATTTTCATAATTACTAAAGAGAACAAACAGATCTGCGGCCTGCATGTATGCTGCAATTTCGTGATGCGGAATCTGTTCTTTGATAACCATATTTTCTTTATGTATGCCCAGCTCATCGATAAGTGGTACATATTGCGAGGATCCTTCTCCTACCATCAAGAACCGGAATTTTATCTTTTTCTTTTCCAGTCTTTTGATAACGCGTAAAATGCCACTCACATTTTTATGCTGATCAAGCATACTCGAGACATGTAAAATATGGAATACCTCAGATTTTTTACTTCCGGGCTTGAATAGACTGGTATCAACAACATTGGGAACTATCGAATAGGTATTTTTAAATCCGAGTCGCTGCATACTTCTGTTCAGATTTTCTGAAACAGTACAGATATGATCCGCTTTTGAGCAGATAAAGGCTGCTAATTTTTTTTCCATACTGCTTAAATCAGCATCTCTTTCGGTTAAATATCCGGTAAAGTGTTCGGTGAGCAATAGGGGCTTATTGTAAAAGAATTTGATAAATACACCCATCAGACCGGCCGGGTATATCCTGTTAACATGAATGAGGTCAAAGGGTTCCACCATTTTCAGCAGTTTAAAGTAAGTTTGGGTAAACTGTAGCAGTTTCAAAAACCCCAAATCTTTTGGTCTGACATAGGCGATCAGGGTTCTGACTTCATTGATATTTTGGTCGATGATTTCGGTCTTCGATACAGTAGGATCTGCTACCACATGGACTGCAGTTATATGATGTTTCAGTGCAACAGCCTCTGCATGACGCTGAATAAAATCGCCGTTTTGAGGAAAAACCCGGGAAGGATACCAACTGTTTAAGAATAATATGTGCAGCTTTTTTTGTTCAAGTTGGATATAGTACTTTAGTGAGCTAAATTAAATTACTTTTTGAACATATAGAGAGGAATGGAGATAAAGCATGTATTTTTTGATCTGGACCATACGCTGTGGGATTTTGAAAAAAATTCGCGGCTGGCATTTGCATTTATATTTGAAAAATATGAATTAAAAATCAATAAACCCCGGTTTGATGAAATTTACCAGCCCATCAACGAAAAGTACTGGAAACTGTACCGTGAGGAAAGAATCTCTAAAGAAGATCTTCGGTATCAGCGGCTTAAAGAGAGCTTTGATCTTATGGAATTTCAGGTCAGCGATGAGATCATTCATCTGCTCGCTCATGATTATATTGAGAATCTGGCGAACTATAACCACGTCTTTGAAAATACCTATGTCATTCTGGATTATCTCCAAAGCAAATACGACATGCACGTGATCACCAATGGTTTTGATGAAGTCCAGCACAAGAAGATTCAAAACGCCAATTTGTTACCCTATTTTAAAAATGTGTTCACCAGCGAGCGGGTTGGTTTTAAAAAGCCCAGCCCCGATATTTTTTACCATGCGCTGGCAACCGCAAAGGCAAGGCCGGAACAAAGCATCATGATTGGTGATAATCTGGAAGCAGATATTATGGGAGCCAGGGCGGTGGGTATGCGAACAATCCATTGCCGGTTTCAGGGCGAGTCCGAAACAAAGAATGAGCTGTCTATTGTTAACCTGATCGAGCTCAAACGCTATCTGTGACGCATATTAATCACTCTGGATTGGAAAATTTTTGCTACTTTTAATCATTGAATAAATTGCTGAATTCCCCTATGTACCTGCAACGAATTATTTTATTTTGGTTATTTACATGGACACTGTCGTCTGTTTCGCAGAATAACCAGATCCTGTATGATTTTGACGGTCTGCCACAGAGTCTGATGTTAAACCCGGGTGCAGAACTCAATTTAGACAAGCATTTTGGAGTTCCTTTATTGTCGAATGTTTATGGACAGTTTGGGGCTACTGATCCGGATGTGACCTACAATAATCTGATCAATGACAATAATGAAGAGAAAAGCGAACTCAAAAATTTATACGACCTGAAATTGGAGCAATTCTGATTTTTTTGTTGCCAATGGCCGTGTGGAGGTGCTGAACATCGGATTCCGGCTAAAAAATCCCGATAATTATCTGAGTTTTGGCATGTATGCAGATGCCAAGGCCTTTGGAAAATATCCCAAAGAGAGCATGGACTTCTTTTTCTTTGGGTGATGATAAAGATGAGTAATGGAATTCCTGAAGTTAATCAAAGAACCGATTTTAGTGAAATAAATGCTGTTGGTGAGCTGGTCGGTGTTTTTCATGTGGGAATTTCCAAAAAAATTAATGAGCGCACACAAATAGGAGCGAGGTTGAAATTGCTCTCAGGATCCTTGAATTACAACATTCAGGATGTTGAAGGTGAGTATTTCTTGCAGGGAAATGGACCCTATACCCATAATTTTGAAGGCATGCAGATCTATATGCGTTCCTCAGGATTTAATCTGCCTGATCTGTATCCCGGCAGCGGTGAATTGACTCTGGGAGACTATCCTCCGGTGATTGAAGACTGGAGTGAGCCCATCTCCGACTTGTTTTTGATGAGCGGAAATTTTGGTATAGGTATTGACCTCGGTATTACGCATCACTTTCGATGAAAATTTGACCTTTACGGCAAGTTTGCTCGACCTGGATTATTTGAAATACAGTAAAAATAATGTGACCTATACCTTTAGTGAGGAAAACTTTGAATTGCCTGATGAAGATTTCTGGAACCCTGAGCCTCCCGAAGAAGACTATTGGGATGATGTTTTTGAAGGCTTTGATGAGGATGCAGCTTATTCCGATAGAGACCCTGAAGACAGAATATAATATTGGCAGAGCTCCAAAATTGTATACCGGATTGAAGTATCGGAAAAATAATAAATCCTATCAATTCAAGAATGATCATCCTCCTTTTCGCAATGTGAGGTCCATGGCAAATGTCAGAATGTATGAGGTTTATGACGAATACGGTTTTCAAACCTATACCGAATTCTTACCGGCTACCGTTCAATGGGGAGCAACCATCTTTTACGCTAAAAAGTTTAACCCTTATCTGGCTGCTAAACTAACCTATACCGTGGATAGTTTTACCTATACCAATATCGGCATCGGACTATCAACACACATCAACAATTTTAATTTCTTTTTAGCAGCTGATAATTTAATTGGTATCTTTAGCCCCAAGGACAGCAACTACCAGTCCCTGCAAATGGGAATGAGTTTTTTAATACCCTGATTGAATAGAAAATGAATATTATATTATAGCCAAAAACCCATGAAAAAAGTACTTCTGACCTTTGTTCTGCTGTTTGTATACAGCCTAAATGGTTTTTCACAAAGCGAACTCGATGGATATCAATATATTATCGTTCCAAAACAATATAAGTTTTTGAAAGATGAGAACAAATACAAACTGAATACCCTGACCGCTTTTTTGTTTAAGAAGAAAGGTTTCCAAACCTATATTGAAGGAGAGGAATTTCCCGAAGACCTTCGGCAAAATCCGTGTAAGGCACTGAATGTACAAATGGTTGACAACTCAAACCTGTTTACTTCAAAGGTTTATTTAGAGTTGGAAAACTGCCGGAAAGATGTGGTTTATACCTCGAAGATCGGCACCAGCAAAGAAAAGGATTTCCAGAAATCGTACCAGGAGGCACTCAGGAATTCATTCACCTCGATTGAAACAATGAATTACACGTATAATCCTGCGCTTAACCCAGTGGGATCTGAAAAGTCAAGCGTTCCTGCAGTAACTCAAACCACGGTACCTGCTAAAGAAGCTGTACCGCAGTTGGTTGCAGCAACCGTTCCCGCAATAACTACTGTAACGGAACAGCCTGTGCAGCCACAAGCTGTTCAGACCGGTACGCAGCCTGGTCAAGCCATTCCGGAGCCTGTAAAGGTGCCAATTGTAGTACCTGTTGTTGCAAGCGTTCCGGTGTCTGTTACAGCAACTGAAGAAAGCAAACAGCCGGTACCTGCGAAAACTGCCGACCGTGCTCATGCCTATAAAAATAATGAGCTCTCATTTTTGCTGATCCCTTCCGGAGATGGCTATCAGGCGTATATCAGCGACAGCAAGTTACCGGAATTTAAAAAAGGGGAAGTGCTTGGCAATTTGCGCAAGACTTCACTTCCGAATGTTTTCAGGGTTAGCTGGAAAAACAGGGAAGGTAAGCAGGATGAAACTACCGGGTATTTTGATGAAAAAGGAAGCCTGGTAATCGATGTACAGGATAAAAACGGAGAGATCAAAACACTTGTTTTTGTGAAGGAATAAGTCAGTAACCGTATTTTTCTTTCCACCTTAGTTTTAAAAAGTCCCTGAAACCATTTTCTCTGGGGTTGTTTCCCGGGTCATAGATCCTGGTATTTTTTATTTCGTCAGGCAGAAATTCCTGATTGATAAAATTGTCTTCAAACAGATGCGCATACTGGTAGTCTTTGCCGTAGTCCAGATCCTTCATCAATTTGGTTGGCGCATTGCGCAAATGCAGGGGCACGGACAGATCTCCCGTTCTTTTAACCAGTTCCTGGGCATCGCTGATGGCCAGATAGGAAGCATTGCTTTTTGGTGAATTAGCCAGGTAAATGGCACACTGGCTGAGAACGATCCGTGATTCGGGATAACCGATCTGGGCTACAGCCTGAAAGGTATTGTTCGCCAGAATAAGGGCCGTTGGATTCGCATTTCCAATATCTTCTGCTGCCAGGATCAGCATTCTTCTCGCAATAAACTTCAGGTCTTCACCGCCTTCTATCATCCTTGCCAGCCAGTACACCGCAGCATTCGGGTCGCTGCCCCGCATGGACTTTATAAAAGCGGAAATGATATCGTAGTGCTGTTCCCCGGTTTTGTCATAACGAACAATATTTTTCTGCACTTTTTGAATTACGGAATCATTGGTAATTTTAATATGGTTTTCCTCATCGCTTACCAGCAATTCCAGCATATTCAGCAGTTTTCGGGCATCGCCACCGGCGATTTGCAGCAGTGCATCGGTTTCAATAATTTCAATTTCTTTTTTGCTGATGGTTTCATCTGTTTTAATGGCCCTGTTCAGCATCATGATGAGGTCTGTTTTGTCAAAAGCATTGAGAATATAAACCTGGCAACGCGACAAAAGTGCCGGGATCACTTCAAAGCTCGGATTTTCCGTGGTCGCTCCAATCAGGGTAACAATGCCTTTTTCTACCGCTCCGAGCAGGGAATCTTGTTGCGATTTGCTGAACCGGTGGATCTCATCGATAAAAAGGATCGGGTTTTTTGTAGAAAAGAATCCTTCATCGCGTTTGGCGGATTCGATGATGTCTCTTACCTCTTTAACCCCTGCATTGATGGCACTTAACTGGTAAAATGTGCGATTAGATGCTTTGGCAATAATATTTGCCAGGGTCGTTTTTCCAATTCCCGGCGGTCCCCAAAATATCATGGAAGGGAGCATGCCTGTTTGTATCTGTCGGCTAAGAACGCCTTTTGGGCCAACGAGGTGCTGCTGACCGATGAAGTCCTCCAGGGTTTTTGGCCTGATCCGCTCTGCTAATGGAATGTTCATGTGGTAAAATTAGATAAATTCATAGTAGATTTTTAAAATAAAGCTGAATATTTGTAAAGCTAAAAGCAATAGGAATTACCTGATGAATGACCAGCACCAGTTTAAGTTTACACCGCTCGTTCTTGCCATACCCTTGTATTTTGTGTTGGTCTTGTGGATCGTGTACTGGTTCGAAATAAAATTTCATGTCAATCTGAACGAGTACGGTATTCTTCCGCGTAAAGCAGTGGGCCTCAGGGGTATTTTCTTCGGCCCTTTTATTCACGGTGACCTGGCCCATTTGTATCAGAATTCGATACCCTTATTTTTACTGTTGCTGAGTCTCTGGTATTTCTACAGAAAAATCGCCTTGAAGATCTTTGTTACCGGCACACTGCTTTTGGGACTGCTTACCTGGCTTATTGGTAGGAGTTCATATCACATTGGTGCCAGCGGAATTATCTATATGCTCTTCAGTTTTATTTTTTTCAGTGGGATCTTCAGAAAATATTATCGTCTGATCGCAGTTTCCCTGGTGGTCATTTTTCTGTATGGCAGCATGGTCTGGTATATTTTGCCCATAGAAGAAAAAGTGTCATGGGAGGGCCATTTATCGGGCTTTCTTACCGGGATTCTGTTGGCGTATGTTTTTAAAGATTCCGGGCCACAGCGGTTACAATACGAATGGGAGGATGAAGACTTTGAGGACAGTGAAGAGACACAACCGCTAAAAGATCTTTCTGAATCAAACCCTGAATCTGAAGAGAACAGTCAGGTGAAACAATTGAATCAGACTTTTGCCAAACGCTGTCTGACCACCTCATAAAGTGCCACACCGCAGGCTACGGATACGTTAAGTGATTCAATACTACCCAAAATAGGGAGTTTTGCCTTATGACTTACCATTTTAAGAATAGATGGATTTATACCTCTGTCTTCAGAGCCCATAATAAGGGCTGTGGGCAGGGTCAGGTCCAGGTCATAGATCAGTTGTTCGGATTTTTCAGTTGCCGCTACGAGTTGTATGCCGGCTGCCTGCATGTGAAATACGGCATCCTTAATATGGTCTACTTTACAGATGGGGATCATAAATGCCGCACCGGCCGAGGTTTTTACAGTATCCGGACTGATAGGTGCATTGCCCTGGTTTTGAATGATTATGCCGTGCACACCGGCACATTCGGCCGTTCTGATTATGGCACCGAAGTTGCGCACATCCGAGATCTGGTCTAAAAGCAAAAAGAGTGGGGCAGTAGTCATTTCCAGAATACTCGTAATTAAAGCATCCAGGTCTGCAAAGGCAATGGCTGAGACCTGTGCTGCAACCCCCTGGTGGTTGCCGTTTTTCGACAGGTAGTTTAATTTTTCAACAGGCACAAAACTGGTGGCTATTTTGTGTTGTTTGATTAAAGCATTTAATTCTGAGAACAGGGAGCCGCTCAGATCTTTTTGCAGATAGACTTTACTGATTGTTGTGCCTGCATTGATCGCCTCAATAACAGCCCTGATACCAAATATTTTAGAACCTTCGTTTTCCATGGCACAAAGGTAGGGATAATAAGGAAATAAAAAACCACCACGTTTTGGTGTGATGGCTTTCTATAAAATTGATTAAATTATTATTGAAAAATATTAGTTTCCAACACCTTTATCCCAGAAAACTCTGGATTCTAACTCATCACCACCCATGGCCTCAACAGCAGCTTCATAATTTGTACCGTTGATCTTTGGCTCTGCCTGAGGATAATAGTAACGTCTTGGAACCGGCAACTCACTGACGGCAGCGGTGTTCATTGCTGGATAGTCATACATTCTCCAGCTAGCCCAGCCTTCGATACCTCTGCCAAACATGGCAATCCATTTTTGAGTACCAATGGATTTTTTCCAGTTTGTAGCGTTGTATTTTACTGATGATTGGGCAAGATAAGCGGCTGCAGAAGAAGAACTTCCTGTCCAGTATTGGATAGACGCAGTAATCGCTTCATTATAACTTGCCTCGGCATTACCGGTGGTCAGACCTCTTGCGATTGCCTCAGTTTTTAGGAATGCAGTCTCGTCATAGCCCAATATAACTCCACCGTTGGCAGGATCTTCAAATTGGGTACCGATGTGTGTATAAGCTCCATAACTGTTATTATCCCCATAAGGTCCACCGTCATAAGGCATAACATTATCCTGCATAAAAATAGCTGATCTTGGGTCGTTCAATGGAGCGATCACATCAACAAATGTATTGGCAATCACAAAATCTAAACGACCGGACTGTATCAAATCCTCCCACATTGGGTTGGTATTCGGAGGAGTAGTTTCGAAAGGGAAGATCGCACTTTCACTGTGGTTTGAAATAATTCCACCGGCTATGGCCTCTGCGGCCATTGTTGTGGCTTTGGCTTTGTCAACATCCGAGATCCTGACTGCCATTCTCAATTTAAGCGAGTTTCCGAATTTTACCCATTTTGAAACATCACCATGGTAGATCAAATCAGCACCTCCGAATGAATCACCCCCTCCTTTTAGGCGTATTCACAGCTGTAGTGATTCGAGCGAACAGATCATTGTAAATATCTGAATCCTTGTCATAAACCGGAAGGTAATTAGAAGTTTCAGGATTTCTTGGATCAACTTTAAGTGCTTCACTGTAAGGAATGTAGCCATAAACATCAACTAATGATTGCCAGGTATATACTTCCATAAGTTCTATAATCGCAATCTGGTTCGCTTGTTCCTCCTCTGTCAGTGGAATTGAAAATACGGTATTTTCTGTGATTATACGCTTAGCATCTTCCAAATTTGCCAATACACTGGTGTATTGTGAATTCCAGTAATTAGCACCCTGATTTCTTGTTACCAGGTCATAATTTGCTTCGTCAGTATAGGTGGTTTCCGTCCAGTATTGGGCGAACATGCCAAATACGCTGGTGTTCACGTTCATATCCCATACCCTGCGGGCCATTGTGAGCTGGGCAAAAGTAACCAGATAGTCACTGCTTACAACTTCGGGACGTTTATTATCAACATTCCAGCCTTCAAAATCCTCGCACGAGATCGTACTTACAATCAAGAGGCCTATTAAAATTAATTTTTTCATTTTGTATCTGTTTTAAAATTGCATTTTTATACTAAATCCATAGTCCTTGGTAGAAGGATACACACCGGATTGATTTCCCTGTACGTTACCTGAGCTCAATCCTGCTTCAGGATCTGCATAAGGAACGTCTTTGTCGATGATCCATAAGTTTCTTCCTATTGCAGTCAGCGTTAAGCCTTCAACAACACCTTTGTCTCCGCCAAACCATTCCTGTGGAAGGGTATAACCCAAAGAAACTTCTCTTAATTTGATAAAACCTGCATCGTATACATGCATGGCATTTGGAACCCTTGCATAACCATAAGCGTTTGCATAATTATCCATAGAAGCTCTCAAATCGTTTGGAGTACCATCTTGCTTTAACACCAGGTAAGATAACACCTCCCTGTGGATGATTCGGATCCAAAGTATATGACCATCTGATACCTGGAAGGTATTTAACCGTATTACGAACCGGGTTTCCAAGATCGTTGTTGCCAACTGATTCTGGATATAAACCGGTTGCCTGTCCGTACCACTGGTCCAAAGAGAATACTTCTCCACCTTTTTGCATATCGAGCAGGAAGCTGAATTTTAAGCTCTTATAGGTAAAGGTATTGTTCAAACCACCTTTCCAGTCGGGTTGAAAACTACCAAGTATTTCAGTGGTTGGAGAGATTAGGTATTTACCTCTTCTCGTTCCGGACGTGGTGTTGAGTTAACAGTCCTTTGTCCATCAGTAAAAACAAAGTTAGTACCTTCAATGGTTCCGTAAGGTTCTCCCAAACGGGCATTGATCGTAATTCCACCCTGTACTGAAGCGAGCAAGATGTTCTGTAATCCACTTGGCAATTTGGTAACTTCATTTTCATTCTGAGCCCAGTTCACATCGATTCTCCATTCAAAATTATCGGTTTTAACCGGTGATACCCAACCGGCAACTTCCCAGACCTGTGTTTGTCATTTCGCCTGCATTCAATACCTGGCTTGTATAACCGGTAGCAGTAGAAATTGTCAACGGAGTAATGAGGTCAATGGAGGTTTTATCGTAGTAAGACACATCAAATCCAAGTCTATTTTTAAAGAAAGCCATTTCAAGTCCCACTTCAAACTCTTCCGATTCTTCAGGTTTTAAAGAGATATTATTATTATGGCCGGCAGGTCTCCGGTAGGTTGTCCTCCAACAGGAGCATTTAAATTATACGTATTCACAACGCTAAATGCAGGAGCACCGTTACCGGTTACAGCATAACCGGCCCTTAATTTACCGAGGGACATAATGTCGTTGTTTCCAAATAAACTCGAGAACACGAAAGATCCGGATGCTCCCCAATACAGGGCAGTATCGTTATCTCTTGGCAGGGTTGAGAAGGTATCCTGTCTTACAGACCCTTCCAGATATAGCGTGTTTGCGAAACCTAAGGATGCAGTTGCAAATATACCGTCAACACCTACCTCAGATTCAAATTCTGTAGGTGCTACAATGGGGTTGGCAGAATTCGCCAATGTATACAAACCCGGTATGTTTATTCCGCCATTGGTACTGGCAAATATCGAACTTACCTTGGTTCTTCTGATGTTTGTACCTGCAGTTGCCAGCAAGTTAAAATTCTCAGAAAAATCATGGTTAAAATTCAACATCAGGTCATAGTTGTTTTCGTTGTAACTTCTGTTATAACGCTGATATCTTGAAACGTCCGAACTGTTCACGTTTATTCTTTCTTCCTGAATTTCGTCATAATTATCCAATGATACCCTGCCGAATAAACTTACCCATTCAGTGATCTTGTAATCCAAGGCTACATTTCCGATAACACGGTCCCTGCCATCTGTGTTGTAATTTTCATAACGAGTCCAGTATGGGTTATCTGAATAAATGGGGGATAAATTCTGGTAATCAGCGCTTGTATTCCAGGTGATGTTCTCACGGGTCTGGAAGTAAGCAGCTTTCTGCTCCTGAACGTCCACGTTGGTTTGCCACCATTGTCTCATCGATTGCATAGGGTTTTGCGAACTATAACCTGTACCGTAACGTCCTTTACCTTTTGTTTTAATATATGCTCCCTGAATAGAGGCGGTTAATTTTTCGGTTAAGGCATAGGATGCTCCAAAATCAATGTTATCTCTGATAATTTCAGAATTCGGAAGAATACCTTCCTGATTCATATTGGAATAGCCCAATTTGAAATAACCTTTTTCAGTTGCTCCATCAATTCCAACGGTATTGAAGTAGGTATGTCCTATTTCAAAATATGAGTTGGATCATTTTCACCGGCCAACCAGGGTCTTGCCTGCTGGTAGGTTGATAATTGCGGATACCAGGAATCCCATTGGTTAACCATCAGATTTTCATCAAAAGCAGCACCGTAAGAAGCATCTTCAGTTGAAGGAGTAATCAGATCATCAACCCGTCTCCAATCTAACATCTCCGTAATAATGAAATATCCTGTTCGTCGTCATAAAACGCGCCATAACCTGCACCGTATTCATGCTGGTATTCTGCCATGGTTTCTTTATCAAATTTGTTAAAGGTTACAGAAGAACTCACTGTAACTCCAATGCCTTTACTGCCACGGTCGGTACCTTTTTTAGTAGTAATAACAATTACACCATTGGCAGCTCTTGAACCATACAGTGCTGTTGCAGCTCCACCTTTTAATACGTTGATCGTAGCGATGTCATCGGGATTGATGTCGGTAGCACTGTTACCGTAGTCATATCCGCCTTGACCAGCTCTCTGTGCAGCGGTGTTTGTATTAGTGTTATCTACCGGTACACCGTCAATAACAAACAATGCCTGGTTATTTCCGGTTAAAGAAGAATAACCGCGGATAATAACGTTTGCAGAACCACCCATGGTACCTGAACTTTTTACATCAAGTCCGGCTACTTTACCGGACAGACCGTTCACGAAGTTGGGGTCTTTGGCGGTGTTTATTTTTTCACCACTTACTTCCTGTGTGGCATAACCCAGAGATTTTTTCTCTCTTTCGATACCCAATGCAGTAACAACTACCTCATCCAGGGTGTTTTCACCGGCCGTCAGCGTTCACATTGATCACGGCATCAGTTCCAACAGTTCTGGTTACGGAGGTCATACCCAAAAAGCTAAATCTGAGCACTTCGCCCACATTTGCAGAAATGGTGTACTGCCCGTCAAAATTTGTTTCGGTACCTCTGGTGGTACCATCAACAAGAACACTTACTCCGGGTAGCGGACCTGATTCATCAGACACCGTTCCGGAAATTGTTCTCTCCTGTGCAAAGGTCATTTGCACCATAAACGCCAGTAACAGCGTTAAGATTCCATTAAACTTTGTTTTCATTCTGTATTTTTTTGAATTAATATGAAATTAATAAGAGGTAAAAGTCATAAAAAAAAGTTAACAAATCAAATTTTTTAACATAAATAGTCAAAAAATATGCTTAAAACTTTGTTAAATGGATATCACCTTAATTGAAAGATGTAATATTATTAAATTGGTTGCGCAGTTTTTTTAATTTTAACACTGAAAGGAAGGACAAAGGATAAAGGACAAAGGATAAAGGACAAAGTCAAAAGTAAAAAGTAAAAAGTTCTAGTTCTGAGAATTAAGTATTTTAGGACGAGTCAGATGAATAAAATGCCATTAAAACCACCCCGGCACTCCGTGTCACCCCTCCTTAAAAAAAGGAGGGGAAGCTTTTAAGTGAGCAATTATGCGTAACCAAACCCCGGCCTCAAAGGAAAGGACAAAATTCAAAGGACAAAGGATAAAGTACAAAGGACAAAGTTTGGAAGGTTATGAATTATGAGTGTTGAATTATGAGTGATGTTAATTAGGATTTTCACGAATTTAAACCCCGACCTATTTTATTTTTCGTTCTGGCTTCCAGAAAATTTTAGCGAAATGGGAGAAGGAGCAGCCAGAGAGCGAAGCGTCCTTAGGCTGCGGCGGATAAAAATTTTATGGATAAAGCCATAGAAAAAGAAAATCAGCCTAGTCCCGAGGCTTCGGGATTGGTTCTTTTTGCAGCGATGGGAAAAAGAACAAAACAGACCCGAAGTTGCAAACTTCGGGAAACATTCTTTGAAACAGCATCATTCAAAACCACCCCGGCACAGCGTGTCACCCCTCCACCGAGCTAATCTTTATACACAATTATTGATCATCTACAAGCATATCATATACTTCAAATTGAATATTAAAATAATCGTATCCTTCTTTGATTGTTATATATCCCGGAGGGCCATGGGACTTGTAACCACTCCATCCTGCAAGCCTCGCCAGAGTCCATGCGGCCCATGCCAAGCTTTGCTTCCTGTATGGGTTCTTTTGTTTTTCTGTGTCCCCTTCAACTTTTTTCTGAAGAACTTCTAAAAATTGCTGCTGCTTGGGTGTAAATATTTCCGACGCCTCAGCCGTTTCTTTTTTTAATGCCATCTTTAAACGCATGACATGTAATGCCGCTTCCAGAGTTATGGCAAGTAATTTTTTCAGACCCTGTCCACTGCCCAACTGACTTGATTCAATACGAAAACCTTTTGTCTTAATTACTCTGAATAACTCTTCTATCAGCCATCGTTTCTTGTACCATTCCACACACTGTAAGGAATCTTCAAATGATTCAACCTTATGCGTTGTAAGCAAACGCCATAAAATCGGAGATTCACCCTTTGGAACCGTATGTTCTTCCTCCCTTGCTTCAATAGCATACAGATCAACACTCTTTTTATCTCCCTTGTAATCTGCAGGAGCACTTATGGTAACCGGACAAAATTTTAAGGTAAGCTCAGCTGATCTCTTTTCTCTATTTTTGCTAGAACTCACTTCCACCAAAACACGCCCCTGAACAGCCTGATTTTCCAGTGTAGCATACAGTTTACCTCCTTTATTCGCTATCATTCTATCTGTGCGTGAACGAACAAGTATATGGGTTCTGTTGTCAGGAACACGAACAAAGTCCTCATATATATCATTTTCCCTGTCTCCAATAATTGTTATCATCACATTGGGTGGGATTCTTTCTTTGGTCTGTTCAGCGGCTTCAATCCAGCGGTAAGATTCTTTCTGCTCGATAGGTTGACCATAATAATTCCGTTCATATTTGTTCTTCTGATCCCATTGACGGTTATAGATAAGTGCAGATGATAACCCAAATATAGATGGGCTATTGGCACCTACAACAAGCACCGGATGACAAAAATATCCTGGAATAGCTTTACGAGTAGTTGGGCCTATATCCGGATCTTCCTTTGACAGTTTACCCTTAAGGCCGTTATAATTAAACTCTGTAGTGTCTTGTATGGCTAAAACATGGGAAGAATTAATGGATTCCACACATTTTCTAAAGGAACCTTCCAAAAGATCATTATAACTAAAACTATCATTGGATAACATACGATAGAAACCTATTTTATTTGAATGTGCTTTTGAGGCTTTATTCACTACAGCCGTTCCCAAATTTAATAAATCCATCATTGATTTTACCACTCTTTTTTCTAATCTCTTGTCAGGCAATAAACCAGCGTAAATATCTGTAAAACAGTTGTTTATCATGCTTAAAGATACAAAAAATGTATCAAATAAACAAGTTAAAATACTGTATATCAGGTATTTATATTAATATTTTTTACAAATTATTTGTGTATAAAGATTAGTCCACCGAGGGGAATTTGCGCTGAAATGGTGATGAAGAAGAAAAACGGCAATCTCAAATAGCGAGATTAACGTAAAACACTACCATTTTTTACTTTAATTCATAAAGCGGCAACAGATTCCGGCTTCATTACTTCAGCAGATTCGAGGTTCAAAGTTGAGTTTCCACTAAAAAGTACATTTCTTGAAAATCAGCTTTTACCCCAGCCCTAAAAGGTGGCTGATTTTCAAGGAATACCTGCATGCCTGCGGCATGTAAACCTGAGGGAAGCTCAAGGATTACTTTAACAGTGTAAGAAAAGTTGCCTTAATATCTTTCTTAATACTCAATACTCACTACTCAAAACTAATTTTTTCTGGTTCTTGTTTCATGTTTCCTGGTTCAAGTTTAAGCATTACTTCCTTCGAAGTCGGGAGACTTCGAAGAGCAGGAAAATGTACTTTTTCCTTTTTACTTTTTCCTTGTCATCCTGTTTCCTGGTTCAAGTTTAAGCATTACTTCCTTCGAAGTCGGGAGACTTCAAAGAGCAGGAAATGTACTTTTTCCTTTTTCCTTTTTACTTTTTCCTTGCCTGCGACAGCAGGATTCCCGTCTTACTAAGCCTTCATTTTGATCGCAGCACTTTTTTCTTTGAGGCCGGGGTTTAATAAAGTAACAGGTTTAAAATCCGTATCGTTATCACTATTTCACTATTTCACTATTCACTATTCACAATTTCATTCATCACTCATAATTCAACATTCAAATTACTTTTGCCTTTTTACTTTGAACTTTTTC
This sequence comes from uncultured Flavobacteriaceae bacterium, assembly GCA_963816075.1. GTDB lineage: Bacteria > Bacteroidota > Bacteroidia > Flavobacteriales > Flavobacteriaceae > Namhaeicola. Next base: position 12,089 of record CAWFJI010000022.1, on the reverse strand, counting down.
CTTGTCATCCTGTTTCCTGATTCCTGGTTCAAGTTTAAGCATTACTTCCTTCGAAGTCGGGAGACTTCGAAGAGCAGGAAAATGTACTTTTTCCTTTTACCTGCCTCCGGCAGGTAAACTTTTTACTTTTATCTTCTGTCTTAATTCCTGGTTCCTGGTTCCTGGTTCCTAACATTCACATCTCACATCTCATATCTCACATCTCAATACATAAAAAAAGACTGCCTTTTCAGACAGTCTTTTCAATACAAAATTTTGAAAACAAATTACCAGCCCGGGTTTTGTTCCTGAGCTAAAGTAGGGTTCGCATTGATCTCAACGGCAGGAATTGGCCAGAGGAATTTAAAATCTGATCCCGGAATTGCATTAACACCATAAGGCCCGGTATATGGAGTGCCTAAGGTAAATGCTGATGCGGGTGGGTTTCCATTGGCAACCTTTTGTGGAATACCATCAATCGGTTGCATGTCGTCACCCTGCAATCTGTGAATATCAGACCATCTTCTTCCTTCCATCAGGAATTCAATCCTTCTTTCTTTTATAATGGCTCCAACCAGGGCAGATGCATTGCTAAAACTAGCGAGTTTGTACTCCTGGGTTGCAACATTTGCCAAAGACCTGTTCCTAACCTTGTTTAACAGTGTTAATGAAGCAGTCAAATCCGGAGAAGCTTTTCTTGCCTGCGCTTCAGACATATTCAAAAGTACCTCGGCATATCTGATTATTGGAGAAGCATCTGTATAATTTACACCATCTTTGTATTTAAGCGTGTATTTTCTTCCGCTTGACGTGAATACCATTCCTGTACCCCTGTCGGTTGAAGTAGAATTATCTTGTCTTCTTTTATCATCAACCAACCAGCTTGGATCTCTCCAGATGATCGGACTGATACAAACCAGGGTTCTTCTGTTGTATTGTGAAGCAAGAGCCGCATTTACACCCGGATTTCTGGTGGCTGCCTGTAACATAGAAAAGATTGATTCGGTATTGTTATAACTATCTGTAAAAGGACCATTTGGAGAGGAGGTCAGGGTATACTTTCCATTGAGCTTCTCGCCTTCTGATATAACCTTAGCCCAATCTCTCATATGAAGATAAACCCGGGTTTTAAATGCAATTGCAGCATTTTTTGAGGCCTTTGTTAAAGTTGTATTTGTGATGGAAGCTTCGGCTTCATTCAAATCAGCCAATACTTTTTCATAACATTCAGCAACCGTATTTCTGCCCTTTAAAATCTCCGAATCTATTTCATCCTGGGTATCAATTCCTACTTCTCTGTAAGGAATCCCTGGATGGCTGGCTCCGGCTGAAAAATTGTACGGTCTTGCAAAATAAACCAGCAATTCAAAATGAGTGATAGCCCTCATAAATTTGGCCTGCCCAATGTAATCGGCTCCTTTTTCTGCCGTAATTACACCGTCTTCAACAGCTTTCGTAACGCCTTCAATCACCAAATTGGCACGATTGATTAATCTGTAACCATCAATCCAGTAATACACATTGTTGGCCGTTGTGGGATCATAGGTTGCCGTGTAGGTCAGCTGGTAAAAAGTTGCGGTGTTCACAACATCCTCACCTCGGCAATCACCCTGCTCAACGAAGGCGGCGCCCCATACATAACCCCTTCCAGCATTTGGATCAGTACTGTTATACTGGCCAATGGCAGCAGCGTTATACATGCCATTTACAGAACTCTCAATAAGCGAAGGAGTCGAATACTGGTCATTCAGTGAAATGTTATTAATAGGACTCAGGTCCAAAAGGTTTTCTTCCGTACATGAAACCATCCCGATTCCAATAAAAGAAATTATCAAATAATTAAATATTTTTTTCATTTTAAATAAATTAGAAATTAACATTTACGCCAAAAGAAACTATCTTGGTACGTGGTGTTCCATTCAGATCTACACCACCTGCTTCCATTTCCGGGTTAAGACCGGTATAATCCGTTATAGTCCATAAATTTTGACCTTGTACAAAGAATCTGACTAATTCTAAGCCCAATCGCTCTGATGGCATCTTATATCCAAGTGTAATATTGTCCAAACTTATGAAATCACCATCTTCCACAAATCTCGTTGTAGCATTTCCTGTCAGGTTTGTAAAGGTGTTCGTACTGGCCCAAAGTCTTGGAGTAACACCGTCGCCTGGTTCATCAACACTTTGCCATCTTCCTAAAATTGCGGTACTGTTGTTGTTTAAATTTTGGGTCATCAGGTCTCTTCCGGTAGAATTAAAGATCTTGTTTCCACCACTAAATCTGAACATAAATGATAAATCCCAATTTTTATAATCCAGTTTGTTATTGATACCACCATAATAAGTTGGCAGTGTGTTACCCAAAATAACTTTATCTGTTGCTGTGCTCAAACTGGCTGCCTTGGTTATATCAGTAGGGTTTGAAGGGTCAAAAACAACATAAGTCTGGGTAGGTAAATTACCCTGAACCAAAGTACCGTCAGCCTTATAGTAAACCGGATTTCCATTTGCAGGGTTTGATCCCCAGTATCTGAATCCATAAAGTGAATTAATTGATTCACCTTCTCTGATTATTAAATTCTGGGCATAATTGGCATCTGTAAATGTTCCACCCAATATATCCTGACCTTCATTTGTACTTGTAACTTCATTTTCGTCGAAAGTAACATTGCCGCTCAGGGTCCAGTTAAAGGAATTTCCTGCGATCACTTGCCAGTCAGCAGAGAATTCATAGCCCTGATTTCTCATCGAACCAATGTTCTTTTTGATGGTATTATTTGGAACACCCAGGGAATGTGGTACAGGTGCATCGAGGATCAGCCCGTCAATATCATTGTTGAAGTAGTCAAATGTAAACCTGAACCTGTTATTGAACATCACCAAATCCAGACCGTAGTCGGTTTTTTGACTGGTTTCCCAAAGCTTTAAGCGCTCTTCGGAATCCAGGGGGTGGGTCAATGGCAGGATATCCAACCACGACCATTGAATGTATCTCGATCATAATAGGCACATCCAGGATAGATCGCAGGTAATGTTCCCATGGCCGGGTGATGCTCATCCATTGGGAGCCCAATCCGAGCGCCGCTGCAGCCAAGTGCATCATCATCGCCGTATTGGCCATGCCCTTGAGAAAACCTGATCCTGCAGTGCTCCCTTCGGAGAGTAAAAAATTGGGGAATAGAACGCTTGCCTGTGCCGTCCTCCTGTCGCCGCAGATCACTATGATCACCGGCGCCTTGGTCCATGGAGGCAAGTCGTAAGCGTGGGATTGCATGGGATGCCTGAATTTATCAACACGCGTTCGTTCTATTGGATCCGCTTCCTTTTTAACCTCCATGAAGCCTTTACCCATTTCCTCCTTGATCTTCTGATCCTTTACAACAATGTATTGCCAAGGCTGGCTGTTGGCACCGGACATCGCCCAACGGCCTGCCTCGAGTATTTTTTGTACCCACTCATCGGGCACTGGGTCAGATTTCAGTACACGGATGCTTCTTCTTTTGTGAGCCAAATTAAGAAATCCATCAATGTCCATGATTCGTTTCCTCCTTGTGTTTAATTATCACTCGTATCCGATAGATTATATGAGTTGTTTTACAACGCGTTTTTTAATTTTGTCAAGTGATAATATAGTCCAGGATAACGTATTAGATTTATCGCACATTTTTAAAAAGCAGCCCTCAATTTGGTAAGGAATGGGTCGACGAAGATCTAAAACCTAAACCGCTCAGATCATCCGCATTGAACAGGATCAGCTTACCAGGCATCTGAATGGGGTTGTCAGGGGGCCGTAGAACAAACATTGAATGCGTTTTTAGATGCTGAAGTCGATCGACTCTGCCAGGCTGGCAGGTATGAGCGAACTGACTCGCGCAAGGATACCCTCGCGGGCCATTATAAGCGCATGTTTGAGACCAAGGCCGGCAAGGTTGATCTGAAAGTACCAAATTTGCGAATCTTAACCTTTGAGACCGGCATCATCGAGCGTTACCGGCGCAGGGAAGCTCGGTGGAGGAAGCCTTAATTGAGGTGAATCTGGCGGCATATCTCTGTGCGCAGGGTCGAAGACATCACGGAGGCCCTTTGGGGCAGGCGTAAGCCCTTCCACGGTAAGCAACTTAAACCAGAAGGTACATGGCCGTATTGACAAATGGCTCAATTCGCCGATCGAAGGCGAATATACTTATTTGTTTTTAGATGGCATCTGGTTAAAGCGCAGCTGGGCCGGTGAATTTAAAAATGTCAGTGTGCTGGTTGCCATTGGCGTCGACCAGGTCGGGTATCGCCAGGATGGCTGCCATGCTTCAAGGCCATTCATTCCAAGGAAGATTGGCAGGCCGCCGGTTAGGGAAATTTATATTTTTTCAGCAGGTGGCGGCATCTCATATTTATTTCCAAGTTGCTTTAAGGCTTTTTTCAACACCTTTCGTAAAAGTGCCCAGAGTTGCTCTTTCTCGTCTGTATCTAAAGCGGATAGTGCGGCTTTGATATTTTTTCTATTGTTTGATAGCTGTTTAAAAGCCTCGATGCCTTTATCTGTAAATGAAGCCTTTATTTTAATTCGCTTGCTTTTGTCCGATTCTTTGGTTTTTTGTACTATCCCTTTCGCCTCCATCCTGTTGAGGATTTCTAAAATTGAATGATGCTCGCGTACAATCCTGTGTGAGATTTCGCTGATTGTTGCTTCAGAACCAATCGTCGTTATGGCTCCCAAAACATAGCCTGATCAACAGTCATCCTTAGTGGGCTCAAGTCCTTTTGTCTGATCTTACGCAGTGCGTGCATTGTCTGGGACAGCAACACGTATATACGAAAATAATCGATCTCGTTCGTATCGTCTTTGAGTGCCTTTAATAAAAGTGGGGCAACGGACGATGTGCTTTTGTTTTCCTGGGTATGCTGGACGCGTTTTCCGGCAGCTTTTTTAGCAACTCGTTCTCCAAAGTCGCCTTGCCCAACATCCGTTCAAGTTCGGCTACACGGCCAACCAATTCCAATTGTTTGGATGGCTCGGGTGCAAAATGGACTTGAGTATATTGTTTTTTCCAGGTGTACAGCTGTCCGGATGACAGGTTGTAGCGCCGGCAGATCTCGACAGGTCCGGCAGCCTTGCTTATAAGTTGCTCAATGATCGATCTTTTAAACTCCGGCGTAAACCGTCTTCGCTTCATAATAGATCCCTTGGTATACGAATGAAGTAACGTATTAATATATAATAATATTCTGAAAGATTTGCAACAATCGACGTTAATCGAACTTCTATCACACGATTATTATTTTATAAATCCGAAGGACAGATTCGGCCTGAACAGTCCTGCAATATGACAAAAATATTTCGTGTACGAACCCGTAACATACTCTTAACGGCTTTATTATTATATTTAATTTGATGATAAACTTCAATTTCACCCTAAAAGGCTATTATTATGGTCGTCTACAAACACTTGACAATGGAAAAAGCATTGGATAATGACGATATAATACCATCGGATACGATAGATAGCAAGGATGATGCACGGATAAAGCCCGGAGATTGATATTGAGGACACTTGGCTAAGACAAACATGTGTGAAATGACTTGACACCCTATGCCAAGCCGCAGCCTAATTTAGGACAATTCTGGATGAGGCAGAATAAATCCGTTAGGAGCAACGATGGACAAAATAGTGCAGGGGCCGCGTTTTTTAGTCATCGTAGCTGCCAACTCTCCGGAAGAGTTTGAATACGATAGGAGGTATTACAGAAGATTATCTGCAAAACTATCCGGAAGCCCCCCGCAATAGTCGAAGATTATGAAGAAGGTGCTCTAGTACCGATTCATGCTATAAGGATCAGTGTTTCTATCAGACTGACCACCCGTTTGCGCCCCGTCGGAGGGAAAGCATACGGGTTCCGGATTTTGGGCCAGAGAGACGTAAATATCGAGTGGATAGGCGAGGCTGTAAAGAGAAAGAAAGAGTTGATGAAAAATGGCCTGGGAGCGGATGATGGGGAAGTCTATTTTGGATGGTCGGTTGAAAGCTCACACTTTGGGAAAACAGAAATATTCTTTGATCCTTCTACAGATCCGAACTCAGTGGATGCCATTATCGAATGGCAACAGGAGACAGCCCGGAAAGTCCAGGATAACCATCTGAGTCCGCCAACACACTTGCCGCTTGAGGTGGTTGGACCGCAGGTGTCTAATTCCCATTTATTGTCGAAGAAGATGGATGAGGTGTTTAATCCTAACGGTACTACAGTGGTGCTTCCTTATTTTATGGGATGATCACATTTTTCGAAGAGAGGTCGATTAAGATAAAACGTTAGGAAGGTGCGAATGCCCGCTCCAAATTCGCCAATATTTGGATCGACAATAGTTAAAAGGTGTCACAAATACTGGGGCAGGTCGCTTTGATTAAGTGACATACTCACGCTATTTTTCAGATTTACCCTCTATCACCTTGATTTAAAATTGATTGATGTAAAATGAATCATGAAAGGAAATAAAAATGAAAATTCTTGCAATTTCATGTAGCCCTAAAAAAGAAGGAAATACCGTAAAATTGCTTAAGCATGCACTTGAAGGTGCACAACAAGAGGGCGCTCAGGTTGAACTTTTTTCAGTAGCTGAAAAGACAATCAAGCCCTGTCAAGGATGCGGGGTTTGCAGAAGCACTGGGAAGTGTATGCTACAAGATGACATGGAAGAATTATACGAAAAGATGATAGCATCTGATGGTATTATTTTTGGAACTCCGATTTATGTGTATGGCATGACATCCCAGGCAAAAACCATTATGGAACGCTGCGCACCGCTGAGCACTTTTAATAAAAATTTTAATAATCTTAATAATAAAGTGGCAGGTGTTGTCGTTACCGCCGGCAGTTTGGGAATTATTAATGCTCTTAAGGATTGGTATTACTTCATAGTTACCCGCCGAATGCTGCCGGCAAATCATGTGGCTGCATATCCTGTGGCTGCATATCCTGTGGATGCAAATTCTGGATTGAACAAAGAAGATAGCCTTAACAAACTTGAAAAAGGCATACAGGCTGCTCATGCTCTCGGTCATCAAATGGTGATGCTGGCTAATATGGGATTTAAGTATCCTGCCGAGTTCATTTCGCCATCCATAGCATATGGGACCCATACCTGGTAAGTTTTTTAAACCATTAATTTTACCGAGCTTGATGCAATAAACCGATTTACAACAAGGCTAAGTTGCTAAGGAGTGCATATAAGTCAATAGACACTCACACGAAGTATAAGAGCAATCAGGATGGCGAAAGAAGGACTTCACGATAGAGGACAATTTTTTCAACCTCCTAAACTGACCGATCACCAAAGACTTCAATTGGTCCAGACCGAATACCTTTTTTCTGCCGACCCCATGATTTTTGACATTGTTTTATACCTGCTCAACGGGATTAAGCTCTGGAGAATAGGATGGCAGCGTATAGACCTCCAACTTGCCATCGAAGCAATCGATGCACTGTTTTACCTTTTTAGATTTGTGTGTCGGATGACCATCCCAGATCAAAAAAATAGGCTTTGTAGCATTATGCATCAGTCTTTTGAGAAATTCACATATTTGGTCAGCGGAGATGGTTTCTTTAAAGACCATAAATCGCATTTCGCCTCGCGGACTGATTGCGCTCATCATATTCAGGCTGAATCTGGCACCTGTTACTTCAACAATCGGGGTATTGCCAACTGGGGCCCAGGTGGTGCCGGTATGGAAATCAGAACGAACCCCACTTTCATCGTAAAAATAGATGGTTGCGTCATGTATCTTTGCTTTCTTTTGTATTGCTGGATATATCGATTGCTTCCATTCGTTCACCGCTTCAGGGCTTTTTTGGTAAGCGCGAAAAAGTGGCTTTTGGCAACTCAACCCCAGCTGCCGGAGCAAGCGCCCAACAGAGGTCTCGCTGAGCTTGACACCGAATTTGGATTTGATCGCCACGACAATCATCGATCGAGTCCAGAGGGCAAAGGCAAATTTTATCTGGAGAGGGTCGCCATCTACAACAGCCTTATAAATCCGGGCAATTTGAGGCCAGCGAGTTTTCGCGGGCGGGCGGTTCGACTGCCTAAGTTTCAAGTCCGTTCAACCCCCCATTTCGATATCGTGCAAGCCAGTTATAGATGCACGCACGTGCAAACCCGAGGGTTTGAATGACTTTTTCGGGGCTATCGCCGGCCTGAACGCGTTCAATGGTACGGATACGAATTTCTTCAAGCGTTTTTGTGCTAAGTTTTCTACCGTCATGTTTTTTCATGACAATCTTATAGCATATTCTTATGCTAATGTCTAAACTGGTTTCATAACCTCAATATAGTGGCTCAAATATAGGCAGAACACAATATAATGTATTTTCAATTAGTTATGGGTTAAGACTTTTCTAGTGTTTCCGGGTAGTAAGCTGTTGGAGGTGAACCAATGGCCAAAACTACCCCATTATTAAAAGATGAGCAGTGGGAAAAGATCGAACCGTTATGGCCCAAGACTGCCCCCCGGTAAAAAGGGAGGTCGCCCGTGGCAGGACAACCACCAAGTCCTCGAAGGCATTTTATGGGTCCTTAAAACCGGTGCCCGATGGCACGATCTGCCCGATACGTATCCAAGCCCTTCCACATGCTGGCGCCGGCTAAAACTGTGGGAGGAAATGGGCCTATGGCTGAGTATCTGGCGGGCCCTTTTGTCAGAGCTTGATGAAAGGCAATACCTTGACTGGGAAGAAACCTTTGCCGACGGCGGCTTTGCCCCGGCAAAAAAAAAGGCCCGTGCGTTGGCAAAACAAAGCGCCGCAAGGGTACAAAGTGGATGGTGGTGGTCGACGGCCAAGGTGTTCCTGTGGGAGGTACACTTGCTTCGGCCTCGCCGGCGCAAGTAAAGCTGATTGAAGGCACTCTTGAGCAGATCAAGGTTCCGCGCAAAGGAAGAGGCCGCCCGAAAAAGCGCATGAAGCACCTGATTGCAGATAATGCTTATGATAGTGACCCTTTGCGCGAAGGACTGAAGGCAAAAAAGATAGACCTGATTTGTCCGCATCGGAGAAATCGCACCAAACCCAAATCGCAGGACGGCAGAAAGCTTCGACGGTACCGCAAAAGATGGAAAATTGAGGGAACCTTTGCATGGCTTGGGAATTTTCGCCGCTTGGTAGTCCGCTATGACCGCCGGATCGAAATCTATCGGGGCTTTTTTCATCTTGCTTGCATCATCATTACACTAAGACAGTTATGAAACTAGTTCTAAGGAGTTACCTAAACCTATCATAAAATAGCCATATTACTTATCACTCGAACTTTTGAATCCGTTTACGGCATGTATTGTAGTCCCGCCGATCTAAAAATACCTATGCGGCGATTACTCCTTGACGGTGTTTTGAAGTACTGCCCGTCAATCAGACGGTCGAGCTCGATTTTTAATTTATCTTAAACCTGCATAATATAATGAAAACAACGCAATTCCAACAAAGTGTAATCGCACATCAATACAATTTTTATTGAATATTTATGGAGGGCAAAACGAATGAAAAACAACAGCAGTTCAGAAAAAACAGTTTATAAATCTTTGAGTCAGTGTTCCTTTTCTCAAGGAGGCGAGATCTCAGCCGTTGATGTTAAAGAGGGAAAGATTCTTCGAATTCGTCCGCACCATTATGAAGATAAGTACTCAAAAAAAGATATTGCCCCCTGGAAAATTGAAAAGGACGGAAAGGTCTACGAAGCTCCCCTGAAAGGCCTAATCGCACCTTACCAACTTGCCTATAAAAAACGGGTCTATTCACCCAATAGGATTAAATATCCCTTAAAAAGAGTGGATTGGGATCCGAATGGAGAAAGAAATCCGCAAACCCGGGGAATAAGCAAATTTAAAAGGATTACCTGGGATGAAGCGACTGATTTAATCGCGAGTGAGATCAATCGAATCAGTGCGAAATATGGCCCCATGGCAGTTCTTTGTCATGGTGACGGTCATGGTGAAACAAAAACCATTCATGGACCGCATGGATGCCAAATGAGGCTGATGGATTAGTTGGTGGATTTACACTTGCCGCGAGAAACGCCGACAGCTGGGAAGGATGGTATTGGGGTACCAAACATGTTTGGGGAAATGGAGAAAACGGTCTTTTATTACCCTCTGATAATATTTTAAGCGATGTGACTCAACACACCAGCCTTCTGATTCATATTGGTGCCGACCTCGAAACAACCCCATGGGGGTTTGCCGGACAATTTCCCAGTTCTGTTTTATTCTATTGGACAAAGCTCGGAAAAAGACACGTATTTGTCAGTCCGGATATCTAAACTATTCTGGAGCGGTCCATGCTGATAAATGGATCCCGATATTACCGAATACCGATGCGGCTTTGCTGCTGGCTATCGCTTACCAGTGGTTGATTGAGGGTACTTACGATAAAGAATATGTTCAGACTCATGTAGTTGGATTTGCAGAGTTCTCCAACTATGTTCTTGGAAAAGAAGACGGTGTTCCAAAAAGCCCTCAATGGGCTTCCCCTAAAATGCGGTGTCCCCGAGTGGACAATAAAAGCCTTGGCTGAAGAATGGGCCATCGAAATCTGCTCCGTGATGCATTATTATGGTGGATCTTATATCAGAGGACCTTATGCTCATGAACCCGCCAGACTGGAAGCTTGTTTATTGGGAATGCAGGGGCTTGGGAAACCGGGAGTCCACCAGTACTACAAAATGGGCGGAGATTCACGAGAAATGATCGATGTACCTCAGCCAGTCGATTTAAACCTCAATGCGTCACAAAAAATGTGGCCAGGAAATCTTCAAATGCGGTCAAGGCCACAGACAATTCCCAAAACGTTGGTTCATCAAGCTATTTTAAATCCACCAGTATCTTCTTGGGGAAGCACATTGCTTATGGAAAAATTGGAAGATCAATTCAAGAAATTTGAGTATCCTTTGCCAGAGGATCAAGGTGGAAGCGAAGTTCATATGATTTGGATGGATAATCCATGCAGAACAACTTGTTGGAATAATAGTTTTTTATCCATCGAAGCCTTTCGTAGCCCGAAAATTGAAACATTTATCGTACAGCATCCGTGGATGGAAAACGATACTGTGTTTGCAGATATCATTTTGCCTATCAATACAAAACTTGAAGAAGACGACTTTATGCGCACTCGCATCGGCATCCCGTTGCGGGGTGTGTTACTTGAAGATCGAGCCATAGAGCCGTTAGGAGAGTCTAAAAGTGACTATGAAGCGGTAGGTGAGGTTGCCAAAAAACTTGGGCTTTATGAACAATACACCGATGGATTAACCATTTCTCAAAGAATCAGAGAGTGCTACGAATTAAGCAATATGAGAGATGTGATCAGTTGGGAGGAATTTCATCAAAAGAAATACTTCATCGTCCCGACAGATCCAGAATGGGAAAAAGTTCCCTCAGGATTAAGGCGGTTCTATGAGGATCCTGAGAACCATCCGTTGGAAACTCCCTCAGGGAAACTTGAGTTTTATTCACAACGGCTTGCGGAAATGTTTCCAGACGACGAGGAAAGAGGTCCCTTGCCGAAATGGATAGAAAAGGGCCCCAGCCACGATGAAAGAATCTCAAGTGAAAGGGCCAAAAAATATCCTTTATTACTGGTTAGTAATCACGGCCGATGGCGAACTCACGCCCAAAATGATGATATTTCCTGGACGCGTGAAATTCCAACCTGCAAAGTCAGAGCAAAAGACGGGTATATGTATGAACCGGTCTGGTTAAATCCAAAGGACGCGGCCGAGAGAGGCATTCAAAACGGCGATATTGTGAAACTTATTAATGAAAGAGGGACTGTATTGGGAGCCGCATTGGTTTGGGAGAGAATAATCGAGGGCGCCGCCTCACAAGATCACGGTGCAAGAGCGGATCTAATTAACATTGTGCTTGGCAATTCAATTGATAGGGGTGGAGCGAACAATCTAATTTCACCGGAAAACGGTACTTCTCAAAACTGTTGGGGAATGGCAACAAGCGGTTACCTTATTGACGTACAAAAAGTTAAGGAAGAGGAAATGAATGAATGGAAAAGATTGTATCCGGAAGTTTTTGCGAGACAATACGATCCAGCGGCTGGTCTATGTTGTAATGCCTGGA
>CAWFJI010000021.1:0-31661 GCA_963816075.1 uncultured Flavobacteriaceae bacterium | reverse complement strand
TTTGTGGAAACAGCATTTCTTCAGTAATAGACTCTTTTACTACCTCTTCAAATTTCTGTTTGAACTTTTCGTAATTTTCGGGCAGTACGGTAAGTCCTGCTGCGTATTTATGCCCACCAAACTGGACCAGAAAATCACTGCATTGCTCCAAGGCCTCGTAAAGGTCAAAGCCTATAACAGACCGGGCTGATGCCGCCAGTTTATCATGACTTTTCGTAAAAACCAGTGTTGGCCTATAATAGGTTTCTATCAGTCTGGAAGCTGCAATACCTATAACGCCTTTGTGCCAGTCTTCCCGGTAAACCACGGTTGTATACTTGTCTTCTTCCCTGTTTTCTGCTATCTGTAACAAGGCCTCTTCTTCAATAAGTTTATCGGCTACTTTCCGGTCGGAGTTATATATTTCTATTTCAGAGGCTATCTCTTTTGCCTTTTCGGCATCTTCTTCCATTAGCAATGAAACGGCATACTGACCGTGTTTCATCCTGCCAGCTGCATTGATTCTCGGGGCTATAACAAAAACCACATCTGTAATGTTCAGTTTGTCTTTTTTGATCTGCCGGGTAATTGCCTCAATCCCGCATCTGGGATGGCTGTTGATAACCTGTAAACCCAAACTTGCCAGCACCCGGTTCTCTCCGGTTATTGGCACAATATCAGCCGCAATGGCTGTGGCGACAAGGTCTAAATACCTAACCAGTGATTCTGTAGATTCTCCTTTTTGCTGTGCAAGGGCCTGAATCAGCTTAAATCCAATCCCGCAGCCACAAAGTTCTTTGTAGGGATAAGTGCAATCTCTTCTTTTGGGATCCAACACCGCAACGGCATCAGGTAGCACTTCTCCGGGCAAATGGTGGTCGCAGATTATAAAATCTATCCCTTTTTCATTGGCATACAACACTTTATCATTGGCTTTGATGCCACAGTCGAGTGCAATGATCAAGGACATCTCATTATCTTCAGCATAGTCAATGCCCTGAAAAGAAATCCCGTAACCTTCGGCATACCGGTCGGGTATATAGGTTGCCACGTTCGGATAATTCCGGAGCAGGTAGGAAGTAACCAGAGAAACAGCTGTTGTCCCGTCAACATCGTAATCCCCGTAAACCAAAATATTTTCCTCATTTTCAACAGCTTTCAGAATTCTTTTTACAGCCTTATCCATGTCTTTCATCAGATACGGGTCGTGCAGGTCCTTCAGTTCAGGCCTGAAAAACCTCCTGGCCTCAGCAAAATCAAGGATACCTCTCAGTACAAGTAATTTTGCCAGATTTTCATCTATCTGCAGGTCTTGCGACAGCCGGGCTACGGTTTGTTTATCAGGTTCGGGTTTAACGATCCAATTCATTCTTTTCTTTTAGTAAAGTATTTCTTGTATTAATATATAAATATTTCAGAGGTAAACAATGCCCAAAAAAATAAAAAAAAATATCTTACAATTCGCGCAACTTTTTGCGAAAAAATCATCTTCTTATCAAATAATATGTTCTTTTTGTCAAAATAGAAGGCTGTTTTTTGCATTTTCTTGCATCTTTTTAAGTAACTTTATTTTATTTTATATATATTCGCTTACCAATGAATACTAACTCAATTATTAACCCAAAATTAAACAGATTATGAGACAAAAGTACCTGTTCTCTCTACTGGTTCTTTTAATTTCTGCCACGCAATTTATTTTTGCCCAGGAATTAAGTGTATCCGGTAAAGTAGTGGATGCCGCCGGAGCGGCTCTGCCCGGAGTAAACGTGCTGGTAAAGGGGACCAACAACGGAACCTCAACCGATTTTGACGGTAATTATACCATCGGTGTCGCAAAAGGTGAGGTGCTCGTTTTTACATTTGTGGGATTTGCAAAACAGGAAGTTGCTGTTACGGGACCCTCATTGAATGTAATGATGAGCGAAGATTCAGACCAACTTGAAGAAGTGGTAATAACCGCTTTTGGTATTGAAAAACAAACCAAAGAACTCGGTTATTCCGTTTCCCAGGTAAAAACGGAAGATCTGGACCTTTCCGGCCAGACCAACGCTTTGAATGCTCTTCAGGGCAGGGTTGCCGGTTTAACAATCACCCAAACATCGGGTGGTGCGGGAGCAGGAGCCGATATCCTGATCAGGGGTATCTCCTCGGTAGCGCCCGGAAGAGACAACCAGCCTTTGATCATTGTTGACGGACTTCCTGTTAATAATGACACTTTTACCGGTAACGTATTGCCCTCAGCCGGTTCCAATGCCGATAACAGCAGCCAGCAATACGGATTTACAAGCCGGGCGGGCGACTTAAATGCTGATGATATTGAGTCTTATAACGTTTTGAAAGGAGCTGCAGCAACCGCATTATATGGAGTAAGAGCTGCTAACGGAGCTATCATCATCACAACTAAGAAGGGAAAAGAAGGCCGTGCAAAATTTGGATTTACGGCTTCAACAACTTTTAAAAATGTAAATACAACACCTGAATATCAAAAGACTTACAGAGAAGGTTTTGGAGTTACAAAAACCGGAGGACAGCCCTTTGAAACCATAGCCCAACCCAGGCAACTATACACGCCAGAAACAGAAACAGGATTTACTAGGGTAAACAGCGGAACCATTTTCTATAACTGGGGACCTCTATTGTCAGATGATACTTTTACCAATACAAATGGTACCATAGTTGATCTGAGCGAGGACAAATTCTATGACCCGATGGATTTATATAAAACGGGAATAAATACCCTCATCAATTTTAACGTGGCAGGCGCTACCGAAAAAATGGAATATTTTTTCTCTGTAGGTCGTCAGAATGAAGAAAGTACCATTCCAAACTCAGATTTTGACAAAACTACAGTTCGTTTTAACGCGGGTTACCTGATCAGCGATAAGTTAAAAATTGGTTCTTCTATCAGTTATGCCAATTCAGGAGGCCGCAGAGCCAATGGTGGCGACAAATCTGTTTCGAGTTCTCTCGCTTATTTTTCCTGGTCCTTCCCTGTAAATGATTACAAAAATGCCGACGGTTCTGAGCGTGACTATTCTTTTGGTATCATAGACAACCCCAGGTATTACGCCGAAACAAGTAGTTTTGAAGACGACGTGAACCGTTGGATCGGCAATGTTACACTAAGCTGGGTTCCGGCAGCCTGGATGAATGTAAATTATTCAGCCCAGATAGATAACTATTCCGACCAGCGCGATCGTTTTGTCTCTGCTGACCTCGACTCTGGCTCTCAGGTTGGAGGTTTTGTAATAAATGAAAATATCAATTATTTAGGTTTGGATTCCAACCTTTTGGTAACCTTTACCCACAGTTTCAGTGATAAATTTTCTACTTCACTTCTGCTGGGTAACCAAATCTCTGACAGAGACAGGGATTACGACAGGATGTATGGTGAAAAATTGAATATCCCCTATTACAATCATATCAGTAATACTACCGTAAGAGACAATTCCAATGCCGTGAATCACGAAAGGAACGTTGGTTTGTTCGGTGAATTAAAACTGGAATACGATGACAAATTATTCCTTTCAGTCACCGGAAGAAATGACTGGCTGTCAACCTTACCCGAAGATAATAATTCTTTCTTTTACCCTTCTGTAAGTGCCTCTTATATTTTCACGGAAGACCTGTTTGCGGACAGTGATTTCTTCTCTTTTGGAAAGTTGCGGGCTTCTTATGCTGAAGTGGGTAACGGCCCGGGATTTGCTGAAACGGGACAATACATCTATCCTGCCAATAACTTTCCTTTTGGAGGTGTTGGAGGATACGCAACTTCTACCCTGGCAGGAAATCCAAACCTGAAACCGGAGCGGTCAAAATCATGGGAAGTCGGAGCTGATTTTCGTTTCTTTAAAAACAGACTTCGATTTGATTATGCCTATTATACAACCGCTGTAAGCGATCAGATCTTCAGAACCACTGTACCCAGATCTACAGGAATTGCAACTTATGTGACCAATGCAGGCGATTACGAAACCTGGGGACATGAATTGATGATAGCAGGAGATATCATTAAAAACGAATGACTGGACCTGGGAACTTATTTATAACTTCTCAACCAACGAGGGTGAGGTTACCGATCTTCCGGATGATATTGATAACATTACCTACGCATCAGACCTGGGGCCTGAAATTTTCTCACGTGTAAAAGAAGGTGATAAAATGGGCACCATGTACGGTTATAAGTACCGAAGGGAAAATGATGGTCAACTGTTTATCGGAGCTGATGGTTACCCGACTATCGATACCCGTGAGGGATATGTTGTTATAGGTAATGCTTTTCCCGATTTTATTACCTCACTTGGAAGTAATCTGCGCTGGAAAAATTTCTCTTTCAATTTCCTTGTTGAATGGAAAGAAGGTGGATATAAATACGACTGGACCAGAAGGCAAATGTTGAGGCAGGGAACCAGTATTGATACTGAATTCCGCGTTAGAACAGCAGATTACGTTTTTGAAGGCGTAATGGCCGATCCAGCCAATCCTGATAATTATATACCAAATACAAACCCAACAAACCGTGGCCTGGATGAAGATTATTACAGGAGCTGGAGCAGGTATACAGGTGCAGCTGAAAATATATTACAAGACGCCTCCTGGGTGAAAATACGCAATATTGGTGTTTCTTATGATTTCGCGGGACTTTTCCTGAAAAAGTGGAACATCACCAATTTTGTTCTTAGCGCCAGTGCAAATAATATTTTAATCTGGACACCTTATGATGGTTATGATCCGGAAGGAAGCACCTATTCTGCCGGTAGTGGTATTTATGGATTCTCCGGACAAGGTATTCCATTGACTGAGAACTATAGTTTTGGTATTCAAATCGGTTTTTAAATTTTTAATAAGATGAAAAAAATAATAAAAATAACAAGCCTTTTAGTTGCTATACTGGTTGGACTTGTTGCGTGTAATGACGATTACTTCGATGTGAACACGCCGGCAGATTCGGTTGATGTAGATCAACTGGGAATGAAAGACCTGATGGGTCCGGTATTGTACAATACCATGATTGCACAATACAGCTCTTCAACAGGTTACAGCAATTACAGCCAGTATATTGGTGGTTATGGTTATACTGCTCTCGGTAGAAGCACCTTTTCAGGAACCTGGGATAATGTTTATCTGAATGTTTTACCCAATACCAAGATCATCAGACAGAAAGCCATCGATCTCAAAGCCACCAAATACGAAGCTGTAGCCATGATAGTGGAAGCAGCCAATTTGGGATTGGCAGCAGATACGTGGGATGCAGTACCTTATTCTCAGGCCAACCAACCATCGCTGTACCCAAAACCTGACTTTGATGCTCAGGAAACAGTCTATAACGAGATTTTTAAGCTACTGGATCAGGCAATCGTAAAGCTGGATGGCACCGACGATTCCGGTTATAGCCTGGGAAGTGAAGATCTCATCTATGGAGGAAATTACGACAAATGGAAAAGGGCTGCTTATACCCTGAAAGCCCGTTATCAGTTGCACCTCTTAAAAAGAGGCAAAGCAAGTACGGCAGATATTCTTTCAAATTTAAGCAAAGGATTTACTTCCAATGCGGATAATTTTGTGATGAAATATCCTACAGACAAATTAAATCCCTGGTATCAGAATACCATTCTCACCAGAAATACCGGGAATTATTTTGAAGCACCCAGTGATCAGCTGATCAGCATGATGAATGGCAAATATTACCCTTTTGAGAGTGGTTCAATTACAGAAGACCCGCGTTTGCCTGCAATATTTACTAAGACCGTTGCTGCCGACCCCTGGAGAGGTGGTGTAAGCGGTGGAACCGGACAGTCATCTGATGGTCAGCCGCTGAATACATATTTTAAAGATGGTGGTTACTACACTACATCAACAGCTCCATTGGCATTGATTACTTATGCAGAAGCCTTATTTATTAAAGCTGAAGCGCATTTTCTTGCCGGAGGTGGAACAACCACAAGCACCGGTACAAATGCAGAGTCTTATGATGCTTATAAATTGGGTATTGCTGCTAGTATGGCACAAATCGGAGTTTCCGGAACAGCTTATCTTGCCGATACCTCTGTTGACGTTGGTGCCGATAATCTGATGTTAAATCACATCATGAAGGAGAAATATATAGCTAATATCCTGAATTCAGAAACTTATAATGACTTCAGGCGATATAACTTCTCTTCTGACGTATTTAAAGGCTTAACAATCAGACTGGGCGCAGAAGCTGAGGATCCTGAATTTGCCGGACAATGGTACAAGAGGGGCGATTACCCGGTTTCAGAAAGAAATGCAAATCCGGATGTGGTTGCTGAATTTGAGGAATCACCGGTAACACATGTTTGGTGGGCACAATAAATCAACTAATCACTTAATTTTAATAAACCTCAGGAGCTTTGCTTTTGGGGTTTATTTTTTATAAAAGTTCATAGTATCGATATAATTCCATACCCCCGGTGGCAACATAGCCCTTATATCTTTTTTCTGCTTTATCGCATTTCTGATAAAGGTTGATGATATTTCAACCACCGGCGCCTCAACCCGGTGAAGCTTGCCTTTTATTGGCATTTGGTCATCCTCAGTTTCACTATATATGCGGGGATAGTAATAAACAGCATAATTTTCCAGCAAGGCCTCATAGTTTTTCCATTTGTGCAGGGTCTTCAAATTATCTTCCCCCATGATCAGTACAAACTCATGTTCAGGATACTTCTCACTAAGGTAGGCAAGAGTATTTATGGTATAATTGGGTTGTGGCAGCCCAAACTCGATGTTCGAAGGCTTCAGCAGGGGAAAATCTTCTGTTGCCTCTTCTACCATTCTGTACCTGTGCAGATCAGGCAAAAGTGATTGTTTGACTTTTAAAGGATTGTGCGGTGTGACTACAAACCAGACTTCTCCAAGATCGGTAAATTCAACCATATAACTGCCTATGATCAGATGGCCGATATGAACAGGATTAAACGTGCCGAAAAATAATCCAACTTTCATTTATCTATGCTTTCTTTAAAAAGGTCTCAACCAGTCGTTTTGCCTCTTTTTTTGCTGTTGCGAGATCATCATTGATCAAAATGACATCAAAATCTGCCGCGAATTTGAGTTCTTTCTCTGCTTTGCTCAAACGTTCAAGTATCTTCTCTTCCGACTCAGTCTTTCTGTTCCGCAATCGATGTTCCATTACTTCTAAAGAAGGAGGCTGAACAAAAATGGCGAGGGTGTTTTCAGGGTACTTGTTCTTAATACGCAAACCACCCACTACGTCAATATCAAAAATAACAGCCCTGCCCTCTTTCCAAATCCTTTCAACTTCTGCCTGCAGCGTTCCGTAATAATTGTCTTTATAAACTTCCTCCCATTCCAGGAAATCATTGTTCTTTATGTGTTTCTCAAATGCTTCCTTCGACAAGAAATAATAGTCCCTGCCATGTTCTTCCTGAGCGCGTCTCGGACGTGAAGTAGCCGAAACCGAAAATCCAAGGTTCAACTCTTTCTGCTCCAGGAGATGATGTACGATAGTCGTTTTACCGGAGCCGGACGGTGCGGAGAACACAATTAATTTGCCTTGCTTCGGATTCATATCAGAGAATGTTCAAAAGTTGCTCCTTAATCTTTTCCAGCTCGTCTTTCATTTGCACCACCAAATTCTGCATGGGGGCATAATTGGCTTTAGAACCGATTGTATTGATTTCCCTGCCTATTTCCTGAGAAATAAATCCCAGTTTTTTACCGTTCGAAATATCTGACTTTAATTCCATTTTGAAATAGTCCAAATGGTTGGTCAATCTTATTTTCTCTTCGGTAATGTCAAGTTTTTCCAGGTAATAGATCATCTCCTGCTCAAACCTGTTTTCATCAACCGTTAATTTCAGGTCGGTTATGGCCTTATACAATCTCTCTCTGACTTGCTTTAATCTTTCAGCATCTTCCTCCAGGACTTTCTTTAACAAGCCTTCTATAGATTCTATTCTGAATATCAGGTCTTTAGCCAGGTATTTGCCTTCCTCCAGTCTGAATTGTTTCAAATTGGAAATACTGTCCTGAACAGATTCCCAGATCAGATCCCACTCCTTATCATCGAGCTCCTCCCTTTCAGATTTTAATACATCCGGCAGCCTCATGGCTATGGCAAGATAATCCTCATCCTTATTATCATGAATACTCTGTAGTTGCCTGATATAACTCTGCACCAAAGCCTGGTTGATCTTTCCGCTGACCTCATCAGCAGAAACTTCCATATAAATACTCAAATCGATCTTACCCCTTTCCAGTTCAGAGGAGATCAGCCTTCTCAGGTCATTTTCTTTTTCCCGATAAAGAGAAGGAATCCTGGTGTTTACATCCAGATTTTTACTGTTCAGGGATTTGATTTCTATACTGATTTTTTTTGCCGGTAATTGCAGGGTTGATTTGCCAAATCCGGTCATTGATTGTATCATAAAGACTGTTTTAATCAACAAAAATACGCATTTTCTTACAAAGCTGTGTTTGGCTTGCAAATTGCTTCTTTGCTCTTATGCTGCCTCTTCTTTTGTTTGCCGGGTTACCAGATACACACCGAAGAAAATCAACAGGGTGGCTGTGATCTTGATCTCATCCAAAGAATCACTGCCCGCCCAGATGGCATAAAAACTAGCGATGACGGGTTGCAGGTAAATAAAAATGCTCAGGGTGGTTGCCTTTAGTTTTTTGATGGCAAAGATGTTGAATAAGTAAGTAATAAAGGTGAGTACGACAACTACATATAAAATCTTTAGGATGATCCCGCTTGGTAATTCAGACCAGCTGATTTGATTTACTTCTGAAAGTCCAAACGGAATCACCATGAATAAACCGAACAAATAGATCCACTTTGAAAGTGTGATCGGATTGTATTTCTGGGTCAGACTCCGGGTGAGTATCAGATAAAGAGAATAGGATGCCGCATTGATAAAGACCAGAAAATTGCCCCAAGCATTGCTGCCCCCGCTATCGAGCTCCCGCCCGTACAAAATGAGAAGCAGGGCACCGGCCATCCCAATAAAAATTCCGAATATTTTAGATTTTGAGGTTTTTTCACGAATGAGAAAAGCTGAAAACGACAGTACAAAAATTGGTGTCGTTACCATGATTACAGCAGCACTGATGGGGGTCGTCAGGCTCAGGCCCTTAAAAAAGGTGAGCATGTTCAAAGCTATACCAAATACTGAGGCAAGGAAAATTCTCAGAAAATCCTGAAAATCAATTTTTTCTCTTTGAACAAGCAGTGCGGCAAGCCAAAATAAAACAGTGGTACCCGACACCCGAAGCAGAATAAAGCCATAGGGTTTTACATACTGAGGCATAACATCCTTTGCAATGGTAAATCCGACTCCATAGAAGACGGAGGCCAAAAAAGCCAGAAGAAAAGCAATTTTCCGGGATTCCAATGCTTCAGGTATTTAAAAAACAGAACCACGGAGATTTCCGTGGTTCGATATAAAAATTAAAAATACAATTATACAACAGCATTGTATCTTTTTAAAACTTCATCCCAATTGATCACATTGTAAAAAGCACTGATGTAATCCGGGCGTCTGTTCTGATAGTGCAGGTAATAGGCATGCTCCCAAACATCCAGTCCCAAAATAGGTGTTCCTGTGCATCCTGTATTGGGCATCAGGGGATTGTCCTGGTTAGGGGTAGAACACACTTCCAGCTTACCTCCTTTATGTGCACACAACCAGGCCCAGCCTGAGCCAAACCGGGTAGCAGCTGCCTTGGAGAAAAGTTCCTTAAATCCTTCAAAACCTTTAAATTCTTTATCGATGGCAGTAGCCAGTTTTCCTGATGGAGTTCCTCCTCCGTTGGGAGACATTACCTCCCAGAACAAATTGTGGTTGTAAAACCCTCCTCCGTTGTTGCGGACAGCCATATTGGTCATATCCAGTTTGGCAAGAATTTCCTCGATCGTTTTGCCTTCCAGATCGGTGCCTGCAATCGCAGCATTCAGATTGGTAGTATATGCGTTATGATGTTTCGTATGGTGGATCTCCATGGTTCTGGCATCGATATATGGTTCAAGAGCATCATAGGCATAGGGTAATTTGGGCAATTGAAATGACATAATTTTTAGATTTTAGTTGTTATTGTTTTTACTTTACTCAAAGATACACAGAAAAAAACTTTAAAAAACAGGGTATGGCATAGAAAAAAAGAATGGGTTTATTTGTATTATTTATTTACTTCTGCCAGTCTGAGTGTGTGCAGGGCTTTTGCAACCTCATTATAAGACACGGTCTTCTGTTGAAACTGGAGCGACAACACATTTTTTTCAGATACATTGGCCTCTAACTGATTAAGGATATTCATCAAATGCATTTTCATATGTCCCTGCTGAATCCCGGTTGTTGTAAGCGCTTTCAAGGCGGCAAAATTCTGTGCCAGACCGGCTACTGCAACGATTTGCATCAATTCTCTCGCCGAAGGTTGCCCGAGGATCTCCAGCGATAATTTTGCGAGCGGGTGCAATTTGGTTAAACCACCTACCGTTCCCAGTGCCAAAGGAATTTCGATCCAGAAGTAAAATACCTCATTTTCAATTCTGGCATCGGTCAGGCTCCTGTATTTTCCGCTTTTCGCAGCATAGGCATGTGCCCCGGCAGCTATCGCCCTGAAATCATTTCCGGTTGCCAAAACTACGGCGTCAATTCCGTTCATAATTCCTTTGTTGTGTGTTACTGCTCTGTAGGGTTCAACCTGCGCTATCCTAACAGCCTGAACAAATTTTTCAGCATAGTAGGCGGGATTTTCATCAAAAAAATCTTCAACAGGACAACTCACTTCTGCCCTGACCAGACATTCGGGTACATAATTGGACAAAATACTCATCACCACCCTGATCTGCTCATTTTTAAATGTCTCAGCAATCCTTTCTAGGCAGGAATTGATGAAATTCGCCCCCATGCTGTCTATGGTTTCAAAGGTAACATGCAGCTGGTAGTAATGATCGAGCTCCTCAGTCTTATTTCTTAATTCAATATCTATAATCCCACCTCCGCGACTGCGCATGTTTTCAGTGAGATCATCCGTAGCCCGGATGAGTTTTTCCTTATTTTGATCGAAATAGATCCGGAGATCTTCTTCTTTCCCTTCGAACAAAAAATGCACCTGTCCCACCTTGGTCGTAGAGATCACCCTGGCATGAAAGCCCCCGCGCGTACTCCAGAATTTTGAAACCAGCGAAGCCGCGGCAACAACCGAACTTTCTTCAATGCTCATGGGTATGGCATAGACCTTGCCATTGATTACAAAATTGGGTGCTATTGCATAGGGAATCAAAAAATTAGAAACCGTATTTTCTACGAATTCATCGTGCAGATCCTGAAGTTTTTGATCGGTGAGTATATATTGCCTTAAAATCCTGAGTCCGGATTGCTTATCAGTAAAGTAATTTTCCGCCAGCCATTGAATTTTTTGTTCTTTCGTAAATTTTGAAAACCCGGCAACGATCTTTGGCATACCTATCTCTTTAAATTCATACCAAAGATAATCATTAGCCGAGGAATGTGGTCAAATTATAACAAATATCATCTTTCATTCCATATTTTTTACGTAAAATTGGACTGCCTTTTTATAGAAAATTTTTATGGCCAAATCTTTTTTGCTGTTTTTTCTTTTTATTGCAGCCTCCCATGCGCAGCAAAAAATTACCCTTGAAGACATTTATATCAACAACACCTTTGCCACTGAAGACCTCCCTTCATTACATTTCATGTATAACAGTGATTCTATTATCAGTTTGCGTACTGATCAGCATGGAGCTACTTTACAAAAATACAGTTTTGAAAACCCCGGCAGAACAGAAACCATCCTGGACAGCGGGAATTTTGGAGAAATTAACTCTTTTAACAGTTATCAGTTCAGCAGTGATGAATCTAAAATAATCGTCGGCACCAATTCCGAAAAAATATTCCGCCGTTCAAGTCGGGCTGACTTTTATGTATATGACCGCCTTACAAAAAGGCTTTCAAGAATTGCAGCATACAAAATTCAGGAACCCCTCTTCTCCCCTGACGGATCAAAAGTTGCCTATGCTTTTGAGAATAATTTGTATGTTAAGGATCTGATTTCAGGCAAAACAACACAAATCACTTCTGACGGCCAAGTCAATAAAATCATCAATGGCATCACGGACTGGGTTTATGAGGAGGAATTTTATTTCGTGCGCGCATTTGAATGGAATACCGGTTCAGATAAAATTGCATTTATCCGGTTTGATGAAAGCGAGGTGCCTGAGTTTGCAATGGATATGTATGGCAATGAATTATATCCGGGACAAATGGTATTTAAATATCCGAAAGCCGGTGAAAAAAATTCGGAAGTGAGCCTTCATCTGTATGACCTGAAGACTGCCAAAAGCTCAAAAGTTGATCTGGGTAACAACCTGCAGCATTACATCCCGGGAATACAGTGGTCCAATGATCCGAATACCCTGGCAGTGACTACCCTGAACCGTCATCAGAACAATATGAACCTGCTCTTTGTGGACAGTAAAACCCTGAAATCGAGACTGGTGCTCAATGAAAAAGATGCCGCCTATATCAAATTAGCCGATGATCTCACTTTCCTGCACGACAACAGTTTTATCTGGTCAGGCGAAAAAGACGGATTTAATCATTTATACCATTACGATAAGACCGGTAAATTAATAAATCAGATCACAAAAGGAAATTGGGAAGTAACCGACTTTTATGGTTATAATGGAAATACACAAACGGTTTTCTACCAGTCAACTGAGGAGGGATCTACAAACAGAAGTATCTATTCCATCGGTATCACAGGAAATAATAAAAAGAAACTGAGCAAAAATAAAGGCACGAACAGTGCTGTTTTTAGCAGCAGCTTTCAGTATTATATCAATACCTTTTCCAGTACAGACAGGCCCTTCGTTTATACTTTAAATGATTCTTCAACAGGAGTGGTAATTAAAGAAATTAAAAATAACGATGCCCTGAAGGCCAAAACCGGTCTTTACCGGTTACCTGTGAAGGAAATTTCTGTATTGCAAACAAAGAACGGGGATTTCAATATGCTCATGATGAAACCAAATGATTTTGACCCTGCCAAAGAATACCCTTTGCTCATGTACCAGTATTCGGGTCCGGGTTCTCAGTCTGTGAGCAACAGCTGGTATAATCACCGCGATTTTTTCCATGCCACGCTGGTCCAGGAAGGCTTTATTGTTGCTATTGTCGATGGGCGGGGTACCGGATTTAAAGGCAGAGATTTTAAGAAAATGACCTACAAACAACTGGGGAAATATGAGGTTGAAGACCAGATCGAAGCCGCTTTGGTTTTGGGTAAAGAGCCTTTTATTGACGAAGACAGGATAGGTATCTGGGGCGGAAGTTATGGCGGTTATATGAGTTGCCTGGCGATCACAAAAGGTGCAGATGTGTTTAAAATGGCCATAGCCTTGGCTCCTGTCACTTCATGGCGTTATTACGATACGGTATATACAGAACGCTATATGCAGACCCCTCAGGAAAATCCCCTGGGTTATGACGAAAATTCACCCCTTAACTTTGCGCATCTGCTGAGGGGAGACTTGTTGATTATTCATGGAACCGGCGACGACAATGTACATGTACAGAATTCCATGCAGATGGCAAATGCACTCATTACAGCAAATAAAGACTTTGAATTCTTCGTTTATCCCGACCGTTCACATGGAATTTCCGAAGGAAAAAATACCCGTGTACATTTGTACAGAAAAATGTCTAAATTTATCCATGAAAGTATCGGAAAAAGTGCGGAACCCATGAAAAATTAAACTTTACATACAACCAATTCAATAATTCAAATAAAACATTATTATGACAAACAAAACAATCGAAAAAGGACACCCAAAAGCGCTCAGTACCTTGTTTGCTACTGAAATGTGGGAACGATTCAGTTATTATGGAATGCGCGCATTATTAACCCTGTATCTGACCGCTGAATTGGTTAACGGTGGATTTGGTTTAAGCAGAGAAGAAGCATTGTCGCTCTATGCTATCTTTACCGGACTCGTTTATCTGACCCCGATTTTGGGTGGTTATGTATCTGATAAATTCCTGGGTAAACGAAAAACTGTTTACATTGGAGGAATCGTCATGGCCGCAGGCCAGGCTTTGCTGGCCGCCAGTGCATTCTTGTCGAGCACGCTGGATGTGGAATCCCGTTTGCTTCTCTTTAATTTTGGTTTAGGGGTCCTAATTATCGGTAACGGTTTTTTTAAGCCAAATATCTCTACCATAGTAGGTGAGTTTTACGATGACAATGACCCGAGAAAGGATGCTGCTTTCAATATATTCTATATGGGTATCAACCTTGGCGCCATTTTAGGCCCTTTTATTGCCGGTGCCTTGGGAGAAAATGTTGCCTGGGGCTATGGCTATCTGGCTGCTGCTATAGGTATGGTAATCGGTGTACTCTGGTTAAAATCACGTGAAAAAACACTCGAAGACAAAGGCTTGCCTCCAAATTCACCGAAGAATAAATTTGTACTCGACAGCAAAGACTGGCGCGATATCATTGTGTATGCAATAGGTTTGGTAGTGACTACCTTTGTTGTGGTTTATATATGGAGGTTATTGCCCGAAAGCGTAACATCCATCATTATGTATGTTGGTTTCGCTGCTTTGATCATCGGTTTGGCCTATGTTATTTTTAAAGGTACAAATGGTTCGGCGGAATGGAGCAGAATGATCGTAATTCTGGTACTTGCCTTTTTTAACATTGCCTTCTGGGCCGGTTTTGAGCAGGCCGGTGGAACCATGAATCTATTCGCTAAAGAAAATACCGATAGAATGATTTTTGGCTGGGATGTTCCCGCCACCTGGTTCCAAAATGTGAACCCGCTGGGAATTTTAATCTTTGCCCCTATTTTTTCTGTGTTGTGGTTAAAACTGGATGCGATGAAGATCAACCCAAGAACCCCATTAAAATTTGCTATTGGCTTATTTTTAGGTGCCTTTGCTTTCTGGATCATGACCCAGGCCAGCAACGCTGCAGAAGGAGGAAATTTAGTATCTCCCTGGTGGCTGGTCATCGTGTACGTCGTGCTGACTTTTGGTGAACTGATGCTTTCTCCTATCGGACTATCCATGATAACAAAACTCGCTCCAACAAAACTGGTCTCGGTGGTTATGGGCTTATGGATGGCGAGCTTCGCAGCAGGTAATTATCTTGCCGGTATGCTTGAAAGTATTTTACACAAGTACGATTTTCAATTGTATCCTTTTATCACCATGCTGATGCTGGGTTCGGGAATTTGTTTGTTGCTCCTGTCTCCCTTCCTGAACAAGGCCATGAAAGGTATTCATTAAAAAAATGTCAATAAAATAATTATAATCAAAAAGCTCAGATAAACCCTTATTTGAGCTTTTTATTTAAATATCTCATTATGAAAGCAGATACCAGTGATTTTTTTAAAACCCAGGTATTAGGTCATCCGGCCGGCCTATTCGTCTTGTTCTTTACCGAAATGTGGGAGCGTTTTTCATTTTACGGAATGCGGGCCTTGTTAGTACTCTTTCTGGTGAGTGCACTGGGTATTGGAGGCTGGGACTGGCCGAGAGAACATGCGCTTGCCCTATATGGAACCTATCTGGCGCTGCTCTACCTCACGCCGATTATTGGAGGTACCCTGGCAGATAAATATTTGGGAAACAGAAAGGCCATTATTATTGGTGCTCTGATCATGACCTTCGGACATGCCAGTATGGCCATTGAGACCCATCCTTTTTTTCTTTATCTCGGCCTGCTTTTGCTTGTGTTGGGTACAGGGTTTTTTAAACCGAACATGACTTCCTTTATTTCGGTTCTCTACAAAGACTTCCCTGAGAAAAAAGATGGAGCTTACACCATTTTTTATATGGGTGTAAATTCGGGTGCTTTTTTAGGGATCATGCTCTGTGGCTATCTTGGAGAAGTTTTGGGCTGGAGCTGGGGTTTCGGCCTGGCAGGAATTTTTATGCTGCTGGGCTTACTGCAGTTTACACTGGCGCAGGGTATATTCGGTGAGGTAGGGAAAAAACCGAACAGGGAGAATAAAACTGTCCTTAACGAGAATCTAATAGAAGTTGAGGATAAACTGAATCCTTTCACAGCAATCGACAGGATACTCATTGCGGTTATCTCGGTCGCGGGTCTGCTGTGGATCATCAATGATCCCTTTTCCAAAATTGCAAACCATAATTTACTGAGCTATGGACGGCACAGATTATTCAGGACATACCATACTGATCACCTTGTTGTTATTTGTTTATCTGATCTTTTCCAGAATTGTGCGTTACAGTCCTATTACGCGCGATAAAATGATCGCAATCGTGATCATTGCCTTTTTTATTATTTTCTTTTGGGCCTCATTCGAACAGGCCGGGGGTTCAATGAGCATCTTCGCAAAAGATTATACCAACCGGGTAATGTCGGGAAACGATGCCTTTATTTTCAATATCGTTGATATCATCATTACCGTTGTACCCATCGCATTGATTACCTGGGTTTTGTTTTTGTTGTTCAAGCAAACCTTTACCAAATACTTGTGGTCGAATTTGATCTTGGGTTTCAGCTTTGTGCTGATCTGGGGCATTATTGCCTGGAAAATATACAATAATTTCAATACCTATTCGTACGAGATCAGTTACCCGACCTATCAGCTGGCAGGTGAATCCGGAGCTGCACCTCAAATCATCACCCGGGAAACAACAGTACCTGAAAATGTGGTTCCGGGTACCCAAAATACGGTTATCAGGGCTTCAGCAAACCTGATTCCGGATGATAAAATCACCATAATCGATATCGATAAAAAAGGTACAAACTTTAAATACCTCTCCTCAGAAAAAGAAAAATCAATCGGTACGGCCATAACAGCAACCGTGATCAGCAAAAAAGAGAATGAAATACAGATCCCGGCCACCTGGTTTCTGATCCTGAATTCACTGTTTATCATCACCTTTGCGCCGCTCTTTTCCAAATGGTGGGAAAGCAAATACAATCCGGCGCCCGCATCAAAATATGCCATCGGATTGTTCTTATTGGGTATCGGTTTCGCCTTTCTGGCCTTCGGCGCCGGCAGCATTCCCCAGGGAGCAAAAACAGCCTCTGTGAGTATGGTTTGGTTGATTTTGGCTTATCTCTTTCATACACTTGGAGAACTGTGCGTTTCCCCGGTAGGG
The DNA here is from genome assembly GCA_963816075.1 of uncultured Flavobacteriaceae bacterium. Classification (GTDB taxonomy): domain Bacteria; phylum Bacteroidota; class Bacteroidia; order Flavobacteriales; family Flavobacteriaceae; genus Namhaeicola. The sequence goes on along the minus strand of CAWFJI010000021.1, from coordinate 14,529 downwards.
CTTTCGTATGTGAGTAAACTGGTACCGGCAAGAATGATCGCTTTTATGTTCGGGGTCTGGTATCTGGCGCTTGCCATAGGAAACAAAACATCGGGAAAAATGGGTTCCATGATCGATGAAATAACGGCTAAATACGATATTTCAACCTTCTTTTTAATTTTTACTTTTGTTCCCATCGGTATCGGTATTTTTGCCTTGCTGCTTTCGCCGTTGTTAAAAAAATTGATGCACGGCGTTAAATGAAATACTATTGTAACATCATATACGTTATTTCTCCAATTAGGCATTATATTTGCTGTTCAAAAATTTTAGATTAAACAATGATAATGAGTAAGATATATTTTATTGCAGCCTTCCTTTTTGTGAGCATTTCAATCCATGCGCAGGGAACCAAAATTAAATGGATGTCATTAACTGAAGCGGCAAAAGCACAGGAAAAAAATCCGAAAAAAATTATGATGGATGTTTATACCAATTGGTGCGGCCCATGTAAAATGCTTGACCAGAACACCTTCCAGAATCCGGATGTGGTAAAATATGTAAATGAAAATTACTATGCCGTCAAGTTTAATGCGGAAGGCAATGAGGTGATCAAATACCAGGGAAAAGAATTCAAAAATCCTGATTTTAATCCGGATAGTACCGGCAGAAATGCCCAGCATGAACTTTCACAGGCTTTTGGTATTAATTCCTATCCCACCATCATTTTCCTGGATGAAAAGAGCAATCCTATCATGCCTGTAATTGGATATCAAACACCAAACCAGCTGGAATTGTATTTGAAGTTATTCTATAACAACGACCATCAAAAAATTGATACTCAGGAAGCCTGGGAACAATACCAAAGCAAGTTTGAGTTCCAATTCACGGGTAGCTGATCTGCCAATTTTATAGATGTTTTAAAGCATTAATTGTATACAGCGCTAGCTCAAAATTGATTTACTTTGCAGAAAATTAGATTTTGAACTATTTATCTGTTGAAAATATCTCCAAGTCTTTCGGTGAAAGACTCTTATTTGAAAATCTTTCCTTTGGCATCAGCAAAGATCAGAAAATTGCGCTGGTGGCAAAAAACGGCACCGGAAAAACTACTTTACTCAACATCATTGCCGGTGTGGATACACCTGATACCGGTTCTGTTGTTTCGCGTAACGGCTTGAAAATAGCTTATCTTGCTCAGAAAGAATCCCTCAATGAATCGTCAACCATAGAAGAATCGATTCTTGCCTCTGATAATGAAACCTTGAAAATCATTGCTAAATACGAGCATGCCCTGGAAAATCCCGGCGATCAAATCGCTTACCAAAAGGCTTTTGAACTGATGGAGCAACACCAGGCCTGGGACTTTGAAACGCAGTACAAGCAGATTCTGTTCAAATTGAGTTTAACCGAGATCAACACCCCTGTAAGTGCCTTGTCCGGTGGACAGAGAAAGCGCTTGTCGCTTGCCATCGCCCTGCTGAACAAACCCGACCTGCTCATTCTTGACGAGCCTACCAACCACCTGGATCTCGATATGATAGAATGGCTGGAAAAGTACCTTTACAAAGAAAACATGACTCTGTTTATGGTAACCCACGACCGTTATTTTCTGGAAAGGGTTTGCAATGACATCATTGAACTTGACGAAGGGAAGCTATTTCGCTACAAGGGCAACTATTCTTACTTTTTACAAAAAAAGGAGGAAAGAGAACTTATGGAACAAACTACCGTTGATAAGGCTAAAAATCTTTTCAACAAAGAGCTGGACTGGATGCGCAGACAGCCAAAAGCCCGCACCACGAAATCCAAATCGAGAATAGACGATTTTTATGTCATCAAAGAAAAGGCCTCGCAGAGAAGAAAAGACCACAAGGTGCAACTGGAGATCAACATGGAAAGACTCGGTTCCAAGGTGGTAGAGCTTCACAAAATATCCAAATCCTTTGGGGAGAATGTATTGCTGAACAAATTCGATTATACTTTTTTAAGGGGTGAAAGAATCGGTGTGATCGGTAAAAACGGAACCGGAAAATCAACCTTTTTAAATATAATTACCGGAGAAGTTCCTGTTGATTCAGGCAAAGTAGTGCTTGGGGAAACTTTGAAATTCGGTTATTACAAACAATCCGGCATTGCAATAAACCCCGGTGAAAAAGTGCTGGAAGTGATTCAGCGTTTTGGCGAATACATTCCGTTGACCAAGGGAAGAAAAATAAGTGCTTCCCAGCTTTTGGAGCGCTTTTTGTTCGACCGAAAAAAACAGTATGACTTTGTTGAAAAACTTTCAGGGGGTGAATTAAAACGCTTGTTTTTGTGTACGGTTCTGATTCAGAATCCGAATTTTCTTATTTTGGATGAACCGACCAATGATCTGGATATCATAACTTCCCAGGTTCTGGAAGATTTTTTACTCGACTTTCCCGGAAATTTGCTGGTGGTCTCACACGACCGTTACTTTATGGACAAGATCATCGACCATTTGTTCGTCTTTGAAGGGAATGGCCTGATCACCGATTTTCCGGGAAATTATACAGACTACCGTGTTTATGAAGATTCATCTCCTGCAGAACCTGTACGTACTGAAAAAAAGAAAGCAGATGGTCCGGTGCTAAATCAAAGCTTATCGTATTCCGAAAAGAAAGAATACGGCGTTTTGGAAAAAGAGATCGCACAACTGGAAAAGAAAAAATCAGCAATTGAACTTCAGTTTGCAGAAAATTCGATTGATCAGAATGAGATAGCAAGCTTATCACATACCTTGCAGCAGCTCATGGCTGAAATTGAAAAAAAGGAAAACCGGTGGCTTGAACTTTCGATGAAATCTGAGCAATAATCTGACGTTCAGGTAACAGAAACGATCTGATCTGGGGTCAAACCCGGTTCCTGCATGAGTCGCAAGTAGACCTGTGCCACCGCCAGGGTATCTCTTTCGCAGTATTCAACGATCCTTTTAAGGTCTTTGTCCTCATAGTACACCTTAGCTACCTGGCTCCCGTCTATGTCTTCCTTGGGTGAAGGAATACCCAGAATATTGGTCAGCAAATCCAGAGAGGTATAGTGTTTATTGTCTCCAAACTTCCACAATTCCATGGTGTCGAGATGGGGTACCTCCCAGGGTTTTTTACCGAATAGATTGAGTTTGTCAGGAAGTCCCAATCCGTTTATGACCATTCTGCGGGCTATGTACGGATAGTCAAATTCTTTCCCGTTGTGGGCACAGAGCACATGCTGGGGACCGTTAAAATGGTTGTCGAGCAGTTTTTTGAATTCTGTCAGTATGATTTTTTCATCATCACCATAAAATGATTTGGTTCTAAACAACTGGATGTTATTGTTCATGATCAGATTTCCAACGGAAATACAGATGATCTTCCCGAATTCAGCCCAGATGCCTGCGCGTTCATAAAATTCTGCAAGGGGTATTTCTTCTTTTCGCTGATAGGCTGTTTTCTTGTCAAACAGGTTCTTTTTTGTCTCCTCAAGCTGAGAAAACTCAGCAACTTCAGGAACAGTTTCTATATCCAGGAACAGGATGTCCTTCAATTTTATTTTACCCTGCATTTTTTATTTATGAATGAATTAACTGCCTAAAGGTAAACATAAAAAAAGCCATCCCAAAAGGAATTTAACCTTTAGGGGATGGCACAGAAAAGAAAAAAAGCTCTTGTTTAGAATTTATAGGCGTAGCCCAAAGTAAAACCCCTTCCCGGAGTAAGTTTTGTAAATATTTGATCTTCTGCCTTATATGACTGATAATGGCTTTCGGCATCATCATCAAGAATGTTTTTAATACCAAAATTGATATTGGAACTTGAATTTTTGCCAAATGACTTTGACATGTTAAAATTAAGGCTGTGAAATGGCATGGTATAAACATCCGGAACATCTCCGGTTCCTACCACTTCCAGGGTTTCTCCCTGAATATTATAGAACAAACCTGCCTGCCAGCCATTATCTTCATTGCCATAATTCAGCCCCACATTGATCAAATAGGGCGATTGCCCTTGCAACTCGCGGGTATCTTCCAGTTCCTCGCCCTCTCGTAAACTAAGTCTTCTCGCCTCGAGTTCATCTTCACCCATCTCCAGTTCAGATTCTATAAGCGAAAAGTTCATATTAAAACTAAGGTCTTTCAAAGACTCCGAGATAAAATTAAAATCTTTTCTGATTTCAAATTCTACACCGTAGACTATGGCATTTCCTAAATTCCTTGGCTGAAACTGATCAGGTGCCGCTAAAAAATAGGTCAACTCGATCGGATCGATGAAATTTTTAAAAAAGCCACTAACAGCGAACATTTGTGCATTGCTTCCAAATCTTTCATAGCGAACATCAAAATTATCGATATAGGTTGGTTGCAGGTCAATATTACCATTGAATGTTGTACTGGATAAGGGATCAAATATCTGGGTAATCGACGCTTCTTTAAACGAAGGCCTGGCCGTTGTTCTGGCATAGGAGATTCGGGCGTTTGACTCATCATTAACACTGTATATCAAATTCAGAGAAGGAAATAAATCTGCTTTATCCAATACTTTTTCTTCATCATAAACAACATCTCCAAAATTATTTTGTCCTGTGTAATACAGATCAAATTTTTCAAAACGCAAGCCCAAAATAGATTTTAATTTTTGCGTTATCTGAAATTCCTCTGAAACAAAAGCAGCTGCAACGGTTTGAATGGAGTTATAGGTATTTGCAGGTTCAAAATTTCCTTCTATATAAGATCCTCTTCTTGTGCTTACAGTCCATAGATTTTCATCCAGCAACAAGCCGTCAGCATCACCATAAAGTTGCTGAGCTTGTCCGCCCTGTATCCTGATTCTGTAATTATCAATGCTGAAATCGCGTTCCTTATAGGTATATCCTCCCCCAAAAATGATTTTCGCCGGTTTCTTAAACAACTGGTGTCTATTTTGGACATTTAAAGTCCCGACACCATTTATTTCTTCAAGATTTCTCCAGATCCTTGAAGGATTTCCGGCTGAGCTTGGGCTGATCGTAAAAATATCCTCGTCCTCTTCATACTTAAAAGGGGCAACCCTTACATCCTTGTCATCAATTCTTGAATACGTCGGCGAAAGCTTCCATTCAGTTACCCAGGAACCGTCATCATTTGAGTGTTTTCCTGATAACAAGGCATTCGAAATCTGACTTTGCTTGTATTCCAGATTGTCTTTATACACCTCTACTGCATCGGCAAATAGAATTTGCTGATTCAGATACCCGGCTGTTGACAAACCGTTCTGAATATGCATGGCAGTTAATTTGTATTTGCTTTTTGGTGTTTTCAAAGTAAGTCCTGCCAGGCCGCTCCACAAAATATTATTTCTGCCCACATCTCCAACCTGACCTTTTGCGAGGGATAATTCGGTTACAGTTTTATCTGCAGATTTTCTGTAATTTCCATTCTCAAAGTCTTGAAAAAATATGTATTCCTCCCGGTAGGAACCTGCTGCTAAAAATCCCAGCTGCTTGTCACTGCCCACATTGAACTGATTTCCATAGGTAAACCCCATGTTTGCATCCATATAACTTTTTTCCTTCTTGGCTTTCATTTCAGGATTAAACTGCTGGGTAACAACGGTCAATAATTGATTGTTTTCTGAGGGACTCGGAATATATTGTTGCCGGCTGATAGGCAAACTTCTCATGCCGTCATCAAAACCAAGCTTGTCTGTGGAGCTGCCCTCATAAGTTAAAAAATCAGAATTGAAGTGCATTTCAGGATTCACCTGAATACCCACTGATATGCTGAATTCTTCTTTTGTCGGCATGTCTTTGGTTACAATATTGACCATCCCTCCGGTAAAATCAGCCGGCAGATCAGCCGTGGAAGATTTTATTACCTGGACATTGTCTAAAATATTTGTCGGAAAAATATCCATTTGCACGGTATTTCTGTCCGGATCAAGTCCAGGAATATCTACCCCGTTTAATATAGATTTTGTATATCGGTCACCAAGACCCCTTACATAAACATATTTTCCTCCCTGAACCGATACTCCCGGCACATTTCTAACCGCATTTACCAAATTGCTTGCGCCCACTTTTTTAAAGGCCTGGGAAGACATCCCATCTATTAAATTGACCGATTTCTTTTGAACATCCAATATGGCTGCTTCAGTATTATCGGATGTTCTGGTAGTAATTACAATTTCCTCCAGTTGATTTGACAAAGGCCCGATTGACGCATTCACTGTGGTCTCCTGCCCGGCTTTAATGATTACTTCTGTGATTTCTACCGTTTCATATCCGATGAATGAAAATGTAACTGTATATACGCCCGGATCCATTTTAAGGGAGTAAATCCCTTCAAAATCTGTAGTTGTCCCAATTGTTGTGCCTTTCACCTGTACATTGGCAAAGGGTAATACGTCGTTGATTTCCTTATCGATTACTTTTCCGATCAGATCCCCTTTCTGTGCAAACAAATTGTGGATGCTTAAACTCAATAAGACAAGGAACGTCCATTTTAAATTTTTCATTTCTTCTTTTCTAAAATTATAATGCTTTTTTCTTTTCTTTTCTAATTAAAAACAATTGTCCATCCTGAAAAAGATGAACAATTGTTCTTTATAAATATGATTGGTGAGTTGATTTAATATGCTGACTTGCTTTTTGCATAAGTCCAGTCAAATGCTGATAAGGTTGCGCCAACCGTTTGAGATCCTGCGGTCACAGCCGCGGCATTGTCGCCAAATCCTGTAACGGTTACTCCCGTTGCCTTGTTTGCGAAAATCGTTTTCACATCTGTAACTCCTGAAGGCAAAACGATCTGCCAGGTACCAAATTTCAGCTTACCATTGTTGTAATTTGTTGCAACACCGTCATTATCCAACTCCACATCTGCTGAGGCTTTGAAACCATATGCATATACGTTATTGGTCTCTCCCATCGCCCTGTCTCTGTAGTCTCCATATTCACCGTCACCGGTAACTGTATTTCCTTTTAGGGTCAGGTCTTTTAAGACAAATCCTGCTTCATATGATCCTTCGGGCCCATCAATTTCCAGGGCATGGTCAGAGGTATCACCTAAAATCACCATAGAATTGGTTACTGTTCCTGAATAAGATTGGTCCACATCCAGACCATCATCTCCTGCTCCCCAAACCATCAGACCAGAAGCATTTACACTGCCTCCAAAAAATTCGACACCGTCGTCAAAATTTGCAACCACCTCAACATTCTCAATGACAGTACCTTTACCAACCGCTCCTAAAGTTAGGCCATTGATCTCGTTACCTTCTCCGATTTCGGCACCACCATGACGGATAGAAATATATTTTAAAACTCCGGAATTGTCATTATCATCGTTTCCTCCATATAATCCAAATGTATCACTCGCAGGGATTCCTTCAATCTGAACCTCAGATACGTCACCTTTGAATGAACCTTTGGCTTTACCCAGGATAAGTAAACCTCCCCATTTTCCGTTGTCAGCAATACTTAAATTTGTTCCGAATTTTTGTCCGACCTGGATATTGTCATCGAAAGCAGTAAATACAATCGGCTTATCTGCCGTTCCCTGAGCATCAATTTTTGATCCTCTCTGAACAATAAGCGCAGATGCCAAAGAACCTGTACCGGGTTTTCCTTTAATTATGGTACCGGCTTCAATTGTCAAAGTCACACCAACACCCACAACTACTTTACCATTCAAAATGTATGTGTTATTGCTGGTCCAGGTGGTATTTTGTGTTATTAAACCACTTACATCTACACTTCCTATACAAGGAGCACAGGTTCCGCCACAGTCAATACCTGTTTCGTTTCCGTTTTGAATACCATCACTACAGGTGGGTACTATCACGATCGGATCCTCATCATCATCACCACAACCGGTGAAAGCAAAAGTTAAAATTCCAATTAAAATTAAAATCGTTTTTTTCATTTTAGTTTGTTTAAAATTACGCTGCAAAGATGAAGCTGTCATGTTAACTGTCTGTTAAGTTGATTTTATGATTATGTGAATGACCTATGCGTTTCATGATGGCCGCGTTATTAAATGGTTAATTCCTTTTGAGTAATCGTTTTTTGACTAAATTTGGATTGAAATACCTTTATTAAATGCAAAATGAATTTTTAAAAATACTGTTGGTGGATGATGAACCGGATATTCTTGAGTTGGTTGGTTATCATCTTAAAAAAGAGGGATACCAGGTGTTTACTGCCACAAATGGAGCTGAGGCAGTGAAGATGGCCAATAAAATTACCCCGAATCTTATTTTGCTGGATATTATGATGCCGGAAATGGATGGTATCGAAGCCTGTGAAAAGATCAGGGCAACAAAAGGCCTTGAACAAACCATCATTGCTTTTTTTACTGCCAGGGGCGAAGATTATTCCCAGTTAGCCGGTTTTGAAGCAGGAGCAGATGACTATATTACCAAGCCAATCAAACCAAAAGTTTTGGTCAGCAAAGTGAATGCTCTCCTGCGCAGGATAAAATCCGAAAGTAAGACCGAGGAAAAAATTATTCGTTTTGATGATTTCATCATTAACAAGGATGAGTATTTTGTGAAAAGAGGTGATAAGAAAATTATTTTACCCCGTAAAGAATTTGAATTACTGGTACTGCTGGCGAGTGTGCCCAACAAGGTCTTTAACAGAGATTATATTCTGAGACATATCTGGGGTCATGATGTTGTGGTTGGTGGCAGAACCATTGATGTTCACATCAGAAAACTGCGGGAGAAAATCGGAGAGAACAGAATCGATACGGTAAAGGGAGTTGGTTATAAATTTGTTATCTGACCTTGAAACTTAGCGCTCCCATCAGATTCTCGATCCTGCTCGCTTCAGTTACAGTAATCATAACAGCCATTGCCCTGCTTATCTTTTATTCTATTTTTAACAACCAATGGTCAGCGCTCAGTGTTCTTTTTTTCATGGTGCTTATTTTTTTTATTTTCTGTCTTCTTTATTATTCAGGTTTGAATTATTACCTCAATAAACAAATAGACCAGATCTCGGATTCCAATTTTCAGGCACAAAAATTAAACATTGATAAGAGCCTTGACCCAAACATAGAGGAACTGATAACCAAGTTTAAACGCTTTGAAGAGTCAAAGATCGCAGAGATAGAAAATTTACACTTACGGGATACTTTTAGAAAAGAGTTTTTAGGAAATGTGTCACATGAACTGAGAACCCCGCTGTTTACTGCCCAAGGTTATATACTCACCTTACTTGGCGATACCATGGAGGATCCTGATTTGTTGCAGAAATACCTCAACAGGGCCAACAAGAGCCTGGAAAGATTGGACGCCATTGTCAAAGACCTGGATGTGATCTCCAAGCTGGAAACGGGCATGAAATTGAACTACAGTCATTTTAATATCGTAAATCTTGTGAATGAGGTTTTTGAAATGCTGGAAATGAATGCGGCCAAACGCAATATTACCTTGTCTTTTGATAAATTATACGACGCCCCCTTGCTGGTAAATGCCGATATCGAAAAAATTCAGCAGCTTTTGATCAATCTGATCACCAATTCCATTAATTATGGCAAACTTGGAGGCAAAACGATTGTTAGTATACGCTCACATTCCCGTAAGAAATTCATTATAAAAATTGCCGATAACGGAATTGGGATAGACCCTGTACATATACCCCGCTTATTCGAAAGATTTTATCGGGCAGATAAAAGCCGGTCCAGGGAACACGGGGGTTCCGGTTTGGGATTGGCAATTGTAAAACATATAGTTGAGGCACATGACCAGGAATTGTTCGTGGAAAGTAACCTGGGGAAAGGCTCTGTCTTTGGGTTTACACTCAACAAATTAGAATAGGGCAATTTTTTATCCAATGTTAAGTTACTGTTAAGTAAATGTTTTTATAATGTAAATTTTGTAATTTTAACTTATAATAATTGCGGTTGTCATGAAAACGAAATTTTTTACACTGGTATTTTTTATTTTTTTTGTCGGTTTGGGGTTTGCCCAGGAAATAAAACCCAAATTAGAAAAACAGGGTGACCTGATAAAGGCAACCTATTATTTTGATACTGGTAAAGTGAAGGAAGTTGGCTTCTTTCTGAATAACAAGTTGCACGGAGAATGGATCACCTTTAATGAGGAGGGCAAAAAAACAGCTGTTGCCAATTATGAAAACGGGAAAAAAACAGGAAAATGGTATGTGCTGGCAAATGGCACGGTGAAGGAATTGATCTACGATTCAAATAAACTGGTCAATGTGAGAAACATAGACAGTACTGAGACAAGTCCTATTTAAATCTTAAAACCTTCTTTGAAAACATCGAATAGAGATGCCTCAATATCTTTGTCCGGTGTTTTTTTATGACTGAACCCGTTGTATTCCCTACTGCCCTCTAGCTGTAGACACTTAAACGCGTTTTGTACGGCATAGTCCGCAATTTTTTGCTCTTTTAAATATTTTGCCAGATAAACCTGTTCTGTTTGCCCGGGTGTTGGAATGAAAAATGCCTTTGCCTGCAGTTTTTCCAGATCCATCAGGGTTGAGTATCCTGATCTCGCTATAATCAAACGGCTCTTGCAGATACTTTCCTGAAGCTCTGCTTTCAGCATATAATTGACAATGAGCATTGCATCTGTCAAAATTTTTGTCTGTTTACCAGCCAGCAGGCCCTGCACAAGAAGTATGCTTCCCTCAAAATTTTTCAATTCCAGCCTCAGTTTTTCTTCCAAGATACTTCTTTGCGGTTCGGGACCGGATAAAATGACCATAAGATCAAATTCTTTTTCACAAGGCACTTTCTCTAACCTGCTCAGGGGACCGATATATTTCACCTGAAGGCCTTTGGGAGCCGGATGCGACAATTTTCCTGATAAATAAAAGGGAGCCTGATGATCCGGAACCCAGCAGGCATCAAATTTTTTGATCATTTGTTGGTGGATCCGGCTGGTTATAAAGGTGGTAAGCCCCGATAATACCCGCAACTGGTGGGTGATGTACACACTGTAAACTTTATCTGACCTGACACCGAAACGATTGTCTGAAATAATCCCGCAGATCTTTTCCTTTTCAATAATTTCCCGGGTTACTTCCTGTTCTCTTTTTATGGCTTTTAAGATCTTGCCGGATTGTTTGATCAGCAGGGCATTGAGCAACTTACCATTTTTACTGTACCGGATATTATATGAAGGAAGCTCATAGGCTTTGAGATCCGGAAATTCTTTTTTCAACAATTCCAGCGCCTGGCCGTCGCTTGCCATTACAGGCTGATAACCGTGTTTTATCAATGCTGCTATAAGGGGTATGCAGCGACTTGCGTGCCCCAATCCCCAGTTTAGTGGTGCGACCAAAATCTTCTTCATATCACCATCAGGGAGAATTAATCACAGGTCTGCTCCTATGTCTTTTCTGTAATACATCTTATCAAAACAGATCTTCCCCATATTCCGGTAAGTCAAATCTATGGCCTCTTGCATCGTATTTCCAAGCGAGGTCAGGGCAATTACGCGTCCGCCATGGGTAACAGTTTTACCATTTTTAACAGCTGTCCCTGCATGGAATACCATGGAATCTTCGATCACTTCGAGTCCGTGGATCTCTTTTCCTTTTTCATAGGCTTCCGGATAACCGCCTGATACCGCCATAACGGTAACCGCCGTGCGCGGATCTGTTTCCATGGAGACCTGATCCAGCCGCTTTCCGGCTGCTGCCATCAAAAGATCTAAAAAATCAGATTTTATGCGGGGTATTACCGCTTCCGTTTCCGGATCTCCCATACGAACGTTGTACTCGATCACGTATGGCTCTTCTTTTACTTTGATCAGCCCAATAAAAACGAAGCCTACATAAGGAATCCCTTCCTTTTTTAAGCCCTGAATGGTGGGCTTAATGATCCGCTCTTCCACTTTTTTCATAAAGGTACTGTCGGCAAAAGATACCGGGGAAACGGCTCCCATACCGCCGGTATTCAGCCCTTTGTCTCCCTCTCCAATCCTTTTGTAGTCCTTGGCGCCTGGCAGTACTACATAGTTTTCGCCATCAGTAAGAACAAAAGAACTCATTTCAATGCCGTCCAGAAATTCTTCGATGACCACTTTTGCACTGGCCCTGCCAAATTTTTCATGGGCAAGCATTTCTTTCAGTTCCTGCTTCGCTTCCTCCAGATCATTCAGAATAAGCACTCCTTTCCCGGCCGCCAGACCATCTGCCTTCAGTACATATGGTGGCTGTAAGGTTTCTAAAAAAACAAAGCCCTGTTCCAGATTGGCTTTGGTAAAGCTCTGGTATCTGGCAGTTGGGATCTGATTTCTCATCATAAATTCCTTGGCAAATTCCTTACTCCCTTCCAGTTGTGCTCCCCACTTTTGCGGACCGATAACCGGAATATGTTTAATGACTGCATCCGAAAGGAAAAAGTCGTGCAAACCATTAACCAGCGGATCTTCAGGGCCAACCAGCACCAGATCGATCTTTTTGGCAAGCACTGCTTCTTTTATTTTCTCAAAATTATTCGTGTCGATGTCCAGATTTGTTCCGTACTTCGACGTACCTGCATTCCCGGGGGCTATAAACAGATTTTTCGTTTTTTTGCTCTGTGCCAATTTCCAGGCGAAAGTACATTCCCTGCCGCCTGATCCAATGATCAATACATTCATTTTCTTCTTTTTGTTGCGTTACGAATATACGTTAAAACCCAAACTTACCCATGAGCTGCCTGCTGCTTATTTTACCTTTTTCCATTTAAAATAGTACCTTATTGCTGAAATCAGATGGATGGTAAAAAGTTTTATGTCTCTGGAGGACCTTCTTTTGAGTACATGGCAAATGACCTCTTCAGGATAATAGAGTTTCCTTTTGCCGATACCATCTATTTTTCTGCACAGGTCAACGTCTTCCATGTACAGAAAATACCGCTCATCAAAACCCTTCAAGTCTACAAAATATCTTGTTTTTAATAATAAAAAACAGCCGTGGAGCACATCCGGGTAAAATGGTTTTGAAAGATCCCGGTCTTTGTACTCTCCGTTCTGCACTTTTTTTGAAGGAAAGCCCAAATACCTCAAGAGTAATTCCGAAAAATCCGGATATCTCCTGCAGGTGTACTGGTGTTTCCCGTTAGGAAACAATACCCCCGGAGCAATTAAAACCACATCTTCTTCTTTATCTAAAGCCTTGATCAGGTTTGGAATAACCTGTTTTCTGAAAGAAACATCGGGATTGAGTACCAAATGACAATCAGATAGTTCCCTGATTTTATCCAATATCAAATTATGTCCTGCGCCAAAACCTACATTTCTTCCAACAAAAATATATTCAATATCCGGATGTTCATACCTGCTGTAAAATATTCTCTCAGAAGAATTATCGATCAGGAACAACTTTTTTGACAGCGGAATATTTAAAAAACAAGTAATCGTTTCCGACAATTCTTTAATATCCTCGTTGAACAATACGATGCTTCCGCTTATTTGTATTTTATTTGTCATTCGCTAATAGGCCTTTTCTTCCCCTTTAAATACATTAAATACAGTTTGTATGATGATCTTGAGATCGAGAAAAAATGACCAGTTTTCTATATAAAATATATCCATCCTGACCCTGTTCTTTATATCCGCTCTCTTTTTAACCTCTCCCCTGTAGCCGCTTACCTGAGCCAGTCCGGTAATCCCCGGCTTTACCGCATGCCGTTCCATATAATTGTCTATTTCTTTCTGATATGATTTCGACAAAGCGTTCATGTGCGGCCTCGGCCCGACTATACTCATATCCCCGCGCAGCACATTGTAAAACTGAGGTGATTCATCTATGCTGGTCTTTCTCAGAAAAGCCCCGATACGGGTAATGCGTTCATCGTCTTTTGTGGCATGAACCGTATCCGACAGATGATTTACCTCCATGGAACGAAACTTATAACAGATAAATTTTTCGCCTTTCAGCCCTTCCCTGACCTGTTTAAAAAACAAAGGCCCTTTTGATTCGAGTTTAATAAGTATAAACAACAAGGGTGTTAACCAGGAGAGCACTAAAACGATGGCTAAAACAGAAAATACTACGTCAAAGATCCTTTTGATCAGTATGTTTTTGGGATCATCAAAAGGAAGTTTTTTCACATTCAGGATCAAGGTGTTTTCATAATACTCCACGGTAAAATGCTTGCCGTAAAATTCCCCTGACTCAGGTATAAGCTTGATGTTTTTGGAATGCTTCACGGCGAACTTGGTGAACAGCTTGATCTGTTCCTTGTCCAGCGCGGCAAGTGAGCAGTAAATTTCATCAATGTGTTTAAGCATTATGTACTCCCGGCTTTCCTTTATTGTTCCGAGATATTTCTCTTCCGAACTTTCCTCATCCGAAAAAAAACCAAAATAGCGGTAACCCAGATCCTTTCTTTCATCGAAAAGTTTAATGAGCCTTTCGGTTGTTTGGTCAAGGCCAAGTACAATCACATTCCTGAAATCCTTACCGCTTCTGCGAATCATTTTCAGCATGTAAAAGGAAAAAAATTTAAAAACGGCTATTGCGCCAAAAATAAGGGCAAAGACCCCAAGCAGGTTATTTATACCGGCATCCTTCTCAAAAATTCCGAAATACGCGAAATAGGCGAGGAAG
>CAWFJI010000020.1:0-6092 GCA_963816075.1 uncultured Flavobacteriaceae bacterium | reverse complement strand
AAAAACAATTTGGATTAAGAAATAATTGTACCCTGTTTTTTTCGGATGGCACAATAATTTAATGAATATTCTATAAAAAATTTATATTATTAAGATTCAACTGTGAAATCCGATCATGAAATTAAAATCAGAAATCTCATGAATTGGTTAACAGACCGATTTCCTACTCACGGTAAAAGTGATAATGTTTGAAAATGAGATCCGGTCGGTATGAACTCAGGAGTGCAAGAATTACATAAACTGACTCATTCCCAAAACAGTTTTCGCTCAACCTTTATTAAAAATTTGTTAAATTCAACTACAACTTTAGTTTTATAACTATATTTTTAGTTTATATTTGTCTCACAAAAATCAAACATGGAAAAACTAACAAATAAAGAAGAGGAAATCTTGCAGGTTATCTGGCAACTCGAAAAAGCTTTTGTAAAAGATGTGGTGGCCGAACTGCCAAAGCCAAAACCGCATTACAATACGATCTCGACGATCATCAGGAATATGGAGGAAAAAGGTGTGGTTGGGCACAACAGTTTTGGCAAGACCCACCAGTATTATGCCAAAATATCCAAGGAAGACTATAAAAAGGGTTTTATGCAAAAGACCATTCAGAATTATTTTGAGAACTCTTACAAAAATGTGGTCTCCTTCTTTGCCCAGGAAGAAAAGATCAGTGTCAAGGAATTAAAGGAGATCATCAGCATTATCGAAAATAATAAAAAATAAGGTTTATGTATTTGGAATATCTCTTAAAATCTACGGCTCTGTTAAGCATATTTTACTTGTTCTACAAGCTTTTCGTTCAGCATGAAACTTTTTTTGTCGCCATACGTACTTTTTTCCTGACAGGCATTGTTTTATCCCTGACGCTGCCCCTGGTTACGATAAAAAAATACATTCAGGTTGAGCCAATCCCGGTTCTTCAATACAGCCAAGCTGAATATCAGGCAATTACGGGACAACCAGCCTTCACTGTTGTGGAAGTCCTGCTGTACCTGTATTTTACCGGCCTGATCTTTTTCATGTTGCGTTTTCTGTTTCAGATCTTTTCAGTTTTGCGATTTATTTACATCTATCCCAAGCAAAGAAATTCAGACCATATCCTTGTCATGGCGAATACGAACACTTCTCCATTTTCCTTTTTCAAATACATCGTCTTGGGACAGCATACTTTTGAAAAAGAGGAACTGGATCAGATCATAGCCCATGAGCAGATTCATGTGAATCAAAACCACAGCCTCGATATTCTGTTCTCAAAGCTCATTGCGATCCTGTTCTGGTTTAATCCCCTGGCCTGGCTTTACCAGAAAGAAGTTCAAAAGAACCTCGAGTTTATAGCGGACGAAAACACGGTTAAAAAAACCAAAAAGATAGAAAGCTACCCCTATTTGTTATTAAAATCCATGAATACCCACCCTCAGTTCGAACTGACATCCAATTTTTATCAATCACTTATAAAAACAAGAATCACCATGTTACACAAATCAAGATCAAATAAAATGAATCAATGGAAATTTTTGGCTATCATTCCGGTTTTAGCCACCTTTATCTTCACATTCAATACCGAGACCGTCGCGCAGACCAAATCCCAGCAGCAGATCATTACCTTAGAGCAAGATTTTGAAGCTGAGGTTATTACCAAAGACTTTCAAAAATCAGATCTGGAATCGCTCAAAGCAAGATTACAGGCCAGGGGCATTGCGATGAAATACGGAAAATTGAAATACAATGCAGCCAAAGAAATTACCTCCGTTGAAATCAGTGTAAGCTCCAAAACAGGAAATAAGGCCAATCTCTCTCAAAGCGGTACCGGGCCAATTAATCCCATCGAGATCAGTTTTGACGATGCCGGTAAACTTACCATAGGCAACATGAGAAATATGGAGCATGGCGATTTTGTTTTCGTCACTAAAAATGACAACAAGGAACATATAAGCATGAAAAATGAGGGTAATAAAAAAATGATCTTCATTTCTGCAGACAGCACCGAGGCATTCGATTTGATGTCTGATGAGATCGTGGTTACCGGCCTGGCAGATGGCGATAAAGTTAAAAATAAGACCATCGTGATCAAACAAGTTCCTGGCGACGATATGTTATGGGTAGGTGAAAAAGGTGATTCCACAAAGTTAAAAACAATTAAGGTGAAAACTTTTACCGAAGACGATGGTGAAAGCTATAAAATAATTATTGAAAAAGAGGGTAAGCCAGAAAAGGATGTTATGATACATACAGATATTATGACCGACAAAAAGATGGTATTTATATCTGAAGATGGTGAAAAACCGTTGTTGTACATAGACGGTAAAGAAGCCTCAGATAAAACAATGAAAGATATCAAACCGGAGACCATAGAAAAAATGGAAGTGTACAAAGGCCCGAAGGCTGTTGAAAAATACGGTGAAAAAGGGAAAAATGGTGTGATCATGATCACGACCAAGAAATAAGCGTACTTTAGTCAATCTGCAGCCATTTTTTAGAGGCCTTCACAAAGAAAGCTTTTAAAAAATGGCTTTTTATTTTTTGTATTTTCTACATTTGAACAATGAAAAAAGCTTTCTTTAAAATCCTGGCAAGAATAAACAAGGCCGTATTTCCGAGTTTTGGCAAGAAACAACTCGAAATGAACAAGGCTGCCAAATGGCAGATGGCAATTATTGCCTGGAGGTATTATGTTACCAGAAATAGTTTGGATTAAATTGCTTAAATTTATATAAAACTATTATTATGGATGATAAATCAACACATGTAAAGCTATTTGTTGGATCGCTGATAGAGATTCAGCGGTTGCAACTGGACCTGGATGACCAGCAGATACCCTCCCTGGTGCGCAATAATTTTCAGTCAGGTTTGCGTTCCGGTTTTTACGGAGGATCTCCAAATCAGGTAGAACTCTTTATTTTTGAAGAAGATCTCAAAAAAGCCAAGCCAATTTTGGCCGCTTTTGAAAAAGAAATGAAAGACTAAGCCAAAGATTTATTTTTTCTTTTCTTTAAATTGCAATATATTTGCAGCCCTAAAATACACCTCGTGGCGCATCCCGATGGATATCGGGAGAAAGCGCATCTGATTTTTCGAAATCAGGAGGTGAAAAAATAGTAAGGCCTCGTGGCGCAATTGAATAGCGCATCTGATTACGGCTCAGAAGGTTACTGGTTTGAATCCAGTCGAGGTCACGAATAAATGAAAACCAACGCATCGCGTTGGTTTTTTTATTGGAACAAGCGTTGCAAATGTATTTGCATAAGCTTGTGGAAATAAAAAAAGCAAATCCATCGCAGATGGATTGGTTTTCATTCTGACTTCGGAGCGGTATGGATCAGCATAGCTAATCCAGTCCTGGAAATTAATTTGTCATTGCAAAAAAAGCAAATCCATCGCAGATGGATTGGTTTTCATTCTGACTTCGGAGCAGTTATGGATCAGCATAGCTAATCCAGTCCTGGAAATTAATTTGTCATTGCAAAAAAGCAAATCCATCGCAGATGGATTGGTTTTCATTCTGACTTCGGAGTTTTATGGATCAGCATAGCTAATCCAGTCCTGGAAATTAATTTTCATTGCAAAAAAGCAAATCCATCGCAGATGGATTGGTTTTAAGTTCTCGAAACTTCGCAATTTGAAATCGTTTGACCAAATCTCCTGTAAAGGGCTGTGTTGTCAGCATATCTTCAGTATAGTCAGCTGGAAATAGCTGAAAGTTGAAAGTTGGAAAGTTTAAATGTTGTAGACCCTCCGAAAAGTCTGATAATTTTTTTTCATTGATATTTTCCTCTTAATCTTAAATCAAAATCCCTGAAAATCAGCCACCCTTTAGGGCGTGGGTGTAAAAGCTGATTTTCTATATTTATTTTCTAATAAATGACTCAAAGTTGAAAAGTTGGAAAGTTTAAATGTTGTAGACCTTCCGAAAGAATAAAGAAATTGCCTTTATTCGATTTATGTTTTATCCGCCGAATAGCCTAAGAATTGTTTTTCATTGATATTTTCCTCTTAATCTTAAATCGAAATCCCAGAAAATCAGCCAACCTTTAGGGCGGGGTGTAAAAGCTGATTTTTTATATTTATTTTCTAAGAATCACTCAAAGTTGGAAAGTTTCAAAGTTAAAAAGTTTTAATGTTAGGTTAGGCTCAGACCTAAGCGTTTTTATATTGACTTCGAACTATGAGTTAACCAATTAAAAATTCCTTAAAAACTGATATTGAAAAAAAACCAAAAAAAAATGAAACCTGATTTATATCATAATCCAATAAAAAAAATAGCCGTTAATTAGCAATCTCTTTTCATAAGAGTGTGCAATTTAGTTAGAATTAATATTGATAATCGAAGTTTAATTTCGGGGGAATGTTAAACTTCATCCTTAGAGATCTTGGTTTTTAAGGAATTTTTTAGGGTTTGAATAAGTTCTTTATTTGAAAATCCTTAACTATGAAGCTGTCTCAGCGTTTACATGAGGCAGCTTTTTTATTTGAAAAAAATATGTCTCCATACAAATGACTAATTATTGCCAACACGATTTAAAACCATTCGCTTTGTTTTAAATTCTTTTAGATTAGCATGGACTTGTTCCTGAAATTCAGTCCATATTTTTAAAAAGCCAATTGGATCTTAATAACCTATCCATTTTCAGATTATTCCGCAGTATAGGATCTGGACTTTATGAAAAGTGTAAATATTGCAGCCAAAATTAAAAACACTCCGGCCAGACGGATCACATTGACCGGATCATTGCCCAGAAAGTCGTAAACAAAAAACTGCGTAGTCAGAATCTGGATGATCATTGGGATCACGATGAACATATTGAAAATACCCATATATACACCCGTTTTATTTGCAGGCACTGCTCCGGCCAGCAACTGGTATGGCATGGCCATCATCGATGCCCAGGTGAGGCCCAGGCCAAACGCGGCCAAATACAGTTCACTTATTGCAATTCTCTCCGCACCAAAGGGATTTGGCAGGGTAACCAAAACGCTGCCATGATCCAGCAGAGGAATGCTGAGAATAGCTATCCCACCCAGGAGCAAACTGACAAAATGTACACCTTTAGCCCCAATTCTTCTTGCTAGCGGAACCAGGGCAAAGGCCAGAAGAAAGCAAATTATGTTATAGGTACCATTAACCTGTCCGGTAAGTATTTGAGCCGAAGCATAGGCTGAAGAGCCGCTTATGACCTCTTCTTTATTGATGTCTTCAAGAGGAATACCGTATTGCGTAATGGCCAAAGTGGACGTTAGGTACATCCAGTAACAGAACATGGCATACCAGCTAAAAAACTTAACCGGGATGAGCTGTTTCATGGCAGGGGGCATTTGCTTAAATGCCTCCAAAATATCCATCCAGGTGCGAACTACTAAATTGCCTTTGCTTTTTTCCTCCTGCAGCCTCTTTAATTCTTTGGTATCAGGCGGAAATTCTTTGGTAGTGAAAACTGAAATGAGTATTGAGGTAATCGATGCTATTGCACCTATACCAAATGCCCAATAGGTAGTTACAGGAATACCATTGTCCATCTTATCGGTAAGGGCAAAGAAACCGAGGGAGACAAGTATGGCCGGAGTAAAATTTGCCAGGGTAATTCCTAAACCTGTAAAAAAACTCTGCATCAAAAAACCCAGGGAATGTTGTTTTTTGTGGAGTTTATCAGATACAAAAGCCCTGTAAGGTTCCATGGCGATATTGTTACCGGCATCCAGCATCCAAAGCAGGGAAGCCGCCATCCAGATCGTACCTGAATAAGGCATCATCACCAGTGCTATGCTGGCGATGATCGCGCCCAATAGAAAAAAAGGTTTTCTTCTTCCAAAACGCGGAGACCAGGTACCATCACTAATGGCTCCAATCACGGGCTGTACCAACAAACCGGTAACTGGTCCGGCCAGCCAGAGCAGGGGCATATCCGCCTCGTTGGCACCCAGGTATTTATAGATGGCACTCATATTGCTTTGCTGTAAACCAAAGCTGAACTGAATGCCAAAAAAACCAAAATTCATGTTCCAGATCTGCCAGAATGGAAGTTTTGGTTTTTTAATTTTCATTTGAAAGCTATTTAATTTTCCGACTCACTTAAAAGCAGTTCAGGGAGAAGTCCCACCGG
>CAWFJI010000019.1:0-145930 GCA_963816075.1 uncultured Flavobacteriaceae bacterium | reverse complement strand
GATGGAAATAATTGAAAGTTGATAAGTTAGAAAGTTGAAATATTGTAGACCCTCCGAAAAGTCTGATAATTTTTTTTCATTGATATTTTCCTCTTAATCTTAAATCAAAATCCCTGAAAATCAGCCACCCTTTAGGGCGGGGTGTAAAAGCTGATTTTTTATATTTATTTTCTAAAAATGACTCAAAGTTGAAAAGTTGGAAAGTTTAAATGTTGTACACCCGCCGAATAGCCTAAGAATTGTTTTTCATTGATATTTTCCTCTTAATCTTAAATCGAAATCCCAGAAAATCAGCCAACCTTTAGGGCGGGGTGTAAAAGCTGATTTTTTATATTTATTTTCTAAGAATCACTCAAAGTTGGAAAGTTTCAAAGTTAAAAAGTTTTAATGTTTCATGTTGGTTAGGCTCAGACCTAAGCGTTTTTATACTGACTTCGAACTATGAGTTAACCAATTAAAAATTCCTTAAAAACTGATATTGAAAAAAAACCAAA
The DNA here is from genome assembly GCA_963816075.1 of uncultured Flavobacteriaceae bacterium. Classification (GTDB taxonomy): domain Bacteria; phylum Bacteroidota; class Bacteroidia; order Flavobacteriales; family Flavobacteriaceae; genus Namhaeicola. The sequence goes on along the minus strand of CAWFJI010000019.1, from coordinate 145,436 downwards.
AAAAAATGAAACCTGATTTATATCATAATCCAAGAAAAAAAATAGCCGTTAATTAGCAATCTCTTTTCATAAGAGTGTGCAATTTAGTTAGAATTAATATTGATAATCGAAGTTTAATTTCGGGGGAATGTTAAACTTCATCCTTAGAGATCTTGGTTTTTAAGGAATTTTTTAGGGTTTGAATAAGTTCTTTATTTGAAAATCCTTAACTATGAAGCTGTCTCAGCGTTTACATGAGACAGCTTTTTTATTTGAAAAAAATATGTCTCCATACAAATGACTAATTATTGCCAACACGATTAAAAACCATTCGCTTTGTTTTAAATTCTTTTAGATTAGCATGGACTTGTTCCTGAAATTCAGTCCATATTTTTAAAAAGCCAATTGGATCTTAATAACCTATCCATTTTCAGATTATTCCGCAGTATAGGATCTGGACTTTATGAAAAGTGTAAATATTGCAGCCAAAATTAAAAACACTCCGGCCAGACGGATCACATTGACCGGATCATTGCCCAGAAAGTCGTAAACAAAAAACTGCGTAGTCAGAATCTGGATGATCATTGGGATCACGATGAACATATTGAAAATACCCATATATACACCCGTTTTATTTGCAGGCACTGCTCCGGCCAGCAACTGGTATGGCATGGCCATCATCGATGCCCAGGTGAGGCCCAGGCCAAATGCGGCCAAATACAGTTCACTTATTGCAATTCTCTCCGCACCAAAGGGATTTGGCAGGGTAACCAAAACGCTGCCATGATCCAGCAGAGGAATGCTGAGAATAGCTATCCCACCCAGGAGCAAACTGACAAAATGTACACCTTTAGCCCCAATTCTTCTTGCAAGCGGAACCAGGGCAAAGGCCAGAAGAAAGCAAATTATGTTATAGGTACCATTAACCTGTCCGGTAAGTATTTGAGCCGAAGCATAGGCTGAAGAGCCGCTTATGACCTCTTCTTTATTGATGTCTTCAAGAGGAATACCGTATTGCGTAATGGCCAAAGTGGACGTTAGGTACATCCAGTAACAGAACATGGCATACCAGCTAAAAAACTTAACCGGGATGAGCTGTTTCATGGCAGGGGGCATTTGCTTAAATGCCTCCAAAATATCCATCCAGGTGCGAACTACTAAATTGCCTTTGCTTTTTTCCTCCTGCAGCCTCTTTAATTCTTTGGTATCAGGCGGAAATTCTTTGGTAGTGAAAACTGAAATGAGTATTGAGGTAATCGATGCTATTGCACCTATACCAAATGCCCAATAGGTAGTTACAGGAATACCATTGTCCATCTTATCGGTAAGGGCAAAGAAACCGAGGGAGACAAGTATGGCCGGAGTAAAATTTGCCAGGGTAATTCCTAAACCTGTAAAAAAACTCTGCATCAAAAAACCCAGGGAATGTTGTTTTTTGTGGAGTTTATCAGATACAAAAGCCCTGTAAGGTTCCATGGCGATATTGTTACCGGCATCCAGCATCCAAAGCAGGGAAGCCGCCATCCAGATCGTACCTGAATAAGGCATCATCACCAGTGCTATGCTGGCGATGATCGCGCCCAATAGAAAAAAAGGTTTTCTTCTTCCAAAACGCGGAGACCAGGTACCATCACTAATGGCTCCAATCACGGGCTGTACCAACAAACCGGTAACTGGTCCGGCCAGCCAGAGCAGGGGCATATCCGCCTCGTTGGCACCCAGGTATTTATAGATGGCACTCATATTGCTTTGCTGTAAACCAAAGCTGAACTGAATGCCAAAAAAACCAAAATTCATGTTCCAGATCTGCCAGAATGGAAGTTTTGGTTTTTTAATTTTCATTTGAAAGCTATTTAATTTTCCGACTCACTTAAAAGCAGTTCAGGGATCTGAATTCCCTCAATCCAATAATAATCTCCGAAACTATTTTATATATCCTGACCTAAGCCAATGATCACTACCTATTCCTTCAATGGCAAATAGACCTCCGTGATCCATTTGATCTCATTGCCATCTGAAAACGGGTTGTTGTGAAAGATCTCAAGCGGGGTCTGGTCACAGTTAATTTTATGTCTCAGTGGCGTATTCGTGCAAGGCAAACCAGCCCCTGTCCGAATAAATATAATTTCCGTTATAGATGGTTTTTAATGCCGGCCTGGAATTGACAACATCGTATTTGAGTTCGGGATGAACAGGCAGACTGTCAGTAGGTTCAATCTGATAACAAAAGCGGAAATCCAGACTGTTATTTTCTTTATCCCAGTTCTCGATCAACAAAAAGGGATATCCTTTCTTTTTGAGGTTCAATTCAGTGAGTATCCCGAGCAAATGGCCATTGTTCTTCATCATATTCGCCGCCTTATCCCTCATGTGTACTCCCCGGATCTGCAGATAGGCATAAGATAGTTCCGGCAGGGTATCCAGACTAACCGCATGCACCTTGAATTTTTCCCTGAGCGTATTATCCACTCCGGTTTTGTATTCATTAGCCAGAAACAACAGATCCTCCTTGAATTTGGTATTAAAAAAGGGAGCTGTCAGCCGGTTGAACAATTTCTTTCCCGGTTGCTTGTAACCGATGATCACCTGAGTAATGCTGTCGTTTAACGATTTAAAATTCCAGTCCAGCTCGTATGCTGAACCACCGTACTCAAGCTTTTGGGAAATAGATGTGTAAGGTATTTTGGACAGCAGGTCATATTCCAGTTTACCCTGCTCTTTCCTTATCAGATTCCATTCTTCCACCATGGTGTACAGCGTTCCCGGTGAGGTTTTCGCTTTAAATCTCACCTCGTAATCATACTCTTTAAACAGCAAATACCAGACAAAAAACAAGCCAATAAAAATGAAAATAAATTTTATCCAGGCAGATTTTCGTTTAGATGCCATCAATTTTTAAGTTTCAGATTTTCAGCTACAAATTTTCCAACATTTTTGCCCTGCTCCAAACCGTTTTCTATTGCCGCGCGGTAATGGATTCCGCCGTACATTCTGCTAATGGCTGCCTCAGCCGCTGCATCATCAAATGATTTAAAAGATCGCACCGGCAGACCAAAGGCAAGCTCCGTAGTATCATCAAAGGCAAAATTGTCTCCGAAAATTTGAGTTAATACTACTGACGCGGCTCCTGATACCACCGAATGTCCGCTTGGATATTCAGGAAAAGGCGGAGTCTGTAGCACAGGAAACCAATTCTCATCCATCGTTTTGTTAATAAGGGTTTCCGGACGAATCAGATTACTGCTGTATTTCTCTTCCCAGCAACTGATAAAACCCTCGAAAATAGCGACTGAAGTTTTGGTATATGCAAATACTGTTTTAGCAAAATCTGCACCCGACTTTTCACATGCAATTTTACAAATGCCAATCCAGTGTCCGCCGGGACTGATCTTTTTCACCGCAAACATCAAATGGCCTTTGGTGGTTGACATATAGGGATTGCAATCCCAGAATTTCGCTATTTCAACTTCCTCTCCTGTTCTTTCAGGGCCACCTCCACCTAATTTATAAACTTCCATAACCTCTTTTTGAAAGGCACTGTTTGTTGTCATATCATAGGCTGGATGGGGTTTGGTCTTAAACTGGGCTGCGGAATCCAGGACAAAGGGCCTGATCTTATCCCAGTGCGGTTCAATTCCATCCATATATAAGGGCGGTGTAGGCTGCCAGCGGGAAACCTCGTCCGATTTCACCGTATACTTTGGCATGGTGCGGGTTTGCTTGTAATTATCGCCGTCCATCCAGTCTTTTACATGCTGAGCTACCTGCAAACCATAGGTCTTTGATTCTTCAAATTCTTTTTTGTTCTGACCTTCCCAGATGGCGTACAGGCTATCGCGATACTTAATCATTTTGTCTTCAGAAAAGATCAGTGTCCTGCCCACATCCATATATGCGATCAATGCTGCCAATTCCATATTTACCTTATCAGAAGCTGGCTTGGGCGTCGCCAGATAATCTTTCATCTGTCCTTCAACTGATTTGTATTGGCCATCCTTTTGAGCAATGATCTCATACGCTGCAATATTGGGATATGCATAAATCCGGCTTGCTACCGGAGGAGAAAAAATATCATGAACCATTACTTCCGTCAATTGATCAACAGCCTTGTGGTAATCCGATGCATTAATTTCGATCTTCTTTTCCTGTTGACAGGACAAGAACATGGCGACTACTAAAATTAAAAATCCTTTCTTCATTTTTTTTATTTTTTAATAAGATATAATTCAGGTTTATTGTTGTTCAAGGTTACCAAAATAAATTCTTTTTGCTGAATATTGATCACCTGCAAGCCCCTTACCAGTTTATTTGATAAATTCATTCCGAGTTGAGAAGCCGGTGTTATTGTGGTTTTGTTTTTAATCAGGTATCCCGGATTGGCATCCAGCCTGCCGTGAAAAGGTGTTACTCCAAAAAAGTTACCTGCCGCTAACAGTTCTTCCTTACCGTCCTTATCAAAATCAAAGGTAAGAAATCTTGTTACAGGAGCCAGCTGAAGCTGCTCAGGAAACGGATGAAAAATATAGTCTCCATTCTTGTTCTCCAGATAACCACTGGACAATTCATGCACTTCAAACAAGGCGCTCTTTTTAAGAGATTCAGGATCAAAAATGCCTTCGAGATCCTGTTTCGCAAAGGAACCGTAATTGGTAAATTTCTTTTTCAGCATCGGACTGAACTGTGAGGCCAGGTCGTCAAGACCCAGCAGCGGATAATACTTTCCCTTTTTCGCTATCGCTACTATGGTTTCTGAGATCTTGTTGCCATCCACATCCCCATAGTACATTTTTAACGGAAATTCCCGGGATGCAGTCAGCTTGCTGTTAAGACCCCAGTTACCCAGAACAATATCTTCATCCCCGTCGCCATCTATATCGAACAACACCATCTGCTGCCAGAGGCCATTGAGTTTCTGATCTCCTGTTTTATTGACCTTCACAAAGGTATTGTTGTCATTTCTGAAAAACTGAGGAGCCATCCACTCCCCTGTTACGATCAGATCTGTTTTTTTGTCACCGTCAAAATCTGTCCAGATGGCGTCAGTAAGCATTCCGGCATTTTGCAGACCTTCAATCCCGATTTTCGTGAATTTTCCACCCTCATTTCTGAGGATATAGGAATTTGGAATTTTTCCAAAATCATAGGAAACATAACCTCCGCCAACAAAAATATCCATATCCCCATCGCTGTCAAAATCACAGGCTTTCAAAACAGCACTGTTTTCAAAATATTCCGGCACTCCCTGACTTTTTGTTAAAAATCCTTTATCTGAACCCAGATACAACCTGTCCAACAGGTTCTTGTTCTCCCGGTAATATTCTCCTCCGCTGCTCATCACAAACAAGTCTTTAAAGCCATCCTGATTAAAGTCTTCCAGAAGGAACTGAATATCTTCTGAAAGAGAATCATTGTCTATCACCGGGGCTTCCTGTTCTTTAAACAGTCCGTTTTTTTGTAAAAAGATCCTTGTTTTCTTATGAATTGAACTGCCAAAAACAATATCCATGTTTCCGTCACCATCTATATCGTCAACAGTTACTCCCGGACCCTTGTCAGATATTCTATAGGGAATAAGCTTTTGGCGGTTAAAATCATTAAAATTATTTTCCTTATGCACGTAACTTATTCCCAATGAGTCTATACTTACCTGCTGGAATAAAGGAGTCCTTTTTGGAAATAAAAGATCATAATTTACCTTTTGTCTTTGTGGGCTTGCTTTTATGGTGATGGTTTGATTCACAGGAACACTGCGCAAGCTTTGAAAAGTATTGTCAGGCCAGATGACCAGCAGAGAATCAATGGTTTTTGCGGTATTATACCCGAAATGAACCAGGGCTTCTGAAGAGGATTGAAAGCCTTTTGAAGTAAAAAGTTGTCTGTGCTGGGCAAGCCCCTGGTGGTAAGCGATCACCTTGGCACCGATCGCAAACCGGTTGGCCTTCTCAAACTCGAGTTTAACCTTCAGGTAAGCGGCTTTCTCATTTGTTTTGTTCTCGTAAAGGGCAGGCGTACTGTTGAGGTTATTGGCAACCACATCCAGATCTCCGTCGTTATCAAAATCAGCATAGGCGCTGCCATTGGATATCATCGGGTCTTTGGAAATCCATTCCCCTGATCTGTCCTGAAACCCTATGCCGGGTTTGCCTTCAAAAATATAGTTGGGCACGATACCCGGAGGCATCAGATCCAGGGCTTCGTTGTCGACCAGTTTGGTCTGACTGATCTTTTTCTGGATTTGTTCATTGGAGATGTACTTCACATAATCCAGATTGTTGGGCCTTTTCGGGATCCCGTTAAAAACAAAAAGATCCTGTTCCCCATCCTGATTATAATCTGCAAAGAGGGCCGACCAGCTCCAGTCGGTAGCAGCCACCCCGCTATATAGGGCAGTCTCCAGAAAATGATTTCCCTGCTGGTTGATCTGCAGCATATTTCGTGTAAACTGATAGTGGTATCCGAGCTGGTTTATACGCAATTGCAGAATATCAACAGATTCATCCCCATCCGATGCCTTCAGTACTTCTTCGTCTTCCGGTAACATATCCAGGCTCAGCAAATCTATATAACCATCATGGTTTATATCTGCCACATCACTGCCCATCGAGAACCTGCCGGTGTGCCCGAAATATGTTTTAACCGATTCTGTAAAGGTGCCGTCTCCATTATTAATATAGAAGTAATCGTCTTCATGAAAATCATTGCATACGTAAATATCCGTATAACCGTCATTATTAAAATCCGCCGTAGCCAGCCCCAGTCCATAACTGTTATATCCGCCAAAGATTCCTGCCTGTTCGCTCACATCCACAAAAACGCCCTTGTCATTACGCAACAGTTTATCGCCACTTTCGTATACCCTGGTTTCCCGGATACTGGCAGGCCCGAAGGAATTTACGGAATGAACAGCGTGGTTCAGCAGGTACATGTCCAGATCTCCGTCGTTGTCAAAATCAAAAAATGCTGCTGAAGAGGAATACGACTCGAAGTCCAGACCGTATTGCCGGGCTGATTCGGTAAACGTATTATCCCCATTATTTATAAATAATTCATTGTGTCCGTCGAAACCTTTTAAACCGACGACGGCACAGACATAAATATCGAGCAGGCCGTCCCCGTTCACATCCGCCATGACAACCCCTGTATTCCAATCAGAATTGCCTTCAACACCTGCCTTTTCAGTGATGTCTTCAAACTTTAGATCCCCTTTGTTCAGGTACAGTTTGTTTTTACCCAGATTGGAGGTAAAATAAATATCAGGTAAGCCATCTCCATTGATATCGCCCACTGCAACTCCCCCTCCATTGTAAAAGTAGAGGTAATCAAGTATGCTGAGCTCCTCCGTGTCCTTTACCGTATTGACGAAATCCAATCCGGAGCGTTCTGCAGAAACAAGTTCAAACAGTTCCTTTTCTCCTTTCTGCTTACAGGAATACGCAAGGATCAATGGCAACAGTATCCACAAATACCTATTCATTCACTCCATATATTTTGGGATAATCATTATTTATTCCCATGACTACATATTTTTTACCCGAACCGGCATTAAACCACACCATATCATTGACCTGGCCCCTCACCATAATTCCGGAAGTGGCATTTGGAACCCACTGATAGCCGTTCTTGCCTTCACTGAGCAGCACATCCCCAAAACTCGCGTCAAATCTTGAAAACTGCGGTTTGTGGTGGAAATTATTCCCGGCGAGGATGATGTCAAGAACGCCATCCTTATTGAGATCCGTCGTCAGGATGCTGTTTACGCAGGAATATTGAATTCTGGCAGGCAAAGGCTTGAATGTAAATGATTTATCACCATTATTATAGGCTATACCGCTTTCAAAGGTATGTGCAATTTTGATCTGGGAGTTCTCAATTATTTTTTCAGCAAACAAGTCCTGAACAGATTTTTTGGCATAATCTTCAAACTTCAGGATCTCCTTCTTTAAGGAAGGGATCTGACCGGCCAGCTCTCTTCTCAAGGACAAGGGCACATCTTTACCGTTAAAATTCTTCGAAAAAATTTGTTCAATGGTTCCGTTGTTGTCGAAGTCATTTACAAATAATTTAGCCGGTTTTTCCTTTGATGTCTTCAGATACCAATTCGTTCCTTTATTTCCGAGCACCAGGTCAAGATCTCCGTCTCCATCCAGATCAGCAACCGAAAGGGCATTCCACAAACCGGTTAATTCATCCAGATTCGATTTTAACAAACGCAATCGTTTACCTGAGTTCTCAAACACGGCAGGAGCCATCCAATCACCCACGACTACCAGGTCCTTTATCCCGTCGCCGGTCATATCCGACCAGGAAGCATCTGTTATCATTCCTGTTTTCATAAGATCAAATGCCTTGGCCTCGGTCACATTTTTAAAATTGCCATTACCGCCGTTTTCCAATAAAAAACTTTCGGGATTTATACCGTAAATACCGGGCACACTCCGGCTTCCGACAAACAGGTCAATATCCCCGTCGCCGTCAAAATCATGGGCCGTAACCACCGAGGTATTCAGGTAGGACTCAGGAAGCGCGCTGCCCTGATAAGTAAATTTTCCCTTCCCGTCATTAAAATACAATCTGTCTTTTCTGTATTCCTTTCTTTCAATGGCCTCATTCCCTCCGGAGCCCACATAGAGATCCAGATCACCGTCGCCATCTGTATCAAAGAAAGTAGCAGCCGTATCTTCAAACAGGAGGTGCTCATTAAATGCAGGTTGCGGAAGTTTTGACAAACGGCCGTCTTTTGCCTGGATGTAGATCTGACCTGCCTGTCCGTTAGCCCCACCGATAAAAATATCCTCAAGTCCGTCACCATTTACATCGCCTGCAGCCAGAGCCGGGCCTTCATCTGAAAGCTGTTGTATAATTAATCCTTCATAATCAAAATCGGTGTAGTTATTTTCCACATGGGCATCCATGGTATGCGGCACTTCCTTAAAAAAGGTCTTCACCACTTGATTAGACTTTGCCAGTTCTGTCTGTTTCGATGTCAGCATATCAACCTTTAGTGACTGGTTGATCTGCGGATTCAGGATGACCGTCGCTTTTCTGTTCGGCCATACTATTCTAACCGAATCGATCTTGGTATGGGCCCCCAATCCAAAGACCAGATGATAATCTGTCGAAGACTGGAATCCCCGGGAAGGTATCAGTTCCTGCCGGATAACCTGGTTATTCACAAAAACATCGACTATACTTCCAATAGCGCGCTTGTTTATGCTGTCGCCCTTTAGTTCTACTTTCAGGTAATTGTTCTTTAAGATTTCATTCGTTTTGTTTTTATATACAAAGGCCTTCGCATTTACGTTGTTAACGATCAGGTCCAGGTCTCCGTCATTATCCAGGTCTCCATATGCAGCTCCGTTTGAGAAACTCGTAACATCCATACCCCATTCTTTGGAAAAATCGGAAAAAGCAAGATTTCCGTTGTTGCGGAAAACTGCATTCACCTGCGGGTTACTGGGCATTTTGTCAATTACCTTATCCTTGTCCTGTTTGATTTCAGTGATGGTCATGTCACGGATGATCTCATTGGCGAAAAAATCCATAAAATCCTGATCTGTAAGGTCGTGGAAGATTCCATTGGAAACATAAATATCCTTGTATCCGTCATTGTCCATATCGAAAATCAGGGCACCCCAGCTCCAGTCTGTGGCAGCAACTCCGGCTCCAAAGGCTATTTCAGAAAAGGTATTGTTCCCGTTATTCAATTGCAGGGAATTGTGCATAAACTGGTGGTGAAAATCACGGCCCACCAGCAGCTGATAGAGATCATTCCGCTGAAAATCACTGGTCCTTTTTAAGCGCTCGTCAGATTCCGGAAGCATATCGGTAACAAAGATCTCAGGTTTTCCATCGTTGTTGATATCCGCCATATCGGCACCCATAGATGACATGCTCATATGACCCATCCAGTTCTTTCCTTCTTCTTTAAAAGTCCCATCACCCCGATTGATATATAAATAATCCCGTTCATAAAAATCATTTGACACATATATATCCGGTAAAAAATCGCCGTTTACGTCACCAACGGTCACCCCCAGACCAAATCCGATCAAACTTCCGTAAATCCCGGCTTTTTTGCTGACATCGACAAAAACACCGTTTTGGTTTTCCAGTAATTTGTCTGCACCGCCAATGTACTGCGGATCAATATTCCAATCTTTTTCAGGGATTTCCCTTTTGTTTTCATAGCCCAGAGAAGATACAGGTATAAAGCTGTTGTTGAGTATATACACATCCAGGTCTCCGTCCTGATCGTAATCAAAGAAGGCTGCATGGGTTGTAAAGCCATTATCAGCCAGTCCGTATTCCTTCGCCTTTTCGGTAAAGGTCATATCGCCGTTGTTCATGAAAAGTTCATTCAAATGGTCATCTCCGCTCACATTACCAGCATTGCACACATAAATATCCAAAAAACCGTCATTGTTAATATCAACCAGAACGACTCCCGTTGACCAGGCGCGCTTTCCTCTGGCACCACTTTTTTCTGTAATATCTTCAAACTTAAAACCGCCTTTGTTCAAATACAGTTTGTTTTCACCCATATTCGCTGTCAGATAAACATCCGGCAAGCCGTCATTATTGATATCACCAATGGCTACACCACCACCATTGTAAAAATTCCTGTAGGAAAAAATATTAAAATCAGTTGTGTTCTTAATTGTGTTGCTAAAATCTATCCCTGAGTTATCTTCCAGTACAAACAGCGCATTTGCTTTTTGAACCTCAACCTTTTTTTCAGTGCAAGCGCTTAAAAATAGCAACAGGAACGCCGCCGTGCTTAACCATTTCATGTGTGACATTTTTTATTGTTTAATTTTGAATACTTTAAGTTTTTCGTTATTTCTGCTGATCAGCAAATAATTCTGCCCATTTACAGTTATTTTTACTACATCCCTGATCGCTCCCGGCATGGCTATTTGTTCTGTCAGAACCTGATTCAGAACCCAGCCTTGTCGGCCCTCACTTGTTAAAATTAAGCCTTGTGATGCATCCAGCTGACCCAACTGCGTGTTAACCTGATAATCATTGCCGCCAAGGAACATATCCATTTTCCCGTCTTTGTCGAAATCATCAACAAGTATTGCATGTGTGGAGGAAAGTTGTGCAATCGAGGGTAAGGGCTGTATTTCGAATTGCAAATTACCACTATTTTTTACAATTACAGAAGCCAGAATATCAATTTTTTTTACGATTGATTGCTCAATTTGAGCTGTTGTGAACAACTCGTTGAAGTTCGCTTTGGCAAATGCCTGGTAAGAGAGAAACTTTTTATTTAAAGCAGGTATTTGCTTGACCAGTTCGTCCTTATTAGCAAAAACGGTTTCTTTATTTTGATAAAAATAGGTGATCACCGGATCCTGTTTTCCATTCTTGTCAAAATCATTCAGGTACAGTTGGACAGGCTGACTCGGGCTGGACGTAAATTTGGTGTTCAGACCCCAGTTGCCCAAAACAAGATCCGGATTTCCATCCTGATCAAGGTCCCTTACCTGTATCGTATTCCATAGTCCGCTTGTATGCTGAAGTGTGCTATTCTTGTCGGCCTGAAGTTTTCCCTGCCGGTTTATAAAAACCGTAACAGGCATCCAGTGTCCAACCACGACGAGGTCCTGAAAGCCATCCTTATTCAGATCAACCCAGACAGCATCCCGTACCAGACCTATTTTTTCCAGGCCTTTTGCTTTCTTTCCGGTAACATCCTCAAAAAATCCCCTGCCATTATTTTCGAGCAGATAAGATTTGGGTACCTCTCCGTATTTTTTAGGAACTGAGCCGCCGCCGATAAAAAGATCCAAATCGCCATCCTTATCAAAATCGCCGACACCAAGCGCTGAAGCATTTAAAAATATGTCAGGCAATCTGTTCTCCTCATAAACAAACCTGCCATTCCGGTTCATCAAAAGTACCGGTTTCAGGGGTATTCCTGATTCAAATTCATTGCCTCCGTTAACGATTAGCAGATCCTGAGTTCCGTCCCCATCGGCATCAAAGAAGTAGTTGTCGGTATTTTCAGTCAGTTCCAGTTCTTCCATGAGTTCGGGCTGAACCGACATAAATCCCCCGGATGTACTTTGGACAAACAAACCCGCCTTTTGTTTCTTTCCATTGCCTATAAAAACTGTTTGCAAGCCCTCTTCATTAAGCTCGCCCACGGCAATTTTGGGTCCCAGATGCGAACTCATAATGGGTGCCAGGGGATCATGGGTGAATTCATAGGAATCATATTCCAAATGTTCAAAGTTTATCAGATCATCCGTTAGCTCAAAAGTTGATTGGACAGGCTTGACAGATTTTGCCTGTCCATCATCCAGGGCCTCAGATTCTTTCACAACAATTTTTTGATTGGGAAGTATGTTTTTTATGACCTGCCATATATTTCCCGGCCAGATCACCTTTATTGAATCGATCCTTTGCTGTTCCCCGAGTCCGGCTGTGAGTACCGGTGAAACGGAAGACATATAACCCCGGCTTAAAAAATTTTCATAAGTAAATTCCTTTTCTTTACTATAGATGCTTACTTTGGCACCGATGCCAAACCTGTTGCCTCCGGATCCTTCAAATCCGATCTTTATAAAATTATTTTTGTTTCCGTTTTCATAACTCATGTTCTGATAAACAAAAGCCTGTTGATTCAAGTTATTGGTGACCAGATCCATATCGCCATCATTGTCCAGATCAGCATAAACAGCACCATTACTAAAAGAAGCCACTTCATTTTTTATTTTTGAGAAGGTAAGATCACCATTGTTTTTAAAGAAATAATTGGGTATCTTCTTTTGCGGGATTTCACTGATCATGGACATATCTTCCACGGTCATGCCGGCATCCAGTCTTTTTTGAATGTTCTCTGAGGAAATAAAACTGATATAATCCATATCATTGGTGGCCCCAAATATCCCGTTTGAAATAAAGATATCCTTGAAACCATCGTTGTCAAAATCCGTAAAAAGTCCGGACCAGCTCCATTCCGAGGCTGCAACTCCTGAAAAATAGGCCATCTCGCTGAAGAACCCGTTATTTCTGTTGAGATGCAGGGTGTTCTGCATGTACTGGGGTGCATAGCCATTTTTTAAATAAGCCCGGTAAATATCATAATTGAATTCATTTCCGGACGCTTTATAGGTAACGAGATCTTCTGGCAGCATGTCCATGCTCAGTATATCTATGGCCCCGTCATTATTAAAATCCGCCAAGTCATTTCCCATGGAAAAATGGCTGCTATGGCCCAGCACATTTTTATCCTGATGAATGATCTCTCTAAATGTTCCATCTTTTTGATTGATATAGAGGTAGTCATTTTCAAAAAAATCATTGCCCACATAGATATCCGGGTAACCGTCATCATTGAGGTCAGAGATCCCGACACCCAGCCCATAGCCAATCTTTCCGCTGAATATGCCAGCCTCTTCGGTTACATCCTTAAAAGTATTTCCATCATTTCTGAATAATTTATCTCCTGAATACGGGTCCGGCACATTCCTTTGATTTCCCCTGCCGTAATTCCGGTTTGGGTGAACAGAATGGTTGAGCAGATACACATCCAAATCGCCATCGAGATCGTAATCAAAAAATGCAGCCTGGGTGGAATAGCCAGCAAAATCAAGACCATAAGATGTTGCGCTTTCAATAAATGTAGGTATTCCATTTTTATTGAGGCCCTGATTGATATAAAGCTTATTTCTGCCTTTAATAACCTCCAACATCGCGACCTGGCAAACATAAATATCCAGCAAGCCATCTGCATTGATATCCACGAGACTCACTCCGTTCGACCATCCGCCCGCCTCAATTCCGGCCTCTTTGCTGAGCTCCTCAAATTGCAACTGCCCTCTGTTTAAATAGAGCTTGTTTTCCCCCATATTCGAGGCAAAAAAAAGATCCTCCATACCATCATTATTCAGATCGCCGGCTGCCACACCAGCGCCATTATAATAATACAGGTAAGATAAAATATTCAATTCGGGTGTATCTGTCAGCCGGTTTGTAAAATTTATGCCGGTCAGGTTACCGGGCAATATTTTAAACAACTCAGGTTCCTCAATTTTATCAGGCTTTGAACAGGAAAGAAGACTCGCCAACAGGAAAATAAGTACAATGAGCTGATTGGCCCTGAGGTATAAAAACATGTTTTTTTTTGATTCAAATTTAAGTGAATTACCCCTGATAACAACAAAAAAAGGCCCTTTAAATGAATAAAAGGCCTTTTAAATTTTCGAAAGATCCGATGATTAGTAACCGGGATTTTGGGTAATATTCGGGTTTGCCAATGCATCAGCAGGAATAGGAAACAGAATGTACTTAGGATCTGATTCATACTCTTTTAACTGCACCGGAGCCAGGAACTTTCCAAAGCGTACCCTGTCATTACGTCTCCATCCTTCCCACCACAGTTCTCTTGCTCGAACATCTAACAGATCATCAACAGATGCAATGGTAGTTGTTTTTTCATTCTTGAAACTCTGAACGATGGTTTGCGCTCCGGCCACATTTCCTGTTCTCGCCAGGGCTTCTGCTTTCATCAACAAAGCTTCACCGTAACGGGCGATCACAAAATCGTTATTGGCATTGTCACCACTCACCATATCAGGAACATATTTAACTCCACGGATACCGGCGGTTTCCAAAGAAGTGCCACTGGTAATTAAAGTTAATTCTTTGGTGAAAATAAGCGGTGCTCCCGGTCTGTCCTTTAACGCAGGACCAACCCCCGGACCACCCGGACCGTATTGCTGACCGATATGAAAACCAACATTATATCCATTCTTTTCTGTTGTTTCAGGGAACCATTTTAAAATACGCTCATCATTCGGATCGAATTTGTCATAGTATTCCGCCAAAGTGGTAAACCCATTCCATCCGGAAGGTGTTTGGTTGTAGTGCTGGCCCATAAACCAACGTGAGCGCACATTTCCTGAAGCAACTCCTCCTAAATTCTCCGATACAAAAATAAGTTCACTGGATCTCTGGGTATTATCAGGTTGGAAATTATCCCAGTAATCCGCTGCCATACTTCTGCCCGTAATGGCATCCACATGTGAAATCACTTTTGCCATATCAGCCGGGTCAAAGGTATAAGGACCTGCAGGGTTTGCTGCAGTAAAAACGCCTTTGTTCAGATAGATCTTTGCCAACAGCCAATGAGCAGCATTCTGATTGGCGACCGTCGGACTTGGCCCGGCAGGCAATGCTGTCAAAATCGCTTCCAGCTCCGATATGATCCAGGCAGTGCCTTCGGCTCTAGAATAAACCGGTGCCGCGGCATTCGGGTCAGTGCCTATCTCTCTGTATGGAGCTGATCCCCACAAGTCGACTACATGGTAATAATGTAGTGCCCTTAAAAACCGGGCTTCTGCTGCCTGCTGAGCAGTTACATTTTTGGATCCCAGAACGAAATTCGTCTGGTTGATCGCTCCAAAAATATCATTCCAGGTATCTCTGTTAAAACCGTGATCAGGTCCATAAGATTGTGTATGCAACTGTCTCCATACACCATTGTCATCCCAGTCACCACCTCTGGTAGGTCCTACTACAGCATCCGTTGAGTGCTCGTCAAGGCAAAACAGACGTGCCTGATCCTGATACGGTCCCCGCAAAGCATTGTATGCCGAAACCAGTAAATCTGCCGCATTCTTATCTGAAACCGCATACTCTGTTGCTGCTGATTCAAATTCAACGCCATCCTGAACTGTTTCCTCAAGGTCGGTACAACTTGAAAAAACAAGCAGTACTGCCAAAAACAATCCCAACATTCTTAAATTATTCATTCTTAATTTCATTTTTAGAATATTTTATTAATTTTTATTAAAATCCAATAGTAACACCCAGTAACCATCCTTTTGAGGCAGGATATGATAAGTAATCCATACCGGCAGAATTCACACCGTTGATCTGTTTGTTCGTATCTACTTCGGGATCAAATCCTGTATAGTCCGTGATCACAAATAAGTTGTTTGCAGCTACATACAAGCGCATACGGTCGATATGATTTCCAAAGTTATCTCCGCCAAAGTTATATCCCAAAGTCATGTTAGCCATTCTCAGGAAATCACCTGATTCCAGGTATCTGGTTGAAGGAGAGTTCGGATCTCCCTGCGCCTGATTTGAACTTGCATACTCAAGAGGAACGTTTCTGTCTCCAAGGAATGAGCCTTTAAAGAACAATGCATTGGCGGTATTGTTATAAATATACCCTCCTGCTACACCATAAAATGATGCATTAAAATCAAAATTCCTATAACCGGCATTGATACTAAAACCATAATTTACGTCGGGAAGACCCGTTTTGTCCAATACAACTTTCGATGCACCTCCCAGTCCGGTATCACTGCCATCCGGTGCTGCGTAAATAGAATTTCCGTTTGCATCGAATCCTCTCCACTCATTTAAATAAAAGGTATAAATGGGCAGGTTATTGGCAATGATCTGAGCGCTTGCACCTGTTAAGCCCTGGCCGCTGATCGCACCAGTCTGGATAAATAAGGGGAAATCTTTCATCTCATTATCCAGGAATGCCACGTTACCGGATACCGATACAGACCAGTCATCATTTCGGAAAATATCCCAGTTCAAAGCGAATTCAAAACCTGAATTCTCCAGTTGGCCCGGTAAATTAACAAAAGTTGTAGCTCCTGCATCATTCGGTACGTTTGAAGCCCCCGGTTGAGGGAAAATCAGGTCTTCGGTAGATCTGAAGAAATAATCAGCAGATCCGCTTACATTTTCGAAAATTCTGAAATCAAGTCCAACACCATAACTGGTTGTAGTCTCCCACTTTAAATCGGCATTTGAATTTCCTGTTTGGGTAAGAGCTCCGTTAAAATATCTACCTCTGGACCTTGATGCATAAGGTGCAAATTCCTGGTTACCAACAATACCCCAGTTACCTCTTAACTTTAAAAAGTTGAGTGCACCATCTTTATTCTCAAAGAATTTATAGGCTACCCCAACAGCAGGGAAAGTTCCATAGGTATTGTCCTCACCTACCTTACTTGAACCATCGTAACGAATGGAGGCATTTACAAGTAAATTTTCGAAAAGTGTCATTTCTGCCCTGGCAAAAAAGGATTGTAATTCAGAAGTCGCTTTGTTGGATCCTGAGCGGTAATCACTATTTTTACCACCCTCCATATTATCTATCAAATTCGTCTGATTCAGATTAAAGTAAGCCGCATTGGTATAGTTGGATTTAAACTCATAACTGTAATACGAATAACCAAGCAGCGCATTTAAAGAAAAGTCATCACTAAAAGTTTTCTTGTAGGTAAGAATATTCTCAAAAGTCTTGTTGAACCTTTCAATATCAGTCAAAAAAGCGCGTCCACCAGCTGGATCACCACCTGCAGTAGTTCCTCTTGTACCTTGTAAATTAAAACTTGGAAGCATTTGTGAGGCCCTGTCTGAAGCTGAATAATCCACCCCGAAAGTAAATTTATAATCCAAATTCTCAACAATCATTACAGTTGGTGAGATATTGGCCAGTATTCTGGTCGTATTTGTCTTATCCTCATAGCTGTTCAAAAGCTCAACCGGATTCAAATAGGTATCACCTACCTGATAATAAGATCCGTCATCATTATAGATTGGGTAGGTTGGATTCCAATACAATCCAGACCCGATAAGACTTCCTATAAATCCAACGTTGTCTGTAATGGCCTGTGCCTCATCTTTGATATGCGAAACCAATACATTGGTATCAAAACTTACCCTGTCATTGAATGCTTTTAAACTGTTGTTCAAAGAGAAGGAGTATTTGTCCATTCCGGTTTCTTTCACAATACCTTCCTGTTGCACAATTCCCATTGACATCCTTGTTCTGGAGCCGTCGCCGGAAAAGCCGGCAGAAAAGTCATAGCTGGTAGAAACAGCCGAACGCAAAATGGCATCTTCATAATTATAGCCTCTTGAACCGTGATCCAGGCCCGGTGCACCATTCGCTACAGCCTGTTCAGCATACTGCTCGGAAGTCATCATATCAATTCCCTCAGACTTGGCCAGATTGCTAACCCCATAAGTTGAACCAAACTCAAACACTGGTTTGCCGGCCTTACCTTTTTTGGTTGTGATCAAAATAACACCATTCGCACCTCTTGACCCATAAATGGCCGTTGAAGAGGCGTCTTTCAGAATGTTGATGGTTTCAATATCATTTTGATTGATAAAGTTTAAAGGATTTTTTGCTGAAGAGGTACCCAAACCGGCATCAGAACCACCGGCAGAAATTTCACCTCCTGAAAGCGGAACACCATCAACAACAATCAAGGGATTATTACCTGAACGTAAAGAGCTGTTACCCCTTACTCGAATGGCAACACTACCACCCGGTTCACCACTTGCCTGTGTAATCTGTACCCCGGCAACTTTACCTCTTAAGATCTGAGCGGGGCTATTCGCATTGGCAGTGCTAAAATCTTCTGCGCCAATTGCTTCTACTGCTCCTGTGGCATCCGATTTCTTAACTGTACCGTATCCGATAACAACCACTTCTTCAAGTGCCTGGGAATCAGAAGCCAAACTTACATCAATCCTGCTTCTCCCGTTAACCGGCACACTCTGGGTTACATACCCGATAAAACTAAATTCAAGTACAGCATCTGAGGGAACATTCTCAATCGTGTAATTCCCATCAAAATCCGTTGCAGCACCCGTTGTGGTTCCTTTAACAATTACATTTACTCCGGGTACCGGACCTTCATCCGTAATGACCTGTCCCGAAACGGTTGTTTGTGAGTAAACAACAGCTCCAACAAGTAACATGATACCAGTTAAAACATTTTGTAGCAGTCTAAATTTCATATTTAATTAATTAATAGTTAGTTATTTGTTAAATCTCATCAATTATTGTTAAAGTATCATAATATATGGGATTTTAATGCGCGAATATAAAATAATTAATATTATATCATCATTTTACTAAAAAATACTATCACAAAATTAACCGAAAACGTTTTCGGTATGAGTTAAATTTTTCTTATTTTAGCAGATGAAGTGGCTTTACTTAAATTTTGCACGATTTTATCAATAAAATGTTTAACAAAATATTAGGATGGACAAACCCACATTAAAACTAATTGCGAAAGAATTGGGAATAAGCCCGTCAACAGTATCCAAAGCACTCAATAATTACCCCGATGTAGGCGAAAAAACCAGACAAAGAGTTCAGGAACTGGCTGCCTCCAGGAAGTTCGTCCCCAATTCGGTTGCGCAAAGTCTGCGTCAGCAGGAATCAAAATTGATCGGCTTTATAACGCCCAATGCCGTGCATTATTTTTTCTCCAATGTCCTGAACGGTGTTATCCATACGGCACAGGCAAGTGGCTACTCCGTAATCGTACTTTGCTCTGAGGATAAAATAGAATCTGAAAAAGAACAACTCGAAATATTAATGAATAAACGTGTGGATGGCATACTTCTTTCCCTGACCGACCACACCACAACCTATGACCACATCAATAAAGTGGTTGCCAGAAAAATGCCTTTGGTGCTGTACGACAAGATCTCAAAATTTGTAAACTGCTCAAAAGTCACCATCAACGACAGAAAAATTGCGTATGATGCTACCCAATACCTGATTGAACGGGGTTGTAAAAAAATTGCCCATATAAGAGGTGCCTTAACTTCGATTACCATCATTGACCGCTATCTGGGTTACAAAAAAGCTTTAAAGGACAATGGTATGGCTTATGATGAATCGATCGTTTATGAATGCGTAGAGCCTTCAATAGAAGATGGGAAAAGGATTGCTGATCTGATGTTCAAAGAAAAAAAACAGATCGATGGCGTTCTGGCATTTACGGATTCCCTGGCCATCGGGGTCATTCTGCGACTGAATGAATTGGGGGTAAAAATTCCGGAGGAGATTTCGGTTATAGGTTTCAGCAACTCCGTTCAGACGCGGGTTGTAAGCCCCAGCCTGACAACCATAGACCAGCATGGCTTTGATATGGGAAAGAAAGCCGTTGAAACCCTGTTAAAAGAAATCAGGGAAAGAAAAAAGAAAGAGCCGGTAAAATTTGAAAATATAGACGTGCCTACCGAAATGATCATCCGAAATTCTACCAGATAGGCATTTGATAGATCTGGATTACTGCATAATTCCGGAAATGTCAGCCTCTGATATCTTTGGGTTCGCCCCTTCCTGTGAGGCTACAAAAGCTCCAACAGCACAAGAAATATCCAGTGCCTGTTGCGGCTTATTCTTTGCCATCAGCTGAGACAGCAGCGAGGCGAGAAAGGAATCTCCCGCACCTACGGTATCCTTTACCTTTACTACATATCCCTTATTTCTGTAAAACAGGCCGTCTTTCAGCAGCACAGCTCCTTTATCCCCGCGAGTGGTACATACTATCGGGTTATTGAATTTTTGTGCCACAAAAAGCATCCGGTTTTCCAAAGACAGATCCCGGTCCTGCAGGTCATTCACGATCTGCTCCAGTTCTTCTTCATTGAACTTGATCAGATCCGCCTGCGCCATACAGTGGTTAATGGTATCCAAATCGTAATAAGGAGGTCTGAGGTTCACATCAAAAACCTTAAACCCTGCTTTTGGCAGTAATTGAAACAAGGTATTTCTCGACACCGGATTGCGTGCGATCAAACTGCCAAAAACAAATGCCTTTGATTTGCTTACAGCATCCAGCAAGGCATCATTGCATTCGATCTCGTCCCAGGCACGCGGTTCTTCAATGGTATAACTGGCCACACCCTCCGCATCCAGGTGGACCATGACTTCACCAGTGTTTAGGTTTTCACTATGCTGAATAAATTCTGTTGATAAACCTCCCTTTTTAAGGTGTTTAAGGATTAGTTCCCCTTCAGTATCGCGACCAATGCGGCTCACAAACTGAACAGGCAGATGAAATGACCTTAAGCGCAAGGCAACATTCAGGGGGGCTCCTCCAATTTTTTTGTAGTTTGGAAATTTATCCCACAACACTTCACCAAAACAAATTATACTATTCATTTTTATTTGATTTTAATGGGTCTTGCTACGAGGGAATTTACTTTAATTTCCTCCCAGGACTTCAGGCTGAACGTATCGATCGGAGCATTCATGAAAAAAATTTCTGTCATCACATAATCTCCCTGATCAATAAAAATTTCAATTGAAGCTTTGTCTAACCAGATTTTTACATTTAATTTCTCGTATCGGTCCTCAAAGGGGGTCACAGAAACCGTATTTGCAAACTTTTCAGAAAAACTGGTATTCCCGGCCCGGGTCCGGTCAAAGGAAAAGATCTGTTTCTCATTGTCAATTACAAGACTTATGTATTCATTCAGCTTGTTGTAAAAACGCAGATCGTATCTTTCATTTTTCAGTCCGGCCAGATCCAAATCGATAAACGCGGCATTCAGGTCGATCTCTGCGCGCTGCAACAGCACAGTTTCATCTTTTATGATCAGGTCATTCTTGTTTATTGTTTCGCCGTAATATCTTTCAATCTCCTGCACAGGCATAGAAAATAATTTATAACCCTTGTCCGTTTTTTTTAAGTTCAAGGTTCTCGGTAATGTAAGTGCACTGCGCCAGGCATTTGTTGGAACTTTGTTCGCATAATCCCAGTTCGACATCCAGCCAATAAAAATCCTGCGCCCATCCTTTTCGGGAATTCCCGACCAGGTAACACCTGCATAATTGTCGCGGCCAAAATCCAGCCACTGCGGCCCGGCTTTTAACTGAGCCTCAAATTTTGGATCGAGTACAAATTTTTTGCCATCAAAATCGCCCACAAAATATTGTGTTCCCGAGCCGCCGTTGGCTCCTCCCGGATTCAGACTCTGAAGCAGCACCCACTTTTCTCCTTCAGCACCATCCACTTTAATTGGAAACAGATCCGGGCACTCCCACACCCCGCCATGGGCACCGTAATTTTTTCCAAAATCAGATAAGAAAGTCCATGATTTCAAATCCTTTGAAGCGTAGAACAAGGTTTTTTCATAGGTTGCCAATGTCATAAGCCATTGCTGCCTCTTTTCATCCCAGATCACTTTCGGATCCCTGAAATCTTTCAGTCCCGGGCTTTTTAAAACCGGATTATTTTCATATTTGGTCCAGTTGTTGCCTCCATCCAGCGAATAAGCCAAACCCTGACTCTGATAGACAGGAGCACCGGCTTTTTCGGCTTCCATATTGTGGTAGGTGAAAATGGCCACAACAGGTGTTTGTCCGTCTTTGCCAAATCCTGATGTATTACGGGTATCGACAACCGCACTCCCCGAAAAAATATAACCCAGGCTGTCAGGATAAAGGGCTATTTCAAGTTCCTCCCAGCTGATGAGGTCTTTGCTGACAGCATGCCCCCAGTGCATCGGGCCCCAAACCGCAGAATCGGGATAATGCTGAAAGAACAAATGGTAATTCCCGTCGAGGTAAAACATCCCGTTCGGGTCGTTCATCCAATTCTTTTTGGGTGTAAAATGAAATTCCGGACGGTAGACCTCATTTGAATCAATGGCTTTGGTTTCTTCAGTTAATGCTTTTTTCATCTCTTTTTCTTTACACGAAAAGGTGAAAATAAAAACTACAAATACGATGAAATAATTTGCAATGCTGTTCATTTTTTTAACAATTGTTTACTCAATTCTTCCAGCGGAACCCCTTTGGTTTCAGGCATGATGAATGCAACGAACAGCAGCTGGAGTACCATCATGAGGGTAAATATCAGAAAAACCGCCCCTGCCCCTATGGTTGAAAAAAGAAAGGGAATAAGCGACGGAATAATGGCCGCGAGTACCCAGTGGGTTGAACTTCCGAAAGCCTGTCCTGAAGCCCTGAGGTGGTTTGGGAAGATCTCGGAAATAAATACCCAGATCACAGCCCCTTGTCCGATGGCATGGGCAGCGATGAAAAAAAACAGAAATACGGGTACAGCCATACCCGTCCAGCCCAAAAAGAAAGCCGCTGATACCAGGCCCAATGAAATTATATACCCGACAGAGCCTATGTACATCAATACCTTTCTCCCCAACCGGTCTATGAGGAAGATCCCCATCAGGGTAAAAACCAAATTGACCACACCAATTCCTATACTGCTCAAAAGTGCAGTGCTCTCACCCAAACCGGCCTCCTGAAATATTCGGGGCGCATAATACAAGAAAGCGTTGATACCGGAAAACTGGTTAAAAAAAGCGATCAGAAAAGCCAGCATAAGCGGAAAACGGTACTTCTTAGTATAAATATGTTCTTCCTTATCTACAAAGCTGTTTTCTGTTTTTATCTCTGTCATTAATTTTTCAATATCAGCACCGGGATTTATGATACCCATCACCTTTTTAGCTTCTTCTGTTCTGGATTTTGAGATCAGCCACCGCGGACTTTCCGGAACCGCCAGTACAAAGAGCGTATAGATGAATGCGGGAATTGCTTCAACCCCCATCATCCACCTCCAGGCGTTTTCTCCCACATTTCGCAAAAGGTAATTGGAGAGAAAAGCGATCAGTATGCCCAGTACTATATTGAACTGGTACAAGCCCACGAGCCGGCCCCGGTCTTTTGCCGGAGCTATTTCAGAAACATAGGCAGGAGCGGCTATCGTGGAAGCGCCTACACCCAGGCCACCTAAAAATCTGAAAAATGCGAAAGTATACGGATCATTCGCCAGAGCTGATCCTACCGCAGAAACAAAATAAAAAACACCGATCCAAATTAGTGTTTTTTTTCGCCCTATCTTATTGGTTGGAATTCCGCCAAAGAGGGCACCAACAACCGTTCCCCATAAAGCCATGGCCATAACAATGGCCCCGTGAAAGGCATCGGAAGAACCCCAGATCTCCTGAAGCTTTTTATCTGCCCCTGAGATGACCACCGTATCAAAGCCAAACAGAAATCCGGCCAATGCAGCAGTTATTGACCAGGCAAGGATTTTATTATTTGTCATAAAAGTAATTTTATTTACAAACTCCGATTAATTAAGCATTAAAAACAGGTTCAAAAAAAAAGGAAATCGATCAATAGTGCATTGACCAATTTCCTACTCAAAACTAATATTTATGAAATACTTTGGGTAAAAAAATTCACAGTAAATACTGATCACACCGATTTAAAAAATCTCTAACACACTCATAATCTATGCACTAAAATTATTGTTTACATTTTAACTTTTTGGTTTTTTCTGTAAAAAGGAAGAAAAATACATCCGAAAACGTTTTCGATTACAGGTGTTTCAAAATTTTTAAGTACCAGAATTATTAAAAATATACCCAATTCAGCCTGTTGTGGATGAAGAAATCGCCTTTTAAAATTCACGAATTCTTAAGGATCCCTGCAATAATTTGCCTGCTAATCCGTTCAGGAATAAATTGTTTTTTATTTAATGATGGTTCTTGTTTCCCTCCCCCGAGCCGTTATGAGAAAAGAATTAACCATTTAATGCTCACTTTTCGATTATGGAGTTACAAACAACTTATCAGGAAGCCATCCTGTTTGCCGGTGAAAAACATTTTCTTCAAAATGTACCCGGCATAAAGGCTAATTATCTCCTGCATTTGTCAAATGTAGCCATGGAGGTACTTATGGCCGCCCATAATTCTGTCAATTTCAATGTGGATTTTGCCATACAGGTTGCTTTATTGCACGATACGCTGGAGGATACCAATACGAGTTACGCAGAATTGGCAGATTATTTCGGGACGGAAATTGCACAAGCGGTATTGGCCCTGACCAAAGATGACCAACTGCCTTATGAAGAGCAAATGAGAGACAGCATTGACAGGATCAAAAAACTTCCACACGAGGTTTGGGCCGTAAAGATGGCCGACAGGATAAGCAACTTGCAACCGCCTCCGGAGCACTGGAATGCAGAACGGATCAAAAATTACAAACAGCAATCCACCCAGATCCTGGAATTACTCAGGGATGGAAATGCATACCTGGCCAACAGACTGGAAAAAGCCATCAAAAATTATTCGTAAAAACAGTCTTAGCCGACAAACTAAAAAACCTCAGGATAAGCTTCTTTTTAATTCTTCCAACCGCTTCTTTTTCTCGGGAGCCAGATATTTCCGGGCAAAATCAGTATGGTATTGGTGGTTTTCGAGGAATTGTATCTGCTCCTGATGCCATTCAGCATCATCTTGAATAACGCCTCTCATTTTCAGTTCTTTAAACAACCGGTGGCTTTTTGAATAGTAATCAGACCTGCCGAGATAATCCAGGTCTGCATCACAGATGATCTTTTCCAAAATATTTTTGGGCTTTTGAGGTATTCTCGTTGCCATGATCATGTTTTTTACCATCCTGATATCGCTATCCGGAAAGCCATGATCCAGCATAAGCCGTTCAGCGATGCGGCAACTATACATTTCATGGTCCTGAACGGAGATACTAAAGCCTGCATCGTGCATCAGTACGGCCAGCCTAAGCAGTTTGGCCTGATTTGCATCTATTTTCTCCCGCCTGATATACTGATTGCATACCCGCAAAGCATCTAATGTGTGGCCGATCTTGTGGTAGTAAATATTTTCGGGTAACTGTGATTCCAGTATCTGTAAAATCCTTTTTCGTAGCCTGTTGTATCCTTTCATCAATAATTAAATGCGCGCTGAAATTAATCTAAATATATAATTAATAACAATAAAAATGACGAAATATTATAATATTGACAACAAGGATCATTCATTATTGCTAAAAAAGCCTGAATATTCAAAGCGGATCAATTTAATGAGGGAGCAAGTCCTTTGGATCTTTCAATTTCAGACTGGTTCAATGAGATAACCTTTGGGCCGTTTACAAAATACATTTTCATATTGCCTTTATTTTTTACTTCGATCTCTCCCCGGAATTCGCAGTCATAGCTGTCTTTGATCAGTTCATACGTATATTCCGAGACATTAATTCTTCCGGCATCAGACATGCTTTCCATTCTGGAAGCCACATTTACTGTATCTCCCCAGATATCGTAAGCGAATTTTTTGAGTCCGACGACTCCGGCTACTATCGGGCCCGTATTGATACCTATGCGGATATCAAAGCAGGTAATACCTTCCGGCTTATGCCTTTTCGTTTCATCTACAAAGGCCTCTATTTCAAGAGCGGCGGCGACCATTTTATTCGGATGATCTTCTGATGGAAATGGCAATCCTCCGGCGCACATATAGGCATCACCTATGGTCTTGATCTTCTCCAGCCCGTGTTTCTCTATGATCTGATCGAATTTAGAAAAGTAATAATCCACACTTTTTACCAGCACATCAGGGGCAAGACTCTGAGAATAAAAAGTAAAGCCTTTAAAATCGCTGAAGAAAACGGTAACAGAGTCAAAACTTTTGGCGGCCACCTTGCCGTTTAGTTTGAGCTCTTCAGCGGTTTCTGCAGGTAAAATATTGCGCAACAGGTTATCTGATTTCTCTTTTTCTCCTTCAATGATGCCATTGGTCTTTTTAACATATTTATACCGGTTAAAAATTCCCATAGCGATCAATAATAAGAGGAAAGTTGAAAAGATCGTGCCATAGATAACATTCTTCTGGCGTTTTACTTCCAACTCCTTGATTTCTCCTTCCTTTTCCAGTAAAACAATTTCATCCTGTTTTTTATTCAGATCAAAATCGAATTGAAGTCCCCTTATTTTATCATTGGTCTCCAAATTAAAAATAAGATCATTTATGGCCTGGTATTTATTGTTGTAGGCATATGCATTTTTAAAATCTCCCTTACCCTCATAAGCAACGGACATTCCTTTATATATATCCCTCAATTCCTCATTCAATTCCAATTCCATGGCCAGCTTCTCTCCTTTTTGATAGGCATCAAGCGCTTTTTTGCCATCGGTTTTCTGGTAAAGGTTACCCATTGCCAGTAGCGTTTGCACCTCATCCAGTGTCAAATTACCTTCCCTGGCCGTCCTATAGGCCAAATCAAAATAATCAATGGCCTTGTCTGTATTTCCAAGTGCAAATTCTTCCTTGCCCAGCATGGTGAGGTTGTGTGCATAGGTCGGGGTATTTTTATTGATCTGCAGGGCTTCTTCAAAATACTTTTTAGCATTGACATGGTCATTTCTCAGACTGTGAGCCTCGCCAACTCCCATCAGGTAACTCGAAGATATTCCGGGATTATTTAAATTGAAAAAGTAGGGCTCCACTTTTTTGTAGTAAGCCAGTGCCTTCTCATAGTTTTTCATCTGTGCATAAACACCTCCGATATTTACCAGATTTGAAGTAATCTGTAAGGGATCCCTTATCTTCTCAGAGATTTCCAGGGATTTGAAGTAATACTCCAGCGCCTTGTCCTGACTGCCCTGATCGTAATACAAAACCCCGAGATTACGAGTCATATTGGCAACTCCGGGCAGGTCACTGGCTGCTTCAAAGGCCTCCAGCGACCTGGTCCAGAAATCAAAAACCGTGAGGTAATCACTCTGATAATATGCTGCCATCCCCAGAGACTTTAAGGCTCTGGCCCTGCCCTTTTCAAAACTCAGTTCAGTAGCCAGATCCAAAGACTGATTGGCATAGGCCACACCTTCCTTATAATTTTCGTTCTGGATGAGTTCAAGTGCCAGAACATTTAAATTTACAACAGCTGTTGTATCTTTTTTATTTCCTGACAGAATATTTTTTAAACTGTCTGCTGTACTCTGCTGACCAAATACCGGCAAGGGTCCGCACCCTAACAGCACCATGCATATCAAACAAACTGTTTTAAAAAATGTTGATATACTTTTTTTCAAGTTCTTAAACTTTAATTATGGTAAAAGAATAGACATTACTCCAGGTATACACCCGAATATAGTATATCCCTTTTGGCCGGCTGGTAATATCCAGAATCACGGAATTCATATTGTACTTACTTATACTTCTTATCTCTAATAAGTAACCATATGAGTTATACAGTTTTACAAATCCATCTTCTGCAACATTTCTTTGCACGGTTATTTTTCCGGTTGTCGGACTAGGGTAAACCAGGTATTTAACAGGATTAACAGTGACTTTTGCAGCTCTGGTGTAATTTATTGTATAATTCTCCGGTTCATCAATGGTTATATTGAAAACACCTGTAACTCTGTCGTTCGGGTTATATGTCGTACCCTGATCATTGATAAAGTTGTATTGAATACCTCCGGGGAAGACCGTTTCCATCGATTCACCGGGGACAATTCCGGTAATTATAGGAGTGATGAGAGATGTGTTGATCGCCTCCCCCTGTTTGATTGTAAGATCATTTAAAGTAACGGCCAATTCAGATTGTTTAATTGTCAATTTTCCTTCGGAAATAATCTTGTAATTATTCACTTCATCTTTAATTAAAACCGTATAATCTCCGGCAGGCATCTTTTCTCCACCGTCAAAGGCTTTACCATTCTTATCGACAAACTGATAAGGTATACCCGTAGGAAAGACCGTTTGCTCTGTGTCATCAAAGGCAAATTCGTTGAATATAGTAATAATCCCTTCTTTTGGATTTTCACCGTAATTTATTTCTTTATTCGTTGTTGCACGAAGTTCTTTTGGTGAAACAGCCAGTCTGCCTGACTCGTATTTTATATTGAAATTCGATGCCCGTGGCGACAAGAAGGCCCCAGGGAAAATATAATGGCGGTCCGCCTCCGTACTGGTAGCATCCAAACCTGAAATCAGGTGGTTGGCATACAATTTTGCCACACCGGTTGATTCCCCATCGGCGTCGTCGACAACCGCGAAAATAGACCCATAATCGTTACCATCATTCTCTCCTCCCAGACCTGTTTCATTAACCACTGCTCTCAGTTTATTGGGAATAGCGAGATCATCAGCTAGTTCAACAAGTCCGTTGATCAAATCCTGTCCGTTCACCACTGCCCTCAATTTGGATGCAGCATTTACAACAGCCCTGAATTTATTGAGCTCGGAACCCTGTAAATTATCGGCATCTATGTAATCCTGAAAATGCTCAACATCCAGGTCGATCACATTCATACCGTTTACTACGGCCCTGAGTTTGTTCTGCAGGGTAAGTTCGCTCGACATCCAGCTGCCATTCTGTAAGAGGTTGAGTATCTCGTAATCATTCACCACTGCCCTGAATTTATTGATCAGCACCAGTGTATTTTCTGAATAAAAATCGGCCTGATGGGAACTTTTAATTTTCGAGAGAAAATCAGCATTATCATCAATTCCGGTCGCATCATAATTGTATTCCAGCATCACTTCTACGGGTTCTCCATAGGTAAGTGACAGATCCACAGGTTTGATGGTAAGTTCCTTCTTTGTTACTTCAAAAAGACCTTTTACAAAATTGACCTGATATTTTGCCTTCTGTTCATCCGTCAGTGCCAGATCAAAATAAGGTGTTACAGCGTAAGTATTTACATCCGGATAAGGCAAAACTGCCGCCGTAGTAAATTTTATTTCCGGCAAACCGGTACTTTCATACGTTTTATTACCAAGGCCTTCAATTTTGTAGGTGAAATTTACCGCTTGTCCGTACTCTATTTTCACGTTATCTGCTATAATATTCAGGGCACTTTTTCCATCCGGAAGGAAGTAAAGTGGGTCCGAAAGGCCACCATTATTGATCGAGCCAGGCAAACTGTTTGTCTGCACCTGTAAGGAAGGATTTCCCGAAAACGTTCCAACCTTGGCCACAATTTCGGTGTCACTCTTGGATGTTATTTCAAGTTCATTTCCGTCAAAAATTATTTTTGGATCGGTAGGGAAAAATTCGCCAATAATCGTAACTGAAAAAGGCTCTGCACTAGGCGTTTTGCCGTCTTCCACGATGAGTTTGGTAACCTTTGCCGTCTTAGCCGCTATGGCTGTGAAAGCAGCTTCGAGATTGATCAGTCCCACTCCAACCCTGTCCGGAGTACCGGCAAGGGTAGCAGTTTGTTTTACTAGTTTGAGCGCCTCATCAGCACTGGCATTTGTTTTCACAACAATATCCCCCGGCAAACCGTCTGGATACCAGTTCGGTATGGCTGACATCAACAAGGCAAAGGCACCCGCTGCATGAGGGGCTGCAGCCGAAGTACCAAAGAAATTTAAAAATTTATCTTCTGTTCCATTTATTAGTTCTTCGCCTTCAATATCCTGTCCCACTGATTGTACAGTTGTATTCCCTCCATCCGGTGCTGCCAGATCGATCTCCAGCACGCTATTATCAGATAGACTACCTCCATAAGATGAAAAGAACTGTGGTGTGGGATTTAAGGCCACACGGTAATCTATGGCTGCTATGGTATTTGCTTCCGGGGTCATGGCATGGCCGCTCACGGTTGGTGCACCTCCGTACTCCAAAAACTTTAAACCCTGCGATCTGAAAGCTATATATCTGAAGGCAAGCCCAGCCGGGGCAGGCCCATTGGCACTTGCAATCATAATATTGGCAGTTCCACTTGCTTTTGCTTCAAAAACAATCACTTCGGTGGGGTCACCTGCCTGATTGATCCGGTTGTTACCAACGATCAGTCTTCCGCTGTCATCGACGAGGTAAATATCCAGATCTGTTATGGCTCCAGTAGAATTTTCCTGAGAGGCTAAAAACTCATCCCATTGTAAAACGATCATATAAACGCCCGTTTCTACACTGATCTTTTGCAAAACATCTGTCCCTCCATAAACATGGGCCCGGCTTCCGGCAGATAGAAAATTTGTGCCGGGTGTACTGGTCGAATTAGTGAAAACTCCCTGGTATCCGTCGTTTGCAAAATTTCCGGCAGAAGTAAAATACAGATTCCCTTGTTCATTCGTAAAATTCTTTATGGCAGTTGAAATCCTTCCTGTACCAAAAAAGGGTTCAAGTGGAAAAGTAATATCATCAACAATAATGTCACAATTAGCTGCTTGTAAGCTTTGTATGGCCAGTTCAAAATTTCTGGGCGACAGCACGCCGGTATGGAAGGCCAGTTCGGCTCCAGGCGCAACGTCATGAACGATCTGCAGCATGGCCCGCCCTTCATCGGAGGCTACGCCGTATGGATAGTCCATTAAAACATCAACCGGCATTGTGTTTCCATCTGGATTACCTGTACCGGGCAGGTCGCCCTGCTCCACATCAACAGTCGCTTTTGTTTTATCGGTAAAAGGTTGTTTGTCGTAACTATCAGAAATAACCCCGACTTTTATGCCATTGCCATTCACTTTAACCAGCGCATCGCCTGCACCTTTGACCCTGAATGCTTCTCTGGCCGCCTCGCTTTTTTGTGCTTTATCTCCTTTTGAGGTCACGATCCCGGAATTGGTAAATGACGGAATAAGGGGCCGGACAAAATTGATATTTGTAATGCTGTTAAGTTCAGCCAACCTGTTTCTTGGAAAATAAACATCAATGACAGCTAAATTATTCGAGACTATCTCAGCCGGAGCTATTAAATAATCCGATACTGAAAGATTTGTATTGTACTGCCTTCCAAACGTTGTTGACAAAAGGTTTAAGACATTGGATAGCTGACCCGCCTGAGGAGTGATCTCTAACAAAACCTCGGTGACGTCATTGGGATTGAAAAAGTAGATGACATCTGAAGGATTTTCTCCTGCGTTGCCTTGAGCCAAAGCAGTAAGTTCAGATCCTAATTTGGTTTCATCCTTACCATCTCCTTGTCCGTATACAGGAATGATCGTTGAAACCTGATCAGTAGGACATAAAGCAGAACCGGCTTTTGCTACAATTACCTGAATCTTTCCGTTTGGATTGATTACCGTCCATTCAACAGATTCGGTTTTATAGAATTGGGTTCTGAACGCGTTGATTATGTATCCCCTCTTAAAGTAGTTTACACCATTACCCGCCATTTTACCATTCTTCTTGAAATAACTTTTATCTGTTGTTACCGTAATATCAGTCGTATTCGGGTTATTATAGCTGAAGGTTACCTGATACATTCCGTTGCCAATATCCTGTACGCAGGCCGTAAGAATAAAATCTTTTGTTTTGTTCTTTTGGGCATAATTGCTCAAAGGCATAAAAAATAATAAGGCTATACAGATCCCGGTAAGGGCAGATCGGTTTAAAACAAAGAAATTCTTTAAACCAATTAACGAAAATTGAGGGTAGTGTTTTTTCATAGACAAGGGGATTTAAAAACGGCAAAAGCAGCAGGAAAATACAATTAATTTTCCATTGTACATTTGCTATACATATACTTATTTGAACTTCAAGCAATTATTAAAAGCACAAATATAACATTATTTACATTGCAAAGTAACAAATATCACATTTCAAAAATTTGCACTTTTCTTGCAAAAACTTGGACTTTTCTTGCATCAAGCCCTTTTTTAGGCATAAAAGTGGCCTCCGGAACCCGTCAGACAGGAATTTAATCATAAAGAATAACCATAACGCTGTTTTGAGACCTTTGTAATTGTGAAACTGAGTGTAATTTGATACCCTTAATTTGATTACTGCTGATCTTAGTCAAACAGACTGATCCTATTTTTAAGTAAGGCAGGAAAATTATGTGCTTACAATTTATTATTTTGAGATATATGCAATTTATTTAGCTTTTTAGTATTTAATTTATATAAATCTTTTTCAAAAGGCTGATAAATTAAAATAATCGCATTTTGATATGAACTGTTAGGCTGTTTTTTCGTATTTTTAACATACTATTCAAACAGGTACTTTATGGATAAAAAATATCGATTAACCGTCAATAATTCCATTAAAACAGAAATTGACCCTTCCCTGAGCCAAAAACTAAGTTTAACACCCGATAAAAAGAACCATTTCCACCTACTTCACGATTGCAAGGCCTACCATGCAGAAGTCCTGAAACGGGACTTTCTCAAAAAAGAATACGATATCCTGCTTAACGGCAACACCTATAAAGTGAAGATCGAAACACCACTGGATCTCGTCATCGAAAAAATGGGGTTCAGTCACGGGTCAACAAAAAAAATGAATTTCATTACTGCCCCTATGCCGGGAATTATCATTGACATGAAAGTGAAAGTAGGTGATGAAGTGGAGGAAGGTGATACGCTTTTTATCCTGGAAGCCATGAAAATGGAAAATGCCATAACATCACCAAAAAAGGCCACAATAAAAGTCATCCACGTAGCGAAAGGAGACACGGTGGAAAAAGGCAAACTGATCATCGAACTTAATTAATCTGAATTATGCAAAAAATACTTGTAGCCAACCGGGGTGAAATTGCCCTGCGTGTGATGAAAACTGCAAAAAAAATGGGAATTAAAACCGTGGCTATATACACGGAAGCCGACAGAAATTCTCCCCATGTAAAGTTTGCTGATGAAGCTGTATTGATTGGCGAAAATCCCTCGAACAAATCCTATTTACTCGCAGATAAAATTATTGAGGTTGCCAAAGCACTGGGAGTTGATGCCATACATCCCGGCTATGGCTTTCTGAGCGAGAATGCCGATTTCGCCTTAAAAGCAGAAAAAAACAAGATCATTTTTATAGGCCCGCGGTCAAAAGCCATACAGATGATGGGGGACAAACTCGCTGCCAAAGACGCTGTGAAAGGGTATAACATTCCCATGGTTCCGGGCATAGACAAAGCGATCTCAGATATCGGCAAAGCCAAAGAAATTGCCAATACCATTGGTTACCCCATATTGATCAAGGCAGCAGCCGGAGGTGGCGGAAAAGGCATGCGCATCGTAGAAAATGAAAAGGAATTCGAATCGCAGATGGAAAGAGCCATCAGTGAGGCAACCTCAGCCTTTGGAGACGGATCTGTTTTTATAGAAAAATACGTCAGTTCGCCCAGGCATATTGAAATTCAGGTCATGGCCGACAGCCATGGGAATATCGTATATCTGTTTGAAAGAGAGTGCAGCATACAAAGACGGCATCAAAAAGTGGTGGAAGAAGCACCTTCTTCTGTTCTGACAGCTGAGATCAGAAAGAAAATGGGAGAAGCTGCAGTGAACGTCGCCAGATCCTGTGATTATCTGGGTGCCGGAACTGTAGAGTTTCTCGTTGATGACAAGCTGAATTTCTACTTTCTCGAGATGAATACCCGCCTGCAGGTGGAACATCCGGTTACGGAACTCATCACCGGACTGGACCTGGTTGAATTACAGATCCTGATCGCCAGGGGCGAAAAAATACCTTTCAGGCAGGAAGACCTCGAAATCCGGGGCCATGCCATCGAGCTGCGGGTCTATGCCGAGGACAGCCTCAATAATTTTATGCCCAATGTTGGCAGACTAAACAGATACAAGACTCCGGTTGGCAAAAACATCCGGGTTGATGACGGGTATGAAGAAGGCATGGATATTCCTATTTATTACGATCCCCTGATCTCAAAATTAATTACCTTCGGCAATGACCGGATGCAGGCTATTGAAATGATGATAGAGGCTATAGACCAATACAAGATCGACGGCGTACAGACAACCCTGCCCTTCGGTAAATTTGTGATGCAACACGAAGCTTTCCGTTCAGGAAAATTCAATACCCATTTTGTAAAAGACCATTTCAGCCCTGAAATGCTGGAACAAACCAGAAAACAGGAAGCGAGCATCGCTTCGCTCCTGGCCTTTCAGCTTTACCAGGAAGATCAAAAAAAATTAAGAACCCCTGCCAATTAAATATACAAGCTATGGATCAGCAAGAATCAAAAATTGAAAAACTGGCTAACCGCGTTGCACTGGCACATTTGGGTGGTGGTGAAGACCGCATTGCAAAACAGCACGCCAAGAAAAAGTTGACCGCAAGAGAAAGAATAAACTACCTGCTGGATGAAGGCTCTTTTGAAGAAATGGGTGTACTCGTCACCCACCGTTGCACCGATTTTGGCATGGAAAATGAGCTTTATTTCGGCGATGGTGTGGTAACGGGTTATGGCACCATAGAAGGCCGGCTCGTGTATGTTTTTGCACAGGATTTTACTGTTTTTGGAGGAGCCCTCTCTGAAACCCACGCAGAAAAAATTTGCAAGGTAATGGACCAGGCTATGAAAGTAGGCGCTCCTGTAATCGGATTAAACGATTCCGGGGGTGCAAGAATACAGGAAGGCGTGAGGTCACTGGGTGGCTATGCGGACATTTTTTACAGGAACGTAATTTCTTCGGGAGTTATTCCTCAGATCTCGGCAATCATGGGGCCCTGCGCCGGCGGTGCCGTTTATTCACCGGCCATGACCGATTTCACCATCATGGTGGAAGAAAGCAGTTATATGTTCGTAACCGGACCGAATGTGGTGAAAACGGTGACCAATGAAGTGGTAACTGCAGAGGAACTCGGTGGGGCAAGCACGCATGCAACAAAATCAGGAGTTACCCATATCACCTCAGCAAATGACATTGCCTGTCTGGAAGACATCAAAAAACTCATCAGGTATTTCCCCCAGAACAACCGTGAAACGGCAAAAAAGATCCCTTTTGAATTAAATGATGAGGTGCGCGAAGAATTGGAACACATAGTCCCTGACAGCACAAACAAACCTTATGATATGCATGCCGTAATTGACGGTATCATTGATCAGGATTCTTTTTTTGAAATTCACAAGGACTTTGCCCAGAATATTATTGTGGGTTTCGCGAGACTCGGCGGAAGGAGCATTGGCATCGTAGCCAACCAACCCATGTGCCTGGCCGGCTGCCTGGACGTGAACAGTTCTGTAAAAGG
This sequence comes from uncultured Flavobacteriaceae bacterium, assembly GCA_963816075.1. Classification (GTDB taxonomy): domain Bacteria; phylum Bacteroidota; class Bacteroidia; order Flavobacteriales; family Flavobacteriaceae; genus Namhaeicola. The sequence continues at coordinate 109,945 of CAWFJI010000019.1, read as the reverse complement.
CGCCAGGTTTACCCGTTTTTGCGACTGTTTTAATATTCCGCTGCTTGTGCTGGTTGATGTTCCGGGGTTTTTACCGGGCACAGACCAGGAATGGAACGGAATTATCACCAACGGCTCTAAGTTATTATATGCGCTTTGCGAAGCAACGGTACCCAGAATTACGGTAATCACCAGAAAAGCTTATGGAGGTGCTTATGATGTGATGAACAGCAAACACATAGGAGCCGATCTGAATTATGCCTGGCCATCAGCAGAGATCGCCGTAATGGGCGCCAAGGGTGCTGCTGAGATCATCTTTAAAAAAGAGATCAAAGAAGCAGCGGATCCGGAAGCCAAGTGGAAAGAAAGAGAAGCAGAATACGCCTATAAATTTGCTGATCCTTACCGCGCAGCCCGAAGGGGATTTGTTGATGAAGTGATCTACCCGAAAAACACCCGAAGAAAACTGATCAAAGGCTTTCAAATGCTGGAAGGAAAAAAGGTTTTACTGCCAAAAAGAAAACACGGCAATATTCCATTATAATTCAAAAGACCCGAAAAAAATCGGGTCTTTTGATATTTAGATAAGTTCAGCTGAAAGTCCCAGCTCCAGTAATTTGGAGCAACGGGGTTTTAATTCCTTGAGTTCCCCGGTTTTTACGGTACATTTTCCTTTGAAATGAACCAGATAGGTGCATTGTTCCGCCTGCTCTATGGTATGTTCGCAAACATCAACAAGGGAATCAATGACATAATCAAAAGAATGAATGTCATCATTAAAAAGCACGATCTGATGCTCATTGGCTCTTTGCTCCAGAACCTCAATTTCCTCCTGTATTTTTTCTTTGCTGCTCATTTTCAGAACTTTTACGAATCAAATTCGCTGCTAATTTACAAATTTCAAAGAAATCCAATTATTTTTTTCCAAAAGATCGCTTTCCTTCAAACCCAAACCGGTGGCTGCTTTTTTGATAAAAGGTATATCTTCCCTGTAAAAACCACTCAACAGCAAAATCCCTCCTTTGTTGAGACATTTGTAATAAACCGGCAGGTCATTTATCAGTACATTTCTGTTGATATTGGCGATGATCACATCGTAGTTTTTATCGGCCAGCAATGCGGCATCTCCTTTAAAGACCCGTATCTTTGTGCAGTTATTTCGTGCTGCATTTTCCAGGGCATTCTCATAACACCAGTCGTCTATATCGATGGCATCCACACTTTTTGCCCCCCTCAGTTCGGCCATGATCGCCAGTATACCCGTACCGGAACCCATGTCGAGAACAGTTTTATTTTTTAGATCCACAGCCAGGAGCTGCTGAATCATCAGGTGGGTTGTTTCGTGATGCCCGGTGCCAAAGCTCATTTTCGGTTCAATGACAATGTCGTATGGCAGGTCTGTTTTTTCATGAAAAGGGGCACGGACACTTACCAAATCATTCACCCTGATGGGTTCGAAATTCTTTTCCCATTCGGTATTCCAGTTCACCTGTTCTATCTCTTCATAGGCAAAGGTGATTTGAAATTCACCTGAACTTAAAATTTGTATGTTTTTTAAAATGTCTTCGTGCCAGTCTTTTTTCTGTATAAAGGCTGAGATCCCTTTTTCGGTTTCAACAAAGCTTTCAAAGCCTTCTTCACCGAGTTCGGCGATTAATATATCAGAGCCAGGCTGAAGGGGTTCGATCTCGAAATGATAGCCAATATAATTCATGTTACAAGCAGGATTGAATAAAAAAGCAGTCTTCAGATATAGACTGCCTTATGGTATGAAAATATAAATTATATCGATTTGATCAGGCTGATAAAATCTGCGCTCACCAGAGATGCACCACCGATCAGGCCGCCATCAACATCCTCCTTCGAGAAAATCTCTTTGGCATTATCCGGTTTAACACTGCCTCCGTAAAGAATGGAAACTTCTTCTGCCACATCGCTCGTGTACCTTTCGGCGATGAGTTCCCTGATAAAGGCATGCATTTCCTGTGCTTGCTCCGGAGTTGCTGTTTCACCGGTTCCTATCGCCCAAACTGGCTCATAGGCGAGGATGATCTTGTGCCACTGTTCCGAATTCAGATGAAACAGGGCATTTTTGATCTGCGATTTGACGACTTCAAAATGTTTGCCTTTTTTTCTTTCTTCGAGCATTTCCCCGAAACAAAAGATCACTTCCAGATCATTCTTTAAGGCAGTATTCACTTTGGCTGCCAGCATCTCATCCGTTTCACCAAAATACTGTCTTCTTTCCGAATGGCCCAGAATAACTGTTTTTACATAGATCCCTTTCAACATGGCTGCTGATACCTCACCGGTATAGGCTCCGCTTTCATTCTGGTGCATATTCTGCGCTGCAACTTCAATATTGGATTTTTTTAAGGTCTTTGTAGCTTTTTGTAAATTCACAAAAGGCGGGGCTATGATCACCCGCACATTTTTTAACTTCATATCTTTTAGCTCCTTCTTCAATTCCTTGATCAGGGTTTTGGTTTCTTTGAGGGTTTTGTTCATTTTCCAGTTCCCGGCAACTATTTTTTTTCTCATGGTTTCTGATTGATTTTGAAGTGCAAAGATAAGAAAAGACAAAGGTTTTAAAAAGGATAAAATGGTTACTTTTGCAGAAAGATTTTGCTCAAATGGACAAACAGAAGCTCATCGAACAGATAAAAATTAAAAAATCCTTTTTGTGCATTGGACTTGATGTTGACCTCGAAAAAATTCCGGCGCATTTGTTGGAAGAGGAAGATCCAATTTTCAGTTTTAACAAGCAGATCATAGATGCAACCCACCATCTGGCGGTAGCTTACAAACCCAATACAGCTTTTTTTGAGGCTTACGGGATCAAAGGCTGGCGATCTCTTGAAAGAACGATCGCTTACCTGAACGAAAAATATCCGGAGATCTTTACGATCGCCGATGCAAAAAGAGGTGATATAGGAAACACTTCTACCCGTTACGCCAGGGCTTTTTTTGAAGACCTGAATTTTGATGCTGTTACCGTTGCACCCTATATGGGCAGCGATTCTGTTGAACCCTTTCTGGCTTTTAAAAACAAGTTTACCATACTTCTGACCCTCACTTCCAACGAAGGGGGCATGGACTTTCAGACTTTTACGGATGCGCAGGGAACCCCACTTTATGAAAAGGTGCTGCAAACCTCACTAAACTGGAAAAACAGTGCTCAGTTAATGTATGTTGTTGGGGCAACCAGACCGGAATTTTTTAAAAAGATAAGAAAAATCGTTCCCGATCATTTTCTGCTGGTTCCGGGGATCGGGGCGCAGGGAGGCAATCTGGAGGAAGTTTGCCGTTATGGTTTGAATGCCGATATCGGTTTGCTAATCAATGCATCCAGGTCAATTATTTACGCTTCAAATGCTCCTGATTTTGCGAATAAAGCACAAGCAGCGGCTCTGGAAATTCAAAATGAAATGGAGCAGATCCTTTCGGCACATGCCAGGGGAAAGATCTGAGATCAGACTTTGATGATGTCATTCAACAGGGTGTACAGATCTTTCATTTGTTCATGCCCCTGCTTCTTTCCAAACTGTCCGCCAAAATAAAAAAGTATCCATATAACCGGCATCAGGATGCACATGAGCATCGCAAAAGTATATTCTTTTCCCAGCGACCAGTTTGAATAGAAAATGACAAAAAAAATGATAAAAGTAAAGGCGACAACAAAATGAAGAAACATAAAAAAAGTCCACACGATGGGTTTGGGGCCGAGTATGCCTTTTGCGTAGGTCTTTCCCTCCTCTGAGCCTATTTCAACATGCAACTGCGGCGACCAGAAGGTATCTGCCGCAGCGGGCACATCAACAACGATATTGTTACCGATTACCTTACTTCTGTACTCCGGGTAATTCTCCTTCAATTGTACCCTGAACTTATTGATGAGTTCATCAACCCCTTCTCTGGCCTCGATCTTAAACCGGGGTTTCAGCAGGATCTTGTTCAGCTGGTCATCATAAATTGGTGCGGACATAAAGTAGTTTTGATCATTCTAAAATAGAATAAATTTTGTAAACAACAACAAATACGCATTATAAACTTATCTTTGCAAAAAATTTCAAAGCTCCCATGGGAAATATTGTTGCTATTGTCGGCAGACCAAATGTTGGAAAATCTACCCTCTTTAACCGTCTGGTACAGAGAAGGGAAGCGATTGTTGATGCCGTTAGCGGGGTGACAAGAGACCGTAATTACGGTAAATCAGAATGGAATGGCAGAACATTTTCTGTGATAGACACAGGAGGTTATATACTGGGCAGCGATGATGTTTTTGAGGCAGAAATTGACAAACAGGTAGAACTGGCCATTGATGAAGCCGATGTGATCATTTTTATGGTAGATGTTGAAAGCGGCGTAACCGGTATGGACAACGATGTGGCGGATTTGCTGAGAAAAGCGAAAAAACCAGTTTTTCTGGCGGTGAACAAGGTAGATTCCTCCATGAGAGAAAGTGATGCTGCGGAATTTTATGCTTTGGGTCTGGGTGATTATTATACCATTGCGAGTATCAGCGGCAGCGGAACCGGTGACCTGCTCGATGCCGTAGTGGAAGCACTGCCCAAGCAAGATGAACCCGAGGAAGATGAACTGCCGCGTTTTGCTGTGGTAGGCAGGCCCAATGCCGGAAAATCATCTTTTATCAATGCGCTGATCGGTGAAGAAAGGTATATCGTTACAGATATTGCAGGTACCACCAGAGATGCGGTTGATACCCGCTACAAAGGTTTTGGTTTTGAATTCAATCTGGTAGATACGGCCGGTATCAGGAAAAAATCGAGAGTTTCTGAAGATCTGGAGTTCTATTCCGTGATGCGCTCGGTGCGTGCCATTGAGCACAGTGATGTGTGCATTTTAATAGTAGATGCAACCCGTGGTTTTGAAGGTCAGGATCAGAGCATTTTCTGGCTGGCAGAAAAAAACAAAAAAGGGATCGTTATACTGGTTAACAAGTGGGATCTCGTTGAAAAAGAAACCAACAGCACCAAAATATTCGAAGAAAAGATACGGCAGGAAATTGCACCCTTTACGGATGTTCCGATCATTTTTGTATCTGCTCTGACAAAACAGCGGATTTTTAAAGCCATTGAAACGGCTGTAGAGGTTTATGAGAACAGAAAACAGAAGATCTCTACCAGCAAGCTGAATGATACCATGCTTGAAATTGTAAAGCAAAATCCGCCACCGGCAAACAAGGGAAAATACATCAAGATCAAATACTGTATGCAATTGCCTTCTCCTACTCCGCAATTTGTGTTTTTTGCCAATTTGCCACAATATGTGAAAGATCCCTACAAAAGGTATGTTGAGAACAAGATGAGAGAAATCTATAAGTTTTCGGGTGTTCCGATCGTGATCCATTTCAGAAGCAAATAAGCGCAGAAAGTTCGGAACAGTTGCGTAACACTCCGGAAGATTAAGATCAATTACCGGTTACCAGCCACCGCTGGCACCGCCGCCGCCGAAGCCACCGCCACCGAAGCCACCTCCAAAACCGCCGCCACCAAAGCCGCCGCCGCCGCTACCGCCACCGAAGCCTCCGCCGCCAAAACCTCCGCCACGGTAAGTACCTCTTCCGGCATGACTTAGTATGATCGCCTCAAGCAGGGAATCTGCTGCCGATTTGTTGCCTCTGTTGTTGCCACCATTACCTTTGTTTTTCCTGGAAAGGATCATCAGTAAAATAATGACCAGAAAAATGATGAGTATGATGGGAATTCCTCCGGGTTCTTCCTGTTGGGGACTTCCTTCATACTCCCCACTCATGATCTTAAAAATGCTGTTCGTAGCCTTATCCAGTCCTCCGTAAAAATTTCCCTGTTTGAATTCCGGGCTTATGTCATTTTCAATAATTCTTCTGGAAAGGGCGTCAGTAAGCTTGTGTTCAACGCCATACCCGGTTCTAATTGTGACCTTTCTGTCGTCTTTTGCAACCAAAATCAGCACCCCGTTGTCCTTGTCTGCCTGTCCGATACCCCATTTATGTGCCAGTTCTGTAGCATAGATTGCCACATCATTGCCTTCGAGCGAATTTACGGTAACAACCACGATCTGTGTTGAGGTCGTATCGTTGTATTTCAGTAATTTTTGCTCCAGAGATTTCGCTTCAAAGCCGCTCATCATTTGGGCATTGTCATAAACGCTGGTCTCAAGTGCGGGCTTTGGCGGTAAATAATCCTGTGAAAAAAGTAGCGGAGTACAACAAAAAAGAAGGATGAACAGACCCAGGTATTTACTAAATTTTTGTTGCATGATTTAGTTTATTCGTTTTCGGTAATAACCTGCAAGATATCAAAAAAATGATTATATTTTTAATAAAAAACGCTTTTTGATGTTGAAAAGATATTCCGCAGCTATTCATCAGAGTCCACCAAACATTTGGCTGTTTCCCATTTTCCGCTCAATTCTTCTTCTGATAATACATCTCCCTGACAATTCAAAAAATTGCCCCTGCTGTCCTTTTTTAAAATCTTCAGTCTGCCTGCCTTAATTGCTTCTGCTATTACATTTACCAGCTCCCCGGCGGATTTGGGCGAAGAATCAAGCGCCAGATCAGCACCGATCCTGTTGTTGTACAGATCCATCTCTGAGGCCATTTTATCTGGCACCATCCCGTCTTCTTTTCTTCTGTTTTTAAAATCCTGATAATTTCCCTTTTCATGTGCCGCCCCCAGCTTAAGCGCAGCTTTTTTCCCGATGCTCCTGGTCAGACTTGCCATCCAGAAACCGTGTTTAAACGCATCGAGCTGTCCGCCGTTCAGGTCAGGATCCAAAAGCCCTGTTTTACTGACAGAATCAGTAGTTTTCAAAACTTCCCCGGTAATCTCAAAAGCTTTCTTTGCTTTTAAAAAATGGGTAATAACCCAGAATTTTTCAGGTCCGCTCAGATCAAAATAGGAAGCTGCTGCCGATTGTGCCAGAGCGCCTGTGCAATGAAATAAAATAAAGACCAGCCAAAGTTTATACATCCCGCTTCAATACTTTTTTGAGTTGTTTTACTTTACCCGGGATTATACAGGCAAATACGAATAGCGCTCAGTACAATCCATGGACCAGAAAACAAAGGTATGCTAAAAAAGAAATTCAATATATCCTGGGGAATGGATTTATAAGCCCTGAGATTTAACCGTAAGCAACGCAAATTAACCGCAAGTGACGCAAGAAAAAAACAGAATTGACATAAACAAACCGTATCCTGATTTGTAAATACAATTTTTTGCGACCTTTGCGAACTTCTTTGCGAAATCTGCGGTTAATAAAATGGAGCCTTATAGGTTAAATCGACTACCCCATTTATGTAATATTTTAGCAGTCATAACCATTGGTAAGAACAGAATACCTGCAATGAATGAGAATACTTCTGGCAAACAATTTTTCTATCCAAAATTACAGCATCACTGAAATTAAAAACAAGTGCATAATTCAAGAGATTATGACTAAATTTGTTTGTATAAATTCCAAAAACCATGAAATACTTTCCCATAGACAAGCAATTATTCATTAAAAACAGAGCCAAATTCTCAAAAAAAATGGCACCCAAAAGTATGGCCATCTTCAACTCGAATGATATTTACCCGATCAGCGCAGACAGCACCCTGCCTTTTGCGCAACACAGGGATATTTTTTATTTGTCAGGAGTAGATCAGGAGGAAAGTGTGCTGGTTATTTTTCCGGATTGCCCTAAAAAAGAACACCGTGAGATCTTGTTTTTAAAAGAAACCAATGACCATATAGCTGTGTGGGAAGGTGAAAAACTGACGAAAGAAAAAGCATTTGAGACCTCGGGTATTAAAAAAGTTTACTGGCTCAAGGACTTTGACAAAGTACTGTTCGAGTTGATGACTCAGGCGGAAGCTGTTTATATAAATACCAATGAACACTACCGGGCCAGTGTGGAAACAGAAACCCGTGAGGCCAGATTTGTAAAAGCGCTGAAGGACAAATATCCAGGACATACCTATCTGAGGTCACAACCCATCCTGCAACGCCTGCGTTCTGTAAAGGAACCCGAAGAGATCGCGCTGATCAAACAGGCCTGCGATATCACCGAAAAGGGATTCAGAAGGATCTTGAAATTTGTTAAACCTGGTGTTACTGAATACGAGATCGAAGCTGAGTTTATTCATGAATTCATAAGAAACCGTGCAGACGGATTTGCCTATACACCCATCATAGGTTCAGGTTACAATGCCTGTGTACTGCATTATATTGAAAACAACCAGATCTGCAAAAGCGGAGATGTGATCTTAATGGATGTGGGAGCAAGCTATGCCAGGTATTCAAGCGACCTGACCCGATGTGTTCCCGTTTCCGGGAAATTTACTCCCAGACAAAAAGAGGTGTACAATGCCGTTTTGCGCGTAAAAAATGCAGCGGCCAAAATGCTGAAACCCGGTGTTATCTGGGCAGATTACCATGTTGAAGTCGGTAAGATCATGACCGAAGAACTGATCGGCTTAAAGCTCATTACAAAAAAAGATGTAAAAGATCAGGATCCCGACTGGCCGGCCTATAAAAAATATTTTATGCACGGAACTTCTCACCATATGGGACTCGACACACATGATTACGGTATCCTGACCGAACCGATGACTGCCGGTATGGTTTTTACCGTTGAACCCGGCATCTATATTCCGGCCGAAAATCTGGGCATCAGAATTGAAGATGATTATGTAATACAGGAAAAAGGGGAAGCCTTAAATCTGATGGCGCACATCCCCATTACAGCAGAAGAGATCGAAGCCTTGATGAAAGCCTAAATGGATCTGTTCATGCCGGAAATTTCCTACAAAAATGTGCCCGTCCATTATGTGGTTCAGGGTAAAGGCAGGGCTGTAGTCCTGCTTCACGGATTCCTGGAAAACCTCAGCATGTGGAAGGAGCTTTCTGAGGAACTGAGCACAAAATACAAGGTGGTCAGTATTGATCTGTTCGGACACGGGAGTACCGGAAATCTCGGTTATATCCATACCATGGAAGAGCAGGCTAAGATGGTTAAAGCTGTTCTTGATGAGCTCAACCTGAGACGCTATGTATTGATCGGTCACAGCATGGGCGGCTACATAGCCCTGGCCATGGCGGAGGCCTATCCCGAAAGTATAAAAGGCCTCTGTCTGCTCAATTCCACTGCCCTTGAAGATTCCGAAGAAAAGAAACTGAACCGTGACAGGGCTGTCGAGGCCGTAAAAAGCCATCCGGAGACTTTTGTTAAATTGGCGATCCCCAATTTGTTTTCGGAAGAGAACCGAACGAAGTTTTTACCCGAAATCCAAGCCATAACCAAAGAGGCCTTGAGATCTTCCAAACAAGGTATCATTGCAGCCATCGAAGGCATGAAGATCCGAAAAAACCGGGTTCACATGTTCAGGTCAGCATCGTACCCGATATGCATGGTCATGAGCAAAAAAGATCCTGCGCTTGTTTTTGACAGTTTGGTTGAACAAACTAAAAATACACCGGTGCTGACGGCTATTTTACCTGACGGACATATGAGCCATATTGAGAACAAAGAGGAAGTAACGGAAATACTGGTTCAGTTTGTTAAAAAATGTTATTGACAGAGCCTGCTGTGTTGTCAGCATTTGATTTTTGCAAAACTCCTATTTTTCATGAAAACACATATCTAAAAATGAACTGTTTATGAAACCGCTGATCACTGTTTTATTGATCTTGGCCATGAGCCAGGCCCTGCAGGGGCAAAACAAGCAGGAGAAAAAGGCTGCGGAAGCACAGGCTTATCTCGATTTGAAAGAGCTGGTTGCCACAGGTGTGTTTACCTTTTCTGCCGATTGGGCTACCACCCAACAAGGCAACAGGATCAACCTGCAGGGAAATCCGAATTCGCTTATATTCACTGAAGATAAGATCATTGCCGACCTGCCTTTTTTCGGAGTAACCCAGGTTCCGAGTACAGACGGCCGGGGAGGAATCTATTTTGAAGTGGAAAATCCTGAAATCAAAACAGATTTCAACGATAAAAAACAAAGGATCGAATTGAAATTTATCGGAAAAAACAAAACCGAATCTCTGAGCTGCACCCTAAGCCTGTTTAAAAACAATACCGCCAGGCTTCAGATCTTCAGCAGCAGCAGAAATGCGATTACCTATGACGGCCGGCTGTTAAAACCAGAACCGGATACAGAGAAGTAAAGAACCTATTAATCCGTTCTTCAGTGCATTCCAGCCCTGTGCTTCAATGGGTATGCTTTGTTCCGACCGCGTGATCAAGGTACTGCCTTCAGCCTTTTCCGTGATATAGCCTATTACCGTCAGGTTTGGATTGCCTTTGATCTTGTCAAAATCTTTCTGGTCTATGGTAAACAGGAGTTCGTAATCCTCTCCCCCATTCATGGCAACCGTTGTGCCCACAAGATTAAATTCTTCACAGGTGGCAATAACCTGTGGGTCGAGTGGGATCTTGTTTTCATAGATCACACAACCCACCCCGGATTGTTTGCAGATATGCAGCAGTTCTGAAGACAGCCCGTCAGAAATATCCATCATCGAAGTAGGTTTTACCTCTAATTTTTTTAAGATCTCGATAACATCCTTCCTGGCTTCCGGTTTTAACTGCCTTTCAACCAGATAGTTGTAGTTTTCCAGATCCGGCTGGGAATTCGGATTAACCATAAAAACCTGCTTTTCCCTTTCCAATACCTGCAAGCCCAGATAAGCGGCACCCAGATCGCCGGTCACAACAACCAGATCATTTTTTTTAGCCCCGCTTCTGTAAACAATATCTTCTTTTTTTGCTTCGCCTATGGCAGTGATGCTGATCAGCAGGCCTTTGGTGGAGGAAGTTGTATCGCCGCCCACCAGGTCAACCCCGTAAGCATCGCAGGCCAGATGTATACCTGCATACAATTCTTCCAGTGCCTCCAGCGTAAAACGGTTTGAAACTGCTATCGAAACTGTTATTTGTTTTGGCTGGCCATTCATGGCATATACATCCGAAAGGTTCACTACAACGGCTTTATAGCCCAGGTGTTTCAGGGGTGTATAGCTGAGGTCAAAATGGACGCCCTCGATCAGAAGATCGGTTGTAACCAGAACATGCTCACCCGGTTTCAAAACGGCGCAATCATCACCCACTCCCTTCACTGAGCTTTTGTGTTTTAACTTGATCTGCCTGGTCAAATGGTCAATTAATCCGAATTCTCCCAATTCGGATAAAGAGGTTCTGGTTTGTTCCTTGTTTTCTAACATCCTGCAAATTTAGTGAGAATTTTGCTTTCTTCCCTTTGTTGCCTGTTCGGTTAATTTTAATATTTTTATTAAAAAAAACCGCTTGAACTTAGTAGGACATATCCTGAACAAGGCATTTACCCATGCCGAAAGAGTAGTACTTCAAAAAGATTCCAAACTCATTTTTTTTAGTGATGTCCATAAAGGGGACAACAGCTATGCCGATGATTTTGCGCAAAACATGCGTATTTACAACCATGCCTGCAGCATTATTACGAACAGGATTTTACCTATATAGAAGCCGGTGATGGCATTGAACTCTGGGAAAACAAGTCATTTGAGCCCATTTACAAAGCACACAGACAGAGTTTTGATCTGATTAAAAAGTTCGGGCAGAAGAACAGGTTGTATATGTTGTGGGGCAACCACGACATGCAGTTCAGGGATCCGATCCTGGTGGAAAGGATCCTGTACAGTTTTGTAAAACCCAAAAATATCACTGCAAAGGATGAATTATTTGATCTGAAATACCATGAAAGCCTGTTGCTTGAATTTCCTGAAATCAACAAAAGTATTTTTGTGCTGCACGGGCATCAGGCAGACTACATGAACTACGCACACTGGAAATTCAATCGTTTTTTTGTGCGGCATTTCTGGAAATACCTGCAAAGATGGTTTGGAATAAACGATCCGACCAGCCCGGCGAAGAATTATAAAAACCTGATCAGGGTTGAAAAAAAATTAAACCAATGGATCCTCAAAAACAACAACCAGATGATCATTTGCGGGCATACCCACAGGCCCAGATTTCCGGATCCGGGAGAGTTACCCCATTTCAATGATGGTTCCTGTGTTCATCCCGATTGCATTATCAGGAATTGAAATTGAAGATTTAAAGATCTCTTTGGTAAAATGGTACATTCATGGACATGGTGATCAATCCACGTCAATAAAAAAAGTCATTTTAGAGGGCCCGGAAGATCTCAATATCTTTATGTAAATCTTTAAAAAAGACATGAATAGTATTTTTATACAGTAAAAAGTTGTAACTTTAAGTTTAACTAATCATACGTTTAAGTATGAAAACCATTCTTTGTTTTACAGTTATTCTATTTTTTTTTGGAACATCCCCTCAGTTTGCTCAGGTTCCAAAAAATTATGATTCTATTTCAGTTTTTCTTAAAAACTACAAAAAGAATATTTTTATTTTTAACCCTTCCCTTATTAAATCCGTATATATCACTCAGGAAAGCCCCAAAAGAACAAACTATCCTGCCAGCGAAGTCGCGGGAGATATTGGGAGAGTTGGACTTGATCTTTTGTTCTCAGCGATGTTTGGAGAGGAAAATGTTAGCTTCGTTGACACGGTTGAGGTGGATTGGATCCTTTCGAATTTAATCAATTGTAACGATAAAAAATATAACTGGAATGTTCAAATTTTTGCCAGAGGGAATCAAATCAAAGAATTTGTTTCTTCTGAAAAGCATGTTTGGTGGGAGAGGGGCGCGACTGGAATTATTTTACAACAAAAGGACACCATTTCTCGTTTTGTATTGTTTTTAAGTCCTGATATGGATACGATCATCGATAAAATGGATCCTGGAAACCTTGAGAATCGCAAAATTGATATCATACAAGACTGTAACAAAACCTTCGAACAAGGTAGTTTGTTTTTCTGGGATATAGATTTTGCAATAATCGGAGAATTCAGGGGAAATAATTTTTCTGCTTTAGCCAGTGAAAATGCGGGCAAGTTCTGGATCTTTAAAAATGGAAAAGTCCAAGCAATTCTGGAACAACCCAAAAAACCACTATTCACAGCAACAAAAAAATCTGAAGAATGGAGTTTGTTGATCCGGCGGGAAGACCAGAACGATCCCTTAGACTTCCTTAGAATAAGTATGTTATATTACTACTTTAGAGGCAAATTCTAAACAGAATTCAATAACTGCTGTAAAATTGTCTGAGTGTTGTGCTCAATTGTCCGTAAATGGGTTTTGTGAATTCAACGAACATCTGCTGCGGGGGTATGGGGTTGATATACGACCTGCTGCACAATTCCTGCTGGGCTGGAGTAAGTGCCCTGTTATCACCTTTATACTTTCCCCATTCGTGAAACCAGACATACTCTCCCGGAAAATCCCTGTTCAGCATGTTTTTTGACTGGGGGTATTGCGATTCAATATTCAGACTAATAAACCCTTTTGAGATCACTTCCATCCTGTAAGATGTCAATTCAGCCTTGACCGTTCCGTATACATCCCTGTATGTCCCATCACGCATTTTGGTCTGTCCAATTATGACACTATCCAATACTATGTTTTCAACCCTTTCGTTGGTATGTGTCTGTCCAACCATAAAATCCTCAAATCTTATGGTCAATCGCTGGTCAAAATCACCGTCTTTGTATTGGGTGGCATCTTTTTCAAAAATAAACCGGATCAATCTGTCATTCTCAATCTGATTCAGGGTACTGATGACCTCTTTATAAAAAACATCAGCACTCAGCTTGTACAACTTTGAATCAACTGGTCTAAGTTCGGTATAAACTTTTAAAAGGGCCATTTCATAAGACTGGTCCAGTTTTTCTTCAACGTCCTTGTAGTTGGGAACAAAATTACTGGCTTTTAAAAAATAGTCATAGGCTGCCTTGCTGTTTTCTCTGCCCGGCCGCGACATGAGGTTTAATCCGGCGCTGTACTGCTCTTCAGCCGCCAAAGGCAGGAGGGCATTCACTTCCGCATAATATTTTTGTGGATTTTCAATGGCTTTTATCGCAGCCGGACTTTCCTGAATCTTTTTATAAATTTCATTCAAGCGGTTGTAGTGAAGTATTTTATTGGTACTCTGAAACTGGGGGTTGACCAGGCTTTCATTATCAATCTTGTCAAGCAGATCGTTTACTGCAAGCGGATAAGCCTGTTTCAGTGTTTCTCTTGCTCCCTCGTTGTTGGGATTGCTTTTCAGTTTATCAACGGATGATATAACTGCACTGTAATAATTTCCCTGATCCATCATCTTTTGGGGAGAGGTACAGGCAAGGATTAAAAGCAGAAAAAAACTAAGATAAAAAAACCGGTGTATACAGGCAGGTCTCATGTTTAGAAGATTTAAGTGGTTTGATTATTTTTTAAGTTCAATTAAATAATTTTGAACCTGATATCATTTCACTCGATACAAAACAGAAAATAAAGCAATTTATTATACGAGTTGCTCATAATTACCTGATGACCTGTTCAAAACCATTGCACTAAGCCTTGACTTATTTCCCGAAGGATATCTTCTCCCTTTTAACAATTCCTTCCTCCGTCAGATTTTATAAACCATGGCATTGATATTCATACCGGCTCCGACCGACGCAAAAATGATCACATCGCCCTTGTTTATGCTTTGGTCTTTGATCTTTCCGTTCAACAGGAGGTCGTACAGTGTAGGCACGGTTGCAACGCTAGAGTTACCGAGGTAATGAATACTCATTGGCATGATGCCGGCAGGCGGTTTTTGATCGTATAATTTATAAAACCTGTGGATAATGGCCTCATCCATTTTTTCATTGGCCTGGTGTATCAGTATTTTTTTTACATCCTGAATCCCCATACCGCTTTTGTCCAGGCACTCTTTCATGGCGTTTGAAACATGGCTAAGGGCAAATTCGTAGATCTTTCTGCCATACATTTTGATATAGCGCACGGAGGGATCGTGTTTGACATTGTTCGAACAGCCAAAAAACAGGTAATCCACTTCATCATAAGTAAAGGTAGCTGAATTCACAGCCAGAATACCGCCTTCCTGATCAGTCCCCTCAACCACGGTAGCTCCCGCCCCATCGGAATAGATCATACCATCCCGGTCATGCGGATCAACCACTCTGGAAAGCGTTTCTCCACCAATCACAAGACATTTCTTTGCCATTCCTGACTTAATAAATGCCATGGCCTGTATCATACCTTCTACCCAGCCCGGGCAGCCAAACAAGATGTCATAAGCCACGCATTTTGGATTTTTAATTCTCAGTTTGTGTTTAACCCGGGAGGCCAGACTGGGTAATATGTCTGACTGTATCTCTCCTTTTCTGACATCGCCAAAATTGTGGGCAAAAATGATATAATCGAGTGTTTCAGGATCAATACGGGCATCTTTTATGGCCCGTTCAGCAGCAAAAAAGGCGAGGTCCGAGGCCACCAGGTTATCATCGGCATACCTTCTCTCTTCAATTCCCGTAATATTTTTAAATTTTTCTATGACCTTCTCCCCGTCATAAGGAAAGTTTGTCCCATCTTCATTTAAAAATTCATGGTCAATGAAGTCGCTGTTCTTTACAATTTTATTGGGAATATAACTTCCCGAACCGGTGATTTTGATATTCATCTTTGTCTAATAAATTTTAATGCACCTCTATCAATGAGAATTACCTTTAGAATTTTCTCAATTCTCATATAAAAAATACCATGCAAAGGTACTATTTTCTAAACAATGTTTATAATTACGCAAAAGGTTTTCGATCATTTACAATTTTCAAAGTATCCGGTAATCAATTCAGAAATCCAATAAATCTTGTACGGGCATTCAACTATCTGCACAGTCAAAATTCTTTTGTTTTGTTTACTTGACTTTGAAATGAACAGACCGCGAGGGAGTCTGCAAAAAATCATATTCAGGATTAGGCAGGATGAAATTGCAATCAACATCATAAATAGCTGTATCTTTGCACAATAAAGAAAATGACAAAAATTTTGGAAGTCATTTTATAAACCATTTTTATGTCATTTAACACATTAGGATTAAACGAAGAACTGCTGAAGGCAGTCAGACAGCAGGGCTATGAGACGCCTTCACCCATACAAAAAAAGGTAATCCCCGTAATATTAGAAGGAAAAGACGTACTGGCCTCTGCGCAAACAGGTACAGGAAAAACGGCCGGATTCACACTGCCCATGCTGCAGATTTTGTCACAGGGACAACAAATGAGGCAAAGACCCATTCGTGCGCTGGTATTAACCCCAACACGCGAGCTGGCAGCACAGGTATTTGATAATGTAAAATCATACGGCAGGTTTTTAGACCTCAAGTCGGCCGTTGTTTTTGGCGGGGTAAAACAAAATCCACAGGCAGTAACCCTCAGACAGGGGGTCGATGTACTGGTTGCCACCCCCGGAAGGCTTCTGGACCTGCACAATCAGAAAATATTATCACTGGCCAAAGTAGAAATCCTTGTTTTGGATGAAGCGGATCGCATGCTTGACATGGGATTTTTGAGAGACATCAAAAAGATCATCAGTTTTTTACCTGCCAAACGCCAGAATCTTTTGTTCTCTGCCACCTTCTCAAAGGAGATCAGGCTACTGGCGGGCAGCATCTTAAACAATCCGATACCGATAGAAGCTACCCCGGAGAATTCAACTGTAGAAAAAATAAATCAAAAGGCGTATCGCGTAGAAAAAGATCAGAAATCAGCCTTTCTCATTCAACTGATCCAAGAGGGTAACTGGAAGCAGGTGCTTGTTTTTACGCGCACCAAACACGGGGCCAATAAGCTTTGTAAAAGTCTGCTGAGTAAAGATATCTCTTCACTTGCGATCCACGGCAATAAAAGCCAGCAAGCGCGAACCAAGGCACTGGAAGGATTTAAAAATGGGTCGATAAGAATCCTGGTTGCTACCGATATTGCGGCAAGGGGTCTGGACATACCCCTGTTACCTCATGTGATCAATTATGAATTGCCGAATGTACCGGAAGATTATGTGCACCGGATTGGCAGGACAGGACGGGCAGGAGCCAGCGGTGAGGCGATCTCACTGGTGAGCGGGGAAGAAATGACGTATCTAAGGGACATTGAAAAACTGACAGATCAAAAGATCGGGTTTGATAAATTTGAAGGCTTTCAGGCCACTGCTCCAATAAAGGAAGAAGTACGTAAACAAGAGCCTCGCACTGAAAAACCGCAAAACAACCAAACCAGGCTGTTACCCCGTTCGGAAAGAACCCGACAGGAACAGCCAAAACGAGAGGGCAACCCGGAGAACCAAAAAAGATTCCGTCCGAAGTGGCCAAAAAACAGATAATCACAAATGGCCGGTTTACCCGCATCACAAGCCAATAATCCCTTACACGGCATCACCCTGGAACAGATCCTGAAGGAACTGGTGGCACATTATGGCTGGGAATATCTGGCTTATATGGTTAAAATTCGTTGTTTTACCTATGACCCTTCGATAAAATCGAGCCTGCAGTTTTTGAGGAGAACCCCCTGGGCAAGGGCCAAGGTAGAGGCCCTTTATCTCCATATGCTCAGCCAAAAATAAATCATTATTCCTGAAGACTTCCGGATCACAATAATCTGAATCCTTTCAGCTTATTTAATTTTGACTGTAAAGCAAACCCTGCATGTGGTTCCTCAATGCAAACAGGCATAAAAATCCATGTGCCCTGACAGAACTGATCATAGGAAACGTTTTCGTTAATTCTTGCAAAAAATGGATTTTGCGGATTGAATAATGCGTAAATTCGTCCATAAATTTTTCGATTATGTTAGAATGGTTTTACAGGTTGTTATTACCTACGGAAAACCCGGATGTAACCCAATCCCTGGTAACGATCATGTTTGCCATTGGCGGTGGGGTTTTGCTTGGACGGATTAAAATTTTTAAGGTATCATTGGGTGTATCTGCGGTCATGTTTGTAGGATTGATCCTCGGGCATTACGGATACAGAATTAATCCCGAAATTTTGCATTTTATCCGCGATCTGGGCCTGATCTTTTTTGTGTATGGCATTGGCATTCAGGTGGGGCCTTCCTTTTTTTCATCCTTTAGAAAAGAGGGGCTGCGGTTAAATATTCTGGCGGTTAGCACGGTACTGCTGGGTGGACTTATTACCTACATACTTTTCAGAACTACAGGATTAAGCATGGAGAATATGGTTGGTGTGATGTCCGGCTCGGTAACAAACACACCCGGACTCGGAGCTGCAAAAAGCACCTTACAGGAAATTCAGAACACATTTCCCGACAAAAAGTTTGCAGACCCGGCCATCGCTTATGCCATTACCTATCCGCTGGGGGTTTTTGGAATCATCTTTATCATTATTATGAGCAAACTGGTATTTAAAATTGATCCGGAAACAGAAATGCGACGGTTCAGGCTGGCAAAAATAAACCGGGAAATACCTTTGGTATCCAAAAAATGCCGGGTTACAAATCCTGATTTCATTGGCAAAACCCTGCACCAGACGATAAAAGAAATTGGTCATGAAATCGTGATCTCCAGATTGAAACACAGCAAAAGTGAGGGTGTTTTTTCGCCAACTCTGGATACACATTTACAGGAAAAGGATGTGCTTATGGTGGTAGGTCTTGAGGAGCACGTGAATGATTTCATCAATCGCGTCGGACGTGAGTCAAGTGATTTGATCATTGAAAGTGCAAGCGATATACAGGTGAAAAATATATTTGTTACGAATCCGAAGGCAACACATAAAAAACTGAATGAATTGGACCTCTACAACAAATATGAACTTAAGGTTACCCGTGTATTCAGAGCCGGAAGAGAGATACTGGCAAGACCCTCCCTGGAATTGTTTTACGGTGATAAACTGAGAATTGTAGGAACGAAAGAAGCCATTGATGAAATAGAAAAGGTGATCGGCAACTCAGAAAAGAAACTATTGGAGCCGGATTTTCTGTCGATTTTTGGCGGCCTGCTCGTCGGCATAATTCTTGGTTCGATACCGTTTTTTATACCCTCACTTCCTGTGCCTTTAAAGCTCGGTTTTGCTGCCGGCCCATTGATTGCAGCCCTCCTGATCAGCCGCTACGGAGGAATAGGTGTCATCCATTCCTATATTAACAGCGGAGCCATACACTTCATGAAAGACCTCGGTATCTGTATGTTCTTTGCTGCTGTGGGTGTATATGCCGGAGAAGGTTTTTCTGCAAATTTTGCCCAGTACAATGGCTGGCTGATGATTTATTACGGTATGTTCATCACATTCATTCCCTTAATCGCCATGGTTCTGGTAGCTAAAATATTCATGAAGCTCAACTTTTTACAGCTTGCCGGTGTGATGAGCGGTTCCTATACAGACCCTGCAGCCCTGGCCTTCAGCACGACCTACCTCAATTCGGATGTGCCGATACAATCGTATGCTACTGTTTATCCCCTGGTAACGATTACACGGATTTTTGTGGCCCAATTACTGATCCTGCTTTTTGCGAGCTAAAAGTTCTATCAGTCCTCAAAGATTTAATAGTTGTTAAAACTATGAGCCCTGTTGGTTTAAAAAAATACAACAGGGCTCTTTAAATTAAAAACAGTTGTCATTTAAAAATAATTTCCGTTTACCTCGTATTTACTAAAAAAACGATATAACCGATATAAATGGCTATCATCAAATAACCCTGCCACCTTTCAACAATATGCCGCTTTCCGATGAACAAAATTGCAAATAACAGCGCACTGGCAAAAATACTCATAAGAATATCCGGATTAGAATCCCTGAGAAATGGCAAGGGGCGTATTACCGCACTAACCCCAAGAATCCAAAATGTATTAAAAATGTTTGAACCGATCACATTGCCAATGGCAATGTCCGCCTGTTTTTTATACGCTGCTACGGCAGAGGTTGCCAGCTCAGGTAATGAGGTACCAATCGCAACTACCGTCAAACCGATAAGGGATTGACTGACATCGAACAACTCTGCGATTTTGACCGCTCCATCCACAATCCATTTACCTCCGACAATAAGCCCTGTCAGACCTCCAAGGATAAATATGGCAGCCTTGCCGCTGCTCAATAATTTAATTTCAATATTTTCTTCATCACCGGTAACCTTGGATATTCCAAAGGTATAATACATGAATATGATAAAGAAAGAAAGAAAAACAATACCATCAATTCTGGTCAGTCCGGAAAACGTTCCTCCATCAATGAGTACATCATTAGCCAGTACCCCAATCAGGATCGCAGCCAGCAGGCTTAGTGGAATTTCTTTCCAGGCTGTATTCTCCTTGGCTACAATAGGGTGAATAACTGCGGCAACACCCAGGATTAAAAAAATATTTGCAATATTACTTCCCAAAATATTTCCAATGGCAATTTCACTGTTGCCTTTTACACTTGCAAAAATATTTACAACAAATTCAGGCGCAGAAGTACCAAAGGCCACGATGGTCAGGCCAATAACGATACTTGAGATATTAAATTTTTTTGCTACGGATGCCGCACCATCAACCAGCAGATCAGCGCCTTTAATCAATATGACAAAACCAATAATGAATAAAACATATGTTAGCATAGAAACCTGATTTTTTAAAATATTTGATTTGAATTACTTTTTTATAAGAAACAAAAATATCCATTCTTATTGAACTTACCGATTAAAACTTTTTTATAAATGTACAGTCGTTTCATTCAATATCATTGAAATGGATACTTTCCATTTTCCATGGCCGGGCGATCCCACTAAATTGATATAATGATAATAGGAGTATAACATTAAATTAATCTGATGAGGCTTATTTTGCATAAACTTTAATCGTCAACGAGCCAATGGAAACATTTAATAGCAGTTATGCATAAGACAAAAAAAAGGAAATTAGACCTTGTCGTTATCTCCGATGTCCACCTGGGAACCTATGGATGTCATGCAAAAGAACTTCTGCTCTATTTAAAATCCATACAGCCCAAAAAAATTATTCTGAATGGAGATATAATCGATATCTGGCAATTCAGTAAAAATTATTTCCCCGAATCTCATTTGCAGGTATTGTCTTATCTGATAAAATTATTGTCGAAAAAAACAGAGATTTTCTATATCACCGGAAATCATGACGAATTCCTGAGAAAATTTACAGACTACAGATTGGGAAAACTTCACATCTTAAACAAGTTAATTCTAAACCTGGAAGGCCAAAAAGCATGGTTCTTTCACGGAGATGTTTTCGATATCACCATGAAAAATTCCAGATGGATAGCCAAATTAGGCGGAAAGGGATATGATTTTTTAATTCTCCTCAATACCCTGGTTAATTATGTGCTTAAAAAATTAGGTTTTGGAAAATACTCCTTCTCCAAACGAATTAAAAATCAGGTAAAAAGTGCTGTAAAATTTATCAGCAATTTTGAAGAAACCGTTGCCGAAATAGCCATTGAAAATAAATTCGACTATGTGGTATGCGGGCATATCCATCAACCCATAATAAAAACCATCGGATGTAAGAAGGGAAATGAAAAGGTAATCTATTTAAATTCGGGAGACTGGGTTGAAAATATGACTGCCCTTGAATACAATAAAGGTGAATGGAAATTATATGAATTCGATAATGAACTAAAAAATAAACTGGATCCAGAAATTAAAGAAGACTCAAAAATACTGATGAATAAGAAAATGATGTTTGAAGAACTGATGAAAGAATTTCACTTAGTCTAAAAAATATAATTACAATGAAAATACTTTATGCCATTCAGGGAACAGGTAACGGACATATAAGCGTTGCCATGGAATTGATCCCCTTGTTAAAAAACAGGGTCGATGTGGATATTCTGATCAGTGGAAACCAGGTGGAGCTGGAACTGCCATTCGACATAAAATACAGAAAAAAAGGTTTTGGTTTTATTTTTGGAAAAAACGGAGGCATTGATTTTATCAAGACTTTTAAAACTTTTGACCTGAAAGATTTTTATAAGGAAATAATGACCCTGCCGATCAGAGAATATGATCTGGTGATCTCTGACTTTGAACCGGTTGCTTCCTGGGCAGCCCGATTAAAAAATATACCCTGTATAGCTTTGAGCCATCAGGCCGCTATTTTGGATGCATCTTGTCCCAAACCTAAGAAATCCAATCCAATATCCACATTTATATTGAGAAATTATGCCCCCTCTCTGATACAAATAGGTTTTCATTACAAATCTTACAATTCAAATATTTTGAGCCCGGTGATCAGAAAAGAGATCAGGGAACAAAAGATTACCAATCAGGGTCATTACACCGTGTATTTACCTGCATTCAGCGATGAAAAAATCATTGAAGTGCTCAGTAAAATAAAGCAGGTCAAATGGGAAGTTTTCTCCAAAAAAATTTCAAGCCCATGGCAGTATGGTAATGTTTATTTCTCGCCTATAGACAATACTTCATTTATACAGAGCATTTCTGCCTGTGAAGGTGTATTGTGCAATGCCGGTTTTGAAACCACTGCAGAAACCCTGTTTCTGGGAAAAAAACTATTGGTTGTGCCAATGAAATTTCAATACGAACAACATTGTAATACGGCAGCGCTAAAAGAAATGGGGGTTTCCGTGCTAAAAAAATTCAAGAAATCCAACATCCCTAAAATATCTCGTTGGATAGATGAGGATGCAAAGATCTGCATAAAATATCCGCATCATTCTGAAGAGATCATTGATAAGATCCTTCAGATAAATTTTAACAGGAATTGGTCTTTAACAGAAGAAGATCTGTACGCTGACCTGACTTAAATTCGCCGCTCCTTTTGAATCTGCTCATAGGCCTTTTGGACCTGTCTGAATTTTTCTTCAGCTCCCTTTACATGCTCAGCACCCAGACCGCGTAATTTATCGGGATGGTATTTTTTTACCATTTTTCTGTAGGCTATTTTCACATCCTCATTGCTGGCCGATTTTTCAATTTCCAAAATTTTGTAGGCGCTGTCAACTTCCTTGTAGAACATGGCCCTGATGGAATGAAAATCGAATGAATTGATATTCAGATAACCTGAAATGGTATGGATCTTTTGCATCTCCGCCTCACCTACCTGGCCGTCTGCCCTGGCCACATTAAACAAAAAATGAAGCAGCTGAAGGCGCGATGCATGGTTCATATGCTGGTTGATCTGCATGCAGACCTGCTGGGTACTGACCTTGTCATTTTGTATGATCCCTTTGAAAATCTTAAAAGACCGCGCTGCCCTTTCTTTACCATACATGCCAATAAACGTATTCCTTACATAGTGCAATTCCCGTTGGTTGATGTTTCCATCTGCCTTGATCACGATGGCAGCCAGTACGAGCAAACTGATCTCGAAATCGCCGGAACTTGTTTCGGCTGTTCCCTTGGAATTTTGTAGCTCCTCCGGCTCTTTGAGCGCAAATTCATCCACAAAACTACCGACAAGGAAACCCAGAATCCCGCCAATAGGGCCTGCAAAGGTCCATCCCAGAGTTGCTCCCAAAAATTTTGAAATACTTGGCATGCATACATTTATTCGTCAAAGATAAGATTATCTGAAGAATATTGATTTCCTCTTTACTTTTGGCTCAAAAATTGCTGCTCGTATCTAACCTGACCCAACTACAATTAAATCAGGAAGTGTATATTTGTAAATTCTAACTAATAAAAATTATATGTATCCAGAAGAATTAGTAAGGCCCATGCGCCAACAATTGGTAAATGCCGGTTTCGAAGAATTAAAATCAGCCGGAGATGTAGAGCAGGCACTGAACAAGAAGGGAACAACCCTGATCATGGTCAATTCGGTTTGTGGCTGTGCCGCCGGTACCGCCAGACCGGGCACGATAGCCTCTTTGCAATATGTAAAAGTTCCCGACCACCTGGCTACCGTTTTTGCGGGAGTTGATGTGGAATCAACATCTGCAGCCAGAAATAAAATGATGCCTTTCCCACCATCCTCTCCTTCCATAGCTTTGTTTAAGGACGGCGAATTGGTTCATATGCTGGAACGCCATCATATTGAAGGCAGATCCGCGGAAATGATCGCAGCCAACCTGGCCGGCGCTTATGAAGAATATTGCTCATAAGGCAAGTCGTAAAAATTTATTTATATTTAACCCCTGTCCAACAGGGGTTTTTTTATGGAAAAACAGGAAATTATAGATAAAACAAGGGTCTTTGTAAAAGATGCCTTAGCCGGTGCCGAAGCCGGTCACGACTGGTTTCATATTGAACGTGTCTACAACAATGCGCTGCGTATTGCTGAGACCGAAAAAGCAGATCCATTTATTGTTGCACTGGGTGCCCTGTTGCATGACATAGCCGATTCAAAATTCCACGATGGTGATGAGTCTGTTGGGCCTAAAAAAGCAAGAGCATTTTTAGAAATGCTTGAGGTAGAGGACAACATAATTGAGCAAATTGAAGGCATTATTTGTAATATTTCCTTTAAAAATACACTTTCGGGAAAAAATCCAGCTTCTTTCGATTCCCCAGAACTCAGGGTGATCAGGGATGCAGACAGGCTCGATGCCATCGGAGCGATCGGTATTGCACGCGCATTTAATTACGGAGGCTTTAAGAACAGGAAATTATATGATCCCGATATCCCTCCTGCTATTCAGCAAACCAAAGAAAATTATAAGAATTCTTCCGCACCTACGATCAATCACTTTTATGAAAAACTCTTGCTTCTGAAAGACCGGATGCACACAAAAACCGCTAAAAAAATGGCAGCAAAACGACACCGGTTCATGGAAAGATTCCTGGAAGAATTTTACCGGGAATGGAATTCAATTGATTAACTTGCGCATTTTTAAATTATAAATAAACATTTTATCAGAATGAAAAACATATTTAAACCGCTATTAATTCTCTTTTTATTGACAGGCCTGCAATTCAGGGCACAAGAAAATGATGTCGTTATTCAGGGAATCCTCCGTGAAGTAAATGAAAATTCTCAGGTCGAATTGCTCGCTCATGAATTGATGGACGGTATCGGTCCAAGACTTGTGGGCACTCCTGAAATGAAACAGGCGCACGACTGGGCTGTGGCGAAATACCAAACCTGGGGAATCCCGGCAAAAAATGAAACCTGGGGTGAATGGAGGGGCTGGCAAAGGGGTATCACGCATATCGATATGATTTCACCCAGGGTAAAAACACTGAGCGGCACCCAACTTGCCTGGAGTGCCAGTACACCAAAAAAAGGCATAACAGCAGAAGTGATTACCCTGCCGGAAGTAAAGGATTCCATTTCTTTCCTGAACTGGCTGCCTGCTGTCAAGGGAAAATTCGTGATGATCGCAATGAAACAACCCACTGGCAGGCCAGATTATAACTGGGAGGAATTTGCAACAAAAACATCGCTTGAAAAGATGAAAACCGACCGTGAATCACAAAAAAAGGCCTGGAATGACAATATGAAACGCATGGGCTATACCTCAAGAACCATCAGTGCGGCACTCGAAAATGCAGGAGCAGCGGGTATCATTGATTCGTATTGGTCTAATGGTTTTGGTGCCAATAAAATATTTTCTTCCCGGGCAAAAAAAATACCTGCCATAGATCTGGAACTGGAAGATTACACCCTGCTTTACCGACTGGTTGAGCATGGGAAAAAACCGATCCTCAGGATTCATGCCGAATCCAAAGAGCTGGGTATGCAGCCCACTTTTAATACCATAGCCGAGATCAGGGGAACTGAAAAACCGGAGGAATACGTAATCCTCTCTGCCCATTTCGACTCCTGGGACGGAGGTACGGGTGCAACAGACAATGGTACCGGAACAGTGGTCATGATGGAAGTCATGCGCATTCTGAAAAAGTATTATCCGAACCCAAAAAGGACTATCCTTGTCGGGCACTGGGGAAGTGAAGAGCAGGGCCTGAACGGCTCACGGGCTTTTGTTGAAGACCATCCGGAAATCACAAAAAATGTACAGGCGGTATTCAACCAGGATAACGGTACCGGCAGGGTCGTAAACATTTCGGGCTCGGGGTTTTTAAATTCCTATGATTACCTCAGCCGCTGGTTGAGAACGGTACCTCAGGATGTGAAAATGGATATCAAAACAGATTTTCCCGGGATGCCTCCCGGCGGTGGCTCTGACCATGCCTCCTTTGCAGCCGCTGGCGTACCTGCTTTCGGACTATCATCCCTGGGCTGGTCATATGGAAACTATACCTGGCATACCAACCTGGATACCTACGACAAAATTGTTTTTGATGATCTGAAGAACAACGTAATCCTGACGGCAATTCTTGCATATATGGCCAGTGAAGACCCAATAAGATCATCAGTAGAACAAAGGGTACTGCCACTGGATAAGGATGGAAAACCAACCGAGTGGCCAAAACAAAAATCGCCTAACAGAAAGGGCGGATTAAACTGATCCTCAGAAATTGGGTTTTCTTTTCTCCATAAATGCCCGGGTACCTTCCACAAAATCGTCGGTTCCAAAGCATTTGCCAAAAGCTTCAATTTCTACATCGAAGCCGTTTCTGTCATGACTGTAATTCGCGTTTATCGCCTTGATCGCCGCTTCAATCGCTGTGTAAGAATTGTTTGAGATCCTGTCTGCCAGTTTTTCACAAAAAGAAAGGAGCTCCTCCTGTTCAACCACATAATTTACCAGGTTGTACTGGAAAGCCTGGTCGGCTGATACCATACCTGCTGTCATGATCATTTCCATCGCCTTGCCTTTACCAACCAGCCGCGGCAATCTTTGGGTGCCTCCATATCCCGGTATCAATCCCAAAGAAACCTCAGGTAAGCCCATTTTTGCATTTTTACTCGCTACCCTTATATGACAGGCCATGGCGAGTTCCAGGCCTCCCCCGAGGGCAAAGCCGTTTACCGCAGCTATCACCGGCGTAGATAAATTTTCGATGAAATCAAAAAGCAATTTCTGCCCTTCCCTGGCCAAAGAAGCACCCTGCTTAACATCGAAACCCGAGAACTCAGAAATATCAGCCCCGGCAACAAATGACTTGGTTCCACTGCCTGTTAGAATAATAACCCTGACATCATCATCGCTTTTAAGATCTTTAAAGGCATCATGCAATTCCTGTATGGTCTCCTTGTTCAGCGCATTTAACTTTTCAGGTCTGTTGATCGTTATCAGTGCACGGAATTCTTTTTTCTCAATTATTAAATTCTTGTACGACATATCAAATAATTTTAATGCTTTGGAAATCGAACCTGAAAGACAGCACCTTCGTTAATGCTTGAATTCACTGTGATACTGCCTTGATAGGTCTCGACTATTTTTTTTACCATGGCTAGACCCAGACCCATACCGCTATTTTTTGTGGTGAATTTCGGTTCAAATATTTTTGCTGTATCCGATTCGGCAATGCCTTCGCCGTTATCTGAAACACTGATGCTTACCTCATGTTCTGTTTCACTGACGTGTACGGAAATATTCGGATCCTCCTCATTTCGCACAGCCTGTATCGCATTGGTCATGAGATTTGTGATGATCCTGGTCAGTTGTATTTTATCCAGGTCTGCATAAATGGCTTTCTTTTCAGGATAAAAATAAATAAAAGGTTCCTGAAAGAGATCAAGGGCGAGTTTGACCTCAGATACTACATTCAGTGTTTCCTTGTTCTGTGCCGGCATCTGGGCAAAACTGGAAAAAGCAGAAGCAATACTGCTCATAGTGTCTATCTGTTGCAAAAGTATATCGCTAAATTCAGCTACTTTATTCCTGATATCAGGGTCCTTTGGATCGAAATTGCGCTCAAAACTCTGGACAGTGAGGCGCATGGGCGTAAGCGGATTTTTGATCTCGTGTGCCACCTGTTTCGCCATTTCCTGCCAAGCTTGCTTGCGCTCTGACTCAGCCAAGCTCAAAGCACTTGCTTCCAGCTGGTCGATCATATTGTTATATGAACTTACCAAAGCATAAATACTGTCATTCGTATTTTTTAATAGGATCTTTTCGTTCTTTCCTCCAAAACTTGTGCTTTTTAATTTTTCGCTCACATATTCCATTGTTTTGGTAATGTATTTCGACAACAAAAAAGCGGTCAGAACAGCCAGAAAAAGGATCAGCAGATACACAAGCATTAGCCTTTGTAAAAATTCCCTGAGTTCGTAGTCCTGCAAAGTATTATCTTGTAAATAGGGCACACCAACAATGGCAACCGGCTTGGAATTCAAATTGTGGATATAGGAATAAGCTGACAGATAATGCTTTGCTTTGTTATCCTCACCATAGATCAGCACCCGATGGCTGGGATCGAAAGCAATTTTTCTGACTATTTTGTTGTTCAGTTTTTTCTGTATGTTGCCTGCTGCCGCATGACCTGAGCTTCCGAGTAATTCACCGTTAATACTGTAAATGTGTACATCGAGGTTATGTATGTCCGAGATCTCATTTATTTTTTGTGTGAGCAGGCTACTTGTGGCTATGGTATCAGGCTGAATACTTTTGTCGCGAAACAATTCATAGGTTATTGCAGATTTAATTGCTTTTTCCTTTCTCTCAAGCCTTTTCTCATGGTAGTCCCGGGCTTGCTCATTGTACTGAATGATGGTTATGGTCGCTATGAGTAAGGAGGAGACCACAACCAAAAAGATCATGGAAATAAAAATACGTGTACGAAAGGAAACAGAATTAAAAGCCATATGCTTTTTTTGTAAAGATAAGAAATATGTCTGTTTGCTCTAACAATGCACAATGCTGTTTTCTAACGAAACCTGCGAATAAAATTATCCGTTTCTTCCCATGGCTGTTCCTTTAAAAAATTCACATAGGCAGATCCTATGATAGCTCCTTTGGCATACTTTGTCGCCTGGTCATAGGTCTCTTTGTTTGAGATACCAAAACCGATGATCTGTTCCGAGCGGAGATGCATTGAAGCGATTCTTTTAAAATATTCCTGCTCCGGTTCTCCGAAACTCTTTTTGGCTCCTGTAGTGCTGGCAGAACTCACCATATAAATAAATCCCTCTGAGATACTGTCAATATAACGAATCCTTTCATCGCTGGTTTGGGGCGTTATCAAAAAAATATTGATAAGACCGTATTTTTTAAAAATGGCCTGATACTTTTCATGAAATACATTCACGGGCAGGTCGGGGATGATCAGTCCGTCTATACCAACCTCACTGCATCTTTTACAAAAGGCTTCGACTCCAAATTGCAAGATGGGATTGAAATAACCCATAATGATCAGCGGTATCTTAACCGACGGCCTGATTCCATTTAATTGTTCAAACAGTTTTTCAGAAGTCATTCCATTCTTTAAAGCCTGTGTACTGCTTTGCTGTATTACCGGCCCGTCAGCCAACGGATCTGAAAAAGGCAATCCGATCTCGACCATGTCTACACCACTTTTTTCCAGTTTCTTAATAATCGGAACTGTGTCTTGCAGGTCCGGGTATCCTGCGGTAAAGTAGATGGATAACAATTTTTTGTCTTCTGCCAGTTTATGATTAATTCTGTTCATCTTTTAAATATGATTAGGCCATCGCAATAAAATAACTTAAGCCAGATTGAAATAGTTGATATAGGTATTCAGGTCCTTGTCTCCTCTGCCGGACAAATTGATCACAAGTATATCGGTTTTTTTAAATTTCATTTTTGGCAAAACCGCCAGGGCATGCGCTGTTTCGATGGCAGGAATAATTCCCTCCAGTTTGCTCAGTTCCAATCCTGCCTGCATGGCCTCATCATCTGTGGCATTCAAAAAAATGGCCCTTTTTGAGCTGAAAAGATGTGCATGTTGCGGACCCACACCCGGATAATCGAGTCCGGCTGAAATGGAATACGGTTCCACGATCTGCCCATCAGCTGTTTGCATCAAAATTGTCTTACTGCCGTGTATGATGCCCTCTCTGCCCAAAATGCTCGTTGCAGCCGACTCCCCCGAATGAACTCCTTTTCCTGCTGCTTCCACTGCGACAAGCTTTACCGATTCATTTTCCAGATAGTGGTAAAAAGCACCGGCTGCGTTGCTGCCTCCGCCTACACAGGCAATGACATAATCCGGATTTTCAGTGCCTTCCTGCTCTTTCAGCTGCCATTTGATCTCCTCAGAAATAACGGACTGAAACCGGGCGACCATGTCAGGATATGGGTGAAAACCGACCACCGAGCCTATGATATAATGTGTGTCAACCGGATCATTGATCCACGCCCTAATCGCTTCATTGGTAGCGTCCTTCAGGGTTCTGCTTCCTGAGAGTGCCGGAACAACCGTGGCTCCCAGCATTTTCATACGGGCAACATTTGGAGCCTGACGGGCAATATCGATCTCACCCATATAAACGGTGCATTCCAGGCCAGCCAGGGCACAGACGGTTGCTGTGGCAACACCGTGCTGCCCGGCACCGGTTTCGGCTATGATCTTTTTTTTACCCAGGCGCCTGGCCAGAAGGATCTGACCGATGGTATTGTTGATTTTATGGGCACCGGTATGGTTGAGATCCTCTCTTTTGAGATAGATCTTGGCCTGGTATTTTTCTGATAACCGATTGGCTAAATACAAGGGAGAAGGCCGACCTACATAATCCTTTAGCAAGTGTTTAAATTCTTTCTGAAAGGACTCCTCATAGATGATCTTCAGATAATTATTCTGAAGTTCTTCCATATTCGGATAGAGCATCTCGGGCACATAACTGCCTCCGAACTCGCCGTAATAACCTTTTTCGTCTGCGTGAAAATTTTTATTCATCTTCTTTTTTTTCTACTCATTGTTAAAAAAACTGTTCCAGCCGAACATCTTTAATTTTTCTATGTCTTTCAATCCGGGTTCAATTTCGAACCTGCTGTTAACATCAATGGCATAGCAATTTTTCCCGT
This sequence comes from uncultured Flavobacteriaceae bacterium, assembly GCA_963816075.1. GTDB lineage: Bacteria > Bacteroidota > Bacteroidia > Flavobacteriales > Flavobacteriaceae > Namhaeicola. The sequence continues at coordinate 79,270 of CAWFJI010000019.1, read as the reverse complement.
TCTCTGTAGCCAGGAAAAGCTGCAGGCTGCCCGAGTTTTCCAGACCGATACCTCCACTCAGAAAAAAAGGTTTTTTCAGTGATTGATCCCGGAGCAATTCCCAGTCAAAAGCAATACCATTACCTCCCCTCTCCTTTCCTTTGGTGTCAAAGAGAAAAAAATCACACACCGCGTGATAAGGCTCCAAAGTTTCAAAATCAAAATTTTCATCTATGGCAAAAGCCTTGATCACTTCTGTTTTTTTCCCACCCTCTTTTAGCTGTTCCAGTGCCAACAGCAATTCTTCACAATACTGAACTGTTTCCTCGCCGTGCAATTGCACTGCATCGAGATCAAACTCTTTTATTTTTGCTATCACTTCACTGAGCGGCTGGTTTACAAAAACACCTGTTTTTTTTATTTTTTCACTGAGCTCAGGGATCTTTTCTGTCATAAATCTTTTTGATCCGGGATAGAAAATAAAACCCATATAATCGGGTTGCAGGGCGGCTGCAGCCAGAATATTGTCGTGATACTTCATCCCGCAGATCTTTAATTTGACCATACTATTCCAGATCTTTAATAAATAATGCCGCCGTTTTTCCCGGAAATTCGGTTTTCATGAAATTCTCGCCCATTAAAAAACCCCGGTATCCGTAATTCTTCAATTCTCTTATCGTTTCGGTTTTACTGATCCCGCTTTCAGATACCTTCACCTTTTGATCCGGAATCAGTTTTGCCAGTTGCCTGCTGGTCTCAAGATCCAGGGTAAAGGTTTTCAGATTCCTGTTGTTCACACCCACCAGATCGACATAGCTCAGATCTGATTTAGATAACTCGTACTCATTGTGAATTTCCAGTAGCACCTCCAGTTTCAGTTCTTTGGCCAGTTGTGAGAAATCGGCTATCTGCCCGGGTGAAAGTATTGCAGCGATGAGCAGGACCACATCAGCACCATAGGCTTTTGATTCATAGATCTGGTAAGCGTCTATTATAAACTCTTTGCGCAACACGGGAATTCCGGCAATACTACGTACCTGCATCAGATCATCAAGAGCCCCTCCAAAATATTTCGTGTCAGTAAGCACCGAGATCCCGGAAACGCCGGCTTGCTCGTATCCTTTTGCCACCTCCAAAACGCTGCTGTTCTGATTGATCATTTGTCTGGAAGGTGAACGGCGCTTAAACTCAGCAATAATGCCACTTTTCTTTCTGATGCCCTCAGCCAGTGAATGGGTCTCGCGCTTAAAAAGCGGTGAACGCTGAAAAAAATCAAGGTCGAATATGCGTTTTTTAGCGCTGACTTCTTCCTTTTTATCTAATACGATTTTATCTAAAATAGTCATTTCCCTTCTTTTATTTACTATGACATAGCCTGTAAGGTCGTAAATGCCCTGAGTGCCTTTTTATTTTTTAGTGAAGCCTCGGCTAACAGGAACGCTTCCTGGTGACTGATCTTTTCTGTAACTGAAATAGCCAGTCCTGCGTTGGCACAAACCACCTTGTTCTGCTCAGTTGTACCCTCTCCATGCAAGACCCTCATGAACAGGGCAGCGCTTTCTGCTATGGTGCTGCCTCCAATGATATCCTTTTCGCTGATGGGATTCAAACCGAGATCAGAGGGAGAAAACATTTTATCTTCCCGGTTGGAAATGATCTTGACCTGACCTGTCAGCGAGATCTCATCATGCCCGGCCAGGTCGTGCAGGATAACATAATTTTTATCGGTGTTTTGGTAAAGATAACCGTACATTCTGGCCAGTTCCAGATTAAAAACCCCCACGATCTGGTTTGCAGGACGCGATGGATTAACCATGGGCCCCAGCATATTGAAAAAGGTCTTTACACCGAGTTCTTTGCGTATGGGGGCAACATTTTTCATGGCCGGGTGAAAAAGAGGTGCATGCAGAAAACAGATGCCAGCTTTGTCGAGCGCAGTTCTCAGCTTGTCGGCATCACTGGTGAAATTGATTCCCAGAAATTCAAGGACATTGGAGGATCCGCAATTTGATGAAACACCGTAATTGCCATGCTTAGCAACTTTAATTCCGGCACCGGCTGTTATAAAGGAGGCCAGGGTGGAAATATTAAAGGTATCCTTCCCGTCTCCGCCTGTTCCGCACAGGTCAACGGTATTGAAGTCAGACAAGTCTACCGGCACACAAAGTTCCAGCAGGGCTTCCCTGAATCCATCGAGTTCTTCCACAGAAATACTGCGCATCATATAAACTGTCAGAAAGGAGGCGATCTGGCTGTTGTTGTATTTGCCTTGTGAAATATTAACAAGTACCCCTTTTGCTTCTTCCTTAGAGATCTTTTCGTGCTGAATCAGTCTGTTGATAATTTCTTTCATTCAAAATTTCATTTATGCTTCTATCCAATTCTTCAATATTTCTCTGCCGTGTTCGGTGAGGATCGATTCCGGATGGTACTGAACTGCCCTTACGTCATATTCCCTGTGTTTGAGCGACATGATCTCACCGTTTTCGTCTATGGCAGTAGCGATAAGTGCTGCGGGCAAATTCTTTGAAACTACCCAGGAATGATAACGCCCAACTTCAAATGTCTCAGGAATATTTCGGTAAAGAATTTCATCACTGTTGATCAGCTTGATCTTTGTTGACACCCCGTGATATACCCTGCTCAGGTTTTCCAGACTTCCCCCAAAAACCTCACCTATGGCCTGCTGCCCGAGACAAACACCCAGAATACTTTTATTTGCCGCATACCTCTTGATGATGGGTTTTAACAATCCCGCTTCATCGGGTATACCGGGCCCCGGTGAAAGCAATATCTTGTGGAATTGATCAACAGCATCCAGCGTGATCTTATCGTTTCGCTTTACAACCACTTCGCAGTCCAGGTCCTGTAAATAATGTACCAGATTATAGGTAAAGGAATCGTAATTGTCGATTACCAGGATTTGTTTCATATCTGAATTCTTCATAGCAATTAAATTTTTTCAGCCAGTTCAAGTGCGTTTTTGAGGGCTCCCAGTTTGTTGTAAACTTCCTGTAATTCGCTCTCCGGATCGGATTTTGCAACAATTCCGGCACCGGCCTGGTAATACAGGCGGTGGTCTTTACTCAAAAAGGAGCGGATGATGATGGCATGGTTGAAATTGCCCTGAAAATCCATAAAACCTATGGCGCCCCCATAAAAAGTGCGGCTGTCCTTTTCATATCGGTCTATCAGCTGCATGGCTTTGTGTTTGGGTGCACCCGTGAGTGTACCTGCCGGGAACGTGTCGGCAACAATTTGATAGCTTATGGCTTCTGAAAATTTTTTAGCAACTACTTTTGAAACCAGGTGGATCACATGTGAAAAGAACTGGATCTCTTTGTAGTTCTCCACCTTAACCTCCCGGCCATTTCTGCTCAGGTCATTCCTTGCCAGATCAACCAGCATGACATGCTCAGCATTCTCTTTTTCATCGGCTGCCAGTGCCTTTGCAGCCTCCAGATCTTTTTCGTCATTTCCTGTTCGCCTGAAAGTCCCTGCGATGGGGTGGATCTCAGCTTTTCCGTCTTTTATAACCAGTTGTGCTTCCGGTGAGGATCCAAATATTTTAAAATTTCCATAGTCGAAATAAAACAGATAGGGCGAGGGATTGATAGAGCGCAAAGCCCTGTAAACATTAAATTCATCTCCTTTAAAACCCCGTGAAAAACGTCTGGACAGCACCAGTTGAAAAACATCTCCCCTGTAACAGTGCTTTTTGGCCTGTTCCACGAGATTCAGAAACTCTTCATCGGTAAAATTAGAAATCTCATCCTGTTTATTCCTGTAATCGAAAGAAGCAAAGTTCTTGTTATCGATGAGCTGGTGGATCTCATCGGTATTGTTTTCATCACTGATACTGTGAGAAAAAATATAAGCCTCGTTTTTGAAATGGTTGATGGCAATGATATTCTGATAAACTGCGTAATAGATCTCCGGGATATCAAGTTTATCCGGCTTTTCTGTCAGGCTGATGTCTTCAAAGAATTGCACTGCATCGTAACTGATATAACCGAAAAGCCCGTTGTTTATAAACTTGAATTTCCGGGAATCGGCTTTGAACTCCCGGCTAAAATCGTGTATGAGCATGGGAACATCTACCGATTCGTCGATTGAGATCACCTCAGTCCTGAGATCAGGATATTTTCGGGTGAGGGTATTTCCCTTAACGGAGATGGAAGCTATGGGTTTGCAGCACACATAAGAAAAACTGTTCTCATTGCCGTGGTAATCTGAAGATTCCAGAAGGATACTGTTCGGAAACTTGTCCCTGATCTTCAGATAAATACTCACCGGAGTGATGGTGTCTGCTAGGATTTTTTTGTACTGTGTTTTTAATTCGTATGGCATAATTTCAAAAAAAAAGGCCCGTCGTGAAGACAAGCCTATTCGTTATATTTCATATACAAGGGATTAGTTCACGATAACTGAGTTATGCAAAGTCCACCACCAGGTATGTATAAATAGATTTTTCATTGTTATGACCACAAATGTAAAAACTTTTTTCAATAATTAAAGAAAAAGTAGAAAATAGTTAATCATTTCGGTTTTTTGTATATTATTCGCAATACGATCAGTACGAAAACCAAGAAGCCGGAAGCCAGGTTCGCCGCAATAATGGACACCGAATGGATCAGAATCCCGTAAAAAAACCAGCAAACGATACCCGTAAACAGAACGAAATACATGGTAAGCGAGACTCCTTCAACCGATTTAGTCATGATCGTTTTGTACACTTGCGGAACAAATCCTGAAGTTGTTAAAGCCGCAGCGAGGATACCGATCCATTCGATCTTATTCATCAGCCTACGATATTGACGATCTTACCCGGAACGATGATCACTTTTTTTGGAGACCTGCCTTCCAGGATTTGCTTTGTTTTTGCATGGGAAAGAACTTCCCGTTCTATCTCTTCCACACTAAGATCAAGCGGCAATTCAAGGGTAAATCTCAATTTTCCGTTAAAGGATACCGGATAATTTTTTACCAGCTCTACCAGGTACTGCTCCTCGTAAACAGGAAAAGCAGCTTTTGCAATGGATTCCTTATGCCCGAGCAGGTTCCACAATTCCTCGGAAAGATGCGGAGCATAGGGTGAGATCAGTACAGCAAGGGGTTCTAAAACAGCCCTTTTGTTGCATTGCAGCGCCGTAAGTTCATTTACCGCGATCATAAAAGAGCTCACGGAAGTATTAAAGGAAAAATTGGCGATGTCCTCATCTACTTTCTTTATGGTCTTGTGCAAGGTCTTCAACTCATCTTTGTCAGGAGCTTCATCAGAAACAAAAAATTCATGCTGCTCATTGAAGTACAACCTCCACAATTTCTTTATAAAAGATGAAACACCCGTAATTCCGGCTGTATTCCAGGGTTTTGCCTGTTCGAGAGGCCCGAGGAACATTTCGTACAGACGCAAAGTATCCGCCCCATAAGTATCGCAAATATCATCCGGGCTCACCACGTTGTATTTGGATTTACTCATCTTTTCTACCTCCCTGCCAACATAATATTTACCTCCTTCGAGTATAAACCGGGCATCTTTGTATTCTGCCCTGGAATTTTTAAATTGTTCCAGATCCAGTTCATTTCCTGCATTTACAAGCGAGACATTTACGTGCAGGGCCTGCACTTTTTTATCAGAAATTAAACCGTGGGAAACAAATTCATTGGTTCCTTCCAACCGGTAAACAAAAGCACTGGTGCCCAGGATCATCCCCTGATTGATCAGTTTTTTTGCATATTCATCAGTTGGTACCAAACCTTTGTCAAACAGGAATTTCTGCCAGAAACGGGAATACAGCAGATGTCCTGTTGCATGCTCGCTTCCACCTATATAAAGATCCACATCCCTCCAATAATTCAGCGCCTCTTTTCCGGCAAAGACATCTTTATTTGAGGCATCCATATACCGGTTAAAATACCAGGAACTCCCCGCCCAGCCCGGCATGGTATTCAATTCGAGAGGAAAAACGGTCTTCTGATCGATCTGATCGTTCTTTACGACTTTGTTCTGCAAGGTGTCCCAGGCCCAGTGGCTGGCGTTCCCCAAAGGTGGCTTGCCGTCTTCCGTGGGCAAATACTTTTCAACCTCAGGCAGGGTTATGGGCAAATAAGCCATATCGATCATCTGCGGAAGGTCACCTTTGTAATAAACCGGAAAGGGCTCACCCCAGTATCTCTGTCTCGAAAAAACTGCATCTCTCAGTCTGTAATTGATCTTTCCCTTCCCTATTTTTCTTTTCTCCAGCTCCCCGATGATCATTTGTACCGCTTTTTTTGCAGGGTAGCCGCTGATGAAATCCGAATTGGCTATACGCACATCTTTATCTTCGCAGGCATGCTCGGATATATCAATATCCTCAAAAATGTTGGGTATCTCTATATTGAAATGTTTGGCAAAATCGTAATCGCGCTGATCTCCGCAGGGTACGGCCATAACTGCACCGGTACCGTAGCTCGCCAGAACATAATCACCTATCCAGATCGGCACTGGTTTGCCTGTAAAAGGATGTTCAGCATAGGCTCCGGTAAACTGACCTGTGATGGTTTTAACATCCGACATCCTGTCCCGCTCACTTCTTTTTGAGGTTGCCCCAACATAGGTATTGACCGCTTCAAGATACTCTCTTGTCGTTATTTTTTGCACCAGGGGATGCTCTGGTGCAAGTGTCATGAAGCTCACCCCGAACAAGGTATCAGGCCGCGTAGTAAAGACCTCGATCACCTCATTTTCACCTGCTTTCCCCAAAACCTTAAATTTGATGGAAGCTCCTTCAGACCGCCCGATCCAGTTGGTTTGTGCGTCTTTCAATGGCTGAGGCCAGTCAAGGGCTTCCAGACCATCCAACAGGCGCTGGGCATAAGCCGAGATCCGCATGCTCCACTGTTTCATTTTCTTCCGCACCACCGGATGGCCTCCCCGTTCCGAAAGTCCGTTAACTATTTCATCATTCGCCAGCACGGTTCCCAGGGCCGGACACCAGTTGACTTCTGTATCAGACAAAAAAGTCAGCCTGTACCCGGCAAGGATTTCCTGCTTTTGCGCCTCAGTATATTGATTCCAATCCTCCTTTGAAAACTGGTTCATATCATCATCACAGGCTGCATTTATTCTGGCATTGCCCTCTGCTTCAAAAACCTCAATGAGTTCCTGTACCGGCCTTGCCGCATCGGTATCTTTGCAATAATAAGATTCGTACAGTTGAATAAAGATCCATTGGGTCCACTTGTAATAACCGGGATCTGAGGTGCGCACCTCCCGGCTCCAGTCAAACGAAAACCCGATCTGGTCGAGTTGTCTTCTGTAGGTATTTATATTTTCTTCCGTGGTCTTTGCCGGATGCTGCCCTGTTTGAATAGCATACTGCTCGGCCGGTAAACCGAAAGAATCATAACCCATGGGGTGTAGAACATTGTACCCTTTGTGGCGCATATAACGCGCATAGATATCACTGGCTATATACCCAAGTGGATGCCCCACATGCAGCCCCGCCCCACTGGGATAGGGAAACATATCCAATACGTAAAATTTTGGCCGTTCACTGTCGTTCTCTGCTCGAAAAGTTTGCTTATCTTTCCATAACTTTTGCCATTTGGCCTCAATTTCATTAAAATTGTACTTCATTTAAGATCTATTTGATGGTATGCAGAGGCAAATGATGATTTCAATCAAACCACAATTGCCCGGATATTAAAGAGCAGCAAATTTACTCTTATTGGAGTAAAGCACAAAACATTTTGTAAAGCGATTCCTCATGGGAAAGGAACAGCAAAACAAGGTGAATTTAAATGAACTGATTATGACAAAAAAAATTGGAGTGGTTTTGTCGGGAGGCGGAGTTAGGGCTATGGCGCACATAGGCCTGCTCCAATGTTTTCGGGAAGAAGGGATTCAAATTGATGAAATTTCCGGAACGAGCGGTGGAGCAACAATCGCTGCCATGTTTTCACATGGCTATACCACGTCGGAAATGCTTTCTTTCTTCAAAAGAACACCCTTATTCAAATATTCGCTGTACACCTTTCACAAACCGGGTATCGTTGACAGTGAAAAATTTATCGGTGCTTTTAATAGCATCTTTCCAAACGATTCTTTTAAGGATCTGAAACTACCGACCTATATAACAGCCACCAACCTGATGACCGGAAATCTGGAGTATTTTACCGAAGGAGAACTGATCAGGCCACTGATCGCCTCGTCTTCGGTGCCACCTTTTTTTTCCCCCATGGAAATCAAGGGCCACCTTTTTGCAGATGGTGGCATAATAAACGATTTTCCGGTGGAACCCCTTCAGGAGAATTGCACAAAAATAATTGGCAGTTTCATCAATCCCATTGAGCTAATTACCAAAAATGAAGTAGATACGACCCTGAAACTGGTCAGCCGGGTTTATCAGATCGGTTTAAAAAATAAAGATATAGCCAAGTTTTCCAGCTGCGATTATGTTTTTAAGCCTTTAAACCTAAAAAAAATAGGCCTGCTGGATACCAAATTTATTGATGCCGCCTACAATTATGGGTACACCCAGGCGAAAAGCGAAATAGCAAAAATTATAGTCATTTTACAATCTTAAACCTTATTTTTGGACAAACCTAAAGTTATGCGATACCTCATTTTTACGCTGATTATAATCAGCATGCATTCCTGTTCCACTTCAAAAAAAGAACAGGCAGAACTGATCCTGATCAATGGAAATATTTATACGGTAAACGAAAACTTTGATAAAGCACAGGCCTTTGCAGTAAAAAATGGCAGGTTTTTAGCGGTCGGGGCAAATGAAGACATATTGAAGTTTTATGAGAGTAACAATGTGGTCGATGCAAAAAACCAGACGATCTTACCGGGCCTGATCGATGCACACTGCCATTTTTTTGGGCTGGGAATGGCGATGCAAAATTTGGATCTGGAAGGCAGCAGGAGTTTTCAGGAATTGGTTGAGAAGGTCATTGCTTACCAAAAAGAAAAAGATCCCAAGATCATTTTCGGAAGGGGCTGGGATCAGAATGACTGGGAACAGAAAGTGTTCCCAACAAAAGACACCCTGGATCTGCTCTTTCCAAATACGCCTGTAATTTTAAGAAGAATAGACGGACATGCACTCCTGGTAAATCAGAAAGCACTTGAACTTGCCGGGATTGACGGAAACACAAAAGTATCGGGGGGTGAGATCATTAAAAAAGACAACAAAGTAACCGGTGTGCTCATAGACAATGCCATGGACCTGGTGTACAGGGTCTTCCCGGAAAGAGACCGAAAAAAGGAGATCAAAGCCTTGCTTGACGCAGAAAAAATCTGTTTTTCATTGGGTTTGACCACAGTAGATGATGCCGGTTTAGATAAAAGAACCATTGATCTGATCGACAGTTTACAGCAGAAAGATCTGCTTAAAATCCGCTTGTATGCCATGGTTTCGGCTACCGAAGACAATCTGGATTTTTATTTAAAGAACGGTATTATTAAGACTGAAAAGTTAAATGTGCGCTCATTTAAAGTATTTGCAGATGGTGCCCTGGGATCGAGGGGAGCTGCCCTGAAAGAACCATACTCCGACAGGCACGGGCATTACGGAGCCATGGTTACCGATCCGGAAAGCCTCAAAAAAATAGCTACTAGAATTGCTGAATCCGACTTTCAAATGAATACACATGCCATCGGGGATTCAGCCAACGCTTACTTATTGAATACCTATACAGAAGTGCTTTCAGGTAAATCAGACAGAAGGTGGCGTATGGAACATGCGCAGGTAATATCCCCTGCCGACTTTGAAATGTACAAACTGGTTATCCCTTCCGTGCAGCCCACACATGCAACAAGCGATATGTACTGGGCCGGCGAGCGGTTAGGACCAGAGAGAATCAAGGGAGCCTATGCCTATAAAAAACTGTTGAAAACAAATGGTATGGTAGCCCTGGGAACAGATTTTCCGGTTGAACAGGTAAACCCGATGTTGACTTTTTATGCTGCTGTCAGCAGAAAAGATTTGAAAGGCTACCCCGAAAGCGGTTTTCAAATGGAAGATGCCTTGTCCAGGGAAGAAACACTGAAAGGAATGACGATCTGGGCGGCTTATGCCAATTTTGAAGAATTGGAAAAAGGAAGCATAGAAAAAGGAAAAATGTCTGATTTTATTATCCTGGACCGCGATATCATGCAGGTTGAAATCAACAGTGTACCGGAAAGCAAAGTACTTTCCACTTATGTGAACGGAGAGAAAGTATTTTAGTTTGTCGTTATTGGAACAGAGACGCGCGTAGTGTCCCAGCCCAAAACCATTTCAACTGTTTGTCCTTTTTCTTTAAAACCAATGGAAAATGATTCCAGTTCCTCCGCTTTTTTAACTTTTGATTTAACCCGTGCCACATCCTGCTTCGGATCGTATTCATAAGTACCCCAGGTATCAAGATTTGAACTCAAAATTATCGTCCATTCAGTGGCTTCAGGTATTGCGAATAGGGTATAGATCCCTTTTTTAATTTTTTCGCTGCCAAACAAGACATCTTCATAAAAAGTAACTTCTGTAGCTTCATTTGCCCCAACCCGCCAGATCTTGCCGTAAGGCACAACATTGCCAAAAATTTCGCGCCCGCTCTTTTGAGGCCTGCCATAAAGCACCTTGACCAACGGAGGCATTAAATTGGTCTTTCTGTAATAGGCTATGTCATGCGGACTCTTATCCAGCGGTTGAAAATCCTGTGCATTCACCTGGAATGTAAAGGCCATCAGCATGAAACCCAACAAGAATAAAGGGTATGTTTTTTTCATTCGATGTTTATTTATTTGAACGCATTCTGATATCAGATCCTTATAATTCAGCCAGGACTTGGGTATATGTATCAATCGGAATATTTACCCTCGTCGTATCCCAGCCCAAAACCATATACGTATTGTTGAAGTTTTTGTCAAAAGCGATGGAAAAGATATCGAGTTGTTCTCCGTTTCTTACAGGAGCCTTGATACGGGCAACATCCTTTGATTGATCATAAAAGAAAGCACCCAATGTATCCGTATTTCTGTTTAAGATAATGGTCCATTCCTTTTCACCGGGTATGGAATGCATTACATAGGTTCCCGCTTTTACCAATTGATCACCAAACCTGACATCCGAATAAAATCTGACTTCTGTGGCTTCATTATCGCCTGTCCGCCAGAGTTTGTCATAAGGTATTTGGGTTCCAAAGACCTGCTCCCCGCTCTTTAATGGCCTGCTGTAGATCACTTTTACGACGGGTTTTTTATTGTTATCGGTTCTTAAATAGGCAATGTCCGTTGGACTGTTATCGAGTGGAGAAAAATGTTGTGCATTTAAACTGTGACTACACAATACAACAAAAAACACAACACCAAAATAAATCTTTTTCATAGCAATTGAAAATTTTACTTGATCGGTGAGAATATTAAACGGAAAAGATAAAATCATATTGCGCAGTGTTATCAATTAATCAAATAAAAGGATCATTTACCCAAATTCCGAAAAAATAGAATATTTTTGCGCTCCCTTAATTTTAGTAATTAATTTGAAAATTCCGGTAATGCCATTTAAATTAAAAGTATCGGGATTCATCTTCCTCCAGGTCTCTATATGGCTCATCATTGCGTTTTTTTCAAATGCCTATTGCCAGTTGATCATTCCTGATTCAACTGCAATAATAACAAAAAATGACAGCCTGTCCTTCGCACAAAAACAACCATGAAATACAGGTCAAATTCGACTACGGTGGCGTATTGGATGCTGTTGAAGAGGAAGGTATCAAAAAGTATTACGGTGTTGATATCCGGTTCGGATGGCAGCAAACACAAAGCAATCTTTACAATACACTCTACAGGGCACCAATCTTTTGGCGTAGGTTTTTACGGGGGTTCTTTTGACAACAATGACTTTGGCGAACCCAATGCTTTGTACGGTTTTATAGATATACCCTTTTACCGTTCAAAAAGCAAATGGTCCTGGATCTATGGAATTGGTCTTGGTTTAGCCTTTAATTTTAATCCTTATAATCCGGAAACAAATCCGGATAATGGACTGATCGGTTCAGAAAAAAATGTATACATCGCCCTCACTATTGAAGGACGATATCAGATCACCCCTCATTGGGAAGCCGGTTTGGGTGCCGGCTTTAAACATTTTTCCAATGGCAGAATTCAAATGCCCAATTCCGGCATCAATGTGGTTCCCGTTACTTTTTCACAGCCTATAACTTTGAAGATACCAAACCCATGTTGATAAAACAAAGATACGAGGAATTTATTCCCTTCAATATGATCAGTCTTTTCGGCGCTGCAGGAATCAGAAATTTTGAATACAGTGAAAGTTCTTATTTAAAAACCTCACTGAGTATTAGTGCGCTCAGGCAATTTAATTACAAATACCGTTATGGTTTGGGTTTTGAAATTATTTTATACCGGTGGGGGATCTGAACAGGGTGACTGAAGATAAAAGTGATTTTCAAAAAGAATTCAGCTACGGATTTATAGGTAACTGGGAATGGGTGGTTACCGATAGACTTTACTTACCCTTAGGTGTGGGTATTTATTTAAATCACAATGAAGAAAATAAGGAAAGTCTTCTTTTTAAGAGAATTGGGGCTCGCTATCTTGTTGGAAAACAAAAAAAACTTTTTCTGGGCTGCAGTTTAAAAATTACCGAAACCCATGCAGATTACATTGAATGGACCCTGGGCTATGTCTTTAAAAAAGACCCGAATACATATAAAATGCTTTATTAGATTGTATTTTCATATGCTTCCTGTAATCTCAGCTCTTAATCAGCTTATCGCAATTCAATTTTAACACTACCTTTGCAAAGGTTTAGGAAGGAAAAAGATAACTTGCACTTTCATAAAATTTTTATTTATTTAAACGAACATGAAAATCTTAGTTGTAGAAGATGAGAAAGATCTGGTCAATGTAATAGCCAAGTATCTTCAGAATGCCGATTACGTTTGTGAATTCGCCATGGATTTCTTTTCCGCGGAGGATAAATTAATAAGTTACGATTATGATATCGTTGTATTGGATATCAACTTACCGGATGGTAACGGTCTGGATCTTTTAAAAATAATCAAAGAATCAAAGCCAAAAACCGGTGTACTGATAATTTCAGCCAAAAACTCGCTTGACGACAAGCTCAAAGGGCTTGATTTGGGAGCAGATGACTATATTACAAAGCCTTTTCACCTGGCCGAACTCAATTCAAGGATCAATTCGCTGATCCGGAGAAAGCATTATGACGGGGATAACAAGATTACTTACAATGAAATCGATATAGATCCCGTTGCCAAAGTAGCCAGGGTCAATGGGGAAACCCTGGACCTTACAAAAAAAGAGTACCATTTGTTGCTCTATTTTATTACCAACAAGAACCGCGTGCTCACGAAAGAAAGCATTGCAGAACACTTGTGGGGAGATAATGCAGATATGCTGGATAATTTTGATTTTATCTATACCCACATGAGAAATCTGAGAAAAAAAATGAACGGACTGGGGGCAACAGATTACCTGCAAACAGTTTATGGCCTGGGGTATAAATTTGGAGAGTAAATGAAAAGTACTGCCTGGTCATATACAATCCATTCGGACTATGGTATTCTTATAAAACAAGGAGAATGAAACTGATCAATAAAACCAGGAGAACTTATTTTCTGTATTCTGTGATTATATTCCTCATTTCAAGTACCCTGATTTATTATGTGCTCAATAATATTATTACCAAAAGACAGGATGAAAAATTGCTTTGGGACAAAGAGATCATAGCCAAAAAGATCAAATACGATTACCCCCTCCCTATTTTTGATGTAGAAGATTACGAAGCCAAATATCCTGTAAAAGATACCCTCTACTATAAGGATACCCTCATATATCAGATCATCGGAGGTGTGGAAAATTATGAACTTTACCGGCAGTTAACTTCCATTGAAACCCTGCAGGGAAAAACATATAAAATCATCACCAGAAACTCCCGCGTTAAACAAAATGAGTTCGTTCTGGCCGTTACAGCCTCTGTTGCCGCAGTAATATTTTTGCTAATCATGACCGTATATCTGGTGAATACCTATGTAGCCAAAAAAGTGTGGCAGCCTTTTTACAAAAATCTGGAAGCCCTGAAAAATTATTCCTTTGAAGAAAAAAAACCCCTGGAGTTGAAAGATTCCAAAATTCAGGAATTCAAGGAGCTCAATGATTCACTTACCAAATTAACCGACAAGCTGCGCAACGATTTTAATAATTTAAAGGAATTCACAGAAAACGCATCGCATGAAATGCAAACTCCTCTGGCCATTATGCAGTCAAAACTGGAGTTTTTGATGCAGTCTGAGCACCTGAAAATGGATGACAAACAAACCATAAGTAATGTGTACAGTGCTACACAAAGACTTTCCAAACTAAACAAGACCCTGCTGATACTCTCCAAAATTGAAAACCAGCAGTACAGCCAGAAAGAAGAGATTGCAATCAATGATGTAGTCAACAACCAGCTCGAAATTTTTGAGGAATTTATCGCCAGCAAAAACCTGACGATCAGTAAAAATCTGAGCCTGGATGTTAAAGTAACTGCTAACCCCCTTTTGTTTGATATGGTGGTTTCAAACCTGATCAGCAATGCAATCAAACACAATTATGAAAATGGCAGCATCGAGATAAAAACCAACGAACTGTTTATTTCTGTTGCCAATACAGGAAGGCCGACGAGCATTTCTTCTGAGGCCCTGTTTGAACGATTCAAAAAAGACAGCAATTCTACCGAATCTTTTGGCCTCGGACTCGCCATAGTAAAGAAAGTTTGTGATGTTTCTGGTTGGGACATAAAACACTCATTTTCAGATAATAAACATTATTTTACCCTCTATTTTTAATATTATTTAAAAATTGTTTTTAACTTCAGATTATCTTCAGATTTCGCATATACATTTGCCTTGTAAATAATCGATACTGTTTCTGGTTATTACTTATTTCAGAACGTTCAAAGTTCATTATTTAATGAATACTGAAATAATCACTAAGGTGAATTCTATGTTTTAAATCAGTTTTATCTGAGGGGAATAAATTGATTTAAATCATCGAGCAAATACAATGAAATATTAAGCTATTTTAATTTGCGCAAATCCTGACCCAATAAAAAGGTCAGGATTTTTTTTTATAACTTCAGAATTTCTTCAGAATTGCTGGTTATATTCGGGCATAAAATTTTTTGATTTTCTATAGTTTATTGAAAAGCAATGATTTAAGATCCGATTTATGAGGGGAAAAAATTAAAACGGATTTTACATTAAGCAATTACAAAAAGGATTCTTCCTTTTTGTAAAGCACGCTAAAAAAAATGCCCGAGCAATTGGGCATTTTTTTTTGTCACCTCTTCATCAGTCCCTTTCAAATCTATTTTTTTACCAACATAATGTTAATAACTTAACGCTTTAAGCCTTGATTTCTGCCTGTAAAAACTTGCTGTTTTATTATATTTGTACTTTCGTAAAAAAACCGAAAAATATCTGAAAAAAATGAGTGAAGAAGTAAAAAAAGATCAGTATTCCGCGGATAGTATTCAGGCGCTGGAAGGGATGGAGCACGTGCGCAAACGCCCTTCGATGTATATTGGAGATGTGAGTTCCAGAGGCTTGCACCATTTGGTTTATGAAGTGGTTGATAACTCGATCGACGAAGCCATGGCAGGTCATTGTACAAAGATCGACGTGATCATCAATGAAGACAACTCAGTCACCGTTATCGACAACGGAAGGGGTATTCCTGTGGATATGCACAAAAAAGAAGGCGTTTCCGCCCTTGAGGTCGTCATGACAAAAATTGGCGCTGGGGGAAAATTTGATAAGGATTCCTATAAAGTATCAGGGGGATTACACGGTGTTGGTGTATCCGTTGTGAATGCACTTTCCAACCATTTAACCGCCACTGTTTACAGAGAAAAAAAGATCTGGCAGCAGGAATATGAAAAAGGGAAGGCCCTCTATCCCGTAAAGGTTGTGGGGGAATGCGACAAAACCGGTACGGAAGTGACCTTTTGGGCAGATGACACGATTTTCCAGACGGAAATAGTTTTTAGCTATGATATCCTTGCGGCACGCCTCAGGGAATTGTCCTTTCTCAACAAAGGATTAAACATCACCCTTACAGACAAAAGAGAAAAAGATAAAGAAGGAAATTTTATTCATGAAGTTTTTTACAGCGATGAAGGACTGAAGGAATTTGTACGCTATCTGGATGCAACACGCGAGCAACTGACATCGGATGTCATCAGTATGGAAAGTGAAAAACACGGAATACCGGTGGAAGTTGCCATGGTATACAACACCTCTTTCAATGAAAACCTGCATTCATATGTAAATAATATCAATACCCATGAAGGCGGCACACACCTGGCCGGTTTCAGACGCGGACTTACGAATACACTGAAAAAATATGCAGAAACCTCCGGCATGCTGAGTAAACTCAAGTTTGAAATTTCGGGAGATGATTTCAGAGAAGGTTTAACGGCAATTATTTCTGTTAAGGTTGCTGATCCTCAGTTTGAAGGACAGACCAAGACCAAGCTGGGTAACAGAGATGTCACCGCCGCCGTAAGCCAGGCTGTAACAGAGATGTTATCCGACTTCCTGGAAGAAAATCCCGGCGACGCAAGAACCATCGTGCAAAAAGTGATACTCGCTGCCCAGGCAAGACATGCAGCCCAAAAAGCAAGGGAACTCGTTCAGAGAAAAACAGTCATGCATGGAGGTGGTTTACCGGGTAAACTTTCAGATTGTGCCTGGAGCGATCCTGAAAAATGTGAAGTCTTTCTGGTTGAGGGAGATTCCGCAGGCGGAACTGCAAAACAGGGCAGGGACAGAAATTTTCAGGCCATACTGCCATTGCGGGGTAAGATCCTGAATGTTGAAAAAGCAATGCAGCACAAGGTCTTTGAAAATGAAGAGATTAAAAATATGTACACCGCTCTTGGCGTATCCATTGGAACAGAAGAAGACCCCAGGGCTTTAAATGTAAGCAGGCTGCGCTACCACAAAGTAGTGATTATGTGCGACGCGGATGTGGATGGAAGCCATATTGCCACACTCATTCTGACCTTTTTCTTCCGGTATATGCGGGAACTGGTTGAAAATGGAAATATTTATATAGCTGCCCCGCCATTGTATCTCGTTAAAAAAGGAAACAAAAAAGAGTACGCCTGGAACGATAAACAAAGAGATGCCATTGCTGAAAGTTTCGGCGGAGGTGCCTCCATACAACGATACAAAGGTCTTGGGGAAATGAACGCTGAGCAGTTATGGGAAACTACGATGAATCCTCAGTTCAGAACCATGCGTCAGGTTTCTATTGAAAATGGTACTGAAGCCGACCGTGTATTTTCCATGCTGATGGGTGATGACGTGCCACCGCGCAGGGAATTCATCGAGAAAAATGCCGTCTATGCAAATATTGATATTTAAAAAAATAAATAAATTAACCTGAAATTATGAAAATAACAGTTGTAGGTGCAGGTGCTGTTGGTGCCAGTTGTGCCGAGTATATTGCCATTAAGAATTTTGCCTCTGAGATAGTACTTATTGATATAAAAGAGGATTTTGCCGAGGGTAAAGCCATGGACCTGATGCAATGCGCTTCCTTGAATGGATTTGACACAAAAATAACCGGGGTAACCAATGATTATTCCAAAACTGCCAATAGCCAAATTGCTGTGATTACCAGTGGTATACCGAGAAAACCGGGTATGACCAGGGAGGAATTGATCGGCATCAATGCAGGCATCGTAAAATCTGTTGCAGAAAGCCTGCTCAAACATTCTCCTGAAGCGATCATTATTGTTGTGAGTAACCCAATGGATACCATGACCTATTTAACCCATAAAGTAACAGGTCTTCCTAAAAATAAGATTATTGGTATGGGTGGTGCCCTTGACAGTGCACGTTTCAAATACCGTCTTGCTGAAGCACTGGGCTGTCCGGCCTCTGATGTCGACGGGCTGGTAATCGGCGGTCACAGTGATACAGGTATGATCCCCCTGACCAGATTGGCCGTCAGAAACAGCATTCCTGTCACAAAATTTATATCCGCTGAAAGATTGGCTGAAGTGGCCGAAGCTACCAAAGTCGGCGGGGCTACTCTTACAAAAATGCTGGGTACCAGTGCCTGGTACGCACCGGGAGCAGCGGTTTCTGCCATGGTTCAGGCCATTGCCTGTGACCAGAAGAAAATGATCCCTTGTTCGGTAATGATGGATGGAGAATATGACCTGAAAGATATTTGTATAGGTGTTCCCTGCATCATAGGCAAAAATGGTATTGAAAAAATCGTTGCCCTCGAGCTGACAGAGGCTGAAAAGACGAATATGAAAGTAAGTGCAGATGCCGTAAGAGAGGTGAACAATCTTTTGAATTTGTGATCTGCACCATAAATTATTTATAAAAAAAAGCTTTCATAACCGAAAGCTTTTTTTATTTGATGCAAGAATAACCGTTTCATAATAAACCCATCAAGACAAACCGGAAATTTTTCCGTCCTTATCGATCAGCATACCTTCTGAGGCCGGAACCGGCGGCAAACCGGGCATGCGCATCATATCCCCCAGAATAGGTATAATAAACCCCGCTCCTAC
The DNA here is from genome assembly GCA_963816075.1 of uncultured Flavobacteriaceae bacterium. GTDB lineage: Bacteria > Bacteroidota > Bacteroidia > Flavobacteriales > Flavobacteriaceae > Namhaeicola. The sequence continues at coordinate 60,692 of CAWFJI010000019.1, read as the reverse complement.
CGAATATTCAAATTCCCGTACAGTAATTCTGAAATCTTTTGGCCTGCCCACAGCTTTTTCGTTATCTGAAAGCGATTTTTGTGTTTTTGCCATACATACAGGCAGGTGGTCCAGCCCAAGTTTGGTAACCGTTTTCAGATCGCTTACCGCCTTATGAGAGAAATCAACCCCATCGGCACCATAGATCTCCCTTGCGATTTTTTCGATCTTTTCAATAATAGGAATTTTCCATTCATACAAGGGTTTGAATTTGTTCTCGCCTTTTGCTATCTGGTCAACAACAACCTGAGCAATTTCCTTCATGCCTTCACCTCCTTTTGCCCACTCTTCTGCTACTACCGCTTCCACACCCAGTTCCTTACATTTTCTGATCACATATTGTGTTTCATTTTCTGTATCAGAAGGGAATCTGTTGATAGCGATAACCGGAGTAATACCGAATTTTTTGATATTTTCAATGTGTTTGATAAGGTTGTCAATCCCTTTTTTCACCTTGTCGAGATCCGGAGTATTGTACTCTTCCGCCCGTGCTCCGCCATGGTGACGCAAAGCGCGTATCGTTGCAACTATAACAACAATACTGGGTTTTAATTTGCCGGAAACGCATTTGATGTCCATGAATTTTTCCGCACCCAGATCCGCACCAAATCCGGCTTCTGTCACCACATAATCCGCCAGTGAAAGTCCGATCTTGGTTGCGATTATGGTATTGGTCCCTTGTGCTATATTGGCAAAAGGCCCTCCGTGAATGATGGCGGGATTGTTTTCGAGGGTTTGAACCAGATTGGGTTTTATGGCATCTTTTAACAGGATTGCCATGGCATTTTCTGCTTTCAGATCGCGTGCATAAACCGGTTTTCTGTCAAAAGTAAAGCCGACAAAAATGTTGCCCAGTCGTTTTTTAAGATCCTTAAAATCTTCAGACATACATAAAATAGCCATTACTTCCGAAGCAGGGGTTATGTTAAATCCATCCTGCCGCGGAACGCCATTGGCGGTTCCCCCCAAACCAATCACGATATTTCGCAGCGACCTGTCATTCATATCCATTACCCTTTTCCATGCCACCGTTCTAGCATCAATCCCCAGGTTCTGAGCTTTGCTTTGCAGGTTGTTGTCTATGAGGGCAGCCAGTAAATTATTGGCCTTTTCAACGGCAGAAAAATCACCTGTAAAATGCAGGTTGATATCTTCCATAGGCACTACCTGCGCATAGCCACCGCCTGCAGCACCTCCCTTTATGCCAAAGACAGGACCCAAAGACGGTTCGCGCAAAACAACAATTGCGTTTTTTCCAATTTTGTTCAAACCTTCATTCAAACCTATGGATACCGTAGTTTTGCCTTCCCCGGCCGGAGTGGGTGTGATTGCAGTGACCAAAATAAGGTGCGATCTTTCAATTTTCTTATCATCTCTTAATGTAAGTGGTAATTTGGCCTTGTATTTTCCGTACATCTCGATATCGTCCGGGTCAATTCCCAGCCTTTCAGCAATCTTGACGATGGGTAGCATTTTTGCCTGCTGGGCAATTTCTATGTCTGATAAATGTTTCATTGAGGATTTGGATATTAGTTTTATTCGAAGTTTATCAATTGAAATCATAAGGTATACGGCTCTTTTTTTCAATTTTAAAGCAACCGGCCAACTCTGATCTTCCTATATCAAATTTACATTAATTTCTCTCAATACAAGTCTTTTTAAGCACAAAAACCGCATAAATCAGCAAAGATTAATCCGGATTCCATATAAAGATACCACTCAACCTTCTCTTGAAATTCCGGCAAGCGATAAAATCATTTGATCATTCCGCGCACCCCATAAAAACATGGCTAAAGCACTATGATTTTGAGCAACAATAATCTGCTTTATTTTTTCTTTTAAAGCTAAATTAAATCTGTATATTTGCGCGTTTAAAAAAATAACGCATAAAATTTAATTATAATGCAAAATAAAGGTCTTATAAGAACTTTTGCAATCTTGTTTAGTTTAGTTTGTTTATACCAGCTTTCCTTTACATATTTTGCAAAAAATGTTGAGAAAGATGGAGTTGCCTATGCACAAAGTAACGCATCCAAAGAGAATGATCATGACGAATTAGCCGCTTTACAAAAAAAATATCTGGATTCGGTTTCCAACACTCCGGTATTAGATTTAGGCTTTGCTGATTACACCTATAATGATCTCAAGGAAAAAGAGCTCAATTTGGGCCTCGACCTTAAAGGAGGTATCAATGCCATTTTAGAAGTTTCGGTTCGGGATATCCTGGTCGGACTTTCAAACAAATCAACCAATCCGGTTTTCAATGAAGCCCTGAATGCAGCTACCCTACAGCAAAAGAACAGCGATAAAGATTACCTGACCCTGTTTTTTGAAGCTTTTGAACAAGCGAGCAAAGGAACGGTCAAATTAGGTGATCCGGGCATTTTTGGAAATAAATCCCTGAAAGACAAGATCAACTTCAAAATGAGCGATGATGAAGTAAAACCTATTTTAAAAGCAGAAGTAGAGGGTTCCATCAATACGGCCTTTGAAGTTTTAAGAAGCCGTATCGACAGGTTTGGAGTGACTTCACCCAGTATACAAAGGGTTGGTGAATCAGGCAGAATTCTGATTGAATTGCCCGGTGCAAAGGATATCGACCGTGTTAGAAAACTGCTTCAGAGCACTGCCGAATTGCAATTCTGGGAAGTGTATACCAATCAGGAAATCGCACAATTTCTCGTCAGCGCCAATACAGCTTTGGCCAATATTCAGGAACAGAAGACCGATACAGTTGCTGTGGATTCGACGAAACAGGCCGACAATGTGGATGCCCTTTTAGGCGAAATAAAAGATTCTGTTGATGTACAAGCACAAAATCCGCTTTTTGCCGTTTTGATGCCGAATATTCCGCAATCACCCAATGAGCTTAGTTCCGTTGTTGGAACTGCCTCCGTAGCAGATACAGCTAAAGTAAATGAATTTCTTGCCCGCGCCGAAGTCAGGAATCTGTTACCGGCAGAAATGAAATACGCTAAATTCCTCTGGGATGCAAAGCCGATAGAAAATACAGAAGCGATCAACCTGTATGCGATCAGATCAAACCGAGACGACATAGCACCTATTCAGGGGGATGTCATCATTGATGCAGCACAGGTTTTCGACCAGCTGGGTGCCAACCCGGAAGTAACAATGGCGATGAATTCCAAGGGAACAAAAGACTGGGCCAAAATGACCACAGACAATGTCGGAAAATTTGTAGCTGTTGTTCTGGATGATTATGTTTATTCAGCACCACGGGTAAATGATGCCATTACACAGGGAAGAACCTCTATCACCGGTCAGTTTTCAATAGAAGAAGCACAGGATCTTGCCAATGCCTTAAAATCAGGTAAATTACCGGCTGCAGCCAGAATTATTCAATCCGATGTGGTCGGTCCGTCTCTGGGGCAGGAGGCCATTCAATCCGGCACCATATCTTTTTATATAGCCCTGCTGATCGTTCTTGCGTGGATGATATTTTATTACGGTAAAGCAGGTTTATTTGCCGATATCGCTTTAGCCGCAAACATTCTGTTCATTTTCGGTACGCTGGCTTCTTTTGGAGCTGTTTTGACACTGCCCGGAATTGCTGGTATCGTATTGACACTCGGTATGGCGGTAGATGCTAATGTTATTATTTATGAAAGAATTAAAGAAGAATTGCAATCTGGCAAGCATTTAAAAGAAGCAATAAACGACGGATTCAGCAATGCTTTATCTGCCATTATTGATGGTAACCTCACTACCATGTTAACCGGCGTAATCCTGTATATTTTTGGTACAGGTCCTGTTAAAGGATTTGCCACTACCCTGATGATCGGTATAGTTACCTCATTGTTTTCTGCCATTTTTATCACCCGATTGATACTTGATTGGTATATAAGAAAAGGTAATAAATTAACTTTTGACACAAAAATAACCAGAAACTGGTTAAAAAATGTAAATTTTGATTTCATCCGCGCCAGAAAGAAAGCCTATATCTTTTCGGGAATCCTGATTACGATAAGTATTGTTTCATTGTTTGTCAACGGACTGAATTATGGCGTAGACTTTAAAGGGGGAAGAACATATACTGTGCGGTTTGAAAATGCAATGAGCGCTCAGGAGGTCGCAAGCACATTAAAAGGCGCTTTTGGCAGCTCCCCTGAGGTAAAAACCTTTGGTACGCCTAACCAGTTAAAAATTACTACAAAATACAAAATTGACGACAATGATGTAACTGTTGATGATGAGATCCAGAATATATTATATACAAATCTTAAACCCTTTTTGCCACAGAATCTCAGCTATGAACAGTTCATGGGTGCCGATAACGATCAGAATGTGGGGGTGATGCAGTTTATTAAAGTTGGGCCCACCATTGCAGATGATATCAAACAAGCCGCTATTTTTGCAATAATAGGCGCTTTGATTGGTATTTTCCTTTATATCTTATTGCGATTCAGAAAATGGCAATTTAGTTTAGGTGGTGTGCTTGCTCTTTTTCATGATGTCATTATTGTACTTGGTGTCTATTCATTGTTTTATAAGGTGTTTCCTTTCGACATGGAAGTTGACCAGTCATTCATTGCTGCAATTCTAACAGTTGTTGGGTATTCCATCAATGATACGGTGATTATTTTTGACCGTATCCGTGAATATTTAAAAAAACATGTAAGCTGGCCTCATGATAAAACAGTCAATGAAGCCTTAAACAGTACTTTAGGAAGAACATTGAATACTGCACTTACTACCTTAATCGTGTTGGTTGCCATCTTTTTATTTGGTGGCGATTCTATGAAAGGCTTTATGTTTGCGCTGATCGTGGGTATTGGTATAGGAACCTATTCATCCTGGTTTATCGCAACCCCGCTCTACTATGATACAGTAAACAAATTAGAACAAAAAAAAGAGAAAAAGTAAATTCTTTACCTGTTAAAGTCTGAACCTTTCCCGGGAATAATTCCCGGGAAAGGTTTTTTTTTCAGACCAAATTTATTCTACCTTTGTAACCTTTTATTTTCAGTAATTTCAGCGGGATGGAATTGATTAAAATTCATAATTTAACTTTCAAACCATTTATCTCAAAAGAGAAAATTGACAAAGCCGTGAATTTTATGGCAGAGGTCATTGCCAGAGATCTGGGAGAGGAAGAAAAACCCGTTTTTGTTGCTATTCTAAATGGCTCTTTTATCTTTGCTGCCGACCTGATCAGAAAATATCCACATGAGTGCCATATTTCTTTTGTCAAACTCGCTTCTTATGAAGGGGTGAATTCTTCCGGTCTGATCAAACAATTAATCGGTATGAGCGAAGAACTGGAAGGTAAAACGGTAATTATACTCGAAGATATAATTGACACCGGGAGCACCCTGGAAGAAATCTACCGAATATTCTCAGAAAAAAAACTAAAACAATTAAAAATAGCTACCCTTTTCTTTAAACCGGAAGCATATAAAAAAGAGCTGCCCATAGATTATGTAGGTTTGTCTATTGAGGACAAATTTATTGTTGGATACGGACTTGATTTTGATGGTTTGGGGAGAAATTTACCCGATGTATATCAGATCGCTACCTAACATTTTCTGTGTGCTTTTATCGAGAATTAAAAAACAATATCGTAGTTTTAGTGCAGTACATAATGCAGCCCAAACAGTGCTAATCAATTATACCAAACAATGAAAAACATCGTTTTATTCGGACCTCCGGGAGCTGGCAAAGGCACGCAGGCAGGTTTTCTCAGAGATTATTTTGATCTCATTCACATATCTACCGGTGAAATTTTTAGAGAAAATATGAAGCAGGGTACTGATTTGGGCAAATTGGCAAAAAGATATATTGACCATGGTAATCTGGTACCTGATAAAGTTACCATTGAAATCTTAAAGGAAGAAGTTGAAAAATACCCGGATGCCAAGGGTTTTATTTTTGATGGCTTTCCCAGAACACCGCTGCAGGCAAAAGCCCTTGATATTTATTTAGCCGGTAAAAATACCGGTGTTACGGGTATGATCGCCCTGGAGGTACCTGAAAAATTGCTTGTTGAAAGGGTTCTGCTCAGAGGAAAAACAAGCGACAGACCGGATGATTACAATGAAGAAACGATTCGCCACAGGTTCGAAGAATACTATAAAAAAACTGAAATAGTAAAAGACTATTACCAAAAACAAAATAAATATTTTGGCATTGACGGAGTCGGATCCATTGAGGAGATCTCAGCCAGAATTCTGGCTGTTTTAGAATAAAACGGCACTGTGCACACAAATAAATAAGCTGAATTATGACTGAGGGCAATTTTGTTGATTATGTAAAGATTTATGGTGCATCCGGCAACGGAGGTAGCGGATCAACCCATTTACACCGCGAAAAATCTGTTGCCAAGGGAGGTCCAGATGGTGGCGATGGCGGCCGGGGCGGGCACATAATTCTTCGTGGTAACAAAAATTTATGGACACTTATCCACCTCAAGTTTCAAACCCATTTCAGAGCCGAGCATGGCGGTGCAGGCAGCAAAAACCGCAGCACAGGTAAATCAGGCACAGATACTTTTATTGATGTGCCGCTTGGAACAATCGTTATCAATGCCGATACGGAAGATGAGCTCTTTGAGATCACCGCAGACGGAGAGGAAAGAATATTGCTGGACGGAGGCATGGGCGGTCTTGGTAACTGGAATTTCAGAAGCTCCACCAACCAGACACCTCGTTACTCACAACCGGGTATTCCCGGAAAGGAAGGCTGGTTCAGAATGGAACTCAAACTGCTTGCCGATGTTGGACTTGTCGGTTTTCCGAATGCCGGAAAATCAACCCTGCTATCCGTGCTTACTTCTGCCAAACCCAAAATAGCAGATTACGCATTTACTACGCTCAAACCCAATCTGGGAATTGTAAAATACCGCGATTACCAGAGCTTTGTAATGGCTGATATTCCCGGAATCATAGAAGGTGCAGCCGAAGGCAAAGGACTTGGACACAGATTTTTGCGTCATATTGAGCGGAACTCAGTCCTGCTGTTTATGATCGCGGCGGACAGCCCGGATATAAAAAAAGAATACCGCATATTGCTCAATGAGCTTAAAAAACACAATCCCGAACTTCTTGATAAAAAAAGGATCCTGGCAATCTCCAAATCTGACCTGCTCGATGAGGAATTGACCAGGGAAATAAAAAAAACATTGCCCAAAGACCTGCCCCATCTATTTATTTCTTCAGTATCCCATTCGGGACTAGAGCAACTAAAGGATCTCTTGTGGAACAGCCTGAATCATTGAGAATACAGGCGGGGGCAAAGGATGAAGAAGTAAAAAGTAAAAAGGTAAAAGGAAAAAGGAAAAAGTATTGAGTATTGAGATATGAGATCCAAATCACCCATACTTTTATATACCTCATGAGATTCCTCAACCCCTTACAGGGCTTTTCGGAATGACAGCATAAAGGAAGGTCACGTCCTTCGATTCGGGAGACGGGTTCGAGGTTCAAGGTTAACTGCATAACCGTATAACTTTTGCCTTTCTACTTTTTACTTACCCGAAGGGCACTCATAACCCATCACTCCTTCACTACTTCACTATTCACTCAAAACTCATCTCTCCTTCTCTCAATCTCTCAATCTTTCTTTCGCTCCATCGTAAAACCTTATAACTGCATAACGCATAACCGCATAACTCTTTCACTACTTCACTATTCACGCGTCACTTTTTCAATATTTCAACTTTTCAACTTTCCCACATTCAACTTTATAAACTCAATCTTCAAGGCATAATACTTTCCAGCAGAGAATCCATGTTGAAAAATAAATACAGTACAAGCAACAACAAAGCTATGAGTATCAGTACCCGTTTGTTGTTTGGCCTTTTTCTTCTAACAAATTTTGTATTCAAAACCAAATTTTTAAAATTTCAATTATTCTTTTTTGCTCGTAACATTTCCCTTTTTCCGGGTGGTCCAGGTAGTTTTTCAACCTCAAATCCCACTGCCAGCATCGCCCTTCTTACACTTCCCTTGGCGGCATAAGTTACCAGTACACCTCCCGGTACCAAAGCCTCGTACATCTTTTTAAAGATTATTTCCGTCCATAACTCGGGTTGCACCCTAGCACCGAAAGCGTCAAAATAGATCAGGTCATATGCATCCTTATCAATAAGATCCTGAAAAAACTGCTTCCTTTTCGTCAAAAAAAATACTTCATCATAGCTTTTTCTTGTACTCCCATGGATCTTCGTGCATAGCCAGAAAAACGTGCTTTTCAGTTGGAACCCCAAGCTGTTCAACGAAATTTAAACGTTGAACCTCATCCGGATTCACCGGAAATGCTTCTATTCCTGCATAATCCACCTCAATACCGCTTTGTTTGCTTTCGAGATAGGTGATAAATGCATTTAATCCCGTACCGTATCCTATTTCCAGTATCTTTATTTTTGTCCGGCCTTTAAACAGATCAAAACCATTTCTAATAAATACGTGATATGCCTCTTGTATGGCACCATGTGAGGAATGGTAGTGTTCTTCCCATTCAGGCAAAAAAATGCTTGACGAGCCGTCTTTTGTAATTACTACCTTTCTTTCCATGTTTAAAAAAAGCAAATATATACTGAAAATAACAGAATTTAAGCATAAAAAAAAGTCAGAATTGCTCACTATTAAGTAATTTTGCTAAAAATACCATGTTATGTCAACAGAACTGAAATCCCGTATTAAGATTGAAAAAACCGGTAAGTCAAAATTACCGCAGGTCGACCTGAGCAACCTTCCCTTTGGTAAAGTGAGCACTGATCATATGTTTATATGTACCTACAAAAACAATGCCTGGCAGGAACCAAAAATTATTCCTTACCAGAATATCAGCCTCGACCCGTCTGCCAAGATCTTTCATTACGGTCAGTCTGTATTTGAAGGGATGAAAGCCTACAAGGATGATAAAGGCAAAATATGGTTGTTCAGACCCTTAGAAAACCAGAAAAGGATCAATATCTCCTCAAAAAGACTGGCCATACCCGAGATTCCTGAAGAGATCTTTATGGAAGGTCTGACAGAACTTTTAAAGCTCGACAGTGCCTGGATCCCAACAACTGAAGGCAGTTCCATGTATATCAGGCCCTTTGTATTTGCTTCCGGGAACGGTTTTCATGCCTCTCCATCGGATGAATATACCTTTGTTATTGCCTGTTCCCCTTCGGGTGGATACTTTTCAGGTAAGGTCAAGGTATTGATAGAACAAACCTATTCCCGCGCAGCAAATGGCGGTGTAGGTTATGCAAAAGCAGGTGGAAATTATGCAGGACAATTCTATCCCACCCAGCTGGCCATGGAGAAAGGATACCAGCAGGTGATCTGGACAGATGATACAAGCCATGAATTTATTGAAGAAGCCGGGGCCATGAATATCTTTGTCAGGATCAACGATACCCTGATTACCGCACCAACCAGTGAACGGATCCTGGACGGAGTTACCCGTAAAAGCATAATCGATCTGGCCAATCATGATGGCATTAAGGTAGAAGTAAGAAAATTATCTGTAAAAGAACTGGTTGAAGCCGCAGAAAACGGGGCCTTAAAGGAAATGTTTGGCGCAGGAACGGCTGCGGTTATATCCCCTATTTCCGGTTTTGGTTATAAGGACAAGGATTATGAACTGCCCGTGATGACCGATTCTTTTGCCAACAGATTTAAAAAAGAAATTACAGATATACAGTACAACCGTGCTGAAGATAAATTTGGCTGGAGGTTTCCGGTTCTATAAAAAGAGGCTCTGAGGAGCCTTTTTTTATTTTCCGAGTATCCCGGAAATATCCGGCCTGAAATAATCAGGCCCTTTCAAAACTTTCCCGTCCTCCCTGTATATTGGTTTGCCGTCAGCACCCAGTTTGCTCATATTGCTTCTCTGGATCTCTTCAAATACTGCTTCCATTTTGTATTGCAAGCCATGTTCGAGTATGGTACCACATAAAATATAAAGCATATCCCCCAAAGCATCTGCCACTTCAGCCAGATCGTCATTTTTGGCCGCCTCCAGGTACTCTCTGTTTTCTTCCTCCATCAGATTAAACCGCAATTCGAGAATTTGCGGGTCAAGTTTCGCTACAGGGTTGTGCCGCACCCCCAAACCAAATGATTCATGAAACAGCTGAACCGCGCTTAACTTGTCTTTCATTTCGATAATAATTTATACAACAATAAGGATTAACTTTTACTTTTAAAAATTTGGGAACGCAGTAATTTAAATTTATGATTGGCTGTAACTCATTGCACTACATCTTTGCGATCCAGCCTGCAGGAACAAAACGCAATATTGCCGCGATCAGCTGCCACCTTTTGGTGATATAGGCTTTCTTCTTTTTTCGCTTGATGGCTGAATAGATCTGCCTGGTGGCTTTTTCCAGGGAGGCCATACCAAAGGTATCTCCCAGAGCCATTTTTGTATCGACAAATCCGGGGACTATATCTGTAACATAAATAGAGGCCTTACTCCTTTTTGCTTTCATCCACAACGATTCCAGATAATTGCTCTGAAAGGCCTTGGAAGCAAAATAGGCCGGTACATGCCGGTTTCCTCTTACACCTGCAACCGAAGAGATACCAACCAGATGGCCATAACCCTGTTTTTTAAAAAAATTATAGGCCAGCCCATAAATTTTAACTGCTCCCAATACATTGGTTTCGAGGGTTGGTAATTCCTTATTCCATTCCAAATCATAGTTAGGTTCACCCATACCTGAGCTGTAAACGATCAGATCTATGGTTTTCAAGTCTTGTACCAATCCGGCAAATACTTTTTCAGAGTCTGCGATTTGTGTAACATCCTGCCGGCGAATACAATAACGATCCGGATTTTCCTGTCTGATCTTTTCGAGTTCCTCCAGCCTGCGTCCTGTGATGGCAACATAATAACCATCCTTTACCAATAACTTCGCAAGTTCTTTGCCGATGCCTGAGCTTGCCCCGATAATAAGCGCCTTCTTCATAACTGTGTTTTTACTTCTTTGGCGTTAAAATTAAAAGAAATATTCAGGAAAGCTCATCATATTTTCACTATTTGTTTACATCTGTTCTTGTTGATAAATCATCTGTCTTAGCAGTCTCTCTTTCAAATCCGAATGTAGATCGTCATTAAAAACGGAATGCATAATATTACTATTTCCTGTCGCCGATATTTCTTTGGCCTGATACAATTTAACTCACGCATTAAAAATTTCTTCTTTGGTTATGTGATTTTTGTTACATTTGCGCAGCTATGAATAATAATTCCCTCTCTATGAACAATTTAAGACTATTTTTTTGGTACCTTTTCTCTGCACTTGTAATGTCGTGCTCAGACAGCGAGCCCGCTGAACAACCGGACAATGGAAATGATCCGGGGCCAGTTACTCCCGAATATACTACAATTCCTATACCCGCCTCCACGCAGCGAAGCGGCGATGCCAATAAAGGGTATACGTATCTCATTACAGGAGATTATATGAGCTCAGGGATTCCCTATAATGCCTTTTTGTTAGGAAACGGACAGAATACAGAAAATCTGCTGAAACGCAGTGGAGACAATGCAGTAATACCGCATGACTTTAATGCAGTATCTGCACCCAACGGAGTGAAAATTGTTGCACCGAACTGTTTGCAATGCCATTCCACAAAAATCAATAATGAACTGGTCATCGGCTTGGGTAACCAAACCATCGATTTCACTATCGACAGGTCAAATGACCTCAACCGGCTTTCAAATGGAATTGTATTGCTATACGGCCAAAACAGCAAGGAATGGGCTGCCTTTCAAACTTTTAAGCGCAGTCTGGAAGCTGTGGGCCCGAAAACGATCACCAAATCAAGAGGAGTGAATGCAGCCGACAAAACCACCCTGGTACTTGCTTCTATGAGAGACAAGAATACCCTGGAATTGCTGAGTCAGCCGGCCATAAACATCACTGATGAGGTCATCCCCTCCGATGTTCCGGCCTGGTGGTTGCTGAAAAAGAAAAATGCCTTGTTCTACCATGCTATCGGCAGGGAAGATTATTGCAGGTCCATGATAACCATGATCCTGTCAACGATAGACAATGTTGAAAAGGCAAAGGAAGTTGACGTAAAATTTCAGGATGTTCTGGCCTATTTGAGGTCTATTAATCCGCCAAAATATCCCTACAGCATTAATTCCGGACTGGCTGATCAGGGAAAAACAATTTTTACTCAAAAATGTTCAACCTGTCATGGTACCTATGGCAGCAACTCAAGCTATCCAAATTTACTCGTTTCTCTCAAAACAATTGGAACCGACCCTGCACTTTCCGATCTTTACACGACTAACTCTGCAGAAATGACTTATTTTAAAGACTGGTTCAACACAGGCTGGTTCGGCAATAGCACAAATGGTCTGAAAGTAGTTACACAGGGTGGTTATATTGCCCCTCCTTTGGATGGTGTCTGGGCAACAGCGCCTTATTTTCACAATGGATCAGTACCCACAATTGAGGACGTTCTGAACAGCAGGAACAGGCCCGATTATTGGACGAGATCTTTCAGAAGTGATGATTACGATCCTGTAAAACTGGGCTGGAAATATGTCAGAGAAACCGGTAAAGTCAGTCCCGATACTTATGATACAACGGTAAAAGGTTATGGCAAAATGGGACACACATTTGGGGATGACCTGTCTGATAATGACCGAAAAGCTGTATTGGAATACCTGAAAACCTTGTAAAACCAGAATTCAGGCCGGCTTTCGCCAAAGACCAGTATCAACTGTTCCTTCACTGCACTTTTTATTTTATCTTTGTTGCTTAAAATAAATTTTTGATGTTCAGTAAAGGTCAGATAATTTTTGCTATTTGCTTTGCCCTCGTTTTTATAGCGGCTATGGCCTGGAGCTACCGAAAAGACGTAAAATTACATCAGTATTATTACAAAAACGTATGGATTGTGGGTTTGGGTGTGATCCTGGCAATCACCCTGTTTACAATCATAACCTTTTGGCTGCATAAGTAAACCGGATCAGGTCTGCCCTTTTCTTGAGAACAGAAAAAAACGATCAGGCATTTTCCAGTACCTTATCTGCCAGAACGATCTTGTATAACTTATCATTGGGCCTGATCCTGAAATCTGTTTTAAAAGTAATCGAATCTCCCCGAATGGCCTTGTCCTTTTGCTCATCGTTCACATACATCGCAGCAATTTCCATTTCTCTGGCTCCTGTGGTAGGTCCGGTGATCAGTATCTGATCTCCCAAAGACAGATCAAAAGCTTCCAGTTTGAATTCGGCAATGCTGGTTTTTGGGAAGAAGTGCATGCCCTTCCCGATATACACTTTTTTTTGTGTTGCGCTTGATCCCGGTCCGTCGCTCCATTCTCCCATTTTTTGTCCGAGATAATACCCGTTCCAGAATCCGCGGTTGTATACCTTTTCAAGTTCTTCCAGCCAGCCCGGTACTTTGTCTTTTGAATAAGTGCCCGCACTTACGGCATCAATGGCCTCCCGGTAGATTTTTGTAACCTTGGCCACGTATTCAGGAGCCCTGCCCCTGCCTTCTATCTTCAGTACACTGATCCCGGCATCGGCTACCTGGTCTAATATATCGATGGTACAAAGGTCTTTTGGCGACATGATGTATTCGTTGTCAATTTCAAGCTCAACCCCCGTTTCCTGGTCTATAACCGTGTACTTTTTGCGGCAGTTTTGCTTGCAGGCTCCTCTGTTTGCACTGGAATTATAGGTATGCAAACTCATATAGCACTTTCCCGAAACTGCCATACAAAGAGCACCGTGTCCGAATATTTCAACTTCCACCAACCTGCCGGAAGGTCCTTTTACCTGCTCTTTTTCGATTTGTTCCGTTATTTTTTTTACCTGTCGTAAACTCAGTTCCCTGCTCAACACGATGGTATCGGCAAACATGGCATAGAACTTCAGCGTTTCTATATTCGTAATATTGATCTGCGTTGAAATGTGTACTTCCAGGCCTACTTGTCTGGCGATGGCGATCACGGCCTGATCCATGGCAATTACAGCGGTGATATCAGCCTTTTTTGCCGCAGTAATCAGTGTTTTTACGATACTCAGGTCGTGGTCGTAAATGATGGTATTGAGTGTCAGGTATGACCGGACTCCGTGTTTCTTACACCTTTTTGAGATCTCTGGCAGGTCATTCAGGGTAAAGTTGATGGTGGCCCGTGCCCGCATATTTAACTGTTCAACACCGAAATAAACTGAATCTGCTCCATTGTCGATCGCAGCCTGAAGCGAGTCAAAATCTCCGGCAGGCGACATTAATTCAATCTTATTTCTATTGTTCTTAACCATTGTTCCGTATTTAATTACATCATTTTTAAGCAGCTGCGAAATTACAACTAAAATTCTAAACCTGATTCTCACTGTTAAATTTTAACACGGATATACCTTTTTTGATTTATTCTAAACATTGAGCAGTAAAAGCATATTTTTTCACAGTACACATTAAAATATTTTAAGATATTTGCACGCGTAATTTAAAATCTCTGATTAAAATGAAACACCCTGGGCTTATTTTGACATTGGGTTGTCGATTCAAGGTGTTCCAACTTCCTGTCGGCAGACAGGGATGACCGATAAAAATTAAATAAAAATGATCATATGAAATTAGCTGTTGTTGGCGCTACCGGTATGGTAGGGAATGTCATGTTAGAAGTACTTGAGGAAAGAAATTTTCCTTTTACAGAATTGTTATTGGTTGCCTCTGAAAAGTCCATCGGCAAGAAAATAAGCTTTAGAGGTAAGGAATATACCATAATCGGAATGCAGGAAGCTGTTGATCAAAAACCGGACATTGCCGTATTTTCTGCAGGTGGCGGCACCTCTTTGGAATGGGCACCTAAATTTGCTGCGGTGGGAACCACAGTAGTGGATAATTCCTCTGCCTGGAGAATGGATCCGACAAAAAAACTGATCGTACCCGAGATCAATGCGGATCAATTGACCAAAGACGACAAGATCATTGCCAATCCGAACTGCTCAACCATACAGATGGTGGTTGCTTTGGCTCCCTTGCACAAAAGATATAAAATGAAGCGCCTGGTTGTTTCAACCTATCAGTCTGTTACGGGTACCGGTGTAAAAGCGGTACAACAACTGGAAAATGAATACAAAGGCGAGAAAGGGCTGATGGCCTACCCGCATCCCATTCACCGCAATGCCATACCGCAATGTGATGTGTTTGAAGACAATGGATATACCAAGGAAGAGATGAAGCTGGTCAGAGAGACGAAAAAGATCCTCAGCGACAATACGATCGCGGTCACTGCTACAGCGGTGCGGATTCCTGTAGTTGGGGGACATTCGGAAAGCATCAATGTTGAATTTGAAAAGGAAATTGATCTCGCCGAAATAAGAAATATACTCAGCAAAGCTCCGGGCGTAATTCTCAAGGATGATCCGAAAAATTCTGATTACCCGATGCCACTGCATTCCCATGGAAAAGATGAAGTTTTTGTTGGCAGAATCCGGTTGGATGAGTCTCAGCCGAATACGATCAATATGTGGGTTGTAAGTGATAATCTGAGAAAAGGTGCGGCAACAAACACCATACAGATCGCTGAATACCTTTTAAAGAACAAGCTGATCTGAAAATAAAAAAGCTGCACCCGAAAAGTGCAGCTTTTTAAATAAAAACCTAACAACACTACTTAGTCACTTTCAAAACATCTTTGATCACTTCCTCCAGGCTGTGTTTTGGCAGTGCGCCCTGAGCCATCTGGGGTTGTTCATCAGAGGGACAAAAAAGCATGGAAGGAATGCTTCGTATCCCGAAGGCTGCCGCAAGCTCCTGTTCAACTTCGGTATCAACTTTATAGATATCGATCTTTCCTTTGTATTCCTCTGAAAGCTGCTCCAATATGGGCGCCACCATTTTGCAAGGACCACACCAATCGGCATAAAAGTCTATGATACAAGGTTTATCTCCTTCAAATTTCCATTCTTTATTTTTTTCATAATCGAAAACTTTTTCCAAAAAAGTCTCTTTAGTTAACATTTCAGTCATGCTTTTTCAATTTAATTTTTAATTGTTCTGCTTTCAATACAATAAACGTACCATATTTTCACAGTACAAATTGACGGAAAAATAATGTATAGAACTGTCATCCAGGTTACATTGGGGCAGGGAAAATCCGTTATAAAAAAACCCGCACATGGCGGGGTTTTTTTTGGTGTGAAAGCTTATTCAGTTTTCAGATCTTTTCCTTTTTCATGGTCAGGTCGAACTCCTGATAAAGTTCCAGCAGACTCATAACGGCCTTGATCAGGTCTTTGGTTTCTAATAAATTTCCAAAAAAGAGTGTGGTATTCTTTGGACTTGATTCTTCTGTTCTAATGCGCGTGATCTGAGCCTCAATATTATCCCTGACCTCATTTAACAGTTCCTGCTTTTCATAGACCAGCTTACCTATTTCCCCGTATTCTCTGTTCTTAAAGATATCACTTACTTTGGTGAGAAAATCGCTGAGCTGGTTGTCAATGGATTTCAGTTCTTTGATCTGTGACTTTTTCAGGTTTTTATGTTTGTTGTTCACATGCTTGTAGCTCGCTTTGGTGATATAACTGATGGACTGTGAAATATCCTGCAAATAACCCAATACCAACAAATAAAACCGGCTCGCTTCAACAGAGTTGTCGTCCAGGGAACGAATAAAATAAAACGCTTCAGATTTCAATGTATCAATTTCTTCATTCAATTTATTTACATGTTTATCCGATTTCTTTAAATTATTTACATCATCTCTGGCAAGATCATCTACTACATTGGTAAACAACTTGTTTACGCGATTTACAACACTTGAGATATGGTCTGAGGTTTCAGCAAAAACTTCCTTTACGGTGATTAACTCTTCTCTTTGGATCACCTTTTTTGCAGCTTTTTCCCGCTCTTCCTTTTTGTGGCTTAAAAAGTTTTTCAAAAGGATACCGGCTGTCAGCAGAATAATGATAACCAGAGCTGGTAATTTTCCTAAAAACAAGATATAGGTAATGATGCCAGCTGCCACAAAAGCTGTAATGGCTGTAACAAACCAGCCTCCTATAACATTGAGTACACCTGATATCCGGTAAACCGCACTTTCCCTGTCCCAGGCTCTGTCAGAAAGGGAAGTCCCCATTGCCACCATAAATGTAACGTAGGTTGTAGACAAGGGCAGTTTATTTGCAGTGCCAAAGGCGATTAGTACAGCCGAAACCATGATATTGGTAGAGGCCCTCACGGCATCAAAGGCAGGAAGTTCAAATATTTTATTTTTAGATAAGCGGATAGAAGGTTTTTTAAACCGCTCATCTATTTTGGCCTGAAGTCCGGCCGGTGTAATTTTATCAAATAAATAAGAAAGACCTACTGACGCCCTTACGATTAATCTCGATATATCATTTGGTTGAAATTTTTCAGTGCCTTCATGCTGCCTTGCAAGATCCACTTCCGTCGAGGCAACTTTTCTCGCTTTGCTGGACCAGATTAAAGTAGCTACCATGACGAGTCCGCAAATAATCAGGAAAACCTGAGGCGTGTTCACCTTTCCTGCTAAGGCACCCATAGTTAACTCAGATGCAGGTATACCTGAGTTTACCCAAAGATCATACGAGTGCCAGGCAGCCATCGGCACTCCGATAAAATTAACAAGATCATTTCCGGCAAAAGCCAGGGCCAGCGAAAAAGTTCCGACCACAATAATGAGCTTATAAATATTCACATTAAAAAATTTTGAAAGCACAAATGTTAAGGCTGTCCAGGCTAAAAAAGAACCCAGTAATATTTGGCCTTCATGTCCCTCAAAAAAAGGACCCAACTGATCGGCAAACGCAGTACCTTTGATGCCTTTCAGAAATATAAAATCCGTAATTGCTGCCAGGGCCGTACCGGCAAAAAGTGCTCCGTAGATCTTGGGTTTCTGCTCAAAATTAAAGGTCAGAAAAAGTCGCGTAAGATACTGTACCAGAGCCCCTAAGGTAAAGGCAAGACCAACGGATAAAAAAATACTGACAACGATTTCTATAGTCTTCTCAGAATTGATGTATTTCGAAATCTCATTAAAAGTTTCCGTATCAGAAACCGCAACTTTGATGACGGCCATTGCTACACCTGCTCCCAGTAATTCAAATACTATTGAAACTGTGGTTGACGTTGGCAGACCCAGGGTATTAAAAAAATCGAGGAGCAACACATCGGTAACCATGACCGCCATAAAAATGATCATGATCTCATTAAAGTAAAATTCCTTAGGATTGATGATCCCGCTTCTGGCAACCTCCATCATGCCCGTAGAATAAAAGGCTCCGATCGCCACTCCCAGCCCTGCGGCAATAAGTATGGTGCGCATGGACAATATTTTAGAACCTATTGCAGAATTTAAAAAGTTCACAGCATCATTACTCACACCAACCACCAGGTCAATTAGAGCAAGGATCAACAAGGAACCCAGCATCAGGATATATATATCATCCATAGAATTTTAGTTTTTTAAGGGCAGTAAATTATGGCAAGAATTTAAGCGCTTTAGGTTTGATTTAATTTGTCGAAATTAATCAAAGTTATTAAAAAAATTGAAATTTAAACGGGCAAATTTTTCCTTACAAGTTTTATTAATACAATTTAGATCAGGTCGTATTTACGATGATTCAGAATATCACCCCAAATTCGTATTTTCCATAGAATTAATCTAAGCCAGGACTCTTATTTTAAACATATTTCACTACCGAACATAAAAATGACCCTGTAATTTTTTTCTTTTCCGCGAAGTGAGGCGGGTATAGTCAAATTTTTTCTGTATCTTTATTTTCTAACTAAAAACAAAAAATTATGTCAGTTATCAAGGTAATCGAAATCATGGCCAACTCCCCCGTTAGCTGGGAAGATGCCACAAAAAATGCCATCCAACACGCTGGTAAAAGCCTGAAAGGAATCAAGTCTGCCCATGTACAATCACAAAGCGTAGTTGTTGATAAAAATAACATCACAGAATACAGAGTAAACCTAAAAATTTCCTTTGAAGTTCTGGATTAACCTTCCAGTAATTATTTTTCAACCCGGAGCTTCCGGGTTTTTTTTATCTTTGAAAAATAACTGAATTTTAAATCGAGCTTATTCTTAAACATGGGATCATTAAATTCAAGATTTTCTGGCCCTGGCTTACATTATTTCTGAACATCCATGAATAAAATCCTGTTGATCATTGCAAGTATTACTTTTGCATTTTATGGTTGTCAAAACAAAAATAAATCGGATATGGAACAAAATTTTCGCTATACCAACCACCTCATTCATGAAACCAGTCCCTATCTGCTGCAACACGCGCACAATCCGGTAGACTGGCATCCGTGGAATCAGGAAACGCTCGATCTCGCAAAAAAGGAAAACAAGTTATTGCTGATCTCCATTGGTTATGCCGCCTGTCATTGGTGTCATGTTATGGAACACGAAAGCTTTGAGGATTCAACAGTGGCTGCCGTCATGAACAAACATTTCATCAATGTCAAGGTCGACCGCGAAGAAAGACCTGATGTCGATCAGGTTTATATGAATGCTGTACAGCTGCTTACCGGCAGAGGAGGCTGGCCCTTGAACTGCATTGCCCTGCCCGATGGGAGGCCTGTTTGGGGAGGCACTTATTTCCCCAAAGAGACCTGGATAAAAGCCATAGAACAGGTGGCTGAACTGTACAAAAAGGATCCCGAGAAATTAGACGACTATGCCGCTAAGTTGACAGAAGGCATAAAGCAATCGGGGCTTATAAGCCTGAACGAAAATGCGCCGGATTTCACTTTATCAGCGATGAAAAAAAGTGTAGACTATTGGAAACAAACCCTCGACTACAGAAAAGGAGGCAGCCGGGGAGCTCCAAAATTCCCCATGCCGGTAAATCTTGAATTTTTATTGCGATATGGGTTTCAGACAGAAAATGACAGCCTGCTCACCTACGTAAATACCACCCTTACCCAAATGGCCTATGGAGGTATCTATGACCAGATTGGAGGCGGATTTGCCAGATATTCCGTTGACGACCGCTGGCATATCCCGCATTTTGAAAAAATGCTTTACGACAACGCGCAACTGGTGAGCCTTTATTCTCATGCCTATTCAGTTAATCAGGATGAGTTGTTTAAAAAAATTGTCTATGAAACGCTGCTGTTTACAGAAAGAGAATTGTACAACGGAGCAGGTGCCTTTTATTCTTCACTGGATGCTGACAGCAATAACGAAGCCGGTAAACTTGAAGAAGGTGCTTTTTATGTCTGGAAAAAGGAAGAACTTGAAAAGCTGTTAAATGAGGACTTTGCACTTTTTTCAGATTATTTCAATGTAAATGTAAACGGAAAATGGGAAAAAGATACCTACCATTTTATTAGAACACAATCAGATGCTGATTTTATAAAAAAACACGGCATTAAAGAAGATTTGCTGAATCAGAAACTGAGGGCCTGGAAAGAGCTCCTGCTTAAAACAAGAAATGAAAGACCAAAACCCAGACTTGATGACAAAACCCTGACCTCCTGGAATGCGCTGATGCTCAAAGGTTATGTAGATGCCTATATGGCCTTTAACGATGAAAAGTTTTTGACCATGGCTCTAAAAAACGCGCATTTTCTGCTAAACAGGCAATTTAAAGAAGACGGAGGGCTTTACCGGAATTACAAGAACGGTAAAAGCACCATAGACGCCTATCTCGAAGATTATGCCACGCTCATAGATGCTTATTTATCGCTCTACCAGGTAACCCTCGATGAAAACTGGCTGCAAACTGCTAAACAACTGACAGATCACTGTTTCGACCATTTTTATGACGACAGAACAAAAATGTTCTTTTTCACATCGAACAACAGCCGGGATCTGATCATCAGAAAAATAGAGACCGAAGACAATGTGATCCCATCCTCAAATGCCATCATGGCCAACAACCTGTTTCTGCTGGGACATTACTATTACAACGAAAAATACAAACAAACTGCAGCCACCATGCTGAATAATGTAAAAGATGAAGCTTTAAGTTACGGGGGAAGCTCAGCCAAATGGTTGTCATTGTACGCCAATTATCTGGGAGATTTTTATGAAATAGCCGTTTCAGGAGCAGAAGCAAAACAGAGGGCTCTGGAAATTAGCAAACATTTTATACCCAATAAACTGGTTGCGGGAAGCAACCGGGAAAATCAGCTCCCTCTCCTCCAATTAAAATATATTCCGGGCAAAACAATTATTTATACCTGTATTGACGGAGCATGCAAACTTCCTGTGGAAAGTTCAGAGGCTGCACTAAAACAAGTGGAAACCAAACTTACCAGACCATGAGTACCCTGCTTGTTTTTCTGATCTCAGTGGTCGCTTTCGGGCATCTCTACTTTATGATCCTGGAAATGTTTTTCTGGACCAAACCCAAAGGATTAAAGGCCTTTGGTCTGGACAAAGAATTTGCTGAGCGGTCAAAGGTACTCGCTTCCAACCAGGGTTTGTACAATGGCTTTTTGGCTGCGGGGCTGATCTGGTCTATTGTAGATAAAAACTACAGCAGGCAGATTGCCTTGTTCTTTCTGATTTGTGTGATCCTTGCTGGTATCTACGGTGCGTTCTCAACCAAAAAGATAAAGATATTTTATATTCAGGCGGTTCCCGCACTGATTGTACTCGGATTTTTATTTTTTAGCTAAAATGTCCCTGGGCTTAATGGCAATAAAATCCTTTAAATAATAAGGCTCAAAATAAGCAACATCTTCAAACCCGGATTCCAGGAACCGGGCCTCAGACAGCGCCGCCATTTCACTTGCAGATGGCAATAGATCAGGTAAAAAAACGGCATGCTCGTGTTGCAGCAGTCCTTTACATTTACCGGCCCCGTCACCAAGGAATAAAACCCTTCCTTTTGCCAAAAAGGTTTTATAAGAATCCGCATGTATGATTTCAGCCTCCGTTTCACGTATCTTTTGATAATGCTGATCGAAAACGGCACTGTATACCTCCATGCGCCTGGCATCGATCATGGGTACAACAAAAGCATAATTTTCTGAGTTGACTGCACGGGCAAGAATTTCCAGGGTATCTATGGCGATCAACGGTTTGTCAAGGGCAAAACACAAGCCCTTGGCTGCAGATACTCCTATTCTTAATCCTGTGTAAGATCCGGGTCCTTTGCTTACCGCAACAGCATCCAGTTTGTTCATGGATACCCCAGAGTTTAAAAAAACATGTTCTATAAAGAGATGCAGCTTTTCTGCATGGGTGAACTGACCCTCATTAATTTCTTCCCGGGAAATTATCTTGCCTTTATCTGCCAGGCAGACAGAACATTTTTTGGTAGATGTTTCGAGGTTTAAGATCAAAGCCACAGTAAACTATTTTTTTGCCAAAGGTAAGAACAAATTTCTCAGGGTTCAAGATGATACATTCCTTAAAATAAACAGTCCGGAATTTTTTGAAAACAAAAAATTCCGGACTGCAATTTGCCTGATCATTAAAACCAGGTTTTTTGATTTAGCTGATAGATTTCAAAAAATTCTTCATCCGATTTGGTGAGGTAAATGATCCCTTCTATCAGGCCGATAATGGCCATAAATCCTGCTCCGATACCACAGGTCAATACAGATACAAGCAACATGATGATTCCTTCCTTCTGATAACCCAGAATAAATTTATGAATACCCAGACAGCCCAAAATAATTGCAAAAACACCGCAAATTATTTTCTTGTTTTCCTGCTGCCTTATCGCCTGACCCTTTTCATCAACTATTTGCATCCATCAATATTTAAAACCAGGGTTTCTTGTTTTCCTGATAGGTTTTATAGAAATCCGCATCGCTTTTGGTCAGGTAAATAACGCCTTCAATCAGGCCAACAACCGCCATTAACCAGGCCCCAACACCCAAGGTAAATATAGAAGTAATTATGGTTATTGCCAGCATGATCAAGCCTTCTTTATTGTATCCCAGTACAAATTTATGAGCGCCAAGAGATCCGAAGATAATTCCAAGTACACCTGCAATCACTTTCTTGTTGCCTTTTTGTTCTGTCAGTTCGTTATAAGCCTCCTTAGCGCCTTTGGTAAATTCATTCACAGTAGACTTGGTTTCTTCCTGTATCCCTTTGGTTCCTTCATCGATATCTTTAAGAATATCTTTGGTACCGGACTTCACCTTTTCAGCCGCCTTATTTAAATTTTCCTTTATATCCTCTGTATCCAGGCCCAAATCATCAGCCAGTTCCTTAGCTCCGGATTTGATCTTTTCGGCAGCTTTTTTTAATCCTTCCGCAATGTCATCACCCACTTCCTTGGTTTCCTCAACCACTTCATCCATTACTTTCCCGGCTTCCTTTGCCGTATCTTTACCCGCTTTTTCAGCATCCTTTACAAGATCATCTTTCGCTTTCTTAACATCCTTTTTCAGGTTATCCGGAGAATCTTTTTCAGGATTTTTTCCGGTTACGTCTTTTTTTGCCATGTTAGTTTTTTTGATTTTAGTTAATTGAATTACAAATCTATAAAAATTAGATATAAATTCCTATATTTCTATCTTCTATTAAAAAGAGTACCTTTGTTTAAATTAGAAAAATAAAAATGGATTCTGATATTAAAATTGCCGTTTTCGGAGGTGGCAGCTGGGCCACAGCCATAGTAAAAATGCTATCTGAAAATGTGAATGAAATTGGCTGGTATATGCGCAGTGTTTACATAACCGAGCATATCAAAAGAAACAAGCACAATCCTTCCTATCTGAGTTCGGCTACTTTTAATCCCGACCAGCTTTTTTTATCAAATGATATCAATGAAATGATTGCCTATGCTGATTACCTGATCTTTGCGATCCCATCGGCATTTTTAAAAAACGAATTAGATAAGATCACGGTACCCCTCGAGGGCAAAGTTATTTTTTCTGCCATTAAAGGTATAGTACCTGAGACCGGACTGGTAATTGGCGAATACTTTCATAAATACTATCAGATTCCCTATCAGAATATTGGTGTGATCACCGGCCCCTGCCATGCAGAAGAAGTTGCCATGGAAAAGTTGTCTTTTCTAACCCTGGCCTGCCAGGACAAGGAAAAGGCAAAGCTGATGGCGACGAAATTAGGCAGCAGGTATTTAAAGGTCAAAACAACCGACGATATCATTGGAACCGAATACGCTGCGGTTCTAAAAAATATTTATGCCATCGCAGCGGGTATTGCAAACGGCCTGGGTTATGGCGATAATTTTCAGGCGGTATTGATGTCCAATTCCATCCGTGAACTAAAACGATTCATCAAGCAAGTCCATAAAATGAAACGCAACATCAACAATTCAGCCTATTTGGGAGACCTTCTGGTAACCGGTTATTCTGTGTTCAGCCGAAACAGAATGCTGGGAAATATGATCGGTAAAGGGTATACAGTCAAATCGGCGGTGCTTGAAATGAATATGGTGGCAGAGGGTTATTATGCGAGCAAAAGTGCTTACAATATCTCACAGGAAAACGGAACCAAAACACCTATTATTGATACTGTTTACAGAATTTTATACGAAAATAAAGATCCTAAATCTGAATTTCAGAAACTGACCGAACTTTTGAATTAACAAATATCCTCAGGCTGGATCACTGAAACATATTTGATCTGATTCCTGACTCTTGGGTCATTTTAATAAAATACCTTTTTTATTGAGTTGCTTGATCATTCTCAGATCTCCTGACTTAAGTCCCTGATTCAGAACATATTTCTTTTCGTATAAACGGTCCCCTATAAAAAAACTCAGCCTGAATTCATTGCGCAACTGAAGTACCTCTTCCTGGATCAGTTCAATCTTTGATGCCGAATAGGGAGCTAATTTTTCTATTTTATGGCGCATGGCAGAAGTTTCCTTATCCAAACCATAACCTTTTGAAACAATAAGCACCATTTCGAGTGCTGCTTCATTGTCATTGATCAAATAAGCATACCAGTCCTCACAACGATATACCTCGTTAAACTCTTTAACAATAGCAAGGTAGACGCCTTCAATTTCCGGTATTTCAATATCCTTTCTCATTGATTAATTCTCTTTGGCTTCTGTAAAAACAAGCCTTGACAAAATTGTCTGCGCCAAATAAAATATTTTCCTGATATTAGTCCTGTTTGTTTTTGGCCCTTTTTTTTGCAAAATAATAAAACAACCAGGCCAATCCTACCAGAAATACAAATGGCAGATACGTGCCGATCACCACCCCGATTTCGTAACTGCTGTCGGGAGCGTTCTTTATTTTTTCTTCAATTTGGGCTGTGTTTGCCTGTAAAATGACCAGCAATAATTTCATATTCTGTTTTTAAACGACTGTAATGCCAATTTTGTTTCTTCACTGAGCACCAGTTTACCGTTGATGGCTGCATATTCAGGCAGCAAGGTCGTCCAATCGCCGGTACCATTCCAGAGTATTTTTTTCAATTCCTTTTTTGCCCTGGGACTATACCCTGCCAATTTTTCTACGAACAGTTCTACTGCTTCATCCATTTCACGGCTATTTTCAAAGACCCTTGAAAACAAACCCTTTTCTTTTGCCCAGTAGGCGTTCTTCCAGTTTCCGGGATCAAGAGCCAGCTCGCTGAGTCCTGAGACTCCGATCTTTCTTTCCAGGGCTGGAGCGATCACAAAAGGGCCCAGGCCTACACTGAGCTCCGACAATTTTACATCTGCCGCTTCAGTGGCAAAACAGTAATCAGAAGCCGCAATTATTCCTACACCACCTCCCACTGCTTTGCCCTGCACCCTGGCTACGATAAATTTGGAGCAATTTTTCATGGCGAGCATGAGCTGACCAAAACCGGCAAAAAAACGGGTCCCGTCCGCTTCATTTGTCACAGACATCAGCTCATCAAAAAAAGCCCCGGCACAAAAACTTTTATCTCCTTCGCTTTTAATTACTATTACTCCAATACTTTCATTATCTGACAAGTGGTTGAGCGTATCAATAAATCGCTGTAAAAGCTCCCCGGGAAAGGCATTGCTTGCCGGATGCCCGAAGGTAACGGTTGCGACTCCGTTTGTAATATTGGTAAAAAGAGTTCCGGTGCTCATCTATTTTGTTTTAAACACTTTCAGCCGTTACTGTGCTGTCTATTTTTTTCACCAGACCCTGTAAAACCTTACCCGGTCCGATCTCATAAAAAGACGAAGCTCCATCAGCCACCATTTGTTTTACCGTCTGCGTCCATTTAACCGGCGCAGTTAACTGGGCAATAAGATTCTTTTTGATAGCCAGTGGATCGGTTACAGCAGTTGCTGTTACATTTTGATAAACCGGACAGAAAGGCTGATGAAAATGAGTCTGTTCAATGGCGGCAGCCAGTTCTTCGCGGGCAGGTTCCATCAGCGGTGAATGGAAGGCCCCTCCAACCGGTAATAGCAGTGCTCGTTTTGCCCCTTTTGTTTTTAACGTCTCACAGGCCAGTTTTACTGCTTCCAGCTCGCCGGAAATAACCAGTTGCCCCGGACAATTATAATTCGCCGCGACCACAATACCCGGTGTTTCAGCACAGATGTCCTCAACTATACTGTCATCCAGGCCAAGTACCGCAGCCATGGTAGATTCCTGAAGTTCACAGGCTTTTTGCATAGCCAGGGCACGTTTGAAGACCAGAGACAAAGCCGAACTAAAATCGAGGGCGCCATTGGCTACTAGGGCAGAAAATTCACCCAGAGAATGCCCCGCAACCATATCAGGCTTAAAGGAATCTCCCAGTGTTTTCGCAAGTATGACTGAATGCAAAAAAATCGCAGGTTGCGTTACTTTAGTTTGTTTCAGATCTTCATCAGAGCCCCTGAACATGACCTCTGTGATCCTGAAACCCAGTATTTTGTTTGCTTCCTCAAAATATTCTTTTGCCAGCGCAGAATTCTCGTACAGTTCGAGGCCCATGCCTGAAAATTGTGCTCCCTGACCGGGAAATACATATGCTTTCATTCCTTAAGGTTTAAAATTCAAAGGTACAAAAAATGTGATGTTATTCTATGAGATATGAGATGTGAGATTTGAGATAGTGAGACAGGAATAAGAGAATCAGGAGACAGGAAAGACAAGGAACGAAGGAGAAAGGATAAAGGATAAAGGAAATTGAGTGATGAATGTTGAGTTATGGATGAGAAACAGGAATCAGGAGCCAGGAAGACGAAAGAAGTTTCAATCGCAATTTTATTTGAATGGCTGTCATTAGCTCCGCTGAATCTTCGATTTGACTGTGTCGAATTTTCTCTTTCCAGCTTCCGCGGGAATCTTTTGACAATTTACGAATTAAAGTAAATAACGGTATTGTATAGCCAGAATCTCCTTTAAAAAACTGCATCAAAGAACTGTCCGTTCAATAGTTCACGATACCTCACGCCTTAATCGGCTTCATGAGATTCCTCACCCCCGCCCCGAGCGCTCGGGGCGGGGGTGAGGAATGACAACATGAAAAAGGACTTCCTTCGAAGTCGGGATACTTCGAAGAGCGGGAGAAAATTCCCCTCGGCGGAGGGGTGGCACGTAGTGCCGGGGTGGTCTGTAACTATATCAGGACTGGTTTCATTATCTTCCGAAAGCACATCCTTCGATTCAGGCAACTTCGAAGAGCAGAGGTAATTGATAAACTCATATTATCTATAACACTCATAATAGGAACAGTATTTATTCATTAGTCACTAATCACTGCATAACTGCATAACCGCATTGCTGTATAACTTTTTACTTTTTACTTTGTCCTTTATCCTTTGTCCTTGTTCCAATAGCACACGGATGACACGGATTGGACTGATTAACACGGATTTGATTTCGGGCAGACCAATAATACGCAAACCCGGAAAAAAGAATCTTAAGATATGCAATTTAAGAATTTGAAATGGGGTATCTATCTCCCCGCGAGGCATCGCGGGGCTACGTATTATAAATCCCTTCGCGGTAACTTTTACCTTTTTACTTCTAACTTTATCCTTTATCCTTTATCCTTTGTCCTTTATCCTTCATACCTCCACTTCAACCACAAATCCCTCAAAATTCCGCACATTGAAAACGGTACCGTCTTCAAAGAGCAGATATTGGCCTTTGATCCCTTTTAAGGTTCCCTGATAGTTTTGTGTTTTATCAAGATTTAAACTATTGATTTTCGCCGGATATTTTAGTACTGGAAATTCAATTTCCATTTCCTTGCTTTTGAATTCTGAGTAATAAGGTTTTATTTCATCAGGGAGAAATTTGGACAGCCGTTCTTTTTCTGCATTCAGGTCAAGATCCACGATATCATTGGTGAGCATTTTGCGCCAGTTGGTTTTGTCAGAAACATGGTCTTTAAGCGCGACCTCAGCAATACCTGCGAGGTAGCGGTTGGGCACTTCAACAATTTCTATGGCTTCATGGGCTCCCTGGTCGATCCACCTTGTGGGAATCTGGGTTTTTCGCGTCACACCTACTTTAACATCGCTCGAGTTGGCCAGATAGACCACATGCGGCTGCAATTGCAGTTCCTTCTCAAATTCCAGATCCCGGTCTTCAATATCCAAATGGGCTTTGCTCAGTTCCGGTTTCATGACCCAGTCTCCTGCCTGAGGCATTTTGAAGAAACAGTCATAGCAGAATCCCTGACGGAAGATCTTCTTGTCTTCCCCGCAATTCAGACACTGGTAATTTTCAAACCGGATCGACATTTTTTTATCCAGTAACTGGTTCATTATCAAAAAGTCTTCACCCATGTCCAGATAATACTGAACCGGAGAACCGATTTCCGTGATCATTTTTTTAAGTACACCTTTGAATTTCATTGAAGTAGTATTGAGATTTGAGATATGAGATTTGAGAGACAGAAAACAGGAAACAGGAAAAATTAGTATTGAGTAATGAGTACTGAGTACTGAGTATTGATTATAATACATTCGAGATTTTTACTTTTTACTTTTGCCCTGCCTGCCGGCAGGCAGACTTCGAGATACAACACTCATCACTCATAACTATCTAAACTTTTTACTTTTGCCTTTTTCCTTTTTACTTGACTTTATCCTTTGTCCTTTGTAACATTGAACCCTGAATTTCTTAAACTCGTAACGAAAACCAGTGTGTGTAAAAATAAAAAAATCCAAGTGATAAGTTGTTCCTAATTTACATTATTTCAAAGCCTTTTGCAATTAGTAATTACCTTGTTCGAACAATCTAAACCGGATCCTTATTATACGATTCCTGCTGATAATCTTGAATCGCACCGGGAGTAAACCATTATTTTGTATGTTGACAGAGCTGTCCTTTTTGTGTTATTTTAGAAAATTTATAGCAACTTATTTATAATTATTCTAAACTATTATTTTTATATTTGTAAATCTAATTAAGTGATTTATTAAAAAAAATGATGGAAGGCGATAAACCGGCTGTAATAAATACATATCTTTTTGATTATAATTCCATCAGTGATTGCTGGTTTACAGAACAAAAATGCTGTAAAAAATATCGCAAAAAAGGAAAATCATCTTGTAAAACCTGTCCACATTTTTGCCATGACTGACCTGTTCCGGGAAACTGGAAGGGTTGAGATATGAGATGTGAGATGTGAGATGTTGAGAAACAGGAAGCAGGAGACAGGAACCAGGATAGTTATGAATGTTGAGTGTTGAATGTTGAGTGATGTACAGTTGTGATGGATGAGAAACAGGAGACCGGAATCAAGATAAAAGATAAAAGACCAAAGATAAAAGTACTCAGATATGAATTATAAGCTTGCGCGCCGGAGCGGGAGTGGTTACTTACATTTTAACCACCTCCCCCTTCGGGTACTCCTCCTAAAAGGAGGAGAGCTTTTTACAATTCACACCATTCACTATTCTCCTTCCCTCCATCACCGTTCACTACTTCACAATTCACTGTATAACTGCATAACCACCTGCCTTTGGCAGTAAGGCAAAAGTAAAAAGTTTAAAGGAAAAAGTATTTTCTTGATGACCAAAATTCTCACTCCTTCACTATTCACTATTCACTACTTCACTTCTTCACCGTATAACAGTATAACTGCATAACCGTATAACTTTTGCCTTTTTACTTTTTACTTTTTACTTTCAGGGTTTCCTTCACCATTCCGGCAATCCGTCTGGCCTCATCCATATCATCGTTAACAATGGTTACATGTCCCATTTTGCGAAAAGGTCTGGTTTCTTTTTTCCCGTAGATATGGGGCGTTACCCCTTCCATTTTTAGCACTTCATTCATGTTTTCGTATACTACCGGACCAGAGTAACCGGCTTCGCCCACCAGATTCACCATAACGCTCGCTACCTTACTCTCTGTTTTGCCTAAGGGAAGGCCGAGTATGGCGCGCAGGTGCTGTTCAAACTGGCTGGTATAGGAAGCTTCTATGCTGTAATGTCCGCTGTTATGTGTTCTCGGAGCCACCTCGTTGATCAGAATCCGGTCATCCTGAGTCTGAAACATTTCTACAGCCAGCAATCCGGTTATTCCGAAAGCTTCAGCAGCTCTCAGGGCTACCTCCTGTGCCTGATCAGCAATTTCCTCCGGTATCCGTGCCGGACAAACCACAAATTCCACCTGGTTGGCAGTTGGGTGAAACTCCATTTCAACCACAGGGTAGGTTCTTATTTCTCCGATGGCACTCCGCGCAACGATCACGGCAAGCTCATTTTTAAAAGGTATTAATTTTTCGGCTATACAAGGCAGATCGGGAACATCGTGCAGATCTTCATAAGATCGGATTACTTTCACCCCGTTTCCGTCATAACCGAATTGTGCTGATTTCCATACAAACGGCAGGGAAAGTCCGAACAATGCTTCCTTACCCTGATGATGCGTGAACGCTGCTGTTGGCAGATCGTTTTCCAGATAAAAATCTTTCTGCCTTCCTTTATGCTGTATCAGCTCCAGCACCTCAGGTTGCGGATAAATGGTGAGGCCTTCGGTTTTTAACTTTTTTAGTGCCTCTATATTGACATGCTCGATCTCAATGGTAAGCAGGTCGGCTTTTTTTCCAAAATTGTAAACCGTATCATAATCCATCAGATCGCCCCGGTGAAACTCATTGCATATCTCTGCGCAGGGCGCATCTGCTGCTCCGTCCAGTATTACCGTATAGATATCGAATTTCTGGGTCTCTGCCAGGAGCATCCTACCCAGTTGTCCGCCACCCAGCACACCCAATCTGAATTCTGAAGAAAAGTAATTTTTCACAAAATAACGGTATTAGTAATTCGTAATATGCAGCACATTCGGACCTGCAAGTTGAGCCCGGTACTCACGTGCAGCATATTTTATGCCTTCTGTAAGCGGTGCTCCGTTCAACAAGTTGAATTCGCTTTTATCGCAACTGCAGTACATCACAATGCTGTTTCTTACAGTCATTACAGAACAGCTTTGCGGCCTTAAATGCGGAGCGCTTCTTTCAAATGCAACAAAAGTTTGGGTTCCCGTTCTATATATGATGATCCCTGCAATACCTCCTTTGGTATAGGCCCAGCCACCGGGAACCTGCAGATTGATGTATTCGGGATTGTTTAAAAAGACGGTTTCGTCAACCGGTACATTGGGCAGTATGGTATTGTTGTCATCGTTGTCATCGGAGCAGGCTGCTGCCACAAAAAGCAGCATAAAAATCAGAAGTAAACGCTTCATGAAAAATGTATCTAATTTATCTTGGAAAGACCTCAACGGTTCATTCGCCAAAAGTATTTCAAAAAATGAAACTTTCCATTTATTTTTTTGCAAGGTACACATATTTTATTTTTAAAAATATTGCTATATTTGTTCAAGAAATCTCATTCCAGCACTTTGGATTTGAGATTTTTTGTATTTATATAACCCCATTTAACAGTTTGATTTATGAGTGAGATTTCTTATTATACCGCTGCCGGATTAAAAAAACTTCGGAGTGAACTGGAGTATCTGGAGCATACAGAAAGACCGAGAGTGACCAACAATATTGCTGAAGCCCGCGATAAAGGAGATTTGAGTGAGAATGCAGAATACCACGCCGCCAAGGAGGAACAATCCATGCTGGAATACAAAATTGCCCAATTAAAGGAGACCTTATCCAAAGCCCGGCTGATTGATGAATCTCAAATGGATACTTCAAAGGTACTGGCCTTGTCCAAAGTAAAAATCAAAAACCTGGATACCAAGATCGAGCTGCAATATACCCTGGTAGCCGATGCGGTCGCCAACCTCGCCGAAGGTAAAATCTCTGTAAACTCGCCCATTGGAAAAGGCCTGCTGGGAAAGAAAGTTGGTGATGTGGCTGAAATCACCGTGCCAAAAGGCATGATGCGATTTGAAGTATTAGAGGTTTCGAGATAAAATAGTTTATAAATAACAGGCATATGAGCTCAATCTTCACAAAAATAATCAATGGAGAAATTCCTTGTTATAAAGTTGCAGAATCAGAAAGTTTCCTTGCCTTTCTGGATGTGAACCCAAACGCTTTGGGCCATACCCTGGTGGTTCCCAAAAAAGAAGTCAATAAGCTTTTTGACCTGGACCGCGAGGCATATCTTGGGTTAATGGATTTCGCCTATACGGTTGCCGGGGCTCTGGAAAAAGCTGTTCCCTGTAAGCGCATTGGGATGGCTGTAATTGGTTTGGAAGTACCCCATGTGCACATTCATCTAATTCCATTAAATCAGATGACAGACGCTACTTTTGGGAAAAAAGTTACGCTTTCCCAGGAGGAATTTGTTGCTGTTGCAGAAAAAATAGCAGGCAATTTATAGATTTTCCTCCACGAGTTTTAGTTCAATAGCAAAGGTTGTTCCTTTCCCTATTTCCGAATTTTTTACATAGATCCTGCCTTTGTGGTAATCTTCTATGATCCTTTTGGTCAGAGAAAGACCCAATCCCCAGCCTCTTTTTTTGGTAGTATAACCGGGATCAAAGATCTTTTGGTGCAAGCGCTTTAAAATACCCTTACCTGTATCCGTAACCAGAACCACTGCCTTATTGCCTTCACGTGAAGTAGTGATGCGCAGTGTTCCCTTGCCCTGCATGGCATCGATTGCATTCTTTACCAGATTTTCGATCACCCAGCTGTAGAGCTGCTGGTTGAGATTGACCATGAGCACATTTCCGTACAGGTTCTCGAATTCAAAATCTATCTGTTTAAAACTTCTGGATTTTATATAGTCGAATGCATTTCTTGTTTCTTCCACAAGATCAACAGGCTGCAGCTTGGGAATAGAACCGATCTTTGAAAATCTGTCAGCAATGGTGTTCAGTCTCGACACATCCTTTTCGATTTCCTGAACGATATCCTCACTGGTGTTTTCAAGTCGAGCAGCTCTACCCAGCCCAGCATGGATGACAGCGGCGTGCCGATCTGGTGTGCGGTTTCCTTTGCCATTCCGGCCCATAATTTGTTCTGTTCTGCTATTTTATTTTGCTGGAAGACCAGATAGATAATCGTACCAAATAAAACAAGAATCAAAAGCAGGCCCAGGGGATAAAACTGCAATCTGTTCAGCAGGTCTGAGTTCCGGTAGTAAATTCTTTGGGTAACATTCACATTATCAACCTTGTAATTTACAATAAGTGGCTCATTATCTGCCTGCATTTTACGCAGTTGTTTGTGCAGAAAAAGCCGGTCTTTTTCGGGCAGGGATGTAAATTTGCTCGTATTGGGTACGCCCAGATTTGCCCAGCGGTAAATATCTCCGTTCTCATAGGTAACGATCATCGGGATACTGCTGTTGCTGGCGATGATCTTTTCTTCCAGAGAAACATCGATATCCAGATCCACATTGTTGAAGTTTTGATAGGCAACGGCAAGAACTTCCATTTTCAGTCTTTCTTCATTCTTGAATTTTTGAAAGAACTGGTTGGTATTCCATAAAATAAGAGCGACTATTAAGAAGGATGCCAGGGTAAGCACCCATTTAAATACATTCTTAGACTCAGGGAAGTTCATCGAGTATTTAATATTTACCTTGTATAACTTAAAAAGAGTATAGTTATTATCTCTATTGCAAATATTAGTTACTTTTGTTAAAAAGTCAAATGATTTGTTAACAATTATTCCAAAAAATAAAAGTGTTGATCAATTGCAGAACTTTTTACAAAGTGCAGTTGCTCCAAGACCCATCGCGCTGGCGAGTACGATAGATATACATGGAAATCCGAATGTATCTCCTTTCAGTTTTTTTAATATTTTCAGTACAAATCCGCCGATACTCATCTTTTCTCCGGCAAGAAGGGTACGAAACAACACGACCAAGCATACCCTGGAAAATATTCTTGCCACCGGAGAGGTTGTGATCAATGTGGTGAATTACGACATCGTGCAACAAACCTCCCTGGCCAGTACAGAATATCCGGAGGGCGTAAATGAATTCATAAAAGCAGGATTTAAAATGCTCAAATCAACGCTTGTAAAGCCTTTCCGGGTTGCAGAATCACCGGTTCAGTTCGAATGCCGGGTGAATGAGGTGATCCCGCTCGGCAAGGAAGGGGGAGCAGGCAATCTGGTGATAGCCGAGATCCTTTGTATGCATATCGATGAGTCCTGCCTTGATGAAAACGGGAATATAGACCAGCAAAAACTCGATCTGGTAGCCCGGGCCGGAGGCAATTATTACAGCAGGGCGAAGGAAGGTTTTTTTTCCATACCCAAACCGCTGCAAACCATGGGTATCGGGATAGACCAATTACCGGAATCGGTTCAAAAGAGTCATATTCTGTCCGGAAATGAACTCGCACAGCTCGGAAATACTGAAGCGTTGCCCAGTCCGGATGATGTTAATAAGTTTTTGAAAGAGAACCCTGAGTTTGCCGGTATGAATTTAACAGAAATGCATATTTTTGCTAAAGAATTAATAAGAAAAAATGATATTGAAAGTGCATTGAAAGTGCTTTTCATTAAATAGACCTCAATAACTATGGAAGTAAGCGGAAAAGTAAAAAAAATTGAAGCAGCTAAAACATTCGGAACCAGTGGATTCAGAAAAAGGGAGCTGGTTATTGTGACTGAGGAACAATACCCCCAGTTTTTATTGATCGAATTTGTTCAGGACAAATGTGATCTTTTGGATAGCTTGAAGGAAGGAGATCTTGTAAAGATCGGAATTAATTTAAGAGGTCGGGAATGGGTGAATCCTGAGGGAGAAACCAAATATTTCAACTCGATCCAGGGCTGGAGGATAGAAAAAGGTCAAAGCCAGGCCGCCGGTACTGTGCCACCTGTTGAATCAGTAGGTAAATTTGCAACCACGGATTCATACAGTGACGAAGACCCAGACGATTTACCATTTTAATATATTTCTGTTTATAATTACTTAAAACTGCAAAAATGAATTTTTTTCTTTTTGCAGTTTTTTGTTTCTGATCATGCATATTCTCGGAAAAAAAATACTGTTTCCTCCGGTTGAAACAGCGGATGAAAATGGCCTGCTGGCCATTGGCGGCGATCTTTCTCCGGAAAGGCTGATCCTGGCTTACAAAAGCGGTATCTTCCCCTGGTTTAATGAAGGCGAACCCGTTATCTGGTATAGCCCTCCCGAAAGGATGGTGCTTTTTCCCAAGGACCTGAAGGTATCGAAAAGTATGGAAAAAGTACTTAAAAACGCAAACTTCAGAATCAGCTTCAACGAACATTTCGCAGAGGTCATACACCATTGCAAAACCATTGACAGGCCCGGACAGAAAGGAACCTGGATCACCCGGGAAATGCAAAAGGCGTATATTGCTCTTCATGAACTCGGCTATGCCAAATCGGTGGAAGTCTGGCAGGAAGACCGGCTTGTGGGGGGACTTTATGGCATAGACCTGGGGCATATCTTTACCGGTGAGAGCATGTTCAGCCTGGTGAGCAATGCCTCAAAAGTGGCATTTATATATCTGAATCAGATTTTAAAAGAACAGAATTACTTATTGCTTGACTGCCAGGTCTACAACGAACACCTGGCCAGTCTTGGGGCAGTCGAAATTTCCAGAGATGTTTTTATGCAATACCTGATTCAGGAAAAATAAACGGCTTTCTGTACTAAATCTTTATCTTTGTTATAAATACCCGAACATGTCTATTAAAAATGCACAACTCGAAGTGGATGAATGGATCAAGAACCATGGAGTCCGTTATTTCAATGAGCTCACCAATATGGCCCAGTTAACTGAAGAAGTGGGTGAAGTTGCCAGAATAATCGCAAGGCGTTACGGAGAACAAAGTGAAAAGGAAAGCGACAAGAACAAAGACCTCGGGGAAGAACTGGCCGATGTGCTCTTTGTATTGCTCTGCCTGGCAAACCAGACGGGAACCGACCTGCAACAGGCCTTCGACAAAAAAATGGCAGTCAAAACCGAGAGAGACCACAACCGGCATCACAACAACGAAAAACTTAAACCATGACCTTTACTGAAAAAATACAGCAACCCGTATTCTGGATGAATACCTTTAAAATTGCCCTGACTTTTTTTATGGTCCTCACCATAATTTCATTGCTCTTCAACAGTTTCTCGGATCTGGTCAGCATGAATTTTGCTGCTGTTATGGAAAACAATTTTTACGAGGGCAAATGGATCAGTTTTTTTGGAATAAAAATTATTTTTTCGCTGGTCTATGGTATTTGGATGACTGCAAAAAATATGAAATAATTCAATTTTTATTCAAACGGATCAGATCTATTTCATTTTCTTTTACTTTTTGATTTAGAGCCGGGATATCTGTTTTAAATATTTTATAAAGTTTGTTCAGTTCTGCATCGATATCCCTGATCACCTCATTTTTAAATGCAACCGCCTGATCTGTTGGTTTGTAATCACCCATCGAGGTGAGTGAATTCAAATGCCCCAGCTTGTTGTTCAGCCTGATCGGGTAATTTAAAGGATCCTGACCACTTTTGTTCTTGGTTTGATACAATTTATTTTCGATTTCAGTCATTTCCTTTTTCACTCTTTCCGCCTCTGTCAACAGGTCTTTGTATTTCACTTTGTCGTCTATACTCCCTTCCAGTACTGAGATCTGCTCCTTGGCTTTTGTAATGTTCTTCAGGGCCAAATGTGATTTCGGTCATTTTATCCCTTACCTCAACCACAAAATCAAATTGCTGCTGTAGTTCTTGCTCAGTACTTTTGTTGCGGGGATCTTTGAGCAGATTGAAGTACTGCTCTATTTTCTCCTTTCGGCTTTCCAATACCACAGCGTATTTCCCGGGTAGAGCAGTCGGGCCGCTAAGAGAAGCCCACCATAAGATCATCCCCTCAACTTTTTCTGCAGAAGGATACGTCAAGTCCCAATAAAAAACATTGCTTCCCGGCTTAACCTTTAGTTGTCCTTCTTTTTTCTTTTCATCGGGATGGGTGGTATATTTTCTGATTAACTGCTTTTTAGCATCGTAAAAAGACAGATTCAAGGTATCGCTCCTGCTTGTATCCTTAACAAAAAAATAGACAGGTAATCCACCATAATGATTTACTCCCGCTGTTTTTGATTTTGCTCCACTTCCGCCAGACATACGATAGGCATCTTTTGGTTGAAACAAAACCATCGAACGGTTTTCCATGTTTGTTTGTGTTTGATGAAGCGGCGTCAGATCGTCGATCATCCAAAATGATCTCCCCTGGGTTGCCGCAATTAACTGATCGTCTTTAACGGCTAAATCAGTAATGGGAACTACCGGCAAATTCAACTGAAACTTTTGCCAATTCGCACCATCGTCAAAGCTCACATACATACCTCTTTCGGTTCCTGCGTAAAGCAAGCCTTTTTTCTTCGGGTCTGCTCGCAGAGCTCTCGTAAAATCTTCATTACCCATGCCGTTTACGATCAAATTCCATGATTTTCCGTAATTCTCAGTTTTGTAAATATACGGTTTGTAATCTCCGGATTTATACTTCGTACCAACAATATATGCCCCTCCCTTATTAAAAGGATCAACCTCTATACAGTTGATCATCATCCATTCCGGCATTTGTTTGGGTGTTACGTTTTCCCAATCTTTACCCCCGTTTTTCGTAACATGCACCAAGCCATCATCCGAGCCTGTCCAAAGCAATCCCTTTTCATAGGGCGATTCTGTTGCAGCGAAAATGGTACCATAATACTCAACACCTGTATTGTCTTGAGTGATCGGGCCTCCCGAAGATTTTAATGTATTTGGATCATTTCTTGTTAAATCAGGGCTAATCAATTCCCAGGACTGACCTTCATTTGTGGTTAGATGTAAATGGTTCGATGCGGCATATAACTTTTTTGTTTCGTGAGGAGAGAAAAAGATGGGAAAATTCCACTGAAAACGATACTTAAAATCCTCGGCTCCATGCCCGATTGGGTTATCAGGCCAAACATTGATGGCCCTTATTTCTTTGGTTTTGTGATCAACCCGGGTTAAAAAACCGCTGTAGCTTCCTCCATAGACAATATCGTTATTGGCAGGATCAACAGCAATATGCGCGCTCTCACTTCCGGCAGTTTCTTCCCAGTCACGCTCACCAATAAAACTGCCATCGCTTCTGTGTAATATTCTCACTGTTGAATTATCCTGTTGTGCGCCATAAATCCGGTAAGGAAAATGGTTGTCTGTTACAACCCGGTAAAACTGAGCCGTTGGTTGGTTGTGATACGTAGACCAGTTCTTTCCGGCATCGAAACTCACTTGCGCTCCGCCATCGTCTGCAATAACCATCCTTTGGTTATTCTCAGGGGCAATCCAAAGGTCGTGGTGATCTCCATGAGGCGCACTAAAACCGGCAAAGGTTTTACCTCCATCTTTAGACACATGATAATCGACATTCATAACATAAACGATGCTTTCATCCTGCGTATCGGCATAAATTCTCGTATAGTACCAGGCTCTTTGTCTCAGATCCCTTGAGCTATTCAGCAATTTCCAGGTTTTGCCTCCGTCATCTGACTTGTACACGCCGCCGTTTTCATTTTCAATTAATGCCCAAACGTGGTCTGAATTTTGATAGGATACGGCTACTCCCGCAATTCCCCATACCCCTTTAGGCAAACCTTCATGAGCAGCTAAATTTACCCAGGTATCACCTCCATCGGTACTTTTCCATATTGCAGAACCTGCACCGCCGCTCGACAAGCTATGGGGTGTTCTCCTGACATTCCAGGTGGTGGCAAACATGATTCTCGGGTTATTCGGATCAAGGACCAGATCTATTGCTCCTGCATCTTTATTGGCAAACAACACTTTTTTCCAGGTCTTACCCCCGTCTGTACTTTTAAATACCCCGCGCTCTTCCGAAGATTTGAACAGATCTCCCATGACTGCTGCATAAACAATATCATCATTCTTGGGATGAATACGCACCCTGGAAATATGTCTGGAATTTGCCAATCCTATATGCTGCCAGGTTTTACCGGCATCTACAGATTTCCACATGCCATCGCCGGAAGAAACATTTCCACGAACAGTCTTTTCCCCCATACCCACATAGATCACATTGTTATCCCATTCGCTAACAGCAACCGCACCAACTGATCCCCCAAAAAATCCATCAGATATATTTTCCCAGGTACTCCCTGCATCGCTCGTTCTCCAAACTCCTCCTCCCGTGGAACCCATATAATACAAATTTGTTTTGCCGGGCACTCCGGTTACTGCAGCGCTCCGACCTCCACGGAACGGACCAATATTTCGCCATTCTATAGCATTATAAATTTGATCCGGATATTTGTTTAGTTTCTTTTGTGCGTTACCTTTGTGAACCCCAGCAAAAAGCAGACAACAGACAACTAGTAATATTTTTTTCATACATTTAAATAATTAACGGATTTTGGGTAAAAAGTAATTGTTAAAAATGAAGTTTCTAAATTATGGATTTAAGTCTTGATTACACACAAAAAACACTCAAAAATACCGAAATCCTTATTTCAGGTTCAAAAAGCGAATCGAACAGACTCCTCATCCTGCAGCAATTTTTTCCTGAAATTCAATTACATAACCTTTCAGATTCTGATGATACCATCCATTTGAAAGAAGCACTTTCTGCGGGTAAATCCATTGTTGATATCGGTCATGCCGGAACCGCCATGCGCTTTTTAACCGCTTTTTTTGCGGCAAGTCCCGGTAAAGAAGTCATCCTGACAGGTTCTTCCAGAATGCAGAACAGGCCTGTTCAAATTTTGGTTGAGGCCTTACTAAGTTTGGGTGCAGATATAACATATACAGATAAAACCGGTTATCCCCCCCTGCTTATCAAAGGAAAAAAACTCAGCAGAAATAAAGTTACTGTACAAGGCAATGTGAGCAGCCAGTACATCTCAGCCCTGATGCTCATCGCCCCTGCACTGGAATTTGGCCTGAACATAGAACTGACCGGTGAAATCACCTCTGCCCCCTACCTCAAAATGACACTCAGTCATTTGCAGGACCTGGGTATAGATGCAGCATGGAAAGACAATCTCATCACAATAAAGCCTTGTAATTCGATAGGGGCCAAAACAGTTGTAGTGGAATCAGACTGGAGCTCAGCCTCTTATTTTTACAGTCTGCTGGCGCTTTCAAAACAGGGAGAGATCAGTCTTGCCTCTTTTAAACCCAACAGCCTGCAAGGGGACAGCAGACTCGCAGAAATTTACAGGTCCTTTGGCGTTCATACAGTTTTTAAGGATAATAAAATACACCTTAAAAAAGTTGGTTTCAGACCTGAAGCCATCCGGCTCAATCTGATCGAGCAACCCGACATAGCCCAAACCATAGCTGTGACCTGTTTCGGACTGGGTTTACCCTGTGACCTCACCGGACTTCATACCCTGAAAATCAAGGAAACAGACCGGCTACTGGCCTTGAAGAATGAGTTGTCAAAGCTCGGCGCCGAAATAGAAGTAACAGCGAACAGCCTGCATCTGAAAGAATCAGCTGAAATAAACGCAAATATTTCTGTGGCAACCTATGAAGACCACCGCATGGCGATGGCCTTTGCACCACTGTCTGTAAGAGTGCCCATACAAATACAGGATGCCGGAGTGGTCAGCAAATCCTACAAAAACTTCTGGCAGGATTTTGACAGCGTTTTTACAGATTAAATCTTGAACAAAATTTTTTGTATTTTTGTAATGATAAAATAATGAACAATGAAAATTCTAATAACCGCTTCCATATTAATTTTTTCTCTCATTATTGGTCAGTGTTCAGGTAGTGATAATGAGTCTGAGACCGAAGTAATATTGGATGAATTGAGCCAGAAAGAAAAGGAGATCAATGATTTCATAGACGCCGCCAAATGCAGTCCGGAAGGCTGCGGGTATATGGCCTTTGGATCAAAACCCTGTGGCGGACCCTGGAAATACATTGTTTTCCCGAACAGCATCGACAAGGACAAGCTTACCAAAATGGTCGATGCCTATAACGAACTCCAGCACCAGTACAACCTGGAGACGAATGCTGTATCAGATTGCATGGCTGTGATGCCGCCAACGGAGGTTGTTTGTGTAAATGGGGTTTGTACGATTGTTAACTGATTTTAAATGACAGTACACGGTGTCCGTTCGGGTGACGCGCATAAATTATCAATAACTTTTAGCTAAACTTTTTCATAGGCAAATCCTTGTCAAAATAGCACACGGATTAGACTGATTTACACAGATATATTTTTGTAATTAAACTACTTCGAAGAACTGGAACTGATTCACTCATCACTATTCACTTGATAATTCAGTATAACTTTTTACTTTTTACTTTTACCTTTTTACTTTGTCCTTTATCCTTGCCTGCAGGGCACCGCATAACCATAAGCTCCCCTCCACATAGGAGGGGTGGCACGGAGTGCCGGGGTGGTCTGGTATGATTTTGTATCAAACCATGTTACCCGAAGTTTGCAACTTCGGTTTCTCTCTCTTCTTTTTTCCATTGATGAAAAAAGAAGCAAAAAAATCTAGGCTGATTTTCTTTTTCTATGGCTTTAACCATAAAATTTTTATCCGCCGCAGCCTAAGGACGCTTCGCTCTCTGGCTGCTCCTTCTCCCATTTCGCTAAAATTTTCTGGAAGCCAGGACGAAAAATAAAATAGGCCGGGATTTAAATCCATATTACAATAACCATTCATTATTCAAAACTTTTGCCTTTTTCCTTTGAACTTTTTTCTTGCCTGCGACAGCAGGTTCCCGTCTTACTAAGCATTGATTTTGATCTCAATTCTTTTTTCTTTGAGGCCCGGAAAAGAATCCGTATTACATCCACAATT
This sequence comes from uncultured Flavobacteriaceae bacterium, assembly GCA_963816075.1. GTDB lineage: Bacteria > Bacteroidota > Bacteroidia > Flavobacteriales > Flavobacteriaceae > Namhaeicola. The sequence continues at coordinate 18,616 of CAWFJI010000019.1, read as the reverse complement.
CATTATTCAAAACTTTTGCCTTTTTACTTTTTCCTTTGTTCTTGCTTACGACAGCAGGCCCCCCGTCTTACTAAACATTGATCTTGATCTCAATTCATTTTTTATTTGAGGCCGGGGTTTTAAATCCGTAATTAGGCTGGATTAGCTGTCATTGGCTCCGCCGAATCTTCGATTTGACCGTGTCAAATCTTCGATTTCCCGCGGAAGCGGGAATCTGTTGTCGCTTTATGAATTAAGATAAAAAATGGTATTGTATTTCCGGTAACTCCCTAAGTAAATCAGATGTCAATATCAGAAAATCAATTGTTTAACGTAAAACACCCCCCTAACCCCTCTCAAGAGGAAACAAATCCAATTCAACATTCATCACTCAACACGCATAATTCAACATTCATCACTCAACACGCATAATTCATTTTTCTCCTTAACTCATTCACCATTCACTATTCTCCTTCCCATCACCATTTACTAGTTCATTACTTCACAATTCACTGTATATCTGTATAACTGCATAACCGTATAACTTTTTACTTTTGCCTTTTTACTTGCTTACAGGGCGCCGTACATCCGTCACTATATATTAAAATACTCTCTTTCAATACGATACAACCTGATCCTGCGGTCGTCTCCAGATTTTACTGAGGTAATTATATCCTTATTGACCCCGAGCAGGGTTTTTAACTTGATATTCAAGTCGTTGATCTTTTGCACTTTGATGCGCTCATTGTGTGCCGGGCTGAATTGTTCTTTTTCTACGATCTTCAGGATCTCTGAAGACGGTACTATTTTGGCCGACAATAATAAGTTCAGTATCTCCATGGTTTCTTTATCGCATTCGGTGAATTTGTTCTTATAGTTCAAGCCGTTGTTGAGGAGGACCACCCTTTTTTTCTTTTTGCTTAATTTAACAAGCCATTTGAACAGAAAGAGTAAACCTGCAGCGCCGAGTAAATAGAAGAAATAAGGAAGATAACGGTTCCGGGAACTGGTATAAAATTTTGTTTCGTATAGCTTCTCTCCTATAAATTGATCGGCGGGAACCAGGGCCATATAATAGGAATTGTTTCTGGGAAAAGAAAAGACGATCTTGTCATCGAACATCATATGGATGTTGGCATGCCCCAATTTACTCACAACACTCCTTTTGTAAACCGTAAGCCGGTTATTATCCGGATCTATTTCAAACACCTCATTGTCCTGAAATATAAATTTCCGGTTGCCCCGATCCACTTCAAGAATGGCCTGAGATGCCATAATGGGCTGCCAATTCGAGCTGCCGAGATTGGTCCATCTTTGATCTGTAAACGAATACTGCCACACCTCATTTGTACGTATCCTTTTGATGCGGTTCATCGGATCCAGCTTTATGCCGTTAAAAAGGTACAGCTTATCTTTTGTTTTTACGAATAAGGGACTAAAGATCTCGGGTGCTTCAACAGCATGATCCTTGTAACCTGCATATTCCCATTCCTGGGTCTGATCGCTGAAATAGGTAAAGATGTTGTGAATAGACCAAAACCCATAGCCGCCATACCTGAAGATCTTGTCGTCGTGTACAAAATAGGGGGCACCATTTTGCATTTTATGCAAATAGGACTTGTCAATACGCTGTATAGAGTCGCTCTTAAGTTTGTACACCAATCCTCCGTCGGCCTGTAAAAAGTAGACCTCGGCATTTTTTATTATACCGTAACAGGTTTCAAAATAAAAGTCTTTTTCCCGTGTGAATGGTTTGGAAATGCGCTCCTTCGTATTGAGATCGATGGTGAGATAATGATCTTTAAAAAAATAATACATGATGCGGTTTTCGACATCGGGCACTGCCTTATACGATTCAGACTTCGCACTGATCAGGAATTCCTGACAGTATCCCCTGACGGCAATAAAAAGCAATAATAAAAATAATCTCAGGAATTTGCGATTATTGAAGCAATACATTTGATAAGTTGATTTTGGTCTGTTCAAGTTTGGTTTTTTAAAAATAGGAACGATCCAGTGTATATACCCTGAGGCGTTTGTCTTCTTTGGATTTTACGGATTTGATCTGCGCTTCTTTCTCTCCGAATAAAGTTTGCAGCTTGATATTCAGGTCATTGATCTTTTGTACTTTGAGTCGTTCATTATGGGCAGGACTAAATTGTTCTTTCTCTACGATCTTTAAGATCTCGGCAGAAGGAACTCTTTTTGCAGATAATAACAAGTTCAATATCTCCATGGTTTCCTGATCGAATTCGGTGAATTTGTTCTTATAGCTCAGTCCGTTGCTCAGAATGACTACCTTATTTTTCTTTTTGTATAATTTAATAAACCCTTTTACAAGGAACAGCAATAGCACAGCTCCAAGTGCATAGTAGAGGTAAGGGAGGAAGCGTTTCCAGGAACTGAGGTAAAATTTTCCTTCATAGATCTGCTCTCCAAAAAATTGATTCCGTGGAACCATAACCAGATAGGTTGAATTCTCCTTGAGGTAAGAATAAACGATCTGGTCCTCAAACATCATATTCATTTCCGCATGTCCCAGTTTACTCTCCGGGCTCTGTTCATAAATACGCAGGAATGTTTCTGTCGGGGTCTATTTCTGTGACCTGATTGTCCTGAAAAATAAATTTTAGATTATCGGCTTCCAGCACGCCAAATGCTTCGGAGGATCTGTTCAATGTCCAGTTCGATGTGCCGAGATAGGTCCATCTCTCCTTATCAAAAGAATATCTCCAGACATCTTTTGTCGGAAAAATCTTTATCCGGTCCAACGGATCCAGGGTCATCCCATGAAAAAAGTACAGGTTGTCTTTGGTTTGCACAGTGAGCGCACCAAAGATCTCAGGTGCTTCTTCGCTGTGGTCTTTGTAAGCTTTGTATTCCCATTCTTTGGTATCATCGCTGAAATAGGTAAAGATGTTGTGGATAGACCAAAACCCATAGCCACCGTAGCGGAAGATCTTGTCGTCGTGTATAAAAGCAGCAGCCCCATTTTGCATTTTATGCTCATACGACTTGTCTATGCGTTTTATAGAGTCGTTTTTAAGCTGATAGACCAATCCTCCATAATGGTATATAAAATAGACTTTTGAATTTTTTACTACCGGAATACATGGTCCAATATAAACATCCTTTTCCAGGGTCAGTGGCCTGGACTTGCGCTCCATGGTTTTGAGATCGATGGTGACGTAATGCTCATTAAAAAAATAATACATCACCCGGTTTTCAATATCGGGAACCGCCTTAAAAGAATCCGGCAGGTCATTGATCAGAACTTCCTGACAGTGGCCCCTGACGGCAATAAAAAGCAATACTAAAAATAAGCTCAAGAATTTGCGATCATAGCAGCAGTACAATTGATAAGTTGATTTTGGTCTGTTCAAGTTTGGTTTTTTAAAAATAGGAACGGTCCAGCGTATATACCCTGATGCGTTTGTCTTCTTTGGATTTTACTGATCTGATCTGCGCTTCTTTTTCTCCGAATAAAGTTTGCAGCTTGATATTCAGGTCATTGATCTTTTGTACTTTGAGGCGTTCATTATGGGCAGGACTAAATTGTTCTTTTTCTACGATCTTTAAAATCTCAGCAGATGAAACTTTTTTTGCCGACAATAAAAGGTTCAATATCTCCATGGTTTCCTTATCGAATTCGGTGAATTTATTCTTATAGCTCAATCCGTTGCTCAGCACATTTACCTTTTTGGTCTTTCTCAGGTAAGCACCTGCCTTCCAGATCAAAAACAACAGTGTAACCGGCAGTAAAAGGTAAGTAAGCACCGCTTTGAACCACCAGGCCGTGTTTTTGTAAAAATGTGATTGTGAAATCTTCTTGCCAATAAAGTCTTTCGCTAAAACCTTCGCGAACAACACTTGTGTCCCCTCTCTATGCACGTAAAAAAAATGCTTGTCCCAGAAAAAGAAAGTATGGGCGCTTTGCGTTCTTGGGCTGTAAGCACTGTGTTTATAAAGCGTTTTTCTGTTATTGAAAATATCTATTTCAGTAATTTCATTGGTGTTGATGAGGTAATTTTTATTATTCAACTGATAGGATTTGATGTTGTCATTGGTGCGATTCAAAAACGGCTGTCCTTTTCCCAGGTAGTTCCAACGGTTTGTTTTAAAAGAATAATGCCATACCTCTTCATTGGTCAGGTTTTCCAGACGATTCTCCGGATTTGTTCTAAACCCATTAAAGAAATACAGATCCTCACCATTCTTGATGTGATATGCACCATAGATCTCAGGGGCTTCTTCCTTTGACGGCAAAGGTTGAAAAAGCTCCCATTGCCTGGTATTCGGATCAAAATAGGTAAATACATTCCTGGTAGACCAGAAGCCGTAGCCTCCATATTTAAAAAATTTCTTGTCATGCACAAAAGTAAGCGCGGCATGCTGCATCTTGTGGTCATAAGAAGTATCAATTCTTTGAATGGAATCATTCTTTAAGGTATACACAAGTCCGCCTCCATCCATCACAAAATAGATTTTTGAATCCAAAGCGACCGGATAATACCTCCTTGGAAAAAAATCCTCGTTCATATACAGTGGAAAACTCTTTTTTTCCAAAGTGTGTAGGTCCAGCACTTCATAACGGTCTTTGTAAATCAGGCTGGCCTTGCCTAAAAGTGTATCAGGCACTACATATAACAACGATTCCAACTCTTTCACATCCCCCAAAACTACACTTTGGGAATAGCCGGAGATCGCAAAAGATAACATCCAAAATAATAATCTCATTATAATGCGATAATATGATCAAACCGAAATTACAACTTAATTTTGAATAATTCATACTGAGTTTAACAGTTCCTTAACATGTAATGATACTTAATAAATTGGATTATGCTGAACGGCCCTAACGACATGCAACCCTTTTTTAATGAGATTACTCAGGCAGCTTTTCACAGACGCAAATGTAAAATGCCTTTTATTACAGACAATATCCCGGTAAACGCTTATGAATGCCATTATATTCTGGATCTCAGCAACAACAAAATGTTGTACAAAACAGGTTTTAAAAGCCTGCTCGGATATGACGACGATAAAGTGGACCATATCTTCCTTTTCAACAATATCCACCCTGAGGATTCAGAAATTGTTCAACGCATTACCAAATCAGCCATTTTGCATTTTATAGAAAATCCGGTAAAAAATCCGGATCATCATTGTCGCCTCTGCCTCACCTACAGGCATAAAACCATCAATGGAGACTTTATCAGGGTCCTTAACCAGGTTTCTCTGGTGGAGGTAAACGACAGAGGGTTCCCGGTGCTGATCATGATCAAACTCAGAGACATAAGCTTTATAGGCAACACAGGAATTGTCAGCTGGCTATTTGAGGCACCCGGACTGAATCTTGCCGAATTTACGCAAGCCATCTACCAGCCTTATAAAAATTTCTTTACTGAGAGAGAAACCAGTATTCTGCAGGAGATGGCAAAGGGATTCGGAAATAAGCAGATATCTGCCAACCTGATGATCAGTGAGCATACGGTAGCCACCCACAGAAAGAATATTTATAAAAAATCAGGCTGCCACAACCTTTTGGAACTCGTCAACTATTGCAGGGAGAAAGGTATTTTACAGCCGATGTCAGCATAAACGCAATATACCCTGACAGGGTATTTTATATACTATTTATTAGTCTTAATATTGAACTTATCCCCCGATGTCCACTATTCCTGTTTTAACGTGAACCGCCAAATAGCGATTTGTTGTATTTGTATAGATTATGGAAATTGAAGATATGTATGAGTTCCTGAACGAACTTCCAAAAAACTTTCTTAATCAGGAGGTCAATGGGTCACTTTTATTTGATTACAACAACCACCACCTTCAACCCAATGAATGCTTGTACGTAGTTGATTTAATTAAAAACAATCTGGTCTTTTGCAAGGGTTTTGAAAACACCTGGGGTTATGCAGACCATGAGATCACCTATGAAATGCTTATTGATAATGTGCACCCGCAAGACAAGGAAATGGTGCATCATATATGCCGGCTCGCCATCACACATGCGATTGAGCATCCAAAAAATACAAAAAACAATCTCCTTACCCTCACCTATCGCTGCAAAAAAAAAGACGGATCTTTTGCCAAATACCTAAGCCAGTCAGTGGTAATCCAAACCGACAGCAGGGGTGCTATGGTCGGTTCCATGGTGAAATTAACAGATATTTCCTTCCTTGACAGTTCCGATCATGTTTACTATGACTTTCGGACAGAAGGCCTGGACATAGAGAGCTTCAAGAGCAGTATTTATGAAAATAACAAGAACCTGTTCACAAAAAGAGAAACAGACATCATCCATCTGATCCATAACGGCCGCACCAATGCCGAAATCTCAACTGAACTGGGTATCAGTGAACACACGGTGGCCACACACAGAAAAAATATCATGCGTAAATCGGGTTGCCATAATGTTCAGGACCTGATGAATTTTTGCCATAAGAAAGGGATTTTATAGGGCTTTGCCATACCTTTTTTGAGAATCTAAAGCTTAGTACTTAGATGTGAGATATGAGATTTAAGATATGAGATTTGAGATATGAGATTTGAGATTTGAGAATCAGGAGACAGGAATCAGGATAGTTATGAATGTTGAGTGTTGAATGTTGAATGAGAAACAGGAAACAGGAGATCAGGAATCAGGAAACAGAGACAGGAACAGGAATCAGGATTGAGTTACTGAATGTTGAGTGTTGAGAAACTTTTGAATGTGAAACTTGGAACTCTGGAATAATTAGTAGTGAGTATGCTGAGTATTGAGTACTTGAGAAGCATCGCAGAATCAGGAAATTCCCCTCAGGAGACAGGAACGCAGGAGACAGGGGGTCTGGAATGATTCTGGTTCAAAAAGTGTAATTCGAATTTTTATATTCGGTTTATTCTCGTCATTTCGTCCGCGAAAGCGGAGAATCTGTTGACAATTCAAGGCTGAATTAGGTTAAAAAACAGTATTGTTTAACCGGGATCTCCTTTTTAAAACTTCGGCGGAGAATAATCCTCGTTCCACAGTTCGAGATGCCACAAGTCTTAGGCGGCATTGATGATGATTCTCAACCCCTTACAGGGCTTATCTGAATGACAGCATGATGAAAGTGTACTCCCTGCATTCACTATTTCACTATCTCACTATTTCAACACTCATCACTCAAAATTCAACATTTGAATTTTTCCTTTTTCCTTTCATTTCGCTTCATCTCCCCATCTCTCTATCGTACTTTCGTATAACTTTACCAAAGAATTGTTTTGAATTGAACAATTTAAACATTTCCTTTACAGTGGCATATGCCGGAAGGATTCATACAAAAAATTGCTATTGCTTAAACATTACACTTTACACTTATTTTTTTTACTGTTCGGTATTTTCACCTTTGGGCAGGTTGTTACTCCTCCAACGATCGTCGCTACCGGAGACCAACCTTATTGTCCGTTGTCAAAGATCCCTATCGTAACAGATTTTAATATCATTAACCCCGATAATACCCCCATCAATGCCTTTTATGTGCAGATCTCCATTGGTTTTGTAAGCGGACAAGACCGCCTCGAACTCAATACACCTGCAAACCACCCTACTCTGAACGCCGCCTGGAACAGCCAGCAGGGCAAACTGACCCTCAAAAACAACAGCGGTACCGCCATCAACCAAACAGAGCTTATTGCTGCCGTCAAAGACATCGTGTACAGCAGCAATACGGTAAACGTTGTAGGCGAAAAACATTTTTCCCTCACCCTGGGCGAAGCGAATTATTTACCCTCTACCGGACACTATTACGAGTATATTCCGAATATTGGAATCACCTGGCAAAACGCCAAAATAGCTGCCGAAAGCCGCAACTATTACGGACGGCAGGGCTACCTGGCAACCATAACTTCAATAGATGAGGCCAGATTGTCTGGCGAACAAGCTGCAGGTGCAGGCTGGATCGGAGGCAGTGATGCCGAAACAGAGGGCGTCTGGAAATGGGTTACCGGCCCGGAAGCTGGTACCACCTTCTGGAACGGAAACTATAGCGGTTCGGCCCCGGCCGGTCAATTTTCCTTCTGGAACACCGGAGAACCCAATAACCTGGGTGATGAAGATTACGCCCACGTTACGGCTCCCGGAGTAGGCATCACAGGCTCGTGGAATGACCTGCCGATGGAGGGTACTTCAGGAGATTACCAACCCAAAGGCTATATCGTGGAATACGGTGTCAATGAACCACCGCTAAACCTGTCGGCCAGCACAAAAATCACTGTTCCTGCAATCACTTCAACAACCAATGCCCGAACTTGCGGACCTTCAGCCCTGACCTTAAACGCCACCGCGAGCGCCGAACAGGTCACTTGGTTTGCAACTGCCACAGATAATGCTCCCCTGCATACCGGCACAAACTTTACTACGCCTGTACTCACCCAAACCACCACTTATTTTGTGCTTGCCGCAGCTCCGGGCTGTACCTCAGGTGCCCGCAAAGAAGTGATTGCAAGTGTGTACGAGATCCCCGTGATCAACAAACAGGCTGAACTGAAAAATTGCGATGAGGATGGTGTTTCGGATGGTTTTACAGATTTCAACCTCACAGAAGCAGAGACCTGATCTATTCCGGCTCAACTGCCTTACAATTTACCTATTACCTCACCGCAGCCGACGCAACAGCCAAAGCAAATGCGGTCAATCCCTCGCCTTTCAACAATGCAACTGCCGGCACAGTTTATGCAAGAGCAGAAAATGCGGATGGCTGCTTTGAAATAGCAACCATATCTCTTCAGGTTTCCACAACTGCTTTTCCGGCAGGCTATTCATATACCCTAACCGCTTGTGATACAGATCAAAGCAATGATGGCCTCAGTACTTTTGACCTGACTGAAGCCTCGCAGGCCCTGATCGGACAATTTCCTGCCGGACAAAACCTCCGGGTGCAGTACTACCATAACCTGAGCGATGCCCAGCTGGAAGTTAATGAAATCCTGCCGCAAAACAATTACAGAAACCAAACACCAGTTAATGAAACCCTGTTTGTGCGGGTGGAAAGTGAAGACAATGGCGATTGCTATGGCATTGGCCCGCACCTGCAACTTGTTGTAAATGCAAGGCCTGAATTTACACTGAACCCCGCAGAAATCCTCTGCACCAACCTGGGCCCAATCAGCTTGTCTGTGCAAAATCCGGATGGCGTTTACAATTATGAATGGCACAATGCGCAGGATCAGGTTGTAGGCAGCGGCGCTTCCATAGAAGTATCAAAGGGCGGCACATATACCGTCATGGCCACTTCACTTACCGGTTGTGAATCATTTCCGCGATCAGTCGAAGTAACGGAATCTTCCGTAGCAGATATTGATATCAATGACATACAGGTAACTGACAATACGGAAAACAATACCATTACCATCCTGAATGACAACAACGAACTGGGCACAGGCATTTACGAATACGCTTTGGATGATCCAAACGGTCCCTACCAGACAGAACCATTATTTGAAAATGTAGCACCGGGTATGCATACCGTTTATGTGCGGGATCGGAACCAGTGCGGGCTTACTTTCGTAGAAGTGCCCGTAATCGGATTTCCAAAATTTTTCAGTCCGAATAACGATGGCTATTACGATACCTGGCAGGTGCTGGGCATTACTTCCCAACCCAACTCAACCATTTATATCTTTGACCGGTATGGCAAGGTCATGACAGAACTGAAACCCCAGGATTTGGGCTGGGACGGCAGTTACAACGGCAAACAGATGCCTTCCTCCGATTACTGGTTTCTGGTAAACCTGCAGGACGGACGCACCGTAAAAGGCCATTTTAGTTTGATAAGAAACGAGAACCCATGAAGAAACTGATCCTCTTGTTTTTCCTTTCTTATTTTACGGGCCTCACAGCACAGGAAACCTTTCCCGTAAACTTTGATTACCTCTCAGACAACATCTACCTCGTCCACCCCGCGGCCGCGGGTATTGGCAATTGCAGCAAGATCCGGCTCACCTACGGACAACAATGGCTGGGTATGGAAGACGGACCCTCGCTGCAGACACTCAGTTACCACGACCGCATCACCGAAAGGGCAGCCATAGGAGGCATCGTATTTAATGATGAGAACGGTTATCATTCCAAGTGGGGTTTTACCGGTACCTATGCCTACCACATCAACTTCGACCGTGAGGACATGATGAACCAGCTTTCCTTCGGCCTCTCACTGATGTACCTGCAGAACAGCTTAGACCAAACAGATTTTGTTACCGACGACCCTTCCCTTAGTGGAGAACTGGAAACGGGTAATTATTACAATGCCGATTTCGGTTTGGGTTACCATTATTTAGATGCGCACAGTTATTTTACAGTAAAAAACATCCTCAACACGCCCCGGGAGCTGAATACCGGATCGCTGGAATCCGACAACCTGCGCAGGTATATGCTCACTTTGGGTTATTATTTTGGCAGGGAAAAGAGCTTTCAGTTGGAACCCTCTGTCATGGGACAATTTGTAGAAGAAACGGGCGAGATCCTTGTCGATTTTAATTTCAAAGTCTACAAGGCTATCAATTCAAAAAACCAGATCTGGGCTGCTGTATCTTACCGCCAGAGTTTTGAGGACAATCCCATAGAATCTTTAAAGTTGATTACACCCATTCTTGGTTTTACTTTCAATAAGTGGATGGTTTCCTATACCTATACCCATCAGGTTGGCGACATTGTCATCAACACCCAGGGCAGCCACCAGTTCACGCTTGGTTTCAATCTTTTCTGTCAGAAACCGCGCGCTACGGCCTGTCCGAATCTCAATTCGGTTTATTGAAGTAGTATTGAGATTTGAGATTTGAGATATGAGATTTTAGAAACAGGAGACAGGAAACAGGAGACAGGAAACAGGATAGTTATGAATGTTGAGTGTTGAATGTTGAATGAGAAACAGGAAACGGGAATCAGGAGACAGGAAAGAAGTTTCAATCGCAATTTTGTTGGTTTTGCTGTCATTCCCGCGGAAGCGGGAATCTGTTGATGCTTAACGAATTAGGTTAAAAAACGGTATTGTATAACCGAGATCTCATTTTTAAAACTTCATTCAAGAATAATCCGTTCAACAGTTCAAGATGCCACAAGCCTTAATCAGCTTCATGAGATTCCTCACCCCTTGCAGGGGTATCGGAATGACAACAGGAAGGAAAATCATTTCCTTCGATTCGGGAGACTGCGAAGAGTGGAGCAGGCCAATTCCTCCCCCGAGTACTCGGGGTCGGGGTAAAAAATTGGTAAACAATGTATTATCCATAATACACACCCCTAGTCCCTCTCAAGAGGGGAACCAAATCCAATTCATCATTCATCACTCAACACTCATAATTCACTTCTCTCCTTCGCTTCTTCTCCCTTCCCACTTCTCCCATCTCACTTCCAACTTCTCACTCTCACTTCCCACTTCTTCACTACTTCACTATTCACTACTTCACTACTTCACCGTATAACTGCATAACCGCATCACCAAAATTATTGTGAATAAATACTAAAAACAAACAGCAATCCAGGCTACTTTTCTTTAGATAAGTCCTTAAATTTGCAGGATAGAATTTGTTTTGAAAAGAAATGAATGATGATTAAAAAATTGCTGATCATTTTCCTGTTTTCGTGTAGTCTTTATGTAACAGGACAAACAAGAGAAAAGGCTTTTTTGTTCAATGAGAAATTGGGCAATGGAATCAATTACGGGAATATGTTTGAGGCCCCAACGGAAACGGAATGGGGAAATCCCTGGCAGGCGAATTATCCGAAAATAGTGGCTGACCTGGGCTTTGACCATGTGAGAATTCCCATTCGCTGGGAGCCCGCAGCGCGCAGTGCAAGTACTGCTCCTTATACCATCAATCCTGAATTTTTAGCCCGTATCAAAACGGTTGTTGATGCCAATCTGCAGCAGGGCCTGAAAGTGATCATCAATATGCACCACCACGAGGCACTTTTTGATAATCCTGAGGGGCAAAAGGCCCGTTTTCTGGCGCAATGGCAGCAAATAGCCGCTTATTTCAAAGGCTATCCGGAAGATCTCGTTTTTGAAATTCTCAACGAACCCCACGGAAACCTTACTGCTGCCAAATGGAACCAGTTCCTTGTTGCTGCTTTGGCCGAGATCAGAACGGACAACCCGGATCGCTTTGTCATGATCGGAACACCTGATTGGGGCGGATTGGGTGGTTTGTCGCAGCTTAACATCCCCAATGATCCAAATCTTATTCTTACCATTCATTACTACAACCCTTTTCGTTTTACCCATCAGGGAGCAGAATGGGTTACTGATTCTCAGGGCTGGTTAGGAACAGAATGGCTCGACAGCGAAGATGAAAGAGCAACCGTGCAAAGAGATTTTGCACCCCTGCTTCAATTGAGCAAGGAAAAAAATATACCCGTACATATCGGTGAATTCGGTGCATACAGCAAAGCCGACCTCGCATCGAGATCCAGATGGACCACCTATTTGTCGCGGTATTTTGAACAAAATAAATGGAGCTCGGCTTATTGGGAATTCAGTGCGGGCTTTGGTATTTATGATCCAAAAACCGGTACCACCAACCAGACTTTGGTAAACGCACTTTTGCACAACCCCATGCCTGATCCGCAGCAGTTCAACAGCACTGCCCTGTACACCTCCAATTTTTCACAAAGCAAAGACGGCTGGGAACTGTATGTACAAGGTTCCGGAAACGGAAGCACAGCAGTTGCAGGCAATACTTTACAGGTCACGATAAACAACGGTAGTTCTGAGGTCTGGCACGTACAGCTGGTAAAGAACAATATAAAACTGGTAAAAGGCAAACGGTATCGCTTTTCATTTAAGATGAAGGCAGAAACAAACCGGCAGTTCAGCGCTTATGTGGGCAAAAGCGTATCGCCCTGGTCCGCGTACAGCGATGTTATTTCTACGGAGCTTACCGGCACGATGACGAGCTATGCCACCACATTTGTAATGACGGAGAATGACAATGTCGCCCGTTTGGTTTTTGATCTGGGAAAAAATGCCGCTGATGTTACGGTTTCAGATATCCTTTTGGAAGAATTAACGCCGCAATCGCTGGCAACAACAACAGAAAAACCGGGTATGAACATCCCCTACCCAAATCCGGCCAGAGATCTGCTGAATTACAACAATTTGTCTTTGTATAAACAGGTGCTTTTTTATGACATCCAGGGCAAGCTCATCAGCTCTCAGGAACTCACCGGAGGTCAGAACCGCATCGATGTCTCCGGTCTGCCCAAAGGACTTTATGTGCTGCGTTTCACCGGCGAAAATGCAAGAGGCAGTTTGAAGTATCTTATTCAGTGAGATGTGAGATATGAGATGTGAGATTTGAGATGTGAGAATCAGAAAGCTGCCCGTGGGGCGAGTTTTGAGAAACAGGAATCAGGAGACAGGAGACAGGAATCAGGATAGTTATGAATGTTGAGTGTTGAGTGTTGAGTGATGGATGTTGAATGTTGAATGAGAAACAGGAATCAGGAAACAAGAGACAGGAAAGAAGTTTCAATCGAAATTTTGTTGGTTTTGCTGTCATTCCCGCGGAAGCGGGAATCTGTTGTCGCTTTATGAATTAAGGTAAAAAATGGTATTGTTTTACGTTAATGTCCTTACTTGAGCTTGCCGTTTTGTTCTTCTTCTTCGCCATTTCAGGTTAAATTCCCCTCTTGAGGGGTGGCACGCAGTGCCGGGGTGGTCTGGGATGGTTCTGCTTCAAAGAATGTTACCCGAAGTTTGCAACTTCGGGTTTGTTTTGTTCATTTTGGCTTGATCCAAAACGAACCAAAAGATCAAGGCTGATTTTCTTTTTCTATGGCTTTAACCATAAAATTTTTATCCGCCGCAGCCTAAGGACGCTTCGCTCTCTGGCTGCTCCTTCTCCTACCGATGCCGATAGCTATCGGCATCGGCATCGCTAAAATTTTCTGGAAGCCAGGACGAAAAATAAAATAGGCCGGGATTTAAATCCGTATTAACATCACTATTTCACTAATCACTCCTTTACTCACTCATAATTCAACATTCAAATTACTTTTGCCTTTTTACTTTTGCCTTGCCTGCGACAGCAGGCCTTTTCTTTGAGGCCGGGGATTAAAGACGTATTACTATTGGTTTGGCTGTCATTCCCGCGAAAGCGGGAATCTGTTGACGCTTAACGTATTAGGTTAAAAAAGGTATTGTATAACGTCTCTTTAAAACTTCAGTAAAGAATAAGCCGTTCAACAGTTCAAATGCCATAAGCCTTAATGGCTCATCTCCCGCTCCGGCGGGGTTCGGAATGACAGCATGAGGGAAAAGTACTTCCTTCGATTCAGGATACTTCGAAGAGCACTCGGAGTTAGGCTTTTTATCTAAAAACCACCTCCCCCTGCGGGTACTCCTCCTAGCAAGGAGAGCTTTAAATAAATAATACAATCGTCGAAGTCAGGATACTTCCATGAGCACAGAGCACCCAACTCAACACTCATAACTCAACACTCATAATTCATTTCGCTCCTTCTCTCTTTCTAAACCGTACTTTTTACTTCAACTTTATCCTTTATCCTTTGTCCTTTATCCTTGTTTTCACTTTTTCTCAAACTCCACGATCCTTCCGGCTTTCATGACTTCCTCCAGGCTATTGATATTCACCTGACCAACATTATCAGCCGGGATTACAACCACCCTGAAAACCTGATCCTGGGTCCATTCGCTTCCGAGTATATTAAAATTGATCGTGCCGTCTAAAAAGATGCTCACATCAGTCTGGGTAAAATCATAGTTGTATTGCAGCTGGCCTTCCGGAAATTCCAGAACCTGTGGTAAAAGACGCCAGATATCCGTTCCATTGTCTTGTTCCCATAATATATAGACGAGGGTGACATCAAAAGGAAAAACTTCGAAGCCGTAGTCTTCCAGGATACGGTATCCGTTGCCGGCGTTGAAATCCACTTCGATCTCAAAGGCATTGGCAACCAGTACAGCACCATCATCACCCGGAGGACCCGGAGGACCGGTTGGTCCTTCACAGGCAGAAAACAAAAACAGCATTAACAAAAAAGACCCTATTTTATTTACCATGGCAGTATTATTTTAAATTTTACTCTAAAAATAAGTAAATAAATTGTTGAAAAGCTTGTTTTCAGGAAAAAAGTAAATTGTCTGGCATTCTGCTTTACATTCTTCGCACTTCTTTTTAAAAGTTACCAATAAACTCTTATGTGATCCGGGTCACAAATATGAAAAAAATACCCTGACAGGGTATTTCATATCAATTCTGTATCGTATATTTTTGAACTGTAAACATTTTTGAGTTAATTATAAATAGTAAAAAGACCCCCCTTCAAGGCTTTCCTTTTTGAAATTAGATGTAATCGTTTACCTTGAATCCATCAAACTTGTCTAACATGCTCAGCCTTGAAGCTTTTTACTTTTTTTTATCTTCCTGATTTCTTTTTGTATTTTTATATGATTTGTATCCCAGAATGGTTCAAAATACTTGATACTTGGATATTGGGAATTCATATTTCTATTCGTTCTCAGGGCAGTAAGAATTTTTTACATTGGTAACCAGTTTTTTATGAGCAGACTGAAAAATATTTTACCTTTTGTATTTTCACTAATACTTCTTTTTACTTCATGCGATGCTTATAAAATGGCAAATAAGCATATAGGCTCAAAAATGGCCCATGCTGAAATGAAGTATTATGAATTAAAAACAAGTGATTATACTTTTACCTATTGGGATAACAACAAAAACAAGCCGGTTTTGATCTTACTGCACGGCTTTGGGGCGACCACAGAATTTCAGTGGTATAAACAAGTGAATGAACTGGGTGAACATTTTCGCATTGTTATGCCCAACCTGTTGTATTTTGGCTCTAGCGATGCAACACAAAAAGGGTATAAAATTTCTGACCAGGTTGAATTTATAAGCAAATTGACCGACACCCTGAACATACCCCATTTTTCTGTGTGCGGCATTTCCTATGGTGCCCTGGTAGCTGCAGAGTTAGCAGACAGGTATCCTGATAAAGTAAATAAATTAATTATTACCGATGGCCCGGTAAAATTTTTCTCGGATAAGGACCTAAGTGAAATCTATAAAAATTATCAGGTTGAACACATGACCGACCTCTTACTCCCGGACAACCCTCAGGAATTCAAAAAATTATTGAATATAGCCTATTACAAGCCGCCCCCTGTTCCCGGGTTTGTGTTAAAGGATTTGTATGCCGGTTTTTATAACTACGACAAATACGATCAAACACAGTTACTAAATCATCTGTATGATGAAAGAGATTACTATAATTCGAAAGAATATAAAAATCCAAACCTTCCCATTTTGCTGATCTGGGGCAGCCATGACAACCTGATTCCAAAACATGTGGGGGAAGAATTAAATGCGTATTTTGGAGAGAAGTCAAATCTTGTGATCATCAACAATACCGCTCATTTACCAAATTTTGAGAAACCCGGAGTGTATACCAAAACGATTATTGATTTTTTAAATAAATGAAGCTCCTCAAAATTATAGTCTCACTGATTTAACATTGAGCCCACTCCGAAAAGTCTAATAAATAATGTTCAACGATTATTTCCACTTTATCTTAAATCGAAATCGTTGAAAATCAGCCACCCTTTTGGGCTGGCTTGCCCGACTAATATTGGGCGGGGGTAATAGCTGATTTTCAAAAAATGTACTTTTCGGGGGGGTATCAACATTTACAATTCAACCTGCTAACCATCATTTTTTTACTGTGGTCGGTTTACTGATATCCCCTGCATCTAAGCCATGCCGTGGATTGTATTTTCCAAATGGCACATCCGATGTCGCAGTATTATTGACCTGCCTTGCAATGGGAACATAATCAGTGGCAGCCGTATTAATTGCTGAGGCTGCCACATCAACCACAAGCCCGACCCAACCTCCCACTCCGGAGCTAATAGAAGTGTCAACATTCATTTCAGATTCTTTAGACCAAAGTATTTCATTTGATTTTGTTGATTTTAATACATAGCCTATATTCACAGTAATCAAAGAAAGAACCGCATTTTTATCCCATTTATTTATTGTGGTAAATAATAAGGCATCAGCCCCAAAAATTGTATTAAACTTTTCCAGAGGAGCATCCACAAATATTTCAGCATCATAAGCGCTTTCATTTTTTAGTACTTCTGTTGTCATAATTGAAGGAAAAACATAATAACCGTAAGACGAAACAGGCTGCATAAGTGTTGTCAGAAACCATTCCTTTGCCTCAGCATGTGTTGAGCGGTTAATTGGAGGCATGACCAGTATTGACAAAGGTTTCTCATCGTACATTTTAGGGTAAGCCTCCTTTTTTGTTACTGTTGCCGGGGCAGCACAAGATGTGATGAGTCTGATAAGGATGAGTAATAGTACATATTTTTTCATACTAATTTTCTTTAATTCGTTTAACCATACTATTAATAAATTGTGCAGATTCAGGATAGTATTCTACTTCCTTCGCCATAAGGAGTATTCCTTCATCGACTTTTCCTTGCTGAACCAACAAATAACCCAGGTCAGCACAAGCACCAGGAGGCGGCACCTGCCTTATTGTTTTGGACTGATTTGTTAGAATCGAATTTAAAGTAGCTATTAATTTTTCTTGTGATTCAGGTGTATTTTGTTTTAAATACAGATAATAATCCTGAGAGTAAGTACCCCAGTCATACATGGGCATTTCCTTATTTGTTGCGCATCCGGTGCCAAGCAAGACAATGGATGCAAGAAGCATAAGCTTTTTCATGGTAAAATTATTTCTTTGGTTTCCTGATTACTGATAAAAGACTTCGTATTAATAATAAGTGTATCCCCGGAATAAATTTTGATTTCATGTGTTCCCGGACTGATATCATATAACTGAACTTTTAGTTTGCTGGTCTTTTCTTTCATGAGTTCAATTGGAAATTTTGGCTGATCATCATATTGCATATAAAGAAAAACACCTTCATATTTCTCTATATCTCCAACCACTTTTACGTAAGCCAAATTAGGGACCTGTGTTTTTGTCGATACTGAGCTCATCTTACACCCAGTAATTACAAGAAACATTAAAATAAATACTGTCGATTTCATAAGGTCTATTTTTTTTGTTCTATATAATATTCTGAAAGATTGTCTTTTTCGATAGTTCCTGATATCAGAGATGCCATAGATATTTCATCATCAACTGTATCACCCATTAGTTGATCAATTCTTAATTCTCCCACAACTGTTCCGGGAAGTTCAATAAATAAGTTGGTCTGTGGATTTTTAACTTTATTACCTCTTTTTATTACCTTAAAAACATCGCCCACCAAAATTCCCTGACTTTTTCCTCCGGATATGATAAAAATATCATCCTGCACAACAAGAAAATATGCCCTCCATGGCTTGTCCATGAGGTTATTTATTATATTGTCTACAAGTTTAGAAATTGCCGTGGATATTGCCTGATCATTTAGTGCTGAATCATAATCAGCGCTACTACCAATACCAACTACAGTTTTTGTTTCGGTTGAAGCTTCTCCTGTTGCTTCCTCAGAGTAAATAATTCTACCCGATTTAACTTCAATCATTCGAATATTAACAGTTGCAACTGCTGTCTGCGTTTTTTTCCTGCCAAAAATGCGTTGGTCACCTTCTGTTTTGCGGCCGA
>CAWFJI010000018.1:0-26557 GCA_963816075.1 uncultured Flavobacteriaceae bacterium | reverse complement strand
ATTTAACAGTCAGCAGAATTATTTACAATCGATTCTGAATATCATTCAGTCAAAAGTAGCACTGGAAAATGCACTCAATAATTTTTCAGGATATTAAGAACAATAAAAAGAAACCCTATGAAAAAAATAATAACAGTTTGTTTAGTCCTGATTTTGAGCTCTTGCGGAAGTGGTGATCAATCCAATATTGAAACCGTTCTGGCCTCTAAAGATCTTAAAAAAATTCGCGAGAAAAGGTTATCCCTTGAGAATGAATACAACGCCCTTTCGGATCAGATAAAACAATTGGATCAGGCGATTCACGAACTGGATACTACAGCGAACATCCCCCTTGTAACCACACTGATGGCCAAATCGGAGGTTTTCAACCATTTTGTTGAGCTACAGGGCAGTGTGAAGACAAAAGAAAACATTATCATCTATCCGGAAGTGCCCGGAATCCTCATTGACATTTATGTCAAAAAAGGCCAAAAGGTCAATAAGGGTCAGTTACTTGCCAGCATAGATGACGGCGGGCTGGAGCAACAAGTCTCGCAACTTGAAATACAGGCCAATCTGGCTCAGACCACTTTTGAAAGACAAAAGCGGCTTTGGGATCAGAAAATAGGAAGTGAAATGGCCTATCTTCAGGCAAAATCAAATTATGAGGCTCAAAATAAAGCAGTTAAACAACTAAAAATTCAATTGGACAAAACACGGATCAAGGCTCCTTTTTCCGGAGTGATCGACGATATTATGACCGATGAAGGATCTGTTGTTAGTCCCGGGCAGTCGCCGATCATTCGCATCGTCAATCTGAACAACATGTATATTGAAGCTGATGTGCCAGAAACCTATGTAAAGGATATCACCAAAAATAAAACGGTGGAAGTTGAATTTCCTGTCCTCAATAAAACGATGGATGCTACCATAAGCCAGGCAGGTAATTTTATAAACCCCGCAAACAGGACCTTTAAGGTTGAAGTTTCTGTCCCGAATAAAGATGAAAACATCAAACCCAACATGACTGCAAAGATCCGGATCAATGACTATAAAAACAATACAGCCATACTGATTCCTCAGGGTATCATTTCAGAAAATGCAAGTGGACAACAATATGTCTTCATCGTAACAAACAAAACCGAAAACAATGAGGTTCAAACTGAGAAAGCCATCATAACAACCGGAAAAATGCAGGGAGATCTGATTGAGGTACTGAGTGGCATTGAAGATGGAACCGAGATAATTGAAGAAGGTGCCAGAAGTATACGAGAGGGGCAAATTGTAAAAATCATTAATTAAGCATATGACATACGAGAAAAATAGTATAGACAAAGAATTCGGGTTGTCCTCATGGGCAATACACAACAGCACTACCATTTATGTCCTCATTTTTTTGGTGTTTGTAACGGGGATTCTTGCCTATTTCAATATGCCGCGGGAGAGCTTTCCCGAAGTCAAGGAAACAAAGATCTACGTGAGTTCAGTATTCCCCGGGAATACGGCGGAAGATATAGAAAAGCTGATAACAGATCCGCTTGAAGACAAATTAAAAACTGTAAGCAATGTTGTAAAGGTAACCTCAACTTCTCAGGAAGATGTTTCTATGATCATTGTTGAATTTGATGAGGATATCCCGGTTGAGAGCGCCTTGCAAAAAGTAAAAGATGAAATTGATACTGAAAAAAGCAATGAAGACTGGCCTACATTTAATGGTGCCAAGGTTGAGCCTTCGGCATTCTCTCTCAGTATTTCAGAAGAAATGCCCATTTTAAATATCAATATCTCAGGAGATTATCCGGTTGATAAATTAAAAGAATACGCCGAATACCTGCAGGATGAAATAGAAAACTTACCCGAAATTAAAAAAGCCGATATACGGGGGGCCCAGGAAAAAGAAGTTGAAGTTGCTGTTGATATATACAAAATGATGGCAGCGGCGGTAAGTTTTGACGATATTATCAGTGCGATCAACAACGGTAATGTTACCATGTCGGCCGGAAACATCATCGCGAGCGGACAAAGAAGGACCATCAGAATCCTGGGGGAGATCGACAAGCCTGAAAACCTGAAAAACTTTGTTATAAAATCAGAAAATAACAATCCTGTTTACCTCAAAGATGTGGCTACTGTAACCTTCAGAGACAAGGACAAGACGACCTATGCCCGGGAATTTGGAAAACCTGTGGTCATGCTCGATGTAAAAAAACGGGCCGGCAAGAACATGGTGGAGGCCACAGAAAAGATTGATGCCATTATAGCAGATGCCAAAAAAAATGTTTTTCCGGTGGATCTGAGTGTTCATTCGGCCAATGACCAGTCATCCGTAACCATAGGCCAGGTAGATGATCTTCTAAACAATATCATCTTTGGAATTATTTTAGTAGTTGCCGTTTTGATGTTCTTCCTTGGCTTTAAAAATGCCCTTTTTGTAGGCTTTGCCATACCCTTGTCGATGTTCCTTTCCTTAACAATCCTGAATGCCCTGGGATATACGCTGAACACCATGATTCTTTTTGGACTGATCATGGGTCTGGGTATGCTGGTTGATAACGGAATTGTGGTTGTCGAAAATATTTACCGGCTGATGGAAGAGGAAGGTCTGCCGAGAATTGAGGCGGCAAAAAAAGGGATCGGAGAGATTGCCTATCCCATTATCATTTCTACTGCCACAACAGTGGCTGCGTTTGTACCGCTTGGTTTATGGCCGGGTATTATGGGTGAATTCATGGTCATACTACCCATTACGCTTTCAGTAGTATTGGGATCCTCACTGTTTGTTGCCATCTTTTTTAACTCGGTGCAGATATCGCAATTTATGACCCTGGAGGATTCACATATTCCCCGTAAAAAACTCATACTCTTGTCTTCAATTATTTCTGTAGTTGGTTTGCTGATCATCTTTTTCGGAGGTCAGTTCAGGTCAATAGGAACTATAATGGTCTTTACTGCTATTTTGCTATGGGTTTACCATTTGTTCATAAAAAAAATGGCCGCCAATTTTCAGAAGCACAGTCTTACAAAATTTGAGAACTTCTATGAAAGACAGTTGCGCAAAGCCTTAACCGGAAGGATGCCTTATATATTGACCGGATTAATTTTTTTGTTGCTTATCGCCTCCTTCATGGCCTTCGGAATATCGCTTGGATCACAGCGAACTAAAGTTGAGTTCTTTCCGGATAACAAACCCAATCAGATCATTGTGTACATTGAATATCCTGAAGGGACAGATATTGAAAAAACCGACAAGATTACCAGAGAAATTGAAAAGAAGATCTATGCCGTATTAGATGATGCCGAATACAAGGACAATGATTACAATTTTATGGTGGAAAGTGCCGTTTCACAAGTGGGGGAAGGAGCCGGAAACCCAATGACAGATGCGGGCCTTGTAACTGAAATGCCTCATAAGTCCAAAGTAACTGTATCGATCAGGGAATATAAATACCGCCGCGGGAGAGATAGTGAATTGCTGCGTCAGAAAGTCCAGACTGCGTTGGTTGGTATTTATCCGGGTGTACTGATCTCTGTGGAGAAAGATGCCAACGGACCCCCTGTCGGACCTCCGATAAATATTGAAATTGCCGGAAATGATTACCTCGAACTGATCGTCACCGCTGAAAAGATGCGCGATTTTCTCAATACGAAGAATATAGCTGCTATTGATGAACTAAAAATTGATGTGAACAAAGACAAACCCAGTATGCAGGTTCTTGTCGACAGGGAAAAAGCCGGAGAATTGGGTGTAAGTGCAGGTCAGGTTGGACAGCAATTGAGAAATTCGGTTTTTGGCAGCAAGGCAGGTGTTTATAAAGAAGATGGAGAAAGCTATGACATCTATGTCAGATTCGATAAAAATGATCGGTATAATCCAGGTGCTATTTTTAACCAAAATGTAACTTTCAGGGATATGGCATCCGGACAAATCCGGGAAATACCTGTAAGTGCACTGGCAAAACAAAGTAACAGTTCCGGGTTCAGTTCCATAAAACACAAAAACACAACCCGGGTTGTTACGCTTTATTCAGCCCTGTCACCGGGATATACTGACGCGGCCTCAGCTGTAAAACAGATACAAAATGAAATGAAATCCTTCGAGGGCCTGCCAAAAAATATCAAGATAGATTATACAGGGCAAATCGAAGAACAAAACAAACAAATGAACTTTTTGATGAGTGCCTTTTTCATCGGACTGGGACTCATCTTTTTTATCCTGATTTTTCAGTTTAACTCAATCTCTGAGCCCGCCATCATTATGTTTGCGGTATTTTTGAGCTTTATTGGCGTATTTGGTGGTCTGGTCATTACAGGGCAGCCCTTTGTGATCATGATGACTATGGTGGGAATTATTTCTCTGGCTGGAATTGTTGTGAACAATGGGGTTGTACTGCTGGATTATTCACTTTTGCTGATTGAAAGAAAAAAGGTGAGAGAAGACCTCCCAGAGGATACAATAATCAATGATGAGGAATTGAAAGCACTGATCGTTAAAGCCGGTAGTGCGCGTTTAAGGCCTGTCTTACTCACGGCAATTACAACGATTCTGGGATTGATCCCTTTGGCCATAGGTTTGAATATTGACTTTTTCTCTCTGTTCTCTGATTTTGATCCAAAAATATTTTTTGGAGGTGACAATGTGGTGTTTTGGGGCCCGCTGGCTTGGACTGTAATTTACGGCCTTTTTGTAGCTACTTTCTTAACCTTGGTCATTGTTCCTGTGTTGTTTTTCCTGGCAAACAGATTAAAAAGAAGGTTAAGGAACTTGTTTGCCGATAATAAAGTGGTTATTGAATAAAGCTCAGGAACGCAAGCGTCATTGAGGTATTTTCTTGGAAATAAATTTATAATCCCAATAAAATGAGTGCAGGGTTATAAAACCTGTAAATTTAACCGTAAGTGACGCAAATTATGCACTAATGGAGCTAAATATGGAGTGATCTGAATGAACCGGATTCGGAAGTTGTTAGAAAGCTTTTTGCGAGTTTTGCGATTCCTTTTCGGCTGCTGCGGTTTAAATATTACGCTCTTTCGCCCCTTCGTAAAACCGCGTCATCAAAAGCTCCCCTCCTCGCAGGAGGGGTGGCACGGAGTGCCGGGGTGGTCTGGGATGTTTCTGTTTCAAAGAATGTTACCCGAAGTTTTCAACTTCGGTTTCTCTCTCTTCTTTTACTCCTGCATATCTATTTGTTTTGGTAGTCGTGATATGCTTCGCAGTTGTCTTGAAACAAAAGAAGCAAAAATTCAAGGCTACAAAGAAAAAAACAGCCTTTGGCTTGAATTTCGACCTGCATCAATGCCAACTGCGGCGGGGTGATCTTCTCTTAGCCAATCGAAGCTTCCCCGTCTTACTAGGCATTGATCTTGATCTCAATTCTTTTTTCTTTGAGGCCAGGTTTAAATCCGTTCTTCCGAAAAACCGTATAACCTTATAACCGCATAACTATCAAAACCAGAACCCTAAGTTAAAATACCAAAAGTTGTTTTTTGTGTTCGGGCTCCAGGCATATTGAATTTGTATGGGACCAATAAAGGAATCGTAACCATAACCCACGGCATATCCTGACAAGGTATCCTCAAATATATCTCCCCCATTCCATAGATTATCACTTAGGCGTGCATAATTTCCGGTAATGTTGGCAAAATGTTTTTTATACACATTATACCTGAGCGTAAAGGCGGTCCGAAGGAACCCTACATCATTCAGATCACCAACCCCATAACCATAAAAGGGAACAAAAGTATTGATGAAATTCTCATTATTTCCCCCGAGATAATAATTGAATATCTGGTTGGGTGAATTTCCAATGGTAATTCCTGCTTCGGAGATCAAGTGAAAGGTGAGCTTGTCAAAGAATGTGTGTGCATATCCAATTTCACCAAATAAAAGTGAAAAATTATCAAAATTATCATAATAATCAGATGACCATAAATAAAAGATATACTCTGCGTCAAAATAAAAGCCCTTTTTTGGAAAAAACTGTGTGTCGTAAGAATCTGCTGATAATTTTCCAAATAAATTTACATAATTGCTGTTGTCGAAAATTATCTCTTCTGTGTTGCCATCAACACTTTCTTCTGTGAAAGCCTTTAGAAATTTATGCTCCAGCCCGGCCCTCAGAGCAAAATTATTCTTCAGGGTTTTTTCCCAGTACAATCTGGTAGTAAAATCGTTGTAATCAACTGCAGTTTTAACATTGCTCGGATTCTCCTCTCCGGGCATTTCATCAATAAAAAAGCCCTCTTCGAAAGAATTGTACCGCGAATTGATCCCAAAACTCCAGTTTTTACCACTGTTTAAAAAGTAATCGAGATTGTATCGGAAGTTATCCCCTATTACAAAATCTACGGAAAAATAGTCATTCTTAAACAAAGCGTATTTTTTCGTAAAATTCAATGTGATACCCGTTTTATACAAATTGTCATAGTGCAATCCAAGCTTGAAGAAAGCGGAAATATCATCTTCCAAAATATTAAAGTTCAGAATATAAGTCCCTTCTACTTCTGTAAATCGGTAATGGATACTTTCAAAATTGTCTGTTGCATTCAAGGCATCAATACCCTTGATCAGATCCTCTTGGCTTATACTGTCGCCAACAGAAATTCCCATGGTTTTTAAACAAAATTCTTCCGTATAATTTTCAAGCCCCTCAAATTTGATCTCCCTGATCAGTTTTGTTTTAGGTGTTTTGGAAATCTTTACCGGATATTTCTCATCAGTTTTTACCTGCATATCTGCCAGATCCTTTATTTTTTCATAATGCTCCCTGGCAACCAGTTCTCCCTCATAAACAATGTCTCTGGGTTTATTAAAACTGAAATCACTGTATTTGGAAATATCAGGCCTTAAGTAAATATCTGTTAAAGCCAGATTTTGGGGCATGTTCTCATACATTTTCAAGTGGGCTAATTGCAACAGTACCAGTGGGATACTTTTCATATCCTCGTACTTGTTCAGCTTACCCTGTACATCAACCCCGATAATATAATCAACCCCTTTTTCCTTCATTCTTTGAACCGGGAAATTATCGACAACACCACCATCTATCAAAACAGTATCATTTATAACAACAGGTGTAAGCAGAGAAGGGAAGGCGCCGCTTGCCCTGATGGCCTCAGGAAGAAAACCGTGTTCCATTACAACTTCCTCACCTGTTTCCAGGTTGGTGGCGATACAGAAAAAGGGAATCGGTAACTTACTAAAATCATCAATACTCCGGACATGCTCTGTGAGTCTTGAATAGAAATCATAAGATCTTTGCCCTTTTGATACCGCTGATGGCAACCCAATTTTCCCTTTGCTAATGGGCAAGGAGACTATATATTTTTCCTTATTCTGTTTTTGATAATAATTGTAAGCACTCCTGGGTAAATTATCCTGTATAAGTCCTGACAGGTCGGAGTTCATTAAAATAGAATCCAGTTCCGAGGCACTATAACCGCTCGCATACAATCCGCCAATTATAGCTCCCATACTTGTACCGCCAATATAATCGATCCTGATTCCCGCTTCCTCCAAAACCTTCAGTACCCCAACATGGGCAAAGCCTTTGGCGCCGCCTCCACTCAGCACCAGACCAATTTTTACATCTTTCTTTTGCGCCACATTTTCCTGAGCGGAAAGGAGCCATGTAAACGAAAAACAAAGGATAAAACATACTAATCTCATCGCTGAATATTGAATGACAAAATTAGTCAATATTATGGTAGTAATGGAAGACTTTATTTCCTTTGTCTTTGCCTATTGCCTGAATAATTTCCTCCAAAGAGAGCATTTTCAGCCTTTTCACAGATTTGAATTCCTTTAATAATTTTAGGGTCGTTTTTTCACCAATACCGGGAATACTGACTATTTCGTTCTGAATGGCAGCCTTACTGCGGATATTTCTGTGATGGCTTAGGCCGAACCTGTGCGCTTCATTGCGAAGTCTTTGTATGACTTTTAAGGATTCAGATTTTTTATCCAGGTATAAAGGTACAGGGTCGTTCGGGTAGTAGATCTCCTCCAATCTTTTGGCAATACCAATAACCGCGATCTTATCAGATAAACCCAATTCTTTAAGACTCTTGATCGCTGAGCTGAGCTGCCCTTTTCCACCATCAATAACAATGAGTTGCGGAAGCGCATAGCCCTCATCCAGCATTCTTTTGTACCGCCTGAAAACCACCTCCTCCATAGAGGCAAAATCATTGGGTCCGCTTACTGTTTTGATATTAAAATGCCTGTAATCCTTAACTGCTGGCTTTCCATCTCTGAAAACCACACAGGCTGCAACCGGATTGGTTCCCTGTATATTTGAATTATCAAAACATTCAATATGCCGGGGTTCTTCTTTTAAGCGAAGATCCATTTGCATTTGCTTCATAATTCTCGTAGTATGCCTTTCCGGATCAACGATTTGCAGTTGTTTAAACTGCTCCTGTCTCGAATATCGGGCATTTCTTTCAGACAATTCCACGATTCTTTTTTTATCACCCAGTTTTGGAACAGTAACCTTTATTTTCTCGCCCAGATCCAATTCAAAAGGAACGTAGATCTCTTGCGTATTTGTATTGAATTTCTGCCTGATCTCAATAATAGCCAGTGCCAGCAACTCTTCATCACTTTCATCCAGCTTTTTTCTTATTTCCATGGTATGCGACTGGATAATGGCTCCGTGAATGATCTTTAAAAAATTTACGAATGCAAAACTTTCATCGCTGATAATAGAAAAAACATCTACATTGGTAATCGATGGATGAACTACTGTGGATTTGGCCTGGTAGTTTTTTAAGAGCTCCATTTTTTCCTTGATCAGGTGTGCCTCTTCATAAGCTGACTGATCTGACAAATCATGCATCAGCTTCTCAAACTTTACAATGGCCGATTTAAAGTTACCTTTGATGATGTTCTTAATTTCCTTTAAATTCTGCTGGTAGTCGAGACTCGTTTGCAAGCCCTCGCAGGGTCCCAGACAATTTTTGATATGGTATTCCAGACAAAGCTTGAATTTGCGGTCCTTGATGTTCCTGTCGCTTAGTTGGTAGGTGCAGGTGCGTATCGGATAAAGCTCCTTGATCAGAGACAACAGTGCCTTGGCAATTTTTATGGAAGTATAGGGGCCAAAATATTCGGAGCCATCTTTTCTTAAATTCCTGGTTAAAAAGACACGTGAAAACGGCTCGTTTTTAATGCAGATCCATGGGTACGATTTGTCGTCTTTTAAAAGAACATTGTATCTGGGCTGGTATTTTTTGATCAGGTTATTCTCCAGTAACAAGGCATCAGATTCTGTTTCAACAACAATATGCCTGATTTCTGCAATTTTTTTAACAAGTACCCGGGTCTTTCCGTTATCCTGGGTTTTCACAAAATAAGAGGAAACCCTTTTTTTCAAATCTTTCGCCTTGCCTACATAGATCACCTTGCCGTTTTTATCGTAATACTGATAAACACCGGGCATATTGGGTAAGGATTTGATTTGTAAATCTAAACTCAAAATTTCTTACTTAAGGAGCGAATTTATCCAGCAAAGAAGAGTTTGTTTCATCAACGACCTCCCAGCCAAGTATTGAAGATAATTTATAAATATTCGACAACTCTTCAATCAATCTTTCTTTGGCATCGATCTGGAGATAGGTGACCTCAGCTGTTTCCTTGATCTTACGGATGCTTGATTTGTTGATATTGTTCAACTCTTCTTTGGTAAACGTATTGAAAGTACTTTGCTGAAGGTCGAAATACTTTACATCAGGTACAATTGTGATCTCCTCTTTCGGAATCTTTTTGATGATGATCTTTCTATTTACAGAATCAACTTCTATCTCCATTTTTTTCAGATCAAAGGACACCTGAACTTTGGCATTAACTGTAATTATGGCGCTTTTTTTAAACTCGAAGGTATCGTAAAAATACTTTTTTGATTGCTCGTAATTGTATATCTCGCTAAAAATGCCCTCTGAAACAATCAGTTTGCTCATGTTTTTAATACTGTGTACGATAACCTGCGTTTCTTCTTTCTGATAGGTATTTTCCTTTTTTGAAAACCACCAATTTGCGAGAAAAACTCCAAGTAAAACAAAAGCCAGGTAAACGACTGCCTTTTTCATTGGTTTATATGTATTAAATTGAAAGTTCATTTATATGCTTTGCTGTTAGATCTTGTAACAAATTGCTGCGATGTATCCATTTCTCCTGAAAAGTCTTTTTTTAGAAAAACTGAACTGCAACAATCTGTCGGCTAAATTAATCTAAAAAATGAAGCCGTTTAAACAGAAAACCGGAATTTTAGATCAAGAATTGCCTTACAGGCCGGTGAACTCCGGGACATAAGTAGTTGGATTTTGTGAAAATGACGCCGGAATAAAGATCTATTCCGTATTTTTATTAGCAGGAAAGACCCTCTTATTAAATATCAAAAGTAAAATTACACCCAGGCTTATTGCGGAATCGGCAACATTGAAAACTGGGTCAAAAAAAGTAAAATGTCTGTTCTCAAAAAAAGAATAATATTTACCACCGATTACGGGGACCCATCCAGGTAAGGTAAAATCAATCACCGGAATCCATTCCGGCAAGGTTGTATCTATAATAGGGAAATAGAACATATCTACTACCTTCCCGTGAAAAAGACTGCTATAACCCCCCTCTGCAGGAATAAACTCAGCAATTCTCTGATAACTGTCCGTAAAAATAACCCCGTAGAAAACGGAGTCTATGATGTTACCCATGGCCCCAGCAAAAATAAGAGCAATACAAATGATAAGAAGACCGTGTGCTTTCTGTTTTATGGCATCATAAAGCCAATATCCAATACCCGTTATTGCAACCAACCTAAAAAGTGTCAGAAATAATTTTCCCGATTCTCCGCCAAATTCTTTACCCCAGGCCATGCCATTGTTTTCCAGGAAGTGAATCCTGAACCAGTCCAAACCCAATACCTTGATCTCTTCACTCAGCACAAAATGGGTTTTAATATAGAATTTACTGATTTGATCTATCAGTAAAATAACAATGATGATGGTGATGGCTTTTTTCAAGGGAATCAATTAATATAAATCACAATATTTTACTTCTATCACATCGATATTTGCACGAGCTGCCTTTATCGATTATTTTTCGAACTGTTCTTTAAACCGACAAAACCCTTCTCTAAACTGAACTGCCAAATACCTTCGAAATTATGAACATCCATCTTGGCTTCCTGCACTGTAGCTGCAAAAAAGACTTATTTTCCTTCGGGAATTTTTACCTCATAGTTAAAAAAATCCGGTCGGGTTCCGCAGATCTAAGACTCTTGCTCTACAAGTTTAGGCATCTGCCTTCTTGTTATTCGGACAACAACTCTTCTTTCCTTCCGGGTGAAAACCTGTAATTCCGCCAAATTGGTTAACCGCTACGAGCTCCATAGAATCTTTGCCAATACTTTCAGTTGCAATTTTGTCTATTTCAAAAAACAGCAAATCAATTCTGTCCGCCCTGGTTTGTTAAGTTCTCCTGTTTGCGTTTTCTTGTTGTACATGACAATCAAAAAAACAAAAGAATACACTATGGCGTTTAAAAACAATCGTACTAGTTCTGCTTTCTTTTTGCTTCAATACTCAGGGTTGCATGCGGAACCAATTTCAATCTTTCTTTCTGAATGAGTTTTCCGGTTTCCCTGCATATGCCATAGGTCTTGTTCTCTATGCGCAACAAGGCATTTTTCAGATCGCGAATAAACTTTTCCTGACGAATGGCCAATTGAACGTTGGCCTCTTTGGACATGGTTTCTGATCCTTCTTCAAAAGCTTTAAAAGTAGGCGACGTATCATCAGTGCCATTATTGGAATCATTCTTGTAGGAAGTTACAAATGACTTCAGATCCTCCTCCGCACTTTTAATTTTTTCCAAAATTATCTCCTTGAATTCTGATAAATCCTTATCAGAATATCTAACTGTTTGTTCATGCATAATTCTACACTTTATCTATTAATAGCATTGTTTTAATATCATCAAACTCAATATAAATTCCGTTTTCTATAAAATCTTTAAAATACAGTTCTTTGGTTAATGTCTCGTTTTTAATATAGGTCTCATTACTTCTCACTGCTGTTTCAACTATTCCGCCGGGCTGAATATACAATTTTATTTTATCTGTTACTTCCAAACCACTATCCTTTCTCAGGTTCTGAATCCTGTTGACCAGTTCACGCGCAATACCTTCGTTTTTCAGTTCATTTGTTATATTAACGTCCAGGGCTACCGTTAAATTGCCCTGGCTGGCAACTAACCATCCGGCTATGTCCTGGGTGGTCATTTCGACCTCATTCAAACCGATTTCTTCCTGCTTTCCCTGGATGTCCAAGACCAATTTTCCTTCTTTTTCAAATAAATTTATTTCTTCATTTGTAAGGCCCTGTAACTTTGAAGCAACAAGTTGCATGTCTTTTCCGAACTTGGGCCCCAGAATTTTAAAATTTGGTTTTATATTTTTAACTATGATTCCTGAGGCGTCGTCAATGAGATCAACACTTTTTACATTTACTTCAGAGGCGATTAGATCTTTTACGGCAAAGATATCATTTCTGTCCCTTTCATCTAATACCGGAATCATGATCCGCTGCAGGGGCTGTCTTACCTTGATCATCTCTTTCTTTCTCAATGATAATACAAGGGAGGAAATGGTTTGTGCCTTTTGCATTTTTCTCTCAAGTGAAGCATCGATAAGCTGCTCATCTGCCTGGGGAAAATTCGCCAGATGTACAGATTCAAATTTATTTTTTTTCGTATTCTTCGTCAGGTCCAGATACAGATTATCCATATAAAACGGCGCTATGGGTGCTGCCAGTTTTGCGACGGTCATCAGACAGGTATACAAGGTCTGATAGGCCGAAATCTTATCTTCCTGATAATCCCCTTTCCAGAATCTTCTTCTGCTTAAACGAACAAACCAGTTGCTTAAATTCTCTGTTACAAAATCCTGAATCTGCCTGGCAGCCTTTGTCGGTTCGTACTCATCAAAGTTCTTCTCAACATTTTTTATCAGGCTGTTTAATTCTGACAGGATCCAGCGGTCTATTTCGGGTCTGTTATCAAAGGGTATTTCATTTTCTGAATAGGTAAATCCGTCAATATTGGCATAAAGCGCAAAGAACGAATAGGTATTGTACAGTGTTCCAAAAAATTTCCTGTGTACCTCTTCAACACCTTCCAGATCGAATTTCAGATTATCCCAGGGATTTGCATTTGCAATCAAATACCACCTCGTGGCATCTGCTCCATATTTTTTCATGGTCTCAAAAGGATCAACGGCATTTCCCAGTCTTTTCGACATTTTTTTCCCGTTCTTATCCAATACCAAACCATTGGAAACTACATTTTTAAAGGCTACTGAATCAAATACGGTGGTCCCGATTGCGTGCAGCGTATAAAACCAGCCTCTGGTCTGATCTACTCCTTCTGCAATAAAATCAGCCGGGAAAAATGTCCCCTGATCTATTTTTTCCCTATTTTCAAAAGGGTAATGCCATTGTGCATAAGGCATGGCCCCTGAATCAAACCATACATCGATGAGATCCGATTCCCTGTACATCGGTTTGCCTGTGCCGGATACCAAAATGATTCCGTCAACGATATTTTTGTGCAGATCAACAGTGGAATAGTTTTCATCGCTCATATCTCCCACCACAAAGTCAGCAAAAACATCATTTTTCAGTATACCTGCCCTGATCGATTTTCCGATCTCCGATTTCAATTCTTCCAGAGAACCAATGAAGATCTCTTCACTGCCATCCTCTGTTCTCCAGATGGGCAATGGAGTCCCCCAAAAACGAGAGCGCGACAAGTTCCAGTCATTGGCGCTTTTCAGCCAATTACCGAATCTACCCTCTCCGGTAGAAGCCGGTTTCCAGTTGATCGACTGGTTTAACTCGTACATCCTGTCTCTTACTTCTGTTATTTTTACAAACCAGGAGTTTAACGGATAATACAAAATGGGTTTGTCTGTTCTCCAGCAATTCGGGTAACTGTGCTTGTATTTTTCAACTTTAAAGGCCTTGTTTTCCTCCTTTAAGCGAATTGCTATTTCAACATCGACTGATCTTTCAGGTTTTTCGTTCTCTTCATAATACTCGTCCTTTACATATTTTCCTGCAAGCTCCTTCATGTGGCTAGTAAACTTCCCCTGCAGGTCAACCAGCGGAACCGGATTCTTATTCTCATCCAAAACCAGCATTGGGGGCACTTCCGGTTTTGCCTGTTTGGCAACAAGTGCATCATCAGCACCAAAAGTTGGGGCTGTATGAACGATTCCTGTTCCGTCTTCCGTAGTAACAAAATCTCCTGCAATAACTCTGAAAGCATTTTGTGCATTTTCATAAGGAAGGGCATAGGGAAGCAATTGCTCGTATCTTGTTTCCAGTAAATCTGCACCCTTACATTCGGCAACCAGGTAATAGGGTATGGTTTTATCGTCCGGAGTATATTTATTCAATTCAACTTCTTCAGTTACCTGAAAATATTTCTTTCCAAACTGTACTTCAACCAGATTTTTAGCAAGAATAACCTGAACAGGATCAAAAGTATATTGATTAAATGTTTTGATAACCACATAATCAATTTTTTTTCCAACTGTAAGCGCTGTATTCGAAGGAAGTGTCCAGGGTGTTGTTGTCCAGGCTAAAAAATACAGGTTATCACCCAGCTTCCTGAGAAAATCAGGCAAGGAACTGTTTACTGCTTTAAACTGTGCAACTACTGTGGTATCAGTAATATCCTGATAGGTTCCCGGTTGATTGAGCTCATGTGAACTCAAACCTGTACCCGCTTTTGGTGAATAGGGCTGTATGGTATAACCTTTGTATATGAGCCCTTTGTTGTACATTTGTTTAAGCAGCCACCACAGGGTCTCCATATACTTGGGCTCGTAGGTCACATAAGGATCCTCCATATCGACCCAGTAACCCATTTTTTTTGTAAGGTCCTCCCAAACATCGCTGTAGCGCATCACAGCCTTTTTACAGGCCTCATTGTATGCTGCAATGCTTATTTTGTTTCCAATATCTTCTTTGGTTATTCCGAGTTCTTTTTCTACACCCAGTTCTATAGGCAGGCCATGGGTATCCCATCCTGCTTTCCTGTCCACTCTGAACCCCTGTAAGGTTTTATACCGGCAAAAAATATCCTTTATGGTCCTGGACATCACATGATGAATGCCGGGAAGGCCATTTGCTGAAGGAGGTCCCTCAAAGAAAATAAAAGGATCCTTATCCTTACGGGTACTTATACTTTTTTCAAAAATCCCGTGTTCCTCCCAATATTTCAGTATGTCAACAGAAATCTCGTTGAGCTTAAATTCTTTATATTCTCTGTAAACTTTAGACATTCTTTAAATCCGTTCTTTTCGGAGCGCAAAATTACGTATTTTCTGAACTATTATTTTAAATTTTCAAAAAAAAAGCATCCATTTCTGGATGCCATCTTCTTTATATTTAACTGTTTAAATTATTTATTTACAATTACAAATTCTGTTCTTCTGTTTTCCTGATGCTGTATTTCGGTACAAACCACATTATTCCCGCAATTATTGATGAGTTCTGTTTCCCCAAAACCTTTTCCAGTTATCCGTTTTGGATCTGCGCCAAGCGAAATAAGGTAGTTTACTGTTTCAATTGCCCTTCTTTGTGTTAAGCGCAAATTGTAGGTATCGCCACCTCTGGAATCTGTATGTGCTCCAAATTCTACGACCATAGCCGGATATTTTTGTAGTAATCTGACGACTTTTGCCAGTTCGTTCTTTGATAGTTCTCTGATCTTAGAATCGTTCAGTTCAAATTCTATATTGTCTATATTCAACATTTCCTTACCGCGAATCTCAACAATATCTTTTTCATCGAGTTTTACTATGATCTCATTGTTGAATCCATTTACCTGATTTGTAGCCAGATCAATCTTTTTGTCAAAATAACCGAATTTAGCCCCCTCAAGGGTATAGGTAACCCCGCATTCTGCCTTGAACATAAACTTCCCGTCGGCCAAAGTTTCAATTCTTCTTATTCTTTCACCTTTGCTGTTGTTAAGGGTAGCAAAGGAATTTTGAATTGGCAGACCCGAAACGGCATCGACGATAACACCTGTTATGATCTGATCGCATAATGGGTTCAATGTTTCCTGTTTGAAATAATAAATATCATCATCGCCCTTTCCGCCGCTTCTGTTGGAAGAAAAGTATCCCTTTTGCGTTTCGCTGTTGATAATAAAGGAAATATCATCCCCTTTACTATTCATCGGTGCCTTTAAATTGATGGGTGTTGAAATAGAACCATCGAGTCTGGTCATATAGATATCAAATCCCCCCATACCTTTGGGCCGGTTCGAAGAAAAATACAAGACATTCCCTTCCACAAAAGGTGTATATTCTTTGAATTTTGAATTTACTGTGGGGCCAAGATTTACCGGTTTGCCATAATGCCCGTTATTTACATCAACTACCCATATATCCTTATCTCCCAATCCGCCCGGCATATTTGAAACAAAATACAGTTTTTTACCATCTGCACTCAACATAGGATGCCCCGTATCATAATCATCATGGTTAAATGGAAGGGTTTGAAAATCAGTCCAGTTACCATTTTTATCTACTTTTGCTTTAAATATTTTAAGGTTGTCCGATTTCCACTCGCCATGCATATAATTATTTGAAGTAAAATAAACTTCATCCAAATTTGGTGAAAATGCCACCAGGGCATCGTGGTATTTTGAATTTACTCCTTTAGAAAAACTTTTAACGTTACTAATTTCTCCATCGGGCGACACATCGCCAACATAGAGATCCAAAAACGGCTGGTCATTTCCTTCCCATTTTTTACCGGAGATTCCGCTTTCCCTGGAGGAGGAAAACACAATTTTATTTTTCCCGAAAAATGTAGTTCCGAAATCGCCATTTTTCGAATTTGCCTTTAAATTTTTTATGGAATAATTTGGCGCTGTCAACTGACCATGCAAGGGCAGCAAATGTACGATCAGGAAAATAACAAGAAACTTCTTCATAACGAATTAAGACTTCAAATCTATTAAAGGAATATTATTTATTGCAAATGAATTTTAATATAAAAGCCAACGCGTAAGGTTGGCTTATATTGTGTTTTAATCACATTTTAATGATCACGAATTCCGTTCGCCTATTCATTGCATGTTGCGCTTCAGTACAGGAAACGCCATCAGAACATTCGTTAATCAGCTGTGTTTCACCATATCCCTTACCGGTGATACGGGTCGGATCGATCCCTTTACTGATTATATAGTTCACTGTAGATTTTGCCCTTCGGTCGGATAACCAGATGTTGTATCCATCAATACCCCTGGAATCGGTATGTGATCCGGACTCGATGATCATATCAGGATACCGGTTCATCAGTTCAACCACCTTATCCAGTTCACGTTGTGCTTCCTTTGTCAAATAGGAAGAGTTTAGCTCAAAATAAATTGGCTCAATATTAACGGCATAGGTGCTGGGCCTGATCTTGACAATTTCTTCCGGTAAAACCTCAGGCAGCCCCTCGGGTTTTACTTCATCCTGCACCAGTATATCTCCGGTTCCCAAGAGTATAAGCAACTTTGTTACTTTGTCGGACTCATTATTGGTTGTGAAAGCTTTCGATTGTGAGGTATATCCCGCTTTGCTTCCTTCGAGGATATAATTTGTCTCGCATTCAACAGGGATTGAGAAAGTTCCGTCAACATTTACGATAATATTCTGTTTTTCATTCTGTAATGAATCGCGAAGGACTATATTGGCCCCCTGAATGATCTCTGCCGTATTCTTATCGCGGACCTCCCCTGTGATCAGCTGCTGACACTTAAAGGTAATCCCTTCTTCTTCTATAAATGCATAAATGTCATCATCCCCTATACCACCACCTCTGTTGGATGCAAAATATCCCTTCCTCGATTCCTCATCGATTACAAATGAAATGTCATCCGCGGCAGAATTTATGGGTTCATTGAGCAATTGTGGTGAGCTTGTAAAACCTTCTATTTTGGCGGCATATACATCCATCTTGCCATATCCTCCCGACCTGTCAGACGAAAAATACAATACATCATTATCTAAAAATGGTGAAAATTCCTTGGAGGAAGAATTTATCTGCGGACCTAAGTTTTCAGGATTACCAAAACCACTTTCATTAACCTCTACTTTAAAAATGTCAGTCTGTCCCAAAGAACCAGGCATGTCTGATACAAAATACAAAGTTTTTTCATCGGTACTTAAAGCAGGGTGACCTACGGAGTAGCTCACATTATTGAAAGGCATGGGTATTACATTAACCCATTCTCCCTGACTGTTTACTGTTGCCTTAAACATCGCCAGATTGGTCATCTGTTTCTCGTCCTGTGCCAGTTTTTTGTTGTAAAAATTGTTTCGGGTAAAGTAGACCGTCTTTTTATCTTTTGTGAAGGTTACATCTGCCTCGTGATAACGGGTATTAATTTCTCCTTTAAGTGGTTTAACGTTGATGAGTTCCTGGTTATCTGTTATATCGGCAATATACAATTCAAGAAACCGTTGCTGGTTACCTTCCCAGACCTCATTAACCAAAGTAATACCTTTTTTTGGGGAAGCAAAAACGAGTTTGTCTTTGCCATAAAATGTAGCGCCGTAATCGGAATTCTTAGAATTTATTTCTACATTTTTTATAGAATATTTTCCTGATCCCTTATCTTGCGCAGCAAGTAATCCTATCGAAAAGATCGATAGAAACAACAATAAATTTTTCATATTTCCCCTTTTTTTTATTTTCTGCCTGAGTTTGTTTCAGGCAACACTCCTAGAAAAATCTAGGTGATTTCAAGTTTTTCTTAGAGAGGTCTATGCTGTACAAAACAATGACCTCATGGGTTCCACCAGGGCTACCCTCAGAAAAGTCAGAAATTGTATGGTCATAGGCATATCCAATTCTAAAGTTAGGGGTTACTCCAAAATTGATCAATCCGCTTACAGAATCATCATAACGGTAGCTCGCACCCAACTCTAATCTGTCATAGAACAAAAAATTAGCATTTACATCAATAGATACCGGTGCTCCCGCTACCCCTCTTGCCATAAATGAAGGTTTAAATTTTGTTGTTCCTGAAAGATCAAAAACATAACCACTGGTCAAAAAATAATGAACTTCCTCAGATGCCTCCGTAATAACGCCGCCTGATTTTTCAAAATGTTCTGTTTTCAAAATATTTGGTACAGAAAAACCAACATAGAACTTTTCAGTATAATAAAAGATCCCCGCACCAAAATTCGGATAGGTCTCGTTTACATTTTCATCAAACAAGGGATCATTCGGATCCTCGGGAGTAATTACAGATAACAAATCTATGTTTTGTAATGTTACTCCTCCTTTTAAACCGAATGCGAGCCTTCCTACATCGGATGTTTGAATTGTGTAAGAGAGATCAGCATAAATATTCTGTTCTTTTACCGGACCAATTTCATCAGCAATTACAGATAAACCAGCCCCAACTCTTTCTCCAAAAGGAGCATCAACATCAAATGTCAGAGTTCTTGGTGCGCCGTCTGTATCTGTCCATTGTGTTCTGCCCAGTGCGCTAAGACTTAATGTACCTCTGGAACCCGCATACGCTGGATTTATAACGTTCATATTGTACATATATTGCGTATAATGAGGGTCTTGCTGAGCAAAAACATCAGAAAAGCTTAAAATTATTCCCAGAATAATAAGTAAAGTAATTTTTTTCATTTGTTAATCTTATTTAATCAGGTAGCTCGATAAAGGTTTAAATGTCAAACTAAAATTGATTTCAAATATTTGTAATGTTAAATTCGGTTTCAAACTGAAAATAGCGGTGCGCATAAAGCACACCGCTATAGTAATTAATAATTTACATAAACCCAGCCTTTTGCAGGGGTCTTGATACCATCGTTAAAGTCAATGAGATAGAAATAGGTACCTGCCGGTACTCTTTGACCTTTATTGAGCGTCATTGTTCCGGTTGATTCTCCATTCCACCAGTTCGGGTTCAAATTTCCATTATTAGAATACTTGTAAACACTATTACCCCATCTGTCAAAAACCTCCATTTTGAAATTCGGTGTTTGAACCAGTCCGGGAATAAAGA
This sequence comes from uncultured Flavobacteriaceae bacterium, assembly GCA_963816075.1. Classification (GTDB taxonomy): domain Bacteria; phylum Bacteroidota; class Bacteroidia; order Flavobacteriales; family Flavobacteriaceae; genus Namhaeicola. The sequence continues at coordinate 6,489 of CAWFJI010000018.1, read as the reverse complement.
ATACGTCGTTTACACCATCTCCATTTGGTGAGAATCCATTAGGGATTAGCTCCGTATTAAAGAGCAGGATTGCCGGATCTGAAATCAAACTATCATTTGGATCGCAGGCAAAATCCGGTGATGTAAGCACGACTCTGTATAGATAACCCTCATACTTGCCAATAGCCTGGTTAACCGTCAGTTTATTCGTTTTAACACCGCTGTATACATTGTCATTCACAAGGTCAGTCCATGAGGCTCCGTCATTGGTACTCACCTGCCATTGGAAATAAGTTGCACTTCCAGTGACTTCAAAGGTAGTCTGAGCACCTAAGGTAACCTCAACATCCTCAGGCTGGTTGCTTATCACAGAAGGAGATCCTGCTTCCTGGAAATCAAATTTACCATTGTTATCGAGATCATTCGGCGTTGTATAGCCTCCCTGACCTGTTACTCTTCCCTGTGCATCAACAGTTACTGGAGAATTGCCCAGTCTGCCATCACCATCACCATCGCTAAATCCGGCTTCAACTACATCAAGACACTGGTCATTGTCGGAATCAAGATCCAATCGGTCAGGAATCGTATCTCCGTCCGTATCGGTATTTTCTCCCTCTACGGTATCCAGTATACCATCGTTATCATCGTCCAGATCAACTATATCAAGAACTCCGTCATTGTCGGTATCGGGCAGGGAATTAAATCCTGCTGCATTAGAGACCACTCCCGGATCACATCTGTATGCAATATTTCTAACCCTTACCCTGTAATCATTGTAGTAATAGCTTACATCCATATTAGAGATGGTAAGGACAGCAGTCATCGAACCGCTGTAATTCGCATTGTCTGACAAGTCAGTCCAATTTATACCATCCAGGCTCACCTGCCATTGGAAGGTATCCGCGCTGGCTGCACTGGTAAAGGTAGCTGAGCCATTCAATACAAAATCTCTGTCAACAGGCTGGGTAGTGATAACCGAAACGGCACCGGCTTCCTGGAAGTCAGGAGTTCCGTTTGCATTCAGATTTGCAGGCGCTGTATAACCGTCAGTTCCACTGGTAACACGACCCGTAGCATCAACGGTTGGAGGCACAATATTTCCTAACCTGCCATCACCATCTGTATCGGTAAACCCGGCTTCTATTACATCACTACATCCATCATTATCTGCATCAAGCTCCAATCTGTCCGGTGTTCCATCACCGTCTGTATCTCTGTCAACAAGGCCATTGTCTTCTATTGTATCCAGAATACCATCATTGTCATCATCGACGTCTACTAAATCTGGAACGCCATCACCATCTGTATCTGTGAGTTGAATATAACCAGCGCTTCCGGAAGTTGTTCTGGGATCACAGGCATAAGCCCTGTTATTCACGACAACCCTGTATCTGTCATTTATATTGCCGATAGCAAGATTGGAAACTGTTAAACTTGCAGTAGTAACTCCGCTATAATTTCCTCCATCGACCAAATCGATCCAGGCACCTCCATTAGGACTTACCTGCCACTGATAAGTATCTGCACCGGCAACAACTGTAAAGGTTGCACTGGCATTCGGGATGAAATTCTGGTTGGCCGGTTGTGTTGTGATCGTTGCTGCTACTCCGGCTTCCTGGAAGTCAGGAGTTCCGTTTGCATTCAAATCTGCAGGAGCGGTATAACCATTTGTTCCACTGGTAACCCTGCCCTGTGCATCAACTGTGATCGGGGCACTGCCCAATCTACCATCACCGTCACCATCTGTAAATCCTGCCTCAACAACATCAAAACATCCGTCATTATCTGCATCCAGTTCTAATCTGTCAGGTATGCCATCGCCATCGGTATCTCTGTTAGCCACTCCATTGTCTTCAACCGTATCCAGAACACCGTCGTTGTCATCATCTACATCAATAAGATCAGGTACACCATCCCCGTCTGAATCCCCTGGTACTATATAGGAAACTGCAGTGGAAGTTGTGGTTGGGTCGCATGCAAATGCAATGTTATTCACAATAACACGATATTGGTCATTTAATTTACTTAAATCTGTATTTGTTACTGTTAAACTGGCTGTATTCACTCCGGCATAATCTCCACCATTAACAAGAGATGTCCAATTTGTACCTCCATTTGTGCTAACTTGCCATAAGTATGTATCTGCATTAGCTACAACTGTGAATATGGTATTCCCGAGAACAATATTCTGATTGGTTGGCTGTGTTGTAATCGTTGCTGCAACACTTGCTTCCTGAAAATCAGGTACTGAATTTACGTTCAGATCATTTGGTGTTGTATAACCATCTGTACCGCTGGTAACCTGTCCATTTATATCAACGATTACCGGAAAATTACCCAGTCTTCCGTCACCGTTATTATCTGTAAATCCGGCTTCAACAACATCAAAACAACCATCTCCATCCGCATCCAGATCAATCCTATCAGGATTCCCATCACTGTCCGTGTCTCTGTCAATAATACCATTATCTTCATCTGAATCTAAGATTCCATCATTGTCATCATCAAAATCTACTATATCAAAAACACCATCTTTATCAAAATCACCAGGAGTAATAAAAGATACATCCGCAGAAACAGTAACCGGATCGCAGGCAAAAGCAATATTGCTCACCCGTAACCGATATCTGTAATTGACCTTTGTAAAATCTGTATTGGTAACAACTAAATTTGCCGTAGTCGTGCCTGCATAGTCGCCGCCATCAACCAAAGGCAGCCAGGTTGTGCCATTATCAATACTTTCCTCCCATTGGTAAGTGTCTGCAACAGCTATTACTGAAAAAGTTACATTTCCTATCACCAGATTCTGGTCTACAGGCTGTGTTGTAATCGTTGCAGCTACACCTGCTTCCTGAAAGTCAGGTACTGTATTTGTATTCAGATCATTTGGCGCCGTGTAACCATCTGTTCCGCTGGTAACCTGTCCATTTACATCAACTGTAATTGGTGCACTGCCCAGTTTTCCATCTCCATCCCCATCAGTAAAGCCAGCTTCAACAACATCAAAACATCCGTCGTTATCTGCATCTAACTCCAATCTGTCAGGTATTCCATCGCCATCGGTATCCCTGTCTGTTAAACCATTATCCTCAACTGTATCCAATATACCATCATTGTCATCATCTGCGTCAACAATATCATAAATACCATCCAGATCCGAATCCAGCGGAGTTATAAAAGTAACTACATTTGATATCGTTACAGGATCACAGCCAAAGGCAATGTTTCTAACAGCTACACGGTATTGATAGGTTAATTTACTGACATCCGTATTGGTAACAACTAAATTTGCCGTAGTCGTGCCTGCATAGTCGCCGCCATCAACCAAAGGCAGCCAGGTTGTGCCATTATCAATACTTTCCTCCCATTGGTAAGTGTCTGCAACAGCTATTACTGAAAAAGTTACATTTCCTATCACCAGATTCTGGTCAACCGGCTGGGTCGTAATCGTTGCAGCTACACCTGCTTCCTGAAAGTCAGGTACTGTATTTGCATTCAGATCATTTGGCGCCGTGTAACCATCTGTTCCGCTGGTAACCTGTCCATTTACATCAACTGTAATCGGTGCACTGCCCAGTTTTCCATCTCCATCCCCATCAGTAAAGCCAGCTTCAACAACATCAAAACATCCGTCGTTATCTGCATCTAACTCCAATCTGTCAGGTATTCCATCGCCATCGGTATCCCTATCTGTTAAACCATTATCCTCAACTGTATCCAATATACCATCATTGTCATCATCTGCGTCAACAATATCATAAATACCATCCAGATCCGAATCCAGCGGAGTTATAAAAGTAACTACATTTGATATCGTTACAGGATCACAGCCAAAGGCAATGTTTCTAACAGCTACACGGTATTGATAGGTTAATTTACTGACATCCGTATTGGTAACAACTAAATTTGCCGTAGTCGTGCCTGCATAGTCGCCGCCATCAACCAAAGGCAGCCAGGTTGTGCCATTATCAATACTTTCCTCCCATTGGTAAGTGTCTGCAACAGCTATTACTGAAAAAGTTACATTTCCTATCACCAGATTCTGGTCAACCGGCTGGGTCGTAATCGTTGCAGCTACACCTGCTTCCTGAAAGTCAGGTACTGTATTTGCATTCAGATCATTTGGCGCCGTGTAACCATCTGTTCCGCTGGTAACCTGTCCATTTACATCAACTGTAATCGGTGCACTGCCCAGTTTTCCATCTCCATCCCCATCAGTAAAGCCAGCTTCAACAACATCAAAACATCCGTCGTTATCTGCATCTAACTCCAATCTGTCAGGTATTCCATCGCCATCGGTATCCCTATCTGTTAAACCATTATCCTCAACTGTATCCAATATACCATCATTGTCATCATCTGCGTCAGCAGTATCAGGTACACCATCATTATCAGTATCCAGATCAATGATTAAACTATAATCCTCAACTTCACCATTATTTACTATTCCTCCCGGCTGATTAGGACCAAGGACATCGGTGGTAATTCTAAATCTTGCGAAAGTAGTTCCGGAATTGATTCCATTGGCAACTATATTTGTCCAGTTCAATGTTGCAACTCCTGCTCCACCATTAGGTACTGATACAGAAGCAAATTCATCCGGATCAAATGTGCCAGAACGATCAAAATCTATCCACCCATATAAATTTGCACTTCCGGTGGAATTATTTGTTCTTGTAACGTTTATACTAAAATTATCTGTGGATGTAAGAATCCCAGTTAAACCAGCGGCTAAAACACCGTCCTCATCATTAACCTTGTTCAAATTATCTCCATCGGCATTGGCACCAGGAAAACCAAACAATTCATCATCGACAACCAGTCCGATTTTTAAATCAATCACTCCCAAAATATGTTGAGCTCCACCACTGGCCAGATCGGTAAGATACGAATTCGGTGCATCTCCAAAATCGTAATAAACTGGCGGTAAGATAGTCCAGTCTCTGCCCAACAAACTATTATAGTCATTAACAGCATTTGCAGAAATATTTCCCGGATTTCCCTGTAATCGCAAGATATATCCGAATGATCCAGTTCCAAAGGCTTCTACATCATTCAAAATTTGATCAATAGCGGTGGTAGTCAATAAATTGAAATCTAAATTAATAGCACTCAAAAGATTGTTATTACTTAGATCTAGAACAGTTAATTTATTTGAAGATACATTTATGAAAGTTAAAGATGGGCTGTTGGAAATATCTAATGAAGTCAGATCATTATTATTTGCATCCAAGCTTTTCAAATTGATATTCGCTGAAAGGTCAAGAGTTGTGAGATTGTTATTATTTACATTAAATCTCTCCAGAAGCGTATTAGACGAAACATCAATTGCAAATAATATATTATTATCCACCAATAGATCTGTCAGGGCAGTATTAGCACTGATATCAATTGTGGATAATTGATTATTTGGCAAATTCAATCTTTTCAAATTTTCCAAATTGGACAAATCTACAGTTGCAATATCCCTTGCAGGAGCACTGAATTCCGTTGTAAAATCAAAATTATCATCACTGGTAATCGTTATCGTTATGATACCATTGCCAACATTCGGACTAAAATCAAAAATTGGTGTATCTCCAAAACCTGAAAGATTTATTCCACCCGGCCCGACTGCCTGCCATTGTAAAGAAAGTCCTCCAGTATTTAAAAAGACTGCAGACCAATTTGCATCGTTAGAAGTTGTTGTAATGATAGCCGTTTGCTGAGAAAAAGCTGCGGTTGTCATAAAAAAAACAAACAAAATCAGTAAGTGTTGTTTTAGAGAAAATCTTGGTATATTTATTTTGTTTGAGGTCGGGTAATTTTTTTTCATATCGTTATTCTTAATATTTTAATTAGGAAGCCCATCCTTCGCGGATGAGCTTCTAAATATTATACTTCACTCTGGATAATCTCGGTATTTAAGATTATTATAAATGTGCTTTTATCCATGAAAACCATTAGACAAATATAAATAAATTTGTTACATATGTCCTGACACCTTTTGTTATTTAATGATAAAATGTCATTACGATTATTCTTGTTTTTATTCCTGCGGGACCAATTCAAAGCCGGACTCATTTGCGATTTTGAATTCTGTTCTTCTGTTTAACTGGTGCTCTTCATCAGAACACTTTTCACCGTCTTTACAATTATTAACCAATTGGGTTTCTCCATAACCCTTGTAGGTTATACGTGAAGGATCTATGCCTTTGGAAATAATATAGTCCACCGTGGATTTGGCTCTTCTTTCAGACAGTTTCTGGTTGTATTTGTCCTTTCCTCTGGAATCGGTATGAGATCCTGATTCGATCATCAGGGCTGGATATTCCTTCATCACCTGAACTACTTTGTCGAGTTCTTTGGCGGCATCCGGACGGATATTTGACTTATCAAAATCAAAGTAGATCGTTCTGATATTTACTTTATTGGAAACAAACTGATCAGGCAGGTTGAGATCTGCAACAATGGCTTCAGTACCAATATCGTTTAGCGTAGTAACCGTTTTTTCGTCATTCAGATAGCCTT
>CAWFJI010000017.1:0-78927 GCA_963816075.1 uncultured Flavobacteriaceae bacterium | reverse complement strand
AGCTTCGCGGCAATTGAAAGTTTGAAAACTGGCAATTGGATAAATGTATAATATTTGTTATTTCGAACTAAATACAGTATAGTAATTTATATATAAAATTTTTCTTTGCTGTTTAACTCGATAGACTTTGCGATTTTTCTACCAGTAGTTTTTTGTCTATTGGTTTGTAGCAAACAACAACTTACAGTTGCAGAACTTGTCTGATCGTAACAGCAAGTTATGTTGTTCTATGGTGGTGGGACTGGCAGATTCTTATCACTAATCGTTTTTAGTACCGTGAGTTGACTATACGGTCGGGCTAGAATCTGAAAGATGAAAATAGAGACGCAAACGTAAGGTCCTGGCTTTGGACAAGCATTCTAGTGAACCTCGGATTTTTGGGTTTCTTAAGTACTACAATTTCTTCCTCGACAACTTCGTGACTGCCTTCTCATTTCTTGGAGCTGAGATCCAGGCGAACTCATTAACATATCATTCTGCCTGTAGGAATCCGTTTTATACCTTTCAAACTCTAAGCTATACCATTGATGTCTACAGGAGAAAGCTTAAACCCACAAAGGACTTCATTGCCTTTTCAGCATTTGTGAGTTTCTTTCCCCAACTGGTCGCCGGACCGATAGAAAGAGCAACCCACTTATTACCGCAATTCTATAAAAAACGAACATTTGAATATTCGAAATCAGTTGACGGTATGCGTCAAATCCTCTGGGGATCTGTTCAAAAAGATTGTCATTGCAGACAATTGTGCCGAATATGCAAATCTATATTTTTAACAATTCAGATGATTACTCCGGCAGTACCCTAGTCTTAGGTGCATTGTTTTTTGCCTTTCAAATCTATGGCGACTTTTCTGGCTACTCCGATATCGCGATTGGAACTTCCAGACTTTTTGGATTTGACCTGATGCGGAACTTTAACTTTCCGTACTTTTCACGAGATATCGCTGAATTCTGGCGCAGGTGGCATATTTCTTTGTCCACCTGGTTCAGAGATTACCTGTACATCCCATTGGGTGGAAGCAAAGGAGGTACCTGGATGAAAGTGAGAAACACATTTATTATTTTTATAGTAAGTGGTTTCTGGCACGGGGCCAACTGGACCTTTATTGTGTGGGGAGCATTGAATGCACTTTATTTTTTACCCTTACTTCTCAACAACAGCAACCGAAATCATATTGACACGGTAGCCCAAGGTAAATTCTTTCCCAGCTTAAAAGAACTTGCTTTTATGCTTCTAACTTTTTGTTTAACTGTTTTTGCCTGGATATTTTTTAGGGCTGACAATATCGAACATGCATTATCATACATAAAACAAATATTTTCTAATTCTCTTTTTACTTATCCTCAAATATTTCCGCAAATACATATATTAATTATTCTATTCTTTATTTCATTTGAATGGCTTCAAAGAAATGCACAGCATGTTCTTCAACTTAAAAATTCGAAGCTAAATCACTTTCTTCAATGGACGACATATTATGTAATTCTTCTGTTGATATTTTTTTATGGTGGATCACAACAAGATTTTATTTATTTCCAGTTTTAATGAAAAGCTTTATTACGAAAATATTCATGTTTTTAGTGCCGGTCATTATTTTTTTATTAATACCGTTTTTGATTTTATTGTTTTCCAAGGAAAACTTTTATAATCTTAACAAAATAAAAATTAATGAAAATAAATACTTGGTTGGTTTTGCTTATAATGAAGATAATTATAATTATTTAAAATATAAATATATACAGGATCAAAAAAAAATAGAAGTACTTGTATTGGGATCCTCCAGAGTGCTTCAATTTAGATCAGAAATGTTTATTAAGTCCTTTTTTAATGCTGGTTTTACAGTTAAAAGTGTATCAGATTTTGAGGAAGTATTAAGACAATTGCCGAAGGACAAATTACCAAAATATTTAATTATAGGCTTAGATCAATGGATGTTTAATAAATCTTATGATGATCTTAAAGCAGATATTTTTGAGGAGAAAAATTCTACAAATTTAAATACAAATAATTCTGCAAATGGTTTGGTTCAATTTAAAAATATCTATTTGGATATTTTTTCGCAGAAATTAACCATGAGAAAATTAGTTATGCATAATGATTATACCCCAATAGGCATAAATGCCATAATTAACGATACTGGCTTTAGAAATGACGGTAGTATGCAATATGGTATACAAATTCAAAAATTGTTATCAGGTAATAAAACAGCGGAAGATTTTAAATATCAGGATACATTTGAACGCATTAGAAATGGGAACAGAAGATTTGAGTACGCTAAAAATATGAATATTGAGACACTTCCTGTTTTAGAGAGTTTATTGAAATTCTGTACTCAAAATAAAATTAGAAAGTAACTGGATTTCTTCCCCCTTTTGCTGATGAAGTCTGATAACGCAATGAAGAATAGCAATAACTACTTATACTTTAATGAAATATTACCAAACACAGAATCTATTTTCTATAAATATGGGGCCGAAATATATTCAATTCTCATCCATGGAAGAAGTTCAATTCTAGCGATTTGGAAACTCTTGATGGATTTCATGGAAGTGAAAAAGCATATTTAAGAATTTTAATTGAAATGATAGATAGAGGCTCAGTTTTAGGTGAGGTTTGCCAGATTGATCAATTGAAAGCAGATCTTAGTCATTGTACAAATAATTATGAAGTATATCCATATTAGTCTAATTTTTATCTATGTTCTTTAGCATATATAGAATATTCCTATTTCATAAAACTAATCATCAAAATATTAATTGATTTTGCGTTAGGTTGAAAAAATTTACGACTTTTATTAATATTATTCTAAACATGGGCCTGAGGTATTCTGTTTTTAGGCTTATGTATGTAGTTAAATGTAAACTCGGAATTTCGAAGAATAAATTTCCTGAAAATCCATTATTTAAAGAGTTTATTAAACTTGAGCAATGGCGGCAGTATACGCCGCTTTTCTTTTTTAAAGACCGCGGAGATCTGGAATTGCCAAAGAAAAAAAATGACACGTTGAAAGAAACTTTCAGTCAAATCATGGCCGGTAATTTTACTTTCTTTCATAAAATACAATTTGATCTAGGCAAAAAAATGGATTGGATGGCGAATCCTGAATCGCGGTTTGTTTATGACAAAACACAACATTTTTCCAAGGTTAAGGACCTGTCGAAGGAGTCCGGAGATATTAAGTATGTATGGGAAATGGCCAGATTTTCTTCTTTGTATGATATCATTCGTTATGACTTTCATTTTGAACAGGACAATTCAGCATACGTCTTTGAGCAGATAGAAGATTTTATCCATGGCAATCCCATGAATATGGGCCCGAATTACAAATGTAGTCAGGAGATCAGCCTGCGGATCTTAAACTGGACCTTTGCCTTATATTTTTACAAAAACTCAATCAATTTAACTGAACAAAGATTTAAATTGATCATGAATGCCATTTACTGGCAGCTGGATCATGTCATAACAATATCAATTTTTCCAGGATAGCCGTTCGAAAACAACCATGCCATTACCGAAACATTGATGCTCTTTCTTTCAAATAAACTTTTTCCGTTTATGCCAAATACAGATAAATGGAGCAAAGAAGGAAAAAAATGGTTTGAAGAAGAGATAGATTACCAGATTTACGATGACGAAACTATTTGCAATATTCAATGAATTACCACAGGGTTGTGATACAACTTCTAAGCTGGGGCATTAGATTGGCTGAAATACACAAGGATAAATTTTGTGCAAATGTTTATGATAAGGCAAAAAAATCTTTACATTTTTTAGACGCCTGTTTAATACAAGATAACGGATATTTACCAATTACGGATCAAATGATGGAGCCTTATTTTTTAAATTGACTGATGACGACTTTAGGGATTACCGATCACAACTGGATGATCTTAGGGTTATACTGGAAGGCACTCATGCATATGGAACAAACAGTTACCATTGGTATGGAATTCAAAAGGCTGAGGCTATAGAATTAAGGTCAAATGAAATAGACTGTTTTGATGAGGGAGGATATTTTCTTATGAATGACCAGTTTTCCAAAACCATGATTCGTTGCGGTGCCTATAAAGACAGACCGGCACAATCAGATAACCTCCATATGGATATCTGGGTTGATGGGAAGAATTATTTATGGGATATCGGCTCGTATAAATACAATACTTCCGAGGATTTAATGCATTATTTTACGGGAACAGAAGGACATAATACCATAAGTATAGATGGAAAGGACCAAATGTTAAAAGGGAGCAGGTTCATTTGGTATAACTGGATAAAAGAAGCAAAGGCATCAGTAAAAAAAGAAAACAACAAATTTATTTTTAATGGAAAATTTAAGGGCTTCAAGGAATTGGGACCTAACATTTTTCATAAACGAAAAGTTGAGAAAAAAGAAAATGAAATGCTTTGGGAGATCCATGATGAAATTGAAAATTCACAGGGGAAAGAGAAATATGTTTATTGGCATCTCAATCCAATTTAGCACCACAGGTTACCATATTATGTAAAGACCGAAAATGGGCAGATCATACAACCTATAAAGGAAACCAAATGGGTTTCTAATTATTATGGGCACAAAGAAGATTCTTTGCGATTGACCTTTAGAACTTTTTCGGATCATATTCGAACCACAATTAGCATTAAATCAAATTAACAGTAGGCCGATAAAATCTAAATAGACTTATAACCAGATGAATATATTATTAATCCACCAATATTTTTTAGAAAAAGGTGAAGGCGGTGGTTCGAGGTTTAATGAAATGACCAAGGTATGGGCAGAGCAGGGACATAAAATAACGGTACTTGGTGGGATGGTTCATTACAATACAGGTTTAAAACCGGAAAGATATAAAGGCAAATATTTTTTTTGGGATAAAAATTTTTATAATGGAGTAGATGTATTGCGTTGCCATGTTTCTGAATCGTATAATGTTAATTTCTTAGGGAGACTTTGGGGATATTTTTCCTTTGTGTTTTCAAGTATTTGGGCTGGTCTTTTTAAATTAAAGGGGAAATATGATGTGATCATCGTTACATCGCCACCATTATTTCTAGGTATTACCGCTTACAAACTATCTTTCTTAAAAGGGATTCCTTTTGTTTTTGAAATCAGAGATCTTTGGCCCGAATCAGCTATTGATACAGGTGTAATTACCAATTCTCAAATAATCAAATTTTCTTATGCTTTTGAGAAGTTCATATATAAAAAGGCAAGTTTGATCAATGTGCTAACACCGGCCTTCAGAGATAAGATCATTGTCGAAAAAGGAGTGCCAAAGGAAAAAGTTATTTTTATTCCGAATGCAGCTGATTTTTCGTTGGCGGAAAGTTTGCAAAAAGATTTTGATCCCTTGGAATTTAGGAAAAATCAAGGTTTTGAAGACGAATTTGTAATAACCTATGTAGGCGCTCATGGTGTAGCCAACCATTTGATACAGCTGGTTGATGCAGCAGAAAAGCTAACTGATACCCAGGTTGTTTTTCAATTGATCGGGTCGGGTATGCAGAAGGAAATGTTGAAAAAGGAAGTTAAAATGAGGGGCTTAAAGAATGTGGTTTTTGTTGATCCTGTTCCTAAAGAAGAAGTATTTAAGTATATTCTTGCTTCGGATATGGGCTGCTCTGTATTAAAAAAAGCGGATACGTTTAAAACCATCTATTCCAATAAAACATTTGATTATATGTCGTGTAAAATTCCCATTCTACTGGCAATTGATGGCGTATCGAGGGAATTGGTTGAGGATGCAAAATGCGGAATATATGTTGAGCCTGAAAATACGAAGGATATAGTTGCGGGTGTAAGAAAAGCACTTGCCATGAAAGGAGAACTATCAAAAATGGGAGAGAACGGATACCACTATGCCAAACAAAATTTTGATAGAACGTATCTTTCAAAATTGTATATTGAAGAAATTGAAAAACGGATTCTGAATAAAAATGTATAAAATATTCTTTAAAAGGATCATAGATTTTGTTCTTGCTTTAATTGGGTTTATCATATTTAGCCCTGTATTTATATTGGTGTCGTTGGTACTCCTTTTTGCAAACGATGGCAGGATTTTCTTTTTTCAATCACGCCCGGGAATGGGTGAGAAGATATTTAAGATCGTCAAGTTTAAGACCATGAATGACAGAAAAGATAGTTCAGGAAAATTTACTGCCAGACCATGAAAGAATGACAAAAGCAGGTACATTGGTAAGAAAAAGTTCCCTGGATGAGATACCCCAATTGATCAATGTAATTAAAGGGGATATGAGTCTGATTGGTCCCAGGCCTTTGTTGGTACAATATTTACCATTATACAACGAATACCAAAAAAAGAGACATGAAGTCAGACCAGGTATAACAGGTTGGGCTCAGGTGAATGGACGGAATGCCATATCCTGGTCAAACAAGTTTGATCTGGACGTTTGGTATGTGGATAATCTTTCCTTTTGGTTGGATATTAAAATTATTTTTATGACAATTCTTAAAGTTTTTAAATCGGAGGGAATAAGTGCTGATGGTCATGTTAGCACAGAACCATTTAAAGGTAATAATTAATTTTTTTTTATGAACTTATACGGTGCAAGCGGACATGCTAAAGTGATCATTGATATCCTAAAAAATAGTCAGATTAAGATAGGAAATGTATATGATGATGATGATAAAGTAAAAGATTTGTTAGGATACCCGGTAATGAATTATGATTCTAAAACCGCAAAGGGAGCTTTTATTATCAGTATAGGAAATAACGTTTTGAGAAAGGCACTCAGCCAAAGGATTGATTTGAAATATGGAAACGCTATACATCCAAGAAGTGTTATTGACGCTACAGTGACAATAGGAAATGGCACTGTAATTATGGGAAATGCAGTCATAAATAGTTCTACTATAATAGGAAAGCACTGTATTGTAAATACTTCATCATCTGTTGATCACGATTGCGTTCTGGCTGATTTTGTGCATATTTCACCCAATGCTACACTTTGCGGTGGAATTGAAATTGGTGAAGGAAGTCAGATAGGTGCAGGAGCTATCATATTGCCAAATATAAAAATTGGTAGTTGGTGCAAAATTGGAGCTGGAGCCGTTGTTACCAAAGATATTCCAGATGGTGCAACAGTAGTCGGTAATCCTGGAAGAATTATAAAATTCTAGAATGTGATAACACTTAAAGCTGTAATGAAATTTTTTTAGTGTTGAATTATGAGTGTTGAGTTATGGTTTGGAATCAGGAATCATGAGACAAGAATCAGGAGGGCTAAACAAGTACAAAGTACAAAGGACAAAGGATAAAGTTTTGAGTGTTGAATTCTGAGTGATGAGTGTTGAATTATGAGTGATGGATTGATATATTAACTATATTTGTGTGAAATAAAAAACAAATATGTACCAGGAAGTATTAAAATATGAATCAATTTTAAACCAATTAGGTTCTTTTATTGAAAATGGCCCGTATAAACTGGATTATATTTTGGAGCAGCTTCAGATAAGTCGCTCCGCATTTTACAACAAAAGAAAACATGGGAATTTCAGCCTAAAGAAGTGAAAAAGCTGGCAAAAATGTATGATGATATCAGTCTTTCAGAGCGGCTTTATCAGAAACTCGAAGAAGGACTTGGTGATATCAGCAAAGGAAGGGTGCATGATTTTGACAAAGCTATTTCAGAAATTATATCACCGCGGTTCTCAGATTATTAGAGTTATTATTTATTGGAAGTGAAAGGAAATTAGGAGGATGAGTTATGAGTGTTGAGTGTTGAGTTGTGTGGTTATACAGTGAATAATGAAAGAGTGTAGGAGGTATGCGTGTGAGTTATAAGTGTTGAATTGTAGCGCATTACATAATTAAACCCCCAATTTTTAATAGGGAGATTCTCGGAAATACAATACCAATATTTACCCTGATTCGTCAAGTTACTACAGATTCCCGCTTCCGCGGGAAATCAAAGATTTGCAAATCCAAATAAATCCTATACACCTATAACGACTTTAAACCCGGCCTCAAAGAAAAAGGCCTGCAGAGCAGGCAAGGACAAAGTTCAAAGGACAAAGGATAAAGTTTGGAAAGTTATGAATGATGAGTGTTGAATGTGAATTATGACTTTGGATGAATCGGGTCTACGGTCGTGCAAAACTAGTGAAATAGTTCAAGCAAAGGATAGCTGAAGTATTGAATTTACGGATTGTTCAACCCGGCCTAGCTGTGAATTTTATTTTTCGTGCCTCGGCTTAACCAGCAAAATTTTAGCGATGCCAGAATGTCTAGCGAACAGGTGAAGGAGCAGCCAGAGAGCGAAGCGTCCTTAGGCTGCGGCGGATAAAAATTTTATGGTAAAAGCCATAGAAAAAGAAAATCAGCCTTGAATTTTTGCTTCTTTTTGCTTCAAGACAAAAGAAGAGAAAGAAACCCGAAGTTGCAAACTTCGGGTAATATTCCTTGAAACAGAATCATCCCGGACCACCCCGGCACTTCGTGCCACCCCTCCTGATTGGAGGGGAATTTTCTGGAAAGTGATGATACAGTGGTTCACGAGAGAGTTAAATAAATAATGAACAAATAGAATGCTGCAATTACCATATTGGCTGGTGCTAAGTGTTGCATTATTCATGAGCTAATACAAGATATTTTATTTTAAATCGTTAAACCATTTATATAATTTTGGTCAGAAGTAAAAGCATTCACTTTTTACTTTTTACTTTTACTTTTTACTTTTTACTTGCCTGCCGCAGGCGGGCTTTTTACTTGAAACCATGAAACTAGACATCATCGCCGGGGCCAGACCCAACTTTATGAAAATAGCCCCTATTATTGAGGCGCTGGAAAAGGTAAAGGACAAGATCCAATACCGATTGATCCATACGGGTCAGCATTACGACAAAAAAATGTCGGGCAGCTTTTTTGAGCAGCTCGGTATTCCGGAACCGGATGTGAATCTGGAAGTCGGCAGCGGGACTCAGGCAGAACAAACAGCCAGGATCATGGAACGTTATGAAGCGCTTTTGCTCAAAGAACCCGCAGACTGGTGTCTGGTAGTTGGTGATGTTACCTCTACCATGGCCTGTAGCATTGCTGCAAAAAAACTCGGTGTTGGGGTGATCCATGTTGAAGGGGGTATTCGTTCCAATGACCTGAGTATGCCCGAAGAGATCAACCGCATGGTAACCGACAGCATCACCGATATTTTTTATACCACCAGTGAAGTGGCCAATGAGAACCTGAGAAAACTGGGCCATGCAGAAAGCAAAATAAAATATGTGGGCAATACCATGATCGATACCCTGCTTAAAAATATGCCGCGCTTTGTAAAACCCGAAGCCTGGGAGGAATTTGATTTGCAGAAGAAAGGTTATTTTGTTATGACCCTGCACCGCCCGGCCAATGTGGATGAAGAAGCCAAATTAAAATACCTGATCGACGAAATCGTGAAAGGTGCCAAAGGCATGCCGATCATATTTCCGGTTCATCCAAGAACAGCCAAAAGTCTGAAAGGCATTGGAATCGATGCCGAGAACCTGCATATGATAGAACCGCTCGGTTATCTGGAATTCAATTACCTCGTTAAAAATGCCTTTGCCGTTATCACGGATTCCGGCGGAATTACCGAAGAAACAACCGTGATGAAAGTACCCTGCATGACCCTGCGCGATAATACCGAAAGGCCCGAAACCATTACTGTGGGTACAAATGAACTCGTAGGTACAAACCCGAAAAATGTGGCTCCTTATATGGAAAAACTCCATAGCGGACACTGGAAAGCGGGGGAGATACCTTATTTGTGGGATGGGAGAACTGCAGAACGGATTGTAGAGGATCTTTTGAAGATAAAAGATAAAAGATAAAAGACAAAAGATAAAAGAGAAAGAAGAGAATAGAAAGAGATGCAAAACGACTTGTCCAAAAGATTGTTTAGTTTTTCCATAAATACAATCAATTTTCTTAGAACCTTGCCAAGGAGTGAAGAGTATAGCGTGATTAAATACCAACTTATAAAAAGTGCAACTTCGGCAGGCGCAAATTATGAAGAAGCACAGGCAGGAACCAGCAGGGCAGATTTTCATAATAAGGTCAGAATATCTCTAAAAGAAATGAGGGAATCTAATTATTGGTTGAGAATCTTAAGTGAAATTATAATTGGAAAAATTGATAAGAGCGTATTGGTTCATTTAACTGAGGAGTCTTTAGAATTAAATAGGATTTTGGGATCCATTGTTTCTAAAATTAATGATAAATAAAGAAGGTTTTAATTTCTTCTTATTAATACTTTGTTCTTTTATCTTTTTTCTTTGTTCTTATTTTTGTGGGATGGGAAGACTGCGGAACGGATTGTAGAGGATCTTAATGAAACATTGACTTAAAATTAATTGCGATCATAGATTTTTGATGATGAATAGATTCAGCGAATTGCAATTAAATGAACTCCTTTAAGATGTCATTCCCGCGAAAGCGGGAATCTTTTGGTTGGTATAGCGAGCATGATTAATACCTCTGTTTCTTTTTACGTTTACATATTAGCAAGCAAAAAAAACGGCATATTGTATATCGGCGTGACCAATGATATCAATCGCAGGGTTTTGGAGCATAAGAAAAAATTGGTAAAAGGATTTAGTAGCAGATATAATGATTGACAAACTTGTATATTTGGAAGTCATTTTTATACAGTCAAAGAAGCAATTCAAAGGGAAAAACAATTAAAGAAATGGAATCGGGATTGGAAGATCGAATTAATCGAAAAGAATAATCCCGAGTGGAATGATTTGGCAGAGGGGTGGTGATTGATAAGCATTCGTGAAAAATAATATTCAACATTCAACATTCAGCATTCAACATTCAACACTCAACAAACATTCAACACTTTACGCTTTTGTGGAATAATCGTAATTTTGAAATTAAAACTACATGAAAAACAAATTTGGTTATCTTCTCCTCATTTAACCGGTGAGGAACAAAAATACGTAAAAGAGGCTTTTGACACGAACTGGGTGGCTCCATTGGGGCCCAATGTGAATGGGCTGGAACAGGATATCTGCAAATTTACCGGGGCGAAGGCCTGCTCGGCACTGAGTTCGGGATCGGCAGCGATACATCTGGCACTGATCATGCTCGGCATAGAACAAAATGATGAAGTGCTCTGCTCGTCTTTTACTTTTTCAGCCACAGCTAACCCGATTCGTTACCAAAAAGCCATTCCGGTTTTTGTGGATTCTGAAAGAGATACCTGGAATATGAGTCCGGAATTATTGGAAAAAGCGATCAAAGACAGGATCTCGAAAGGCAAAAAGCCAAAAGCTGTTCTGCTCGTTCATTTGTATGGCATGCCTGCCAAAATGAAGGAGATCATGGCCATTGCTGAGAAATATGAGATACCTGTTATTGAAGATGCCGCCGAAGCCATGGGTGCTTTTTATGAAGGCAAACACATGGGTACTTTTGGTGAACTGGGCATTTTTTCATTTAATGGCAACAAGATCATCACAACTTCCGGTGGAGGAGCACTGATATCAAACAATCCGGAATATTGCAAAAAAGCGACCTTTTTGGCTACGCAGGCACGGGATGAAGCCCCGCATTACCAGCATTCCGAAATTGGTTATAATTACCGGATGTCAAATATCGTGGCGGGTATCGGTCGCGGACAAATGGAGGTGTTGAAAGATAGGGTAGAGGCACGCAGAAGAAATTTTGAATACTACAAAAAAGCCTTTGTCCGGACTTCCCATTTCATTTGTTGAAGAACCTGAAGGAGCCTTTGCCAACCGCTGGCTGACGACCATTTTAACCGATAGCTATGAAACCCGGGAAAGGATACGCCTGGCACTGGAAAAAGAAAATATAGAATCCAGGCCTCTCTGGAAACCCATGCATTTACAGCCTGTTTTTCAGGAATTTCCTGCTTATGTTGATGGTACTTCGGAAGATCTTTTTAACCGGGGTTTGTGTTTGCCCAGTGGGTCGAATCTGAGTCTGGAAGATTTGGAAAGAGTTGCGTCGGTAGTCAAACTAGTTACATCTCAATGAAAATGGTATCCCGACTTCGTTACAATTAGGTTACCAATCTATTGACATAACAGAATTTAATTTTCTTGGAATAGTAATCACCATTCTTTCTTAAAACAATTGATTGGGAATGACATAACAATGAGAAATATTAAATCGAATCTGATAAAATACAAGCACTGAAATGAATTAAAAAAAATCAGGATGTTAGACTATTCCGAAGGCTATCAAACATATTATGTTTACATTATAACCAATAAAAACCGTTCAACATATTATACAGGGGTAACCAATAATTTAGAAATACGATTGAGGCAGCATAAAGAAAATATTAATAAGGGAATTAAAACTTTTGCGTCAAAATATAACCTTGAGTTTTTAATTTATTACGAAAAGTTTACCTGGGTTCAGCAAGCAATAGCCAGGGAAAAAGAAATCAAAGGCTGGCGTCGAGAAAAGAAATTGAACTTAATTCGTTCCTTTAATCAAAATTTTGAGTTTTTGGACCATCATTTTATCCCTCAGGATGAGATTCCTCCCCCGCGTGACGCGGGGTCGGAATGACAACTTTGAGAGTTAAATTGAGAAAATAAAGGAAGTATCCCCTAACAAAACAAAAAAACCCGTACTACTGTCATTCCGAATCCCTGCGCAGTAGGGTGAGGAATCTTTTGTTTCAATAAGGATCATTATTTCAAATAATTCTTTAAAATCCCCAGCGCATAATTACTGGCAATTTCCTTTGCAAAAGCCGGAAAATCAATGTGCGCATTGTCATTGGCTTTGTCTGAGATCGTCCTGAAGATAGAAAAAGGCAAACCGTATTCAAAACATACCTGTGCAACGGCAGCACCTTCCATTTCGGTGCAAACTACGCTGTTCAATCCGGCTTTGATTTTAATTATTTCAGACTTCTCTGAAATGAACTGATCCCCGCTGGCTATATCTCCTTCCATTATTTTCGGTGTTCTAATCCCAAATTTTTCTATTCTGTTTTTTGGGAAGATGAGTTCGAATTTTTCCAAAAAGCGCTGACAAGCCACAATCAATTTTTTTCTGTTTGCTGGATCTGTTTCAAAAAAGGTTTTTCCCAATAAGGGAACTTCATATTTTTTGACTATGGGCGAGCCATCCAGGTCGTGCTGAAACATTCTTTTACCTACCACGATATCTCCAATTTCTAGACCCTCATCCAATGCACCTGCAACTCCTGTAAACAGGATCTCTGAAAGATCAAAATCCTCGATCATTTGCGTTGCAGTAGTTGCTGCAGCTACTTTACCCCAGCGGGAAAAGACCAAAACCACCTCTTTCCCGAAAAGTTCTCCATAATGATAGCTGCGCATACCTTTTTCTGTAGTATGATGCGTGGTCATGCTCTTTACCACCGCCGTGATCTCTTCGGGCATAGCGCTGATGATTCCGATAGCCATTTTTTTATGTATTTAATGAATAGGTTGATTTGTAAATAAGTAAAAAGGTAAAAGGAAAAAGTAAAAAGTTCAAGGTTTAAAGTTCAAGGTTCAAGGTTTAAAGTTCAAAGTTCAAAGTTCAAAGTTCGAGTTTTAAAGTTCAAGGTTAGTGATTCTTTTATCTTGGTTCCTGGTTCTTGTCTCCTGGTTCCAACATCAAACATTCATCACTCAACACTCAACATTCATCACTCAACACTCATTCATCCTTTATCCTTTGTCCTTTATCCTTTTCCTTGTCCTTTATCCTTTGTCCTTCCTTAAAAGTTCAATTAATTTTTCCATCCTTCATAGTCAGCGTGCGGTCGGCCATTTTGGCCAGGTCCAGGTTGTGGGAGACGATCACAAAGGTCTGCCCGAATTTTTCGCGCAGTTCAAAGATCAGTTTGTAGAGATTTTGAGCATTCTCGGTATCCAGGTTTCCACTGGGTTCATCGGCAAAGATCACATCCGGGTTGTTTATGAGTGCCCGGGCGATGGCCACACGCTGTTGCTCGCCACCGGAAAGCTCATTCGGTTTGTGCTCATAGCGATGCGATAATCCCAAAAAATCCAGCAATTCCCTGGCTCTTTTTTCAACTTCTTTTCTGGGTTTATTCGCGATGAAAGCGGGGATACATACATTCTCAACAGCAGTGAATTCTGGTAATAACTGGTGAAACTGAAAAACAAAACCAATATGCCTGTTCCGGAAATTTGAAATGGCTTTGTCATTGAGTTTGGTGATGTCAACATCATTTATTGAAAGTGCATCAACTATGGTGGGTTTGTCCAGTGTTCCAAGTATCTGTAGCAGCGTTGTTTTGCCTGCACCACTCGGACCTACAATAGCCACGATCTCACCTTTTTGGATGTGCAGGTCGACGCCTTTCAGCACTTCCACAGTACCGTAACTTTTATGGATATTTTTTGCTTTTATCATAGCTTAAATCAAGAACGGAAAAGTACGAAAATTATCGAAATTGACATGAAGTCAATGAAGGAAGAAAAAGAGTTGAATAGAACATGGATGACGCGGATGAAACGGATTTTTGCGGATTTGATTTAATTACTATTCGCTACTTCACTACTAGAGACCTGGGAAGGTACTGCATAAACGAAAATCACTTCATTTTATTCGGCAGACGAAGTACCGGTTGGTTATTTTAAATTAAAACCACCTCCCCCTTCGGGTACTCCTCTCTAGCAGGAGGAGAGCTTTAAACAAATTGCACTTGCTTTGATTCGGGAGAATTGAAGAGCACGAAATCCACCTTACTTTAGCAACTTAATGAGATTCCTCACCCCTGCAAGGGGTATCGGAATGACAATATGAAGGGAAATCACTTGCTTCGAAGTCGGGAGACTTCGAAGAGCAGGAGAAAATTCCCCTCGGCGGAGGGGTGGCACGAAGTGCCGGGGTGGTTTGGGATTATTTTGTTTCAAAGAATGTTACCCGAAGTTTGCAACTTCGGGTATTTAACCTTCTTTTGTCTTGAAACAAAAGAAGCAAAAATTCAAGGCTGATTTTCTTTTTCTATGGCTTTAACCATAAAATTTTTATCCGCCGCAGCCTAAGGACGCTTCGCTCTCTGGCTGCTCCTTCTCCTGCCGATTGCTATCGGCATCGCTAAAATTTTCTGGAAGCCAGGACGAAAAATAAAATAGGCCAGAGTTTAAATCCGTATTGCTATCACTATGCACTCAACATTCAACACTCATCACTCAACTAATAACTCCTTCGCACTTTCGTTCTATCGCGCCTTCGCTCTTTCTTAAAACTTCATCACGATTTCTCTATTCACAATTTCACTCATAATTCAACACTCATAACTCATCACTATTCACAATTCACTCATCACTCAACACTCAACACTCAGCACTTTTTACTTTTTCCTTTTAACTTTTTACTTGTTTCCCGTTTCTCATATCTCATATCTCATATCAGTCATATCTGTCACCAATACTACAAGCTACTTGACCCAGGTCCGGATTTGGTTGTAATCCAGATAATAAACCAGTTTAACGGAAAAACTGTGTCCGAAGGGCTGGTCGAAGAGGTTGGAAACATTATTAAAATAATTCTCTTCTGACTGTCCCTGATCATTTTCTGCATCGAGCAGGGAATTTCTGTACAATACAACGAGTTCACTTCCACGGGAAAATACCCAAACATACCGCAAATCAAAATTCCAGCTGTGAAAATTGATATCGTTTTCTCCGGTATAATTGTTTTCCTGAAGGTCACCGTTCTCTAATAAAGTGTAATACTGATCCCTGTATTTTACAGGCGACCAGTAGTTGCGCAGGGCAAGGGACAAGGAGGAACGGTCGTTGAAACTGTATTTTCCTGTCAGCACGTTCTCCACTTCTTTTCTTTCTCTTTTCCCAAAGATGATGGTTCCATCATCAAGTGTGGTAACATATCCCAATTCATGGTCGCTGTATTCCCTTTCTACACCATAGATCATAGAAAATTTGTCGCTAAAGCGATACCTGGGGCTCAGCTCAACTGAATATTCGTATCCTGCATTACCCGTTACAAATTCAAATCCACCCCTTACATCAATAGCAAATTTTTTTCTGTAATCTGTTGAGATCCATCCGTAAATTTCAGATTGGGGGTCTTTTACCCAGTATCTTCCTTCTGTACGTGGTTCAAAATAATCCGTTCGTTCGCCAATATTGGTTCCTACATAGCCGCCATAGGCAAACTGATTGAGCAGCTGGAAGAAATAGTTCAATTCAATCCAGTTACCCGTGTAAACCCCGGGATCGAATCTGCGAAAATACCCGGCAAAAAAGTCGAAGCGATAGTTGTTGAATTTTTTTGTTGGCTCAAAGATCTGATAGGAAATGTTGCCAATAAAATCCATATAATTGTTCGTCTGGTTGAATCCCAGATCATTTTTATCGTATTTTTCATCGGAAAACCTGTTCTCCAGCCTGTACCGGATCTTCCCCTCTGTTTTCCGGAAGGCCAGATTGCCGGCAAAGCCGGTTGTATTCTCCTGGTCTTCACGAATGGTGCTTGTACTAGCATCCCCGGTAAGGGCATAAGAATTTTTCCGGTTGGCCAGGTTGAAAACCAGGGAGCTGACATTCGCATCTCTGAACTCACCGGAACGCAACACATTGGTATTGGCTAAGCCAATAGAAGAATTCTTGTTGAATTCCTGGTCGATCACAAAAACATTGTAATTGGCTATGGGTTCTGTTACAATCTTCTTTTTTTCAAGGGTCAGTGTATCTCTGATCACTGCTTCGGTTTCTTCTGTTACCGCATTCAGCAATGCCAAACCCAATCCCTTCTGGGATCTGCCGGTTACCTTGATGGCATTGAGCACATCCACTTCGGTGGGATTGCTCACGATTTCATAATTGGGGTTCTCTTCAACATAGGTAGAGACATCGTCATTGCCCACAGGCCTATTACCAATTCGTCGGGAAAAGAAGAGATCACCTTTGTTCAAAATATCGGCGCCTTCAATAAAAAATTGCCGCTGTTCCGTAAAAACCTGCTCGAAGGGTCCCAGATTCAGTTCAATAGCATCGAATCCTGCCTGAGAAAAATCAGGTACCAGGGTTGCAATTAAGGTGAAATTGTCGGTTATGCCGTATTTAATGTCCATTCCAAAATTAAAATCTCCATCTGTATCTCCATCATAATCAGAAACAATAAAAGAGGTAAAGGGGAAAAAACTAAGCCGCACCGGAGGATCAATATTATTTATTCCCTTTAAAATACCGGCATATTGTGATGGGGACCCTTTGGATTTATCAATAAAATTCCAGGTGTACTGTTCTCTTTTGCGTTCGATCCTTCGATGGATATTTAGTCCCCATAGTTGCACGTCAACCTCCGGCATGCGCAGTGCAGCATAGGGTATTTTCATTTCTACAAACCAACCCTGATCTGTAATGAGGGCCTCACTGAACCAGACCTCGCTCCAGTTAAAATCTTCACCGTTGGAAGGCGATACCTGTGCATCCAGTTGTACTCCGGCTGCTGAAACAAAAAATTCAAACTCGTTCTGGCCGTCGTTATTTGGGTTGATAATGATGGCAATAAAGTCGGTGTTCCCCAAATTATCCCGTTCGGATAACTCCTTGGAAATCAATCTTGGATTGGCATCATACATCCTGGCAGCTACATAGATGGCTTCGTCATCATACAAAATACTGACCTCCGTTTTCAGGTCATCCGGTTCCTTATCACCGTTACCCGGTCTGAACATCACAAAGTCTTTGGCTTTTTCAGCCTGTTCCCAGGCAGGCTCATCAAGAAGGCCGTCGACCGTGATCTTTTCCTGTATTCTGGTAGCTGTAAGTTCTTTTTTTTGAATCGGATTCTCCTGAGCCGTAAGCGCGTAAAAAAGGAATAAGAAGGCGGTGGTCAGGATTAACTTCATGAAAAGGCAATAGGGCAAATTCTTCGGTAAATTTCCTAAATGCTGCATTCATACTGTCTTAAAATTATGTTAAACCCTGGTTGGCGAGCCTTATTTTTATTAAATAAAAACAAAGTACTATTGGGAAGAATTTTAATTTAATCCTTACTTTTGTAACATATCATCCTAAATAAGTTTACATGAATTTACACGAATATCAGGGAAAAGAAATTTTGAGCAGCTTTGGCGTTAAAGTTCAGCGCGGCATCGTTGCTAATAACCATATAAGTGCTGTTGAAGCGGCCAAACAATTAACAGCAGAAACCGGTACAGGCTGGTGGGTCATAAAAGCCCAGGTGCATGCAGGAGGAAGAGGCAAAGGGGGCGGAATCAAGCTCGCTAAAAACCTCGGTGACGTTGAAAAATTATCCAAAGAGATCATCGGCATGATGCTGAAAACACCGCAAACCAGTGCAGAAGGAAAGAAAGTCCATCAGGTGCTGGTTGCAGAGGACGTCTATTATCCGGGTCCGACCGAAACCCGGGAGTTTTATATGTCGGTTTTACTGAACCGCGGTGCCGGAAAGAACATGATCATGTATTCTACCGAAGGAGGTATGGATATTGAGGCTGTAGCTGAAAAAACACCCCACCTGATTTTTGTGGAAGAGATCGATCCGGCAGCAGGTATTCTGCCATTTCAGGCGAGAAAGATCGCCTTTAATCTGGGCCTTGAAGGCAAGGCATTCAAGGAAATGATCAAGTTTGTAACTTCTTTGTATGAAGCTTATATCAAATCAGACGCTACCTTGTTTGAGATCAACCCGGTATTAAAAACCTCTGACGAGAAGATCATTGCAGTTGATGCCAAAGTTACCCTCGATAACAATGCCCTTTTCCGTCATAAGGATTATGTCGATTTGCGTGACCTGAGAGAAGAGAGCCCGATAGAAGTTGAAGCCAATGCAGCAGGATTAAATTATGTTGACCTGGACGGAAACGTGGGTTGTATGGTAAACGGCGCCGGACTGGCCATGTCGACCATGGACATCATCAAACAAAGTGGTGGTGAGCCTGCGAACTTTTTGGATGTGGGCGGAACGGCAGATGCAGAAAGGGTTGAAACAGGTTTCAGGATCATTTTAAAAGACCCCAATGTAAAGGCCATCCTGATCAATATCTTTGGCGGTATCGTCCGTTGCGACAGGGTAGCTCAGGGGATCATTGAAGCTTACAAAAATATGGGTGATGCCATTAAAGTGCCCATCATCGTGCGCCTGCAGGGCACCAATGCTGTTGAGGCCAAAGAACTCATAGACAAAAGCGGTTTGAACGTGATTTCCGTTGTTGAATTCAAAGAAGCGGCGGATAAGGTGCAGGAAGTGTTGAGTGAGATGAGATGTTGAGATTATGAGTTATGAGTGTTGAATGTAAAAAGGCAAAAGTAAAAAGGCAAAAGTAAAAGTAAAAGTAATCACGAAGGGATATACAATCGTAGCCCCGCGATGCCTCGCGGGGTGATTGATCCTCAATGCTGGCCTTGACACGTATTCAGATATGAGATGTGAGATGTGAGATGTGAGAATCAGGAGACAGGAGACAGGAATCAAGTAAAAAGTAAAAAGTTAAAAGTAAAAAGTAATCACGAAGGGATTTACAATCGTAGCCCCGCGATGCCTCGCGGGGTGAAAGATTCAATTTTTTTGTTCTTAATCCCTAAACGGAAATCGTAGAAAATCAGGCTGCACTTTAAGAACCAGGAGACAGGAGACAAGAACCAGGAGACAGGAAAGTTATAAATGATGAGTGATGAGTGTTGTTTCGCAATTATCTATTGCCCTGTCTTAAAACCACCTCCCCCTTCGGGTACTCCTCCTAGTAGGAGGAGAGCTTTTAAAAAATTGCACATAATCGAAGTCGGGAGACTTCGAAGAGCAGAGATTCCTCACCCCGCACCGAGTGCTCGGGGTCGGGGTATCGGAATGACAACATCCTTCGGAAAAGGACACATTACTCATCACTCATCACTCAACATTCATCACTCAACACTTTATCACTTTATCACTTTATCCTTTGTCCTTTATCCTTTGTCCTTTTTCCTTGTCCGAACGAAGTTCGGAATATTTCTTCTTCCTCAATACAAAATGCTGCCAGACGATGCTGAAACAGTCGTAATATCTGGTTTGTTTGTAAGAGATAAACCTTCTTTTATAAAGCATTTTTGGCAAATACCAGTAAAAGCTGAAGTGCGATCGCAGGATGGCAAAGGAATGTGCCGGTCGCAGTTCCAGGACAAATTTAAGGGCAGCAACAGCATCGAGGATCAGTCGGGCAAAAATTACGATCAGCACAAATCTTTTCGGTACATTTTTAGCAATCGTGAACAGACTGTTCCTGAAATTCAGAAATGTTTTATGCGGGTTTGATTCCTGCAAAGTAGCTCCACCGACATGGTAAACCGTGGAAGTGCCTACATATTGTATATTATAACCCTCATTCTGAATGCGCCAGCACAGGTCAATTTCTTCCTGATGTGAAAAATAATTTTCATCCAGCCCTTGCATCTGATGGTAAACAACCGACCTGATAAACAAACAGGCTCCGCTGCCCCAAAAAATATTACAAACCTCATCGTATTGTCCTTCATCCGATTCCAGCTTGTTAAAAATCCTGCCCCGGCAATACGGATAACCAAAGAAATCCACAAAGCCGCCTGCAGCACCTGCGTATTCAAATTTTGTTTTGTCTTTGTAATCCAGTAATTTAGGTTGAATTACTACCGTATTGGGTTCCAGAGCAAATTGGGCTGCAATGGGTTTTAGCCAGTTTTCAGTTACCTCAATATCAGAATTTACCAAAGCATACACATCAGCTTTTATCTGCTTCAAGGCATCATTGTAACCTTTGGCATAGCCTCCGTTCTCCTTATTTTGGACTATTTTGATCTCAGGATAATGCTTTTGTAAAAAAGCTACAGAACCATCGGTAGAATTGTTGTCGGCCACATAAATTTCGGCATCACCTTTACTGTATTTTACTACAGAAGGCAAAAACTTTTCCAGTAATTTTTCACCGTTCCAGTTCAGTATGACGACAGCTATTTTCAAATGATCTCTATAAAACCTGGGTTATTTTTAAAAACGTGTGCAAACTTAAAAGATTTGGATTTATTAATGTTCATGTCAGCCGTTTATTTTACGTAAGAGGGCAGTGATTCCAGATAGGTGTAACGTTCATTCAGGTGATCGATCTGGCAATAATAATGTGCCAAACCGTTGGTAACGAACAAGTACTTCGCATTGAGCTTCATATTGTAACGGGCGATCTGGTCAAAGCTTTCCTGGGTTATACTTATATGCGGGGCCTTGCATTCTACGATCAGTTCCGGTAAGCCGGTCCTGTTAAAAACAAGAATATCCGTTCTTTTCGTCAAACCGTGCAGCACGATCTGTTTTTCAATGGCAATGAGCGATTTGGGATAGCTTTTTTCTGTGATCAGAAAATGTACAACATGCTGTCTGACCCATTCTTCCGGAGTGAGCACCACATTTTTTTTTCGTATCACATCAAAGATAAAAAGCTTATTTTCTTTACTTTTGATGCGGAAGGAATACTCAGGAAGATTTAATCCGATCAGGCCATCCATAATGCTCATCTGAAGCTGTTTTATACCCTTGCAGCCCTGGCTAAATTAATTATTATTCATGAAAAGAGTAAAACAAATTGAAGAGGATATTCTGAACGGCCAGATCAGGCCCATCTATTTTTTGATGGGAGAAGAATCCTTTTATATAGATAGGATCACTCAAATCATTGAAAATAAGGTATTAAAGGAAGAAGAAAAAAGCTTTAACCAGCTGGTCTTATACGGCAGGGATGTAAGCATTGAAGAGATCGTATCGAATGCAAAGCGTTACCCGCTGATGGCGGAAAGGCAGGTCATTATTGTAAAAGAAGCCCAGGACTTGTCGAGAACCATAGAAAATCTCTGCGATTACGCTGAAAATCCCGTGCCCAGCACGGTACTTGTAATTTGTTATAAGTACAAAACGCTCGATAAAAGAAAAAAATTGGCAAAGATCATTGCCAAGCAGGGCTGTTTGTTTGAAAGCAACAAACTCTATGAAAACCAGGTTCCTGAATGGATCAATTATGTTCTGAAAGAAAAAAATTACCGTATCCAACCCAAAGCTGCACTGATGCTGGTGGACTATTTGGGTAATGACCTTTCCAGAGTGTATAATGAACTGGAAAAACTGATGCTGATCGTACCCAAAGAGACTGCCATCAACGAAGAGCATATAGAAGACAATATTGGCATCAGCAAGGATTTCAACAATTTTGAGCTGCGGAAGGCTCTGGGGGAAAAGAATCTGATGAAGGCCTACCAGATTGCCATCTATTTTTCGCAGAATGCGAAAAACAACCCGCTTGTGGTCACGATATCTTTGCTGAATAACTTCTTTACCCAATTGTTGATCTACCACGGACTGCATGATAAAAGCAGAACGAATGTTGGCAAGGCACTGGGTATCAATCCGTATTTTGTTCAGGAATATACGGAGGCAGCCAACAATTACCCCATGCGCAAGGTGTCGGCAATCATTGGCTTTCTGAGAGAAGCTGATTTGAAAAGCAAAGGAGTAGGGGCGAATAACATCGGCCAGGGAGATATTTTAAAAGAACTGATCTATAAGATCCTGCACTGAATTTTATCGGAAATACTGAACATTTACCGGGTGTTGCTCATTGATTTCGAAATAATCCCTTTCCAGATCAAATCCATTGGGATCATGCGGTTTCGCGTTGATCAGCAGGTCATGCACGCACCAGGGATCCTTACAGCCGGAATTGCTGCTCTTTAGTTCAATGGCTGTGACTTTTTCAGGATAGAGCAAAACCATCTTTTGCATTTCATTTTTATTGGGAGAAGCGATCTTTTCCGTTTCGTCATAGGCATAAACTGCAAAGATCTCCTTTAACTTATCACTGAGCGTTTTTGTGAGGGTCGTTCCGGGAGTTGCTGAACTGATGGCTCCGTCGAGATTATAATAGGTAATTTTACCCAAAAGATCCTGCCAAACCGGATTGGCATTCAGGACAGAAAAAAAACGATGAGCCACAAAACTTCCGCTTGAATGTGCCACAACGACTATTTTAAGGGAATCCATAGCGCTCATTTTCTTTCAGCAGGTTCTTTAAATGCATGGCCAAACTATCCGTTGCGATTTCTGAGGATTCAAAAAATACATCTTTGGGGCCTTTTACGGCGTATAAATTTCCAATGCCTTTATCCTTTAGTTTTGCTTCCCATAATTTCATTGCCCAGTTTTCCGTCCAGGATTGTTTGACAGACCAGCCTGCAAAACAGATGAGGATATCCCGTTTGAATTATTTTCCGGTTGGGTATAGCTTATTCCATGTGATACCTGTTGCCAGGAGTATGCTATCCTGAGCGGAGAGGTTTGTGTAAATCAGCAGGAATAAATAGGGTATTATTTTTTTCATAGTTTTAAGACTATGGGATTTTATAAAATATTTTCTTGAATCGGTATTAAGAATAGTCCGTTCAACAGTTCCCGAAAGTCAGCCATAAGCGGCTTCATGAGATTCCTCACCCCCGCGTAACGCGGGGCTATCGGAATGACAACATGAAAAAAGAATCATTCCTTCGAATTTAGACTTCGCAATCATCGATTGCCTCGTATGCACTCGGAAATCGATTACTCCCTATTCTTATTGACTTCGCTCAATATTCGATTGCGTCGAGGCTGAATTCACTCAAGCTACTTTTTGCTTGACCAAAAAGTAGGCAATCCCGAGAACTCGGGACAAGGCTGCAAAGAAAAAACACAGCCTTCTGGCTTGAATTTCAACCTGTCATCACATGCTCAAGTGCGGCCGGGGTGATCTTCTCATATATCAAAACGTGTCATAGCCAACATTGAGGATCTATCACCCCGCGAGGCATCGCGGGGCTACGATTGTGTATCCATTCGCGATTACTTTTTACTTTTAACTTTTTACTTTTTACTTGGCCGACAGGCTCCCCATCTTGATCGTAAGCATTGATTTTGATCATCAATTCTTTTATTCTTTGAGGCCAGAGTTTAAATCCGTAATAGTATCATTATTCACTGTTCATCATTCACAACACCGCTAACTCTCATCAATTCATCACTATTCACTATTTCACTATTCATAACTTCATTCAACACTCATAATTCATCACTCAACACTCAAAACTTTTGCCTTTTTCCTTTTTCCTTTATCCTTTGTCCTTTATCCTTTGTCCTTGATTTCATTCCGCCAGATAATTCCTTTCCCCAAAAATAGAGCTGCCAATCCTGACCATGTTGCTGCCGTTTTTGATGGCAAGTTGGTAATCACCGCTCATGCCCATGGATAAAATTTCTAAATTGCACATTTATCGGCAACAATCTTTTTTTGATGAAGCTGGTCATAAAAACCTTTGAGGGAAGCAAATTCTTCATTGAGTATTTTTTCATCATCAACAAAGCTGGCCATGCCCATCAAACCTGTAATACGGATATGAGATAAATTCTGTATTTCAGGGCCCGTCAGCAGCTTTTCAATTTCATCGAATGACAAGCCGTATTTGGTCTCTTCTTTTGATATTTTTGCCTGCAGAAGACAATCAATGACCCTGTTATTTTTTTTTGCCTGTTTGTTCACTTCAACCAGCGCTGCCAGGCTATCGATACCATGGATCAGGTGCACAAAAGGTGCCATGTATTTAATCTTGTTCGTCTGCACATGCCCGATCATATGCCAGCGTATGTCTTTGGGCAGTTCAGCTGCCTTCTGAACCATTTCCTGAATTTTGTTCTCTCCAAAATCCCGCTGACCTGCTTCATAGGCTTCTTTGATATCGGCAATGGGTTTGGTTTTACTCACAGCAACCAGTGTAACGCCTTTTGGTAATGTACTCATTAAAGTTTTGATCCTTTCTTTGACAAACATCGGTTTCAGGTTTTAACGCAATTCATAGATGGTAAGTCCGCTGCGCAATTTGGGTTGTATATAGGTGCTTTTAGGAGGCATGGCGAGCTGCGCATCGGCCACAGCCTTGAGTTGTTCAACAGTTACCGGGTACAAACCGAACCCAAGTTCAAACCTGCCCTTATCAACCTCTGTTTTTAACTGATGTATGCCATGTGCTTCCGGCAAATAGGTGATCTGCTTGTCATGGCTCAGGTCCTTGATCTGCAGAACCGGTTCTAAAACGGTCTTAAAAAGTATATAAGCATCGAGATCATCCAGGGGGTTATTAATTTCAAAGGTGTCTTTGCGCAGATATAGTTTGTAATAATCACCATCCAGATACATGCTGAAATGGTGTTTTTTGGTGGGGGAATATAAAAAACTGCCAACATTTTCTATGCGGAAATAGCTGTCCAGATGGATCAGAAATTCCTCTTTGGTCATGGGTAGCTTTTTTATGAACCGAAAAAAAGAAGTAATCTTCAATTTTGATTCGGGTATGAGGTAGGCCATAAAATAATTGTAATACTCTTGGCCTGTATGGTTTTTGTTCTGTGCCTGCAATACCTTTTTCAAATAGGCTGAAGAGGCGCTTCGGTGGTGCCCGTCGGCAATATAAAGGGCAGGCATCGAACTGAATTCATTTTGTATCAGTTCTATATCCGATTCATTATCCAGTACCCAGAGTTTATGTGTTCTGTTCTTGTTGGTTGTGAATTCATACTCCGGTCTTTCCCTGATTGCATTCAAATACAATTCTGTCAGCTTGTTGTTATCAGGGTAGGTGATCAGCACGGGTTCTGCATTAAAACCGGTAACCTCCAGGTAATTGCCAAATAATTTTTCCCTTTCCTGCAAGGTATTTTCGTGTTTTTTAACTTTTCCCTGCTCGTATTCTTCAATAGAACATATTGCAATGATACCCCAGAAACTATGGTCGGTAAAGGTTTTTTCATGCAGGTAATAAACAGGTTTGCTTTCTTTTAAAAAGACCTCATTTTCCTTGAATTCCAAAAACCGGTTGCTCACCATATGAAAACGCTCCAGGCCTTTGACCACTTTATTGAATTTAAATCCGGGTTCGAGTATGTGCAAAAAAGAAAAAGGATTGTATTTCAGGATGGCATTGCGCTCCGAATTGCTGTACACTTCATAGGATCTGGTAGTGACCAGGGCAGCCTTATCCCGGCTTGGCCTGACTGCCTGAAAGGGTTTTACGATAGCCATAGTTTGCATTTTGGTACAAACAAAAATAGGGATTTATTACGATGCCGGTAACAAATCCCCATGGTTTTTGTGCGGTACAGATCAAGCGGAATAGGCGATGATCTGTGCTGCCAGTTCTTCACCGATCCTGTCCTGTGCTTCAAGGGTCGCAGCACCGATATGCGGTGTTAAAGAAATATTTTTATTCATCAGCAACTGTATTTCAGGGGCAGGTTCGCTTTCAAACACATCCAGTGCAGCATTGGAAATGACCCCGTCTTCAATGGCTTTAACCAGTGCTACCTCGTCGATTACCCCACCTCTGGCGGCATTTACTATACCCGCTCCCTTTTTCATTATTCCAAACTCTTTGGTTGAAATTACATATTCTTTCTGGGCAGGAACATGCAGCGAGATGAAATCAGCCTGCTTAAGAACTTCCTCTTTCGAAATGGTGTCTATGGTAAAGCTCACTGTTTGTCCGTCGAAAAAATCCAGTGTCAGGTGGGCACTATCAATAAACGGATCATAGGCTACTACCTTCATACCAATGCCCAGTGCTACTTTTGCTGTGGCCTGACCAATTCTGCCAAAACCGAGCAGACCCAGGGTTTTTCCTTTCAGCTCAACACCTTTTTCATAAGACTTTTTCAACTGGTTAAAATGGGTATCTCCCATCAAAGGCATATTTTGGTTCGAATCATGTAAAAAGCGTACCATACCAAATAAATGGGCAAAGACCAATTCCGCAACCGAATGGGAAGAAGCAGCCGGTGTATTGATCACCTTGATTCCCTTGCTTTTTGCGTATTCCACATCAATATTGTCCATACCAACGCCGCCGCGGCCAATGATCTTCAATCCGGGACAAGCGTCGATCAGATCCTTTCTCACCTTGGTGGCACTGCGCACCAGAAGCACATCTACTTTATTCTCATTGATAAAATCAGCCAGTTGTTCCTGGGCTACAGTTTTTAAGATCACCTCAATACCCGCTTTTTCCAGTGGTTTTACGCCTGAGGCTGATAATCCGTCGTTTGCTAAGACTTTCATTGTTTTCTCGTTTGGTTTTATTAATTTTATTGATCAGCCAAATCCCGAAGTTTGTAAAAGAAGAACTTTGGATGATTCAATAATAATTTAAACTTATATTTTTTTCATTACGTCCACCAGTACCTTGACACTTTCCAAAGGCATGGCATTATAAATACTCGCACGGTATCCTCCCACAGATTTATGGCCCTTGATTCCGCTTATTCCCGCATCCTTACAGTTTTTGTCGAATGCTGCTGCTTTTTCAGGATCGTTCACCAGGAAAGTAACATTCATATGTGAGCGGTCTGCGGTGGCAGCCGTGCCGGTCAGGTTGGGGTTTCTGTCGATCTCATCATATAAAAGCTTTGCCTTGGCATCATTTATTTTTTCAATAGCCGCAATGCCACCAAGGTCTTTTAACCATTGCAGGGTAAGCATGGAGACATAAACCGCAAAAACAGGTGGGGTGTTGTGCATGCTTTCTTTGGTGATATGTGTCTGATAATTCAGCATACTGGGTATGTTCCTGCCGGTTTTCCCGAGGATCTCATCTTTTACAACCACCAGTGTGGTTCCTGCCGGACCCATATTTTTCTGGGCTCCTGCATAGATCAGATCAAATTTGGTGAAATCCAGTTTTCTCGAAAAGATATCTGAGCTCATATCGCAAACCATGGGAATGTCTGTTTTTGGAAATTCCTTTATCTGGGTACCAAAGATGGTATTATTGCTTGTGCAATGAAAATAATCTGCATCCGAAGGAATGGTATAACCTTTTGGCACATAAGCGTAGTTCTTGTCTTTTGATGAAGCAACCACAACGACCTCGCCTAAAAATTTAGCTTCCTTAATGGCGGCAGAAGCCCAGGTACCGCTGTCGAGGTAGGCAGCTTTGCCATTTTCTTTGAGCAGGTTATACGGAACCATAAGAAACTCGAGACTGGCGCCTCCCTGTAAAAATAGCGCTGTATATCCTTTACCAGTTAATCCCAGCAGATCCAGGGCCAGAGACTGTGCCTTTTCCATAACGGCAACAAAATCTGCGCTGCGGTGAGAAATTTCCAGCAATGACAGGTCTAAATTATTAAAATTCAATATGGCTTTTGAGGCCTGTTCCAATACTTCCTGAGGCAGAATACTTGGGCCGGCACTAAAATTATGTTTCTTCATTTTCTTTAAAATTGGTAGTACAAAATTGCCGATTTTATTTTATTTAATTCCTATGAAATTTTTAAAATTTATTGAAATTATTCACTATCAGTTGATAACTTTTTCAATCAGTTTAGGGCATTTTATAAGGACCAGAAACCAAACTGAAACATTTGTTACAATCTTTAACAAAATTTTTGTAACAATTTAAATTAACTGTAGTCTTATAAAAAAGCAATTAGCGCTAAGCGTGTATTATTATGTTTAATCTGGACAACTGGCAGGAAATATTTGAAACCATACGCAAGAATAAGGTGCGTACTTTTTTGACGAGCCTGTCTGTGGCTTCAGGTATTTTTATACTGGTGCTTTTACTGGGTTTCAGCCAGGGCATGCAAAATGGTATCCGGCAGGAATTTGAAAATGATGCCACCAACGTAATTTACGTTTGGTCGGATATCACGACTGTTGAGTACAAAGGATTAAATCCCGGACGCAGGATAGAATTCAATAACAACAATTACAATTATATTACCAATGTTTTTAAGGACAAACTGGAATATCAGTCCGGACAGAACCAGCGTTGGGGAACTACCATTAATTATAAACAAGAATCCGGGGCATACAGTTTACAAGGCATTGATCCGGATATGCAACATATAGAAAAGCAGTCCATGATGGCTGGCAGGTATATTAATACTGAAGACATACGCCAAACCAATAAAGTTGCTGTAATCAGTAAAAAGATACAAAATGAGCTCCTGAAAGGTGTGGAAGAACCGCTGAATGAGTACATACAGATTGGCGGTTTGAATTTTCGGGTTGTTGGTATTTTCTCTGATGCTGCGGGAGAAAGGGAGGAAAACAAAGTTTATATACCCATAAGCACTTTACAGAAAGTATTTAACGGTTCTGATAAACTGGGAAATTTATCCTTCACCCTAAAACCCGGAAAGGATCTGGAATCGTCTGTTGCAGAATCCATAAAATTTACGGATGATCTTAAGGCGTATTTAAAGGCAGCACATTCGGTTGCACCGGAGGATACACGTGGTATTGGTGTTTTCAGTGCAATTGAGGAGATGGAAAGATTTTATAAGCTTACCAATGGTATGGCCTTGTTTTTCTGGTTTGTTGGAATTTGTACGATCATAGCCGGTGTGGTAGGTGTTAGCAACATCATGCTGATCGTAGTGAAAGAACGAACCCGTGAAATTGGAGTCAGAAAAGCCATTGGAGCCAGGCCCTGGTCCATTATTTCCATGATCCTCCATGAATCGATCTTTGTAACCACGATAGCAGGTTTTACCGGATTGATCCTCGGGATGCTGCTCCTGGAAGTTTTGGGTCCCAATATCCAGATTGATTATGTGAGTAATCCGAGTGTTAATTTTTCAATGGCTGTAACCATGGTCTTTATTTTGGTAATCGCCGGTACTTTGGCGGGTTTTATTCCTGCCTACCGCGCTG
This sequence comes from uncultured Flavobacteriaceae bacterium, assembly GCA_963816075.1. Lineage (GTDB taxonomy): Bacteria > Bacteroidota > Bacteroidia > Flavobacteriales > Flavobacteriaceae > Namhaeicola. Next base: position 49,242 of record CAWFJI010000017.1, on the reverse strand, counting down.
CACATATAAAACCCATTGAAGCGCTTAAAGACGAATAAAAATGAATAGCGACCGCTGGAACGAGATCTTAGAAACCATTACCTCCAATTGGCTGCGTACTTTACTTACAGCCTTTGGGGTGTTTTGGGGTATTTTCATTCTGATCATTCTGCTTTCTGCCGGGAGAGGCCTGGAAAATGGCATTCGCAGTGATTTTGGAGATATCGCCACGAATACCATGTTCATCTGGACTCAAAAAATAACCAAAGCCTATCAGGGCATGCCGAAGGACAGAAATTTCAATTACAAACTGAGCGATGTGGAAGCCTTGCGACAAAATATACCCAATCTGCGTTTCATTTCTCCCAGAAACCAGTTAAATGGGTTTAATGGCACGAACAACGTGGTAAAAGGATTAAAAACAGGAGCCTATAATATTTATGGCGATTACCCTGAATTCATTCAGCAGGAACCCATGCAGATCATAGACGGCCGTTTTATCAATTACGGAGACATCACTGAAAAAAGAAAAGTGGCCGTGATCGGGGAAGGTGTGGTTTCAGGTTTGTATGAGCAGGGGGAAGCTGTTCTGGGATCATATATTAAGATACAGGGAGTTAATTTTATGGTCATAGGTGTTTATAAAAAAAGAGCCTCAGGTGGTGATTCAGAAGAACAGCAAAAACAGATCTTTATACCCTTTACCTCATTTTCACAGGCATTCAACATGGGTGACAAAGTAGGATGGATGGCCATCACTTCCAAAGATGGTCAGGCCATTACCGATGTAAAAGACCAGATCGTCAGCTTACTGAAAGCCAATCACAAGATACATCCTGAAGATGAACGGGCCATAGGCTATTTCGATCTTTTTGAACAGTTTAACCGGGTGGAAAATTTATTTACGGCACTGAGAATCATTGCCTATTTCGTTGGTATACTGGTATTGTTATCCGGGGTTATCGGAGTGAGCAATATTATGCTCATTGTAGTGAAAGAAAGAACCAAAGAGATCGGGATACGACGTGCTCTTGGTGCAACACCCTGGGAGATCCGGGGACAAATCCTGACCGAATCGCTTTTCCTTACATTGATAGCAGGCATGGGCGGTATTATTATGGGTGCAGGAGCTATCTATCTCGTTAATTATATTCTGGGAACAATGGACCCGATAGATATGTTCATGAACCCCAGCGTAAATTTAAAGGTAGTATTGATAGCCTTGTCCATTTTGGTCATCTCCGGTTTGCTGGCAGGTTTTATCCCTGCCCAGAATGCGATTCGGGTTAAACCGGTTGATGCTTTGAGAACGGAGTAAAACAAGGACAAAGGATAAAGGATAAAGGACAAAGGATAAAGGATAAAGGACAAAGGATAAAGGATAAAAAGGTAAAAAGTAAAAAGGTAAAAAGTAAAAAGTAATCAACGAAGGGATATACAATCGTAGCCCCGCGATGCCTCGCGGGGTGATTGATCCTCGATGCTGGCCTTGATACGTATTCAGATATGAGATATGAGATGTGAGATATAATAAGGAGTGTTGAGTAAAATAGTGAATAGCGAATAGTGATGATGAGAGATTTAGATTTAGATTGAGCGAAGAGCGAAAGAGAGAAAGAGAGAAATAGCGAGTAAGAGTGACTAGTGACTGAGAGAAAGAGTGTCTTGAAGGAGCGAAAGCGAAAGATTAAAAAGGTAAAAGTAAAAAGGTAAAAGTAAAAAGTAAAAAGTAAAAAAAATAATATAAAATGAAACGACCAGTAATTATTGCAATTCTCATATTGATTTTGCTCACTTTCGGGGGTGCGCTGTACTATTTGTATTCAAAAAATGCGGAAGACCCGGTGGTTTATGAAACAGAAAAACCGAGCAAACAGAATATAGTCAAAAAGACTGTTGCAACAGGCAGTATTCTACCGGTTGAGGAAGTGCTGATCAAACCAAATATTTCAGGGGTTATAGAAGAGATCTATGTTGTTGGCGGCGATATCATCAAAGCAAATGACCTGATTGCAAAGATCAGGGTGATCCCAAATTTGTCTGCACTCAACAATGCCAGAAACAATGTGCAAACAGAAAAAATTGCACTGGATGATGAACAAAGAAATTATAACCGACAGAAACAGCTTTTTGATTCGGGCGTAATTTCAAAACAGGAACTGGAAAGGGCAGAGGTAGCCTATAAAAAAGCCCTGCAAAACTACAATTCTGCCAATCAAAATTATGATATTGTAAAAACCGGTTCTACAAAAGGACTGGGAAATTCAGCCAATACACTCATTCGTTCTACGGTAGGAGGTATGGTGCTGGATGTTCCTGTAGAGGTTGGAAATCAGGTTATTGAGAGTAACAATTTTAACGAGGGGACAACCATTGCTTCCCTGGCCGATGTTGATAAAATGATCTTTGAAGGAAAGGTTGATGAATCGGAAGTAGGCAAGATCAAAGAAGGTTTGCCTTTGGAAATTACGGTTGGCGCCATTGATAATGCGACTTTCAATGCTGTACTGAACTACATCGCTCCAAAAGGCAAATTAGAAAACGGAGCCATACAATTCGAGATCAAAGGTACACTGAATAAGGTTGACACCGTATTTATCAGGGCCGGACTTAGCGCCAATGCTTCCATTATTTTAGCAAAAAGAGACAGTGTTCTCGCCATCAAAGAAGCCCTCGTACAATATGACAACGAAACTAAAAAATCTTTTGTTGAAGTTAAAACCGGGAATAATGTTTTTGAAAAAAGGGATGTAAGCCTGGGGGTGAGTGATGGCATTTATGTGGAAATACTCAATGGCATTAAGGAAGAAGACGAGATCAAAGTGTGGAATATAATCAAAAAAGAGGAGCCGCCCAAAAACTAAGTCAGCCATAAAATAATCTTTGTTATCAGATTTCACAGTATTCTCAGAACAGTTGACAACTGTTAAAAGTCATTGCTTCAATAAATCGTTCTGAAGGTGAGATTGATCCGTGGATGCAGTACTTTTTTCGACTTGGGCAACGAATGAACCCAGTGCTGCTGGCAGGTACCTTTCATGATCAGCAGGCTGCCAGCGGCCAGTATAATTTCAACTTTTTCGGAATTTCTTTTGTGCTTAAAAACGAATTTTCGTTCAGCACCCAGGCTTAGAGAAGCAATGACAGGTTCTCTGCCCAGTTCTTTTTCATCATCACTATGCCAGCCTACTCCTTCAAGTCCGTTGTGGTATAAGTTGAGCAAACAGGCGTTGAAGCTCTCACCGATCGTATCTTCAATGTTATTCCTGAGATCCGATAAGGTATTTGTCCAAGGTAAAGCTGTTCGACTGACTTTTGAATAGGTATAGGTCGATCCGTGATCTCCATACCAGGCGGTTTTTCTGCTTGTGGTTATTCTTTTACCAAAAAGCCAGACTTCATCATTTTTCCAGCTAGATTTCGTTGTATAGCTTATCAAAATAACCCTGTAGCTGATCTTTAGGCAAAAAATCTTTTATATAATATACTTCTCCGTCAAAAGGAAGGATGTTTTCTGACTTGGCCAATAAAATCATAACAGAAAATAGTTATCCTTTCGTCGGTTGATTGATTCAGACAAGAGAGTAATGTTATTATTTTGGTTCCAGGATCAGGCAGGGGATGATCATTTCTTCAAGTGAAATTCCTCCGTGCTGGTAGGTGTTCTTGTAATAATTCACAAAATGATTGTAATTGTTCGGATAAGCAAAGAAATAATCCTCTTTGGCAAAAATAAAGGAACTGCTCATGTAAATGGTAGGCAGGAAGATATCTTTCGGATTTTTCACTTCATAGACCTCTTTTTCGTTAAAACTCAAACTTCTTCCGGTTTTATAACGCAGGTTTGAGCTGATGTTCTTGTCGCCGATCACTTTGGAAGGCCTTTTGGTATTGATGGTGCCGTGGTCTGTGGTGATGATCAGTTTCATTCCGTCCAGTTTTGCTTTCTGTATGATCTCGAGCAGGGGAGAATTCTTAAACCAGCTCAGCGTGAGCGACCGGTATGCCTTGTCATCGCTGGCCAGTTCCTTGATCATTTCCATTTCTGTGCGTGAATGCGACAACATGTCAACAAAATTATACACGATAACGGTGAGGTCATTCTCTTTGAGTTTGGCAAAATTTTGTACGAGTTCTTTGCCGTCATTTACACTGATGATCTTATAGAATTCGTGCTTTATTTTGAGGTTCAGTCTTTTGATCTGTTCCTGTAAGAACTCCTTTTCAAACATGTTTTTTCCTCCTTCATCCGTATCGTTTCGCCAATAGTTCGGGTATCTTTTCTCCATCTCCAAGGGCATCAAACCGGAGAATATCGCATTTCTTGCATATTGGGTAGCTGTGGGTAAAATGCTGAAATAAGATATCTCCTCAATCTTTTTATAATATTCATAAATAATTGGTTCTAAAACCCTTAGCTGATCATATCTCAAGTTATCAATAACCAATAAAAGTGTACCATTATCATGTTTTAGCTGGGGTACGATCACTTCCTTAAAGAGCGTATGAGAGAGAATAGGCTTATCACCCGTTCCAAACCAGTCGGCATAATTGTTCTTTATAAACCTAAAGAACAATGAATTGGCCTCATTTTTCTGGCTTTCCAGAATTTCACTCATTCCGGGGTCAGAAATGGATTCCAGCTGTATTTCCCAGTGCAAAAGTCTTTTGTACAATTCTATCCAGTCTTCAAAAGTTTTTACCATTCCCAGGTCCATAGTAATTTTTCTGAATTCCTGCTGGTAATTGGAAGTGGTTTTTTGTGAAACCAAACGGCTGGTATCTAGATTTTTCTTTAAGCTCAGCAGGATCTGGTTGGGATTTACCGGCTTGATGAGGTAGTCGGCAATTTTTGATCCAATGGCTTCCTCCATAATGTATTCCTCTTCGCTTTTCGTGATCATGATGACCGGCAAATTGGGCAATTTTGCTTTGATCTCGGTAAGGGTTTCCAGACCTGAGAGTCCGGGCATGTTCTCATCGAGAAAAACGATATCAAAGTTTTCCTCCAAAACATACTGAATTGCATCTGCACCGTTGGTGCAAGGTTTTACTTCGTAGTTCTTTTTTTCTAAGAAGAGTATATGAGGCTTTAAATTCTGTATTTCATCATCCACCCAAAGTATTTTCGCTAAACTCATCTGCAGCCTAAAAAAATTAAATTTATCAACTATTTTTGTATGTATATTCGTATTGTCCAATAAAATATACCTTTGGCAAAATACAAAAAAACAAGTCACACATTGTGAAAAAAATCAAAATTTTTAACGACCCAATTTACGGATTTATACACATACGAAACAAGCTTGTGTACAAATTAATTCAGCACCCGTATTTTCAGAGACTACGCCGGATTTCGCAAATGGGTTTGTCTTATCTGGTCTATCCCGGAGCCCATCACACCCGGTTTCATCACGCGATTGGCTGTGTTTTTCTGATGCAAAAAACAATTGATACTTTACGGCTTAAGGGTGTGGAAATCAGCATGAAGGAAGAAGAGGCACTGCTAGTGGCCATTCTCCTTCACGATATCGGACACGGACCTTTTTCCCATGCGCTGGAACACAGCATCGTAAGAGGGTTACACCACGAAGAGCTTTCTCTGAAATTTATGGAGGCCCTCAATACAGAGATGGGTGGCAAACTGGATCTGGCCATTTCCGTCTTTACGAACCGGTATCCGCGAAAATTTATGAACCAGCTGGTATCCAGTCAACTGGATATGGACCGGCTCGACTATCTGAAAAGGGATAGCTTTTACACCGGTGTTGCCGAAGGAAACATCAATGCCGAAAGACTGATCAGCATGCTGACGGTTAAAAATGATACCCTGCTTCTTGAGGAAAAGGGCATTTATTCTGCTGAAAAATTTATCGTTGCGCGCCGGATGATGTACTGGATGGTCTATTTACACAAAACGAGTGTGGCAGCCGAGGAAATACTGGTAAAAATATTACAAAGGGCCAAAGTTTTGCTGAGCGAGGGCAAAGACCTTACAGCCAATCCATCTCTGGTCTATTTTTTAAAGAATGAATCCGATATTATTACATCAAACAATACGCTTATAGAAGCTTTTTCAGGCCTGGATGATGTAGATATCCTATCTGCTTTAAAATGCTGGTCTGCGCATGAAGATTATGTTCTGGCCCGCATGTGCACCTCCATTTTACAACGGAAATTGCCAAAAGTTGAAATGCAGAATGAGCCTTTTGAAGCATCTTATATAGAAAAAATAAAACAGGAAGCCTTGAAGAAAAAGGAATTGAAAGAGACAGAGCTGCCTTATTTTGTGTTTACAGGAATGGTAGAAAACAAGGCATACGATACCGATGAGCACAACATAGACCTTTTGTTAAAGGATGAAACCATACTCGATATTGCCAGTGCCTCAGATCAGTTAAATATAATGGCTCTGTCAAAATCAGTTCGCAAACACTATATTTGTTATCCTAAGTAAAAAGAGACTTTTTCTCTTCATTATTTTTCTTATTTTTGCAGCAATGAAATTTACAGCGGCACAAATCTCAGAAATACTTGGCGGTGTTATCGTTGGTAACTCCGGTGTTGAAGTATATGAACTGTCAAAAATCGAAGAAGGGAAAAAAGGTTCCTTAACTTTTTTATCCAATCCGAAATACGAGCAATTTATTTACACAACGGAGGCTTCAGTTGCCATTGTAAACAAAAATTTCGAACCCGATAAGGAACTTGGGCTCACCCTGATCAAGGTTGATGATTCCTATCAGGCTTTTTCAAAACTGCTTGAGTATTACAACCAGGTTAAATTGAACAAAAGCGGGATAGAATCTCCTCATTTTAAACACCCCAGTGCCATTACAGGGGAGGACATGTACATAGGGGCCTTTGCTTATATAGGTGAAAATGCAAAAATTGGAAAAGGAGTAAAGGTCTATCCAAACGTTTTTATAGGAGATAACGTAAGCGTTGGCGATTACACAGTCCTTTTTGCCGGGGCAAAAATATATTCTGAAACAATTATCGGCAGGAATTGTATCGTGCATAGTGGAGTCATCATTGGTTGTGACGGATTCGGATTTGCACCGGAGGAGAATGGGACTTACAAGAAGATACCCCAGATAGGCAATGTTGTAATTGAGGACAATGTAGATATTGGCTCAGGCACGACCATAGACAGGGCTACGCTTGGATCGACCATCATCAGAAACGGGGTTAAACTCGACAACCAGATACAGATCGCCCACAATGTGGAGATTGGCGAAAACACGGTGATTGCTGCCCAAACAGGTATTGCCGGTTCAACAAAAATTGGAAAGAACTGTCAAATTGGCGGACAGGTAGGTATTGTTGGTCATATCGTCATTGGAAACCGTGTAAAAATACAGGCACAATCGGGCATAGGGCGAAGCCTTCCGGATGATGCGGTGGTTCAGGGAAGTCCGGCGCTGCCATATTCTGATTACAACAAATCCTATGTTCATTTCAAGAATTTATCCAAGCTGGTTCAAAAAATAGAAGAACTGGAAAAGAATATTGCTTCCTTTAAAGAGTTAAACGATGAGTAATTTGCAAAAAACAATTATCAATGAGGTTTCTTTGTCCGGTGTAGGTTTACATACAGGGAGAGAAGTAAATCTCACTTTTAAGCCTGCACTTGAAAATACGGGTATCCGGTTTGTACGGACAGATCTTGAGGGTCATCCGACCATTGAAGCTGAAGTATGCTATGTAACTGACACGCAAAGAGGTACGAATATTGAAAAAAATGGGGTCGTCATCAACACCTCAGAGCATGTACTCGCTGCCATCATCGGACTGGATATAGACAATATCATTATTGAACTGACTTCTCCGGAGCCACCCATTATGGACGGGTCTTCGAGATTTTTTGTCGAGGCACTGGAAAAAGCAGGAATTGTTGAACAAAATGCCGAAAGAGAGGTATTTGAAGTCAAAGAAATAATCTCTTTTAAGGACGAAGAAACGGGCAGTGAGATCATGATCATGCCTTCGGACCGTTATGAAATAACCACCATGGTTGATTTCGGAACCAAAATTCTCGGCACCCAAAATGCTACCTTAAAAAATATTTCTGATTTTAAAAAGGAAATAGCCAATGCCCGGACTTTTAGCTTTTTGCATGAAATTGAAATGCTTTTGGACAACAACCTCATCAAAGGAGGTGACCTGAACAACGCCATTGTTTATGTAGATAAGCCCTTGTCACCCGAAACCATGCAAAAGCTGACCAAGGCATTTAAGAAGGATTCCGTGGCAGTAAAACCCAACGGCATTCTTGACAACCTGACACTTCACTGGCCCAATGAGGCTGCACGCCATAAATTGCTGGATGTGATCGGAGATCTTGCACTGATAGGGGTGAGGCTTAAAGGAAAAGTTATTGCAAATAAGCCGGGTCACAAGATCAATACCAATTTTGCTAAAAAACTGAGCAAGATCATCAAAATAGAAAAAAGAAATAATGTGCCTCAATACGATCTGAGCAAACCTCCTTTGATGGATATACATGATATCATGCGCATACTCCCTCACAGACCACCGTTTTTGCTGATAGACAGGATCATTGAGTTGTCAGAAAATCATGTGGTCGGGATGAAGAATGTGACCATGAACGAGTCCTATTTCGTTGGTCATTTTCCCGATGCACCGGTAATGCCGGGTGTACTGCAGGTAGAATCCATGGCCCAGTGCGGAGGTATCCTTGTTTTGAGTACTGTACCTGATCCTGAGAATTACCTCACCTATTTTATGAAAATGAACAATGTTAAGTTCAAACAAAAAGTTTTACCGGGCGATACTTTGATATTTAAGGCTACCCTGCTGGAACCAATAAGAAGAGGTATTTGTCATATGCAGGCCTATGGTTATGCCAATAACAGACTGGTGCTTGAAGCTCAGCTCATGGCACAGATCGTCAGAAAACCCGGTGTTTAAATAAATCGATTATAATGAATCAACCTTTAGCCTACGTGCACCCCGGTGCAAAAATTGCAAGAAATGTAGTTATAGAACCTTTTACTACCATACATAACAATGTTGAAATTGGGGATGGTACCTGGATAGGATCAAATGTTACCATTATGGAAGGGGCCCGTATCGGCAAGAATTGCAGGATCTTTCCGGGAGCAGTAATTTCTGCTATACCGCAGGACCTCAAATTTGAAAATGAGGATTCACTGGCCGTTATCGGTGACAATACTACGGTAAGGGAGTGTGCAACCATAAACAGAGGCACCAAAGCACACGGAAAAACAGAAATAGGCAAAGATTGCCTGATCATGGCAACTGCGCACGTGGCACACGACTGCATCATAGGTAATAATGTGATCATCGTAAACGGAGTAACCCTGGCCGGCCACGTTGAGATAGGGGAATACGCCATTATTGGCGGACTATCAGGTGTGCACCAGTTCATTCATATTGGTAAGCATTGCATGATATCCGGCGGATCGCTGGTAAGAAAAGATGTGCCTCCGTATACAAAGGCTGCTAAGGAACCGCTTTCCTATATTGGTATTAACTCAATCGGTTTGAGAAGAAGGGGATTTAACCTTGAAAAGATCACTGAGATCCAGAATATATATAGAATTTTATACCAAAAAAACAACAATACCTCTCAGGCATTAAGAATTTTAGAGGCAGAGATGGATGCTACTCCGGAACGGGACGAAGTGATTACTTTTATCCGAAATTCCCAGCGTGGCATAATGAAAGGATACACCAGTAATATTTAACAATTTATTTTTTAGAATGGCAACTACATCTGATATAAGAAAAGGACTGTGTATTGTTTATAATAACGATACCTACAAGATCATTGAATTTTTACACGTCAAACCAGGCAAAGGTCCGGCTTTTGTGCGTACGAAATTAAAAAGCCTTACCAATGGAAAAGTACTGGAAAATACCTTTTCTGCAGGAAACAAATTGGAAGAAGTAAAAGTGGAAACCAGAAGATATCAGTATTTATATCCCGAAGGAGATACCTGTCACTTTATGAATACGGAAGATTACAACCAGATCTCTTTGCCCAAGGATGTGCTGGATGCGCCGGATCTGCTTAAAGAAGGGGAGGTAGTTTCGATCATTGTGCGCACAGCTGATGAAGTACCCCTGTCTGTTGAAATGCCTTCAAGTGTTATTCTGGAAGTCACCCATACAGAGCCCGGAGTGAGAGGGAATACAGCCACCAATGCAACAAAACCGGCTACAGTTGAGACCGGAGCAAATATCAATGTGCCTTTGTTTATCAACGAAGGCGATAGGGTTAAGATCGACACGGAAAGCGGTACCTACCTGGAACGCGTGAAGTAATTACAGACATCCTTTTATAAAAACTTATACTTTAAAAGAAATAACTTAAACAGTTTGATAAGAACTATTTAGGTTATTTATTTTTATATTTTCATTGTAATCTCTTCAGGTAATCTGACTCTAAAAAAACAATTCGTTTTGCATCAGGTTTGTTAGAATTATCTTCAAAATAACTTTTTAAAATCAATGGTTTAGGTTACTTTTGTTAGAACCAAAAGAACTATTTTTATAAGATCATTTTAAAATAAAGACATGAGTGTATTAGTAAATAAAAATTCGAAAATAATTGTACAGGGATTTACCGGCAGTGAGGGAACCTTTCATGCAAGTCAAATGATAGAATACGGATCGAATGTTGTTGGAGGGGTTACTCCGGGTAAAGGCGGTCAATTCCATCTCGACAAACCCGTATTCAATACGGTTGCCGATGCAGTAAAAAACGTTGGGGCCGATACGTCAATTATTTTTGTGCCACCCGCATTTGCTGCGGATGCAATTATGGAGGCTGCCGAAGCCGGAATTAAAGTGATCATTTGTATTACAGAAGGTATACCTGTGGCTGATATGGTTAAGGTCAAGGCCTATATAGATCAGCGCGATTGCCGCCTCATCGGTCCGAATTGTCCGGGCGTTATCACCCCGGGAGAAGCCAAAGTGGGTATTATGCCCGGTTTTGTATTTAAAAAAGGAAAAGTGGGCATCGTATCAAAATCAGGTACTTTGACCTATGAAGCTGCCGACCAGGTAGTAAAACAGGGCCTCGGGATTACCACAGCCATAGGAATTGGCGGTGACCCGATTATTGGTACAACTACCAAGGAAGCCGTAGAATTATTGATGAACGATAAAGAAACCGAGTTGATCGTTATGATCGGAGAGATTGGCGGACAACTGGAAGCAGATGCAGCCAGGTGGATCAGGGCGAATGGCAACAAGAAGCCGGTAGTAGGTTTTATCGCCGGACAAACAGCTCCTGCAGGCAGAACCATGGGACATGCCGGTGCCATAGTAGGCGGAAAGGACGATACAGCTCAGGCAAAAATGGCTATTTTAAGAGAAAATGGAATTCATGTGGTTGAATCGCCGGCAGAAATTGGTAAGAAAGTGGCTGAGTTACTGAAATAGCCCGGGTTCTTTTGCTTTTTTGAAATTAATTTCAAGCGTTCGCCCAAAAACAATAAATTATCTTTATTCAATAAAGTACAAGTCTTATGATTAAATTACTTGAAAATAAAACCGCTTTGATAACCGGAGCCTCCAGGGGAATCGGAAGGGGAATTGCCCTAACCTTTGCGAAACACGGCTCCAATGTAGCCTTTACTTATAATGCTTCAGCCGAAGCAGCTCAGGCATTGGAGAATGAATTAAAGGGTTTTGGTGTTAAGGCAAAGGGATACCAGTCGAATGCAGCAAATTTCAACGCGGCACAAGACCTGGTCAATAAAGTTTATGAGGATTTTGGTGCTCTTGATGTGCTGATCAACAATGCCGGAATTACCAAGGACAATTTGTTGTTGCGCATTACGGAAGAAGATTTTGACGAAGTCATTGAGGTGAATTTAAAATCTGTTTTTAACCTGACCAAAGCCGTGATCAGACCCATGATGAAACAGAGATCCGGTTCGATCATCAACATGAGTTCGGTAGTAGGGGTGAAGGGAAATGCAGGACAAGCAAATTACGCAGCTTCCAAAGCCGGAATATTGGGTTTTACAAAATCGGTTGCCCTGGAACTGGGCTCGAGAAATATCCGTTGTAATGCTATTGCTCCGGGTTTTATTGAGACAGAAATGACCGCTAAACTTGATGAAAAAACGGTTGATGAATGGAGGAATGCCATTCCTTTAAAAAGAGGAGGGCAGCCTGAGGATGTTGCCAATGCCTGTGTTTTTCTTGCGAGTGAACTGTCATCGTATATAACCGGTCAAACCTTGCATGTCGATGGAGGCATGATCACTTCCTAAAACAAAAAAGAGCCGGTTTTGCCGGCTTTTTTTCTGTTACTTTAATGTATCCCTCAACTGTATTCTTTCCTGTTTAACCTGGCCTTTTTGAATGGCATTGTGGTTTTCATAACATTCCAGAAAAGCCTCGAGTATTTGCAGGTCACTGGCCCTTTCAATAAAACTTTGTGAATAGTTGCATTCCGACATAAGCTCATTTAATTCCTTGCGGCTCATGTCTAAGTAGTTCATTATGACTTCACGGTTGAATTTCTGTTCCATCATGTTTCTCACCTGATCTCCTTCTTTTAATTTTTTAAGCCTTTTTAACTCTTTGGGTTTGCTTCCGAGTTTGTCGTACCAGAAATCCACCGGGTTGAAAATTGCATTGAGCCCTGAACTGTAATTTGATCTTGCATTACCCATTTCATAGGCCTGAGGCAATCCGTTGATCTGTATGCGGGAATATCTGTCCTCCGGAACATTCTTGGCGTCAACAACCAATACACCGATCAGTTTATGCGATTTCACGGTGACTTCATCCATATTGATCGTCTTCTCATGAATCGATATTTCCAGTTCATTTCCTTTTAGCAAATCATTGGTAATTTTTAGTTTTACCGATTGGAAACCTATGTAGGATATGAAAATGGTATCATTTACCGCAGCACCGAGTGTAAATGTACCGTCGCTGCTCGTAATGGTACCTTCAACTGTATTTAAATTAAGAATATGGGCACTTTGCAGGGGCTTTTTGTCCGTATTGCTGATCACCCTTCCTGTGAGGTATTTTATGTAGCTCTTGCCGATCGTATCTGTAGAATTGTTTCTTTCCTGGGCCAAACTCGAAAAGGAGACTAAGAAGAAAATAATCAGAGCTATTCTTTGCATGGCGCAATAATACTAATAAATTGACAAAATGAGTCTAAATATTTTGTGAAAAGAAATGATAAGAAAAATTAAATGTGCACACGACTGGACTCGAACCAGCACGTTCTAAAACGAACACCAGCCCCTCAAGCTGGCGCGTCTACCAATTTCGCCACGTGTGCATTTTAAACATTCGAAAAAAAAATCCGCCAGATGCGGATATTTTTTGAAAGAACGTGACCTGGCTGGGATTCGAACCCAGGACCCCTACATTAAAAGTGTAATGCTCTACCGGCTGAGCTACCAGGTCTTTTTATAATTTCGGTTGCAAATATACTATCATTTATTTATTTGGCAAGGATTATTTTAATTTAATTTTAGAGATATTTGCAGTAGAAAATAGACCGCTAAAAATCAATTTATTAGATATTTACTCCATAAAAATACAGGGAAAAAATGAAAATAGTCTTGTTGGGTTATATGGGCTCAGGAAAATCTACCATAGCAAAAGAACTGGCCAAAAAAATAAATAGTACCGCCATTGACCTGGATGATTATATTACAAATAACGAAAAAATGTCTGTTTCTGAACTGTTCAGTCAAAAGGGAGAGATCTATTTCAGGAAAAAAGAATCCGAATATCTCCAGGAATTACTGCTCAATAATGAGGATCTCGTGATCGCTGTGGGCGGAGGCACACCCTGTTATGGAGACAACATGCGGAAAATTTTAAATAGAAGCAGCTCTTTTTATCTGAAAGCCTCTATAAAAACCCTGGCCGAGCGGCTTGAAAAAGAGAAAGAGAGCAGGCCACTTATAGCAGGTCTGCCTGAGGATGCCCTGGAGGAATTCATTGCGAAACACCTCTTTGAAAGAAGAAATTTTTATGAACAGGCCAATCACATCGTTTCAATCGATGGTAAAACGATAGAAAATATTGTTGAGGAAATCCGGGGTTTAATCCAGATAAGCGATCGTTTCTGACTTACCAAATTCCACGGTAATATGCTCCTGAAGGGAAGTCGACAAGGAAATGCCCTTAAAATCTGCTTTTACGGGATATTTTTTATGATTACGGTTCACCAAAACAGCGGTCTTGAATTTTTTGAGAGGTACATCAAGAAAATGGCGGACTGCATACATCAGGGCAGCACCGGAATTCAGTACATCGTCAACCAGAACCAGCGATTTATCGCGGTACTCCTCAGGTTTAAGAGAAGTGGTCACTGTATCGAGCACATTGGCTTTATTAATTTTCACATCGCATAACAAAACGCGGATAGGTGAAACCTTTTCCAAAACATCCTTGATCTTTTTGGCGAGGATAAAGCCATTATCACTGATACCTGCCAGCACAATTTCCTTCTCATTGATATTCGTCTCATAGATCTGGTAGGCAATTCTTCTGATCTTATTGGTAATTTCTTCGTTGGTTAGGATTACAGATCGCGACATTTTTTGTATAATTTTCTTTTCAAAGATAAAAAAAAGTTCTCTTCCCAGCCTCGGTTTGATCGAATTATAACAGGGAGCAAAACTCCGAAAATTAAAATAACCGTTAAAAACAGTTTTGTAGGAATTAAAATCTCCACCATACGGAGGTCCGGCTTCTGTAAGCGGAAAATCAAATAAAAGCCCGACCAGTTTACCTTTGTTTTTAAGCATTTCATGACACTTTTCAGCGTATTTTAAACGGTCATCCGGAGAAATGGCACAAAAAAAAGTCTGTTCGATGATCAGGTCGTATTTGCCCCGGTGTTCAAAAAAGTCTGTACAGATCAGGTTCTGCTTTGGAAAATCGGGAACACGCTTAGAAAATAGTGCCAATGGAGCCTCTGCAATATCGATCACTACCAAATTTCTGAATCCGTTTTGCCACAAATATTCAGCTTCATATGCATTACCCGCCCCGGGGACGAGTATGGCGAGCTCCTTGTTGGTGATCTGGTCGATATAGGCCTTCAGCGGTTCAGAAACACTGCCTATATCCCAGCCCGTTTCACCTTTGGCATAACGGTCAACCCAAAAGGATTTACTACGTGACTCAGTCTTCATCTTTAAAATCTTCGAGATCCCTTCTGTCTTTTTTGGTAGGCCGGCCGGTACCTTTTTTGCGGTAGTAATCCTGAGCATATTTCAGGGCCTCCTGATTTTCAAATTCACTTTTAGGCGTAAGGTCCCTCCTGTATATCTCCAATAATTTTGCGCCCACCCTGTTTTGGGGGATTTCCAGGACTTCTATCAGGTGGTTGATCTGGTTTTCTCTGATGGTAATGCGTTCTCCGCCAAATACTTCCTTTGCCGGCTTCAGTGGGACCTGATCTATTTTTACGTGATTCTTTTTACATGCCTCGGTCGCGAGACTTCTGGTCTTGTAAAATCGGATGCACCATAAATACTTATCAATTCGCATTATTTAACCGGAACAAAAAACTTTTTTTCTGACAGGATCCTGCCTAAATCTTTCTTCTCAATATACATATTGTCACCGGTCGGGGTCATCATTTTCGAGTCGGTCAGGTGTTCATAAACCATCTTATCAGCGCGTTGCGCTTTTTTTGGTAAACCGGTGATATCACTGATCGCCGCATTGAGCAAGGGTTCAGACACATCGCCGAGTACACCCAGGTCGGCATGATCTTCTCTGAGCGCAATATCAGGGATTAAACCCCCTTTGCTGCTCCCTCCAACCTTATTGATCTCTTCCAAAACAATAGGCTGCATGGCGTATTTGTGGTTTGGATTTGCGCCCTGGCGGCCAAAATCTTCCGAATCATATAGGGTTATTGAGGCCACATACTTTCCAACAGTTTTGTCTCCAACCAACTTAACAGTTATATACGGTTGAAGTCCGCTGACGACCAATTCACTTGCCGATGCCGAACTTCGGGAAGTAATAACATGTACCTTATTCAGATTTAAACTGTTGATCAAATTGCCATTGGCCAGTTTATCAGTAAAATTGTTTACGAGGAAATCAGGATAACTTTTTTCAAATTCCGCCTGTATTTTGTTGTTCCATCTTTCTTTGGTGAAAAGTTGATCCTTGAATTGACCGGTAATCATTCCTGCAAGAGATACAGCTGTTCTGACAGAGCCTCCGGGGTTATAACGAACATCCAGTACCAGATCTGTTATACCTTCATTTTTAAATAAAAGAAAAGCGTCATTTAACTGGTTGTCAAAACTGGAAGTAAAACCGTTGTACATCAGGTAGCCGATCTTTATTCCGCCAACGGGAATCACTTTTGCAATATAAACCGGATTCTCGGTATATTCAACCTGTGTCAATGTAACATCCACATTCGTGGGAACAATATTATTATTTTCTATTTTGGCCAAACTAAGGGTATACGTATCATTTGCCCCAAACAACAGAGTGCGGTAATTTTCCAAAGTGAGCTGCGTTCCATTTACTTTCGTAAAAAGATCCCCTCTTTTTATCGGTTTGTTACTGGCATCTGAATTTGGCAGAATATAACGGACATATCCGTACACATCATTATTCGGAAGCAGGGTTAAGCCATATTCAACTCCATTGCTTTTTGAAATACCCTGGAAAGAATTTTCAAGTTCTATATAATCATCCACGATCCAGCTCCATTTATCAGAGTTGGTCCTGTCGTAGATCAGATTTTCAAAAAATTCTTCCGGATCCTCTTCGGTTTTCAGAAAATTTTCATAAGCCTCGGCGGTAGTGAACTTGTTATCTGCCAAATTAGGAACATCCGCTTGCCAAAAATACCATAAATTCATACCTTGCCATATATAATCCTGGATTTCAGTATTTTGTTCTGGTAGAGGTTCCTCAATCTCATCGTCGTCATCGCTGCAAGAAACAGCAAACAGGTTTAGAATTAAAAATATGATCAGGAACCGGGCTTTCATAAAATTGCTCATGCGCTTTGTTTTTTTATTTGTGCAAATTAAAAAAATAAATAGCATAAATTATGCCATGTAACAAATATATAAGTTAGTCGTCGTAATGGTGTATTTGATTTACAAGGAATTTCATATCAATGACACAAAAAGATTTTTTAGATAAAGTTTTGCCTTTCAAAGACAAAGTATACCGTTTGGCCAAGCGGTTGCTGGTGTCGAGGGATGAAGCAGAGGATGCTACGCAGGAACTTTATTTAAAACTCTGGAAAAACAAAGAGAGCCTGGAAGGTTATAAGAATATGGAAGCATTTGCCATGACGATGACAAAAAATTACTGTCTGGACCAGTTAAAATCAAAAAGAGCTTCCAATTTAACGCTGGTACACAGCAATTATGCTAATCCGGAATCTTTACAAAAAAGCATAGAAGCAAAAGATGAGGCCGGACTCATGTTGCAGCTCATTGATGAATTGCCCGAAAAACAAAGACTGATCATACAGTTGCGCGATGTAGAAAATTACGACTTTGACGAAATAGGTGAGATCCTTGAAATGGAGCAGACAGCTATCAGGGTAACCCTTTCAAGGGCAAGAAAAACTTTAAGAGAAAAATTCATTAAAAAACAACAATATGGAATTGCTTAAAATTGAAAGGTTACTGGAAAAATACTTTGAGGCAAATACCAGCCTGGAAGAGGAAAGGATTCTTAAGGATTTCTTTACAAAAGAAGCTGTGCCTGAGCACCTGATCCAATACAAAAGCTATTTCGGTGCTTTTGAAAAGGATAAGGAAGAGGTTCATAAACCGGAGATCAAACTTCCGGAGAAAAAATTCCATTTGAGATGGATAGCTGCTGCAGCTGCAATCCTGTTCATGCTGAGTATTTTTTCTTATCAGCAATATGAGGTTCAGCAACAAAAGGAAGCGCAAAAAGCTTTTTTGGAAACGCAGAAAGCACTCAGGATGATCTCACAGAATTTAAACAAAGGCAACAGGGCAGTTGCACAATTGGAATATTTTGATAAAGCCCAACAGACCGTTTTTAAAAATGATTGATAAAATTAAAAAAACAAACAAAATGAAAACAAATAAATTATTTTACACACTGGCCCTCATCTTTATGACAAGCTTAGGATTTGGGCAAACACAATTCGACAAATACGAAGATATGGAAGGAGTAACTTCGGTAATTGTAAATCAGAAGGCATTCTCATTAATGGGAAAAATAGGAACTGAATCAGACCAGGAATACCTTGACCTGATCAAGAATATCGAAACACTGAAGGTTTTTGCAACTGAAAGTCCTGCTGTGGCCAATCAGATGGCCATAGAAGTTGAAAAATACCTTAAAACATCAAAATTGGAAGAATTGATGCGAGTTAAGGACGGAAATGACCGGGTGAATATCTACGTAAGGGAAGGTAAAACCGACAATTATGTAAATGAGTTGTTTATGTTTGTGAAAAGTTCTGATGAAAGCGTTTCAGAGACGGTGATCATTTGTCTGACCGGAAATATAGACCTAAAACAGGTATCTAAACTCACCAAGGAGATGGACCTTCCGGGCGGAAAACATCTCGAAAAAGCAGGTAAACAATAAGATCATGAAAAAATTAATACAGTTCAGTTTTGCAATTTTTCTGATCCTAACACTTACCGGCTGCAATCAGGAACAGACGCTCCAGGAATACTTTGTAGAGAAACAGGCCAGTGACAATTTTGTATCGCTCGATATCCCTTCCAGCATACTCAGCCTGAAAGCAAATGCCAGTGAAGAGAGCAAAAAGGCCATGGCTTCCATAAAAAAAGTCAACCTGGTTCTATACAAAATAAAGAAAGAAGATCAGAAAGAATTTATGATGGAAAAGGATCAGATCAAAAAGATCCTTAAAGGAAAGAAGTTTTCTGAGCTTATGCGCATGAAAAAAGAGAACATGAATATACAGCTTACTTATATTGGTGGAGAAGATTTTATTGATGAACTGGTCGTTTTTGCTTCCAATGACGAGACCGGCCTTTTGGTAGCGCGGGTTTTGGGGGATCACATGAAGCCCGAAGATCTGGCAACGCTGGTGAAGGATATTGAAAGAATTGATACCGGTAGTCCGGTTTTTTCTGAACTGAAAGAACTCGTTAAATAGTTTTTATACATATCAAAAGCTGCTCCGTTTTAAACAGAGCAGTTTTTTTATTATATTATTAACAAAAATGTTTTTCGGAAAACATATATTTGCGGCTGCTCATAAATATATGGTAACTGAAACAAAGGGGAAATACACTGGTTTGAAAATTACTTCCAGATCTTAATTCCCGGCTGATGAATACCATATTTTTTTTGTGATGTTGAAAAATTTGTCTTACATGTTTTCTCATTTGAACATTAAGTAATAATTAATTAAACGCGTATGTCCGCAATGAGATGGAGCATAGGCATTAAAACCCTGTAAACTTATAAAAATCAATAAATTACGATCCATGAAATTAAAGTTTTTTTTGCTGTTCTTTGCTTTTAGCCTGCTTCAATTGACTGCCCAGGAAAAGTCAGATTACAATACCCAATACCGCGCGGAAAGAGAAAAAATAAACAATTTAAAGCACACCAAATTAAAACTATCCTTTGATTATACAAAGCGTCATGTGCTTGGCGAGGCATGGCTTACTATAAGTCCGCATTTTTACAATACTTCAACGCTGACACTTGACGCGAAAGCCATGTTGATCCATGAGGTAAGTTTGAAAGGCAAAGCACTGAAATACGATTATAAAGATGATGTCCTTGCCATCAACCTGGATCGTACCTACAGCAAAAATGATGAATACACAGTTTACATCAAGTACACCGCCAGACCCGACGAAGTAAAACAGGCCGGAAGCGCTGCGATTTCGGATGCCAAAGGTTTGTATTTCATCGATCCGGATGGAACGGATCCAAAAAAGCCTACCCAGATCTGGACTCAGGGAGAAACAGAATCGAGTAGTTGCTGGTTTCCAACCATTGATACACCAAATCAAAAAACTACCCAGGAAATTTATCTGACAGTACCAGACAAATATGTGACCTTATCCAACGGCCTGATGGTAAATCAAACGAAAAACAGCGATGGCACCCGGACAGATTACTGGAAACTCGATCAGAAACATGCACCGTATCTTTTTTTTGTTGGAGTCGGGGAGTATAGTATTGTTAAAGACAAGTGGAAAAATATCCCGGTTGATTATTATGTGGAAAAGAAATATGAGCCCTATGCAAAAGACATTTTTGGTTTGACTCCTGAAATGATACAATTCTATTCTGATTATACAGGAATACCCTATATGTGGCCAAAATACGCACAAATTGTCGGTATCGATTATGTCAGCGGGGCTATGGAAAATACAACTGCGGTGCTGCATCAGGAAAATGCTTATCAGGTTCCGGGGCAGTTGATCGATGAAAACAGATGGGAAAATACCATCGCGCATGAGTTGTTCCACCATTGGTTCGGTGATTATGTAACAGCCGAGAGCTGGAGTAACTTAACTATCAATGAATCTTTTGCGAATTATTCTGAATATCTCTGGGTTGAACATAAATATGGCAGAGATGCGGCTGATGCCCACAGACATGGTGAAATTGAAGGATATTTATCAGGTGAAAACGAATTAAAAGATTTGGTTCGTTTTCATTACAATTCAAGAGAGGATATGTTTGATGCCGTTTCATACAACAAGGGCGGGACCATTTTACATATGCTTAGAGAATACATCGGAGATCCGGCTTTCAGGGCCGGTATGAAGGATTTTTTGGAAACAAATGCCTATGGGACAGGAGAAGCTCATCAATTGCGTCTGTCGTTTGAAAAAGTAAGCGGTAAAGACCTGAACTGGTTCTTTAACCAATGGTATTTTGGAAACGGACATCCCAAACTCAAGGTTACTTATAATTATAACGATCAGGATAAACTCGTTGCGGTAAATATTCTGCAACAGCAGGAGTCTTTGTTTCAATTCCCGCTGACCATAGATGTTTACGAGGCTTCGGGAACAAAATCATATGATGTTTGGATCGATGAAAAGAGTGAATCTTTTTCATTCAAATACAATACAAAACCAAAATTTGTCAACATTGATTCAAAAAGAACCCTGCTGGCTGAGATCGAGGACAGCAAATCCGTAGAAAACTATGTTCATCAGTATTATCTGGCTCCCAAATTTGAGGATAGAAGAGAGGCTATTGCCTATCTGGCCGACCATCAGTCAGAAAAAATTGCTTTCGACGCAATTGCCAAAGCACTGAATGACAAATATTACGAAATCAGAATCCTGGCCATTGAAAAAATTGATATTTCAAAGGCTGATGCGGGAGCAGCATTCCAGACCATTGAAAAACTGGCCAAAGAAGATCAAAAAACACTGGTACAGGCAGCAGCAGTTAAGAAACTTGCCCTTACAAAGAATGAAAAATACCTGCCATTGTACAAACAAGCCATGGAAAGCAAATCCTTTTCAGTAAAAGGAGCCGCCCTAGAGGCCTTATACGATCTGGATAAAGATGCGGCTATGGCAGAGCTCAAGAAATACAGTGACCCGGAGGCCCAGGAGTACATGAAGGATGCCCTTATCCCCATTTATATTATGGCGAAGGATGAAAGTCAAATGCCTTTTGTAGCGGATAACCTGATTGCAGGAATGTTCTTTACAGAAGATCCTAAAACGCAAACGGTTTATAAGGAAGGTTTTCAGTGGGTAGTCAACAGCTCAAATGTTGAAGCAACCCAAAACCTGGTGGATAGTTTTGTTGAAGTAGGCAACAGGTATAAACAATACGGAGCTGATAAAATGGCAACTCAGGTTTTAAATCAGGTCCTGGGAGCAAAACAAGCGTCTGATGCTCCGAATAAAGACCAACTGATCAAAATTGTTGAGGAAGGGCTGGGGAAGATTAAGTAAGGATAAAGGATAAAGGACAAAGGATAAAGGATAAAGGATAAAGGACAAAGGACAAAGTAAAAAGGCAAAAGTAAAAAGGCAAAAGTAAAAAGTAAAAAGTAAAAAGTAAAAAAAGTTTAGTCTGAGATAATTATTAACCCCGCGATGCTTAGCGGGGTTTTTTGGCTCTAAACTAATCATTCCTGTTTCCTGACTCCTGATTCAAAGTTCAAAGTTCAAAGTTCAAAGTTCAAGGTTCAAGGTTCAAGGTTTTAGGGCTATCCAAAATCAAATCATATAAATAGAACACGGATGACACGGATTATACGGATATACACGGATTTGATAATGTTAAGACATCCATCTCAATACTCAATACTCTGTACTCAATACTAATTATTCCTGACTCCTGATTCTCACTCCATCTCATATCTCATATCTCAAATCTCACATCTAATTATAAAACGTGGGTAGCTTTAAATGAAAAATTACTGCCAGCAGTCTGATTGCAATGATAATGCTTATTGTAAGCAGAAAATTAACATCTTGTCTGACCTGAAAATAAGTAAGCAGTACGTAAAAAATACCCCCGATGATACAGGCAGTAGCATAGATTTCTTTGTGAAAGATCAACGGAATCTCATTACAAAGCGTGTCCCTGATCACACCTCCAAAAGTTGCGGAGATCATACCGAGCGATACTGAGATGATCGGGTGCAATCCGTTTTGAATACCGATCTCGGTACCTGTAATGGTAAAGATCCCCAGGCCAATGGTATCAAATAAAAACAGGGATTTACTGAGGTATCCGATTTTTTTCCGGAAAGTAATTGCCAACATAACGGCTATAATAATTGTATAGACGTAGGGCAAATGTGTCATCCAGGTGACCGGTTCTTTTCCAATAAGCACATCCCTCAGCGTACCGCCACCGATCGCAGTGACAAAGCCAATGATCAGGACTCCAAAGGGATCCATTTTCTTCTGCATGGCAAATGCAGCTCCGGAGATGGCAAAGGCAGCTGTACCCAGGATATCAAAAATTAAAAATAAGGTCATTTGGAGTGAATTTTGTTGAAAAGAAGAAGGCAAAAAAAATCCACCCCTTTTTTGAGATGGATCTTTTCGGTTTTTTACTTATTCATTATCAGCCGAGCGCTCTTTCTTATTGATCCTGACGCTCAATTTTTCTCCACTTTCATCCAGATCCATCAGAATTTCATCTTCTTCTTCCAGGTTGGTATTTACGATCTCTTCAGCCAAAGGATCCTCAACATATTTCTGTATGGCTCTTTTTAAAGGCCTGGCTCCATATTGTTTGTCTATTCCTTTTTCAGCGATAAAATCACGTGCCCGGTCGGTTAATTTGAGGTCATAGCCGAGTTTGGTAATTCTGGAGAGCAATTTATTCAGCTCAATAGTAATGATCTTGTATATATCTTCCTTTTCAAGTGTATTGAAAACAATAATATCGTCAATTCTATTGAGGAACTCAGGAGCAAATGTCTTTTTCAGGGCATTTTCAATAACACTTTTTGCATTTGCATCTGCCTGTGATTTTTTCGCTTCTGTACCAAAACCAACTCCCTGACCAAAATCTTTCAATTGCCGTGAGCCAATATTGGAGGTCATGATGATCACGGTGTGACGGAAGTCAATTCTTCGGCCAAGACTGTCGGTGATATAACCATCATCCAATATTTGGAGGAGCATATTAAATACATCCGGATGCGCTTTTTCAATTTCATCAAGAAGTACAACAGCATAGGGTTTCCTGCGAATCTTTTCAGTCAGTTGTCCGCCTTCCTCATAACCTACATAGCCCGGAGGTGCACCGATCAGTCGGGAAATGGCAAATTTTTCCATATACTCGCTCATATCGATCCTCACCAGGGCGTCCTGGGTATCGAACATTTCTTCGGCGAGTACTTTAGCCAGTTGTGTTTTTCCGACGCCTGTCTGCCCTAAAAAGATAAAGGATCCGATGGGCTTGTTCGGATCTTTCAGTCCGACGCGGTTGCGCTGTATGGATTTGACAACCTTCAAAACAGCTTCATCCTGACCGATTATTTTACCTTTTATTTTATCAGGTAAATCTTTGAGTCTTTTGCTTTCTGCCTCGGCGATCCTGTATACCGGTATGCCTGTCATCATACTCACTACTTCGGCTACGTTATCTTCGGTAACCACTTCTTTGTGCAGGCGCGATTGGGCCTCCCATTCCTGTTGAGCGGTTTCAAGTTCTTTTTCCAGTCGTTTTTCATCATCGCGCAATTTCGCTGCTTCTTCGTATTTCTGGCTCTTTACCACAGAATTTTTGAGGTTGGTCACTTCTTCAAGGCGTTTTTCCAATTCCAGTATAGTCTTGGGAACTACGATCTTGATGATGTGAATTCTGGAACCGGCCTCATCCAATGCATCAATAGCCTTATCCGGAAGAAAACGGTCGGTCATATACCGGCTGGTAAGCGTCACGCAGGCATTGATGGCTTCATCGGTAAAGCTTACATTGTGATGGTCTTCATATTTGTTTTTAATATTATGAAGGATCTCGATGGTCTCTTCAATTGAAGTAGGTTCAACCATAACTTTCTGGAAACGTCGTTCCAGGGCGCCATCTTTTTCTATATACTGACGGTACTCATCCAGTGTGGTCGCACCTATACATTGAATTTCTCCCCTGGCAAGGGCGGGTTTAAACATATTGGATGCGTCCAGTGAGCCTGTAGCACCTCCGGCACCAACAATGGTATGAATTTCATCAATAAACAGAATGACATCATCGTTCTTCTCGAGCTCATTCATAAGGGCTTTCATCCGTTCTTCAAACTGGCCGCGGTATTTTGTGCCGGCAACCAGACTTGCCAGATCGAGCTGAACAATTCTTTTGTTGAACAGGATCCTTGAAACTTTTCGCTGTATGATGCGCAGGGCAAGGCCTTCGGCAATGGCTGATTTACCTACACCCGGTTCTCCGATCAAAATGGGGTTATTCTTTTTTCTCCTGCTCAGGATCTGAGAGATCCTTTCTATTTCATTTTTGCGTCCGACAACCGGGTCGAGTTTGCCGGTTTCTGCCAGATAGGTCAAATCCCTGCCAAAATTATCAAGTACCGGGGTTTTTGTTTTTCTTTCCGGTTTGGTTTTCGAAGCCTCAAACGGATTGTTTTTTGGCTCATTGAATTCCTCGTGTTGGGGTATGTCCGCACGTGGAGTTTCTGTTTTTTCTGAATCTATAAACATTTCTTGAAATACTTCTTTAACATCGTCATAATAAATATCAAAATTATTCAAGATCTTGGTTGTGGGATCATTTTCATTTCTCAAAATGCACAACAGCAGATGGGCCGTGCTTATGCTTTCGCTCTTAAATAATTTTGCTTCAAGAAAAGTGCTTTTTAAAGCCTTTTCCGCCTGTTTTGTAAGGTGCAGGCTTTTCTTGTTGTTAATATTATCAATATTGGAGGTAGGATTAAGCGCTTCGATCTTTTTCCGCAGGTTTGTAAAGTTTACGTCAAACGAACTCAGGATTTCGTATGCCTCTCCGTTTGCCTTTCTCAACAAGCCGAGCATCAAATGTTCTGTACCTATAAAATCATGCCCCAGGCGCAAGGCTTCTTCCTTGCTGAAGGCAATCACATCTTTAACTTTTGGTGAAAAATTATCGTCCATTCGTAAGGTATTTATGATGTAAATTTAAGGGATTTTTTGGTTATATCCTTACAAAACTTTTCATTCACAATCCACAATAATTTAATTCATTAAAATACAAGGGAATACATACCCTGTAATGTTCATAAATTATGGGAATTTAATGGTGTTTTGAGCCTTTTAAAACAGAGATAAATTGTATATTGCTGCTTCAAAAAAATAAATAAAACGACACAATAAAATGGAGGAAAACGATAAAATAATTCCTATTAACATTGAAGAGGAAATGAAATCTGCGTACATTGATTATTCAATGTCTGTAATTGTTTCTAGGGCTTTACCGGATGTAAGAGATGGATTAAAACCAGTACACCGCCGCGTTCTGTTTGGGATGCATGAATTGGGAATTAAAGCAACAGGTGCCCATAAAAAATCAGCCAGGGTAGTAGGTGAGGTTTTGGGTAAATATCACCCGCATGGAGATACGTCTGTTTATGATGCCATGGTAAGGATGGCTCAGGACTGGAGTATGCGTTATGAAATGGTGGACGGACAGGGAAATTTTGGTTCGCCTGATGGTGACAGCCCTGCAGCCATGCGATATACCGAGGTGAGAATGAAAAAACTCTCGGAGGATATGCTGGCCGACATAGATAAAGACACTGTTGACTACCGTTTGAATTTTGATGATACCCTGGAAGAACCAACCGTTCTTCCCGCCAAAATACCAAACCTGCTGGTAAACGGAGCTTCCGGGATCGCTGTGGGTATGGCCACCAATATGGCACCACATAATTTATCCGAAATTGTCGATGGCACAATCGCTTATATAGACAATCCGGATATCGATATCCTGGATCTGCTGCACTATATCAAAGCACCCGATTTTCCAACCGGCGGAATCATCTTTGGTTATGAGGGAGTAAAAGACGCATTCTTAACCGGCAGGGGCAGGATCGTTATTCGTGCTAAAACAAATTTTGAAGAGATCAGCGGGAGAGAATGCTTGGTTGTAACAGAGCTTCCCTACCAGGTCAATGGTTCTGAACTCATGAAAAAGACAGCCGACCTGATCAATGAGAAGAAAATTGAAGGTATTTCTACCATCCGGGACGAAACCAGCCGTGAGGGCAGAAGGCTGGTATATGTCCTTAAAAAGGATGCCATTCCCAATATTGTTCTGAACAAACTGTTTAAATACACTGCGCTGCAGACTTCATTCAGCGTAAACAACATTGCTCTGGTTCATGGCAGGCCTGAATTGCTCAATTTAAAAGACCTGATCGTTCATTTTGTTGAACACAGGCACGTGGTGGTTGTTCGACGCGCACAATTTGAACTGAACAAGGCAGAGGAAAGAGCACATATACTGGAAGGGCTTATCATTGCATCAGACAATATTGATGAAGTGATCGCTTTGATAAGGGCTTCAGGCAATGCTGATGAGGCCAAACAAAAGTTAATGGACAGATTCTCTCTTTCTGAAAAACAGGCAAGGGCCATCGTCGAAATGCGCTTGCGTCAGTTAACCGGACTGGAACAGGAAAAACTCCGTTCGGAATATGAAGAAATGGTAAAACTCATCGCCGACCTAAAGGATATCCTGGCAAAGAAGGAAAGGCGAATGGCTATTATCAAAGAGGAACTCATTGAAATCAAAGAAAAATACGGAGATGCCCGCAGGTCAGTAATAGAATATTCAGGAGGAGATCTGAGCATTGAGGATATGATACCTGATACCAATGTGGTGGTAACCATTTCGCATGCAGGATACGTGAAAAGAACCGATCTTTCAGAATATAAGGTGCAAAACAGGGGCGGCCGCGGACAAAAAGGTGTTGCTACCAGAAATGAAGATTTTCTTGAACATCTGTTTGTGGCTTCCAACCACCAGTACATGTTGTTTTTTACACAAAAAGGAAAAGTGTTCTGGATGAAAGTCTACGAGATACCTGAAGGCAATAAAAGCGCCAAAGGCAGGGCGCTGCAAAACCTGATCAATCTGGAAAGCGACGATAAGGTAAAGGCTTTTGTTGTTACCAAAGATCTGAAGGACGAGGATTACGTGAACAAAAATTACGTGATCCTGGTTACCAAAAAAGGGATCACCAAGAAGACGAGTCTCGAACAGTATTCACGACCCAGAGCAAATGGTATCAATGCAATCACAGTTAAAGATGGAGATGAACTGCTGGAAGCAAAATTGACTGATGGCAATAGCCAGATCATGATCGCCGTGAAATCGGGTAAAGCCATCCGGTTTGAAGAAGTAAAAACCAGGCCGATGGGACGAAATGCTTCGGGCGTTAGAGGAATCTCCCTGGCAGATGAGAAGGACGAAGTGGTAGGCATGGTTTCACTGGCCAATGAGGATGATAATGTATTGGTTGTATCTGAAAAAGGATATGGTAAAAGATCGAAATTGGAAGATTACAGGATCACCAACAGGGGAGGTAAAGGTGTTAAAACCATCAACATTACCGAAAAAACAGGTAAATTGGTCGCTATCAAGAATGTTACGGATTCAGATGACCTGATGATCATTAATAAATCAGGAATTACCATAAGATTGGCCGTTGCAGACCTCAGGGTTATGGGAAGGGCAACGCAGGGGGTAAAGCTGATCAATATCAAAGAAAATGACGAAATTGCTGCAGTTGCCAAGGTTGTGCACGAAGAAGAAGTCGATCTTGGAGGTGAAATAGATGAAAACACAACAAAAACTGATGAAAATCATGAATTGGATTAAATGAAAATGTTAATTTTGCCTAATTCTTAAACCATTAAAACTTAAATCCTTAATTAAATTCAAATGAAAAAACAATTCTTAATGTTGCTTCTGATGTTTGTTTCATTAGCAACGTATGCTCAAAAAGATGAGCTGAAAGCAGCTGAAAAGGCTATAAAAAGTGGCGACTATATTACTGCTAAAGCTTCTGTTGACAAAGCGGAATCGATGCTGGGAAGCATGGATGACAAAACAAAGGCCCAGTTTTATTATTTACAGGCATCGACCTATGGGGCCTTGTCTAAAACGAGCAGCGTACATTACGATAAGGCAGCTGAGGCATACGACAACCTGTTTGCCGTAGAAAAGGCTCTTAAAAGCACAAAGTATACCACATTGGCACAGCCTGAATTACAAGCTCTGGTTACTGATGTTTCCACCAAAGGCATCGCTTCTTACCAAAGCGGAAATTACGCAAGTGCCAAAAAGGAGTTGCATGAAGTTTATATGTTGAGCAAGAAAGATACTGTATTCCTGGAATATGCAGCAAACGCCGCTTACCTGGATAAAGATTTCGACGCTTCACTTGCCTATTTTACTGAATTGAAAAATTTAGGCTATACAGGTATTTCTACCGAATACTCAGCATTAAATAATGAAACCAAACAAAGGGAGGTTTTTAGTTCCAAAACAGAAATGGAATTGATGAAGAAAACCAAAGGGTATTCAGATTTTAAAGAAACGACTACCGAGTCTAAAAAACCGGCTATCATTAAAAATATAGCTTTTTGCCATGTTGAAAAGGGTGATACCGAAAAAGCAATCGAAGCTGTAAAAGATGCAAGAAAAATTGATCCCAAGGATGTTGGTCTGATTTTGACCGAGGCCAATTTACAGATCAAACTTGGAAATAAGGATGCCTTTGCCAAGCTGATGAATGAGGCGATCGCTTTGGATCCGAAAAACCACGTATTGTATTACAACTTAGGTGTAATCAGTGCAGAACAGGGAGATATCCCAAAGGCCATGGAATACTATAAGCAAGCCATTGCACTTGATCCGAATTACAAGGATGCCTATGTTAACCTGGGTGCAGCTATGCTTGAAAAAGATAAGGAGCTGGTTGAGGAAATGAATAAGAATCTCAACGATTTTAAGAAATACGATGCGATCAAAGCAAAACAAGTTACCCTTTACAAGGAAGTAATTCCTATGTATGAGAAAGCTTATAGTTTAGATCCAAATGATCATGATACGGTAAAGACTCTTTTAAGTTTGTATGAAAACGCCGGTATGGACGCTGAGTACAAAAAAATGAAGGAAGTACACGATAAGATGTAATCTAGATACTTTTCAAATAAATGAGGCCTCTGTTTGAGGCCTTTTTTATTTTTTCCCGGATGTTCCCCTGTATTTAAAATAAAGCCACAAATAAATATAACGCGCATTGAGCAGTACCAGTAAAGGTAACAGTGCAATAGAGAATACCTGTATCCTTGCTATCCATAAAACTGCCACCAGATCCAGCAGTGCCAGCAGAAAAAGCATGTAATGGGCATAATAGCTCCGGTTTTGGTGCAATATCAATGCGAACACCAGATTGGGTGCAAAAGCCCATAAAATATTGAGATTATTGGCTGTGGCACTGTGGTCTGTTGCAAACCAGAGCAGCAGTATAACCAGACCGGTTATTCCCGTAGATAAGAACAGGATGTAATCCAATAATTTATTCCTTCTCCTTTTTTTAAAATCCCTGATCGAAATCAGAATTACTGCCACTGCAAGAATTGTAAACAGCCAGAAAGGCGTAAAACTCCATCCTTTATTTATTAAGGGCTTACTATCCAGGATGGTATTTGTTTCTTTAACAAGCGGTTTAATTTTGCCTGACTCTTTTATGCCAGAGGCATCAACGCCTTGTAATACATAGTCCGGTAAAAACATATACGCTTTCGAAGGAATCTCCCGGTCTATAACTGAACCCAGAGCCAGATCAATCCCAAAATCACTCCAGGGAAGGTCTCCGAGGTACATTTGAATGAGTTGTCGGTGTGTGTACTCAGCCTCTTCAAAATTCGGATCGAATACCAGATCGGATCCCAACACCTGTTCAAGGACATCCATCATTTTGGTAGAGCAGTTGTCGTAGAAAAAATCGTATTTATACGCCCTGTTCTCAGGCTTTGCATTGTTTTCCAGAAAGTCATAGACCTTTTGTATTTGGTCATTTTTCAGATCCAGCACCTGTTCTTTTACCCATCTGTTCTCCTCGTGATAACCGCGCAGAAAGTTTCCAAAATTGTAGGCACGCAGCTCGTATAACAGTTTACCCCGGGCAAATTTGACATAGAAATTGGGGGTGTTAAAATTAAATGTACCGTAATTGTACACCCTGTCAAGTCCGTTTACAGGATCTTTTATACGAAAGGCACTGTGCCCGAAGGTCGAATACAATTCTGTTCCCGGTCCGCAGGTGATCACGCTGACCTGCGCTGCCGGTGACAATCCTGAACCCTGGGCAACCAAAGTCAGTTGCAACAGGAAGGCTATACCAGCCAAAAATGATCTTGTTCTCATAATTTATCTGAAATAACTGAAATCAAATTTAAGGGAAAAAATATTTGAGTACAGGGTGCCATTAGCTCCGGCTACATTAGCAAGGGCATAGTCCACCTGAATGCCTGAATACCTGAAGCCAATGCCAAAATTTGGTTCGAAGCTCACTGAGGTACTCTGATCAAATTCTGTATAGTTTTGAAAATTATTTACACCAAGACGTACATAAACCATCTCGATATAATCCAACTGTATTCCAAATGCGGGGTCCACACTTAAAAAAGAGGTCGAGATCAGGTCATTTGTTTCATAAAAGCGCATGTTCAGGTCGATTTCGGTCAGCATACTGAAATCTCTGAAAAGAGAAAACTTTTTGGCCAGGCCGAATTGTGCTTTTGGCTTGGTGAGTTCCATGGTTTCTGGCTTTTCTGTATTCGCACCGGGTATGGCATTCTGAATCTTTTCGAATTCTTCTTCATCAATTGACCAGGCATTAAAGGTGGTGGTAATATCCCTTAACATCAGCCCAAATCTCCATTCATTCTGTGTTTCATACTGCAGTGCAGCATCCAGTCCGAAGCCCCAGGAAGAAGCGAAATCACCAATGGCCCGGTGCACAATCTTTCCATTGATGCCGGCATGCAAACCACTTAGCGGAAAATGCCGGGCATATCCCATCGTGAAGGCATAATCGGCGGCAGAAAACAAACTGATATTTTCATAATTGATATTGCCCTGGTTATCAATAAGGTCTGTAGTATTTAATATATCATCCACACCAAACCTGATCACAGAAACCGCGAAAGCGCTTTCATCGTTAATGGGTTTTGCAAAGGCCAGGTAATCATACTTCCCAATTCCCTGGAAGTATTCAGCATGCATCAGCGCACCCTGGTAGTCTTCAATACGCGTTAATCCGGCCGGATTCCAATAAACAGAATTCACATCCCTGCTCGAAGCGATCACCGCCTTGCCCATGCCAAAGGATGCTGCATCAACACCTAAATTTAAAAATTCATTGGAGTAATTGCGCAGGCTTTGACTAAAAATAATTTGCGAACAAATCAGAAAGAGAAAAGTACAGGTCTTCTGTTTCAATTTTTCAATTTTGTGCAAATATAATTAATCCCTTGCAGTTTAAGGGACAGACAGTTTTTCTGACAGCAAAAAGTGGAGGATCCGTTTGGCCATCCAGGTATTGCGATCTGATAAAAGCGATGAATTGAAGCCTGCATGACCTCCATAGCGGGTAATTTCAAGATGAAAATACGGATTTTGAGCCGCTTGTTTCTCAGGGAAACAGGAAGGTGACAAGAAGGAATCATCCAGTGCATTGATCAGCAGAGCGGGTATGTTTATGTTTTTCAAATAATGCACACTTCCGGATTTTTGGTAATAGTCCGAAGCATCAGCAAAACCATGTGCCGGAGCGGTATAAAAATTATCAAATTCAACAAAATTTTTGATTTTGCTTATTTCTTCCGGATTCAATCTTAATTCAGGAAATCTTTCACTTTTCTCCAATATTTTGCCTTTAAGCGACCTGAGGAAACGATTCAGATAAACTGTATTCTCTTTTTTTGCCAATTGAATTGCTGAACCGGAAAGATCGCAGGGAACAGAAACCGCCACGGCAGCCTTAACTAATGAATCTTTTAATTCACAGGTACCCAGTAATTTCAAGATCTGATTGCCTCCCAGACTAAAGCCGGTCAAAAAAACTT
This sequence comes from uncultured Flavobacteriaceae bacterium, assembly GCA_963816075.1. Lineage (GTDB taxonomy): Bacteria > Bacteroidota > Bacteroidia > Flavobacteriales > Flavobacteriaceae > Namhaeicola. The sequence continues at coordinate 16,687 of CAWFJI010000017.1, read as the reverse complement.
CTTCATAACCCATTTTGGCGAGATGGCCGATAACAAATTCGAGGTCCTCAGTTTGTCCGCTATGGTAGGAAGGGTATAGCCAGTTCGGTTCTCCACTGCAACCCCTCAGGTTCAGGGCAAGTACATCCAATCCTGCCGATATGGAACCCTGTGCCAGGGAAAGGACATATTTTGATGAAGAACTGCCTTCAAGGCCATGCACGATCAGCACGATCCTTTTTGATTGCCTGAATACAAAATCCAGGTCGATAAAATCCATATCGGGCAACTCGAGCCTAAACCTTTCAAATACAACAGGTGCTGTATAAAAAAGTGTTCTGTAAATAGTATTCAGGTGGCCATTTGTAAAAATAAGGGGTGGTTTATATGTAGTTGTATTGTTTAACATGCTATGGTCAATAAACAATTACTGTTTTCTATATCGTACAAATCAAGTTAAAAACAAATTAAATATTCTAATTTTATTCTTTCATTTGTATCCTTGCTATATTACAAAAAATAACAGGTTGCACCTGCACAAAATTTTTACATGGACAAAATTTCAAAATTTATATTTTTTGATTTGATGGGTTGGAAGATCATCAATTCATTTCCCAAAGATCTTAAAAAGTATCTTATCATCGTTGCACCGCATACCTCATGGATCGACTTTCCTATTGGGGTTTTTGTGAGAAGTATACAGCATCTTCCTGCCAATTATATAGGAAAACATACCCTTTTCAAGCCTCCGTTCGGGTTTATTTTCAAGGCCCTGGGAGGGACTCCTGTAGACAGAAGTAAAAGCGAGAGTCGGGTAGAGGCCATCACCAAGGTTTATAATGAAAAGGATCATTTTGTATTAACCTTGTCTCCGGAAGGAACACGAAAACGGATGAGCAAATGGAAAACAGGATTCTATTATATCGCTCTTGGGGCAAAGATCCCCATTGTGATGTGCGGGTTTGATTTTAAAACCAAAAGTGTGGTTATTTCGGAACCCTATGTCCTGAAAAATGACATCAAGGCCGACTTTAAGGCCTTCCATGAGTTTTTCAAAGACTTTGAAGGCAAGAACAGGGATCAGTTCGATGCCGATTTTCATCTCCACATGGATGAATAGATCCCGCTTTTTCTGATTCTTATTAACCCTTATAAAAAGGCAATTTGACCACAGTTGCAGGAACCGCTTTCTGGCGGATCTGTATATAAATTGTGTTGCCGGGTTTTGATTCATTGATCAGAACATATCCCATACCGATTCCTTTTTTTAAACTCGGGCTCATGGTACCTGAGCTTACTTTTCCTATGAGATCACCAGCCTGATTCACGATCTCATAATCATGTCGGGGTACGCCCATTTCCTGAAGTTCAAATGCGACCAGCTTGCGGGAAACACCAACTTCCTTTTGTGTTTTCAATGCTGCCGAATTCACAAAATCCTTAGTGAATTTGGTTATCCAGCCCAATCCAGCCTCAATAGGAGAGGTGCTGTCATCAATATCGTTGCCATAAAGACAGTAGCCCATTTCCAGACGCAGGGTATCTCTGGCGGCCAGTCCAATGGGTTTAATGCCAAAGGGTTTTCCGGCCTCGAATACTTTGTTCCATATCTGTTCCACTTCTTCATTTTTGCAATAGATTTCCACTCCGCCGCTACCGGTATAACCCGTGGCAGAGATGATTACATGCTCAATACCGGCAAAATCACCCACTTTGAATTTGTAAAAAGGGATGGATTTTAGATCAACTGAAGTGAGTGGCTGGATGGCATCCAGTGCCTTTGGTCCCTGTATGGCCAGCAGGGAGTAATTGTCAGATAAATTTTTCATCTGAGCCCCAAAAGTATTGTGCTCTTTGATCCAGTTCCAGTCTTTTTCTATGTTAGAGGCATTGACCACCAGCAAATAGGTTTGTTCCTTTACCCTGTAAACGATCAGATCATCAATAATTCCACCTGTAGCATTCGGCATACAGCTGTATTGCGCATCACCAATTTGCAAAGCAGCAGCATCGTTTGAAGTTACCTTTTGAACCAGGGCAAGTGCATTTTCTCCTTCAACCAAGAATTCACCCATATGAGATACATCGAAAACGCCAACTCCGTTTCTTACTGTTTCATGTTCCATGTTTATGCCTTCGTATTGCACCGGCATATTAAATCCGGCAAAAGGAACCATTTTTGCTCCTAATTCTTCGTGCAGTTTGTGCAGGGTAATGTTTTTCATGTTGGGTAATTTATCAATTACAAAGTTATTGAAATTAGCCCGTTTTAAAAAATATTAGGGCTGTTTTGAATGGATCACATAAAAATTTCTGTCGATTGTGAAGTCCGTACCCACAGAACTGTCTATATTCATTTTCTGCCACTGCTGATTTGGATTGATCCACTGTGTTTTCTTGCCCAGGCTTACTTTTATTGGCATATCAAATCCATCAACAACATTGTTATATCGATATTGTAGTTCGCCTGCCTTTATTTTGTATTCGAAGACAGGAATCATTGTGGTTCGCAAATACTGATCAAACACTTTTGCAAGATCCATTTTGCTATTTGTTGATATATAATCCTCTATTTCTTTCGTAGTTACAGTCTGGTGGTAAAATGTTCTATTTAATCCGGTCAGGATCTGTCTGAATTTTTCATCATTGTCAATGAGCTGCCTGATGGTGTGCAGCATATTGGCTGCCTTTGGATACATGTCTCCGGATCCTTCATTGTTCACGTTATAAATTCCAATAATTGGCCGGTCATTTTTAATGTTTTTTCTGGTACCGATTATGTAATCATTTCCGGCCTCTTTTCCAAAGTGATAATCGGTATAAAGTGTCTCACTATAGGCAGTAAAACCTTCGTGTATCCACATATCTGCAACATCCTTGTAAGTGATATTGTTTGCAAACCATTCATGTCCGGATTCGTGAATGATAATAAAATCAAATTTCAAACCCCAGCCGGAACGGCTCAGATCCCTTCCCAGGTAACCGTTTTTGTATTGGTTGCCATAGGTAATTGAACTCTGGTGTTCCATTCCCAGGTAAGGTACTTCCACAAGTTTAAAGCTGTCTTCATAAAAAGGGTAGGGGCCAAACCAGTATTCAAAGGCTTTGAGCATCAGTGGAACTTGTTTAAATTGTTCTTTTGCCTGGGTTAAATTGTCACGCAGCACATAGTAAGTACAATCCAGTGCTCCTTTGAGACCCGTATATTTTTCGTCAAAAGAAACGTAATCACCTATGTTAATATTTACCCCGTAATTGTTGATCGGGTTTTTTACCTCCCAAACGAAAGTCCGGGTTTTATCCGGGTTTTTTATTGTATATACAAGTCTGCCGTTAGCTACTGCTGTCAGGTCCTCCGGACAGGTTGCCTGGATCCGCATGCCCAGATCCGGTTCGTCGTACATATGGTCTTTATTCGGCCACCAGATACTCGCTCCGATACCCTGACAGGAGGTAGCGATAAAATCCCTGTCATTGCCATCTTTTTTCCAGGTAAAACCACCGCTCCAGGGTGGATTGATACTTTCCACCGGCAGGCCTTCATACTCAATGATCAGTTCATTGATATCCCCTGTCTTTTGAGTTTTTTCAAGGTCAATAAAATAGGCGAAACCATCTTTTTTAAAACCAAGCTTTTGGCCATCCTGGCTTACTTTTGTGATCCTCAGCGGATCCTGGAGGTCAATCTGAATCAGTTTACTGCTTTTTAATACTTTGTAACGGACGGTATTGCTGCCGGAAATGTATTTTTTAGAAGGATCAACTTTTACTTTTAGTTCATAATGCAACAGATCCCACCAGGCTCTTTCAGGTGTGACCGAACCGCGAAGGGTATCTTGTCTGTTAAAAGATTGTGCCGTGAGCACGGAACCGGCATGAGATATAATTAAAACAAAAAAGATCAACTTCTTCAGAGAAACGGACATTGTTCTTGCATTTAAAATTTTGAAGGTCAGAGTATTATTCAGTTTATTGAGAAATAATTGGCATTCCAATTGTAAATATAGGAAAATCTACAAATTAAATAGCAGCGTTATAATACGATATAAACTCAGTATGAACGATAATAAACCAGTGTTAACGGCTAAGTAAAAACCCTTTTAATTCTGAGTAATCACTGATCCTGACCGACACTTTTTCTTTGTCGATTACTTTTAATATTTGTGGCGGATAGTCAATTTTTTGCTGAATAACAGGCTCAATTACTTCCAGAAATTTTACCGGATGGGCCGTTTCAAGAAAAATTCCCAGGGTGTCGGGATTATTTTTTCTGTAAGATTCCAAACCAAGAAAACCCACAGCCCCATGCGGGTCCAGCATATAACCCGTTTGATTGTAAACAGATTCCATGGCTTTACGGGTCTGATCATCGGTAAAGGACCAGGACGACAGGTTTTCTCTGAGGAGTTTTAAATCATCGTTGTAAATTTGCTGTATTCTGACAAAATTGCTCGGATCACCCACATCCATGGCGTTTGAAATGGTTTGAACCGACTTGACAGGTAAATAATTTCCGGTTTCCAGATAATTGGGTACGACCTGGTTACTGTTCGTTGCAGCGATGAAATGATCTATTGGCAATCCCAGTTGCTGCGCCATCATGCCGGCGCAAATATTCCCGAAATTGCCACTGGGCACGGCAATTGCCAGTTTTTTATTTTTATCTTCCAGTTGCTTGTAAGCAAAGGCAAAATAGAACATCTGCGGCAGCCATCTGGCCACATTGATAGAATTGGCTGAGGTCAGATTAATTTTGTCATTGATCGATGCGTCCATAAAGGCGTTCTTCACCATGGCCTGACAATCATCAAAGGTCCCGTCGACTTCGAGGGCTGTTATATTTTGCCCGAGCGTTGTGAGCTGCTTTTCCTGAACTTCACTCACTTTTTTACTGGGATACAGGATCACTACTTTTACCCCTTTAACACCTAAAAAACCACTGGCTACAGCACCTCCGGTATCTCCTGAGGTAGCCACAAGTACGGTGACTTCGTCATTTTCATACTGGTTAAAATAAGACAAGCACCTCGCCATAAAACGGGCGCCAACATCCTTAAAGGCCATCGTAGGTCCGTGAAAAAGTTCCAGGGCGAACACATCGGGATAAATTTTCACCAGCGGAAAATCAAAACACAAAGTTTCTTTAATTATTTCTTTTAATTTTTGATCAGGTATCTCGCCATCCACGAACTGTTGTATCAGCCGGAACCCGATCTCTTCGTTGGACAATTGTTCTATCCGATCAAAAAACCCTTTATCCAATGGCTTTCGGTTAACAGGAAAATACAAACCTTTATCAGGGGCGATCCCGCTGATTACGGCTTCTTTAAAGGTTGCTTCGGGAGCTTTGCGGTTTAAGCTGTAATACTTCATTTTCTATTTTGAATTAAGAACCTTTATGCCTTCTGTATTGATCTCAGAAACATACAGTTGATAGGGTATTTGTTTATTTTTATAAACAAGGTCTATGGCTTGTTTTACACGATTCGCCTTTTCTCTGCCTTGGCAAAATGCGAATATTGAGGGTCCGGAGCCTGAAATACCCGAGCCAAGTGCCCCATGTTCCAGTGCAGTTCGTTGTACCTCAAAAAAACCGGGTATCAGTTTTGACCTGTGGGGTTCGACAATATAATCGTGAAGAGATGCAGCGAACAACTCATAGTCACCGGTATGTAGGGCGTGAACCAGGCTGCCTACATTGGCCCATTGCTTAACAACCTCAGTCAAGGGAAAATGCTTGGGCAGGATATCCCTTGCATCTGAAGTTTTTATTTCGATTTGAGGATGTAAAATAATCACATACAGATCTTTAAGTGTAGGCAGTTTAAGTACTTTTAAAGGATCTGCACTTTTCACCAGGGTAAAACCTCCCAAAAGGGCGGGAGCCACATTATCGGAAATAGGTGACCCACAGGCCAGTTTTTCACCTGCTCTGGCAAAGTCGATCAGCTCATAATTGTCAAAGGGATAAGCCAGTAAAGCATTGATCGCGTAAACTGCTCCTGCAGCACTGGCAGCGCTGCTGCCAATACCACTGCCCGGTTTGATCCTTTTGTCTATTTCTATTTCAAATCCACAATCGGGTTTTATAGTCAATTTCTTCAGCAGAGCCAATCCGGCAACTCCGGCCACATTTTTTTCGGTTTCAAGAGGCAGGTCTTCTCCTGTTATCCGGGTAATTTTGATTCCCTTTTCCTCGCATTTCCTTACGGTCATCACATCGCCAATTCCTTCCAGACAGCAGCCCAAAACATCAAAACCACAAGAAATATTTGCCACAGTGGCAGGGGAAAAGATCTGGATCTCGTTCATAAGTTCTTATTTATTGATCGTTCTGATGATATCCGCAAAAATCCCTGATGCAGTAACTTCTGCTCCGGCTCCGGCACCTTTGATGATCAGGGGCTGGTCGGTATATCTGTTCGTATGGAACAGAACAATATTGTCTTTTCCATCCAGGTTATAAAAAGGATGTCCGGCAGGAATTTCTTTCAGTCCTACTTTTGCCTTTCCACGGTTAAATTCTGCGACAAATTTCAATTTACAGCCTTTTTCAGAGGCTTTTTTTCTGAGTTCGTTAAAATGATCCGCATCCGAGATCAGGGTTTGCATAAAATCATCAACCGTAATTGCTTTTTGAGAAGAAATGGGTAAAAAAGACACGTTTTCAATATCGGACAGCTCCATTTTTACACCGCTTTCGCGCACGAGGATCAGTATCTTTCTCATAACATCTACACCACTGAGATCAATTCGCGGATCAGGTTCAGTATATCCCGCTTCACCGGCTTTTTTTACCACCTCATAAAAAGAATTGTTCTCATCAAAATTATTGAAAATGAAATTCAGGCTGCCCGACAGAACGGCCTGAATTTCCTGGATCTCATCACCGGAATTGACCATGTTCTGGAGGTTGTCAATAATGGGTAAACCTGCTCCCACATTGGTTTCAAACAGAAAGGGTGCATTGTATTCCCGGGAAAGTGATTTCAGTCTGAGGTAGTTTGGGTATGCCGAAGAACAGGCGATCTTGTTACAGGCCACCACAGCAATGCTTTTTTTCAAATACTTCTCGTATTGATCGGTGACCTTCTCGTTTGCCGTGTTGTCGACGAAAACACTGTTTCTCAAATTGAGCTGGTCGACTTTTTCAAAAAATACATCCAGGTTAGCAGCATCCTGAGCGGCCTTCAATTTCTCCTTCCAGTTCTTCAGGTCGATCCCTTCTTCCTCAAAAAGCATTTTTTTTGAGTTTGAAAGAGCGATCACCCGCATCTCAATATTGAGTTTTTCCCTCAGAAAATTTTGCTGACGGCTGATCTGGTCGAGCAGTTTGCTTCCTACATTGCCAACCCCGGCTATGAACAGGTTGATCTGCCTTACCTGATTTTCAAAAAAAGCCGCGTGGAGCGAGTTCAGTGCTTTTTTAACATCTTTTTTTGCAATCACTGCCGAGATATTCTTTTCGGTTGAACCCTGGGCTATTGCCCTAATATTCACATTGTTATTACCAAGGCTACTGAACATCTTTCCGCTGATTCCCTGGTGAGATTTCATGTTATCGCCAACCAGAGCTATAATGGCCAGATCGTTTTCGACAACTACCGGATTTATTTTGTGCTGGAGAATTTCATACTCAAAAACCTGATCTACGGCCTTTTTGCTTATTTCTGCATCGCCCAGATCTACAGCAAAACAGATGGAATGTTCGCTGGATGCCTGGGTTATGAATTTGACGTTAACATTATTCTGTGCGAGTGCACCGAACAGTCGTTTGGAAATGCCCGGAACCCCAACCATTCCGTTACCTTCAAGTGTGAGCAGCGAGATCTGATCAATATGGCTGATTCCCTTGACAATTGTGGAATCTTTTTCTGTTTTTTCTGTGATCAGGGTACCGGCATCTTCAGGTGCCATGGTATTTTTGATCAGTATAGGAATTTTTTTATCGAGCGCGGGCTGGATAGTAGGCGGGTAGATCACTTTGGCACCAAAATGTGAGAGTTCCATGGCTTCCTGATAAGAGATCGTTTCAATGGGTTTGGCCTGTTTTACGATCTGGGGATTTGCCGTAAACATACCACTCACATCCGTCCAAATTTCAAGGACCTTTGCATTCACTGCATTGGCAAAGATAGCTCCTGTAAAATCCGACCCACCACGTCCCAGGGTAGTGGTGTTGTTTTTATTGTCTGAGGCAATAAAACCGGGAACAACCACAATTTTACTGTTGTTGTTTTTAAAAAATTCCTTAATGTTTTTATAGGTTTGCTGATAATCAACAGCCGCATTGCTGTAATTGCTGTCTGTTTTTATAAGGCTTCTGCTGTCCTGAAGCAGGGCCTGCAATCCATTGGTTTGCATGGCTTCAGTTACAATAAAGGAAGACAAAATTTCTCCAATACTTACGATCCGTGCCAGTGATTTATCGGACAAATCACTGAGCATATAGACACCTTTTAAAGTATCTGACAGCTGGCTTATCTGACCCGACAGGAAGTCGAGGGAACCGTTTTTCTTGCTGCCAAACAGAGAAGCGATCGCTTCTGTATGTCTGCTTTCTATTTCATTGATCACCTTGATATAGGCTTCATCGCCCTGAAGCGCCAGCTCTGAGGCTTTGATCAACATATTGGTTATACCGCCCAGGGCAGAAACAACCACAATTGAATTGCCTTGTTTACCGGCTATAATTTGAATAACTTTCTGAATATTTTGAGCAGTGCCTACCGAGGTCCCGCCGAACTTTGCTACGATCATGGTTTATAAAATAAAAATTTAAGTAAAATGTAATAAAACGAAAATGTGTGCTGAATAAATAGAACCTTACCCCAAAGGGGTGGTGGTAGTTGTAGTTGTGGCATTTCCACAAATGGTATAAGAGAATGCAGAGTTTGTTGCTGATAAATTCATAAGGCAAATATAAAAGGACTTTTTAATAACTGCAATTATTTTTTAAATTATCTGAAATAAATAAAATAAACATTAATATGCATGGAGAATTATATTCCTTTTCATCATTAAACCTGCATTTTATATAAATGGCCACAGACCAAAATGATTGTATCATTATTTTATTAACAAAAAATACAAATCCTGTCGAATTTTTTAATCAGAATTTTATAGATTTACTCTATTAATGAAAAATCAATTATTAATCGGTTTACTTATCTGGTAAACACTAAACCTAAAATCTTATGACACAACCTGTTTCGAAATTTGCTCGCTCAATTAAAAATTGGTGGGTTTTTTTAATTGTCGGTATTGTTTTTATCATTGGTTCAATTCAAATGTTCCGTAATCCTGCTGAGAGTTTTGTTGGACTCGCTGCCTTCTTCAGTGTTTTGATCTTAATCTCGGGTGTTTTAACAATCTTCTATGCTTTTGCAAATAAGGAGGATATTGAGAATTGGGGATTATTTCTTGCCGGCGGGGCTTTGGATATACTTGTTGGTTTTATTTTGCTCAAGTATCCCGGAGTGACCATGGTATTGTTTTCTGTATTTGTTGGTTTCTGGCTGATGTTCCGCGGAGTTTTTATGGTAAGTGGCGCCTTCAAAATGAAAAAAGACGGTATTGACAACTGGGGTTGGGTATTGTTTTTTGGAGTACTGACTGCTATTTTTGCTTTTTTTGCAATTATCAATCCTTTAGTAGGTGCCAGCTATCTGGTATTTACTTTGGCTTTTGCTTTTTTGTTATTGGGAATCGGAAATATTTTTCTTTCTCTGCAGCTTAAAAAGGTGAAAGGCAGGGTAGGAGATGTTAAAGATGAAGTCAAAACACAGTTCAATAAATTGAAAAAATAAAAAGTAAAGATTTAAGAAAAAGACCGTTTCATGAATTGAGACGGTTTTTTTTGTGCTGATTACCTGCCAAAGGCAGGTTCGAGGTTCAAGGTTCGAAGTTCAAGGTTCAAGGTTTTTTGAGTTATCCGAAATCAAATCATATAAATAGAAGACGGATGACACGGATTATAAAGATATGCAGCATTTGATAATGTTTATAGACATACCATCTCAATACTCAATACTCTGTACTCAATACTAATTTTTCTTGTTTCTTGGTTCCTGATTCCTGGTTCAAAGTTCAAGGTTCGAGGTTCAAGGTTGGAAAGTTGGAAAGTTAAAATGTTGTATGCAAAAGAAGGGTTTTCCAATTCCAAAATGCTTTGATCTACTTATAGAAATCATACTTTAGATAAACCCATAAAAAAACCGCCTCAAAAATGAGACGGTTTCTATTAAAAATATTTGACTTGTATTATTTATTCTGGAAAATCTCTACCCTTCTGTTGGCTTGTCTTCCTTCGTTGGTGGCATTATCACCAATTGGATTATCAGAACCATAACCAACTGCTGTCAAATTATTAGCATTTCTTCCATTATCAATCAAATATTTTCTTACAGCATCTGCACGGGCCTGAGATAATTTATCATTTACAGCCTTGCTGCCTGTATTGTCTGTATGGCCTTCAATTCTGAATTTCAGATCAGGATAATTAGCTAAAAGTTTATTAATTCCTTCCAATCTAACCAGGGATTCAGTTGTAAAAGTAGATTTACCGGTATTGAAGTACAAAGCTCTTGCTAAATCTGTGATCTGTTTTTGTGCTTCGGCAGTTAGTCCGGGACAGCCTTTGTTGTCAGCGTTTCCGGGAACAGTTGGACACAAATCATCAGCATCCATAATACCATCACCATCTGCATCTTTAACAGGGCAACCGCTCAAAGCAGCTGTTCCAAATTCAGTAGGGCACTGATCATCTCTGTCAATAATGCCATCGCCGTCCGTGTCAGGACAACCATTTAAGGAAGCTGGCCCTTTTATATCCGGGCAGGCATCGTTTTTGTCTATAATACCATCACCATCTCTGTCAGGATCCGGAACAACTGCTGCGGCTGCAACAGGAGCTGCAACAACGGCAGGAGTTACTTTTGATCTGAAACCAATGGTTACGCCAAATTGCCAGCCCCGGTTAAAAACTTCTGCCTCTTCCAGCTTATCGAGATCAGTAAATCCCCAAATATACCTTCCGTATAAGCCAATATTCCGGGTGAGCCAAAATTCCATACCTGCAGTAGCAGCAAAATCATAATTTTCAACATCTTCTTCTATATCTACTCCATCAAATTCAGCCATCAGCAGATAATCAAATTGTGGTCCTGCGAAAAATCCCCATCTCCAGGCCGGGCTCACTTTAAACAAGACAGGAACAGAAATATAATCCAGTTGTAAATCATATGTATCGCCATTTGCTGCACGGAAAGCAGTTGGAGTGGCATATACAAAATCCCATTCTGAACCCATTTGAGACCATAATATTTCTGGTTGAATTGAGAACACTTCACCCAGGCCAATATTGTAATAAACACCTCCGGCAAATCCGTACTTGTATTCAAGATCCAATTCATCCGTATCATTTGTGGAGTAATTTGCTCCGGCTTTCACTCCAAAATAGGAGTTATCAACTTGCTGTGCAACCAGTTGCAAGGAAAAAACAAGTAAAATTAAAAATGATAAAATAATTTTTTTCATAATGTTTGGTTTTAGGTTTTTTAATTTAAATATCCCTTAAATATAGTAAAATTTATTCGAAGTACAAAAATATTTGCTTCATTTTCAGTTCTTTAAATAGATTAATGACATAGTAAAATTAGATTAAACATATTATGATCTATAAAAAAAAACGAAAATGCAATTCAGTTTTCTAATTTAAAACGGTATCGCTATTCCGTTCTATCTTTTGGTTTTCGGTTCAAAGCGGTTTTTCAACAGATTTTTTGATATATAAACCCTGTTTTGTTGTATTTTTAAAATTAAAAAAACATGCGGTTCTATATCACTGTTTTCCAATTCCTGTTTGCTTATGCAGTTGTAGGTCAGTCTGTTTCCCTTGTTCCTTTAAATAAAATCAATCCGGAATTGAAAACCGATCACTGGAATGCCCAATGGATCACCCATCCGAACGCTTCAGTACTGGAATATGGCGTTTTTCATTTCAGAAAGAACTTTGAACTAACACATATTCCGTCCGAATTTATCATCCATGTGTCTGCCGATAACCGTTACCGGCTTTTTGTAAATGGAGTCCCTGTTTGTTTTGGTCCGGCGCGTGGTGATCTGGCGAACTGGCATTACGAGAGTATCGATATCTCCGGATTTCTGAAACCCGGGAAAAATCTTCTGGCTGCGGTTGTCTGGAACTTTGGGGAAGAAAAACCCTGGGCACAGATTTCTCTAAAAACAGCATTTATCGTTCAGGGCAATCACAAGGCTGAGCAAATAATCAATACAGATGCTTCCTGGAAGGTCATTCAAAATAATTCATACAAACCCTATACAGAAAATACCAAAAAACTCGGAGAATTTATCGTAATTGGTCCGGGAGATGAGCTGGATGCAGCACTTTATCCCTGGGATTGGGAAAAAGAAAACTATCAGGATAGGCAATGGCTCGGGGTAAGGGTATTGGATCAGGGTCATCCCAGAGGTGTTGGAACGGATATTAACTGGGTATTAACTCCGCGGTTAATACCGGCCATGGAACAAAAGTTTCAGCGGTTTGCTTCTGTCAGACAAACCTCAGGACTATCAGCACCCAAAGGATTTCTTGAGGGTAAGTCCAAATGGACAATTCCGGCAAACCAAAAAGTGAGCATTCTTTTTGATCAGGCTGTTTTAACAACAGGATATCCTGAATTAAATGTTTCTATGGGAAACGGTAGTCGGATAAAACTCGTATATGCTGAAGCTTTATTCGATTCTTTAGGGAACAAGGGCAATCGCAATATAATTGAAGGAAAAAAAATAAAAGGCTACGCAGACCTTTTTCTTCCTGACGGAGGCCATGAAAGAATCTTTCGCCCACTGTGGTTCCGCACATGGCGGTATCTTGAGCTCGAAATTGAAACTAAAAATGAGCCCCTGATCATCAATGATTTTACCAGTGAATTTGTAGCCTATCCGCTCGCAGAGATTGCCAGTTTTAATTCAGATCAGGAAACACTGAACAGGATCTGGAATACAGGATGGCGCACTGCCCGTCTTTGTGCAAATGAAACTTTTTACGATTGTCCGTATTACGAACAACTGCAATATATTGGCGACACCCGCATTCAGGCATTGATCTCCTTATACGTATCCGGTGATGACAGGCTTGTCAGAAACGCTCTGTTGCAATTCGATGGATCCCGTTTCTCAGAGGGCCTGACCCAAAGCCGCTATCCTTCAGCCAGTCCGCAGGTTATACCTCCATTTTCTCTATTCTGGGTTAATATGGTTCATGATTACTGGACCTTGCGTGATGATCCTGATTTTATTAAGTCCTTCCTGCCTGGCATTGATAACGTTCTGAACTGGTTTATACAAAGAATCGATCCCGACACCGGGCTTTTAGGAAAAGTAGCATATTGGAATTTTGTTGATTGGACCGATGAATGGCCCTGGATCAATGAAAAACGGATAGGTGGAGTTCCTTTGGGTGGTCGTTTTGACGGGCAGTCGTCGATACTTACGATGCAACTGGCCTATGCCCTTGAAAGAGCCTCAGCTCTGAATGCACATTATGGCAAACCTGAACAGGCGCGAAAATACAAGGAGCAAGCAGAGAAACTAAGCCGGTCAGTGTTTGAAAAATGTTGGGATGAATCAAGGCAATATCTATCTGATACACCTGATAAAACAGATTTCAGTGCACATGCACAAATACTAGGCGTCCTGACTAATACCATACCTGAATCCGATCAAAAGGCCATTATAGAGCGCGTACTAAACGATCCCAATCTTATACAGCCAACCTTATATTTTCGTTTTTATCTGACACAAGCGATGAAAAAAACAGGATTGGCTGACCTCTATTTGAACACACTCGACCCCTGGAAATCCATGCTGGACAATGGTCTGAGTACTTTTGCAGAAAAACAAGACCCCACACGCTCAGACTGCCATGCCTGGAGTGCCAGTCCGAATTACGATTTCCTGGCCACGGTTGCCGGCATTAGGCCGGCTTCTCCCGGATTTAAAACCCTGGAGATGAAACCCGCCTTTGGTGAATTGAAATTCATAAAAGGACAAATGCCGCACCCTTTGGGGATGATCTTATTTGATCTTAAACGAACAAAGAATGGGGGAGTGCAAGGCTCGGTGACACTGCCAAAAGGTTTGAGCGGAACCTTTGAATGGAATAACAAAATTGTTGAATTACGTGAACTATCAGAAATAAAATTTTAATAAAAAATACTGAAATATTGGGCTTCTTTATAGACCAAACTATTATCTGAAATTGTAATGAAATAATAAAATGGACCAAATTATTACTCCAAACGATCTATCCATGCTCTAAATAGAGTATAAATTGTGTCAATATTGAGAAAAAAGTTCTGCAAGTGTATTGCGAATTTTTTAAATCAACTGTTTGCACAGCATAAAAATAGGAAATAAAAAGTGTATTTTTGAAATCCGATAAGCATTCATCAAATAGAATTCATTTCATTTTATTTTTTTAATAGCGGAGTTATATGTCTGACCCTGAACAAAATAACAAAAATGCTTAAGACGCGCCGAGATCTCTTGTTTACCATATTGGCCGGTTTTTTTATAACAAATGCCATCGTTGGAGAGATGGTAGGCGGCAAACTGATTCAGATAGGTATGTTTACCCTGAGTATAGGAATAATACCCTGGCCTGTCGTATTTTTAACCACGGATCTTATAAATGAGTATTACGGCAAAGCAGCTATCAGGCGTTTAACATTTTTAACCGCCGCGCTTATTATTTATGCCTTCATATTAATATTTGCGGCAATACAAGTACCGGCCGCATCATTTTCTCCGGTTAACGACTCAGCGTTTTATGCGGTTTTTGGTCAGAGTTTATGGATCATAGCGGGCAGTATCACCGCTTTTTTAACCTCGCAGTTGATCGATGCCCTCGTATTTCTATACATCAAAAGTAAAACCGGCAAGAAAATGTTATGGCTAAGGGCAACAGGCTCAACGGTTATTTCACAGCTGATTGATACTTTTATCGTTGCGGGTATTGCATTTTGGTTACCCGGAAAATTGACCTTATCAGAATATATAAACACTGCAGGAACCGGATACGTAGCTAAACTACTTATTGCTATAGCCTTGACACCGGTAATCTATGCCGGCCACTTCGCCATAGACCGCTATTTAAAATCAGAAAATCAACAGGGATAGCATAAGCACTTGGGATTGTCGCAAAAATATTTGCAGATCCGCCCAATAGATTTATTGCACAGGTAAAATAAAAAAAAAGTTACTGAAATGGATTCAATAACTCTTTGATTATTATGTGATCGCGACACGATTCGAACGTGTGACCGTCTGCTTAGAAGGCAGATGCTCTATCCAGCTGAGCTACGCGACCCCCAAATCTCAAAAGCATCTGCTCTCGGAATTTATTTTAAAAGTCGGGGTGGCAGGATTCGAACCTGCGGCCTCCTGCTCCCAAAGCAGGCGCGATAGCCGGGCTACGCTACACCCCGAGGTGTGTTTTCAAACTTTTTTTGGTATTGGCAGTTTATTCTGTAAATACCCTGAACTTAGTTCACTTTTTATTATGTAAAAGTACTTAAACAAACATTTACTTTCAATTCGATCCCCAGCGGCCTTCACGCCCATAGCGTGACGCGATAGCCGGGCTACGCTACACCCCGAGGTGTGTTTTCAAACTTTTTTTGGTATTGGCAGTTTATTCTGTATATACCCTGAACTTAGTTCACTTTTTATTATGTAAAAGTACTTAAACAAACATTTACTTTCAATTCGATCCCCAGCGGCCTTCACGCCAATGGCGTGACGCGATAGCCGGGCTACGCTACACCCCGAGGTGTGTTTTCAAACTTTTTTTGGTATTGGCAGTTTATTCTGTAAATACCCTGAACTTAGTTCACTTTTTATTATGTAAAAGTACTTAAACAAACATTTACTTTCAATTCGATCCCCAGCGGCCTTCACGCCAATGGCGTGACGCGATAGCCGGGCTACGCTACACCCCGAGGTGTGTTTTCAAACTTTTTTTGGTATTGGCAGTTTATTCTGTATATACCCTGAACTTAGTTCACTTTTTATTATGTAAAAGTACTTAAACAAACATTTACTTTCAATTCGATCCCCAGCGGCCTTCACGCCAATGGCGTGACGCGATAGCCGGGCTACGCTACACCCCGAGGTGTGTTTTCAAACTTTTTTTGGTAT
This sequence comes from uncultured Flavobacteriaceae bacterium, assembly GCA_963816075.1. Taxonomy (GTDB): domain Bacteria; phylum Bacteroidota; class Bacteroidia; order Flavobacteriales; family Flavobacteriaceae; genus Namhaeicola. Next base: position 484 of record CAWFJI010000017.1, on the reverse strand, counting down.
TGGCAGTTTATTCTGTAAATACCCTGAACTTAGTTCACTTTTTATTATGTAAAAGTACTTAAACAAACATTTACTTTCAATTCGATCCCCAGCGGCCTTCACGCCCATGGCGTGACGCGATAGCCGGGCTACGCTACACCCCGAGGTGTGTTTTCAAACTTTTTTTGGTATTGGCAGTTTATTCTGTAAATACCCTGAACTTAGTTCACTTTTTATTATGTAAAAGTACTTAAACAAACATTTACTTTCAATTCGATCCCCACCGGCCTTCACGCCCATGGCGTGACGCGATAGCCGGGCTACGCTACACCCCGAGGTGTGTTTTCAAACTTTTTTTGGTATTGGCAGTTTATTCTGTAAATACCCTGAACTTAGTTCACTTTTTATTATGTAAAAGTACTTAAACAAACATTTACTTTCAATTCGATCCCCAGCGGCCTTCACGCCCATGGCGTGACGCGATAGCCGGGCTACGCTACACCCC
>CAWFJI010000016.1:0-16556 GCA_963816075.1 uncultured Flavobacteriaceae bacterium | reverse complement strand
AAGGAAATTAAAAGAAATAAAATGAAAAGTATAACATTTAAAATAATCGCGCTGATTATTCCCCTTATCTTGTTTTCATGTGGTAATAACCGTGAAAAGGCAGATGCCTATGGAAATTTTGAGGCAACAGAAATAACCATCTCATCCGAAGGCAGCGGAAAGCTTATGCAGTTTGATCTGGAAGAGGGAAAAGTTATTGACCGGAGCCATTTCATCGGGTATATCGATACAATTCCCCTGTCGCTGAAGAGAGAACAACTGCTCGTATCCAAGGAGATCATTACCCAGAGATCTAAAGGGATTCTATCACAAATAGATGTTCTGAATGTGCAATTAAAAACTGCTGAAATCGAAAAGGCAAGAGCTGAACGTCTTGTCAGGGACAATGCGGGTACACAAAAGCAACTCGATGACCTTTTGGGGGCGATTAGGGTGATCAGGGAACAGATCAAAAGCGTGGAAAGTCAGAATGCACCGGTAATTGCAGAATACAAAAATACAGATGTGCAGATCAAACAAATCGAAGATCAGCTAAAGAAATACAAGATCATTAACCCTGTCAAAGGAACCGTTCTGGTGAAGTATGCAGAGTCTGATGAAATCACATCTTTTGGCAAGCCTTTGTATAAAATTGCGGACCTCACAAAAATGCAATTGCGAGTTTATGTCAGTGAAACCCAACTTTCTGAGATTCAGATCGGCCAGGAGATTGTTGTAAGCGTCGATAATAATAATGAAATGCGGGATTATCCCGGAACCATTGTCTGGATTGCTTCTGAATCGGAATTTACGCCTAAAATTATTCAGACCAGAGAAGAACGTGTCGCCTTGGTTTACGCTGTAAAAATTGATGTGAATAATGATGGCAGTCTCAAAATCGGAATGCCGGCAGAAGCTTATTTTGATTAAAAGAATAATAATTAAAATAGTATAAAAAAATGAAAAAAATCCTTGCCTTGGCACTCATCTTTTCGACAATTGGATGTGCCTCCATTCAATTAACAAACACCAAATCTACAAATAATATGAATCTGAAAAATCTGCACAAAGAAAACAAAGCGGTACAAACGCATCTGCTATTCCAGCCAAGTGAGGGTAAAGTAGTCTCCCTGCAAATAGCGAAAGACAATAAACTGGAGGAGCATATCACAAAGGTTCAGGCCCTTTTGGTTTGTGTTTCCGGCAAAGCGACTTATAACGACGAAAATGGCAATAAAATATCATTGTTGCCGGGTGATTATTTTACCATTCAACCTGACGTAAAACACTGGGTCGATGCCATTGAAGAAAGCAATTTTCTATTGATCAAATAATGGAAATTTCCGCCAAGCAGTTATCAAAATCATTTAAAAACACCATTGCTCTTGAAAATGTCACTCTGGAGGTAATGAGAGGGGAACTTTTTGGCCTTATTGGGCCTGACGGAGCCGGAAAGACAACTCTTTTCAGGATTCTAACCACCCTATTAATCGCTGATCAAGGAAATGCAACCGTATCAGGATTTGATGTCATCAGGGATTATCGTGAAATAAGAAACAGTGTTGGCTATATGCCCGGTAAATTTTCATTATATCAGGATCTGACGGTGGAAGAAAACCTGCAATTTTTTGCGACCATCTTTGGCACAACCATCAAAGAAAACTATGATCTGATCAAAGACATTTACATACAAATCGAGCCCTTTAAAGATAGAAGGGCAGGCAAACTTTCCGGAGGCATGAAGCAAAAACTGGCGTTGAGCTGTGCCCTGATTCATAACCCAAGGGTGCTTTTTTTGGACGAACCTACCACAGGTGTAGATCCTGTTTCGAGAAGAGAATTCTGGGAGATTTTGAAGCAGCTCCAGAAAAGCGGGATTACCATTCTGGTCTCGACACCTTATATGGACGAGGCAGCACTTTGTGATAGAATTGCCCTTATACAAGCCGGAAAGATTCTCGAGATCAATACACCTGAACAGATCGTAAAACAATATCCCAAGCAGATTTATAACATAGCTGCGGATAATATGTATACGCTTATACAGCAATTAAAGAAATATGAATACCATTATACAGTGTATCCTTTCGGAGAGTTTGTACATTATACAGATACGCGGCCGGATTTCGATCCGGAAACACTTAAACGCTATCTTGAAAGCCATGCACTAAGGAATGTCAGAATAGAAAAAACAGTCCCTACTATTGAGGATACTTTTATGGAATTAGCTAAATAAATGGACGGTCAAATCATCATAAAAGCAGAGGGTTTAACTAAAAAGTTTGGAGATTTTACTGCCGTGGATGCAATTACTTTTGAAGTTGGTAAAGGGGAAATCTTCGGATTTCTCGGTGCGAACGGAGCGGGAAAAACCACAGCGATGAAAATGCTGATTGGCATTTCCAAACCATCTTCGGGTAAAGCTACGGTGGCCGGGTATGATGTTTTCACCCAGCAGAACCTGATCAAAATGAATATCGGTTATATGAGCCAGAAGTTTGCGCTTTATGATGATTTGACAGTTAAGGAGAATATCACTTTTTTCGGAGGAATTTATGGCCTGTCGCGAAAACAGATCACCCAGAAAAGATGTCAACTGGTTGAAGAACTGGGGCTCAAGCATATTGTCAATGATCTGGTAGGTTCTTTGCCCCTTGGCTGGAAACAAAAACTCTCCTTCTCAGTGGCTCTTATCCATCATCCGAAAATTGTTTTTCTCGATGAGCCTACCGGAGGTGTTGATCCAATCACGAGAAGACAGTTTTGGGAAATGATCTATAAAACTGCCAGCGAAGGCACAACAATTTTTGTGACTACACATTATATGGATGAGGCAGAATATTGTGATCGTGTGTCGATTATGGTGAACGGAAAGATTGAGGCGCTGAATACTCCGAAACTGCTCAAAGCGCAATTTGGAGCAGACAGTATGAATGACGTCTTTTTAAAGCTGGCAAGGGGATGAAAAGATTTATTGGGTTTATAAAGAAAGAGTTCTTGCATATATTCAGAGACAGACGTTCCCTGTTTATCCTGTTTGGAATGCCTGTTGCACAGATCATGCTGTTTGGTTTCGCGATAACCAACGAAATAAATAATGTTGAAATAGCTGTTTTAGACCATTCCAAAGATGAAGTCACTCAGGAAATCATTCAACGTATCGCAGCTTCAAAGTATTTTAGCATCAGGCAGTACCTTGGCCGTGAAAACGAAATTGAATCCGCTTTTAAAAAAGGAACCATAAAAGCCGTTTTGCGGTTTGAAAAGGATTTTAGTAAAAACATAATAAAAGAGAATTACGCCACTGTTCAAATCATTTCAGATGCAACAGATCCCAATACAGCAAATACCATAACTAATTATATCACTTCAATTTTAGAAAAATACCGGCGGGAGCGCTTTAAAGGAAATCCGATGGCCTATAAGATTGTTTCAGAAACGAGAATGGTGTATAATCCGGAATTAAAAGGGGTATTTATGTTTGTTCCCGGTGTAATGACCATTATTTTAATGCTGGTTTCTGCCATGATGACCTCCATTTCCATTACCCGAGAGAAAGAACTGGGAACTATGGAAATATTGCTGGTTTCACCATTAAAACCCTTTCAGGTGGTAATCGGCAAGGTGGTCCCCTACATTTTTTTATCCATCATTAATGCCATTGTAATCATTGTATTGAGTATTTTTATTTTTAAAATGCCCGTCAACGGCAGCTTATTTTTGCTGGCTGCAGAAAGTATTTTATTTATCATCACTTCTTTGTCATTGGGCATTCTTATCTCTACGGTTTCTGAAACACAGCAAACTGCCATGATGATCTCATTGATGGGTTTAATGCTTCCGGTGATTCTCTTATCTGGATTTATTTTTCCGATTTCAAGTATGCCGCAACCATTGCAAGTTTTGAGTAATATCATACCTGCAAAATGGTTTATTATCATCCTTAAAGCAATCATGCTCAAAGGTGTAGGTATTGAATATCTATGGAAGGAAACAATCATTTTACTATTCATGACAGCCTTGTTTGTTATGATAAGTATCAAGAAATATAAAATCAGGTTAACCTAATGAAGACTATTCTATTTATTGTGCAAAAAGAATTCAGACAGATCTTCAGGAACCGGGCAATGCTTCCTATTATTTTTGTTTTGCCCCTTTTACAGCTGATTATCTTGTCTAATGCTGCTACCTTTGAAGTTAAGAACATCCAATTTTCTTATATAGATCATGATCGGACTTCATCATCAAGAGCTTTGGTCCAAAAATTTATAGCTTCTGAATATTTTCATGTCATCTCCGAGTTCCCCTCTCAAAAACTGGCAAGTTCAGCCATGCTTGCAGGAAATACAGATGTAGTACTCGAAATACCTTCCTATTTTGAACGCGATCTGATAAGAGAAAAATCTGTTCATCTGGGTATAACCATTAATGGCATAGATGGAGCAGCTGCAGGAGTCGAAAACGTTTATATCAATCAGATCATCGCGGACTTCAATAAAAACATTCAGACAAAATTGTTACTAACTGAGGATCTGAAAAACAGTTCTGTGAATATAATGACAATCCCATCTTTCTGGTATAATGAAACACTCAATTACAAGACCTTTATGGTTCCAGGTATCTTGGTAATTCTGGTAACGATGATAACGCTGTTCTTATCGGGGATGAATATTGTGCGGGAAAAGGAGTTAGGCACCCTGGAGCAGATCAATGTGACTCCAATTAGAAAAAGCCAGTTCATAATCGGGAAATTATTTCCGTTTTGGTTGCTTGGAATGATTTTGTTAACCATCGGACTCGTCATAGCGCGTCTCCTGTTCGATGTGCCAATTATTGGGAGCATCAGTTTATTATATTTTTATACATCAATTTATCTTCTGGTTGTACTGGGCATCGGACTTTTCATCTCAAACTATACAGATACCCAACAACAGGCCATGTTCATTGCATGGTTTTTTGTAGTGATCTTTATTCTGATGAGCGGACTTTTTACACCTATTGAAAGTATGCCTGAGTGGGCGCAAATACTCACTTATACCAATCCGATAAGGTACTTTGTGGAGGTGATGCGCATGGTTATGTTAAAGGGATCTAATTTTTCAGATATACTTCCTCATATATCCGTAACATTATTATTTGCGGTGCTAATGAATGGTTTGGCGGTTTGGAGCTATCACAAAACCGGCTGATACCTTCGTTGTACCTTTCATATTTTAGGCTGTACCGGAGGTTCTTAACCTGTCATTTTTAATGCGCAAAAATTTCATTCAGCGACAGAAAATACAGCCATGAATAAACCAGTCCTCATAGTGGTTAAAAAACCCATGATTTTGTAATTTTGAGAGTGCTATATTTAACTATATGAAGGACATCGAGATCAGAAAAGCAACTTCATCAGACCTGTTTGTTATAGAAGAACTGGCCAAAATGATCTGGCGCGAACACTACACACCCATTATTGGTCCAAACCAGGTGGAATACATGCTGGCTAATTTTCAGTCTGTTGCTGTTATGCAGGAACAGATCGACAAAGGTTATAATTACCATCTCATGATATACCGTGGAGAACCTGTTGGCTACCTTTCCATTCGTCAAGATGCAGATGCTGTATTTCTGAGCAAGATTTATGTGCTAAAAGATTACAGAGGAAAAGGAATCGCCGGAAAAGCCATGGATTTTGTGGTTTCAGAAACAATACATGCAGGGCTTGGTTTGATCAGGCTAACCGTGAATAAAAACAATACAGGATCCATTCATGCCTATGAAAAAATGGGTTTTCAGAATATGGGTTCTGTGGTAACCGAGATCGGTGAGGGTTATGTTATGGATGATTTTGTAATGGAAAAAAAGATCCTGCAAAATGAATGAGTAGGGGCCTTACTTTTTTTATGTACCTTGGATCGGATGGCAATAAATATAGGCCGCTTAAATCTATATTTCGTAAATTTATCGTGCCGACCAATTAACATCAAAAATGAAAGTGCCTAAGGTTTATTTCCGGGTATTAATATTATTCTGCCTGTGTGCCTGCTATTCTGATCAGCTGGCAGATCCCTCTGAAATTATTGAGCCTTCAGGAACTGTAGTCAATGTGGAATCCAATTCGACTCGGTTTGCCGTGATTGGCGATTATGGAACCGGGGATCAAAATGAAGCCCGGGTTGCTGATCTCGTTAAGTCTTTTGCCCCTGATTTTATTGTAACCACCGGGTGATAACAATTACCCCGAGGGAAAGGAAAAAACACTCATAAAAAATATCGGTAACTATTACTGTGATTATATCTTTAACTGGGATGCTCCTGTTGATCAGCAATGTAACGGGAATACGGTACAGCTGAACCGGTTTTTTCCGAGTTTAGGCAACCATGATTACGACAACAGCAAAGGCAATGTTCCTTATTTGAATTATTTCACCTTACCCGGCAATGAAATTTATTACGATTTTATCTGGGGCCCGGTTCATTTTTTCGTCTTGGACAGCAATAAGGATAGTGCTGTACAACAAATTTGGCTGGAAGAAAAATTAAGAAGTTCAGTACAGCCATTTAAAATTGTTTATTTTCACCATCCTCCTTTTTCCACTGGTACACATGGTAATACTAAAAAAATGCAATGGGGTTTTCAAGGAGCCGACCTGGTTCTAAGTGGACATGATCATATTTATGAAAGATTCACCGAACTCAATGGCAGTTTACCGGTATATATCGTTAACGGATTGGGTGGTCAGAAAAAAAGAAAATGTAATGAAAACGCCTTTGACAGAGATCGGTTTGAGCATTTTTGCTATGATGAGCAGTACGGAGCCATGCTTATGGAAGCCACCGATTTAGAAATGGTGGTTAAATTTATTTCTATCGACAACAAAATGACAGATAGCTTGGTTCTGCAGCCATAAGCATTTCTTCTTAATTAAAAACGGTCAACACGAATTAGGCAATCCAAGGGCAAAGTTCTAAGTAAAAAGGTAAAGTTAAAAAGTAAAAAGTTCGGTACTCAATACCCGCTACGGCGGGCAATCTCACTCATCACTCATCACTCACCATTCATCACTTTCGAAATTTGTCCATCATCCTTTATCCTTAGAACTTGCATTTGATACTGGTTTTTACTTCAACTATTTTGTTTCATGGAAAATTCCCCTCGCTGGAGGGGTGGCACGAAGTGCCGGGGTGGTTTGGAATGATTCTGTTTCAAAGAATGTTACCCGAAGTTTGCAACTTCGGGATTGTTTTGTTCATTTTGGCTTGATCCAAAACGAACCAAAAGATCAAGGCTGCAAAGAAAAAAACAGCCTTTGGCTTGAATTTCGACCTGCATCAATGCCAAGTGCGGCGGGGTGATCTTCTCATAGCCAATCGAAGCTTCCCCGTCTTACTAGGCATTGATTTTGATCTCAATTCTTTTTTCTTTGAGGCCGGGTTTAAATTACTAATTCACAATTTCACTCATCATTCAACACTCATCACTCATAACTATCCAAACTTTGTCCTTTATCCTTTATCCTTTATCCCCCGCGAGGCATCGCGGGGCTACGAGTGTAAATCCCTTCACGATTACTTTTACCTTTTTACTTTTGCCTTTTTACTTTTTTATCCTTCGTCCTTTATGCTTTATCCTTTGTCCTTTGTCCTTTGTCCTTTTTCCTTGATTAATATACTTATTGTTGAGTATTTCATCCTAAGGAATTTTTTTCGTACATTTATATAATGTTACGACAATCAGAATGTCTGAGAATTCTGGTTTTTTCTTACTTCAAGTGTAAGTAACAGATTTATTTGTGAAAGGCATAAACTAATTTAAACGGAAAGAAATGATTTTCTTACAACTCGCAGTTTTACTGATCTGCATCTTTATCGGGGCGCGGATGTCAGGGATTGGGCTTGGTGTAATGGGCATGATCGGTTTATTGATCCTTATGTTTGTTTTCGGACTGAAACCTTCGGATCCACCGCTGGAGGTCATGCTGATTATTTTAAGTGTGGTTACAGCCGCTGCGGCCCTGCAGGCTGCCGGAGGGATGGATTATCTGGTAAGTATAGCCGCTAAAATATTGCGCAGCAATCCCGGAAGAATTACCTTCCTGGGCCCCTTGGTAACTTACTTGTTCGTACTTTTTGCAGGAACAGCACATATTTCATATTCCATCATGCCTATCGTTGCAGAGGTGGCAACCAAGGCGCGTATCCGTCCGGAACGGGCCATGAGCATGAGCGTGACTGCTTCACATATGGCGATTACAGCCAGTCCCGTTTCTGCGGCTACTGCGGCATTACTTACCGTATTGGGCGGCAGTGGAATTCAGCTGGCAGATATACTGATGATTTGTATTCCCTCAACCCTGATTGGCGTGATAGCCGGAATCCTTTTTGTGCTGAAAAAAGGCAAAGAACTCGATAAAGATCCCGAATTTTTAGAAAAAATGAAAGATCCTGCCTTTGCCAAAAGCATGTCCATTGAAAAAGAAGATAGTATATCTCCATTAAAACCCGGAGCAAAAATTTCGGTTTTGATTTTTGGACTGGCGGTGTTGGCTGTTGTTGCACTGGGATCTTTTCCTGCTCTGCTGCCACATTTTCCTGTTGGAGAAGGTTTTATACCGAGTTTTGCTGTAAATGCCGCCGGAATAGTCCAAATGCCATCGATGATCATGATGATCATGCTGGCTGCTGCCGGTTTCATTATACTTTTTGCAAAAACAACCTCAGCACAGGTCGTAAAAGCCAGCCTGTTTTCATCAGCCGGATCGGCTACAATAGCTGTATTTGGTGTAGTCTGGATGAGTGCCACTTTTATGGACAACAATTATGAACTGATCAAAGAAACACTTGGTGAACTCGTTACTTCGTATCCCTGGTCATTTGCCATAGCCCTGTTTGTCATGAGTATATTGCTTTTCAGTCAGGCCGCAACAACCAAGGCCCTTATGCCCCTGGGTCTGGCACTTGGATTGAGCCCTGCCTACCTGCTCGGTATCTTTCCTGCCGTGAACGGACACTTTTTTATTCCGGGTTATCCAACCCTGCTGACCGCCATACAATTCGACCGTACAGGTACCACCAAGATCGGGAAATATGTGCTGAACCACAGTTTTATGTTACCCGGACTCGTAACCACTTTTGTAGCGGTACTAGCCGGTTTATTAATTCAATCCATTCTTTTATAAAAGCTTTAAATTAAATCCCATGAAATTAAAATCTTCTTACAGACAAACACTTTTGATAGCAGCAATGTTGCTTGGCATCGTTTCGGTTTTTGGACAAAAAACAAGAACAGAACACGACTTGCTGGGGCCAAAAGAAATTCCTTTCGATGCCTATTACGGAGTGCAGACAGCCCGTGCACTGGAAAACTTTCAGATAAGCGGGGTGAACACCAATTTCTATCCTGATTATGTAAGGGCTTATGCCATGGTAAAACTGGCCGCTGCCCGCGCCAATTTTGATGTTGGCCGCATGAAGAAAGACAGACTTGATGCCATAGAAAAAGCTTGTAAAGCTGTGATTGATGGAAAATACCACGAACATTTTCTGACGGACCTTTATCAGGGTGGTGCCGGAACTTCGGCCAATATGAATGCGAATGAGGTTTTGGCCAATATAGGCCTGGAACTCAGTGGTCATAAAAAAGGTGAGTACCAGTACCTGGAACCTCATGATGATCTGAATATGGGCCAGTCCACCAACGACGTGTATCCAACTGCAATTCATGTTGCCATTCTTTTGCATAATGATAAGCTGGTAAAAGAAGCCAAAGCTTTGGCTGCAGCTTTTCACAAGAAAGGAGATCAGTATAGCAAAGTGCTCAAGATGGGTCGTACCGAAGGCCAGGATGCCGTGCCGATGACGGTAGGTCAGGAATTTCATGGTTTTGGACACCAGCTGGACGCTGCCATTGAAGCACTGGTCAAAACAGAAGAGTATCTCTACGAAGAGAACATGGGTGCCACAGCCATTGGAACAGGGATTACCGCTTCTCCGGGTTATGCGGAAAAATGTGCTGTTCATCTGGCAAAAATTACCGGCAAACCGATGAAGCTCAGTGCTGATCTGGTTGCTGCCACTTCCAGTATGCAAGGCTTTGTTATGTATTCCTCAGCTTTGAAAAACTTTGCGGTTACCTTGTCCAAGATCAGCAGCGATCTGATATTTCTGGCTTCAGGTCCGCGTGCAGGTATTTTTGAAATCAACCTCCCTGCCCTGCAGCCCGGATCTTCTATCATGCCGGGAAAAGTGAATCCGGTTATGCCTGAACTGATGAACCAGATCTGTTATAAAATTGTGGGTAATGATGCTACTGTTACCATTGCATCCCGTGATGGACTTCTTCAGCTCAATGCCTATGAGCCGGTCGTTGCTGTTGCCATTTTTGAATCTCAGGCCCTGCTCTTCAAAACCATGCCGATATTTAAAACCAAATGTATTGAAGGCATTACTGTGAATGAAGATATTTTGAAGCATTATATGGAACGAAGTGTAGGCACAGTTACAGCCCTGAATCCAATCTTAGGGTATGAAAAGACCACAGAACTCGCCAAGGAAGCACTGGAAACCAATAAAGGTATACTCGAACTGATCCGTGAGAAAAAATTGCTGACCGAAGATCAGATCAAAGATTTCATGGATCCGGTAAAAATGACGAGTCCTCAATAATTATTGAACTACAAAATTAATATTAAGCTTTAAAATTAAAAATTATGAAAACATTGAGATTAAATTTTAAGATTCTGCTTTCAGCGGTGTTACTCGCAGTAAGTGTAATGGGATTTGGACAAGCCAAACTCCCTAATGTGGTTATCCTTGCCACCGGTGGAACCATTGCTGGTGCCGGTGTGAGCTCAACAGGCTCAGCCTATACTTCCGGTCAGGTTAAAATTGAGGCCATGATTGATGCCGTTCCGAATATTCGAAAACTGGCCAACTTAAGAGGTGAACAGACAGCCAACGTGGGTTCACAGGACATGAGCGTTAAGGTTTGGCTCGACTTGGCAAACCGCATCAATGAACTATTGGCTACTCCTGATGTTGACGGTATTGTAATTACCCACGGTACAGACACGCAGGAAGAAACTGCCTATTTTCTGAATCTTACTGTAAAAAGTGATAAACCGGTCGTCCTGACAGGTTCTATGCGTCCGTCAACTGCTTTGAGTGCCGACGGCCCTCTGAATATGTATAATGCCGTTGCTCTTGCCGCTAATCCCAAAGCAAAAGGGTATGGTGTTATGGTGGTTATGAACGATGAGATCCATGCTGCCAAGGATGTTAGAAAGATGATTTCAACACCTGTTCATACTTTCCAGTCTCCTCAGGAAGGGTTGATTGGAACAGTCATTTTTGGTGACGTTTTATTTTTCGGTAAACCCAGCGGGCTGCATACCACAAATAGTGAATTCTCAGTAAAAGGTATTACTTCATTGCCTCGCGTTGATATCGTTTATATGTGCGCTGATGCATCAGCTGATCTTATTGATATCATGGTAAAAGCCGGAGCAAAAGGAATCGTAATTGCCGGAGTTGGTGATGGCAACATGACAGCCGGCAACCCTGGAAGCCGCAAAAAGAGCTACCAGTGCCGGTATTCCCGTAGTCAGAGCAACCAGAGTTCCAATAGGCGCGGTTTTGATCAATGGAGAGGTAGTTGATAAAGACTACGGCACCATCTCCTCCGACGAGCTTAACCCTCAAAAAGCAAGGGTACTCCTGATGCTTGCTCTGAACAAAAAAAGGAGTAGAGAAGAATTGCAGCAGTTGTTTATTAATTATTGATTGTAATTTTAAATCATAAGATCATGAAAAAGGTGATATGCAGGTTTTACTTGTTATTACTTCTGTTTCTGCCTGGCCTTTTAATAGCTCAGAAAAAGGAGATGCAGGTTGGTGATACAACCTATTATAAAACGCTGATCCCTGAAGAGAAACAGGGTCTGCTCAAAAACATAAGCATGATTGCAAATATGCAATTTGCCTTGAGAAATGAATTTGTTGATGGTGAATATACGCAATCACGCTTCAGAAATGAACAATTCAGACTGGAGATCCGCGGACAGGTAACCAAACATGTTTATTTCCGTTTCAGGGATCGTTATACCCGGGCCCAGACTTCCGAGTCTGTTGATAATATCAGCCGCTCGGTTGACCTTGCCTACCTCAGATTTGATATCAATGACAAGTTTAGCATCTCGGCCGGTAAAATGTGTGCAGACTGGGGTGCCTGGGAGTTCGACTGGAATCCGATCGATATCTATGAATATTCCGATATCATCGAATACGCAGATAACTTTCTCACCGGAGTTGGATTCACTTACACACCCAGCAACCGAAATCAATGGACGTTCCAAATTCTGGATTCAAGAACCAAGTCCTTTGAAGAACTGTACGGAGAACAACCCAATTTTGAGGAGTCAAAAATACCCTTGGCCTTTGTGTCCAACTGGCGCGGAAACTTCTTCGATGGCAAGGTAAAGACGATCTGGTCTTACTCCTTGTTCAATGAAGCGGATAATGCCAATATGAATTATATCGCGCTTGGAAATGAGTTTAACTTTGGAAAATTCAGGTTTATCTATGATTTTAAATGGAGCGATGAGGACCTGGACAGAACCGGTATTGTGAGTGAAACAGTGCCTGACGATCTGTATCCTTATGCCTTGGCTGACACGGAATATATAGGCCATTGGACTCATTTTAAATACGTGATAAGTCCAAAAGTTCATCTTACACTGGTTGCCATGCTGGATATAGCCAACTGGAATAACAGTCAGAATGACCCTGAGAATTTAACAGGCGAAGAGCATATCAGGAATGCCTGGGGCTTTGTTCCTGCAATAGAGTATTTTCCATGGGCAGATTTGAATATCAAATTTTTTGCCAATTATGTGGGAAGAAGTTATGATTATTCTTCTTACGCAAAAGAAAGATTTGGGGTTGATGATTATACAACCGGCAGATTTTGTATCGGTTTTATTTCCCCGCTGGGAATATTCTAATAAACATGTAATGAATTTAATTTTTCTAATACCCGGTGTAAACCACCGGGTAACTTATATTTAAGAATAAGCCTATGCACGATTATCCGGTAATCATTTTTGCAGCCCTGGTACTGCTGTTATTCGGTCTTTTTTCCAAATTATCCGAGAAGTCCATGATCACAGGGCCCATGGTTTATATTTCCGTGGGTATACTCATGAGTTTTTTTATAGGTGAGGATTGGCGGGAGGGTATTACTGCGAGCTGGATAGAGCCTGTAGTACAGATCACCCTGATCCTGGTTCTGTTTCTCGATGCTTCCACCCTCGATAGGAAAGCATTGCGCCAAGACAGGCAATTGCCCTTGCGCCTGCTTTTTATCGGTTTGCCGATAACAATGGTATTTGGTGTTATTCTTGCGGTATTAATTTTCCCCGACATTGAGCTCTGGTGGTTGATACTTTTGGCAGTGATCCTTTCTCCTACCGATGCAGCACTGGGGCTGGCCGTAGTAACGAGCAAAATCGTACCCTTAAAGATCAGGCAGACGATCAATGTAGAGAGCGGGCTGAATGACGGCCTTGCCCTGCCACCCTTGTTGATCTGTATGGCAGTTCTCAGCGGCGTTTCGGCCGAAGAATCAGAGACTTCCTATTGGGTCATGTTCACTGTAAAACAATTCATCTACGGGCCCCTGATTGGAGGTCTTGTAGGCTGGGCAGGGGGTTACCTGATCGATAAATTTTCCGGAAAAGAATGGATGAACCATACTTTTCAAAGTCTTTCTTCAGTTACCATCGCCCTGCTTTCCTTTGCTCTGGCAGAAATGGCCGGGGGTAACGGATTCATCGCCGCTTTCTTTGCCGGCATGTTTTTGGGAACAAAAACAGAGGCCATCAGGGAACGCATACATGAATATGGTGAAGCGACAAGCCAGGCTCTGATGGGTTTTATTTTTCTTTTACTCGGTTTGTTCGCAATACCACTGACTTTTCCGTATTGGACCACTTCTTCCCTGATTTATGCGCTGCTGAGTCTGACTGTCATTCGCATGCTGCCTGTGGCGCTCAGCCTGCTGGGGACAGGTCTGAGCTGGGGAACCATTGGGTTTATCGGTTGGTTTGGTCCAAGAGGCATTGCCTCTGTTTTATATATGTTTATGGTATTGATCGAATTCGGGCCAAAAGGAATAGAACCGGTAATAGCTGTAATTACGCTGACTGTTTTCTTGAGTGTGTTTTTACACGGAATTACGGCTGTTCCGTTTTCAAAATTTTTTAAGAAAGAATAATTTTAAAAAATAGCGGATATGTTAAAAGATTCGGATAATAGCTTTTCAAAAAGCCGGCGAGCCATCATTTCCTTCGTGCTCTGTTTTTTTATAGCCCTTGGTTTAACCATACTGATCAAAGAACCGGCCTTTACCGATTCGCAGGTGTATGTGCTCTTTCTCCTTTTTTTTGCCATCGGCCTTTGGTTAACGGAAGCCATCCCGGCCTTTTCTGTGAGCTTGTTTATCATCGCCTACCTGGTTTTTGCCCTGGGTAATCCTTTTTTTAATTCGGCACCTGAAAATATTGCCCCCTATGCCCAAACTTTTTCGAGCAGTGTGATCTGGCTGATGCTGGGCGGTTTTTTTCTTTCTTCGGCCATGACCAAAACAAAGCTCGATCAGGCGCTGTTTGGATTTACCCTGAAAGTCTCGGGTTCAAAACCGAGAAGCCTGCTCATCGGTTTGATGGTAACCACCATGTTCGCCTCTATGTTTATGTCGAATACAGCCACTTCGGCTATGGTGATTGCCGCAGTAACACCCCTGATGGCTTCTCTGGGGAAAAATTCTCACATTTCTAAAGGACTTTTACTCGGTATCTCCATCGCTGCGACCACCGGAGGTATGGGAACTGTGATCGGGACTCCTTCCAATGCAATTGCTGTAGGGGTTCTTGAAAATGTTGGCATTCACATAGATTTTATGGAATGGATGAAGTTTGGTGTTCCGCTGGCCTTATTGCTTACAGCAATTGCCTGTGCTGTCGTCATGCTGGTTTATATGAAAGACAACACGCCCATTGCACTTGATTTTATGAATAAAGAGGTTGAAGTAACTTCAAAAAGGTTTATGATCCAGCGAAAAATAGTGGTAGTGGTCATCATAATAACGGTTGGTTTATGGCTCACCACCTCTCTGCACGGATTAACTGTGGGCTCTATCTGCGCTGTTCCTCTTGTAATACTTACGCTTACCCGTGTTTTGGAAGGTAAGGATGTTCAGCAGCTGCCCTGGGATACCCTGCTGCTCGTTGCCGGAGGACTTTCACTTGGTTTGGCCATGGAGAATACAGGTCTCTTGAGCTATTATGCGAACAAATTGCTGGTGATGGAGGTGAACAGCTACCTGCTGATCTTTATACTGGCCTATGCCACCATGCTCTTTTCCAATATAATGAGCAATACGGCTACGAGTACTGTAATGATTCCACTTGGCATAGCCATCCTTATCGCCTTAAAAGTAGAGATCACCCTGATCATAGCATTATCTGCTTCGACCGCCATGTTCTTACCTGTATCAACGCCGCCCAATGCCATTGCTTTCAGTACCGGCCTGGTAGAACAAAAAGACTTTAGGCTGGGAGGTATTCTGATTGGCCTGCTCGGCCCTTTGTTGATCATTCTTTGGGTGCTGTTAGTGAGTTAAGAATTGTATAGTTGTACAAGAAATTAAGTATTTTATGCCGTGGCTTTTGACCCTTAAAGCTGAGAAGCGTATAGAATAAAGTAGATTATTACTAAAAAAAATAGAATTTTTTAAAACAGATTAAAAATGAAAAAAGACAAAGGCTATGAACTAATTCGAAATCCCCGGGTCAATAAAGGAATGGCATTTACCAGAGAGGAGCGAAAGGCATTTGGACTGGAAGGATTAATGCCAAAAAAAATTGAAACGCTTGAACTTCAGGTGATGCGTGTAAAAAATCAACTGGAACAGATTGATATACCAATTTATAAATATGCTTTCCTAAACCAGTTGTTCGATAGTTGAGCGCGTGAAGTTCTCTTCTTATTCCTGACGGAAGACCATTTAAGGTATTGGGATTATTCTTTTTAGGAGGTTATTTATATATCAATAACTTTTTTAATATACACGCAAAAAAATGGAGACTTCTTATCCTATTTTTTTCTGTTGGTGCAATATTCTCATTTGCAAGCCTTCAGATTGAAGGAAATGTAGCGTCATTTTCAAGAAATTGGATGGATGTATTAGATAAACTGCTGCATGAACTTGGGCAGGTTGCTCTCTCGCTCTCTTATATTTGTATGTTAGCCAAGTTGCTTGAGTATTTTCCTGATTTTGTATTTTTCAAATGGCTCAAAAATTACGGCCGTATGTCAATGTCTTCTTATCTCGGACATACCATGTTGAGTATCTTGATATTTTATCCGGTCTTAAATATTGGATTGGGCTATTTTGGTAAACTTTCACTTGAAAATACCTATTATGTTGCCGTTCTGATCCTGATCATTCAATTATTATTCAGCAATATCTGGTTCAGATATTTCAATTTTGGACCTGTTGAATGGTTGTGGAGATGTGCCAGCTACCGCAAATG
>CAWFJI010000015.1:0-48799 GCA_963816075.1 uncultured Flavobacteriaceae bacterium | reverse complement strand
GTGTAATTTGAGAATTCGAGTCAAATTTGGAATTTTTACCAATTTTTGGTAAATTTGATAAAAATTAAAAGAATGAAAAATACATCCATATCCCTCGGAAATTATTTTGACCAATTTGTTAGCAGTCAAGTATCTGCTGGTCGGTATAAAAACGTAAGCGAAGTAATCAGAGCGGGACTTAGACTATTGGAAAATGAAGAAAATAAAGTAATTGCATTAAAAAATGCAATACAGGAAGGTCTGAATAGCCCAAGGGTTGAAAACTTTGACTTTGATGAACATCTGGCCAAACTGAAATCCGAAAAAAGTAAGAATGGCTAAAGTTATATTGAGGCAAGAAGCCATCGATGACTTGTCTGCTATTTGGGATTACACACTGTATAATTGGTCAGAAAATCAAGCAGACATATATTATTCAACAGTTAATTTTGCTTGTAAAGAAATCGGAAAAAACCCTAATATTGGAAAGCAATATGATGGAATAAGTGCTGGTTTATTCGGGTTCAAATCTGGGAAACACATCATATTTTATCATCAAATTGCAGAAGACGAAATAGAAATTATTAGAATATTACACGAAAGAATGGACTTGAAAAATAGATTAACTGAATAAAAAAACTACAGACACCACCGGTTGTAATTTGGCGCTACTTTTCAATAAAATAGAAGCATTGATAATCCCACAAAAATACATAAGCCAGGGAAGAATTTGTCATTTCACGCGGCACGAGCAGGGTATTTAGCTTGCCGCGCTCATGCAGTCTTCCTTCGAGCGCCAAATCATAGCCATAAACGTTGACAATAATTAAAATGAGTTTCCAAATAAAATGAAAAACATTATAGTGAACTCATTTAAACAATGGCCTTTACCAAATGCCAATAGAATTATGAACAAGAATTATTTAATCATAATATTACTCTTTATCCTTGGCTGTTCAGAGAGTAATAAGTCAGATACTAAAAATACACTTGTTGACTACACTCAATATGTCAATCCTTTTATCGGTACTGATGGAACCGGACATACATTTCCAGGTCCTTGTATGCCCTTCGGAATGGTTCAGCCAGGCCCAGATAATACAGACCAAGGCTGGGATTACACCAGTGGATATCAACTCAAAGACTCAACCATAATTGGATTTTCCAATACAAGAGCAAGCGGAACGGGTATTAGTGAATTTGGCGATGTTCTATTGTTCCCTTTTATAGATAAATCAGACGGACTTTCTGCAAAAAAAGGAAAAGAAGTAGCTGAAGTAGGATATTATGCAGTCGAGTTATCTAATCAAGTGAAAGCGGAACTCACTTCTACGGAGCGCGTTGCCTTTCACCGATATAGCTTTCCAAATGAAAACGCAAAGTTATTGGTGAATTTACAACATGGTTTAAGGTTTCTTACAGACAGCTTGGTTCTGGATAGCGATATACAAATTGAAAATGATAAAAAAACCATTTCTGGTTATTGCCATACCAAAAATTGGGTGGAACGAAAATACTTCTTCACCCTGACTTTTGATCAGGAATATCACAGCATAAATCAATTAGAAGCATTACCAAAAGAAAAGGCACCAAAATATGTACTTTCGTTCAATCTTGAGAATACAGAATTATTGGCTAAGGTAGCATTGTCCAGTGTAAGTGTAGATGGTGCAAAAAATAATTTACGAACCGAGCTCGATCATTGGGATTTTGATAAAGTAAGAAATAACAATTCTAAGACCTGGAATAGCTATCTAAGTAAAATAGAAATAGACGCAGATAAAAAACAAAAGACGATATTCTATACTGCTATGTATCATTTTTTTTTACAGCCTTCAAATATTGCCGATGTGGATGGCAGATACAGAGGAGCTGATGACAAAATTGCTGTGGCTAAAAACGGCGAATATTACTCGACCCTCTCATTATGGGATACATACAGAGCTGCGCATCCTTTATACACTATCTTAGTTCCTGAACGTGTAGATGGCTTTATTAATACGTTTTTAGCTCATCATAAAGCACAAGGCTACTTACCTATTTGGACGGCTTGGGGACAAGAGAACCATTGCATGATAGGGAATCATTCCATACCTGTTATTGTAGATGCTTACAACAAAGGTTTTAATGGATTTGATTATAAAGAAGCGCTTCAGGCCATGGTGGAATCTACTACCGAAAATCACTTGAATTCTGATTGGGATATGTATAACAAATACGGGTATTATCCCTTTGATTTATTAGACAATGAATCCGTTTCAAGAACTCTAGAAAGTGGTTTCGATGATTACAGTATCGCATT
This sequence comes from uncultured Flavobacteriaceae bacterium, assembly GCA_963816075.1. Classification (GTDB taxonomy): domain Bacteria; phylum Bacteroidota; class Bacteroidia; order Flavobacteriales; family Flavobacteriaceae; genus Namhaeicola. Next base: position 46,518 of record CAWFJI010000015.1, on the reverse strand, counting down.
AATGGCAGAGAAGATGGGAATAGATAGTCTCGCTGAAGTTTACAAGCGCAGAGCAAAATACTATGAAATGCTATTTTACCCCAGTACGGGATTGATGCGTGGTAAAGATTCAAAAGGTAATTTCAGAACCCCTTTTAATCCATTAGAAGCTACCTCTCCCATGAACAATCCGGGTGATTATACCGAAGCCAATGCCTGGCAATATACCTGGACACCAAGCCACTATGATGCAGAAAATTACAGTCGTTTACTGGGCGGTAAAGCTGAGTTTACCAAGCAGTTAAATACGTTTTTCAGTCTTACAAGTGAAGGTGATAATAAACATTTGGGACAAGAAGGGTTAATTGGACAATATGCACATGGTAATGAACCTAGTCATCACATTACTTACTTATATGCATTTTCCGAAACACCTGAAAAAGGCCGGGAACTCATTACCGAAATTTACAACAGGTTCTACGATAACACGTCAAAAGGTATTACAGGTAATGATGACTGTGGTCAAATGAGCGCATGGTACATTTTTTCAACTTTAGGCTTTTATCCGGTTAACCCAGCTAATGCAGAGTATGTAATTGGCATACCGCAAGTGAAAAACGCCAAAATAAAGCTTAATGAGGGTACAACTTTTAGAGTCAAAAAAAACGATTCAGAAGCATCCGTTAGTTTGAAAATACTACTTAATGGGAATGAAATAGAAACTATAGTTAAACATGAAGATATTATGAATGGTGGATTATTAGAATTTAAATAACTATTGCCACAATGTATAAACGCAATGCGGGCTAAGTACTGAATATGAACGAAATAGCAATTAATAAACGGTGTAGTAAAATGATAGTGAAGTGCCTTGAAATCCCGCACTACACTTATACTTGATCGTTGGCATTAATACGGAACGAATTTTGATATTCCAATATATTGTATTTACTTTGTAATAACATTTAAGAAATTATGGAAACTTCAATAATCAAAATCGGAAATTCAAAAGGGCTTCGTTTGAGCAAGACTATTTTGGAAAAATACAATATTAAGGACAAGGTTGAGCTTATTCTTGAAAAGGGACAGATTATTCTCAAACCAATAGCTTCACCACGGAAAAATTGGGAAAAGGAATTTAAGAAAATGAGTGAAAATGGAGATGACAAGTTGCTAATGAACGATGTGTTCGATGACGAAAACCTTGAGGAATGGAATTAAAACAATACTCAATCGTTCTTGTAAATCTTGACCCAACAATTGGTGGTGAAATAAAAAAGACAAGACCTTGTGTTATCATTTCGCCAAATGAAATGAATAAATATTTGAACACAATTGTACTTGCACCAATGACAACGAACCTGAAAAAATATCCAACAAGGGTTTCCGTAAGACACAACGGAAAAAAGGGAATGATTGCAATCGACCAAATTCGGACAGTTGACAAAACTCGAATAATTAAAGTTTTTGAAAATCTGACCAGTTCGGAAATTGACAAATGCAAAGAAGTAATAAAAGAGACCTTTGTAGACTAAAAAAGTACTAATGCCAACACCGGTTGTAATTTAGCGCTATTTTTAGGTTAAATAGAAGCATTGATAATCCCACAAAAATACATAAGCCAGGAAAGAATTTCCATTTCGCGCGGCATGAGCAGGCTATTCAGCTTGCCGCGCTCAGGCAGTCTCCCTTCGTGCGCTATATCGTAACCATAAACGTTGTGTTTAATATTAAAAAATTACACACTATGAAACTACATGAACTAAACCATCGACCTGCCAATGTGGTTTTCAAATTGAATGAAATTTATTCTAGATTCTCGAAGCTATTAATTGAATTAGAAAAAAGGGAATTACCAGATGAAATAGTTATTTCAATCAATCGCGACATTGATGAAATCAATTCAATTACAAATATTGGAACCGAATTGAGGAAACAGATCAAACAGAGACTACAAAGAATAATCAAACTGCTGGAAAAAGATCTCAAACTCGTACCAAGAAATTACTATCGAAACATGTGGATGGCTAAAGGAATGGCTGTATTCGGCATTCCAATGGGTGCTGCATTTGGAACAAGTCTTGGTAATATGGCGTATTTAGGAATAGGGTTACCAATAGGTCTCGCTATTGGACTTGGGTTTGGTATTGGAATGGACAAGAAAGCATTGAAAGAAGGTAGACAACTTGATATAGAAATAAAATACTAAGCACAATAACACCTATGCCCATTGGTCCATGAAAGCGCAACTTGAAACAGCGTACGCCGTGCAATTTTTCTACCTTTGGACAGTTACTAAACCCGCAAAATGGCTACTGGGAATAGCTGCAAACCGTTGTGCTTCATTTGAAAATTTTTTAAAATGAAAATTAATTACAATGAAATAGATAAGTCGATTGAGATTAAAGACGGATTAAAATCTCATTTTTTTATTATGAAAATGCTTATGATTCTGACTCTACTAAATGTAATTCTGAATTTGTATGACGTAAATAAAAATGAACTGGGATTTATCGAAATTATTTGGTTCATTTTAGGAATAATTTCATTAGTAAGTCTAAACTTTTTTATTATAAAAAAATCAACATTAGAGAAAATACCGATTGAAAAACTAAAACGACTAAATGAGAAATCAATTTTTGGTAGAAAAAGATTTTCAATAGAATTGAGTGATGGAAAGAAACGCGACTTAACCGAAATGAAAAGTCAAGCTGAATTTAATGAATTGAAAAAACTATTCTCTGAAATTGGAATTCTCAACTGAATGTAAAAAACCTTGCACAATACCGTATATAATTTTTGCTCAAATCGGATTTAATACAAACCGACTAACATTCAATAATAATATTGCTACGGTGGAAAAATCTCCGATTTTTACTTCGCTCAAACCATATACAAACTCGTTGTGCGTAAGCTAAAACAAAATCCAAGGTATGGAATTCAAGTATAGAAAGGGAACTACAGAAGATATTGACCAATTGCAAGCATTGGGTATTTTGTCTTATGGACAACACCAATATGCAATGACACCAGAGAATTGGACCAAATACAATTCTTTTATATCAAACCCTGATAATTTTACCTCCTTAATGAGTACTTCAACGTGTTTTTTATGTGAATATGAAAATGAAATTATAGGCATGGCTTTCTTGGTTTCAAATGGACATCCAACTGAAATGTTTGAAGAGAAGTGGAGTTATATAAGAATGGTAGGTGTTAACCCAAGTTTTGGCGGGAAAGGAATTGCAAAGAAATTAACTCAAATGTGTATAAATTATGCAAGGGAAACAAAGGAAACCTTGGTCGCCTTGCATACATCAGAATTTATGAATACAGCACGACACATTTATGAAGGCTTTGGCTTTAAAATTGTCAGAGAACTTACTCTATATGACAAAAAATATTGGATATATCTTTTAGAACTTAGCGCAAATGACAATAATTAAATACCAAATAGAAGATAAAATTTCAAAAGACGAGTTTAAAAGCGTTTTAGTGAACTCAACATTAGGGGAAAGAAGACCTGTTGATGATGATGTAACATTATCAAAAATGATTGAACACGGAAATTTAATTGTAACAGCCAGAGATAATGGAAAACTTATTGGGATTGCTCGTTCATTGACAGATTTCAATTACTGTACATATCTTTCTGATTTGGCGGTTGATGAGAATTACCAAAAAAGAGGAATCGGAAAAGAGCTAATTAGACAAACAAAATTGGCTTCACCAAAAGCCAAATTAATTCTTCTTTCTGCTCCCAAAGCTGTGAACTACTACCCCAAGATTGGAATGACTAAGTGGGAGCAATGCTATGTATTGGACAATTTAGAAGATTTAAAATAGAAAAAGATGATTGACTATAATGGAAAGATATTCAGACATATTGTAAACTCGGAAAATGGGGAAACCTCAAGCGAAACAGTTTTTCAGTATACTCAAATTGGAAATATTTTGACATCCGAATATTCTGGCGGAAAGATAAAAAAAGGGCATCTAATTGGACTTGTTGATGAAAACGGACATATAGATATGAGATACCATCAAGTAAACATTAATGATGAAATTATGACTGGAATTTGTAAATCAAAACCTGAAATATTGGAAAATGGAAAAATCAGATTACACGAAAGTTGGCAATGGACATCAGGAGATAAATCTAATGGAGAATCAATAATTGAAGAGAAATAAAAAAGCCAGCCGCTAACAGCACCTGCACACAAGCAGGGATGTCCTGCTTAGTATGACAGATAAGTTCTAGATTTGGAGTCCCGGCATACCCACAACACATGGTTTAGTGCATGCGGGTTTTAGTGGTTTTCGATAGTTTGTAGGCCGCTTCCCCTGATACCTATCGGGATTGTGTTCCTTCATAGGGAATCACCTGAAATTCCATACCGGCCATGTTGTAAATCGTTGAAAACACCAAACCCATTGAGACAATCCTGCATGAAAACCTCATCCAATATCGATAATAAGAAATATTGTGCGGGATCTGTTGAATCCAATTCATTTTATTAGAATTCAGCTTCAATCTTTCCTTTCCATCAAAGCCATATAAAAGCCATCAAAACCGCTCAGGTTTGGCAGGATCTTTTTTTCTTTGATCAGTTTAAAATTGGGGTGATGCTGCAAAAATCCGGCTACCTGCTGTTCATTTTCTGAGGGCAGCACCGAGCAGGTGGCATAGACCATTTTACCTCCGGGCCTGACAATTTTGCTGTACTCAGCCAGTATTTCGGTTTGCGTTTGCCTGATCTTATCCAGAAATTCAGGCTGAAGTTTCCATTTGGCATCGGGATTTCTTCTCAGCACGCCAAGTCCGCTGCAAGGTGCGTCAATCAGCACCCTGTCTGCGCTGTCGTGAAGTTTTTTTATGGTTTTGGATCCTTCAATTACCCGGGTTTCAATGTTGTGGGCACTGTTTCTTCGCGCCCTTATTTTGAGTTCTTTTAATTTATTTCCATACAGATCCAGCGCCAGGATCTGGCCTTTATTTTCCATTAAGGAAGCGATGTGCAGGGTTTTACCGCCGGCGCCTGCGCAGGCATCAACCACCCTTTGCCCGGGCTGCAGGTCAAGAAAAGGAGCAACCAACTGTGAGGAAGCATCCTGTACTTCAAATAAACCGTCCTGAAAGGCTTTTGACAGAAAGATATTCTGTCTTTCATTTAACAGCAGTGCATCAGGAAATCCCTTTAAAATACCGGTTTCAATTCCTTCTGCTTCCAGAATTTGCTGCAGGGCTTTGGTATTGGTTTTCAGCGTATTTACCCGTAAAATAACCTCGGCCTGCTGGTTGAGGGCATGTATAATTTCAGGCCATTGCTCGCCCAAGTTCTGCTTCTCCCAACTGATCCAGCCATTCGGGTATGGATTCCTTAAAACTCCTGATCTTCTGAAGTTCATCAAATTTACCTTTGATCCTTCTGGCCGGCGTTCCGGTAAACTGTTTCCAGTCGGGTAATTTATAGCCTTTTAAAACTGCCCAAACCGTAAAATTTTTCCATAAATTTTCTTTGGTATAGTGTTCCTTTGTGCCGGCAATTTCATTGTACAAACGCTTCCATCTAACCATTTCATAAATGGTTTCAGCAATAAATTTTCTGTCTCTTGAACCCCAGCGCTTGTCTTTTTTCAAGGTCCTTTGAACCACCTTATCCGCGTATTCATTTTGGTTAAAAATGGCGTCCAGGGCTTCAATTACGGCGAATACCAGGGTTCTGTGTAAACGCATTTCAGTTTTTTCACTCATCGGAGCGTGTTGTAAGATTATAATCAGCTGCAAAGATACAGATAATCAGTCGGAAATTCCATCAGGCCGGATAATGATTGAAATGCGGAAATTTAACAACTCAGAATTTTTCAAAAACTCCGAGTCCGAAAAGGGCAAAGTCGTATTTTACGGGATCTTCCGCATCCAGCCGGCGCAGATTTGCATCCAACTCTACAAGTGCTTTGGCATCATTCTGTGTTCTGGTTATCAGTCCGAGTTTCCTGGCTACCTGTCCGGAATGAACATCCAGCGGACAAGAAAGCTGGGAGGGAGATAAGCTTTTCCAGATACCCAGATCAACGCCCCTGTTGTCTCGTCGCACCATCCAGCGCAAGAACATGTTGATCCGTTTGGCGGCTGAGCCTGACAGCGGGTCTGAAACGTGCTTCTCTGTTCGGGCCGGGTGCGGTAATTCAAAAAATACCTGCTTAAATTGATGAATAGCCCTTTGCAGGGAACGATTTTCGGCATGTTGCTGAAAGATATTTTCCATTCCCTGATATTGTGCATATAAATGCCTTAGTGACTGTAAAAAGCAGATCAGATCGCTGTTGTTAAAGGTTCTGTGAACAAAATGTTGCAATTTTATCAGATCTTTTTCCTCATGATTCATCACAAACTCAAAAGGAGATTCGTCCATCAGTTGCATGAGTTCCAGGGAATTTTTTATGATGCTTTTTCTCTGGCCCCAGGCTATTGTTGCAGTCAGAAAACCGGAAATTTCAATATCCTCTTTTTTACTGAACCGGTGCGGAATCTGAACCGGGTCTGAGCTGATAAATTCAGGCCGGTTAAATTCATCCGATTTGTAGTCTAAAAACTGCTTGAGTTCCCTTGTATTCATGAGGTAAAATTACCGTATCAATATAACAAAATCAAAACGAATAAATGCCATACGCAAAGATTTTGGTATCTTCGTTTGTATGAAGCCTGCCGAACCGCTACAAACTTCTATTGCTTATTTAAAAGGCGTTGGCCCCGGAAGGGCTGAGGCCCTCGGGAAGGAACTGGGTATTTTTACCTGTGCCGACCTTTTGAATTTCTTCCCTTTCAGGTATATAGACCGTTCCAGATTCTTTAAAATAAGTGAGTTGTTACCCAATTTTGCCGAAGTTCAGCTTATCGGAACCATAACCGGTTTTAAAACAGTACAGCAGAAACGAGGCAGCAGGCTGACAGCGACTTTTACTGATTCCACAGGGGCCATGGAACTGGTTTGGTTCAAAGGGATGAAATGGATCAAAGACAGTATTAAAGTGAACACACCCTACGTGATCTTTGGAAAAGCAAATCCTTTTCAGGGCAGCTACAGCATGCCGCATCCGGAAATGGAACTGCTCAGCGACTATGAAGGCAGTTTGAGAACGGCCATGCAGCCCGTGTACCGGTCAACCGAAAAACTGACAGCCAGAGGAATTACCAACAGGGTGATGCAGCGCTGTATTCAACAGATAATCAATAACATGGGAGGGGAGTTCCAGGAAACACTCAGCGATGACATCTTGAAAAGATATCGTTTCGTTTCAAAAGGAGAGGCCATGTTCAACATACATTTTCCAAAAAGCCATGAGTCCCTGCTCGCTGCCCAGCAAAGATTAAAATTTGAGGAGTTGTTCTTCATTCAGCTGCAGCTGATCAGAAAAAAGATCATACGGAATACCCGGTTTAAAGGCAATAAATTCGAGGCAGTCGGAGAACTTTTTAATACGTTTTATAAAGATTACCTGCCTTTTTCGCTTACCGAAGCCCAAAAAAGAGTGGTCAAAGAAATCAGGAAAGACCTGGGCAGCGGAGCTCAAATGAACAGGTTGTTGCAGGGCGATGTGGGTTCCGGAAAAACCATGGTGGCCCTTATGCTGATGCTGATCGCGCTCGACAACAGGTTTCAGGCGGCAATGATCGCACCAACCGAAATTTTAGCCACACAACATTACACCACGCTCAAAGCCTTGCTCGAATTTCTACCAGTCAGGGTAAGTCTGCTAACAGGCTCGACCAAAGCCGGAGAAAGAAAAGAGATCCACAACAGTTTGCAGGATGGCAGTTTACATATTTTAGTGGGTACCCATGCTATTTTTGAGGAAAAAGTTCAGTTTGCCAATCTCGGACTCGTGGTGATCGATGAGCAACATAAGTTTGGGGTGGCACAAAGGGCAAAGATGTGGGAGAAGAACCACCTTCCTCCGCATATTTTGGTGATGACGGCCACACCCATACCGCGCACACTGGCCATGAGTGTATATGGCGACCTGGATGTCTCGGTTATTGATGAACTGCCTCCGGGAAGGAAATCGATCAAAACCATCCACCGGTTCGACAAGAACAGACTGGCTGTTTTTCAATTTCTCAAAGAAGAGATCGGAAAGGGAAGGCAGGTGTATATTGTGTATCCGCTCATTGAGGAATCCTCACAGCTGGATTACAAAGACCTGATGGACGGATATGAAAGTATCGTAAGAGAATTCCCCGCTCCGAAATATCAGGTGAGTATTGTTCACGGCAGAATGAAAAATACGGATAAGGATTTTGAAATGGACCGGTTTGTTCGTGGGAGAAACGCAGATCATGGTGGCAACCACGGTGATCGAGGTTGGGGTTAATGTACCCAATGCCAGCGTTATGGTCATAGAAAGCGCCGAACGCTTTGGCCTGTCGCAACTTCACCAGTTACGGGGTCGCGTAGGGCGTGGTGCTGAACAGAGCTTTTGTATTTTGATGACAGGCAGCAAATTGTCGGAAGAGGCAAAAACCAGGATGCATACCATGGTAAATTCCAATGACGGCTTCGAAATAGCTGAGGTCGATCTGAAATTAAGGGGTCCCGGTGATCTTTCGGGCACCCAGCAGAGCGGGGTCTTGAATTTGAAAATTGCAGATCTTATTAAAGATGGGCAGCTTTTATTTTTGGCAAGAAACATCGCTATTGAAGTGTTAAAAGAAGATCCTGATCTGGCCTTACCAAAAAATAAACCGCTGGCGATAACTTATCAAAAAATTATTACAAACCGCGAAAATTGGGCAAATATTAGTTAATTTGGCAGTGCAAAAGTGAATACAAATACGATCGGCAATTCCATAATTTTGTTGAAGAGACTCCTGTTTTTAGCAATCATTTTAACCGGCTTTTTGGCCAGATCCCAAAACGATACGATCGTATTGAGCAACGGAAATATGCTGGTTGGTGAAATAAAAGGATTAGAACAAGGTATTTTTTTGATGAAGACCAGGTACAGTGATAAAGACTTCAACATAAAATGGCATGAAGTGGAAGAAATCAGGAGTTCAAGGTATTTCATTACAGCCCTGAATGGAGGAAAAAGATATACCAGCACTATAAACAGCCTGAAAGATAAAAAAGGAAAAGTAACATTGGATTCCGGAGTGAATAGTTTTGAAGAAGATCTAAGAAATATAATTTTTCTGGATCCTATTGGTAAGAGCAGACTCAGCCGACTGACGGTGGATATTGATGTGGGATTAACCCTGACCAAGTCAAATAATTACAAGGAGTTTACAACAAATATCAGTGCCAATTATGCTGCAGATAAGTGGAAGTCCAGTGCTTTTTTTAATTCTGTTCTGAGCCGACAGGACAATATAGAGGATCTCAAAAGGATTGATGGTAATGTTGATTTTATTTATTTTATTCCTCCTCACTGGTTCGTCAATGGAGCTGTCGAGTATTTGTCAAATGATGAGCAAAAATTAGATTCGAGAAATACATACAGGGCCGGGGCCGGGTATTTTTTTAAGAGAACCAACGAGGTGCATTTTGGAGCCGGTTTAGGAGCTGCTTATATTTTTGAAAAGTATTCTACTGATGCATCGAAAAAGAACAGCTCGGAACTGTATGCCGGAATGGAATATGAAATCTACGACATCGGAGATTTCAGTGTTGAAACCAGTATTATATATTACTACAGTTTAAGCGAAACTGGCAGGTACAGGGTCGATCTGAATGCCTTTTTAAAGTACGATCTGCCCCTTGATTTCTACGTAAAGACGAGTTTGAATTACGATTACGACAGCCAGCCAGTTGAAGGTGCTTCCTCCGCCGACTATATTTTTCAGTTATCCTTTGGCTGGGAGTGGAATTAACCCAAGGACCGTTTTCTTTAGTTGTTAAGGCCTTGCGAAAAGTGAATTCAGGTTTTGTATTTCTGGATCGGTTTCGTTCAAGTACCTCCGGCTGCCTAAGTATTTATCAACGTTGGCTTTGTCAAACAAGGGTGAACCTTGATTTACCGATGATACCCGCACCTGTTTCGAGGCATGAATAAATTCACCATTGCCTAACCAGATTCCCACATGAGTAACTTTCTGTTTTTTATCAGGCGTTGCCTTCGTTCCAAAAAACATAAGATCTCCTTTCTCCAAACCTTCAAATTTGAGATCCGGATCAATGATTTTGCCGGCAAAGATCTGCTGCGAGGCATCCCTGGGTATTATGAAACCATTCATGAAATATACGGTTTTCGTAAAACCGCTGCAATCTAGTCCTTTGGCCGAGGTACCTCCCCATAGGTAGGGCACGCCCATTAGTTCCCTGCTGTATTTTTCAATAAGTTCAGGCCCGGGCTGAAGTTTTGCCAACCAGTCAGCGAAAGGCATGCCTTCTTTTTTATCAACCAGACCCGTTCTTCCATCCGGAAACTCAACAAAATATACCTCTTCATCCTGACCATTAATTTTCAGTATGCTGCCAAGCACGAGGTCTGCTGCTTTGTTTTCCCTTTTTTTATCGCTGAATACGAAACCATAGGATTGAAGGTAGATCAGTTTTTCGCTGCCAAGCCACTGCTCATAATCTTTCAGCCCCATTAATTTTATGCCGCCGTGGTCGACCCAGGACAGATAATGATCCGGAGTTTGCACGAGATAAAAGTCGCCATTGGTTTTCAATACTTTTAAGGGAGTTCCCAAAAGAGCCTGGGTAGCCAGTTCTGCAGCATGCCTGCCTTCCGACCGCAGATTGGCTACAGAATTGTTGACAACCGCATAGCGCAGCTCTCCAAGTGCCATGTTGGGCAGTATTTGCACACTATCTGTGAAAACATAGTTATTCATACTCAGTTCTTTTTTGAGTTGGTCCAGGGCCTCAGGCATATTGGTTTCTCCGGTAAGTAAAAGTTGTTTGTTTTTCTCTGTAATGGAGATCTGGTAAAGTGCCACCCTCTTATCCGGAGCGTATCTGTTTTTCACTTTTTCGTTGATCTCAAGTGCAGCTGTAGATTCAGTTTTGGCTGATCGGCAGGAGGTATGCAAGATAAGTAAAAGGATGAAAATCCATTTGAACAGATGTACTATGGTTCGTATTTGCACAGTGTCAGCGAAAACCTGAAATGCCGGATTGTTTTGCGCAATATTTAAATACAAGGGTTTCATGGAAAAAGATTAACAAAATCAGGGTAAAAATAAAAAAGAAAAAAATTCACAGCCTTTTTTCGATCCAGGATTTCAGGTCGTAAAAATTCTGAGGGGCAACACCATGACCCACAGGATATTCTTTATAGCTATTGGGGATCCTCAAACTGTTCAGGATATCGGGCGTCTTCCTTGCCCAATCCACCGGTATGACCTGGTCAACAGTGCCATGTGATACAAAAAAATCTAATTTTGTAATTGCTTCTGTATCGAGATCTTCCCTGATCAGCTGGGTATTTAAATAGCCGCTCAAAGCGAGTACATAAGGCACTTTACCAGGATTGTTAAGTGCGTAGGCCATGCTTAAAATAGCGCCCTGACTAAAGCCGAGCAGAAAAATCCTTCTCCTGTCAGCCTGGTGCTCTTCCAGTATTTCTTCCAGAAAATCATCTATGATCTCCAGCGATTTCTTTGCTTCAGGGATATCTGAAAATTTGCTGGCATCATTGGTAAAATGTATGGTGTACCAGGCATAGCCTCCATAGCCCATTGACAAGGGTGCCTGGGCACTGACGACCAGAAGTTCCTTTGGCAGTTCTTCGGCAAACGAGAACAAATCTTCCTCGTTGCTTCCATAACCGTGTAAAAGTACCAAAAGGGGTGGTTTTTCTGTTTTGATCGCCGGAGGCCTGAACAGATAATGCAGCGTGTTCTTTTTCATAATAAAAAAAGGTAAAAGCGCCAGGACTGATCAGTTGATTTTTCCGTTGAAGGCACTTTTACCCTGCTACGTAAAGGTATTAAATATTTTTAAACCACTGCTGGAAATATTCTCCAACAACAGGAATCGTTTTTTCTTTGCCCTGAAATGCATAAACGAGCCCAACGACCCATAACAAAAATATCAGTACACCCAGCATTTGAAATGCAAAGCCGAGATCAAAAAGTTTGGTGATAAAATTAAAAACCACACCCATTAAAAATATACCGAGGGCTTGCCTGATATGAAAAGAGGCAAAGGAGTTTCTGGTCTTTTGGTTCATGATGAATGCAATTAAAGTACCGATTACGGTAATGTAAGCTATAATTGCAGTTGTTTTGCCTTCACTGACGGTTTGATCATCCATTTTCGTTAAATTTCTTTTGAGATAAAAATATGAAAAAAATAATTTTAAACCAAGACAAATGTTCCATTATTAATTATGCCATAAGCATAGCCCTTCATTTTATAATTCTTAAAAATAGCATTCTTAGATTTTGAACGTATGTGGTCTGCATCGAAGACATAGGTTTTTTCGGGGTTGAATAAGCTCAGGCAGGCCTTTTCGCCAAGGGCGATCTTTACTTCCGGTCTGTTGAATACTTTTCTTGGGTTGCTGCTTATTGCCTTGATCAGCAGATCCAGATCTAAAATGCCGTTAAGGCTTCCGAAAAAACTTTCGAGTCCGATCGTACCGTACATCGCATTCTGAATTTCGAGTTTTTTATTTTCTATATCGATGGGGTTGTGATCACTGGTTATGATATCAATGGTTCCGTCTTCAAGTCCTTTGATCAGGGCTTTTATATCCTTTTTTGATCTTAGGGGCGGGTTAACTTTATAATCTGCATCAAAGCCATCCAGGCAGCTGTCGTCAAGTACCAGGTTATGCGCTGCTACGCTGCAGGTAACCTGAAGACCCTGTTTTTTTGCATCGCGGATCAATTTCACAGATTTTTCAGTCGAGATCGTGGGGATATGCAATCTTCCGCCGGTATAATCGAGGATGTAAAGATCCCTGATGATCTGCAATTCTTCAGCCAAAGCGGGTACAGATCTTAAGCCCAAATGGGTACTTTGTATTCCTTCATGTACAAATCCGGAACCTGCTATGTTTGCATCCTGTGGAAAGCTCATGATCAGCCCATCAAAATTTTGTGCGTAAAGCAAAGCGATCTTGAGCAGGTTGCTGTTGGAGATGGGTTTGTTGTAATCCCCGAAGGCGATGGCACCGGAATTAGACATATCGTACAGTTCGGCCAGTTCTTTACCTTCTGCGTGCAGCGTAAGATTTCCGATAGGCCAAACATCCACCATACTTTCCCTGCCTTTACTGACAATAAATTCTATAACCGATTTATTATCGGCCAAAGGCTTTGAATTGGGGTTGACCGCAACAGAAGTGAATCCGCTTTTGGCGGCAACTTCCAGTCCGTTTGCTATGGTTTCTCTGTCCTCCAGACCCGGTTCACCCAAAGAAACACTGGTATCAAACCATCCCGGTGAGACATGCAGCTCATCCAGGGCGATCTTTTTCGAACCCGGACTGTCGATGTGGTCTTCTATGGCGGTGATAATGCCGTCTTCGATTAAAATATCTTTTGTAAGTTGATGATAATCAGACTTGCTGTCTATTATTTTGGCTGCTTTTAAAAGTATTTTCACCTTTAAGAATTTATGTGATGAGAGGTTAATTTTTCATGAATAACTGAATCGCAATCTCAGTTAACAGAAAGATTAAAGCAAAAATAATAAATAATTGCCACAAATTTCCTGATTTGTTGCCTTCTTGTTGATCTAAAACAGCATTTTCCAGATCGCTGTGAATGATTATATTCTTTGCTCCCTTTAAGGATGAAAGCAGGTTGTTGTTATGAAGCTTACCTTCGTCCTTCAGGTAATTGTATGCTACTTTTTGTTGGACTTCATTTTTAAGGGTCAGATCATAAAGACCTGATCTTGAAGGCTGATCTTCGGTAGTGATGAGGATCTTATCATTTTTTATCTGCTGCATTGGAATGAAGTCTGTATCTTCATTTTTGAGATGCATCACTTCTTCATTTCCGGGCAGGATATCTGCTGAAAATTCAGTGAGACGACCGGCACGGTAAAAAAGCGGAGTTTTTGAAAAATTTTCCAGACCAAAGTTGAAAAAAGTTGGAACGATAAGCGGCGATTTCAAAAAATTACTGATCTCCTGGTTCAGTGGTGAAGAGAACCAGTAAAGATTGCCCTGTTTGCGGTTGAGTTTCGATAAAAATGCACTGTTGTCTTCATAGAATATGAGTACGGTATGGGAATTCAGTTTGGTATTGTACCTGAATTCAGTATGCGGGTAAGCAAAATTTTCTTCCCTATTTTCAAAGACATTCTTAAAAAACGGGTGTTCATAATCAATTCTGTTTATGGCGGTTCTTTTTCTTATTGAGTCATTTAATGTTCCCATATTCAGGTCTTTAAAAAGCTGGGTATAGCTTGTCCGGTCGAGTTTTTCCGACGGGATGATCACCACATTGCCTCCATTTTCCAGATAATTTTTCAGGCTGCCGCTGAGGTAGGCGGGGACTGATTCCAGCTCATTTAAGATGATGAGGCTGTAATCTTCTATTTCCGGAAGGCTTAATTGCTTCAGTTCTGTTTGAATAAGATCAAATTCATTTTTGCCAAAGATCTTGCCCAAAAATGCTGATTCGGCGCCGATGGAAATAATTTTTTTGATTTTTTCGGCAGGTATCGAAAAATAGAACTGGTTGTCAAAACTCAAACCGGGGTCATCAAGCACCACTTTTCCAGTTCTTTCACCGGTATTTTTTACCGAGAAATCAAGAACCGTATTGCTGTTCTCCCCAACTTTTGCCAGGGCCTTACCCTGGATGGAACCATTAAACCAGAGCGTTACATAGGTTTCTTCCTTTTCGGAATAGGAATTGGAAACACTGACCTTTAAGTTTATGGTATTGCTGTTCTTGTCGCTTATCCAGATGCTGTCAACACTAAAATTACCTCTGTTTTTTGCTTGCATGGGTATGAGGTGGAAGAGGGTATTGGTATCCTTCAATAAGATACCGGGATCTTTCAGGTCCTGGAAGTCGGAAATGATAAAAACCTGTTTATTAATATTTTTTATTGAATTAAGTGAAGTTAATCTGAGCAGGACTTGTTCCACATCCGCTTTTTTGGGTGAGTAGTCCGTATTCAAAAAGGATTGTTCCATGGTGAAATCTTCCTGCAAGTCATCATTGGTCAAAAAGCCAAAGGATTTGTTTTTGTTGCTATAGGTCTTAAAAAGAATTTGTTTGGCCTGCTCAAACAAGGTTCCGTTCTCGCCTTTGGCCTGCATGCTCAGGCTGTTGTCAAGATAGATAAAGGTATTGTCTTTTTTTAGACTTTCTTTTTCAGGTATGTAGGGTTGAGCAAATGCCAGGATCAAACAGAGTAGGAGCAGGAGCCTGCTGATCAGCAGCAGCCATTTTTTTAGCCTTGAACTTTTACGGGTTTGTTTTTCAATTTGTTGAAGAAACCTGACATTGGTAAACCTGACGGTTTCGAATTTTTGTAAATGAAAAAGGTGAACGAGAATGGGAATAAGAAGCAGGAAGAGTGCGTATAAAAGTAAGGGATTTTTAAAAAACATGCTTCCGGTTTGTATGACCAAAGTTAAGAAATAAATTGAAGGCAAAAAAAATAGGCCGTCAAAAACAGTTCAGAAGACCTATTTCATAAAGATGTTAAACCCCTGATCCCCGGCTTTTAGAAATGGCAGAAGCCACCCGAAAAACCGATAAATCTTGAAATATGTTCTTTTGCTGTTCCTGCGGCCAGGCAGGCAAATTCTACCTTTTCCGTTTATTCCAGTTTTTTGGCGTTTTTTACTTTTTCTTTCAAAAGGGCAATCTCGATCACTTCCTTCATGTCCTTTACATAATGGAAAGTCAATCCTTTCAGGTATTCAGGTTTGATATCCTGGATGTCCTTTTTATTTTCCTCGCTCAGGATGATTTCTTTGATCTCAGCTCTTTTTGCAGCGAGGATCTTTTCTTTAATGCCACCCACAGGCAATACTTTTCCACGCAGGGTGATCTCACCTGTCATTGCCAGCCTCGACCTCACTTTTCTTTGTGTAAGCGAAGAAACCATCGAGGTCAGCATGGTGATACCCGCACTGGGTCCGTCTTTGGGCGTAGCGCCTTCAGGTACGTGAATATGGATGTTGTAATTGTCAAAAACTGTAGGGCTGATATCGAATTCTTCCGCATTCGCCTTGATGTATTCCAGTGCAATGATCGTGGATTCCTTCATTACTTTTCCAATATTTCCGGTGGTGCTCAAAACGCCTTTCCCTTTTGAAAGTATGGATTCGACAAAGAGGATATCCCCGCCAACGCTCGTCCAGGCCAGGCCGGTAACCACTCCGGCAATGTCGTTGTTTTCGTACTTGTCTCTTTCCAAATGAGAGGGTCCGAGAATTTTTTCTATGTCCTCATTCCTTACCTCAACCTGGTATTCCTGTTCCATGGCAATCGATTTGGCGGCATGTCTAACCACTTTTGCGATCTTTTTCTCCAGTCCGCGAACCCCGGATTCACGGGTATAACCGGTAATGATTTTTTCGAACTGCTGTTTGCCCATTTTAACATGATTTTTCGTCAAACCATGTTCCTTCAGTTGTTTTGGTAGCAGGTGCCTTTTGGCGATTTCAATTTTTTCTTCAATGGTATAACCGTTGATCTCGATAACTTCCATCCTGTCGCGCAGAGCCCAGGGGATATCGGATAAATTGTTGGCTGTGGCGATGAAGAGTACTTTTGACAGGTCGTAACCGGTTTCGATATAATTGTCGTAAAAAGAGGTGTTTTGTTCCGGATCCAAAACTTCAAGCATGGCCGAAGAAGGGTCGCCCTGGTTACTGGCACCCAGTTTATCGATTTCATCCAGTACAAAAACCGGGTTCGAACTTTTGGCTTTTTTGATATTTTGAATAATTCGTCCCGGCAAGGCTCCGATATAGGTTTTCCTGTGTCCCCTGATCTCAGCTTCATCGCGCAGACCGCCCAATGACATGCGAACATATTTTCTTCCCAGAGATTCTGCTACGGATTTTCCGAGAGATGTTTTGCCTACACCCGGAGGTCCGTAAAGGCAGAGTATGGGAGATTTCATATCTCCTTTAAGTTTTAAAACGGCCAGGTGTTCAATGATTCTTTCCTTGACTTTTTCCAGTCCGAAGTGATCCCTGTTTAATATTCTCTGTGCTCTGACCAGATCGAATTTATCTTTGGTATAAGTTTCCCAGGGCAATTCGAGCAGGAGGTCGAGGTAATTGTACTGTATGGAATATTCAGCCACCTGCGGGTTCATGCGCTGCAGGCGTCCCAGTTCCTTATTAAACAATTCCGCAACTTCCTCATTCCATTTTTTCTTCTTGGCCCGTGCCCGCATTTCTTCCAGCTCTTCGTCATAAGAAACACCGCCCAGTTCCTCCTGAATGGTCTTCATCTGCTGGTGGAGGTAATATTCCCGCTGCTGCTGGTCCATGTCCTCACGGACTTTTGACTGGATCACATTGCTCAGCTCCAGCTTCTGCAATTCCTGATTCATTTTTTTCAGGGTTTCGAAAGCCCGGTCCTTCAGGTTGTTTATATTGAGTAGTTTCTGTTTTGAGGCGGTATCCAGGTCCAGATTACTCGAAACAAAATTTACCAAAAAAGCATTGCTCTGAATATTTTTGATCGCGAAAGAGGCCTCACTGGGAATATTTGGATTTTCCTTGATTATTTTTAGCGATACATCCTTGATCGAATCGATGATGGCGTTGAATTCCTTATCTCCCTTTTTGGGTATGATATCGGGCACCTCCTTGGCAGTAACTACCATATAAGGCTCTTCTTTGATCAGACTATCGATCTCAAATCTTTTTTTGCCTTGCAGGATCACCATGGTATTCCCATCAGGCATTTTTAACATTTTTAATATGGTTGCTACCGTACCGATATGGTAGATATCATTTAATCCCGGGTTCTCGGTATTCTCATTTTTTTGAGCGACCACACCGATGGATTTATTGGCCTTATGCGCATCCTTAACAAGACGTATAGACTGGTCTCGGCCTGCGGTTATTGGCACAACCACGCCGGGAAACAATACGGTATTGCGCAAAGGTAAAATTGACAAAACCTCAGGTACGCCTTCTTTTTTCATCGCCTCCTCATCTTCAGCGGTCATTAAGGGTATCAATTCTGAATCTTCATTCATCAGATGCTGAAGTGACAATTTGTCAATATTTAAAAATTTTGGATTGTTCATATGTTTTATAAGTCATTATGGCATAAAAGAATCAGCAGCAAGGTTTAAATATGATCAGTTATTTCTTAACTTACTGACTGCAAATGTTTTAATGTTTATGCCTTTCATTTTTCGAATTTGTATTTCAATTCTTATGCCACAGATTTTATTAGGGACAAATATTAGCTAAAATATTCAAATAAAACCCGACTCTTTTTAAACATTTTGGCAAGCTTTCCGGGAGAGGATATATATTTTATTAAACGGTAAAATTTTCTTACATTGAATATTTTATTGAGGCTTTGTAAAAAAAGTGTAACAAATTTAAATATGTCTGGTCTATAAGTCAGAATTCATTCATTGAAAGCAAATAGTGAACATATTGATCAGCTGATCAGCGACTGTAAAAAGGGGAATAAACAAGCACAGTTTGCCTTGTACAAGATGTACTGCAAAGGCATGTATAATGTGGCGTTTCGTATCCTGAACGACAGTTTTGAAGCGGAAGATGCCATGCAGGAGGCTTTCCTGAATTGCTTTACAAAAATGGAGAGCTATAAAGGTGAGGTTGCTTTTGGTGCCTGGTTAAAAAAAATAGTAATCAACAAAAGTTTGACCAATCTGAAAAAGAATGAAAGCAGGAAGACCACAGGAATTGAAAGTGTGGCCTACAAACTGGCTGATGAGGAGGAAAAGGATTTGGGAATTGGTTCGGATGAGAAGAATGAAAAAGTAAAGCTGATTATCGATGCCATACAGTCATTAAAGGAGAATTACCGTGTTATATTGAATTTGAGTTTGTTTGAAGGATATGACAATGAAGAGATTGCGGAGATCATGGGAATCAGCGATGAAAATTGCAGAACGACCCTTTCAAGGGCCAAGAGTAAACTCAGAAGCATGTTGAGTTCACCCAGTTTTGCAAATTGATCAACGTAAAAGTGCGGGATCAAATCCCAAAAAGGGCAAATAGTAAAGTTAAGAGGTGTATAGATTACAGTTAATAAAGCAAAATTAAATGAAACACCCGGGAATTATTTCAGACAAGCAAAAGGGTAACAATGGGTGTTCCAGCACACAGATAAAAAGAAATAAATAAGATCATATGAAAAGTAATTTTGAAGAGTTTATCGAAAAAAACCGGGAACTTTTTGATGTTCAGGAGCCTGAAGCAGGGCATTTCGAAAGATTCAGGGAAAAATTGGACACAGCGAAAACCGGGCAGGGGAAGGGCAGAATAATCAGTTTTTTGCCATGGCTGCTGGCAGCTGCCTCTGTACTTCTGCTGATCACAATTTCATTTACGGCTATCAACAGCAAAAAAGGATCTGAACTGGCAGATATTTCTCCGGAAATGAAAGAAACCCAGGGTTTTTTTGAATCAACCATCATCAAAGAAATGGCAGGTATTCAAAAAATAAAAACACCTGAGAATGCAAAGATCATTGAAGATGGCCTTCAGCAAATGAAAAAACTGGAAGTAAATTATGAAATATTAAAACAGGAATTAAAACAAAGTGGCCAGGATAAGCGCGTGATCTATGCCATGATATCAAATTTTCAACAGCGCATTGAGATCTTGCAAACCATCATGCTGCAGCTGGAGGAACTGGAAGAGATCAACAAACAAAAATTAAAAATCAATAATGTTTAAATCAAAAAAATCATGAAAAGAAACTATAAACAAAAACTCAGCTTGCTTCTATTGCTGATCCCATTGCTTGGCATCAGTGCAGTCGGGCCAATCAAAGGTAAGATTGAAAAAAGCAGGACAATTAAAAAGGAGTTTACTGTGAATGCCGATGCCGTGGTAAATATTGCCAACAAATTTGGTAACCTCGATGTGGTAACCTGGAGCGAGAATAGGGTGGTCATGGAGATCACGATCAAGGTGAACGGCAACAACGAATCAAAACTTCTTGAACAACTTGAAAATATAGATGTGCAGTTTTCCAACAGCAGCAGTTCGGTCTCAGCCAAAACGGTCATCAATAAAACCAGTTCAGGCTGGTGGTTTGGAAATAATAGCAATGTAAACTACGAGATCAATTACAAAGTAAAAATGCCAAAGACCAACAGTGCGAATTTTGATAATGATTACGGATCAATTTCTTTGAATGAGCTCAATGGAAAGGCGAACATCAGTTGTGATTACGGCAAGATCATCATAGGAAATTTAAACCACCCGGATAATACCATCAATATTGACTACACTTCCAATTCCAGTATAGAATTCATGAATGGTGGAATTATCAACGCCGACTATTCCGGCTTCACTTTGGCTATGGCCAAGCAAATTGACCTCAATGCGGATTATACTTCTTCCAAATTTGAGAACATTGAAAAATTACAGTTCAGCTGTGATTACGGCAGTGTTGAGGTAAAGAACGGAAACCATATTAACGGCTCAGGAGATTACCTGACCATGAAATTCGGCAACATATATAAAAATATTAAAGTTGAGGCCGACTATGGCGGAATTAAAATAGAGCGGATGATGAAAGGGTTTTCATCAGTGGACCTGAAAGCAGATTATACCGGGATTAAAGTAGGAGTAGACCCGGAAGCGGATTACAGGTTTAATATCATCACTTCCTATGGAGGGCTTGATTACCCAGAGGGACAGCTGGAGTTCGAGAAGAAAATTGTAAAGAACAGTTCCAGCTCTTATGAAGGATATGCAAAAAACCAGGCCAGCGGATCTTTGATCAGGATTGAAACCAGCTACGGAGGCATCAATTTATACAACAACTAAAATAATACAGTCGGGCTTTATAAATCTGTAAGGAAGTAAAACCCGACTCTTTTTAATTAACAACAAAAACAAGAAAATAAATTATGAAAACAAATCTTAGGAATACCCGTTTTATTACAATGTTATTTATCTTTAGTCTTATAGCCGTGAGCTGTAATGCCCAATATGGAAAAAGGATTAAAGGGAATGGAAAAATAACCACCCAAAACCGTTCTGTGGGTAATTTTGATGAGCTGGCCGCAGGCGGTTCATTTGAAATTAAGCTGGTCAACGGAAAAGAAGGGGAGATGACCATAACCGGCGATGAAAATTTGATGGAATATATTGAAACGGAAGTGAAAGGTGGAGAATTAAAGATCAAATGGAAAAACAATTACAATATTTCTACCAGCAATGACGTGGAAATCAAACTGGCTGTTGAACAAATAAACGGAGTAAGCCTATCCGGTTCGGGCAGCATTGAAAGTGAAAAAAAACTGGTAAGTGAAAATTTTAATGCAGCGATCTCAGGATCTTCAGATGTTATACTGGAACTCGAAGTAAGCGATCTGAACCTCGCGATCTCAGGTTCAGGAAATATGAAGTTAAAAGGAAAAACAAATAACCTGGAAGCCGCTGTTTCCGGATCAGGGGAAATTGATGCAAAGAATATGCAGAGCAAAACTGCAGAATTGAGCGTTTCAGGTTCCGGCGACATTTCGCTTTGGGTTACCGAGCAACTGAAAGCCCGCGTTTCCGGATCAGGTGACATAGAATATACCGGTAATCCGAAAATCGAAGATGTTAAAGTTAGCGGTTCGGGTGAAGTGAAAAAAATATAGGTTTTACAATATTTTTTAAAAAAACTGGTTTTGAATAAGAACCAGTTTTTTTTTAAGAAATATTTAGCAAAAAAATTGTAACAAATTGAAAGAATGGTAGTCTTATTAATAAAGTATCATGTTAAACATAGTACTGTATAAGTTAATAAAAAGTTAAAAAAAACCATACCATGAAAAATCTTATTTTTAGCAGTTTATTTATTGTTTCCGCAACAATATCTGCACAATTTACTGAGAGCAGCTACAGAAGTGTAAGCGATCTTTTCCCCTATAGCTTTCAGGATAATAATTTAGTCATAGCAAATAATATCACGGATTTCTCTCAGGATGAAGCTGATGCACCTTTTGATTTTGACACAAAACTTTATTTGCCAAAAGGGTTTGATCCTTTTGCGTTGAAAGTATCAACGGCCAATATAGTAGATCTGATGGCTGAAGCAGATGCTCCTTTTGATTTTGATGTAACTGCCTATTTACCTGCTCAGTTTTACGCATATGAAAACAAGTCTCTTTTCGCTGCATATAATGATATGAATGCAGAATCAGATCAGGCTTTTGAATTTGATACAACAGCCTATTTGCCAGCGAATTTTTATGCTTTTGAAAACCGAAGCCTGCATGCAGCCTATGCAGAAGTGAACGAGGAAGCCGATCAGAATTTTGATTTTGATGTAAAAAAATACCTCCCTGTTCTATTTAACAGTTTTTTCAACAGTACCGTATCAACAGCCTATGAAGACGGGAAGGAAGAAGCTGATGCCATATTTGAATTTAACCTTAAAGATTATTTGCCCAAAGGATTTGATCCGTTCAGAAATACGGCCATTTTAAAAGTAGCCGATTTGTTGAATACAGAACCGGATGCTGCCTTTGACTTTGATACCAAAATATACCTTCCTGCCGGTTTTAACAGCATGGCCTGACAGGTTTTTTGACAAAAGAAAATACCAGTAAGGGTGTCCGTCGGGCACCCTTTTTTTATTTAAAACACCAGTTCGGGAATGTTAAGAGTCTGATAAATCCGGCAACTTTTCCGTTTCACCGCAAACTTTCTCCCGTTCATCTCATTTTTAATATGTTACCGGAGATCGTATGTAAATTTGTAGTATAAAAATAATCAAACATGAATAATCTAATTTTAAGCGGCCTGATTCTTGTAACATCAACAATAGCTGCAAACAGTAATGAAAATAATCTAAGGAGTTTTAATAATGAAATTTTTAAAGGCTCCGGCATAGTAAGCAACCTGAACATCCCGAATGGGAACTCTTATATTTCTATAGTTGAGGAAGATGTGCCATTTGACTTTGACACTAAAAGATATTTGCCAACGGGATTTGATCCTTTTGCCAGGAAATTATCTACTGTGAATATAAAGGATCTTAAGCTTGAAGAGGCCGATGCAACCTTCGACTTTGAACTGAAAGATTATTTGCCGGAGCAGTTTAATGCATTTCAAAATCCATATCTGAGTGCTGCTTATGAAGAAGTGAATGAGGAACCAGACCAGGATTTTGATTTTGAACTAAAGAAGTACCTTCCGGTTCCGTTTAACAATTTTGACAATAAAATGTTGAGAAGGGCTCATGAAGAATTGAACAAAACTGCAGATGTACCCTTCGAATTTAATCATAAGGAATATTTACCCAAAGGTTTTGATCCGTTCAGAAATACCGCTATTCTAAAGATTGCAGAATTGTTGAATACGGAACCGGATGCCGCCTTTGACTTTGATACCAAAAAATACCTTCCTGCCGGTTTTAACAGCATGATCTGAAAGGGTTTAAGATAAAAGAGAATACCAGCAAGGGTGTCCGAAGGGCACCCTTTTTTTATTTGAAGTTTCTGAACTTTTCTGTCAGGGTGTAAACATGTTCCAGGATCTTTTGGTCCTGTTCGGTAAAGACCTCATTTTTACGGGTCATCACCCTATGGGCAGTTTGTTTTGCTTTATCGATAAGATAGGTAGTGAAACCTGCGGCTCCTCCCCAGGCAAAGGAAGGGATAAAGTTTCTTGGGTAATTGCTGCCGTAAATATTGGCGCTGACACCAACAACTGTACCTGTATTGAACATGGTATTAATGCCGCACTTGGAATGATCACCCATGATCAGACCGCAAAACTGCAGGTTGCTGCTCACAAACCGCTCCTCCTCATAACTCCACATTTTAACGAGGTCATAGTTATTTTTCAGATTTGAATTGTTCGTATCGGCACCTATATTACACCATTCTCCGATAACCGCGTCACCGAGATAACCCTCATGACCTTTGCTGCAATAACCTGAGAGTATGGCATTTTTAACTTCTCCGCCAATGGTGCTTTTCGGTCCCACGGTAGTCGCTCCATAAATTTTTGCACCCATTTTAACCACTCCGTGTTCCAGAATGGCAAAGGGGCCGCGTATCATGCAACCTTCCATGATCTGGGTGTTTTTTCCAAGATAAATAGGCCCTTTAGACGCGTTCAGCACAGTCATTTCCATGTCAACACCCTCTTCTAAAAAGATACGTTCTTTATCTATACATCGCACACTTTTTGGTATAGCTGCAGATTTTCTGCCCTCAGTAAGGAGCTCAAAATCGCGTTCCAGGGCTATGCCATTATAAGTAAAAAGATCCCAGGAATTTTTTAAACAGATCAGTTTTTCGGGAAACTCAAGGTGCTCTGCCCGATCAAAATCAAGTTCCTGTCCTTCTTTGCTGAAAAAGGCAATCAGCTCACCTTCCTGATAGATTACTTGATTTTCACGGAGGTCCATTATAGCCTCAGCCAGTTTTTCGGTAGGCAATACGGCTGCGTTGATCAGTACATTTTCTTCCATTTCCACCATGGGAAACTTTTCAGATAAATAATCTTCCGTGACCGTTGTGGTCGTGCTTCCCAGATAATGCTGCCATTTCTCCCTGAGCGTCATGATCCCGATCCGGAGCTCGGCCACCGGCTTGGTAAAAGTGAGTGGTAAAAGTCCGTTACGCGAGGGTCCGTCGAACAATATGTAGTTCATCTGCTTTCTGTTTAATGCTGAATTGAATTCCAATGATTTACGGTTTTAAACCGGGCACTTTTCTGTTTATAATTTCTAACAAAGATAAAAATATACTGTGCTTTTACCTCTGTAATTATTTGTAATTTTATAACGACTAACAAACCCCCCTTATTATGTCTTATTATCTTCATAAAAAACTTAAAGGTATTCAATTTCCAGAAGCCAGATCAAAGGTCATCGAGGCTTTAAAACAGGAAGGATTTGGTGTGATCACACAAATTGATCTTCAGAGTACATTCAAATCAAAGCTGGATGTGCAGGTAAGGCCTTATGAGATCCTGGGAGCCTGTAATCCGGATTACGCGTACAAAGCACTCCAGTCCGACAGTAAACTCGGAGTTTTTTTGCCCTGTAATGTACTCGTGGAAGAAAATGAACAAGGTGAAATTGAGGTTTCTGCCATAGACCCTCAGGCTGCCATGGCTACTGCTGAAAACCCTGAAATTGACATCTTTGCTCAGGAGATCAGGCAAAAGCTGCAGAATGTGTTGAATAACTTATAAAAGTTTTTTTAAACCGATTCCTTATTTTATTTTTGCCGGCTATGAATCAAAAAGTATCAGGCCGGTTTTTGTTCGGTATTTTTTTTATTATTACCCTGACTTTTTACGGTCAGGAAAGAATTCCTGATAGTGCCAGGGCGGTTTCTGCTACAACAAGGCCTCTGCAAACGCTGAAGGACTTTTCAGCTCTATCGCCGGTTGAGGTAATATTATTTAATAAAGATGAAACGGTAATTACCGAGTTTTCTAAAGATTATATTTACAAGAATTTAACCTATGATCCCATACGAGATCCGAAGCGGCTGGCCTATAACAGCGGTTTATTTGTTGGCGGTGCTGTTGCCGCTTTTGGATTGTTATGGATTATGCCTGAAAGTGTAACCAGTTGGGATAAAGATGAGATCCGGGAAGAAGGACTGATAACCAAATGGGAGGAAAATGTAAAAGCTGGTCCGATATGGGATAAAGATGGCTTTTTCTTTAACTGGATCACCCATCCCTGGGCCGGAGCCGTGTATTATATGTCTGCCAGGGGAAGTGGATTCAAGCCCTGGGAATCTTTTACTTATTCGGTATTGTTTTCTACTTTTTTCTGGGAGTACGGCGTAGAGGCTTTTGCAGAAGTACCCTCCTGGCAGGATATCATCATCACACCTACCATCGGATCCTTATTTGGTGAAGGATTTTTTATCGCAAAAAAGAAGATCGTAGAAAATGATCACAGGATATTGAAATCCAAGGCATTGGGTGTAACTACCCTGATACTTATGGATCCTTTTAATGAGATTCTGGATGGACTGGGTTATAAAACCAAAAATAAAATGCAGACCTATTCTTCCTTCGCTCCGATTCAGTACGATTACATTTCCAAAAAACCGGTCTGGGGCCTTTCCGTGGCAGTAAATTTTTAAAAAAGGAACAGGAAAGACCACGATCCTTCCTGCTGTTTTTTTATTTGCTCAGATACATTTTTCTTCTGAGATAAAGCTCATAGAACTGGTCATCTTTCAGGTTATCTATGAATAAAATGCTTTCACCCGTTGACTTCATCTCCGGACCCAGGTTCTTGTTCACATTCGGAAATTTATTGAACGAGAAAACAGGTTGTTTGATCGCAAAACCTTTTAATTGCGGATTGAATTTGAAATCGGTAACCTTATTGATCCCCAACATTACTTTGGTTGCGTAATTTACATAAGGCTCATTATAGGCTTTGGATATAAAAGGAACAGTTCGGGAAGCTCTCGGATTTGCTTCAATAATATATACGGTATCATCCTTTATGGCAAACTGAATATTGATCAGTCCGACTGTTTTCAAAGCTACCGCAATTTTATGGGTATGGTCGATGATCTGGTCCATTACAAAATTACCCAGATTAAAAGGAGGCAGGGTGGCGTTTGAATCACCGGAATGCACACCACAGGGCTCGATATGTTCCATGATGCCGATTATATATACGTTTTCGCCATCGCAGATCGCGTCAGCCTCGGCTTCAACCGCTCCGTCCAGGTAATGGTCTAAGAGTAGTACATTATTCGGAATCTTTCTCAGGATGTCGATCACATGCTCTTCAAGTTCCTCTTTGTTGATCACGATTTTCATTCCCTGACCGCCCAATACATAGCTGGGCCGCACCAGGATCGGAAAATCCAGTTCTCTCGCCACGGCCAGTGCTTCATCAGCAGATCGGGCTGTACCAAATTGCGGAAAGGGAATGCCCAAAGATTTTAAGAGGTTGGAAAACCTTCCTCTGTCTTCCGCCAGATCCAAAGAATCAAAACTGGTTCCTATGATCTTTATACCGTATTTATGCAACTTCTCAGCGAGTTTCAGCGCTGTTTGTCCACCCAGCTGTACAATTACCCCTTCGGGCTTCTCATGTCTGATGATATCGTAAATATGCTCCCAGAATACGGGTTCAAAATAGAGTTTGTCCGAAATATCAAAATCTGTCGATACGGTTTCCGGATTGCAGTTGATCATGATGGTTTCATAACCGCATTCGCGTGCGGCCAAAACTCCGTGCACACAGGAATAGTCGAATTCTATACCCTGTCCGATCCTGTTTGGGCCGGAGCCCAATACAACGATTTTCTTTTTGGCTGTAACAGTACTTTCATTTTCTGAAAATGCCTTTCCATCAATAACCTGATGGTTTTCAAAGGTCGAGTAGTAATAGGGGGTATGGGCAGCGAATTCTGCGGCACAGGTATCCACCAGCTTAAAAACCCGGTGCACACCTTCCACTTCTCTTTTGTTGTACACTTCACTTTCATAGCAGTTCAGCATATGTGCGATCTGCCTGTCGGCGAATCCTTTTTGCTTGGCCTCAAGCAGCAGTTCTCTGGGCAGGGATTCCAGATTTTTGTAGGAAGTGATCTCTTTTTCAAGATTGTACAGTTCTTCATATTGTTTTAAGAACCACATATCTATTTTGGTGATATCGTGAATTCTGCTGAGCGGGATACCCATCTGTATGGCATCATAGATCACAAAAACCCTGTCCCAGCTGGGGAACTGTAATTTTTGAATGATCATATCGTAGTTTTTGATCCCTTTTCCATCTGCACCCAGACCATTTCTGCTGATCTCGAGTGACTGGGTTGCCTTGTGCAGTGCCTCCTGGAAGCACCTGCCGATACCCATCACTTCTCCTACAGATTTCATCATGAGTCCGATTGTGCGGTCGGAGCCCTCAAATTTGTCAAAATTCCAGCGGGGAATTTTTACAATGACATAATCCAGGGTTGGTTCAAAAAGGGCAGAAGTATTTTTAGTGATCTGGTTTTGCAATTCATCGAGGTGGTATCCGATGGCCAGCTTGGCAGCGATCTTTGCGATGGGGTAACCTGTTGCTTTAGAGGCCAGTGCCGAGGATCTCGACACCCTGGGGTTGATCTCTATGGCAATGATATCCTCTTTTTCATCGGGACTAACTGCAAATTGTACGTTACATCCGCCGGCAAAATCTCCTATGGCACGCATCATTTTAATGCCCAGATCCCGCATGCGCTGGAAGGTAGTATCGCTCAGTGTCATGGCCGGAGCCACTGTAATGGAATCACCCGTATGGATACCCATGGGATCCATGTTTTCAATGGTACAGATAATGACCACGTTGTCATTTTTATCCCTTAAAAGTTCCAGCTCGTATTCTTTCCAGCCCAGTAAGGCCTTATCGATCAGAACTTCATGTATGGGTGAAGCTTCTATCCCTCTTTGCAGCAAGGTATCAAAATCTTCTTTTTTATACACAATAGAAGCACCGGAGCCTCCCAGGGTAAAGGAAGGACGGATAACCAGCGGGAAGCCGAATTCCTGTGCGATTTCTTTTCCTTCGAGATAAGATCTGGCAATTCTGGATGGCGCCTGGCCCACACCGATCTCGTTCATCAGGTTTCTGAATTGTTCCCTGTCTTCGGTTATTTGTATGGCATTGATATCAACACCGATCAGTTTTACGCCAAAGTCCTGCCAGATTCCCTTTTCATCGGCCTCAATACACAAATTCAGGGCCGTTTGGCCACCCATGGTTGGCAGTACAGCATCGACCTTGTGTTTTTTAAGTACCTCGATAATCGATTTAGTCGTAAGCGGGAGCAGGTAGATATGGTCGGCCATTTGGGGGTCGGTCATGATGGTGGCCGGATTGGAGTTGATCAGAATGATCTCTATACCTTCTTCACGAAGCGACCTGACCGCCTGGGTTCCCGAGTAGTCGAATTCACAGGCCTGACCGATCACGATGGGGCCTGAACCGATGATCAGAACCGATTTTATTGAAGTATCTTTTGGCATTTATTATTAGGGGTTTTGTTGGTAAAAATAATCAATTGTATTGTTACTTAAAATTCAGATATAAAAAAAGGTGTTACTGAAAAAAGTAACACCTTCTATATTTAAGAATAATGATCATTATTTTTTGTGTGCCGGTTCAGAAGAAACTGTCAGTTTTTTTCTTCCTTTAGCCCTTCTTCTAGCTAAAACTTTTCTCCCATTAACACTTGCCATTCTCTCTCGAAACCCGTGCTTGTTATTTCTTTTTCTTCTTGATGGTTGGAATGTTCTTTTCATTTCTTTAAATTCTTTATATTTGGCTTTAGCTTTCTTTTTGTCAAAAGTGCGGCAAAGATACAAAGACTTTTATATTTGACAAATAGGAATTTAAAATATTTAAGTTTTTGCACAAGATAAATAAATACTTGCGAAGAATAAATTTATAAAAAACAATCATATGGAATACAATCAACCCATGTTGCGGGATGGTAGTTTGGATGGAAAAGTAATTATCGTAACCGGTGGAGGCAGCGGTTTGGGTAAGGCAATGACCTCATATTTTTTAGAGCTCAAGGCAAAAGTGGTGATTACCTCACGTGATATAGACAAATTACAGCTCACGGCCAGGGAGCTCGAAGAAAAAACGGGAGGAGAGGTGTTGGCTGTACAATGTGATGTGAGAAGTTATGAACAGGTGGAAGCCATGCTGAAAAGTGCGCTGGACCGGTTTGGCCGTGTGGACGGATTGCTGAACAATGCTGCGGGAAATTTTATCAGTCCTACTGAAAGATTGTCTTCCAACGCTTTTGATACCATAATAGATATTGTTCTGAAGGGTACAAAAAACTGTACACTGGCTTGTGGCAAGCACTGGATCGAGACAAAGCAAAAGAAGGCTACAGTTCTTAATATCGTGACCACCTATGCTTGGACGGGCTCGGCCTATGTGGTACCCTCGGCCACAGCCAAAGCCGGAGTATTGGCCATGACGCGGTCGCTGGCAGTGGAATGGGCCAAATACGGCATCCGTTTCAATGCGATTGCCCCCGGACCTTTTCCAACAAAAGGTGCCTGGGACCGTCTGTTACCGGGAAATCTCAAGGATGAATTCGATATGACCAAAAAAATTCCGCTCAAACGATTGGGAGACCATCAGGAACTGGCCAATCTGGCCGCCTACCTGATGTCCGATTTTTCTGCTTATATCAATGGAGAGGTGGTTACCATTGACGGCGGGGAATGGTTACAGGGAGCAGGCGAATTCAATATACTTGAGAAGGTTCCGAAGGAGATGTGGGACATGCTCGAAATGATGATCAGAAGCAAAAAGAAGGACTAGTACTCGCTTATTTTTTTTATATCTGCAACGGCAAGAAGGGTACGTGTATAAGCTATCTGGCTTGTTATAAGATGCTTGCATTGTTAAAAACTTCATTTTAAAACCTCACAAATAATTGTATTTTTACATCGTGAAAAATCATGTGGTTTAATGGGAAAAATTATAGCAATTGCCAATCAAAAAGGAGGAGTCGGTAAAACCACTACCACAGTAAATCTGGCGGCCGCACTGGGAGTACTTGAAAAGAAGGTTTTACTTGTAGATGCGGATCCGCAGGCAAATGCGACGTCAGGATTGGGTGTGGAATCCGATAAGGTTGAAAAGAGTACCTATCAGGTTCTGGAACACAGCATCACGGCCAGGGAAGCCATTACTCAGACCAATTCCCCCAATGTTGACCTGATACCCGCTCATATAGATCTGGTTGCCATTGAAATTGAACTTGTTGACAAGAAGAACCGGGAGTATATGTTAAAAACCGCGCTTCTCGAGATCAAAGATGATTATGATTTTATACTCATTGATTGTGCCCCCTCGTTGGGACTGATCACCTTGAATGCCCTGACCGCGGCAGATTCGCTGATCATTCCGATTCAATGCGAATACTATGCCCTGGAAGGATTAGGAAAGTTGCTCACCACGATCAAAAGCATACAAAATCTGCACAATCCGGAGCTCGATATTGAAGGCATGCTGTTAACGATGTTTGATGCCAGGCTGCGCTTGTCGAACCAGGTTGTAAGTGAGGTAAAAAAACATTTTCACAACATGGTTTTTAAAACCATCATACAAAGAAATACACGCCTTGGAGAAGCACCCAGTCATGGAGAAAGCATTATTGCTTATGACGCAACCAGCAAGGGAGCTGTGAATTATATCAATCTGGCGCATGAAATAATAAAAAAGAACAGCGATGGCTAAAGCAGTGAAAAAGCAAGCATTGGGCAGGGGATTATCGGCTCTTTTAAATGATGCGAATGATATTATGTCTGTTAAAGACAAAAATGCAGAAAAAGTTGTGGGCAACATACTGGAGATCGATGTGCAGGCCATTAAAGAAAATCCGTTTCAGCCAAGGACGAATTTTAAGGAAGAGGAATTGCAGGAGCTGGCTGCATCCATCCGGGAATTGGGTGTAATTCAACCCATCACGGTCAGAAAATTAGAAGGAAATCAGTTTCAGCTGGTGAGCGGTGAGCGCCGCCTGAGGGCCTCCAAAATGATAGGGGCTACTTCGATCCCCGCATATATCCGAATCGCCAATGACCAGGAATTGCTGGAAATGGCACTGGTGGAAAACATACAGCGAAGTGATCTTGATTCCATTGAGATCGCGCTTTCGTACCAGCGACTGATCGAGGAGATACAACTTACACAGGAAGAGCTCAGCAAAAGGGTAGGGAAGAACAGGAGTACAGTTACCAATTACCTCCGGTTATTAAAGTTAGACCCCATCATTCAAACGGGTATCAGAGATGGTTTTCTGACTATGGGGCATGGCAGGGCACTTATAAACATCTTTGATCACGACAAACAGCTTGAAATCTATAAGAATATCATTCAGCAAAACTTGTCTGTAAGGCAGACAGAGGAGTTGGTTCGCAGGGCGAAAGATGGTAAGGAAAACACGAAAAAAACACCTGAAGAAAAGTTATTGCCGGAAGTGATCAGCAGTTCACAAAAATTTATCAATGATTTTTTTGGACAGAAAGTTGAAATTAAAATGACCGGCAGCAACAAAGGCAAGATTACCATTCCCTTTCATTCAGAAGAAGATTTTTTGCGCATCAAAAAACTGCTGGGTTAAATGTCGGTTAAGGCAAATATAGCCTTGTTGATTTTGCTCTTGCTGACAGGATCTCTTTACAGCCAGGTGCTGGAAGAGGATGTCAGAATGGAAGGAGATTCTGTTCAGAATGCCGAGAAGATCGATGTATTATCTCCTTCAAGGGCAGCTTTTTATTCTGCCATACTGCCCGGACTGGGGCAGGCCTATAATGGCAAGTATTGGAAAATTCCCATCGTTTATGGTGCCATAGGAACCGGACTTTATTTTGTGAAATGGAATGCCGATGAACTTGATCGTTACGAGACCGCATATAAACAGCGGCTTGCCGGCCAGGAGGATGAATTTGACGGAGAAGAGGGTAACCCGTTTATTAGTACTGATGGTTTGGTAAGGGCTCAAAATCAATATAAAAAAAACCGGGACCTTTCCATGTTTATTACACTGGGTTTGTATGCCTTGAATATTATCGAGGCCAATGTTGATGCACATTTGGATGACAAGGCCTTCAATAAGCAGTTATCCCTGAGGCCAACATTTTATTATGATTCGGCTATGGGTGCCACCGTGGCAGGTGTTTACCTGAAATATGATTTGAATTACTGACATCAAATAAATTTATGAATATGAAAATAGCTTTGTTAGGTTACGGTAAAATGGGCAGGGAAATCGAAAAGATCGCCCTGAAGAGAGGACATCAGATCGTTCTGAAGGTCGATATAGATTCAGGCCCTTATGATATCACCCTGGCTGATGTGGCGATAGACTTCAGCACCCCGGTGGCTGCTTTTAAAAATATAAAACACTGTATCGATAACAAGATACCGGTTGTGAGCGGCACCACGGGCTGGCTGAGCAAATTTGATGAACTGGTGGCCTATTGCAAGAAGGAAAATGGCAGCTTTTTATACGGCTCAAATTTTAGTATTGGTGTTAATCTGTTCTTCAAACTGAATGAATACCTGGCAAAACTGATGGATGGCATCGAAGGCTATGATGTGTCTCTGGAAGAGGTACACCACATACATAAACTCGACAAACCCAGCGGAACTGCTATCAGTCTTGCCGAACAGATCATTAACCATTCAAACAAAACCGGGTGGAATATTGAAGTGCCTGTTGAAGAGGAGATCTATATAGATGTAAAAAGGGAAGGAGATGTGCCGGGTACACATACCGTATCGTATAAATCAAATCAGGATATGATTATGATTCAGCACAAAGCCTATAGCAGGGAAGGTTTTGCTCTGGGAGCAGTTCTGGCAGCGGAATGGATCAAAGGTAAAACCGGGGTTTACAATATCAAGGATGTGCTTAGTATAGAGATGTGAGATGTGAGATGTGAGTATTGAGAAAGTACGGAGACAGGAACCAGGAGACAGGAACCAGGAAAAATTAGTATTGAGTATTGAGTATTGAGAGAAATACGGAAACAGGAGACAAGAACCAGGAGACAGGAATCAGGAGACAAGAGACAGGAAAAATTAGCATTGAGTACTGAGTATTGAGTATTGAGATGTTTTTTTAATTTAACCTCGAAACTTTTTACTTTTTACTTTTTACTTTTGCCTTGAACCTTTGCCGTTACCCTTTATCCTTTGTCCTTTGTACTTTGTCCTTGTTTATTGTAACAAATTGTAACGAAAAACAACTAACGGTTAAACGAATTAATCAATAATTAAAATATATAATTATGACCTTTACACAGTGGTTTATTTTTTTTCTGCTTTTACAGGTAATTCATTTTCTGGGAACCTGGAAACTGTATGTGAAAGCCGGAAGAAAGGCTTGGGAAGCCGCAATACCCGTTTATAATGCTGTTGTATTAATGCAGATCATAGGAAGACCGAAATGGTGGGTCATCCTCCTTTTTCTTCCGATTATCAATTTGCTGATGTTTGCAGTGATTTGGGTAGAGACCATCAGAAGTTTTGGTAAAAAAAGCACGGTCGACACGGTTCTGGTGATTGCAACCCTGGGCTTTTATATTTATTATATCAATTATTTTACCGACGTAAAATACGAAAGAGACAGAAGTCTGAAACCGGCTACCTCAGGAGGAGAATGGTTAAGTTCCATCGTGTTTGCCATAGTGGCAGCGACCATAGTGCATACTTATATTATGCAGCCTTATACAATTCCAACTTCCTCACTCGAAAAATCCTTACTGATCGGTGATTTCCTTTTTGTGAGCAAATTTCATTACGGGGCCAGAGTGCCCATGACCACAGTGGCGGCTCCTATGGTCCATGATACGCTGCCCTTAATAAAGGTCAAGTCGTATTTAAATAAACCACAGTTGCCGTATTTGCGCATTCCGGGCTTCCAAAAGATCAAAAGAAATGATATCGTCGTATTCAGCTGGCCCGTTGATACTGTTGAATATTTCTTTCAAAAAACAAACAAGAAGATCAGAAAGCCGGTCGATAAAAAATCGAATTACGTAAAGAGATGCGTAGCTGTGCCGGGAGATTCTCTCAAAATAATTGACGGCGATATCTATATCAACGGCGAGCTTTCTGTAATGCCGGACAGGGCGAGGCCTCAATATTTCTATGATGTCAATACAGGTGGAAATACGATCAATGTCAATACACTTCAGAACAAATACCACGTTCGCGAAGGTGGCAGACTTCCTGATGGCAATTATGTACTGAATCTGGCCGAAGAAGATGCCAGACTGCTTTCAAAGAATCCCGTTGTGAAGACGATGAACAAGCGGTTGGCACCAAAAGGTGAAGGAGAGGATGTTTTTCCAAATGATCCCAAATTGGCATGGAATAAAGATAATTTTGGCCCGGTCTACATCCCCGGAAAGGGCAAGACCGTTCAGCTGGATATAAACAGCATCGGTTTTTATAAACAGATCATCAGGGAATATGAGAAAAATGAGATCGAGCTGGTGGGAGATCAGGTCATGATCAACGGTGCTCCGGCATCTTCCTATACCTTCAAACAAGACTATTACTGGATGATGGGTGACAACCGACATAACAGTGAGGATTCGAGATACTGGGGTTATGTGCCTTTTGATCATGTGGTAGGAAAACCTGTCTTTATATGGTTCAGCTGGAACAGTCAGGGTAAAGGTCTTGACAAAGTGCGTTGGGAGAGGTTGTTTACCACGGTACACGGCAGCGGGAAGCCTGTATCATATTTCTATTGGTTCCTGGGTGCGCTGGCTTTGTGGTACGGATATACCGTATTTAAAAGAAAAAGCAAGCAAAGTTAATTCTGCCAATGGTTTTTCAGCCGACATATTTTTCACCGGTTATTCAATATATAGCTATTGCAGAAGCCGGTGAACTCATTTTTGAGACCGAAGACAATTTTCAAAAGCAAACCTACCGCAACCGCTGTTATATTTATGGGGCCAATGGCAAACTTTTGCTGGGTATTCCAATTGTTCATGAAAATTCAGGCAGAAGGCAGAAGACCCGGGAGGTTAAAATTGATACAAGTTTTGGCTGGCAAAAAATGCACAAAAAATCGCTGGCTTCGGCTTACCGATCTTCTCCCTATTTTGAATATTACGAAGAGGACTTGCTGTCTGTGCTGAGTAAGTCTTATACCTTTTTACTGGATCTGAACCTCCGGGTACATGAGCTTGTTATGGAGGCCCTTCAGCTGGCGAAGAAAACCGGCCATACCACGGAGTACCTTACAACCGTTCAGGAGGATCACAGGGAGCTGGCCAATGCCAAGTTAAAACTATCCTATCAACAGGAACCCTACCAGCAGGTGTTTACTGAGAAATTCGGTTTTATTCCCAACCTGAGCATACTCGACCTGCTTTTTAATGAAGGTCCGAATGCACTGGGCTATCTGGAGCAGCACAGGGATATTTTTAAAAAATAAAACCTGTCGTTAAACAGGTTTTATTGATTGACCGAAATCTTTATTTTGTTGGTTTTTTAATGTTTTTCTGTTTGTTTATTTCGTCCTGCAGTTCCCTTCTCACTTTTTGTTCCCTTTCAATGGAAACCCTTTTGTAGTTGTCGTATTCTTCTTCGGTATCTTTTAAGGCTTTCTGAGCCTGTTCCGTCAGTTTATTGCTCTGCCTGTAACGTAGCATAAAAAACAGCGAAAGTGCAAGCAAACTGCCCAGCAGGGAATATACCAAAACATTGTAATTCGATTTTTTCATGGGAACTCCAAAACCGTCTATGTCATCAATATTTTTTGTAACTTCTATCAAACTGTCGTTGGTCTTTTTCAGATTAACTTTCAAAGAATCAATTTCTGCCTTCTGCCTGTTGATGACCACAGAAGTTCCGGCCATCTTTTTGTTTAGGTTTTGAATGGTATCAAGAACAACCAATTTAAGTTCGTTGTATTTGTCCTTATTAATTACTTTGTAATCCTGGTAACTGCCTGATTTGCGGAAGAGCTCGTCGAACTGACCGCTGATGGAATTTTTGCTAACCGGCTTTACCACCGCCGGTTCCGCCTTGTCCTGAGCAAATGTTTGGGTAGCAATGAATAATAGAAGAAGAAAAAGTAGCTTTTGAGTGCGTTTCATTTTTTTATTGTTAATCGTTCGTATTTTATAAAGCAAAACATCCCTTTTTTACAGAGGGTTTAAAAATAATAAAATATTGAATACCGACTGGTATTCAACTAATTAGCAATTTTTTTAAAATGATAAGCTATTTTCGACTGTAAATCTAAAATATTTAACGAAATAATAAAATATTTATTTCAATGCCTCTCTTAAAATTGTTGCCGGGTGGAGTGCCTTTCTTCCGGTTCCGTCGAAGATCTGATGTCTGCAACTGGTACCTGCCGCCGCAATGCTCACATCCTTGCCTGTATTTCGCACTTTTGGAAATAGGGTGTCTTCCCCAACCTGCATACTCACTTCGTAATGTTCCTTTTCATAGCCAAAGGAACCTGCCATACCACAACAGCCTGAGTTGATTATAGTAACAGTGTAATTTTTTGGCAGATTGAGCATGGCAAATGAGCTTTCCATGTTAGAAAGAGATTTTTGATGACAGTGTCCGTGAATTTTAATGGTCTTCTTTTTATCACTGAAATCCGAAGAGCTGATCTTTCCTTTTTTTATTTCTTCATAAAAGAACTCTTCCAGTGTTAAGGTAAAAGGTGC
This sequence comes from uncultured Flavobacteriaceae bacterium, assembly GCA_963816075.1. Taxonomy (GTDB): domain Bacteria; phylum Bacteroidota; class Bacteroidia; order Flavobacteriales; family Flavobacteriaceae; genus Namhaeicola. Next base: position 9,213 of record CAWFJI010000015.1, on the reverse strand, counting down.
GATCCGCCTGGCCCTGTCCTTATCATCTGCCAACCGGGGATATTCATCCCTGAAGCCTAGAATGGCGCTCGGTTCTATGCCCACCAGGGGCGTTTCCGAGGTGATCAATTCACCAAAATGCGCTATGTTCTGATCTATTTTTTCTTTGGCCTTATCCAGCAATCCTTTTGAAATAAAGCTCCTACCGCTTTCTTCATGAGGTGTAATCAGCACTTCGTAACCCAGATCTGAAAGCAATTCGATGGTGTCTATTCCTGTAGGAACATCATAAAAATTTGTATACTCATCCAAAAAAAGGTACAGTTTTCCCTTTTCGTGTTTTTTTGAAGCGAGACGTGCCTTGTTTTTGTCACACCATTTTTCAAGGGTTACGGGTTGCAGTGCAGGAATACTCCTTTTGGGGTGTATGCCCATTATTTTTTTAGTAGCGGCCGTATTCAGGACGAGGTTTGTAAGTGTTGGGACTATACTACCCAATTTGTTCCATTTTACATTATCGGCAAACATTTGGGTCCTGAAATCGACGGGATTGCTCTGGTAATACTGATACAAAAATTCCGCTTTAAGCGAGGCGATGTCCACATTGCTTGGACATTCGGAAGAACAGGCCTTGCAACTCAGGCACAGGTCGAAGATCTTTTTGAGTTCTTCGCTATCAAATTTATTAGCCTTTTCGGAATGGGTGAGAATCTCTCTCAGCATATTTGCCCTTGCCCGTGTCGTATCCTTTTCATCTTTTGTAGCGCGGTAACTCGGACACATGGTTCCGCCCGCTGAAACGGGTTTTCTGCAATCACCGGAGCCATTGCATTTTTCTGCGACGCGCAGTATACCCAGAGAATCAGAAAAATCCATAAGGGTCTCAACTGCAGGTTCTTCCCGGTCTGCTTCATACCGAAGTGACTCATCAATAGGCCAGGGATCGATGATCTTACCTCTATTAAAAATATTCTTTGGATCGAAGGTAGCTTTGATTTCCTTTAAAAGGGTGTAATTTTTTTCGCCGATCATCTCCGGTAAAAAAGAGGAACGGACAATGCCATCGCCGTGTTCTCCGCTCATGGAGCCCTGGTATTTTTTTACCAGCGTGGCCACATCGGCAGTGATCGATTTAAACTGCGCAACACCTTCCTTCTTTTTCAGGTTTACTATGGGTCTAAGATGCAGTTCTCCCGCACCGGCATGGGCATAATAGATGGGATTTTGGCCGTAGTTTTCCATCATTTTACTGAATTCATCAATGTATTCAGGCAGGTCGGCATATTCTACGGCGGTGTCTTCTATGCAGGGTGCTGATTTGTCATCTCCCACAATATTTCCCAGCAGTCCGAGTCCGGCTTTTCTCAGGGTATTGGCTTTATCAATATCCGCTCCTTTTAATTTTGGGTAGGCATAACCGAGTTTGCTTTGTTCGAGGTCCCTGATCAGGGCATCTGCCAGTTTTTCTGTTTCAGCCATGTCATCTGATGCTACTTCCAGCATGAGTATCCCTTTCGGATCTCCTTCGACAAAAAAGCGGTTTTTTCTCTGTTCCCGGTTGTTTTTGGTGCAATCCAGGATGGTCTTGTCCATGAGTTCGCAATAATACAATTTGTGTTTCATGGCAATCACCACGGCCAGCATGCAATTGTGTATCGATTCATAATGGGCTGCCACCATAATCTTATGTGCAGGCGGTAATTTATCAAGTGCCAGGGTGATCTCTGTAGTAAAGGCCAGGGTACCCTCGCTGCCACAGAGCACTTTGCTCAGATTTACATTTTTGTCTGTTCCGCCGAATATTTCAGATTCCAGCAGCGCATCAACGGCATAGCCATTGTTTCTTCGGTGTATGGTTTTCTTTGGAAATTCCTTAGTTATTTCTTCCTGAATCTCCTTACGTGAGAGTTTATCATAGAAAAGCCTGTATATTTCATTTTCCAGCGTATTGCCGCGGGTTTTTTCGAGAAACCGCTCTTTGCTGAGGTCGGTGAACAAGGCTGTTGAACCATCAGAAAGGACTGTTTTCATAGCAAGAACCTTGTCGCGTGTAACACCGTATCTGATCGAGGTGGTCCCGGAAGAATTGTTGCCTACCATACCACCGATCATACAGCGGTTCGTGGTTGAGGTATCCGGGCTAAAAAAAAGGCCATAAGGTTTAAGAAAAAGGTTCAGCTCATCGCGAATAACACCGGGCTGAACCGTTACTGTCTGGCCGATCTCATCAAAAGCAAGAATTTCAGTAAAATATTTTGAGGTGTCCACAACCAGGCCGTCGCCAACACACTGACCGGCCAGCGAGGTGCCTGCGGTTCTCGGAATGAGGCTGATCCTGTTCTCATCTGCATAACGGACTATGGTTTTCAGGTCTTCCTCATCCTTTGGGTAACATACGGCAAGGGGTATTTTTCTATAAACAGAAGCATCGGTAGCGTAGATACTTTTGTGCAAAAGATCATCATACAATTCACCTTTTAATTCAAGTGAAAGTTTATCGAGTTGTGCATTCATGGCTTTTTTGCTTAACAGGTCAGGAAATAATCTTACCGTTTTTAGCCTGATTCCGGCATTGTAAAAGTACAACTTCTTCTTGATTTTGTATTCCAAGAACCAGAATTTCACTCATGAAATTTCCTATTTGTCTGGGTGAAAAATTGACGACGGCAATTACCTGTTTGCCCAGCAACTCCTCTTTTGTATAGAGGGCGGTGAGCTGTGCACTTGAGCTTTTTACTCCCAAAGGCCCAAAATCAACCTTGAGTTTATAGGCAGGTTTTTTGGCTTTCTCGAAATCCTGAACCTCTGTGATGGTTCCTATTCGCAGGTCGACTTTTTGAAAATCTTCATAAGAAATCGGGTCTTTGATCATCTTTCCTTAAATTTGGTTTAAAATTAATCAAAAATGGCAAGAACAGCATCAAATATGTTAGCCCTTGGCACCAAAGCATCTGCATTTGAATTACCCGATACGATATCAGGTAAATTTCTCAATCTGAATGAGCTGCAGGGCAGGAAGGGTACTGTTGTGTATTTTATCTGTAACCATTGCCCGTTTGTGCTGCATGTGATTAAAGAACTGGTGCGCACCGCCAATGACTATAAAGAATTTGGAGTTTCCTTTCTTGCTATCTCTTCCAATGACGTGGTGAACTACCCTCAGGATGCTCCTGACAAGATGGCTGAATTTGCATGGCAAAACCGCTTTACATTTCCTTATTTGTATGATGAGACACAGGAGACGGCCAAAGCCTACGATGCTGCCTGTACTCCGGATATCTACGTTTTCGACAGCAATCTGGCACTCGTCTACAGGGGGCAGCTTGATGACTCACGACCGGGCAATGAGATTCCTGTTACGGCAGTTGATCTGAGATCTGCCCTTGAACAATTTGCTGGCTGGAAAAGAGATCAGTGCTGAGCAAAAGCCGAGTATTGGATGTAATATTAAATGGAAGCGAGAAGGATAAAGTGCAAAGGATAAAGGACAAAGGATAAAGGATAAAGTTTAAAGGTAAAAGGTAAAAGTAAAAAGTAAAAAGTATTATTAGGATAAGATATATGCTGGATGTCGATCCGGGCACAACTTCTTATGCTCCCTATCTTTTCAGGCTTCAAGGTCTAAGGTAGTAATTGAACTTTTGCCTTTTGCCTTTTAACTTTTTACTTAGCTTCTGTCTCCTGTCTCCTGTTTCCTGTCTCAATACTCAACTCATATCTCAATACTGAATAATCAGGGAAAAAGCCACAGAATGGCTTCTTCGAATTCGCTCCTCCAGAATTTTTCACTGTGCTCTCCGCCCGGGACGTATTTTTGATAAATATTTTTCTTTTTGTAGCCGGCCTCGATCAGCAGTCCGGCAATTTTTTCTGTATCGGCTACAGTCTCGCCATCTTCATCTTCATTGGTGCCGGCGAGCAGGTACATTTTTTGTTTTTTTATTTTACCATGTTCTTCAGCAAAAGTAAAGGACTCGTCAGCAAACCAAAATGAAGGAGAGAAGACTCCCACTTTTCCGAATACATCAGGGTATTTCAAGCCGGCATAATACGAAATCAAGCCTCCCAGGGAACTACCCATAATCCCTGTATTCCATTGACCGGATTTTGTCCTGAGCTTTTGGTCGACATAAGGCTTAAGGTTTTTCACTATAAATTCAAGATACAGATCTCCTTCGCCGCCTCCGTACTCTTCATTTTTCCAGGGTGTATATTCGTTCAGTCTTTCTTCCTGCCCGTTTTCTGTGGCAATCACGATAAGGGCAGTGCCTTTTTCCACAAATAATTTGTTTAAGGTCTCATCAACACCCCATTCCCCTGCAAAGGAAGTTGCATCGTCAAAAATATTTTGGCCGTCGTGTAAATAGACTACAGGGTACCGGCGGTTTGATTCCTCGTAATCGGGTGGGAGGTAGGCCAGAATTTTTCTCGTTCGCCTGTTGAACTGCGGCATGGGAAACGCTTCCTCGAGTACTACAACATTCTTGGCGGCAGTCGATTTTTTCGGGCTTTTCGGTTTTTGCCAGCTCTGGATTTTCATAAAAATTGTATCGTGTTTTTCTGAGAAATGCCAGGTTCTGTTCTCAATATTTTTCCCGACAGAATCGGTCTCGACCTGCTCCCAGCTTCCCAGTGTAAATTTAAATTCGAGGTCCTTTTTTGTTTTTGGCAGGGTTATGGAATAATAGCCCTTGTCATTCATGTTAAAGTAATGATCCTTACCCCCGGACCAGTTATCAAAATTTCCGGTGATAAAAAGCACCGCATTTTTTGGTGTATCCCGGGGTATTTGCTCCAGAACCAGGGTTACCTGACTTTGAATTTGATTATTCAAAAGTAAGGTAAGCAACAAGAAAAACTTCTTCAATGAATTCCTTTAAAAATTTCCAAAAACAGACAGGCTCGGCCCATTGAAAGTAAGATCGAATATGCCATCAACCTTTTCTTTTTTAACTGTAAGATCAACATTAAAATAATGGTAGCTCAAGCTCGTGCCGATGTTTTTGGTGATCTGATAGGTTACGGATGGAGATATATCCCAAAGGCCTCCTTCGAATTCATCTAAAGCCACATAGAACCAATCCAACCTCGCATCAATTGACCATTTGGGGTGTGGGGCATAGGTAGCCCAAAAACCAATGTCTGGTAAGGGTGCTGTGAAATTGGCAGTTTCCTTGCCAAATTCTGTATCTTCTTCCATTCTAATTTCTCCCTCAATATACGATTCCACATTCAGTGCATGAAGGCCTATACCTCCTCCAATTTCATATTTTGGACCTCCAATGATCTGTCTGCCGAGAAAGATACGATAGGTTTGCATTGTAACGCCGGCCTCCGCATAGGTTCCTTCTTTAAAGATCTTATCCCTCCATTCAATGTCTTCTTCCAGAGTGCCTTTGTTTTCATTTTTCAAATTGAAATACTCAACTTGCATGATCCATTTTCTCTTTTTTGAAAACCTCCATTGTGCCATAAACATACCCGTAACGGCATCCTCGGTTCGGTCAAATACTTTATTCATATCCACAGGTAAATTTTCGTTATTCCCATCCAACGTAATGATAAATTCTGTGTCAGGAAAAAATACTCCGGCTCCGATCACAAATCGGTCTGTTAATATGGGATTCACTTTGGTACTGTCCTGGGCAAGCGTGCTAATGCTTAAGACGAGGCATAGATTCAAAAAAAATAATTTTGTTTTCATATTACTACTTACTTTGTATTTACGAGTTCAACATCAAAAATAAGGGTTGCATTTGGGGGTATCACATTACCGGCACCTGAACTTCCATAGCCCAAATGTGAGGGTATAACAAAACGTGCCTTATCACCAACCTGCAGCAACTGTATTCCTTCATCCCAGCCTTCAATGACCTGACCTACACCCAAAAGAAATTCAATGGGTTCTTTTCTGTTGTAGGAAGAATCAAAAACAGAACCATTGGTGAGTTGTCCTTTGTAATGAACCGTCACTTTTTTCCCTTTCTGGGCTTTGGCTCCTGAGCCCTTTTGCAAGATCTTGTAACGCAAGCCGGAGGGAGTCTTATCAAATCCTGCTGCTATTTTATCAAGTTCTGCATTCATCTGCTTCAATTCGTCGGCTATTCTTTTTTCCCTGCCTCCTTCAAATTTACGAAAGGATTCCACTGCATTAAATTTCTCAGCTTCTTCCCCAATGCGGATGATCTCCACCGATTTTATTTCGTCATTCTGTGCAATGGCATCTACTACATCCTGACCTTCGATAACATGCCCAAAAACCGTATGCTTATTATCCAGCCAGGGTGTGGCCACATGGGTAATAAAAAACTGGCTGCCATTGGTGCCGGGCCCTGCATTGGCCATAGAGAGAACACCGGGTCTGTCGTGTTTGAGATCGGGGTGAAATTCATCATCAAATTTGTAACCCGGACCACCGGTTCCGGTAGCTAACGGACAGCCGCCTTGTATCATGAAGTTGGCGATGACACGGTGGAATTTGAGTCCGTCGTAATATTTTTGCCCCTGAGGTTTTGCACTGTTCTCGAGATTACCTTCTGCAAGTGCGATGAAATTGCCCACGGTACCCGGGGTTTTATCGTGAGTTAGTTTGATCAGAATTTCTCCTTTTGTTGTATTGAACTTAGCGTATATTCCCTTATCCATTTTGTGTTTTTAAAAATTTGACCAAAGATAAAAGTTTCTTTGGAGTACAGCGCAAGTTGTGCTGTAAATACTTAGGATTAAGTAATTTTTTAAAAGAAAAAATGGCAATTTTTCAGATGAGCCGGATTTGTTATAAAAAAAAAGACCACTACGTTACGAATAACAGTAGCGGCCTAAAAAAAAAGGGATCTTGAAGAGTTCTATTGCTAAAACTCAAGTATTGTGATTCGCACAGAAAAAACCCTGATTCTAAACTTCAGGAGCTCTTTTTGCAGGAAAAGGATTTGAATTATTGGGCACTTTTATTCGGAGGGATTGAACTTCATTAAAAAATTCTTGTCGATTTATTAATTTGTAATAATATTCTTTCAATTCAGACAATAGCAATTTGTAATACTTCATGAGCAATGTAATAACAATTCGTAAAATGAATTTGAAAAATGTTATTGTGAGGGCAACTTTTTTTTTCTGTTGTTGGTTTCTAAACCATCAACAATATCTTAAACGCAGGATTTAATTTTTTATTTCGGTAATTTTAATAAAATGTTAGAAATGTTTTACGGTGAAGCGGTTATACGATTATGCAGTTATACGGTTATACGGTAATGCGGTTATACGGTTATACAATGTCTAGTGAATAGTGAAGTAGTGATTAGTGAGACGTTAGTCATAGTGATACTTACCTGGCTTTGGATTGCAGGAACAGGTCTGCCAGGACCATGGCACTAAGGGCTTCGACTATGGGCACCGCGCGTGGTACCACACAGGGATCATGCCGGCCTTTGCCCTGCATTTCAACGGTATTACCCAATGAGTCAATGGTGTTTTGCTTTTGCATAAGGGTAGCAACCGGCTTAAAGGCAACCCGGAAATAGATGTCCATGCCATTGCTTATACCACCTTGTACACCTCCGGAAAGGTTGGTTTTTGTGCTGCCATCCGAATTGAAATGGTCATTGTGTTCACTGCCTTTGAGTTTGGTTCCTTCAAAACCACTGCCGTATTCAAAGCCTTTTACCGCGTTCAGGGAGAGCATGGCTTTGCCCAATTCGGCATGCAGTTTATTAAATACAGGTTCACCCAAACCAACAGGAACATTTTTGATCACACAGGTAATCGTGCCACCAACGGTATCGCCGGATTTTTTGATTGACTCGATCAGAGCGATCATTTTCTCTGCGATCACAGGGTCCGGGCAACGGACCAGATTATTTTCGATCTGTGAAAAATCTTTCAGGTCCTGACCATTTTGCAGGGAAATGTCCCCAACACTGGAGGTAAAAGCGGTAATTTTTATATCTTTAATGATTTGCCTTGCGATGGCGCCACCTACGATCCAGTTGGCAGTTTCGCGGGCAGAACTCCTTCCGCCCCCGCGGTGATCGCGGATGCCGTATTTTTTGGCATAGGTAAAATCGGCATGAGAAGGCCTGTAAACATCTGTATTGTGGCTGTAATCCTTGCTGCGCTGGTCGGTGTTGGCAATCTGGAATCCAATTGAAGTTCCTGTTGTAACTCCTTCGAAAATTCCCGATAAGAATACCACTTCATCAGCTTCTTTCCTTTGGGTAGTGATCTTTGACTGTCCGGGTTTTCTCCTGTCGAGCTCCTGCTGAATTGCTTCGAAGTCAATGCTGATCCCGGCCGGGCATCCGTCGATGATACCACCGATGGCAGGTCCGTGAGATTCTCCAAAAGTAGTCAGTGTAAAAAGCTTTCCGAGTGAATTCCCCATTTTGAATATTTTGATTAATGCATGAAGAAGCAAAGTTAAAATATTTTGACTGAATGGGAACACCCGAAAAGCTTATTGTTTATTTTTGAATGGAGAATTAAGATTGCTGGATATGAAACATTACAAAATAACTGTTAAAGGCAGGGTACAGGGTGTCTGGTTCAGGAGATATACGGCAGAAAAAGCTGTTTCACTCCAGATCAAAGGCTTTGTGCGGAATCTTGACAACGGTGATGTGTATGTTGAGGCCGAAGGAGAAAACGGGCCCATGAAAATATTTACAGATTGGCTTTACACAGGCTCACCCAATTCCAAGGTTTATGATGTTGTTTTGGAAGAAGGTGATTTGAAGCATTTCAGAACTTTTGAGATCACTCGTTAAAAAACCAGAGTTTTACGGCCATAATAATAATCATGATGACCATAAAAACGCGCACTACGCCATCGCCTTTGTTCACAGACCAGCGGCTTGTGAACCAACCGCCGATGCCGGTACCTACCGCAAGCATGAGTCCGTATTCCCAGTTGATCTTATCGCTGAAGATAAAAATGGCCAGGGCTGAGATATTATAAACAAGGGCTACCAGGTTTTTGATGGCATTGGCTTTTACCAGGGCATAATGGTTGATACCGGAGAGCACGATGAGCATGATCAAACCGGTACCGGCCTGAATAAAACCACCATAGATACCAATAAAGAAAAATGCGATCGTACTCAGCCAAAGGTATTTTCCGCTGAGTCTTTCTTCGCGGAACAGGGATGGGTTGCTTTTATGAATGACCAGGAAAAGACCGACCAGTACAATGACCACAGCGAGGATTCTGTTAAAGATCTCGGGAGCTATGTCGATGGC
>CAWFJI010000014.1:0-146148 GCA_963816075.1 uncultured Flavobacteriaceae bacterium | reverse complement strand
GACAGCCTCGGCGATCGTTACGCTCGCTTCCTACTCGAGGAAATCATCCCCGAGGTCGAAGCGTCCAACGTTTCCAAGGATCCCGCGATGAGGGCCATCGGCGGGTCGAGTTCCGGTGCAATCTGCGCATCACAGCGGCCTGGGAACGTCCCGACGCCAGTCTCCAAAATCTGTGTTCCAACGTCGGGCACCACCAACATCCGCGGCGGAACGTCTATCATCATCGTTCGTGACCCGAACCGAAGCCAATCCGAGTTGTACATGTCTGACACCAGCGGCGACATCGACAACCAATTCGGTAGCTGGCCTTCGGCCCCCGAGAACCAGTTATGGCTCCATCGCTTCAGTACATGGGTGATGACGTCGCTTTGATCGGGCGGAAGGCTACCCACACAATGCTGACTTTGGTGGCTCACGTTTCCCCGAGGCGATGAAGTCGGCTGTCGCGAAACGAGAAGGTGCGACCGTGCTTGATACCAAAGGCGATCTCAAAGGCGACCTTACGATCCTTCGCCTCCTGGTCCCGGCGACTCCTGGGAAGTGGTCGCCGACGGTCTTCGATCCGCCGACGCACCCTGCTCCGACGAAGACAGTAACTACTACTTCTCTGACATGAAAGCACCAGCCGTTACCGAGTCGCGCCAGCGACGGAACACTTACGAAATCAACCGAAGCCGTCAAGCGACTCGAGTTCGGGCCCGATGGATCGCTGAACCGGTTGCGAAGGCGCGAAACAGCGTGTGATATCCATCGACGCGACCACCGCGCCGTCAAAGAGGTCGCGACCAACGTGGCACCGATGATCTTGCTGTCAGCAATGACGGTTTCATTTTCATTACGGAAACAAGACCAACGGTATCACTCGGATTGACCTCGAAACTCGGGCCAGCCTCACCCCGGTAGACACCGGCATCGCGTCCGATGGCATTGCGTTATCGAATCGTCGAGGAACGCTGACTGTCTTGTGACTCTGGGGGCGAACACACTTGGACGTTTCGCCGTGAATGGGGTGCTGGATGCAAAAATGCGGACGATGACCATGCGTCTCCCCATCGACTCTAAAGGCGAATTCAAGTCCAACGAGCCGCACCCTACTTGGCGGCGTTGCGCGGCGACGGAATGGCCGTCGACAAAGCCGATCGTTATTACGTGACAAGCGACGTTGGGTCCAGATCTTCGATCCGACAAGACGCCAGTGCGGCGTGCTACCGAAGCCCAATCAAGCGATGCCGTTGACCAGTCGCGTCCTCAGCCGGCCCTAACCACCAATACCTCTACGTCACCAACGGCGAAAGCGTATTTCGACGTCAGCTGACTGGTCGATGAATCATCGGGTACTGAATTCGTTTGGACCCTCAGAGGTCCAAACGCCGAAGGCATGAAGTCGATTAGGTAGCAGGTCTTTGATCACGTGGCCATGGACATCGGTCAGGCGGCGTTGAATGCCATTGCGATACAAGTCAGTCGTTCATGATCCAGACCTAAAAGATGCTAGGATCGTCATCCAGATCATAGATGATCGTTACATTTCTGATGCTTGGTACTCCAAATTCATCCGTGGCGCCGTAGCTGTAGCCGGGTTTCACTCCGGCGCCGGCGAGCCAGCCAGTCCTTTGGATTATGGTCTCGACCATTCGCACCTTTTTGGAAAGTCGGCATCGTCGAACTCGGTGACGAAGACGACTACGTGTCTGAAAACAGGCCGCGCTGCTTGAGATCTCGAAGCAAGGCCGCCAGGGGCTGATCGAGGATCTGGCCATGTTGTCGTAACGTCCTTGATCGACTCTGTCCATCCGAATTACTAACTCCTTCACCCATTGCGTACGAGCCGTCTAAAGAAGTCGACAAACCGAACGCCTCGTTCCAATAGCCGACGTGCAAGAATGCAGTTCTTCGCGAATCCAGCCTTGGCCGGGTTGGTCGTGTCATCGGCCCCGTATTGGGAAGGCGTTGCTGCATCTTCGTGGGAAAAGTCGCCGACCTCAGGCCGCCGCCAATCATCTTTGCGGCCAGTTCATAGCTCGCGATGCGTGCCGCCAGATCGCTATCACCGGAATGCTCCCGCGAGATGAATTTCGTTCATCGTCGTCAGAATTCGCGAGTCGAGCGTTGCATCTTGGTTGATCACCGACGGTCGCGACGAGATTAGCATCGGTTTATCCGAGTCAATGGAGTCCCTTGAAACATGGCTGGCAAAAAGGCCGATGACCACTGCCGTGGCCCTACTTGGGGGAACGCGACGCGGTCGGATTGCGACAAGGCTGGCAGGTCCTATTGATCGTGCCCAAGCGTAGGTTACCCACCCACACTGGGGAATCGATCCAACGTAAAGCCCGTCGCCATCTGGTTTTCAGCGGGTCCATGCGTATTCGATTCGGCGGTCATCGAATGAATAAAACACATGTCGTCAGCGAGTCCGGCCAACTTCGGCAAAAGATCGCTCATCATCTTGCCGACTCACCGTGGGCTTGAAATTCCACAATGGTTTAATCAGGTTTCCGATTCTCACCTTGAAAGGTTACAAGCCAGAACTTCCCGGCATCGGCATATCGTGATACTAATCAGTTCGGGCTCAGTCGAACGTATCCACGTGCGAAATGGCGCCGAACAAAAAGACCAATACAACGCGTTTGGCTGCGGGGGCGAAAGTGAGCACTTCCGTCGCGATGGGTTCGATGGCAATCGAGGGTCGAAGCGGCAAACTCTCTTCGCGCAAGTAGCAGAGAGCTGAGAGCGATCCCTCGAACCCATTCCTCCCCAGCGTAAAATCAGACGGCACAGCAGTTGCCTGCGGGCGTGAGATAGTCTAAGAGCTTCGTCATTCAAAGCACCGTTATAATTGATCGCTGTTGTACACCGCACGGCAGAAACCATCATGCCATGCCGGTCAATCAGTTTCTCGGATGCGTTGATTTCATCCGCACTCGGGTCACGGTCAACTTCAACCTGAAATGCATGACGTATCTGGGTGTTCCTGCCGCTTCCAACTTCTCGCTCTATCCGCTGGCAAAGTGCCGCGACTGTTCCAGAATCAAATGGCTATCAAGAAAGATCAGAGCCTGAAGCGGCGTGATCGAAGTGATTTCGTTTGGGCTGTATCTGGCCGGCGTCTGGGCATCGGAAACGCGCCGATAGTGAGTCCAGTTCGACTCGCGGCTTGTTCTTGATCATCATCCTCGAAATTCACCGGCAACGAACTGTTTCTTCGTTTCATAAACCTTAACGTCAGTAGTATCTGGGCTCGAACAGGTCGAAACCGGGCCTCCGGTACGAAGATCCAACTGGCCGCTAACGCACAGATCGTGTCGCGAAGTGCTCGGCCTCCATTCGACGAGGAGGGTATCGCCAAAGTAGTCCGGTTGCTTCGCGTCGATCGCCACTGCCTGGGAGTTGCTCGGCTCGATTGCCGATACGCCTTACCTGGTCACGATCAGCCGCTGCATCTGTTTGATGCTCCATCCCCGCGCGATCAGCTCAGACGCGAGCCAGTCGAGCAATTCAGGATGCGATGGCAGGCCGCCATTACGACCGAAGTCGCTGGGTGTATCGACCAGCCCAGTACCAAAATGATATTGCCACAGTCGGTCGCTAGACGCGAGAGTCAATGGATGACTCGGGTCGGTAATCCATTGGCAAGCAACATGAGACGACTGCTGCTCCGCTGCATCGGTTCGTATCTGTAATTTATCGCCGAATCGAAGCGTGCGCGGGAAGCGACGTGTCTCTTCAGGCTGCATGGGGTCGCCACGACTCAGCGATACGTCGGTGACGGTGTTCAAACCTTCCCGCGTAACCCATCGGAGAGGCTGTACGATCATCCAGTTTCGTCTCGAGTTTTCATCGATCTCCGTTTGTCTTTGACGAAGTGTTCTGTTCTTCAGGGCTCAAACGTCAGGAGTGCCGTTTCGCTGGAGGCAGCCACGTCAGGGTGAAGAGCATCGTCGTCGAAGTTGCGACCGTGACATACCTCTTCATGAACGTCAATGGAATAGCGGTCGGAAGCCGGTCGGCAATTTCTTTTCTCGTCTCGCCCCCAAATCATCCGTACGAGCTGTTCCGGCTTTGCAATTCTCGTTCAACCCATCCGCGTCCAGCCGTGTCTGGCAATCCAACTCTTCGCGTTGCGTATCGGCCGTTGATCAGATGATCAACTGATGTATCGGATCGCCTGGATAGTCACCCGGAGGAAGTTGCCTTCACATCCACGCCGACATTGCGACCATCTTCAGTCCAGAAGGCTCGAGTTCATCCAGCAAGGCTCCGAACCGTTATTGGTTCAGCCACCACGAAACTGGACGACTTGGCAACGACGGGCGATGCGTGGACAACTCGACGAGCGTCTACGATCGGACGACGTGGCTCTGCAAGCGTCGGTTCGCGAGCGGTACGAATGCATCCAATTCCGTGGATCATTCAACCCGCTGCCGAAGCGCGTCGCCATTCGTTGCCGATCATCGTCGGATCGATCGCTGACGCGTTCACCATGTTGTACTCCACAACCAAGCGACCATGCCGAAGTAGTCGGTCTGAGATATCGGGATCAAACTTGTGATTGTGGCATCAAGTGCGCAGCCGATCGTGAGTCCAGCAACGCGCTCCGGTGGTCGAAACCATGTCGTGTAACTCGTCGGAACGCTGTTGAGCCGTAGCACGGGATCTGGGGATTCACTCCATCCCAAGGTCCACCGACAAGAAGCCTGGTCAGCTAGTCCGCTCCCAATGCGTCCCCGGACATCTGTTCGCGAACGAACTGATCATGGGTTTGTCGCTATTGAACGCGTCGATCACGTAGTCGCGATATCGCCACGCATTAGGCCGTGGCTGATTGTTTCGAAGCCATCGCTTTCGGCAAAACGAACCACGTCCAGCCAATGCTCCACCGCTGCGCCATATCGGGGAGAGTTCAGTAATCGAGTACGAGCGACGTACGTAGCGGTCGCCGACGATTGGTCGCGAATCGTTTACAAATGCCTCGACTTGTTCGGGTGTCGGTGGCAGTCCGATCAGATCAAGATCGAGTCGCCCGCAAAGTGATCGCGAGTCTGCTTCGTCGGACGTTTAAGTCCCACTTTCCACAGTTTTGAATCAACGAGAGAGCATCGATCGGATGCGAAGATCCAATTGAAAATGACGAATGTTGCAGGGGCTTTAGGCTCCACCGATCAAGCAGATTCAGAAACGTGTCTTGTCGTCTGTCGGGCGATGAGGCTCCGGAGTCGAACCGCCCAGTATTCGGACCTGACTTGCGACAAGCAGCTGCACTCATCCGCTTCCTTCGGAGGCATCGCCGTTGCATCGTCGATCCTTGCACGACCCCAGCAGGCGGCTGGCCTGCGACGACGCTGGCACGATGGCCGCTTCGCCACTATCACCACCGCGGACAGCTATTTCTCGGACATCGAGACGATAACCACTTGCGTTCTTCATTCCATGGCAGCGATCGCAATGTTCTGAAAAATCGGCTCGATGTCTTTGACAAAATCCGGTGTACAGAGCGAATCGGTAGCTCGCGCTGGCGAACCCGAACAATAGATTGCGAGCACGGGCTCAAAGTGATCGCCTGCAACATCAAAAGTCCGCTTCGGTAACGTACCGATCCTGGCCGTTATCTTTTGGGAGGTCATCATGGAAGTCCATTTCATTGTTCAGCGTCGCGGTGCATGCTCGATGCTAATCAATCGCGAATTCGCCAATGCGATATTGTAGCGTCGCAGAGCAACTTATGGGCATTCACTTTGGGGGGAACGGCGACCACGCGCCATCGGCAGCGATCAGCAAAACGCTCAGCCAAATGCCGCGTACGACGCCGCGCAGCAAATGGAGCTCTGGTGACAGCAACTCGCTCCAGAAATTGCCATGTTCGGGCGGAAAGCGTCTTTTGCAACGGTTCAAAGTTGGGGATGCAATAGGAAAACGAAAAGTCCGAAACGAAAGCAGCCGAAGCCTTCTTACGAAGACCGGGTGCACTCAGGCTCTGTCCACATTGAGATGAGGTTCGCCCCATACGGCGCACAGGCGTCCCGTCCGCAAAAATCGGAAAAAATGCGGGCGAGACGCCGCGCAGCGACCCTCCACTTTAGTAGGACGATGCACGGGTTCAAAAAGAATCCGAATCGCTTAGAATCCTCCGACCGGAGTTTCCTTATCGCCGCGAGTTCCAAGTGCTTCCCACAATCCGTACGGGCTCGCAGAGCCCGGACGCAAGCATCCGGCTGATTGAAGTGCACTGTGGGCGAGTTTCGATTCCGGACCGATGGAGTCGGTGACAACTTGACCGCACCATCCGCCACGACGACATGGCAGCCACCTTCGTGGCGACTGCTAGGTGGCAGGTAACCCGAACTCGCATCACCGCCACCAAACCTTTGCTCGGTTCGGAGCTAGAATCGTCGTAAAGCCGGTGAGTAGGCGACACCATCTGCCCAGCGGTATCCTCGGAATTCGTCTCCGCCGGGGAGAACCGGTGCCTGCAAGTGCCGCCGCGCGGCAGGGCACCAAAATCAAGGTCGCAACGGGTCGATTTGATGGTCGTGGTACACAGTCGCCGCTGTCTGTGGACTGTCGCCGAGGGTTGGTCTAAACGATGCCGCCGTGGACTGCTCGGTCACGAAGATCGGTACTGATTCACCTGCCATGATTGTATTGGCAGTTCCGTCCAAACGTCGACGGAAACCGAATCAATTTATTAGTAGACGCACCTCGGCATGAGGCCCTCGCACGTTGGTACTGTGGACCCTTACGATTCGTGCCGTCAAACTGAGATCCACCTTCATTCCGGCCAGTCGGTTGTATTCGCCAAGCAGCAGACGTAAGTTGTTACGTCCCCAGACGCTGGCGAGCCGACACCAGGGTCACTCGGGCAGCGGAAGGTCGATACGTCCGTCATCCAAGGGGCATAGGTGGTCGTCCAGGAGCGGGCCCCTATTCCTGCCAATACTGACCCGCGGCAGCTGTGTGCCATTTATTGGAGCTGTTGAGACTGTCATTGTTCCACAGAGCTGCTGTCGACAAACGGCGCAGCCGACAAGAAAACTCAAACAATGCGACGGTTGCTTACTCAACTTCGCCGACTGCCACGCCGACGGATGTCGTACCGCCCCATCGGCGTCGAGCTGGAATGTACCACCGCTGTCGATCGGCAGTTCGTCGTAGGCCGCGTGATAGTTGTGTAGGCCCGAGGCCAATCTGCTTCATGTTGTTGCCACAACTCATCCGACGCGCCGCCTCGCGAGCAGCTTGAACGGCGGCAGCAACAAACCCACCATTACCCCATAATCGCAATGCCGCCCGGACAAGCAGTTCCACAAGCGTGAACCCTGTCTTTCCTCGAATCGATGCCCGACATATAAGTCACTCCAAAAAACAATTAAACAAACAAAACGTCAGAAGCGCCGCTACAATTTGGTTTATACTCCAGTGGGGGTTCCCTTGTAATGGAAACTGCCGAAATTTAGAAAATTTTTGGTAATAAACGGAACTTTTTACAGTGCGCAGTCAGCGGCCGGCATCTTGGGCCTGGCTAGCCGCTCAAAGTCGATCGATAGCGACTCGTGAGCCAAAAACACCACAAGAGTTCGCAAAAAATGATCGCATTTGCTGCCACACAACCGCAACTTCATTGCGGTTTCGCAAAGGTCAAGCGGTGTTGAAACCGACTCGGGGTGCGAGTGACAAGAAAACCGTGCCCGCTTGCCCACGATCCCATCCTGCCCAGCGGAGACCCTGCCGACCGAAATGGACGGGGCAAACGCGAAACGCTACTAAGCTTTCGAGCCCTCAGCGTCTCTGCTTTGTCGTAGTCGTCGCTCGCTTTTTGCTGTTGGACCGGGTCGACTTCGGGGGCGACGATCACCTCGTTTGACCGTCCGCCACAACCACCGATCACGACAACAAAAAGGAGAACAAGGCAGGATCAGCGAATTCATGATCATGATCCGAGTGAAGTCAGGCAGAGTCGCTAAAAATAATCGTCCCGTTAAGCCTGGAGACAGTTAGGCCTGGGGAACAAGGTGCAAACGGCAGGCGTCCGTTGGTTTGTATACCTTCGCGATCACCGTCAAGTAGCCGCTGGGCGTCTGGGCGGCGGGCCCTCGTCGCCGATATGCCTCGTCGCCGATGTGCCCGGTCGCTGACGCAATTGTGCGAGCCGTCGATCGGCTTCCCTACCAATTGAAATCGAAGCATCGCCAATAGATCGGACTCTGTTTCACCGAAAGTCGCATCGCCGGTCGTGACCGGAGTCAATCTGCATCGAGAAACATCCATCGGGTACGATCGCTCCAGTACCAGTTGAAGCCGACGGTCAGGTCGTTGTACTTGCCACGATTCACGTCTTCCAGATCAAGATTAAACGACGCGCCTTGACTTCCCAGCACCAGGTCCTGCTCCAGCTTTCCCAAGCTTAAAGTTCCTTCGTGGCTTTTCCTTGCGAACTGTTTCAGCCCCGTGCTAACCAAACTTCTTCGAAGTGCGGGTTTCGTCGTCAAGAAATAGCTGACATAGGCGTAGGCACCGCTGAACTGCGGTGGGGGTTCTGGAGTCTGTCGCACAACACCGGATAAATACGCTTCACTCTGGATAGACAACGGCCCCCAGACGGCGGCAAATTCCAGAATTTCCGGTTGTATAGGATCAACCGCTAGCAGGCCGCTGTCGATGATGATCGAGCTCGTTGGATTTGCGGCCTGGCGCGAATCTACGACAAGGTCATCTTCGTCGTCGGTATGAAGCATCCGAACGCCGGTGAAGATCAAGTATCGACCATCGGAGGGCCATCGTAGAACGGCAACCAAGTCAATCTACCGCTGAGGCGATAACCTTGCGTCGTCGTTAAACGAGTTTTGATTGTGTCGCTCGATCGTCGAAGAACAGTCCGCCTGTCCAAGTGATGTCTTTATCGGTTGTGCAATTATAGATCGCGACGCCTGGCTCACGACTGGCCGTGAATATTCCTTCGTCGGAATCGAGCGTTCGGTGAAGGTGTCCATGGTGTCGTCGGTGACTTGTTCCAAGCCGAAGGAAGCAGAATTGCCGATCGTGCTCGTCCAATGCCTGGAATTTCGTTCCATCGAAGGTAGGGCGTCTTTGACGTCCGCGGATGCGAAGAAGTTGGTGGAAGTCTGTTGACCTGGTTCAAGCGTCAGCTGTAAGCGAAAGTCAAATCGTTCATACCCCGTTCCATCTGCGACCAATCGCAAACGACGATAGCTAAAGTAGTTTTCTGTATCGAAGATCGCGTCATCTCGTCGCCACGTGATGTAGTCCAGTTGCACATGGCCACCGAGTTTGACGTTCCACGTATCCGCGGGATGTCCTTCGATGGATCTTCAACCTTGTCCTGGCTGCCTGCTTAGCGACTGCGTCTCGGTCCTTTCAGCCTCTAGCTCAAGTGTCCAATCGCTTTGCAACTGCTTGACTCATCGCTGAAACTTGCGCTGCCTCTGCCTCTTCGATCAGGCCATCGGCTCCGAAGTGTGGGCTTTGAAGAGAACGATGTCCTGGGCCGCTTCTTCGGTAAGGGACGGAGTTGCTAAGTTCGTCGGCTTGCGTCCTCCGCAAGGCGATACCATCATCGCAACTGAACCAGTACTCTTGCGAATGGCAAGCCCGAAACGAACATCAGTGAAGATCCTGGCGAGGGACAGTTTTTGGAGAGGAGCGGCCTGAGCAGGCGGCCACGCACCATCGCCTCCGGAGGTCCGGTTAGCACGAAATATATCGATTGTGACACCTTACAAGGTCGATATCAACCGTTCCGCGGGTGCTTCTTCGTCGAATTCTTGATTCCAGCGGACATGTGTGAATCTGAGCTCCTCTGAATCCGATGCCCGAGTATGGTACTGCGCGATTCATTGGGTGGGATTCGGAAATCGTGGAAGTCAGCATTGAGCGAACTGACTGCTAATTGCTAGCGTTCTCGCTATCCCGTCCGTGCAGGGAATATCGTTTTCGCCACTGACGACCTCAGGTAAGCGGCGATTGATCGCCTTCAACAGTATGGCACGCGAACCATTCCTCGCCGTCACTTTCAATGCCAGCCAGGCCGGTTTAACCGCTTACGGCAACCTTCGAACGCCTCGTCGTACAAGTATCTGGGACTCGAAGGGGCAGTGGCGTAACTGTAGTCTCACATTGACTAATCGGTAACGGGATCATCTTCGATTTGAGCGGAAAGTGCGATCATCGCAGGATCTTTCGACAGGACCTTCAGGTAACGGCTCGCCGATTCCCGAGCTGTTGCGTAGTCTCTTTGCAGGATGTTAACCTGACGAGTCGAACCCACGCCGCAGTGACTCGAGACTCGATCGCCTTCGCTTCACCATATTCACTAATCACTTCCATGTCCCACGAAGCAGCTCCTTCAGCTTCGTCCCATTTGCCTTGAGCCATCAATGCTCGGCCGCGACGATTCATCGCGCGAACGTGTTCGGGGCCAGCTGAAGCGTTTCGTCGAAGGAATGGATTGCCGACTCGAAGCGACCTGCCAGTCAATCTGCGACCAGCAGTCCCCATTCCCAAGCTTCCCCGTTACTCGGCTCGAGCTTCACGCTCTGTTCAAATCGCAGCAACGCTTCTTGCAACCTCTGTCGTCGCAACAGTTGCCACCTGGACGATCAGATTGACTTCGCCAGCGTTTTCAGGAACCGTTTCGTCGATCGCTGGTGAGTCGGCTTGCATCAGTGCCGCGATCCGCTGCTCGATGACTTGATCCGACGTTTCTAGTCGTTTGGCGGCTTCTGCTCTGATCCGTTTTCAAGTAGCTCCGCTTTCTCGATTCGTAACGCTTCTCTTGGGTCTCTAATGCGAATAGCTGTCGGACATGTCTCTCGACAAGGCTTCGATCGCTTCGTTCGGTGTCGCTTAGCTGCTCCAGAAAGCTTGATGATGCGACCGATTCAGGATCTTGCGCGTTCTCTTGCACTACAGATTCGTCGGTATCAGTTTCCGATTTGCCGTCGATCACGAACGACTTGCCTTCGTACGAAGCATGAAACGTATCAATGTCACGACCGTCAGCGAGTCTCACTTGGACCGCGAACCTTTTTGTCCGTCCCGCCAATGCCAACCATATGCCCAAAATACGTGGATCAATTCCCCCTAACCGAAGATGAATTGTTGGATAAGATTCATCGATCCTGGCTGTGTGACGAGTGATGATGGAAAACCAGCCGCTAACGATGACTGTCGTACGTCGGCCTTGTCATCGATCGCAAGGTTCCACTGAGTGCCGAAGTAGCTGCACAGTACGATGATCATCGGACGCCCGTCGCGGTCACTCGAACCGGCACCGCGATCATCTTCGCTTCCTCCATTTGGAGTGTAGATACCCACAACATGACAGCGGCAGTCCTCTGGAGCCTCCTGTGCCAAGTACTACACCAGAATCATCGTCTGCGTAGGTTGTCGGCGAAGCAAATAACCCCGATATCCAATTGACTGCCATCATCATCAACCAAAACTGCGTGCACGTTTAGGAGACAGTATTGTCAAGCTCCTCTTCTAAATTGATGTAGTCGGGTCTCGAGTTGCTCGAGATCGTTATCGATGTCTAAGTCGTCTTTGCAATGCACGACGTTCTGAGTGCTGATGTCTGGATAAGTTGCTTGCGATTGAGCCACCAAGCGAAGGCTCCGCCGATCAAACGATCCAGCAATCGCGAGCCAGAGTGCTCGCCGCCAACACGACGCTGTTTTAAGCATCGGTGGCGGCGGCCGCGCCTGGCTCCGGAAACCAGTTTTTCCAGATGCTCGGCGAGTGCTGCGGCCGTTGATAATCGCTTCGTCGGCTTCTCTTCGAGAAACTCGTCAATGATTTGTTGATGACCGGATTCGTCTCCACTGCAAGTGACAAGCTTCGATGAGGTTCATCGATGATGCGTCGCATACGCCGTGCTGAGTCGGCGCGAAACGGCGAGTAGACCGCATGTCATTCCGTACATGACGCTCCCCAGAGAAAAAGGTCACTGCGGGTGTCGATAGCGTTTCGACCGGCTTGTTCGGTGACATGAAGCAGGTGTCCGAGCAATCATGCCACTGCTGGTCAGCGTTGCATCATCGACGCACGGCGAGTCCGAAATCGGTGATCAGCACGCGAGAGACACTTTGAGGCAGCAAAATCTCGCGGGTTTGATGTCGCGATGGATCACACCCTGATCATGGGCGGCCTAGCGTCCGCGAGCAACTTGAAGCGTATTGCTTACCAAGAATCTCGTCGAGTGCTAAGGGGCTTGGCGATCGATTCGTCGTCGCAACGATTCGCCTTGATATAGGGCATCACGAGATAAGGTAGACCGTTACAACTGTCGACACCATAGATGGCAACAATGTTGTCGTGCACGATCGCCGCCGCTGCCTTCGCCTCGCGTGCAAATCGCAGCCGCGCCGTGGACTGATCAATAACGTGGCTGAAGCCTTAATGGCAACGAAACGATCGAGCGCAACATCCCGACCTTTCAGCACAACGCCATGCCCCCGCGACCGATCACTCCTGAGATACTCATAGCCACCCAATGGACCGAACCTGTCCGGGTCGTCAGTCGGAAGCAACGGGATGTCGCGAATGATAGGGTGAAATGCACCTGAAGTATCGATGTCCTCACTCGTCATGAAGCCAAGCGTCGGTTCAAGTTTCGGAGGTCCGTCGACGGATCACAGGAATGCTTTGTCGTCCCGAAACGGTTGCTCTGCGGAGAGTCTGAAGCCGTTGCAGCAACAGGCACTGCTCAATGTGTTGCTCAAGGCTACGGTCGCGGAGTCCGATAAGTTGCCTTCAAGGAAACTGAAGATCGATCGATCGGCGCAGGATACGACTCGATTCATATTAATTCTCCTTGGTGGTCGAGCCGATCGACGATCTGCTGGGGCGACTTGATGATGCGACATCGCACCGAGTAGATACTTCCACGTGTTCGGTTGAACTGCTGGCAACGTCATCGACGGAGCGTTCGGCGATCGTCGTTTCCAGAAGCATGCCCATGGTTCTCGCCGACTTCATCGCGAACTATGCGGCCGCGACCAGGAAGATCTCGCGACGGTACTCTTCGTCCAAGCCTAATCGACATGCTCTTGAGCCTCAAGATCTTCGAGGATCATTTCCGTTGCTGAGCCGCCCGCGCCGCGATCGATGCCACGACGAGTGATCGAGTTGATGATCGCATGGTGCGCCGATCTTGCGAAGCCATGTGCCGAAAACGAGCCGTGGCGGTGTTGGGTTCAAACCGATCAATCGCTCGAACTATCGACCAGAGTACCTGCTGTGTCAAATCATCTGCGTCCGCCGCCTGCAAACCGCGCCGATCGCCGAATCCGATGGACGACGTGCCTGGTAGAGCGTCACAAACTCCTCCGAAGCCTCGCGATCGTCGGAATCGTGAAGGCGAATGAGCAAGCTCGGGCGAGTTTCGGGAACGGCCATGTTTCTGCAGCGCTCTTCGGAGAGTCCGTCGCTTCACATTAGGCTACACACAGTCGGAGAGACTATCTGCCAACGAAAAGAATCCGAGCAATGTTAAAACTGCAGTTGATTACAACGATTTTACTACCAGATTGTACTGGGAAAAAACCCTGAAGAATAATTTTGCTCTGAGGGCCGGGCTGGAGCATAAATTTCTAAAGGCTTTCACAGAAGAAAGTGTTGATGGCAACACAGAAGAGATAATTTTCGACAACAGCAATTATGTAAATTTATTTGGAAAATTATCAGCAGATTCTTACGACACACAGTTTTTTCCAAAAAAGGGCTTTTATTTTGACGCAGAGTATATCTTTTATTTATGGTCATCTGATTATTATGATAATTTTGATAATTTTTCACTTTTATTTGGTGAAATTGGATATGCACACACATTCTTTGACAAGCTCACCTTTCACTTGATCTCCGAAGCAGGAATTACCATTGGAAATTCACCCAACCAGATATTCAATTATTATCTCGGGGGAAATAATGAGAAT
Organism: uncultured Flavobacteriaceae bacterium; assembly: GCA_963816075.1. Classification (GTDB taxonomy): domain Bacteria; phylum Bacteroidota; class Bacteroidia; order Flavobacteriales; family Flavobacteriaceae; genus Namhaeicola. Next base: position 132,199 of record CAWFJI010000014.1, on the reverse strand, counting down.
TTCATCAATACTTTTGTTCCCTTTTATGGTTATGGGGTTGGTGATCTGAATGATGTAGGGTTCCTTCGGACCGCCTTTACGCTCAGGTATAATGTGTATAAAAAACATTTTGCCAACATTACCGGAAATTATGCACGCCTAAGTGATAATCTATGGAATGGGGGAGATATATTTGAGGATACCTTGTCAGGATATGCCGTGGGTTATGGTTACGATTCCTTTATTGGTCCCATACAAATTCAATATGCCTGGAGCCCGAACACAAAAAACAACTTTTGGTATTTTAACTTAGGGTTCTGGTTTTGATAGTTATGCGGTTATAAGGTTATACGGTTTTTCGGAAGAACGGATTTAAACCTGGCCTCAAAGAAAAAAGAATTGAGATCAAGATCAATGCCTAGTAAGACGGGGAAGCTTCGATTGGCTAAGAGAAGATCACCCCGCCGCAGTTCGCATTGATGCAGGTCGAAATTCAAGCCAAAGGCTGTTTTTTTCTTTGCAGCCTTGCCAATTCTCGGATTGCTTCTTTTGTTTCAAGACAACTGCGAAGCATATCACGACTACCAAAACAAATAGATATGCAGGAGTAAAAGAAGAGAGAGAAACCGAAGTTGAAAACTTCGGGTAACATTCTTTGAAACAGAAACATCCCAGACCACCCCGGCACTCCGTGCCACCCCTCCTGCGAGGAGGGGAGCTTTTGATGACGCGGTTTTACGAAGGGGCGAAAGAGCGTAATATTTAAACCGCAGCAGCCGAAAAGGAATCGCAAAACTCGCAAAAAGCTTTCTAACAACTTCCGAATCCGGTTCATTCAGATCACTCCATATTTAGCTCCATTAGTGCATAATTTGCGTCACTTACGGTTAAATTTACAGGTTTTATAACCCTGCACTCATTTTATTGGGATTATAAATTTATTTCCAAGAAAATACCTCAATGACGCTTGCGTTCCTGAGCTTTATTCAATAACCACTTTATTATCGGCAAACAAGTTCCTTAACCTTCTTTTTAATCTGTTTGCCAGGAAAAACAACACAGGAACAATGACCAAGGTTAAGAAAGTAGCTACAAAAAGGCCGTAAATTACAGTCCAAGCCAGCGGGCCCCAAAACACCACATTGTCACCTCCAAAAAATATTTTTGGATCAAAATCAGAGAACAGAGAGAAAAAGTCAATATTCAAACCTATGGCCAAAGGGATCAATCCCAGAATCGTTGTAATTGCCGTGAGTAAGACAGGCCTTAAACGTGCACTACCGGCTTTAACGATCAGTGCTTTCAATTCCTCATCATTGATTATTGTATCCTCTGGGAGGTCTTCTCTCACCTTTTTTCTTTCAATCAGCAAAAGTGAATAATCCAGCAGTACAACCCCATTGTTCACAACAATTCCAGCCAGAGAAATAATTCCCACCATAGTCATCATGATCACAAAGGGCTGCCCTGTAATGACCAGACCACCAAATACGCCAATAAAGCTCAAAAATACCGCAAACATAATGATGGCGGGCTCAGAGATTGAGTTAAACTGAAAAATCAGGATAAAAAAGATGAGTCCCAGTCCGATGAAAAAGGCACTCATCAAAAAGTTCATTTGTTTGTTTTGTTCTTCGATTTGCCCTGTATAATCTATCTTGATATTTTTTGGCAGGCCCTCGAAGGATTTCATTTCATTTTGTATCTGTTTTACAGCTGAGGCCGCGTCAGTATATCCCGGTGACAGGGCTGAATAAAGCGTAACAACCCGGGTTGTGTTTTTGTGTTTTATGGAACTGAACCCGGAACTATTACTTTGTTTTGCCAGTGCACTTACAGGTATTTCCCGGATTTGTCCGGATGCCATATCCCTGAAAGTTACATTTTGGTTAAAAATAGCACCTGGATTATACCGTTCGTTTTTATCGAATCTGACATAGATGTCGTAGCTTTCTCCATCTTCTTTATAAACACCTGCCTTGCTGCCAAAAACCGAATTTCTCAATTGCTGTCCAACCTGACCTGCACTTACACCCAATTCTCCGGCTTTTTCCCTGTCGACAAGAACCTGCATACTGGGTTTGTCTTTGTTCACATCAATTTTTAGTTCATCAATAGCAGCTATATTCTTCGTATTGAGAAAATCGCGCATCTTTTCAGCGGTGACGATCAGTTCGAGGTAATCATTTCCGGCAATTTCAATATTTATCGGAGGTCCGACAGGGGGTCCGTTGGCATCTTTCTCCACAGAGATCAGTACACCCGGATAAATACCAACCAACGCAGTCTGGACTTTCTGACGCAGCAATTCACTATCTCTCCCGCGGCGGTATTTATATTCCCTGATCGATACAGTTACTTTGGACTTATGAGGCATTTCAGTTACAAGGCCCGCATCTGTCATTGGGTTTCCGGCTCCTTCCCCCACTTGTGAAACGGCACTTTCCACCATAAAATTGTAATCATTGTCCTTGTATTCGGCATCATCTAATACGGCATAGATCTTCTTTTCAATTTCTCTGGTAATCTTGTCGGTTTTTTCAATATCTGTCCCTTCAGGATATTCAATGTACACAATGATCTGATTGGGTTTGTTATCCGGAAAGAACTCAACTTTAGTTCGCTGTGATCCAAGCGATATTCCGAAGGCCATGAAGGAGGCGATAAGCAACAAAAAAATTAATCCGGTCAATATATAAGGCATCCTTCCGGTTAAGGCTTTGCGCAACTGTCTTTCATAGAAGTTCTCAAATTTTGTAAGACTGTGCTTCTGAAAATTGGCGGCCATTTTTTTTATGAACAAATGGTAAACCCATAGCAAAATAGCAGTAAAGACCATTATAGTTCCTATTGACCTGAACTGACCTCCGAAAAAGATGATCAGCAAACCAACTACAGAAATAATTGAAGACAAGAGTATGAGTTTTTTACGGGGAATATGTGAATCCTCCAGGGTCATAAATTGCGATATCTGCACCGAGTTAAAAAAGATGGCAACAAACAGTGAGGATCCCAATACTACTGAAAGCGTAATGGGTAGTATGACCATGAATTCACCCATAATACCCGGCCATAAACCAAGCGGTACAAACGCAGCCACTGTTGTGGCAGTAGAAATGATAATGGGATAGGCAATCTCTCCGATCCCTTTTTTTGCCGCCTCAATTCTCGGCAGACCTTCCTCTTCCATCAGCCGGTAAATATTTTCGACAACCACAATTCCGTTATCAACCAGCATACCCAGACCCATGATCAGTCCAAAAAGAATCATGGTGTTCAGCGTATATCCCAGGGCATTCAGGATTGTTAAGGAAAGGAACATCGACAAGGGTATGGCAAAGCCTACAAAAAGGGCATTTTTAAAGCCAAGGAAGAACATCAAAACGGCAACTACTAAAATAATTCCAAAGATGATATTGTTTAGAAGATCATCTACCTGGCCTATGGTTACGGATGACTGGTCATTGGCCGAATGAACACTCAGATCCACCGGAAAAACATTTTTTTTGGCATCTGCTATAATGGCATCAATCTTTTCTGTGGCCTCCACCATGTTCTTGCCGGCCCGTTTTTTTACATCGAGCATGACCACAGGTTTTCCAAATTCCCGGGCATAGGTCGTCTTGTCCTTGTCTCTGAAGGTTACAGTAGCCACATCTTTGAGGTAAACAGGATTGTTATTTTCTGATTTTATAACAAAGTTTCTCAGGTTTTCAGGCTTGTCGATCTCCCCCAGGATTCTGATGGTCCTTCTTTGTCCGCTCGCGATGATGTTTCCGGCCGACATGGTAACATTACCGTTGTTGATCGCACTGATAATATCGTCAAAACTTACCGCCGCTGCCATCATTTTGTATATATCAACAGCAACTTCAACTTCTTTTTCCTGGGCCCCCCGTATATCGGCTTTTTTAATTTCGGGTAAGTTTTCTATTTCATCCTGCAGGTATTCGGCGTATTCTTTTAATTTATCAACCGGATAATCTCCTGAGATATTGATATTTAAAATGGGCATTTCTTCTGAAATACTGAGAGAGAATGCCGAAGGCTCAACCTTGGCACCATTAAATGTAGGCCAGTCTTCATTGCTTTTTTCAGTATCAATTTCATCTTTTACTTTTTGCAAGGCGCTCTCAACCGGGATATCCTCATCAAATTCAACAATGATCATAGAAACATCTTCCTGAGAAGTTGAGGTTACCTTTACAACATTGCTTACAGTTTTTAATTTGTCTTCAAGCGGATCTGTTATCAGCTTTTCTATATCTTCCGCCGTATTCCCGGGGAATACTGAACTCACGTAGATCTTTGTTTCCTTGACTTCGGGAAAGCTCTCCCGCGGCATATTGAAATAGGCAAGAATCCCCGTTACAAACACCAAAAAAATGAGGACATAAATGGTAGTGCTGTTGTGTATAGCCCATGAGGACAACCCGAATTCTTTGTCTATACTATTTTTCTCGTATGTCATATGCTTAATTAATGATTTTTACAATTTGCCCCTCTCGTATACTTCTGGCACCTTCTTCAATTATCTCGGTTCCATCTTCAATGCCACTCAGTACCTCAATCAGATCTCCCTGCATTTTTCCGGTTGTTATGATGGCTTTCTCAGTTTGAACCTCATTGTTTTCGGTTTTGTTTGTTACGATGAAGACATATTGTTGTCCACTTGCATTTTCTGAAATGATACCCTGAGGAATCAGTATGGCTGTATTGTTTTTATAGTCATTGATCCGGATCTTTGCAGTCATGTTGGGTTTGATGTTTTCATCTTTATTCGGGACAGAAACTTCAACCTTAAAGGTCCTGTTTGCGGGGTTTATAAAATTACCTGCCTGGCTTATGGTAGCATCCATCGTTTTATTGAGGACAGGAAATTCAACTTCCACCGTTTTATTTTTGGTGATATCCTTTACATAGGTTTCTGGCACATCAGCTTCAATATACATGTTGTTCAGATTGACGATGCGAATGATCGGCGACTGCCCGGGACTAACAACAGATCCTTCATCGGTCATAATATCGTCGATCACTCCGGAAAAAGGAGCCTTGATCCGTGTTTTGTCCAATTGAATTTTTAGTTGTTTAACTGCTTTATTTTGAGCCTCATAATTTGATTTTGCCTGAAGATAGGCCATTTCACTTCCTATTTTCTGATCCCAAAGCCGCTTTTGTCTTTCAAAAGTGGTCTGAGCCAGATTGGCCTGTATTTCAAGTTGCGAGACTTGTTGCTCCAGCCCGCCGTCATCTATGCTGGCAAGTAACTGACCCTTATTGACCTTTTGGCCTTTTTTGACATAAATGTCAATGAGGATTCCGGGCACTTCCGGATAGATGATAATGTTTTCTTTTGTCTTCACACTGCCCTGTAGCTCAACAAAATGGTTGAAAACCTCCGATTTGGCCATCAGTGTGGTTACAAGGGGGATGTTCGCTGTAGTATCCAGTTCGTGAATCGCCTGATCCAATTGTTTTATCTGATCCGAAAGGGCGTTGTATTCATTCTCAAGGGATAACCTTTTCTCGCGAATTTTTTTAAGATCTTTAGAGGCCAGAACGGTTTCAATATTGGATTGATCACCACTTCCGCAAGAGCTCAAAATCAGGACTAAACAAACTGTTATTATTTTTTTCATAGGGTTTCTTTTTATTGTTCTTAATATCCTGAAAAATTATTGAGTGCATTTTCCAATGCTACTTTTGACTGAATGATATTCAGAATCGATTGTAAATAATTCTGCTGACTGTTAAATAATTGATTTTGTGAATTGGTCAGATTAAAGCTAGAACTCAATCCCTCAAAGAACTTTATTTGTTCTTTTCGTGCAATGCTTTCTGCCAGAACGAGGTTTTCCTTTGTGGTCTGGTAATGATCAAGTGCAAATTGATATTTGTTTCGGGCTGTATCAACCTTCAATTTTAGTTTTTGAGAAGTTTCATCCAGTGTGATCTGTGATTGCATTAGTCCAATCTTCGCCTGTTGTGTTCGCGCACTTCTTCCCATACTGCTAAAAATAGGAATCTTTAGATTGACACCAAAGAGAGAGGAATCGAACCATTCCCCGTTATTTTCAAAAAAAATATTGTTGTCGTTGTTGGCAAAAACAGAATAATTCAGAAAGGCATTCAAAGTAGGCAGGGCTCTGCTTTTCTCATATTTTACCATCAATTCGTTTGTTGTAACTACATTGTCTGCAATCTTATAGTCGATATGGTTTTTCAGATCAAAATCCTGGGACAGCAGGGCGAGGTCTGAGCTTTTCAAGCCGATGTTTTCTATGGTGTCCAAAAATTGTACCTCAGAATCGATGGGTATACCCAGGCTCATGTTGAACATTTGTTCAGCAATAGACTCCAGGCGTATGGCTTTATTCAGCTCATTTTCGATATTTGACAGCGTAATCTGTTGTTGCTCAACATCTTGTTCCTCAGTCATGCCATTCTGAAAGATGATTTTGGTTTCGTCAAGATTTTTTTGCAGTAAGGCCCGGTTGTTTTCAAGAATCCGGATATTTTCTTTTGAGATCAAAACCTGACCGTAGGCATTTATTACGGCCTCTCTTACGGTTTGGTTGGTTTTGTCTTTTGACAAGGACGAAATTTTAAGATACGTTTCTGCAGCCTGTAAACCAATTAGATAGGAGCCATCAAAGAGCAATTGGTTAAGGGTAACGGTACCTGTAAGATTCTGCTTTGTACCAAAAACGACTTCTTCAAATTCGCCGGGAGGCCCTCCAAAAATTTCACTTGGGATCAGGGTAACGCCCTGTTTCAGGAAATTGGAATAAGTTCCGTCTGCATCAATCTGAGGTAAACCTATGGCTGTTGTTTCCCATTTCTTTTTTTCGGCAGCGTCGATGTCCAAATCTGCGAGACGAATAGCATAGCTATTGGTCATGGCATAATTAATTGCATCCTCTAATGTAAAGGCATAACTCTTTTCCTGGGCATGCCCAAGGCTTAAGTACAAGAGTGTGATTAAAACAAGGATTCGTTTCATTTTTGAATTTTTGTTAAATGTTCCAGACCTTTTTCCGTGGTGATGGCCCTTAAATGGTAATCCAGGAAACTATCCATTAAATTAGATGAAGAAAATTCTTCGTGTGGAAAAAGATCCATATTTTTAATTCCCATAACTCCATTAAAGTAGATCCGTGTAATGAAATTTATATCTATTTCTTTTCGGTATAGTCCCAGGGCAATTCCCTTTTTCAAATTATCTGAAACACAGGTTTTAACCAGGTTAAGTTGCTTTTCGTGTAACTCTTTGTGGATCCTTGGATAGTATTTTAGCAGCTGGTACATCGGCTGCGACTCTTCGTTATTCAACTGCCGGGATACCAGGGATTTTATCTCATAAAATTCTTCTATGGGTGTGAAATTGGCCGAACAGATATGTGTAATACCCTCATTTATTTCATCAAAAACAAAAAAAGTGACTTCTCTGATGAGCAAGGGTTTTGTTTCAAAATTGGCATAAATTGTTTTTTTTGAAATTCCGAGTTCGCCCGCTATGTCATCCATTGTGACGCTTTTGAAACCGTATTTCAAAAAAAGTTCTGCCGATTTTTGTAATATTGATTTTTTCATGGTGCAAAAGTACGGAATTGGAAACTATAAAAACAAAAAAAGTTTCCAAAGTTTTTAACGGGATTTGTTTATTTAGAATTTTATAAACTAATTTTACATAAAATAGATATGTTTTGGATTTAACGATTTACCAAAAGGCTTTTGATGGTCATTTACAAGAGGCGCTCAAACAAAAAATAGGTGGTGATCCTGCCAGTTTATATGATCCTGTACATTACATACTCAAAATTGGAGGCAAGCGCCTCAGGCCTGTGCTCACTTTGCTATCCTGTGATATTTTTTCAGGATCCTGCAGTAAGGCTTTGAATGCCTCACTCGCGATAGAGATGTTTCATAATTTCACACTTATTCACGATGATATTATGGATAATGCAGACCTGAGAAGAGGACAGCCCACAGTACATAAAAAATGGGATTTAAATACGGGGATCTTATCCGGTGACGCACTGATGATTCTGGCGTACCAGTTTTTTGAGCCTTATGAAGGAGAAGTATTCAAGGGAATTATCTCTCTGTTCAATGAAACGGCCATCAAGGTCTGTGAAGGACAGCAAATGGATATGGATTTTGAGAAAAGAACGGATGTGACCATACCTGAATATATAAAAATGATCGACCTGAAAACAGGAGTGCTGGTAGCCAGTGCATTAAAAATGGGAGCGATCATTGCCCATGCTGCACCCCGGCAGGCACAATTGATTTACAATTATGGTTTAAATCTCGGAATTGCCTTCCAGCTACAGGATGATTATCTGGATACCTTTGGTGATGACTCATTTGGCAAAAGGATAGGGGGAGATATACTGGAAGGTAAAAAGACCTTTTTGGTGCTAAAAACCATGGAACTTGCCAACCGGGAAGACTTAATGGAACTCAAGGAAATTTTATCTTCCAGGGAGAAGTCGACCGGAGAGGACAGAATACAAAGAGCAAGGAAGATCTTTATGCATTATGGTGTGCATAAACTGATAGGCGAAGAAATTAAAAGGTATATAGACCTTTCTTTTGATTGTGTCAACAAAACCGATTTGCCGGAAGCAAAGAAAAACCAGTTTTTCGCATTTGGTAATTACCTTATGGGAAGAAATACTTGATAATTTGGATTAGGCTGGGGGCCAGGTTGGATCGCAGCGGCTTACCCAGAAAATAAATTGTAATGAGATGATACCATCTTTTTCGTTATCCCAGTTAACAGATATAAAGGAGAAAGAAATACTTCCCAATATCATTATGCAAATCAATAAGGATTTGCAGTTGTCCGGAAATCAATATGAAATCGACGAAAAAAGTACCGCCCAACAACTTGTTACGGATTTGGGTATTATCATTCAAAAACTGCTTCAAACAGATTTCAGCGGACTGCTAAACCTGTTTTACCGAATGGATATTCCGGAATCTTTGCTCCACAAAATGATGAATGAGACGCCCGATGATCTTACCCAGAATCTGACACTACTTGTTTTAAAAAAGGAATGGATGAAGGTCTGGCTTAGAAATAAAAACTTATGACCGGCGACCAGGCAGATGAATACGGACTGGTACCTTCATCATAGAGCACGTCGTACTGAAAACCAAAGGCAAAATTCCCGGACACAAAAGAGGCTCCGAGATAGAGTGCAGAATTCCAATACTCATCACTAATCATTAAAATTGAGATATTCAAAATCCTGATTGACATACAATTCCTGAAATTCCGCTGAGACCTGCAGAAAATGGATGGGTCGGTAGATTCCTGTTATACTTCCTCCATAGGCGCTGTAGGTCGACTCATAATCGCCAAAACCATAGTCATAATCATAACTGGAATAATTGTAGATGAGTCCAAGTCCGCCAATAAACTGCGGAGAAAAATTGTAATAGGCTCTTGGAGCTACCAATATGGTAGTGCCGTCATTCCAGAAAGAAAAACCCAGATTGCCACCAAAACTCCAGTATGGGGTAAAAGCTGGTTTTGTCATGATCACGGTTTGGCTGTTTTGATCATTACCTGACTGAAACTTGTAATTCGGGTTGTTTGGAATTACTTTTTCCTGCGCACTTACAAAGGCTACCGCAAAAAAGAAGAAAGCGACAACAAAATAGGTTCTGGCCATAAAAAAAGGTTTTAGAATTTTTACCAAATGTAATTAAATTGGAATAAATATTGTACAGCTACCAAAAAAATAGTAATATTGCACTCCAATTTTTGGACTCATAGCTCAGTCGGTTAGAGCACCTGACTCATAATCAGGTGGTCCCAGGTTCGAGCCCTGGTGGGTCCACTAAGCCTTGAAAACAACTATTTAATAGTTGTTTTCAAGTGGTTTTTTTGAGAGATCAGAAATTAGTGTTAAATTATTGTAAATCATAAAAATTTCAAAATAACTTAAGTTATTTTGTCAAAGGTTTTATATATTTGCAACATATTAGAATTATTTTCGTTCTATTAGCTAACTAAATTACCTTTATGAACAAAAAATACATTAAAACTATTGTTACACTTGCCTTTTTACTGGTAGTTGACAGAGTTTTTTCTCAAGGCCCTCCCCCGCCTCCGCCGCCAATTGATACGCCAATTGACGGAGGAATTTTTTTGTTGATGGCTGCCGGTATTACTTATGCCGTGAAGAGTATTTGGGATAGAAAGAAATAATTTACTTCTGCAACAACCGGGCTACGTATTTTCCAATAACGTCAAATTCAAGATTTACTTTATCGCCGATTTTTATTTCTGAGAAGTTGGTATTTTCTTTTGTATAGGGAATAATGGCAACGCCGAAGGTATTGTCTTTCGAATTTACTACGGTCAGGCTGACGCCGTTTACTGTTATCGATCCTTTTTCTATGGTTATGTTGTCATTTACGGGTTCGTATGAAAACGTGTAAAAAGTACTGCCACTTTGATCTATGACATCAACGCAAGTGCCAATTTGATCCACATGACCCTGCACAATATGCCCGTCTAATCGGTCGCCCAGCAACATGGCTCTTTCGAGATTGATCTTGTCTCCTATCTGTCGCTGACCCAAATTTGTTTTTAATAGGGTTTCCCTGATAGCCGTTACGGTATGGGTGTCATTGCCCTTCGCAACTACAGTCAGACAAATCCCGTCATGGGATAAACTCTGATCGATTTTCAGTTCCTTTGATATTTTACTTTGAACAGTGATATGTATATTATCTTTCTCTCTTTCTATATTTACTATCTCACCAAATGCTTCTATAATTCCGGTAAACATAAATTCATGTTTTATTATTGATTAACTTTGCTCTTTACTTTACAAGGTCAAAATTAATAATATTTAAGTGGTTTATGAAGAATTCTGACAAAATAGTCGTGGGCATATCTATTGGAGATTTAAACGGTATCGGTTTGGAAGTCGTGCTCAAGACCTTTGAGGACAGCAGGGTACTGGAGCTTTGTACTCCGGTTATATTTGCTTCCGGTAAAGTGGTGAGTTTCCACAAAAAGGCCCTGAACAACAATGCGCCTATCCATGGAATTGACGATATTGAAAGTCTGATACCCAACAAACTCAATTTATTGAATGTTTGGAAGGAAAATGTAGAGATCGAATTGGGTACTCCAACCAAATTATCAGGCTCCTATGCATTTAAGTCTCTTGAGAGTGCAACAAAGGCCCTGAAAAAAGGGCAAATTGATGTTTTGGTCACCGCTCCGATAAACAAAGACAACATACAGTCTGAGGAATTTAAATTCAGTGGGCATACAGAATACCTGGAATCAAGGCTTGAAGGAAAGAGCCTCATGATCCTGATTGCAGAAAACCTGAGGGTAGGGTTAATTACCGGTCATATTCCCATCGCGGAAGTGGCCCAAAAAATCACTCAGGAACTCATTGCAGAAAAAACAAACCTGATGCTTAATTCATTGATAGCGGATTTCAATATCCGAAAACCTAAAATAGCCATTCTGGGTTTAAATCCGCATTGCGGCGATCACGGTGTGATCGGAAAGGAAGATGACGAGATCGTCAGGCCAGCGATTAAAAAACTACAGGATGAAGGCAAGTTGATCTTTGGTCCGTATGCAGCAGATAGCTTTTTTGGCTCAGATACCTATGAACAGTTCGACGGTATACTAGCCATGTACCACGACCAGGGCCTGGCTCCGTTTAAAACACTTTCCTTTGGCAAGGGAGTTAACTATACTGCAGGTTTAAACAAGATCAGAACATCGCCCGACCACGGTACCGCTTATGAAATTGCCGGTAAAAATCTGGCTTCTTACAGCTCTTTTTTAGAGGCTGTCTATCTGGCACTCGATATCTTTGAGAACAGAGATCAGTACAAAAACCTGATCGAAAACAGACTAAAAGAAAAAGTTAGGGATAGGTCTTCAAAAAAAACGGATAACTAATTTTTAATTAAAGTAATATTTTTTATCTTTGCCCGCTCAAATAAAATGAGGTGAGAGATCCGTTAAAAGAATATGATATATCTTTTACCGGTTTAAAAGCTGGTAAACATCACTTTTTTTACAAGATTGATAAAAAGTTCTTTGATGCATTCGGATACGATGATTTGTTTGGATCGGATGTTGACGTGACAGTTGATCTGAATAAAAAAACCAATATGCTTGAATGGCAGTTCAATGCAAGCGGTACGGTGGAAGTAGCTTGCGATGTAAGCAATGAACCATACCAACAAGCAATTGAGAATAGTTTTGATATCATCGTAAAGTTCGGTCCTGAATACAATGATGATAATGAAGAACTGCTGATCCTGCCCTATGAAGAGCACAAGTTGAATATAGCTCAGTATATTTATGAGCTGATCGTTTTGGCTATACCAAAGAAGCGGGTGCATCCGGGCGTATTGGACGGAACATTGAAATCAGAGATTGTCGATAAATTAAAAGAATTGCATCCTCAAAATCACAAAGAACAAGATATAGACCCGAGATGGTCAGAATTAAAGAAGTTAGTAACAAATAAAAAACCTTAGAAATGGCACATCCTAAAAGAAAAACCTCGAAAACGAGAAGAGATAAAGGAAGAACACATTATAAAGCGACCGTTCCCCAAATAGCGAAGGATCCTACAACGGGTGAAGCTCATTTGTACCACAGAGCACACTGGCATGAAGGCAAGCTGTATTACCGCGGTCAGCTCTTAATTGATGCAACTGAAAATGCAGCCTGATTTGCTTAAATAATAGGCAAAAACCCTCAATTTTGAGGGTTTTTTTATGTAATTCACTCGTTTTTTGTAAAATTCCGATTTTTTTTCAATACTATCTTTAATAAATTCCGTTACTTTGATAGCTGTTTTAAAAAGAAGAATTGATCAAAAATTCAATTAAACGATTAAAGCTTTAAACTCTGTTCCATGACGAAGATAACTGCCGCCATTACAGCCGTTGGGAAATATATTCCGGATGATGTACTTAGCAATGCTGATCTGGAAAAAATGGTGGATACCAATGATGAATGGATCATTTCGCGTACGGGAATCAAAGAGAGAAGGATCTTAAAAGGACCCGGAATGGGAACTTCGTTTCTGGCCATTAATGCTGCCAGAAATCTCCTCTCCAAAAAAAAAATAGATCCTAAAGAGCTTGAACTTGTAATTGTTGCAACCGCAACTCCAGATATGCAGGCAGCCTCTACAGCTGCTTATGTCGCTACCAAAATAGGCGCTTCAAATGCGTTTTCATTTGACCTTGAATCGGCCTGCTCAGGTTTTCTGTATGGCATGTCTGTTGCTGCCCGATATATTGAATCGGGAAAGTACAAAAAAGTACTCCTGATCGGCGCTGACAAGAACTCTTCCATGATTGATTATACCGACCGCACAACCTGTATCATTTTTGGAGATGGTGCCGGGGCTGTACTTTTTGAACCCAATGAAGAAGGTCTTGGCCTCCTGGATGAGTACCTCAGAACGGATGGCAGTGGCAGGGAATATTTAAAAGTACTTGCTGGTGGTTCATATATGCCGGCAACAGAAGAAACTGTCAGGGAAAAGCTTCATTTTGTAAGACAGGACGGACAGTCGGTCTTTAAGAATGCGGTATTTAATATGGCTGATGTTTGTGAAAAGATCATGGAAAGAAATGGCCTCAGCAATGATCAGATTAGTTGGCTCGCTGCACATCAGGCAAATAAAAGGATAGTTGAAGCAACAGCGGGCAGAATGAAATTGGATTCTTCCAAGGTCATGTTGAATATTCAATATTACGGTAATACTACCTGTGCCACGCTTCCCTTGTTGCTGGCAGATTACGAGCATCAACTCAGGAAAAATGACATCATCATTTTTTCAGCCTTCGGCGGAGGTTTTTCCTGGGGGGCAATTTATTTTAAATGGTCTTATAATGGATAATAACATAAAGTAATTTATTATGGAATTAAAAGAAATACAAAATTTAATAAAATTTGTTGCCAAGTCAGGCGCAACAGAAGTAAAGCTGGAAACTAAAGATTTTAAGATTACGATTAAAACAGGCTCAGAAAGAGGGGACTATACAGAGGACCAGCAATTTACCGGTTCGCACGGAGAGCATTCCTATGAGGTTTCCGCGCCACAGTCTGTCCATGCTCCAAAAGTTGAGGCACCTGCCGCAGGCGGAGCAGATAAATCCAAATTCCTAATTATTAAATCGCCTATTATAGGTACATTTTATCGCAAATCTTCTCCTGATACACCACCTTTTGTACAGGTTGGAGACCGCATAAATGTTGGTGATACGGTATGTATTATCGAAGCGATGAAGCTGTTTAACGAAGTTGAATCAGAAATAGCCGGAAAAATTGTTGAAATACTTGTTGAAGACACCTCTCCGGTAGAATTTGACCAGCCACTGTTTTTAGTTGACCCGTCAAAATAGAGCTTCTATATTTTTTAGATAAATTTAAAATACGCTTCTAACTATATTTGAATATGTTTAAAAAAATATTGATTGCCAATAGAGGAGAGATCGCGCTTCGAGTTATTCGAACCTGCAGGGAAATGGGTATCAAGTCTGTGGCCGTTTATTCTACTGCCGACAGGGAGAGCCTGCATGTCAGGTTTGCAGACGAGGCCATTTGTATAGGCCCGCCATCGAGTATGGACTCATATTTAAAAATGTCGAATATCATATCAGCTGCTGAAATAACCAATGCGGATGCCATTCATCCCGGTTATGGGTTTTTGTCTGAAAATGCCCGGTTTTCAAAAATATGTGAGGAGCACAGGATAAAATTTATTGGAGCCTCTCCGGATATGATCAGCAGAATGGGTGATAAAGCCACTGCAAAGGAGACTATGAAAAAAGCAGGTATACCGACCATTCCCGGATCTGATGGACTTTTGGAATCTTATGAACAGGCAGAAAAAACGGCAAAGAATATAGGTTATCCTGTAATGTTAAAAGCGACTGCCGGTGGAGGGGGTAAAGGAATGCGGGCTGTTTGGAAGTCCGATGACCTGAAAAATGCCTGGGAATCAGCCAGAACAGAGGCAAAAGCAGCGTTTGGGAACGACGGCATGTATATGGAAAAACTCATTGAAGAGCCAAGGCATATAGAAATTCAAATTGTAGGTGACTCTACCGGTAAAGCCTGCCATTTATCCGAAAGAGATTGTTCGGTTCAAAGGCGCCATCAAAAATTAACAGAGGAGACTCCTTCTCCTTTTATGACAGATTCCCTTAGAAAAAAAATGGGAGAGGCTGCCGTAAAAGCCGCAGAATTTATCAATTACGAAGGCGTGGGAACCATAGAGTTTCTGGTGGACAAACACAGGAAATTCTATTTTATGGAAATGAATACGCGCATCCAGGTGGAACACCCCATTACAGAGCAGGTCATCGGAAATTTTGATCTCATCCGGGAACAAATCATGGTGGCAGCCGGAATTCCGATTTCAGGAAAGAATTATTTTCCAAATCAGCATTCCATCGAATGCAGGATCAATGCCGAAGATCCTTACAATGGTTTCAGGCCGTCTCCCGGAAAGATCACAACATTCCATGCTCCTGGAGGGCACGGTGTAAGACTGGATACCCACGTGTATTCAGGATATACCATTCCGCCCAATTATGATTCCATGATCGCAAAGCTCATTGTAACTGCACAGACCAGGGAAGAGGCCATAGCCAAAATGAAAAGGGCCCTGGATGAATTTGTTATTGAAGGGGTGAAAACAACCATACCCTTTCACAGGCAATTGATGGATGAACCGGATTATATTGCCGGAAATTACACCACAAAGTTCATGGAGACCTTTGTAATGAAACCCGAAGAAATATCGCTATAAAGAAAAATTACAGGATATGTTGAATCATATCCTTTTTTTATCTTCTGTTAAGCTGAATGAAAAAGAACGAGCATATTATTGATGGTATTGATAAGATCATTCTTAACAGCCTGATCAATGATGCCCGGACACCCATACTGAGTATAGCCAGGGAGGTGGGTATATCGGGCGCGGCCATACACCAGCGGTTGAGAAAGCTGGAAGCATCGGGTTTGATTTCAGGTTCTAAATTCATACTGAATCCCAAGGTATTGGGCTATAAAACACTGGCCTTTGTTGGTATTTTCCTTGATAGCTCCAGTAAATACAAAGAAGCAGTACTCAGGCTGAAAGAAATAGAGGAAGTCGTTGAAAGCCATTACACCACAGGAAATTACGCCATCTTTGTCAAAATATTATGTAAAGACAATGAGCACCTTATGCAGGTGCTCAATCATCGGATTCAGAATATTAAAGGTGTATCCAGAACAGAAACTTTCATTTCGCTGGAACAGCAAATAGACAGGCAGATCAAGGTTTAATGCCTTAGTTTCTGTTGCTGTAGATATTTAAGTAATAGAACAAAGTTACAAGGGAACTGATCGCTGCCACTACATAAGTTCGAGCAGCCCATTTCAGAGAATCTTCTGCACCACCTTGCTCCTGCGGGGTTAACATGTTTTTGTCTTTTAACCAGGCGAGGGCTCTGTTGCTCGCATCATATTCAACCGGCAGGGTAACAAAGGTAAATATCACGGTAGCCGCAAAGAATAGTATACCGATCAACAACAAGCTTGGAAAAGTATTGACCGTAAAAATTCCTGCTATCAATAAAAAAGAAGCAAGTTTTGAGGAAATATTTACCGTAGGAACCAGTCTGGAGCGCAACTGCAGCCATGGATAGGCCCTGGCATGCTGAACGGCATGACCGCATTCATGGGCGGCAACAGCTGCTGCGGCCGCATTCCTTTCATTGTAAACAGATTCACTTAAATTGACCGTTTTGTTTGCCGGATTGTAATGATCTGTTAAAGCACCCGGTGTAGAAATTACTTTTACATCAGAAATATTATTGTCTGCTAGCATTTTCTCAGCAATTTCCCTGCCTGACAAACCGTTGGACAAATGCATTCTCGAGTATTTGCTGAATTTACTTTTTAGTTGCATCTGCACGAGCATTCCAATGCCTCCGATAACTAAAATTAATAGGTAACCTGACATATAAGATAGATTTGTTTTAAATTTGATTAAACATTAATTTCAAAGGTATAGCATAAACTATTCCAAAATTTATACGAATGACAAAAATACCGAAAATTTTATTGATCTACACAGGAGGAACCATTGGGATGGTAAGAGAAAATAGAGAAGGCTCACTGCGTTCTTTTGATTTCAAAGGAATAAAAGATAAGATTCCTGAACTCAACCTGGTGGATTGTAAAATAGAGACTTATTCCTTTGAAAAACCAATTGATTCTTCCAATATGTCTCCCAGATACTGGATACAAATAATGGAAGAAATTGAGAAAAATTACCAGAAGGTTGATGGCTTTGTGATCCTTTCAGGAACTGACACGATGTCTTATACAGCATCCATACTGAGCTTTATGCTCGAAAACCTGTGTAAACCTGTCATCTTTACCGGTTCTCAATTGCCAATAGGAGACTTGCGGACTGACGCAAAGGAAAACCTGATCACTTCAATACAGATCGCAGCAGCACAAGTGAATGGGGAGCCGGTTATTCGTGAGGTTTGTTTGTATTTTGAATACAAATTGTACCGGGCTAACCGCACAAAAAAGATCAGTGCAGAACAGTTTGATGCCTTTCAATCTCCCAATTTTCCGCCACTATGTGAAAGCGGAGTCCATTTGTCTTTTAATTTTGATGCCCTGATCCGGCCTGATTGTACAAAGGAATTGATCCTGCATAAAGATTTGGATCAGCAAATAGTAATTCTTAAATTATTTCCCGGCATCAAAGAGGAGATCGTAAAACACATTTTGAATATTCCGGGCTTACAGGGTGCAGTACTTGAGACTTTCGGGGCCGGTAATGCACCAACTGAATCCTGGTTTGTGGATATTTTAAAGGCTACGATAAACAAGGGCATACCCATAATTAATGTTACCCAGTGTATCAGTGGCAGTGTATTAATGGGCTACTATGAGACGAGTGAACAGCTAAAGGAGATTGGCGTCGTGAACGGTAAAGACATCACCACCGAAGCTGCCCTAGCAAAAATGAAGTACCTGCTTGGATTGAGATTGGATATAAAAGAATTTAAGCAATGCTTCGAAATTTCGATTCGCGGAGAAATGACAGATTAATTTAGTTTTTTTTAACATTATATTTTTTCAAATAAAATTTTTTTTGTTAATTGGCAGCTCATTAGAGAGCGCCTTTTGGAGAGGTGGCCGAGTGGCTTAAGGCGCACGCTTGGAAAGCGTGTTTATGAGAAATTGTAACAAGGGTTCGAATCCCTTTCTCTCCGCAGAAAGTGTTTTATTGATAAAAATTTTATACCTTTAACCTGTTAACTAAATTAAAAAAGATTTACACAATGAAAAAAGTATTTACTACCCTGGCAATTTCAGGTACGATGATTCTAGGTTCACTACAAAGCATCTACGCCCAAGCAGAACCTGTAATTGAAGACAAGACTTTTCACCAAGTACTAAAGCAGCGCTTTATTGAAGGTGGTCCATTTTTTATGGGAATTATTTTGGTAGCCTTTATTTTGGGCTTGGCCATTGCAATCGAAAGAATTATTTATCTGAACATGTCAACAACAAATACTGACAAATTGGTTGGAAGTCTGGAGGAAGCACTTAACAGTGGTGGCGTTGAAGCTGCAAAAGAAGTTTGCAGGAATACGAAGGGGCCTGTTGCATCTATATTTTATCAGGGATTAGACAGGATGGACGAAGGACTTGAAGCTGCTGAGAAGGCAGTTGTCGCCTATGGTGGTGTTCAGATGGGTCTTTTAGAAAAGAACGTATCATGGTTATCTTTATTTATTGCATTAGCACCCATGCTCGGTTTCATGGGAACTGTAATTGGTATGATCAGCGCATTCGACTCTATTGAGGCAGCGGGTGATATTTCTCCTGCAGTTGTTGCCGGTGGTATTAAAGTTGCATTGTTAACAACGGTTTTTGGTTTGGTTGTCGCCATGATTTTACAGGTTTTCTACAATTACATCATTGCAAAGATTGACAGTATTGTAAATAGCATGGAAGATGCTTCAATTAAATTAATTGATCTCTTGATCAGACATAAATAATACTTTTTAGTTATGAACAATAAAATAATAAAGATTGTAAATCTGGTCGCAGGATTGATTGGTGTTGTAGGCATCTATTTCCTAATCAGATTAGTTGTTGCAGGTGACGAGGCTGTAATGGCTTCGGCTGATCTACAGAACAGCATTGTTTCACCGTTTATCGGTTTTACGAACATCATTTTAATTGTGGCTATTATTCTGGCAGTCGGGTTTTCTATCTGGAATTTGATTTTGCATCCTA
Organism: uncultured Flavobacteriaceae bacterium; assembly: GCA_963816075.1. Taxonomy (GTDB): domain Bacteria; phylum Bacteroidota; class Bacteroidia; order Flavobacteriales; family Flavobacteriaceae; genus Namhaeicola. Next base: position 112,878 of record CAWFJI010000014.1, on the reverse strand, counting down.
AATTGTTGAAGAAAGCACTGTTAGCTATTGCTGCACTCGCAGTTGTACTTGTCATTTCTTATATTTTGGCAGATGGAGGCCCAGTAACTGATATGTATGGAAATGTCATCAAGGATGGTGAAGCAGGTAACGTTTCAAAATGGGTTAGTACCGGAATCTGGTATACAGCAATTTTAGGCCTGGTAGGTTTTGTATTGTTCGTGCTTGGCTTTGTGAAATCATTATTTAAAGTTTAAATCATGGCTAGAAGGACCCCACCGGAGATTAATGCAGGCTCAATGGCTGATATTGCATTTTTGTTATTGATTTTCTTTTTGGTAACAACAACAATGGATGTGGATACCGGGATTTCCAGAAAGCTACCTGAAAAACAAGATCCGAATATTCAGCCTCCAAAGTTGAAAGAGAAAAACGTGTTTGTTGTAACTGTAAACAGAAACAATGATATCTTAGTGAATGGCGAAACCTATCTTCAGGTGAATGAATTGCGAGAAAAAGTAATCAAGTTCATTGACAATGGTGCCGGCCTGGGAAATCCGATCGATGGAGCAGCACCTGCTGAATGCACCTGGTGTGAAGGTGAAAAGGATCCCAATTCCTCAGACCATCCGAATAAAGCGATCATTTCACTTGAAAGCGACAGGGGTACGTCTTATGGCATGTATGTTTCCGTTCAGAATGAACTGGTTGGAGCATATTCATTTTTGAGAAATCGTTTGTCAAAAAAACTTTATGGGAGAACATTTGATGAGCTTTCCAAGGAATCTGATAACGATCCGAATAACGAAAGTTTGAAAGCGAAGGTAGAAGATATTAAGAAAAAATATCCGCAAATTATCTCTGAAGCAGAACCATTTAAATAATTAGTCATGTCTAAATTTAAGAAAAGGAAAAAAGAATTGCCAGCTATTTCCACAGCATCTTTACCAGATATTGTGTTTATGCTCTTGTTCTTTTTTATGGTTTCTACGGTAATGCGCGAAACCGAATTAAAGTTAAAAGTCACACTACCTTTCGCATCTGAAGTACAGAAGTTGGAACGTAAGAGTCTGGTTAGCTATATTTTTGTTGGGAAGCTTAAAGATCAACCCGGTGATAAAATTCAGTTAAACGATCGGATTTCCGATGTAAGCGATGTAAAGTATTTTATTTTTTCCGAACGCGAATCACATCCGGAAGATGAAATACCCTTACTGACCACTTCAATCAAAGCGGATATTGAATCTAGTGTAGGAACAATTACCGACATTAAAGAGGAACTTAGAAATGTTGATGCCTTAAAAATTAATTACTCGACCAAAAAGGGTGATATCATGGGCAATTTTAAAAAGTAATCAACCGGTTACTACAATTGAAAGGCAATCAATGACTTACTTGATTGCCTTTTTTTGTTTATGCCGGTATTTTTTGTTATGTATATGAGGAAAGTAATGCTATTGTTTTTTCTTTTATCTAATAGTCTTCTTGCTCAGGATGAGCAGATTGTAACCGATGAACAGTATTTAGAAGACCAGTTGTATATTTCACTTAGTTACCAACAACTCATGAATTTGCCGGAGGAAATTAGTCAGACAGGTTTTTCCTATTCACTCAGTTTAGGTTTTATTAAGGATTTGCCACTTAATTCTGAAAGAAACAGGGGATTGGCTTTGGGTTTGGGATATAATTTAAATGTGCATTATTTTAATGTGGAGGATATTGGTTTGGAGGAGGATGATAGTACCGTAAAAAACAACAAGGTGGCCCTGAGTATGCTAGAAATGCCAATTGAATTCCGATTTAGGAATTCAAGTCCGGTAAAGTATAAATTTTGGCGGTTTTATCCGGGTATTAAACTCAGTTATTCTTTTTACGATTCCAATAATATCAAACAAAGTGAGGATTTTGATGTTTCGGAAGTAATTCAAATCAACGACTTTCAGTATGGTATTTCCCTTTCGGCCGGATACAACAACTGGAATTTTTATACCTATTACGGAATCAGTACTCTTTTTAATGAGTCAGAATCCTATCCAAATGAAATTGAGGCAAATGAGATCAAATTAGGAATAATATTTTATCTATTGTAAAAGAAAACAAGTAATTGGGATCCAATACCGATAACAATTCCCAAAAGTATTTCAAAAGGCTTATGAACCTCAAGAGCCAGCCGGGCACTCCCTATAAATCCGGCAAGAATTACCAAAACAGCAAGTAGCAGGTTGAAATTCATTTCGTAATAGATGCTCATCATTACAATAAACCCGATCAACGAACCAATACCCATGGTGTGGATACTGGTTTTAATTTTTATATAAAAAAGCAGATAACTGATGAGCAGGGCTATGCAACTGCCATAAAAGGAATAAGCCAGCAGATCAACAACCTGCAGGGACAACAGCATACGTCCTATCAAATAAGTGAGTAGGACCAGAAAAAGTATGGGAAATTTTCGTTCCTCTATGGTTTCCAGTTCGAAGGAATCGATGAGCTGAAAATGTTTAAGAATGTAGAGCAGCAGCAGCGGCAGTAAATACGTACTCACAAAGATCACCACCAGAATGATATGCTCCTGGGGTTTGGGTATATGACTTGGAGAGAGTAAAAAGTACATCAGACTGCCTATGGTACTGAAGAGTATAGGATGGAGTGCGTAGGAAATAAATTTACTGAGTGCGAGCATTTAAAGGATCTTTTTTCTTAACCGGGCAACAGGTATGTCCAGTTGCTCTCTATATTTTGCAACAGTTCTTCGGGCGATCAAATAGCCCTGATCTTTTAATATGGCTGCCAATTTATCATCTGTGATCGGATTTTTCTTATCCTCTTTTTCAATTTCGGTAGCGAGTATGTTTTTTATTTCCTTCGTAGAAATATCTTCTCCCTTTTCGTTTTTCATAGACTCTGAAAAGAAGTCTTTCAAAAGTTTGGTTCCGTAAGGTGTATCTGCGTATTTGCTGTTGGCAACCCTTGAAATGGTTGAAACATCCATGTTTATTTTGTCAGCAATATCTTTTAAGACCATGGGTTTCAGTTTTCTCTCGTCACCGCTTAAGAAGTATTCTTTTTGGTAATTCATGATTGCATCCATAGTCAATAACAAGGTTTGCTGCCTTTGTTTTATTGCGTCAATCAGCCATTTGGCGGCATCCAGTTTCTGTTTGATGAACATCACCGCATCTTTCTGTGATTTTGATTTTTCTCTGGATTCTGAGTACCCCCGCAGCATATCGGTATAATCCTTGGATATCTTTAATTCCGGGGCATTTCTGGAGTTTAATGAAAGCTCCAGCTCACCTTCATTCAATCGGATGGTGAAATCCGGTACTATATGCTCAGCGTTTGTATCGCTACCGGAAAAGGAGCCCCCTGGCTTGGGATTCAATTTCTCGATCTCAGAAATGGCATCTCTCAGTTCTTCCTTGCTGATCCCTAATTTCTGGATCAGTTTGTCAAAATGCTTTTTTCCAAAATTGTCAAAGTTATTTTCCAGTATCTCAATCGCAATTTTTCTCTCCGGGCTTTCTTCTTTCTGCCTTAACTGTATCAGCAGACATTCTTTCAGATCCCTTGCACCGACACCCGAGGGTTCCAGTTGTTGTATAATTTTCAGAATCCGCTCAATTTCGGCTTCATCAGTGTATAAATTTTCTGAAAATGCCAGATCATCCACCATATCCTGTATCGGTCTGCGCAGGTAACCATTTTCATCGATGCTGCCTACAATAAATTCAGCGATCTGGGCTTCAGTATCATTCAGCGTGCAAGTGCTTAACTGATTTTCCAGAAATTGATGAAATGTGGTGCCACCGGAATAAGGTACCTGGTAATCTTCGTCATCACTGCTGGAATTGTTGGTGTTTAACTTATAATCCGGTATTTCATCATCGCTTAAATATTCATCGATATTGATGTCTGTTTCAATGGTTTCAGAATCACTATCTTCATATTCACTACTGTTATCCATGCTGAGATCTTCAGAATTCTCTTTGCCGTTTTCCAGGGCAGGATTTTCTTCAATTTCCTGGGCTATTTTTTGTTCAAAAGCAAGGGTAGGCAACTGAATTAATTTCATCAATTGTATCTGTTGCGGAGATAATTTCTGTTGTAATTTTAGTTGTAAGCCCTGCTTTAACATAAATCATTGTTGTGCTATAAAATTACACAAAAATTAAAGAATTTCAATTTTCTTTAATAAAGTGAATCCATGATGCTTCTGGCATCAGAAAAACCATGAATTTTGTGGCTTTTCGAAGAAAATAAGCTAAAAGGATCCGGTAAAATCAGGTAAGAGCCCTGGCCCTGATTAAAATTCAGCACTTTGAGGTGTTCTGGGAAATGGAATAACATCCCGGATATTGCCCATACCTGTTACAAACTGAACGAGGCGTTCAAAACCCAGGCCAAATCCGGCATGTATCGCCGTGCCGAATCTGCGTGTATCCAGGTACCACCATAACTCTTTCTCATCGATATGAAGTGCACGCATTTTTTCCAGTAAAACATCCAGTCTTTCCTCCCTTTGGCTACCTCCTACAATTTCACCAATTCCGGGGAACAACACGTCCATGGCCCGTACAGTTTTTCCGTCCTCATTCAGCCGCATGTAAAAGGCTTTGATCTTTGCGGGGTAGTCAAATAAAATGACCGGGCACTTAAAATGGGTTTCAACCAGATAGCGTTCATGTTCGCTTTGCAGATCTGCACCCCATTCGTCAATCAGATACTGGAATTTCTTCTTTTTATTATGTGGGCAATTTCTCAGAATTTCAATTGCCTCTGTGTAACTTACGCGTTTAAAGTTATTTTCAATTACGAAATTTAATTTTTCGATCAAGGACAATTCACTTCTCTGATTTGCCGGCTTGGTCTTCTCTTCCTCCAAAAGCCTTTGATCCAGAAATTCAAGGTCTTCTTTACATCTTTCCGTGATGGTTTTTAAAACATGCTGAATAAAATCCTCCGCCAGATCCATATTGGCATCGAGGTTATTAAAAGCTACTTCGGGTTCTATCATCCAGAACTCTGCCAAATGGCGGGAAGTATTAGAATTTTCTGCCCTGAATGTCGGACCAAAAGTATAAACTTTACCCAAAGCCATGGCATAGGTTTCTGCTTCCAGCTGACCTGATACGGTCAAATTGGTCTCTTTTCCGAAAAAATCCTTTGAAAAATCAACTGTCCCATTTTCTTTCAGGGGTGGGTTCTTAGCGTCGAGTGAACTTACCCGGAACATTTCTCCGGCACCTTCAGCATCGCTGCCTGTGATGATTGGGGTATTCACATAAAAGAAACCGTTTTTAACAAAGTACTCATGAATTGCAAAGGCCAGTGCCGAACGAACACGCATTACAGCTCCAAAGGTATTGGTTCTGATCCTCAAATGCGCTTGCTCCCTCAGAAATTCCAGACTGTGTTTTTTTGGTTGTATCGGGTATTCTTCCGGGTTAGAATCTCCTAAAATTTCAATTTTAGAGACTTTTATTTCAACAGACTGTCCTGATCCGAGACTTTCTGTCAGCATACCTGTTACTGAAACCGCAGCGCTCGTTGTAATTCTTTTCAGAACAGCTTCCTCTGTCTTTTCGAAATCAAGAACGCATTGCATGTTTTTTATGGTAGACCCGTCATTCACGGCAATAAACCGATTGCTTCTGAAGGTTTTTACCCAACCTTTGATGGTTACCTCATGTAATAATTTCTCGCTCTTTAACAAGGAGTCTATACTGTTGATCGTCATTTTGAATATGAATTATTGTTTAAATTTTCGGTCTGCAAAGATAATCTTTAGAAAGAGATAATGAAAAAACAGCACCTATTTCTCCCAAAAAAATTACCTGTTGATCAGCTTCAAAAGATACTCTCCATACCCACTCTTTAGCAAGGGTCTCGCCACCTTTTCCAGTTGATCTGCATCAATAAATCCTTTGCGGTATGCAACTTCTTCTATACATCCGATTTTCAGTCCCTGACGTTCCTGAATTACCTGAACAAATTGCTGGGCTTGTATCAATGAGTCAAAAGTTCCGGTATCCAGCCAGGCTGTACCGCGACCCAAAACGCTAACCTTCAATTTGCCTTTATCCAAATATATTTTATTCACGTCGGTTATTTCGTATTCTCCCCGTGCAGAAGGCTTCAGATTTTCAGCGATATGGACTACTTCATTGTCATAAAAATAGATACCCGGAACCGCATAATTCGACTTGGGAATTTGGGGTTTTTCTTCAATGGATATGGCTTTTCCTTCTTTATCAAATTCCACCACGCCGTACCTTTCGGGGTCTTTTACATGGTAAGCAAAGACAGTACCACCATCAGGGTGCGAGGCCTCTTTCAGTGTTTTTTCAAGTTCGGTACCATAAAAAATGTTATCACCCAGGATCAGTGCTACATGATCACTGCCAATGAATTTTTTTCCTATCACAAAAGCTTGTGCCAGGCCATTGGGCAAATCCTGCACGGCATAAGAAAAACTGCATCCCAAAGATTTTCCGTCGCCCAAAAGTTTTTCGAACAGGGGAAGATCCTGGGGTGTTGAAATGATCAAAATTTCTTTGATTCCTGCCAGCATAAGAATAGATAGGGGATAATAGATCATCGGTTTGTCGTAAACCGGCATCAGCTGCTTGCTGATAGCTATGGTGAGGGGGTGTAATCTGGTTCCGCTGCCTCCGGCAAGAATGATTCCTTTCATTTTATTTTATTTTGTTTGATTTTTTTATATCCGGTTTCATCCTCATCCCCGGCCAAAATATCTATAGCCGGTTCTTTAAGGGTATTTTTATTCGCGATAGAATTTTCCAGAGACAACAACAAGGAGGGCAATAAGATCAAGTTGGATATCATGGCAAAAAACAGGGTCGCGGCAACCAGGCCACCCAGAGCAATGGTTCCCCCGAAACTGGAGGCTGTAAATACCAGAAAACCGAAAAATAACACTACGGATGTATAGAACATGCTGGTGCCTGTTTCACGAAGAGCCATGTAGACTGATTTTCTGACATTCCAATGATGTTCAATCAGTTCCTGGCGGTATTTGGCCAGAAAATGGATGGTATCGTCCACGGAGATTCCAAAAGCGATGCTAAAGACCAAAAGAGTAGATGGTTTTATCGGGACACCCAAATAGCCCATCAGTCCGGCAGTGATTAACTGTGGCAATATATTGGGAATCAAACTAATGATAATCATTTTATAAGACCGGAACATCCAGGCCATCATCAGAGCTATTAAAAGTATGGCAAGTGAAAGTGTAATTACAAGATTTGTAATGAGGTAATTCGTTCCTTTCAAAAACACCAAAGCCTTTCCTGTCAAAGTTACGTCGTAGTTGCTTTCCGGAAAATGCTTTTTTACTTTGTCGTTTAAACGCGCCTCTATTTCATCCATTTTATCCGTACCGATATCTTTCATGAAAGTAGTTATCCTTGCAAATTGTCCTGTAGAGTCGACAAAATTGTTCATCATATCACCTTTTACTTCTGAATTTTTTGAATAAGACAATATAAAATTTTGTTCCTGCCGGCTTGGCAACTGGTAATAATCAGGGTTACCATTATAATAAGCCTGTTTCGAATATTTGATCACATTAAGTACTGAAATGGGTTTTGATAATTCGGGGATCTCATCAATTTCCTCTTCCAGTTTTTCCATTCTTTTTAAGGTGGATAGATTGAGTACGCCATTTTTTTTCTTGGTATCCACCATAACCTCCAGGGGCATGATACCTCCAAATTCCTCTTCAAAAAACAGTATATCTTTAAAAAAGGCCTTGCCTTTGGGCATGTCTTCTATGATACTGCCTGATACGCGAATCATATTCATGCCGGTAATACTAATTATGATAATGATTACAGTGGTAATATAAATCGCAATGCGATGATGACGTACCGCATTTTCAATCCATGACATGATTCTATCCATCCCTTTTCTGCTAAGGTGCCTTAAATGCTTTTCCTTAGGTTTATACATAAAGCTGTATATAATAGGAATGATCAGCAGAGACAGTACAAAAATTGCCATGATGTTTATGGAAGCAATAATACCAAATTCTCTTAGCAGCTGACTTTTTGTAAAAATAAAGGTAGCAAAACCAGCGGCTGTGGTAAGGTTTGTCAACAGAGTAGCATTGCCTATTTTTGAGATAACCCGTTGCAGGGATTTTGCCTGATTCCCATGTTTTTTAACTTCTTGCTGGTATTTATTGATCAGAAAAATGGCATTGGGCACGCCTATAACGATGATCAGCGGGGGTATAAGAGCCATCAGAATAGAAATCTCATATCTGAACCAACCGATGAACCCAAGCGCCCAGATCACACCTATGCTCACGACTCCCATTGTTATAAAAGTAGCACGGTAGGACCTGAAAAAAATAAAAAAGATTAATGAAGTGACAAACAAGGCCAGGCCAACGAACAATCCGATCTCATCAATAATGTTTTGTGCATTCATTGTCCGGATAAAGGGCATGCCTGAAACACGAACGTCTAATCCGGTATCTTTCTCAAACTTTTCGATGATGGGATTGAGCTTATCAAAAACAAATCGTTCTCTTATTGGCGTATTTACAATGTCCTTTTTTAGATATAGCGCCGTTTGAATGGTTCCGGTTTCCTTGTTGTAAAGCAGGTGATCAAAAAAGGGCAGATTGTGAAAGAGCTCATACCGTATTTTCTCAACATCCTCATTGGTCTCCGGTTTTTTATCAAATAGCGGTTCAATTGTAAATCGCTGGTTTTCTTCATCCTTGGTCAAAATTTTGATATCGCCAACAGAGACGGTAAAGTCGACTTCAGGAAAGCTATCCAGTTGCCGGCTGAGCTCGATCCAATGGTTGAATTTTTCTGCTTCGAATAATGACTCGTTGTGAACGGCCATTAAAATCAGGTTGCCTTCCTCTCCAAAAATCTCAAGAAACCTGTCGTATATGATGTTTTCCTTGTGATCTTCCGGCAACAGGTTGGCTTCGGTATGAGAAAACTGAAGGTATTTAATTTTACTGCCCAGAAAAAGCGTAAACAGAAAGATAATCGTTAAGATCAGGATCCTTTTTGTCAGTATAAATCTGGAAATCTGTACCCAAAAATTCATTTTGCAAAGTATATTCGTTACAGATCGTCTACATTTATTTTTCTCCTCAGGATAAAGATAGGGCTATAACATTAAAAATAAACAGTTTAAACTTTCATGATCTCTTCTTCTTTGATCAGCAGGTGGCTGTCAACTTTTTTAATAAATTTATCTGTGAGTTCCTGAACATCTTCTTCAGCACTTTTTAAAAGATCTTCAGAGATATCTAATTTTTTCAGATCGGCATTGGCTTCTTTCCTGTCATTTCTGATACCGACTTTGGTGTATTCAGCAATACTTTTTGCCTGTTTTACAAGATCTCTGCGCCTTTCTTCGGTCAATGGCGGGACATGTATAATTACGTATTCTCCGTTGTTCATAGGATTAAACCCAAGATTGGCACTCATAATCCCTTTTTCTATTTCAGTGATCATTGATTTTTCCCAGGGCTGAACGGCCAAAGTATGCGCATCCATGGTATTTATATTCGCAACCTGAGTAAGTGGTGTACTGGTGCCGTAATAATTTACTCTCACATTTTGCAGCATGATCGGAGAGGCCTTACCAGCTCTTAAATTGGTAAATTCATGCTCAAGGTGCTTGATTGCACTTTCCATTTGCTCTTTGGCAGTGTCTATGATAAATTGAAGCTCTTCTTCCATAGTAAAGAAATAAAATAGGTTATACTTGATTACAGATCTACGATTGTTCCGATATTTTCTCCGGAAACGATTCGGAGTAAATTGCCTTCCTTGTTCATGTCGAAAACAATGATAGGAAGTTTATTTTCTTCACTTAGCGTAAAAGCAGTTAAATCCATCACTTTTAAGCCCCTTTCAAGCACCTCCCTAAAGGTAATTTCATCAAATTTTACGGCTGTACTGTCTTTTTCCGGGTCTGAGGTATAAACACCATCTACTCTGGTGCCTTTTAAAATCACATCGGCATTGACCTCAATGGCTCTCAAAACGGCAGCTGTGTCTGTAGTAAAATACGGATTCCCTGTTCCTGCGCCGAAAATAACGACCCTTCCTTTTTCCAGGTGCCTTACCGCCCTTCTTTTAATATAGGGTTCTGCAATTTGTTCCATTTTTATAGCGGTCAGCATTCGGGTTTGTACACCTTTTTCTTCCAGACTGCTCTGTAAGGCCAGGCCGTTGATCACAGTGGCCAGCATGCCCATATAGTCACCCTGAACCCGGTCCATGCCCGTATTGGAAGCAGCAAGTCCGCGAAAAATATTTCCCCCGCCAATTACTATGGCTACTTCCACCTTTTCATCAACTATTTTTTTTATTTCATCGGCATAGGTAGATAAGCGGTTGGCATCAATACCGTACTGCTGTTCACCCATCAGTGCCTCACCGCTTAATTTTAAAAGAACTCTTTTGTATTTCATAGGGGGATAAAAATTGTTTTACAAATATACTAAAATTTACTTTTTGGCGATTTTCAATCTGGGGGTCCTGAAAAAAAAATCCCCGACTGTTTAGCGGGGATTTTTTGTTCTCATCAGTGATTAACCTAGGGCAACACGTTTAAAATCTGTAATTTCAACGTCCTTACCCAGTGTTTTCACATATTGTGCAACACTCATTTTGTTGTCTTTGATAAACTCCTGATTTACCAGGGTGTTTTCTTTAAAGAATCTGCTCAGTTTTCCTTCGGCGATCTTATCCAGCATGGCTTCAGCTTTTCCTTCGTTTCTCAACTGTTCCTTTGCAATTTCTATTTCTTTGGCAATGGTAGCAGCATCTACACCGGCTTCATTTAATGCAAGCGGGTTCATTGCAGCCACCTGCATGGCCACATCTTTACCAACCTCATCGGAACCATTGACATTGGCAGACAAACCTACCAGAGTAGCAATTTTATTTCCTGCATGGATATAGCTGCTCACATAAGGAGCTTTAACTTTTTGAAAGCTTGGAATTTCAATTTTTTCACCGATAACACCGGTTTGTTCAATTAATTTATCTGCAACAGTGATGCCATCGATCTTTGCATTGAACAGTTCTTCTTTGGTTTCACAATTCAAGGCGATTTCTGCAATTTTATTTGCCAGGCTGATAAAGTTTTCGTTCTTTCCAACAAAGTCAGTTTCGCAGGCCAATACGATAGAAACACCAGCGGTGCGCTCAGCATTTACTTTTGAAATAGCGGCACCCTCACTTGAAGCTCTGTCAGCTCTGTTGGCCGCAACTTTCTGACCTTTTTTTCTTAAAAATTCAATTGCTTTTTCAAAATCTCCATTGGATTCAGTCAAGGCTTGTTTGCAATCCATCATACCGGCACCGGTAGTTTGCCTTAATTTATTTACATCTGCAGCGGTTATATTTGCCATATTCTTATTGTTTATATTTAAAGAATACTCCATACGGATTGGAGTATTCTTCTTTGATTTAAAATTAATCTGATTATTCAGCTTCTGACGAGGAAACGTCTTCTTTAATATCTTTGTTGTTCTTTCTTTCAGACAAACCTTCACCTATTGCGTCAGTCAGGTAAGTAAGGACTTTTTCAATAGATTTTGAAGCGTCATCATTAGAAGGAATTACGAAATCAATAGGTCTTGGGTCGGAATTGGTATCCACCATAGCAAAGATCGGGATATTTAACTTCAGAGCCTCAGCAACAGCGATGTGCTCGCGTTTGATATCGACTACCAGCAAAGCTCCGGGGATTCTAGTCATTTCAACGATAGAACCCAGGTTTTTTTCCAGTTTAGCCCTTAAACGGCTGATCTGTAATTTTTCTCTTTTTGATAGTGCATCGTAGGAACCATCTTTCTTCATTCTGTCGATCATTCCCATTTTCTTAACAGCTTTTCTGATGGTAGCGAAATTTGTCAGCATACCACCGGGCCATCTTTCTGTGATGTAAGGCATACCTATGCTGTTCGCTTTGTCAGCAACAATATCTTTGGCCTGTTTCTTTGTAGCCACATAAAGTACTTTTCTTCCTGAGGAAGCAATTTTTTTCAGTGCTTTTTGGGCTTCCTCAATTTTTGCCGCTGTTTTATAAAGGTCAATGATATGAATCCCTTTGCGTTCAGTAAAAATATAGTTTGCCATGTTTGGGTCCCACTTTCTGGTCAAATGACCAAAATGAACACCCGCGTCTATTAATTCTTTGATATCTATGTTTGCCATAATGTCTTTAGTTTACGTTCCGTTTTAGTAGCAATAACTAAGTAGCGATTTTTTCGGTCTTAATTATTTGGATGCTAGACAAAAAAACACAACAATGGTTTTGTTTAAAATAATATATAATTTGAATATTAACGTTTTGAGAACTGGAATCTCTTACGGGCTTTTTTCTGACCGAACTTTTTGCGCTCAACCATTCTTGGATCTCTTGTTAGCAATCCTTCAGGTTTTAAAATGCTCTTGTTCTCAACGTCCAAAGCAACAAGTGCCCGGGATATTCCCAATCTGATAGCCTCTGCCTGTCCTGTAATTCCACCTCCTGATACACTTACTTTGATGTCGAATGATTCCACATTTTTTGTTAAGGTAAGTGGTTGTAAAACTTTATATCGCAAGGGTTCTGTGGTCAAATAATTAGCGAATTCTCTTTCGTTAATGGTGATGGTACCTTTCCCTTTTGTCAGATACACACGAGCAACCGCAGTTTTTCTTCTGCCTATTTTGTGAATGGTTTCCATATTACAATAAATCGTTTAGGTTAATAGATTTTGGGTTTTGTGCTTTCTGATCATGTTCGGTACCTGTATAAACATACAGGTTAGTGAGCAGGGCAGATCCCAACTTGTTTTTTGGTAACATTCCTTTTACTGCTTTCTCTACCAGTCGGGTAGGGTCTTTCTTGTACAATTCGCTGGCAGACAGCGATCTTTGTCCGCCCGGATAACCCGTATGACGAATATATGTTTTCGCCTGCCACTTGTTTCCGGTTAAATTAATTTTGTCTGCGTTGATCACCACCACATTATCTCCACAATCTACATGGGGAGTAAAGCTTGGCTTGTATTTACCTCTGATGAGCATGGCTACTTTAGAGGCTAGACGACCCAACGTTTGACCGTCTGCATCAACCAAAACCCATTCTTTATTAACGGTGTTCTTGTTGGCTGATACTGTTTTGTAACTTAATGTATTCACAATTAAATTCTTTGTTTTGTTAGACTTCTCGTTTTCCCTTTAAAAAAAGGGTGTGCAAAAGTACAACTAATTGTGAACTTAACAAACAGGATTGAGAATATATTTCCTTAAGGATTTTGAAATAACTTGTTTTGAAGTAAAAAATATAAATTTCACCACATCAGTGGGCTTCCAGCCAATTTTCTCCCATACCGGCATCAACGATCAAAGGGATCGACAGGGGATAAGCGTTTTCCATAGCTTGTTTAACCAAGGGCATAACTATTTCCATCTCTTCTTTCAGCACATCGAACACCAGTTCGTCATGTACCTGAAGGATCATCTTTGAGTGCAGCTTTTCTTTTTCCAGCTGTTCATGGATGCGGATCATGGCTATTTTTATAATATCAGCCGCACTTCCCTGAATGGGCGCGTTTACAGCATTTCTCTCGTCACCCGCACGAACGACAGCGTTTGCGGAATTGATATTTTTTAAATAGCGTCTTCTGCCTAAAATAGTTTCAACATAGCCGGTCTTGCGTGCAAAATCTATCTGGGCTTGAATGTAATTCTTCAAGCCGGGGTATGTTCTGAAATACGTATCGATCAATTCTTTGGACTCCTTCTGGCTGAGATCTGTCTGCTGGCTCAGGCCAAAGGCCGAAACCCCGTAAATTATTCCAAAGTTTACGGTTTTCGCATAGCTGCGCTGTTCACGGCTTACGAGTTCCAGGGGCACGTTAAAAACTTTTGAGGCTGTAGAACGGTGGATGTCTTCACCTCTTAAAAAAGCTGTTTTGAGCTCCTCATCGCCGCTGAGCTCGGCAATCAGGCGCAGTTCGATCTGAGAATAATCTGCAGAGAGCAGCAGGTAATCGCTGTTTCGCGGTACAAAGGCCTTTCTGATCTCCTTACCGCGCTCCGTTCTGATAGGTATGTTTTGCAGGTTCGGATTATTGGAACTCAAACGGCCGGTTGAGGCCACAGCCTGGCTGTAAGTGGTATGAATTCTACCCGTTTTTTTATTCACTTCGTTGGGCAGGGAATCCACATAAGTATTTTTTAATTTTACCAGGCCCCTCCATTCAAGGATCTCTGCGACAATCGGATGTTTAAAAGCCAGTTTCGACAAGATCTCCTCTCCTGTGCCATACTGTCCGGTCTTTGTTTTTGTCGGTTTATCGACCAGTTTTAATTCCTCGAACAAAACTGTACCCAATTGCTTGGGTGAGGCCAGATTGAATTCTGTTTTTGCCTGACCGTATATTTTTTTTTCCAGAGATCTGATGTCTTCCGTAAGTGCAACCGACAAACCGGAAAGCACATCCTCATCCATACGTATACCTTCAATTTCCATATCGGCAAGCACCTTGATCAGGGGGGCTTCAATATCTTCATACAGGCTTGTCAGCTTGTCCTTTTTTAATTGTTCTGAAAAAATGGTATGAAGTTGCCAGGTAATATCAGCATCTTCCACGGCGTATTCAGTTTGCAGATCCAAAGGTACTTCTCGCATAGTTCCCTGATTCTTGCCTTTTTTTCCAATCAGATTTTCAATGGGTATGGGCTGGTAGTTCAAATAGGTTTCTGCCAGGATATCCATATTATGGCGCATATCCGGGTTGAGCAGGTAATGTGCGATCATGGTATCAAAAACAGAACCTTTCACCCTGATCGCATATTTGTCCAAAACCTTGATATCGTATTTCAGATTTTGACCGACCTTCACGATTCCTTCATTTTCGAAAAAAGGCCTGTAGATCTCGAGGATCTGTTGTGTTGCTGCCTGATCTTCAGGCATCACCGCGTAATAACCTTTGCCTTTCTCGTATGAAAAGGCTATTCCCACCAGGGTAGCAGTCAGGCTGTTCAGGCCGGTGGTTTCTGTATCAAAGCAAACAGCCTGTTGTTTTAACAGCTTACTGACGAGCAGTCTGTGTGCTGTAATTGTATCTACTGATTGGTAAAGATGGTCATGTGCATCAATACTTCTCAGGTTGGGATCGTAATCTGTTTCTGATTGTTGCTCCACAGGATCTGAAAAAAAGTCCAGTTGCCGTGACGGGTAGTTTGGCACAGGCTGCACCTCAGGTTCCTGACCTGCAGGAGGAGTGTAAGACTTGTTCTGACTGAAGATCTGGTGTACGTTTTCAAGTAAGCGTCTGAATTCCAATTCCTGAAAGATAGCGGTGATTTTATCAACATCAGGGGAGTTTAATTCAAAGTCCTTCTCATGAAATTCTACCGGACAGTCTGTAATGATGGTGGCCAGTTTTTTGGATAGCAGTCCGAGTTCGGCATTTTCTTCAATTTTCTCTTTCATTTTTCCCTGAAGTTTATCGGTATTGGCCAATAAATTTTCGAGGCTTCCGTACTCTTTCAGGAATTTTCTGGCGGTTTTATCACCCACTCCTGGAAGGCCCGGGATATTGTCTATGGCATCGCCCATCATACCCAGGAAATCCGTTACTTTTTTAGGGTCATCCACATCAAATTTTTCCTTAACTTTTTCCACATCCCAGATCTCAACCCCGTTCCCGTTGGCTGCCGGCCTATAAACAAAAATGTTATTGGTGACGAGCTGGGCAAAATCCTTGTCGGGGGTAACCATATAAGTAGTGTAACCTGCTTTTTCTGCCTGTACAGAAAGTGTTCCGATCAGGTCATCCGCTTCATATCCTTCCATTTCAATAACCGGAATATGCATGGCCTTCAGGATTTCATGTATATAGGGTACAGCGATCCTGATGGCCTCTGGTGTTGCATCCCTGTTTTGCTTGTATTCAGGAAACAGCCCGGAGCGTTCAGCAGATCCGCCCTTGTCAAAAGCTACTGCCAGGTGGTTTGGTTTTTCTCTTTTTATTACGTCGAGCAGCGAATTCATAAAACCCATGATCGCTGAAGTATCCATGCCTTTTGTGTTGATCCTCGGATTTTTGATAAAGGCATAGTAGCCTCTGAAGATCAAAGCATAGGCATCGAGTAAAAAAAGCTTTTTTGAAGAAGACATAGATATCCTTTATTAACTCGTAAAATTAAACAATTGCATCGCTTGGTTTTCAATTATGATTAAAAAATTGTTAATACATTGCTTTTTTGTATGCTTTTAGAGACCTAAATAGTTTAAAATGTTATATTTGCTTTAAGTTTTCAAAAAAGAAAATAATATGACGAAGTTTGGTGAATTAATAGAATCCCCCGTACCAACTTTAATTGATTTCTATGCGAAATTAAATGATGAAAGCGATAGTACGCATTCTATACTCCGCGATGTTGCAGCAGCCTTAGGAGATAAGGCCAGGGTAGTCAAAATAGATGTCGGTAAAAATGAGGCCCTGGCCAGTGCACTGCGCATCAAGGGCAACCCTACTTTTATTATTTACAAGAACGGCGAAATGAAATGGCGGCAAACCGGAATTCAGGATGCCAATACGCTGATCAGCCTTGTGGAACAATACACTTAAATAATTGCATTAAAACAGTAGCCCTTTGAGCTGAAGTATTCGAGGCTTTTGGGTAAGGCGTATTCCAGATGATTACGGGCTTTTTCACTGTCATGTAAAACAACAATACTTCCTGCTTTTGAATTTTGACAGATATTGGACAGGCATCGTTCCCGGGAAATGTTTTTGTCGAAGTCGCCGCTAAGCACATCCCACATCACAATACGATAGCCTTTATCGAATAATTTTCCGGCGGTGCCGGGTTTTAATTTTCCGTGCGGAGGCCTGAATAATTTTGCGGAAGCACCGCATCCGGCCATCATTTGCTCTGCCTTAACAATATTTTCAAGGTACCTTTGCGTTCCGGTTTGCCAGTTGTTCAGATGGTTAAAGGTATGGTTGCCTACTGAATGCCCTGCAGCCAGGATCTGTTCAAAAATTTTGGGATATTTTTTAATGTTATCGCCTACGCAGAAAAAAGTTGCCTTTGCGCCGAATTTTGACAGTTCATTTAAAACCCAGGGGGTAATTTCAGGATGCGGTCCGTCATCAAAGGTTAGAAAGATCTCCCCGTTTTTATCCGGATAGCGCCAAAGGAACTTCGGAAACAGAAGGGGTATATAAGCGGGTGTTTTAACGCTGTACCACACAATGCTACTCTTCCAGAACCTTTTCCAATACAGTTACGGAAGCCATAAAATCCTCTTTTAACTTGGAGGTATATTCTTCGCCGTCATATTCCTGTACGGTGGCAATAATGTACCTGTACAATTCAAGATTTCCTTCCAGTTCACGGAAGTCGGCACTAATCTCCTCTGAAGACAAACCGCCGTAGAAATGGTTTATTTCCTGGAAGTTATTTACTAAAAACTCTACAATGGCCCTTGCCTTTTCAGGTCTGTCTATCTGGTAATACGATTCGATATAGCCTATTACAAGCCTGTAATATCCATACTTTTCAATTGGCATATTTTCCATAGCCATGTCGAGCATTTCTTCAGCCTTGTCGTATTTCTTTTCTTTGATGAACTCATCTGCAAGTCGTCCTAAACTGTTGCGGAATGAGATACCGTTCTTTCTTGTTTCAGGATCAACATAAAAATCTCCTTTGGAATTTTTCCAATCCCATTTCTTTACATTCTTATACATTACATCAGTGTCAATCCTACCCATGTTCATGAAGTTTGAACCTTCGTTGGGAGTTTTTATGGGCACGAATTTATAAGCCAGTCCATCCAGTTGAAGGTAATCTTTCAGCCAGATATATTCTTCAGCCGCCTGGGCTCCGCCAGTAAAATATAAGGGTCTTGTCCAGTCATTATTCGCCAGGATATCGAGCATTAAAATGCGGTTTTTTGTAAGGGCCACATTGCTGATGGTAATATCGATATAAGGAACGATAAGATCTGCATCCTTGGCAGGTACGATCCCATTTTTAATAACCGCGTCTTTGTCAACCATCAAACGAAGTTTATTGGTAGGATATACCTTTTCTGGATGGCCATTTTCTTCAAAATCCACATAGGTTCTTTTGTCCTTGCTGGCGATCCAGGTCATAAAGAATTTTATATCCATTACAGAATCCTTGAACTGGGGGTAGGGGTAGGGGTAATGGTAGGCCACATCCAGGGATCCTTCCTTGTAATCATTGTGAACGAGTTGGGATGGAATCGGTGGGGCGTCATAGGTTTTTCTTTTTTGCTGATCGATGTACCAGTCTTTTGCAAAAAGGCTGGTATTGACCAGTTTGATGTCCGTTCTGTAATTTTCAACTTCCTGAAGGTACCATAAAGGGAAGGTATCATTGTCTCCAATGGTGAACATAATGGCATTTTTATCGCAAGAGTCCAGATAAGCTTTTGCATTGTGGTGTGAAGTATATCTTCCGGAACGGTCATGGTCGTCCCAGTTTTCTTTGGCCATGAGCGTGGGAACAGCCAGCAGACTAATAACTGTTAACAGGGTAGCCAGGTGTTTGGATCTCCATTTATCCCTGAATTGGTCATAGAGGGCCAGTACGCCAAATCCTATCCACATGGCGAATACATAAAAGGAGCCTACAACCGCGTAATCCCTTTCCCGGGGTTCGAAGGGCTTGGGATTGGTGTAAAAAAGTATGGCCAGTCCTGTAAAAATAAAAAACAGTAATAGGGTATAAAAATCCTGTTTGTCATTTTTAATCTGGTAAAACAGTCCGATGATGCCTAAAATGAGTGGCAGAAAGTAGTATTTGTTTCTGGCTTTATTATTAACAACATCACTTGGCAGATTTTTTTGAGAACCCAGTCTGAACTCATCAATAAAATCGATGCCGCTTAACCAGTTACCATGGTTATCCAGATTTCCCTGAATATCATCCTGACGTCCGACAAAATTCCACATAAAATACCTGCCGTACATATAGCCAAACTGATAGGTGACCATAAAACTGATATTTTCGGCAAAGGTTGGCCGGCGGTTACTACTTTGGGGGATACCTAAGATAGCCTTAAAATTCTCAACGGTACCGGGAGACGGATCAACCATTCTGGGGATAAAACCCTTGTGCTTGTCTGAATACTTGGGCAGGGCATCCTTGTAATTATTAACGATAACATATTTGCCTTGGGCCTCGTCTTTTTCATATTTCGGTTTGGCATCTTCGTAGGGATCATTTTTATCCCTTTCGCCTGTTTCTGAAAAATAGGAACCATAAAAAACGTTGGCATCGCCGTACTGCTCCCTGTTGTAATAAGCGAGTAATTCTCTCGCACTGGAAGGGTTGTTCTCATTGATGGTCGTATTTGCATTGGCCCTGATGGGCAGCATGAGCCAGGAGGAAAATCCGATCATGATAAACAAAACGCATAGCAGGCTGAGGTTAGCCAAAGGTTTGTTTTTTTTCTGAGTTTGTTTTAAACCGAAATAAAAAAGGGAGATCAGGATAATTCCGGCAATGATACTACCAGAATTGAATGGTAATCCAACGGTATTTACAAAGAACAATTCGAGGGCACTAAAATAAACCAGTGTAAATGGGAAGAGAAATTTAAACACGAGTACTAGTATACCCACAGAAATGAGGTTGGCGATAACAAAAGACTTAAAATTAAAGGAAGTCGTTTTTTTGTTTATATAAATAAATACGATTGAAGGAATAACCAGCAGAGACAGGATATGGACGCCAAAAGACAAGCCGACAACCAGGGATATCAACAACAACCATTTATGACCTCCGGGCCGGTCCATTTCTGTTTCCCAGCGAAGGCCAAGCCAGAATAAAAGGGCCATTAAAAAAGAGGACATGGCATATACTTCGGCTTCAACCGCACTAAACCAGAAGCTGTCAGAGAAAGTATAGGCCAGCGCTCCGGTGAGTCCGCTTCCCATGATGGCTATAAAATGGCCATCGCTGATCTGTTCGTTGTATTTTAGGACCATTTTTTTGGCAATGGCCGTAATAGTCCAGAATAAAAATAAGATGGTGAATGCTGAGGCCAGGGCCGACATGAAATTCACCATTTTAGCGATTTGCATTACATCTGAGGTGAACATGGCAAAAAAAGCACCCATCATCTGAAACAAGGGAGCTCCGGGAGGGTGTCCCACCTGCAGTTTTACTGATGTGGATATATATTCTCCACAATCCCAGTAACTAACAGTAGGTTCGAGGGTTAAAACATAAGTGATCAGGGCAATAGCAAATACGACCCAGCCAAGGGCGTTGTTGTACTTTTTGTAGTTATTTACCAGCATGTAATGATCTTAAAATTGTGCGAATTTACTAAATAAATTCAAAATGGCATTTAATTAACAAATTTTAGGATTCCAGAATTTCAGATTGGAAATAAAAAAGATAATAAACTTTTTTGCAGTGAAAAAAAATGTACTAAATTTGCGCCTGCTTAAGCGGAAGAAAGATTTTTATTCTCTTAACGTTTGGTATTGACCCATGGTGTAACGGTAGCACATCGGTTTTTGGTACCGCTTGTTGGGGTTCGAATCCCTGTGGGTCAACTGACACAAATCGCAAATGATTGAAAAACAATGGTTTGCGATTTTTTTATTTATGCTCATCGAGGTAATCCCCTTACTTCCAGACTTCCGCCCTGAAGCTTTGACCATTTTACACTGCAGTCGGGAAGAAACTGACTACAATAACAACTTCAGTTCATACCTTACCCCTACAATACCCCTACAATCTTCGGTATCGTACTATACTTAAACTTTACTTTAACAAATACCCTTCGATATGTGTAAAAATTGCCGTAAGCTTGTGTAAACTAGTGATTTTATCAGGGCAAGTCATTTTTATTTAATTGAAGTTTATCTGGTCAAATTACCAAGTTTATTTGATCTTAGAAAATGGTCGATGGCTATCCTGACTATCCGGGGACTAACTTTATAATATTTTGAAATAACAAGGACTTTAAATAAAAAAAAACAAAACAGGACATCCCATGAATAAAAATAAACAATACCATCTCATTCCAATATTATTGATAACGGTGTTTCTCACGACTTTTTCTTTCGCACAGCTGCAAAACACAAATGTATTAAACGAACCACCTGATATCAGTAAAGACTTCGAAAACTATCACAACACCTATTATCTGGCCGATGAACTGGTTTCATTTGATCCGGTAATCGGCAAAGGCAGTATCAAATACCTTCGCCACAATTATGCGACCAGACAGGCTTTTGACAACATGCTGACAAAACTTACTCCGGCTCCGGCTAATGAATTTCCGACAACTGAATATGAAGCTGCTCCTGTATTGCCATTTTCAATTGAGTTTATTTCGGACAGAACCATAAGAATTAAAGCGGCCTCAGGACCCCGAACCGGGAAAACCGAAACATCCCTGATGCTGGTTGATGGCAGGGCGGCTAACAATATAGGCCTGTGGAAGTATTCAAAAGTAGCAGAAGGCCACAAATATACGAGCGGAAAAGGGTCAGTTGTCATCACGCAAAAACCTTGGCATGTCTATATTTATGATACTAAAGGCAAATTACTCACCAGCACCCTGCATCTGGATGATGTAAAAAGTACTTATACACCCGTTACTCCCTTCTCATTCGTGCGAAGGGCTGAGGACTATTCACGAAGCATGAATGCCGTTTTTTCGATGTCACCCGAAGAGAAAATATTCGGATGCGGAGAATCTTTTACGCAGTTCAACAAAAGAGGGCAAAAAGTGATCTTATGGACTGATGATGCCAATGGTGTTCAGAATGAAACCATGTACAAACCCATACCATTTTATATGAGCAGCCGCGGTTATGGCGTATTTATGCACCACACAACTCCCATTACTATTGATTTTGGAAAATATTTCAATGGAGCCAACTCCATGATGATCGGTGATGATGAAGCAGATCTGTTTGTTTTTATCGGAGAGCCAAAGGATATTTTGGATGAATACACCGACCTGACAGGGAAAGCGGAAATGCCACCCTTATGGTCTTTCGGGTTCTGGATGAGCAGGATCACTTATTTTTCGGAACAGGAAGGCCGCGATGTGGCCAAGAATTTGAGAAAGTACAAAATACCAAGTGATGTCATCCATTTTGATACCGGTTGGTTTGAAGTTGACTGGAGGAACAACTATGAATTTTCAAAGAACAGATTTAAGGATCCTGTAGGTATGATTTCCGATATGAAGGCAGATGGATTCAATGTCTGTTTGTGGCAACTGCCTTATTTTAGCCCAAAAAACACACTCTTTCAGGAAATCATTGAAAAAGACCTTGCAGTAAAGGATGGAAAGGGCAACATCCCCTATGAGGATGCAACTTTGGATTTTACGAATCCAGAAACAGTGAAATGGTATCAGAATAAAATAGCTTTTCTCTTAAAACAGGGCGTGGGTGTTATAAAAGTTGATTTTGGTGAAGCTGCACCTGCTACGGGAATTTATCATAACGGCCGGACCGGATTTTACGAACACAATTTGTATCCGTTGAGATATAATAAGGCTGTAGCCGAAATTACCCGGGAAGTAACCGGTAATACTATTATTTGGGCCAGAAGTGCCTGGTCAGGGAGCCAGAGATATCCCTTGCACTGGGGTGGTGATGCAGCCACAACAAATACAGCCATGGCGGCAACTTTAAGGGGAGGCCTTTCCCTGGGTTTGAGTGGTTTCACTTTTTGGAGTCATGACGTAGGTGGATTTACAACCAAATCTCCTGAGAATCTCTACAGGCGATGGACTCCTTTTGGCATGCTTAGCTCGCATGTTCGCAGTCATGGTGAACCACCCACGGAGCCCTGGGAATATAGTGAGGAATTTTTGAAAGACTTCAGGAATGCTGATAATTTGCGGTATCAATTGATGCCCTATATCTATGGTCAGGCGAAACATGCCTCAGAGAACGGACTTCCCATGCTGAGAGCTCTGTTTATAGAATATCCAAATGATCCGGGGTCCTGGCTGATTGATGATCAATACTTATTTGGTTCCGATATATTGGTTGCGCCTCTTTTTGAGGATGTTACTGTAAGAAACGTGTATCTGCCTCCCGGAAAATGGATTGATTACCAGACAGGCACAGTTTATCAGGGTGGATGGCATTCAATTAAAGCCGGTGATATACCCATAGTTATGCTTGTTAAAGAAGGAACAGCACTGCCACATATAAAATTGGCACAGTCTACCAGTCAGATGGACTGGAGTAATATAGAATTGAAAGTTTATGCAACTGATGCAGCAACAGTAACCTGTAAACTTTTTTTACCCAATGACCCCAAATTATATCAGTTAGAACTAACAAGGAAAGGGAATACGTATGAAGTAGTAAATAACCCGGTTTCCAATAAAACGAAATTCCATGTTCAGCTGGCAAGATAAGATTTACCAAACCTTTTAACTCAATGATATGATCACCAAAATAGTATTACCGTTCCTGATTTTTTTATTGTTTTCCTGTGCACAATCGGATAAGAATGAGATATATGTGCTCAGTTCACCAAATGGCAGTAACACGATAAAATTTGAGCTGAAAAATGCGACCCCGTATTATTCATTGCTGCATAAAGACTCAACAGTGATCAGTCCCTCGTTGCTGGGCTTTGTTTTTAAGAACCAGGATACTTTGGCCAGGAATTTCAAAATAGTTAAAATCGATACAACTTCATTTGATGAAACATGGGAACAGGTTTGGGGCGAAAAGCGATACATTAAAAACAATTACAGGCAGTTGTCTGCTACCCTGGAAGAAGTATCAGGAGAAAAAAAGAGAAAACTGGAAATTCAGTTCAGGGCTTTTGATGATGGCGTTGCCTTCAGGTATATATTTCCTGAGCAGGGTTTAAAAGACAGTATTTTTATCATGGATGAGCTGACTGAATTCAATCTGAGATCTGATGGAGAAGCATGGTGGATTCCGGCTTACCAGGATAACCGGTACGAATATTTATTTACCAGGTCAGCAGTAAGTACTTTAGATACCGTACATACACCACTTACCATAAAAAGCAAGAACGGTTTGTTTTTGAGTTTTCATGAAGCCAATCTCAAAGATTTTGCCAGTATGACCCTGGCCCGAACCACAGGCACACGTTTAAAGTGTGATCTGGTTCCCTGGGCAGATGGGGTAAAAGTGAAAGCAAAAAATGGTTTTACATCTTCGTGGAGAACTATTCAGGTTGCTGAAACCCCCGGAGATCTGATTACTTCGTACCTCATTTTAAATTTAAATGATCCCGGTAAAATGGAAGATACCAGTTGGATCAAACCTCATAAATACCTCGGGATCTGGTGGGGAATGCATATAGGAAAATATTCGTTCTGGGAAAGTCCCATTCAAGGGGCTACTACCAAAAATGCCTTCGCATATATAGATTATTGCAAAAAATTGGGTATAGACCATTTGTTAATCGAAGGCTGGAATAAAGGATGGACTCCGGCCTGGTATGAAAATGCGATGCATATGTTCAGTTTTACCGAAGAAGCGGATAATTTTGATCTGGAAAAGGTCACTGATTATGCAAAAGAAAATGGTGTTAGCATTATAGGTTACCATGAAACGGGCTCAAATATCATCAATTACCTGAAACAGATCGATGAAGGGATGGCTTTGTACCAAAAGGTGGGTATACACGATGTAAAAATTGGTCAGGTAGGTTCAAGATTAAATATGAAGGAATGGCATCACGGACAGTTTGGAGTCAATTATTACCGGTCTGTTCTGGAAAAAGCAGCCAAATATCATCTGACGGTCAATTTTCATGAGCCCATTAAAGATACCGGGGAGCGCAGGACTTATCCGAACATGATGTCGCGGGAAGGTGCACGCGGCATGGAATACGATGCCTGGAGCGAAGGAAATCCTCCTGAACATACCGCGATTATTCCTTTCACCCGTATGCTTTCCGGCCCGATGGATTTTACTCCGGGTATCCTGGATGTGGGAATCAAGCAAGGCTATGAAGGAAGGGATGTACATACTACCGCAGCAAAACAACTGGCCTTGTATGTTGTTTTATATTCACCCATTCAGATGTTGGCCGATCTCCCTGAAAATTATGAGGGACATCCGGCTTTTAAGTTCCTGCAGGATGTGCCGGTGGATTGGGAAGACACAAAAGTTTTGAACGCCGAGATCGGCGCTTACATTACAACCGTGCGCAAAGACAGGAACAGCGAAGACTGGTATCTGGGCAGTCTGACCAATGAAAAAAGCCGGACTTTTGAGATACCCTTGTCATTTTTAGACCCCGGCTCGACTTATACTGCTGAAATTTATGCTGATCCACAGGGAACTGCCTGGAATAAAGAAGCCGATAAAGTTGCTGTATCCAGACAGGAAGTAAAATCAGGTGACACTTTAAAAATTGTTCTGGGCGAAGGAGGAGGAACAGCCATACGTTTTGCAAAAAAATAACTGTTGAAACTAAAGGAAATGAAAATAAAACCCAAACCAAAAAGTTAATCTGATCATATACCATGAAAAAAGTTCTAATAATCAGCCTGTCTATCCTGTTATTTTCTTGTAATTTAGAAGTTACAACAGAAAATAAAGAAATTCCAATTAGAGAAACAAATGCAGTAATGACAGATAATGACCGGAAAATAGACAGCTTAATTGCCTTGATGAGCCTGGAAGAAAAAGTGGCCATGCTTCACGGTAACAGTATGTTTACTTCAGCAGGAGTTGAGCGACTGGGAATTCCGGAACTTAAAATGGCCGATGGTCCTTTGGGAATAAGGGAGGAATTACACCGGGATTCATGGGCCCCCTTGGGTTTAACAGATGATTTTGCAACCTTCTTTCCTGCCGGAGGAGGTTTGTCGGCTACCTGGAATCCGGAACTGGCAAAAATGTATGGAGTGGCCATTGCTCAGGAAGCAAGAGCCAGAAACAAAGATGTCTTGTTGGCTCCGGCAATAAACATAATAAGAACACCCCTTGGGGGCAGGAATTATGAATATTTTTCTGAAGACCCGTATTTGTGCAAGACAATTACAGCGCCCTACGTTACAGGAGTTCAGAGTCAGGATGTGGCAGTTTGTGTAAAGCATTTTGCCGTAAATAATCAGGAAACGAACAGGGGTACCGTTGATGTTTTAATGGATGAAAGAACCTTAAGAGAAATATACCTCCCTGCATTCAAAGCCTCCATAGAGGCCGGTGCCTATACCGTAATGGGAGCATACAACAAATTCAGAGGCGATTATCTGTGTGAAAATGACTACATGCTCAATGGTATTTTAAAGGGAGAATGGGGTTTTAAGGGCATTGTTATTTCTGATTGGGCCGCGGTACATTCCTCGGTAAAATCTCTGAAAAATGGTTTAGATGTGGAAATGGGTTCGCCTCTGCCCTTTGATAGCTTTTATCTGGCCAAACCCTTAATGGATTCCATTGCAGCCGGAAAAATTGAAGAAAAAGTAATAGACGAGAAGGTAAAAAGGATCCTCAGAGTAATGTTTGCCGTTAAAAGCATTGATCCGGAAGGCAGGGCAAAGGGTTCAATAAATACAGAAGAACACAAAGAGATTGTATATAAAATTGCTTCAGAGTCTGTTGTTTTATTAAAGAACAGTGAAAATATATTGCCTGTTCATGCTTCAAAAATTAAAAGTATTGCGGTTATTGGCGACAATGCCACGAGAAAGCATGCTGCCGGAGGTTTTGGTGCCGGAGTAAAAACAAAAAATGAAATAAGCCCCTTACAGGGCTTGAAAAATAAATTACCGGCTGGTGTCGCGATCCATTATGCACAGGGATATAAAGAAAATTATACCGACGCCGATAATAAAAATAGTTTTGGAAGGAGCATATCAAATGAAGCAGACCCGGGTCTTATGGCGGAAGCTATTGCAGCAGCCCGAAAGTCGGATGTGGCCATAATTTTTGCCGGCTCCAACCGAACAGTGGAATCAGAAGCAGCAGACCGGGTAAATATCGATCTGCCTTTCGGCCAGGAGGAATTAATTCGTAAAGTAAAAGAGGCCAACCCCAATACCATTGTTGTCATTATTGCCGGAGCTCCTTTTGATCTGAAGGAAGTTCAAAAATATGCTTCTGCTTTGGTATGGTCCTGGTTTAACGGGAACGAAGCCGGTAATGCCCTGGCCGATGTACTTCTGGGAAACATAAATCCATCCGGGAAATTGCCCTGGACCCTTCCCAAAAACTTAATGGATTCCCCGGCTCATGCAACTTTGAGTTTCCCCGGGGCGGAATCGGTGACGTATAAAGAAGGAATATTCGTGGGTTACCGCTGGTTCGATGCAAAAAATATTGAACCCTTATACCCCTTCGGATATGGCTTGTCTTATACAAGTTTTGATTTTTCTGATCTAAAAACAGATAAACAGAATTATGGGCAGGAAGAAAGTATTCAGGTGTCATTTTCAATCAAAAATACCGGAATTACTGATGGGAAAGAAGTTGCTCAACTGTACGTCTCTCATCCGGGGTCAACTGTTGAAAAGGCAGACAAGGAATTGAAGGCTTATAAAAAAGTATTTGTTAAAAGCGGGGCAACAGTAAACACAACGATCGGTTTACCCGCAAAGGAACTGGCATATTATAATGACATAAAAAAAGAATGGACCGTAGAGCCGGGTATTTATATAATTAAAATAGGTAAATCCTCAAGAGAAATTATAGCTGAAATTTCTATCAATATAAAATAAAATGAAAAAGATCAAACATAAAATAATTGTAATAGTTTTAGCTCTTTTTATACAAATGGGACTCTTCGCATGCAGCAGCGATTCCTCTGAAGAAGAAATGGAGATTCCTAAAACACTTTCCGCGAGTACGGTAAAAATAGATCTTCAAAGCGATGCAGGCAGTTATGATATAGTTGTTACTACCAATGCCAACACCTGGACAAGCAGCAGTTCAGGATCGAGCTGGATCAACTTAGATCCGGGAAACGGTAATGCCGGAAGCACTACAGTTAAAGTGAGCGCCACTGAAAATCCGGACAGAACGGAACGCTCGGCAACGATTACCCTGACTGCAAATAACGCTGCTCCGGTAAAAATTTCGGTTACTCAGGCCGGGTACATGGCGCCCGGCGGAGGATTGTATCCCAATTACAACACAAATCCCCTGCCACCCGATGCAACCGGTATGGGTAGTACAGCTTCAGAGCTCGCTTCAAAAATTAGTCTGGGCTGGAATATTGGAAACAGCCTGGAAGCAACAGGTAGTGAAACGGCCTGGGGAAACCCAAAGGTCAGCAAAGCATTGATTGATCTGGTAAAGCAAAATGGATTTAATGCCATTCGAATACCCTGTTCCTGGAATCAGTATATGTCAAACAATACGAAGGCAGAAATTAAAACCGAATGGCTGAACAGAGTAAAAGAAGTGATTCAATATTGTATCGATAATGATATGTATGTGCTTCTTAACATCCACTGGGATGGTGGTTGGCTTGAAAACAATGTGACAGAGGCCAAAAAAGATGAAAACAATGCCAAACAGAAGGCGTTTTGGGAGCAGATCGCTACACATTTTCGCAATTATGACGAACATTTGCTGTTTGCAAGTGCCAACGAGCCCAATGTTGAAAATGCAACGCAAATGGCTGTTTTAACATCCTACCACCAGACATTTATCGATGCCGTCCGGTCAACGGGAGGCAGAAATGCCTATCGCACTTTGGTGATCCAGGGACCCTCCACGGATATTGAAAAAACGAATACCCTGATGACAACTTTGCCTTTGGATCCGGTTGCCAACAGGATGATGGTTGAGGTACATTATTATACCCCCTGGCAATTCTGTGGCATGGAAAAAGATGAAAGTTGGGGTAAAATGTTCTATTATTGGGGTGCAGATTATCACTCGGCCACGGATCCTTCCCGCAATGCAACCTGGGGAGAGGAGCAAGATCTGAACAGGTTTTTTGTTTTGATGAAAAACCAGTTTACCGCAAGAGGAATTCCGGTTGTGCTGGGAGAATTTAGCGCTACAAGGCGATCTGCATTAACCGGAGATGCTTTAACACTTCATTTGGCCTCAAGAGCGTATTTTTTAAAATACACTGTAAAACAGGCAAAAGCGAATGGGTTGCTGCCATTTTATTGGGATAATGGAGGATTAGATAACTTTGCTTCGGGTATCTTCGACAGAAAAAATAATACAGTTTCTGATAGTCAGGCCCTGAATGCCCTGTTGGAAGGATTAAAATAAATCATCATTATCATTATGCAAAGAAAGGCTGGTACATTTTTGTCATCATAAATCAGGTTAAAACGTTCAAATGAAAAAACAATTCTCGCTGCTAATTTTGTTCGCCCTGCTAACTGTGGTCATAAGGGCACAAACCGGTTCCCAGTTTTTTCCAAAAGAAGATCTGATGTCTCTGGGCATATATTATTATCCGGAACACTGGGATAAAAGTGAATGGGAAAGGGATATTAAAAATATTGCAGACATCGGTTTTGAATTTATCCATATTGCTGAATTTGCCTGGGTGGATTTGGAACCGGAAGAAGGAGTATACACCTTTGAATGGCTTGACGAGGTCGTCCGGCTCGCCGGAAAGTACAGGTTAAAAGTTATTATGGGAACACCAACGGCGATCACGCCGGTCTGGATGGGGATCAAAGCCCCTGAAATCTATCTGATGAATTCAAATTACCTGCGCGCAGAACATGGTACAAGGGCTCAATCCTCACTTAGCAATCCGATCTACAGAAGTTATTCTGAAAAGATCATCAGAAAATTAGGGGAACGATATGGTAATAATCCTGACAGTTATGGGCTGGCAACTCGACAACGAGCCTGAAGCCAAGGAGGATTACAGTCCGGGTTCACAGCATGCCTTCAGATCATGGCTGGAAAAGAAATACCAAAGCATAGATGCTTTAAATATGGCCTGGGGTGCTGCCTTTTGGAGCCAGACCTACAGCGATTTTGACCAGATAAAAATTCCAAACGCAAACCTGGTTGGCTGGTGGGGCACGAATCCGCATGCCTTGCTCGATTTTAAGCGTTATGCTTCCGATACCCAGGCAGATTTTTTGGATTTTCAGGTTTCAATCCTCCGACCATTAATATCAAAAAACCAGTTTATCACAACAAATTATACGGCTACCACACAGGTCGCCGATCCGCGAAGGACAAAAAAACTGGATTTTAATTCATTTACTTCCTACCCGAATAAAGGAAATCCTAATCTGGGAGACATAGGATTCCGCCTGGGCGATCCCAAAGAGCTCTCCTTTGCCTTTGGTTTTTTTAAACTACAGAACAACATTTCAGGAGTCATGGAGCTCCAGCCCGGATATGTGAACTGGGGAGCCATCAATCCATTGTTGCAGCCCGGAGCTTTGCGCATGTGGTTGTATAATTGCTTTGGTGCCGACCTTTCCTTTGCCTGTTCTTATCGTTACCGTCAGCTAAATTACAGTGCTGAACAGTATCACGGTGGTATTACAAAACTGGATGGGATCACGCTGTCCCAGGGAGGTAAAGAATACCAGCAGGTGATTCAGGAGATGAAAGTATTACGGAAGGCCTATAATCCTCAGGCAATACTGCCCGCAGAACTGGCCGGAAGAAAAACAGCGATCCTCTGGAACTATGATAATTTGTGGAGTATGGACCGGCAGGGACAGACCAACCAGTGGAATACGCGTTCGTTTTTTCAAAAATACCTCGAAATTGCCAGATCCTTTGGTGCACCGGCAGACATCATTTATGAAGATGATGAATTGAAGGATTATAAAGTGGTTATTGCGCCGGCTTTTGAATTGGTGGATGATGATCTGATCGCTAAATGGAAGCGTTACGTTATGGAGGGTGGAAATTTGGTTTTAACTGTCAGGACCGGAGTAAAAGACCGGAACGGACATATTTTCAGGTCGGGCTGGGGAGGAAAGATCTATCCTTTAATTGATGCGGCTATTGATGATTTTGACCATTTATTGCCTCAGGATAAGGGAACTATAAATGCATTTGGTAAGGAATATTATTGGAATAACTGGGCAGATCTGTTACAGGCCAATAAAGCAGAGAATGTGTTGGCCACATATACCGATCAGTTTTATGCTGGTAAAAGTGCTGTAGTACGCAACAAACTGGGCAAGGGTACGGTAACCTATATCGGTGTTGATACGGATGAGGGAAAACTGGAAAAGGATGTGCTGAGAATGATATACCAGCAAGCGAATATCAGCACAGAAGATTATCCTGAAGGCGTTTATGTGCAATGGACCAAAGGTTTCTGGGTTGCTGTAAATTACTCTTCTGAGGATTACCGGTTAGAAATTCCGGAAAATTCAAAAATATTAACAGGTTCCCATATTGTAAAACCCGGAGGGGTGACGGTTTTTCAAAAATAAAAATGGCGAATATCTTTCTGATCAATGAGTAGTATGGATCTATTTAGGAATTTGTTTTTTGCTTTGATCGCTATGGCCGCATGTACCAGTAAAGCGCAAAATACAGTTTCAGAAATGCCAAAACGCGACCGGATAATTTGGTATAAATCACCTGCAGAAAACTGGGATAATGCCCTGCCCGTAGGTAACGGCCGACTGGGGGCCATGGTCTTTGGCGACCCCGTGAACGAGCGCATACAACTGAATGAGGATTCCATGTGGCCGGGAGGACCTGAATGGGGAAAGGCAAAAGGAACGCCAAAAGACCTGAAAGAGATCAGAGATCTCATAAAAACCGGAAATGTTCATCTGGCCGACAGTTTGCTGGTTGAACGCTTCTCTTATAAATGGATCACCATGTCGCACCAGACCATGGGAGATTTGTTTATAAGCTATGATAAAAAAATGGTTGAGGGCTATACCCGAAAACTCAATATGAGCACGGCGGTAGTTACTTCAAATTATAAAGCAAATGGATACGAGGTTTCTCAAGAAGTTTTTTCATCTGCTGCTGATGAAGTTCTGGTAATTAAAATCAGCACAACGAATCCGGAAGGCCTGAATTACAAATTGAAATTGAGCAGGCCTGAAGACAAAGGCCACCCAACTGTGCTTGTTTCGACTCCGGCCAATAATATGATTAAAATGTCAGGAATGGTCACCCAATACGGCGGAGTGGTAAATTCGATCCCGGTAGTTATTGACCATGGCGTGAGATTTGAAACACTTTTGCAGGTGCAAAACAGTTCAGGCACGGTGAAGGCTGTAGATGGAGGACTTTCATTGGAAAAAGTGAAAGATGCCACCATTTATATCGTATGTAATACTTCTTTTTACGCTGAGAATTATCAGGAAAAAAACCGGCAAACCCTTCAAAAAATCAATTCACTTAGGTATGAAGTAATTTTAAACAGGCATATTGCTGATTATCAAAATTACTTTAACCGGGCTTCAATTGATCTTGGACATCATGAGCTGGATTCATTAGCAACCAACGAACGCCTGGCCCTGGTGCAAAAAGGTAAAGAAGATGTTGATTTGGCCGCAAAATTGTTCGATTACGGCCGCTATCTCCTAATTTCAAGTTCACGACCCAAAACCAATCCGGCTAATCTGCAGGGTATCTGGAATGAGCACATCGAAGCACCCTGGAATGCCGATTATCACCTGAACATCAATCTGCAGATGAACTACTGGCCGGCTGATATAACAAATCTCAGCGATTGCCATTTACCGCTGTTTGATTTTACCGACCGGTTAATTGAAAGAGGTCGTATACTGGCAAAAGAGCAATATGGTATGAATGGGGCTGTGATCCACCACGCATCGGATCTCTGGGCTTCACCCTGGATGCAGGCTGCCAAACCTTACTGGGGCTCATGGATTCACGGCGGTGGCTGGCTTGCCCGGCATTATTGGGAATATTATTGTTTTACACAGGATAAGGACTTTTTACGTAATAGAGCTTTCCCCGCTCTAAAAGCTTTTGCAGAATTTTATGCTGACTGGCTCGTTCTTGATGAAAATGATGGTACCCTGATCTCGTACCCTGAAACGTCTCCTGAAAATTCCTATATCGCCAAAGACGGGAAAGCTGCGGCGGCATCTTATGGAAGTGCAATGGCTTATCAGATCATCGCCGAAGTATTTGATAATACTTTGGCATCAGCTCAGATTTTGGGTATTGAAGATTCGTTTATCGGCGAGATCAAAACAAAAAGAGCACGACTTCAACCCGGTATTCAAACAGGACCTGATGGCAGGTTGATGGAGTGGGATCAGCCATATGAAGAAGCAGAAAAAGGTCACCGACATATGTCTCATTTGTATGCCTTATATCCCGGCGATGACATTACCGCAGAAAACCCGGAATTATTCGAAGCGGCTAAAAAAACCATACAGTATAGAATCGATCACGGAGGTGCAGGTCCGGGTTGGAGCCGGGCATGGATCATCAGTTTTTATGCACGTTTACTCGATAAAAAAGCGGTTCAAGAGCATATCGACCTTTTCTTACAAAAATCGGTTTATGGAAATTTGCTTGATATCCACCCACCTTTTCAAATAGATGGAAATTTTGGATTTACGGCTGGTGTGGCTGAGGCCCTACTGCAATCGCACGAAGGAGTTTTAAGAATTTTACCTGCCTTACCTGATCAATGGAAGGAGGGCAGCATAAAAGGGTTCAAAGCCAGAGGAAACATAACTGTTGATATTCTCTGGAAAGAAGGGAAATTACAAAAATGCATCCTGACAGCTCAAACAAACAAAAAAGTAAAGATAAAATATGGCAGTCACGAAAAGGAGGTGACTTTACTACAGAATATACCCACTTCAATTGATGCGTTTCCAAAATAAAAACTTTCAGGGAACCAAAACATGTATTTTTTCATTATTTTAGACCAGATTTTCTGTTGTCAGAATCAGACAGCTGATTATTTGGTTCAATTTCAGGTATGAAAAGGAAATAAAATATATGCGTTTTGCTGCCAGTCTTTTTATATTTGTTCCGAGTTTTTAATACGCACTTAATCCTAATTACAGCGCATTGATAAGACCCCTTTTTATAATTTGTCATTTACTTTTTCTTGTATTAACGGGACTCCGGGCTCAGGAAATACCCCCTGTCAGGAATTTTAAACCCCAGGATTACCAGGCTGACAGACAAAACTGGTCGATATCGCAGTCTGATGAAAAATATGTGTATATTGGAAATAACGATGGCTTGTTGGAATTCAACGGAGCCAGATGGAAGCTGTATCCAACACCAAATAATTCTGTTATCAGATGTGTGAATGCTTATAAAGACAGAATTTATACTGGTTGTTTTCGTGAATTCGGTTACTGGATGCGGAATGAGCTTGGATATCTTGAATACACATCTCTGAGCGACCGCCTGAAAGAACCTGTACTGGAAAATGATAATTTTCTTTCAATTGTAACTGTGGATGAGTGGGTATTATTTCAAACTTCACAAAGAATATATATTTTCAATACAATAGACGGTACTTTCAAAATTATCAGTTCGGAAAATGAGATCAGAAGGGCGTTTAAGGCAGACGAAAATATTTACTACCAAATATTGGGGGAAGGAGTATATAAATTTGAAAAAGGTAAACCCAAGCAAATCTCATCACATCCTGTTCTTCGGGAAAACAGACTGGTCAATATATTTAATGAGGGTAACAGATTGTTGTTTCAAACAACTGAAAGGGGATTTTACTTTTTAGACGAGTCTGGTTTTAGCAAATGGGAAATACCCGCCGATGGCATTATTTCAAACCTTTCAGTCTATGCGAGTCAACGACTCAGGGACGGCAGTTTCATTCTGGGCACCATTTCAAAGGGCTTGTACCAGCTTGACAGGTCAGGAAACCTAATAAATCATATTGACAGAAATAAGGGACTAAACAACAATACGATTTTAGGGCTTTTTCAGGATCTTGACCAAAACCTCTGGCTGGGATTGGACAATGGCATTGCTTTGATCAATACAAACTCTCAATTTTCATATTATAGCGGATCCGATGAAAATCTTGGAGCAGTTTATACGGCTGTCATATTTGATGACAATATGTATTTGGGAACAAACCAGGGTCTTTATGTCAAAAAAAATAACTCAAAAGATCTCTTTCAGTTTGTTCCGGGTACTGAAGGTCAGGTATGGTGTTTAAGAGTATTTGACAATACGCTTTTTTGCGGACATGATACAGGCACCTTCACGATCAAAGATAAAACAGCGACCCCGATCTCAAATATTTCAGGGATTTGGGATATAAAGCCTGTTAATAAGAATGAAAATATTTTAATCCAGGGAGATTATAATGGTTTAAGTGTATTAGAAAAGACCGATAACAGTTGGAAATTGAAAAATAAGATAACCGGTCTCAACATATCGAGTAATCAGTTTGAAATATTGAGCGACTCATTGATCTTCGTAAACCATGAAATTGATGGCTTGTATAAACTGACAGTTAATGCAGATTTTACAAATATCACAAAATTTAAGATTGAGAATAGCGTTCCGGGAGGATTAAAAACAGGACTTATCAAATTTGATAACAGCCTGTTATACGCCACACCACAGGGCATC
Organism: uncultured Flavobacteriaceae bacterium; assembly: GCA_963816075.1. Classification (GTDB taxonomy): domain Bacteria; phylum Bacteroidota; class Bacteroidia; order Flavobacteriales; family Flavobacteriaceae; genus Namhaeicola. The sequence goes on along the minus strand of CAWFJI010000014.1, from coordinate 77,345 downwards.
TTCGAGTATGACACGGGGAAAGAAAAATTTGTTAAAGATACCCTTCTAAGTCAGAACTTAATCGAAAAAGACGGTTTTGCTTCAGGCAGGCTCATACCTGAGGAGCATGAGAATGCCATTTGGGCATTTACAGATAAGAATCTGGTACGCCTGGTTAAAGGCAATCTGAATAACACAATGCGGCCTGAAAGATTCCCTATTTCCGCTAAATCACGCGATTTTGTCAAAGGATATGAGAATATGTACCAATTGGATAAAGACAAATATCTGTTCGGTACTTCCAATGGATATTTGGTATTCGACCTGAGCAAAAAGAATTTTGAACCTCAAAATTTTAAGATAAGCATAACATCCATAGAGAACAGTGTACTCGATCAGAAAAAAGTCATGTTACCATTAATAGGAGAGAGCCGTTTTCCTTCAGATCAGAATAATCTTTTTTTTAGTTTTAGTGTTCCCGTTTTTGGCGTTTTTGAAGAGGTCTATTACCAGTTTAAGCTTGAAGGCATTTATGATAACTGGAGTGAATGGACTAAATCACCGGAAGTTGCCTTTTCAAACTTACCTTTTGGTAAATACACGTTTAAGGTTAAGGCAAGGATAGGCAATAAATTGTCTGACAATATCGCCTCCCATACCTTCACCATTAACCGGCCCTGGTATCTCTCGAATAAAATGCTCGCAGAATACGCCATAGTGTTTTTACTTTTACTTGGTTTGATTCATTACACATATATCACAAGGTTTAACAAGCAAAAACGACATCTTATCGAAGAGAAAAAACAGGAATTAATGTTAAGCCAGCTGGAGGCCGAAAAGAAAATAATCCAATTAAAAAATGAAGCGCTGCAAACTGAAATTGAAAGCAAAAGAAAAGAATTATCCGCAAGCACGATCAATTTATTAGAAAAGAGTGAATTTTTAAACAATATTAAAAAGGAATTGGATCACGTTAAGAATGACAAAGAGCTGAAACCCGTCATCAAAATCCTCAATAAAAAACTGACAAGTCATAATGACTGGGAAAAGTTTCAGGAAGTATTCAATAATGCCGACTCCGATTTCTTAAAAAAGATTAAAACACTGCATCCTTCACTAACCGCACACGACCTACGTATTTGCACTTTTCTCAGGCTGAATTTATCTTCCAAAGAGATAGCTGCACTCTTGAATATTTCTCCAAAAAGCATCGAAATAAAGAGATTTCGACTGCGAAAAAAATTGAATCTTCCACATGAAGAAAGCCTTGTTGCGTATATTTTGAGTATTTAAGTCTATGTAATTACTTGGAAAAACACTTAACATTACCTTAACAATTTGCAAACGAAACCGATTTCGTAAACCTTATTTAGCTTCTTTCAATCATTTTTATGATTTTTTTACTACCTGAAAGAATGTGTTAAAATGCCCAAAAACAGGACATTTTCGGCAGTTTAACCCTTTGTTTATAAGGAATAATACGTTATTACTTTCCATCTGTATATTTTTTGTATAGGTGGCATTTTAACAATTTCTTCACAAGTAAACGTAATATTGGGTAACTCAAATTTAGCTATTATATGAAAAAAAATTTAGTTAGAAATTTATTATTTCTGGGAATGGTAATGCTCAGCGGATTTATTTATGCGCAGAGGGTTACAGGTACTGTTACAGACATCAATGGCGCCCTGCCAGGTGTAAATGTAACTGTTAAGGGTACCAGCACTGGGGTCACTACTGATTTTGACGGGAAATATTCCCTGGAAGGTATCGGTGCCAATGCGGTATTGGAATTTAGCTATGTCGGCTTCGGGACACAGGACATCAACGTGGCAGGTCGCCAGGTGATCAATGTGGTTATGGAAGAAGACATAAGCCAGTTGGACGAGGTTGTATTGGTTGGTTATGGTGTTCAGAAAAAGGCACTTACCACAGGAGCAACTGTAGATGTTAAAGGGGAGGATATCGCTGCTCTGAACACAGGAACCGCGATGGAAGCCCTTCAAGGTGTTGCAGCAGGTGTAAGTGTTACAAAGAATAGTGGAGCTCCGGGTGCGGGAACCAGAGTAACCATTCGGGGTCTGGGAACCATCGGTAATTCAAATCCCCTGTACATCGTGGATGGTGTTGCAGTGGGTAACATTGACTACCTGAACGCATCGGACATTGAATCAATCAACGTATTAAAAGATGCTGCCTCTGCCGCCATCTATGGTTCCAGAGCAGCAAATGGTGTTGTACTTGTAACAACAGTGAAAGGCCGAAAAGATACTGCTGCAAAAATCAGTTATGATTACTTTTACGGTTTTCAAAACATCTACAAGAATTTAGATCCCTTAAATGCACAGGAATATATGTACATTATGGATGAGGGCAGGGTTAACGATGGCTTAGCTCCAAACAACTGGCAGGCTATACTTAAAAATAATCCATGGCTTGAAAGCAACTACCCCGGTGCCGGAACGCAATTGGGCGAAGAGATCTGGACAGCTATGGAAAACGGATGGGAAGGAACCAACTGGATTGACGAAATGACCAATGATAATGCGCCGGTTCAAAACCATGCCTTAAACATTACCGGAGGTAGCGAGGATATCATCTATTCAATGGGTGCTTCCTATTACGATCAGAAAGGTATGATTGGTGGTGATATTACCGACGCAGGATACAAAAGGTTCACTGCCAGGCTCAACACACAAATGGTCTTAAAAAAGAATGTTAACCACGCCATACTCACAGTAGGAGAAAATTTCACATATACAAATATTGAAAACAGAGCTGTTGCAACAGGCAATATTTATTGGAATGATTTGCATAATGCTCTGGTACAAAATCCGTTTCAGTTTGCTTACTGGCAGCCTTCCATTGACAGAAATATCAATGAGTTCGGATTTACACCAACTTTGGACGGTTTGGCAACAGGTCAAACAAATCCTTTGGCAGTCATGTATTACAGACATAACTATAATTATGGCAAAGGCAATAACATCGTTGGAAATGTATTTGCAGAACTGGAACCAACAAAAGATTTAAAACTCAGATCTTCTTTTGGTGTTGATTCCTGGTTCGGCAATGGCCGATCCATGAACCCCACCTATCATTTGGGTATACTTTATCAGGATGATGTTGATGGCGCACAACAAAATCAATACTTTGGCAATAACTGGACATGGACTACCACACTCGCCTATGACCGTCAGTTTGGCGACCACAAAGTAGGCGCATTGGTTGGATATGAATTGCTTCAGAACCAAATAAATACGGAAGTTGGCGGATCCAGAAATGGCCTGCTGTTTCCCGGTGATCCAAAATATGCCTATATCAACAATACACAAAACCCGGAATCTATCAGTGATATCAACACCTGGGGTGCTGACTGGGCTGCCGGTGGCGGAGGTTTGGAATCATGGATAGCCAGAGCACAATATGATTATAAAGAAAAGTACCTGCTTTCAGCTACTTTCCGTGCAGACGGATCATCAAATTTTGCCGAAGACAACAGATGGGGATATTTCCCTTCAGTAGCTGCTGGCTGGGTAATTACCAATGAAGATTTTTATGGCAATAACAATACCCTGAATTTCTTAAAATTAAGAGCAAGCTGGGGACAGAACGGAAATCAATCCATTCCCAATTTCATTTACTCATCACAAATTGCGTATGTTTTCCCCGGTTATTTCTTCGGTGATACCAAACCGGTATCCGGAACAACAGCATATCCTGCAACGGTTACCAATCCCGATGTTACCTGGGAAACTTCAGAACAGTTGAATATTGGTTTTGATGCACGGATGTTCCAGTCAAAACTGGGAATCACATTTGACTGGTATCAGAAAACAACCAAGGACTGGTTGGTACAGGCGCCAATTTTAGGTACTTCAGGTGCCGGTGCACCTTATGTGAATGGCGGTGATATTGAAAACACAGGTGTCGAGCTTATGTTAAACTGGAATGATGCCGCAGGTGATTTTAAATACGGCATCTCATTAAGTGGAGCCTATAACCAGAATGAAGTCACAAGAATTGACAATACAGATGGAATTATCCATGGGCCAAGTCATGTTTTATCACAGGGTACTGCTGAAGTATCTAGGGTAGAGGTAGGACAACCGATCGGTTTTTTCTATGGTTTTGAAACAGATGGAATCTTGCAAAATCAGGATGAAGTAGATGCTTATCAAAGACCGGATGGTACACCTTATTTTTCAGACCAACGCCCCGGTGATGTTCGATTTGTGGATCAAAACCAGGATGGTCTTATAAATGAAGACGACAAGGTTTATTTAGGTGACCCGAACCCGGATTTTGAAGTCGGTGCTCAGTTGTATTTCGAATACAAAGGAGTATATGCCAATGCAACACTGGCAGGTAAATATGGAATGCAGGTTATGCAGTCATACCGTTCCTTCTCAGATAATCCGGCTCAAAACTATACTTCTGATGTTTTTAACCGTTGGCACGGAGAAGGTACTTCAACAAAAATGCCAAGACTGGGATCAGTATCCAATAGAAATTCACAGTATATATCTGATATCTATATGCATGATGCCGATTACCTCAGAATCAATAATATAACGTTGGGCTATAATTTTGGAGAAATGCTTGCACATATTGAGGCCATTTCAAATCTTAAAGTTTATGTAGCCATTAATAACGCATATACATTTACCGATTATGACGGAATGGATCCGGAAGTTCGTTTCGGACACGATGCAAGCTGGGCTTCGGGAATTGATCTTGGATTGTACCCACAGGCCAGAACAGTCATGTTTGGAATAAGTGTTGATTTTTAATTTTAATACAAAGAAGAAAATGAAAAAATTATTATTTTATACTTCCATTGCGGCCATGCTCATTACAGCAGGATGCCAGGATTATCTGGACACAGAAAATCTGTATGGAAAAAGTTTGGATTCCTTTTACAAGACCCCACAGGATATTGAAGAGGCTATGGCAGGTGTATACAATGCAATTTATACACCCAATGTTCACAGTGAAGAACAACTTGCGGCCAATTTGTTGGACGACATGATGTTGGGTGGTGGCGGACCTGATGATAAATCGGCAAAATATGTAGATAATTTTCAAGATCCGGATGAAGATACCTACCGTGATCTATGGGTGCAATCTTATAATGGTATTGCCAGAGCGAATGCCATTATTGAAAAAACTGTTGATGCTGATTTTTCTACTTATTTTGACAGCCCTGAGGAAGCTCAGGCGTATAAAGATCAGGCCATCGGTGAGGCGTTGTTTATGAGGGCATTTTTTTACTTCAGACTGGCGAAATTCTTTGGAGGCGTGCCGCTGATCCTGGCAATCGATGACCCTAAAGACGCAGCAAGAGCAAGCTATACAGATACTTTTGCTCAAATTGCAGCTGATTTGAAACTGGCCATTGAAACCATGCCCAATAACAAATTTACCGATATTCCAACCTCACAATATGGACATGCAAACAAATGGGTGGCTGAAGCCTATATGGGAAGGGTATTCTTGTTCTATACGGGTTATATGACCAATATGGCCGGTCAGGGTACCAGTGAATTGCCGGTAGCCGGAGGAGGTTCTTTAAGCAAAGCTGATGTGGCTGCTTATTTACAGGATTGTATCAGCAATAGCGGACACAGGCTGGCCAGTGATTTCAGAAATTTGTGGCCTTATTCCTATGTAAATGAATCTGCAGGCCAGGTTGTTCTGCCATGGGCGGAAGATGAAGGATTGGCATGGGTTGGCCAGGACGGGCATTCACCCACTTTTGGTACAGGTAATTACGAATCTATGTTTGTTCAACGGTTTTCATTCGGAGACTGGCAATGGAGCAATGGTAATATCTATACCAACAGGCTTGCTTTATTTACCGCAATTAGAGATAATTCAATGGTTCCATTTGCACAAGGCTGGGGTTGGTGTACTGTAAATCAGACCCTTTGGTCAGGTTGGGATGATGCAGACCCAAGAAAATTAGGTTCTATTATTCAGGTGGGTCAGGCAGATCAGGGAACCTCAAGTTATAAATGGGGCTTTGGAGATCATGAAACAGGATTCTTTAATAAAAAATATACTGCAATACAACATCCTGATGCGGGAGGAGCTAACAAAGGTATGTTTGTACAGCTGTATAATTGGGGCAATGCTGATATGCAATTAATGCATGCCCAGGATTTTATTTATATGAGGTTTGCGGATGTGTTGCTGATGCATTCTGAGATTACGGAAACTGCAGAGGGAATCAATGCAGTACGTGCAAGAGTTGGACTGGCACCGGTTGGTTATTCCCTTGAAAATCTTAAAAAAGAGCGCATGTACGAACTGGCTTTTGAAGGTTTGCGTTGGTTTGACCTGGTTCGTTGGGGAGATGTGAACACGGCATTTAATTATTCAATCAATGTGAAAAATGCAGGTGGTGTAGATTATGTTTATAGCCCACAATACAGACCGGAAACAAAAGGACTGTTGCCCATTCCTGAAACTGAAGTAAGGCTATCAAATGGGATTTACGAACAAAACCCGGGTTGGTAAAATTAATAACCAAATAAAATTCTAGACATGAAAATAAATAAAATAATTGGTCTTTTTATTGGATTGATGATACTGATGGTATCAGGCTGTGATCCAATTGTCGACGAGCAAACCCTTAAAAACACAACGGATGTAGCTGGTGTTGAGCTGGTGGCTACCCAAAGTACACCGGGGGGTAATAAAATTGAATTATTAATGGCTACTCCTGGTATAACGGGATATTGGAACTACAATTTAGGTATAGCCTTAACAGACAGAGTTGAAATTGTATATCCAATCCCCGGGAAAGCCACATTTACCTATGTTGGAACCCTGGGTGCCGAATTTTTTACAAAAACAATTGATGTCCAGATAGATGTATTGGACACACCACTTGAACAGGACTGGTACGATCTTGTTAGTGATAATACCGCAGAAGGGAAGACCTGGGTTTTTGCAGGTGGACCTGCTCCTGATGGTAAAAAGTGGTGGTACATGAGTCCTCCAAATGACCCTGCAAGCTGGGGTACAGCCTGGTGGAATGCAGCGGGTGATTGTTGTCCTCCATCGGATGCAGCCGGTTCAATGAAATTCGATCTGGACGGAGCTGCTAATTTTACCTATCAAAAAGGTCCCGGTGAAGCTGAGGTTAAAGGCAGTTTTGTGCTGAGTACAGACAGATAAAACACTAAAGATCAGTGGTGCCAATCTATTGGGCAATGAGGGTTGTGGAGCAAACCCGGATAATTTATACACAATTATTTCATTGACTGAAGATGAAATGATATTGTATGTTCCAAACGCTGCAGGATGCGCAACTGGGTGGACCTGGATCTTTAAACCTCAGGAAGATTTATAAGTCGTCATTAAATTTGTTTAGATTCATAAATAGTTAGTATTGTTGCAGATCTATACCGGCCCGGCCGGGCCGGTATAGATTATTTTATGCAACAATCTGTTATGAATACTTTCAATGGTTTAGGTTGATCTGCATACCGGGCCGGGAAAAATTAAGAGTGCCTTTGTAAAACATTTTCCAATTCTTTGTTTACATTCGTCAAATGAATTATACTTGCGAATATTTCCGAAATAAAGGCGCCTTTTTCTGCTAAGATTTTGGCTTTGAGTTTACTAATTCACACTATACCGGTATTTTTGGAAACTAATGCTGAAGAGCGCTGCCATGATTGAAAAATTACGTAAACTACATATCCCGGTGAGTTTGGTACTTCTAAAATTTATCCTGATTTTTATAATCGCTTGCGGGGGAGGAGAAGATGAACCCGGGGGATCTGATCCTGTTATTCCTTCAGAACTTAAACTGGAAATATTGGTTCTTGGAACCGATGTTGCCAATCCGAACGGGGATGGCTCAGGTATGATAAAATGCACTGCAACTGCCAATGATGCAGTCAGATTTGGTTTCAAATTCGGAACCGATCCCGAAGTGCCAAGTACCACAGGAATTGTTGATCACACCTATACTACATTGGGCACAAACACATATCCGGTTACCGTTTATGCCTATTCGGTCACTGGTAATTCTGTAAATATCACTAAGTCTGTTACCGTTTACGTAAAATCACCTGAACCCAAGTTGGTCTGGTCGGATGAATTCAGTACAGACGGACCTGTTGCTGCAGTCAACTGGAATCATGAAACGGTGCCTCCCGACAATGGAAGCTGGTATAATGGAGAAAAACAGCATTATACAGCCAGAACCGACAATTCTTATGTTTCCAATGGCACTATGAAAATAGTGGCAAAAAGGGAAACGTACACAGCTTATAACACCACCAAATTGTATACTTCTGCCCGACTGACTTCCAAGTTTAATTTCACTTACGGCCGGCTCGATGTAAGGGCAAAACTCCCCAAGGGTTCAGGCACCTGGCCTGCGATTTGGATGCTGGGATCAAATATTTCCACGGTTGGCTGGCCGGCTTGCGGAGAGATCGATGTGATGGAGCACTGGGGCCACATACCCGGTGAGGTATCCAGCGCCACGCATACACCTTCCTGTTCAGGCGGATGTGCCAATGTGCGCGTTGGTGCCAGCCAGTTAAATGATTACGATACAGCGTTCCATGTCTATTCCTTGGAATGGACAAAGGAAAGTCTGCGGTTTTTAATAGACGGGGTTTTTAAGTACGCGTATAAGCCTGCAGTCAAAAATGATAGCACCTGGCCATATACAGCTGATCAGTTCATTATTTTAAATGTTGCCATGGGCGGATCCTGGTTTACTGTTGATCCAAATTTTACAGAATCAGCTATGGAAATCGATTATGTGAGGGTTTATCAGTAAAGGAGGGTACAAAACTAAATTTTCAGGTATGAAAAATATCATTACTATTGGCCTTCTTGCAGCCAGCTTACTTATTTTGAGTTGCAACAGCACAGAAAACAAAGAAAATTCAATAGATTCCAGGAATGAACACATAGAACAAAAAGTTGATTCAGTTCTTGCCCTGATGACCCTACAGGAAAAAATAGGCCAGCTTGTTCAGTACAATGGCAGCTGGGACCTGACCGGTCCTCCTTCTGATATGAACAGCAAGGATAAACTGGAAAGAATTAGGAAAGGCGGTGTGGGTTCTATGTTGAATGTATTGACTGTTGCTGCCACCCGTGAAGCACAAAAGGCGGTCATGGAACATTCCAGAATGAAAATTCCGCTGATTTTCGGATATGATGTCATTCATGGATACAAAACTATTTTCCCCGTTCCTCTCGGAGAAAGTGCCAGTTGGGATTTGCAGATGATGAAAAAAACCGCTGAAATTGCGGCCAGGGAAACTGCTGCTTCCGGGGTACACTGGACTTTTTCACCCATGCTGGATGTTTCAAGAGATGCGCGCTGGGGCAGAATTATGGAAGGATCAGGAGAGGATCCTTACCTTATTTCCCAGGTAGCTATTGCAAAAGTGACCGGTTATCAGGGTAAAGACCTGTCAGATCCCTACACCATAGCGGCCTGTGCGAAACACTTTGCCGGCTATGGATTTGCTGAGGCAGGCAGGGAATACAATACAGTGAATATCGGCATACACGAAATGCAGAATGTGGTTTTACCACCATTCAGGGCGGCTGCAGAGGCCGGTGTGGCAACGTTTATGAACGCTTTCAATGATATTGACGGAGTTCCTGCAACGGGCAGTGTTTTTCTTCAGCGCGAATTGTTGAAAGGCGAATGGAAGTGGGATGGCTTTGTAGTATCCGATTGGGCATCTATTGCAGAAATGGTTACTCATGGTTATGCCACAGATTTAAAACACGCGGCTGAACTTGCAATAAAAGCGGGCAGTGATTTGGATATGGAAGGAAATGCGTATGAGAAGAACCTGGAAACCCTGGTTACTGAAGGTAAAGTGGATCTTTCCCTGATCGATGATGCCGTAAGAAGGATTCTGAGGATCAAATTCAGACTGGGCCTGTTTGACGACCCCTATAGATATTGCGATGAAAACAGGGAAAAAACGGAAATCTATACCCCGGAACATCTGGCTGTGGCAAGAGATGCGGCCAGAAAGTCGGTTGTTCTGTTAAAAAATGAAAAAAATATACTGCCCCTAAAAAAATCGGGTGGCGGAATAGCCATAATCGGTCCACTGGCTGACGACAAGGATACACCGATTGGAAACTGGAGGGCCCAGGGTACGGCTAATTCAGCTGTGTCTTTCCTGGAAGGAATTGAGAATGCCCTTGGTTCTGAAGTTCCATTTGAAAAAGGTGTGGATTTGAGTATTGGAAAGCGCAGCTTTATGCTACCCATGACTTTTAACACAACAGACAGAAGTGGTATTCCCGCCGCTGTGGCTCTGGCCAAAAGATCGGAGGTCGTTTTGATGGTTGTGGGCGAAGATGCTTTTCAGTCGGGAGAAGGCAGAAGTCAGACGAATATTGGATTGGCCGGTTTACAACACGAATTGATAGAGGAGGTATACAAAGTCAATAAAAACATAGTACTTGTTGTAATGAATGGTAGGCCTTTGGACCTGAGTTGGTATGCCGAAAGGATTCCTTCAATTCTCATTACCTGGCATCTGGGTTCCGAAGCCGGGAATGCCATTGCCGATGTGATTTTTGGTGATTATAATCCATCAGGCAAACTTCCAGTATCTTTTCCTCATACAGTAGGCCAGGAGCCATTATATTACAACCAGAAAAATACCGGCAGGCCTTCAAATCCAACAGAAGTAACTTACTCTCATTATAACGATGCTCCTAAAACAGCCCTGTATCCTTTTGGCTTTGGCCTGAGCTACACCCAGTTTGAATACAGCAATCTCAAACTCAGCTCTGCGGTATTGAGCCCTGAACTGCTTATCACGATAACGGTTGACGTAAAAAATACAGGTAACTTCGATGGAGAAGAGGTTGTGCAGCTCTACATCAGAGATATGGTGGGCAGTATTATACGCCCGGTACTTGAGCTCAAAGGATTTGAAAAAGTATTCATTAAGAAAGGCGAAACCAAAACGGTTACTTTTACAATAGACACCAAAACACTGGAATTTTTTACAGGAAATAACAAGTGGGAAACTGAAACCGGAGATTTCAGGTTATTTGTCGGAGGCAGTTCCATCTCAACCTTGTCGTCCGACTTTAAATATGTTTTGAAATAAAAAGAAAATGCAAACCGGAAATTTCAATAACAAACAAGGATACCTTTGACTTGTTTCCGGTAAGGCAACCAGACCTGTATGTTTTTGAAATCAAAAAACCATCGTAAAAAATCTGTACGATGGTTTTTGGTTTTTAACGGATGTGAATATCACGTATGCCTGACACCAGCAAAATAAATTGGGTTAAACTTTAAAAGTGATCACGGGTTTAATGGCATGGTTGGTCAGTTCCGCACCCACACTTCCGCTGAATAATCTGGCAAGCCCGCTTCTGCCATGGGTGTTCAGTGCGATCAGATCGGCATTAATATCCTCTGTATAATTCAGAATTCCATTTTCAACAGAGATATCATTGTAAATTTTTGTAGTGAAATCCTTGATTTTAAAATCAGTGATAAAATCATTCATTTTCTCAGTGATACCCTTGGTTGTATTGAAATTGTGGATGGTGTTTACATACAAAAAGTGAATTTTGGCACCAAAAATATCTGCAAAATCGACCACTTTTTGAAATTCTTTTTTGCAGTCTTCACCAAAATCACTTGCATAAACCAAGTCTTTTACCTTAAACTCCTCCATTTCTGTTTTAACGACCAGAACAGGTACATGTGACCTTCTCACTACTTTTTCGGTATTAGACCCGATGAACATCTCCTGAAGCCCGGTAGCACCCTGGGAACCCATAACGATGAGGTCGATTTTGTGGTTTTTACTTTCTTCAATAATTCCTGCAAAGGCCATAGAGAATTGAACAGATTCAATAACCTTTATGCCTTTAAAGAATGGGAGTTGAATAAACTGATCAAACTTTTCATGAGCCTGTTTCATGTAAAACAAGGCTTGTGGTCCGGTATTGATACTGCTGATCTCAGCTGGATCAATCAGATTCACGGGTAATTCCAGCATATGCAGTAAGTAGAGCTCACTCTTGGTTTTTCTTGCAATACTTGCAGCCACCTTTGCAGCATATTCGGCCTCTTTCGAAAAATCTATGGGTACCAATATTCTTTTCATGGTTATTTTTTTAAAATTAGTATGTTAAAGTTAGGAAAAATACCGACAATCTCATAGGATTTTTGTCATTATCAAATGATTTAGTATATTTGCACCGTAATTTAAGATGTTTTGATCATTGGAGGGGACAAAAAGTCCCCTCTTTTTTTAAAGGTAATATGAATAGAGATAAAATTACGCAACTTGTTACGGAAGCCCTGGCAGAAAATGCTTCCTTATTTTTGATCGGCCTGGACATTTCTGATGTAAATAAAATCAGCGTGGTAATTGACGGTGACAGCGGTGTTCCCCTGAGTGAGTGTATTCGTGTAAGCAGGCATATAGAAAGTAATTTGGACAGGGAAATTGAAGATTACGATCTGGAGGTAGCCTCATTTGATATTGGAGAATCGCTGGTGAATCAGCGGCAGTACAAAAAGAATATAGGCAGGATCATGAAAATAGTGACTGCAGACCAGAAGTACGAAGGTTTACTTCAGGCGGCTGATGAAAAGCAGATAAAATTGATGATGACTGTCCGCGAGCCCAAGGAAATTGGAAAAGGAAAGGTAACCGTAGAAAAGGAAATTATACTTCCTGTAAAAGAGATCAAAGAAGCAAAAGTGAAAATAGTTATTTAAGTAAAATTAGAATATGGAAAACATTGCATTAATTGAGTCATTTTCTGAATTTAAAGATGATAAAAGCATAGACAGGGTTACGCTGATGGCCATTTTAGAGGAAGTATTAAGGGCTTCTCTTAAAAGAAAATATGGCTCTGATGATAATTTTGATATTATTATAAATCCTGACAAGGGAGACCTGGAAATTTGGAGAAACCGTACGGTAGTTGAAGACGGAGAAGTAGAGGACGACAATGAGCAGATCTCTCTGGCTGATGCGCGTAAGATTGAACCTGACTTTGAGGTTGGGGAAGAAGTTTCCGAGGAAGTTAAACTGGTTGATCTGGGCAGAAGATCCATCCTGTCTCTGAAACAGAACCTGATCGCCAAGATACAGGAGTACGATAATACGAACACTTACAAACAGTACAAGGACCTTGAAGGAGAATTGTACAGCGCAGAGGTACACCACGTTAGGCACAATGCCATAATTCTGCTCGATGATAACGGAGTGGAACTTGTTTTACCCAAGAGTGAACAGATCAGGTCGGATTATTTCAGAAAAGGAGAATCTGTAAAAGGGATCATCAAAAGTGTTGAACTGAGAGGAAATAAACCAACCATACTCTTGTCCAGAACGGCACCCCAGTTTCTTGAAAAATTATTTGAACAGGAAATACCTGAAGTTTTTGACGGACTCATCACCATTGAAAGGGTTGCCCGAATTCCCGGTGAAAAGGCCAAGGTTGCTGTTGATTCCTATGACGACAGGATCGATCCGGTAGGTGCCTGTGTGGGTATGAAAGGATCCAGGATACACGGGATCGTTCGCGAGCTTGGAAATGAAAATATAGATGTGATCAATTTCACGAAGAATGATTCGGTTTTTATCGCAAGAGCCCTGAGTCCCGCCAAAGTATCTTCAGTAGATATTCATGCAGCCGTGGGCAATGAAAAACCGCGTGTGGATGTGTTTTTAAAACCTGAGGAAGTCTCCAAGGCTATTGGAAAAGGAGGGGTAAATATTCGTCTGGCCAGTATGCTGACGGGTTATGAGATTGATGTGCAGAGAGATGATATCGAGGATGTTTATCTTACAGAATTCTCTGACGAGATCGAGGGTTGGGTTATTGAAGAATTCAAACGCATCGGCCTGGATACAGCAAAAAGTGTACTGGAGCTGGATGTTGCTGACCTGGTAAAAAGAACAGATCTGGAGGAAGAAACAATTTTAGATGTACAAAGAATTTTAAGAGAAGAATTTGAAGCTTAATCATTAAGCACTTAATAAGCAGGTCCAAGTAAAAATTATTTATGGCTGAACAGAATACAATACGATTAAATATGGTTCTCAGGGAATTGAATATCTCTCTGGATAGAGCCGTGGAATTTCTTGCCAAGAAAGGGTATGATATTGAGGCGAGACCTACCACAAAAATATCTCAGGAGGTACATGATATTCTGGCCAACGAATTTGCAACAGATAAAAGTAAAAAGGAAACTTCTATTGAAATTGGTGAAGAGAAAAGAAAAGAGAAGGAGGAATTGCGCAAAGAAATAGAAAAGAAGCGCAGTGAGGAAGTCGCCAAAAGCATGGAAATATACAAGACGGAGTCAGAAAGGATGGCAGGGCCAAAAACCATCGGTAAAATCGACCTGAGCCCGAAACCTAAGGAAACCAAGCCGGTAACACCGGAGCATAAGACCCCTGAAACCAAAGAAATACCTGTACAGAAAGTAACGAAGGAAGAAGTAAAGGAACCGGAGGTAACAAGAACAAAAGCTACTGTTGAGGGTCCAAAACTTGTTGGCAAAATAGATCTTACTCCAAAACCAAAAGCTACTGTACAACCGGAAAAAGTGGAGGTCAAAACCGAAACACCCCATGAAGTAGAGCCGGAAACTTCATTAACTCCGGAGCGGGAAACCTATGTGACCAAATATGAAAAATTGACAGGACCCGTCATTACGGATAAGATTGACCTATCGGTATTTGACAAAAAAGTCAAGCCGGAAGATAAAAAAACCAAACCTGAAGACAGGAAAAAATTCGAAAGCAATACCGATAATAAAGGGAAAAGAAAGAGAATTTCTAAACCAACTCCGGTTAATGTTAAAGCTGAAGCAAATCGCCCGGCCGGAGGACAAAAAGATTTCAAGAAAGGTGGCCCCGTGCGGAAGTCCCCGGTAAAAGAAGAACCCAGTGTTGAAGATGTACAAAAACAGGTACGCGAAACACTTGAAAAACTACAGGGTAAGGCATCAAAAGGAAAAGGAGCCAGGTACCGGAAAGAAAAGAGAGATCTGCACAGACAGCAAAGTGAGAAAGATCTTGAGCAACAGGAGGCCGACAGCAAAATATTAAAGGTGACAGAATTCGTTACCGTTAGTGAGGTGGCGACCATGATGAATATTTCTCCAACACAAATTATTTCGGCCTGTCTTTCATTGGGTATCATGGTAACCATGAACCAGCGATTGGATGCTGAGACACTGACGATCGTGGCCGATGAATTTGGCTACGAAGTCGTATTTGTTGATGCGGAGGTAGAAGAAGCGTCAGAAACAGTTGAAGACAAAGAAGAGGATCTGAAACCCCGTTCACCAATCGTTACGGTGATGGGTCACGTTGACCATGGTAAAACATCCTTACTCGATTATATCAGAAAGGAAAATGTGATTGCAGGTGAGTCGGGTGGAATTACACAGCATATCGGAGCCTATTCCGTAGATGTAGGCAACGGACAGAAAATTACTTTTCTGGATACACCCGGTCACGAAGCCTTTACGGCCATGCGTGCCAGAGGGGCCCAGCTTACGGATATTGCAGTTATCGTGATCTCTGCAGACGATTCGATCATGCCACAGACCAAGGAGGCGATCAGCCACGCACAGGCAGCTTCTGTTCCGATTATCTTTGCAATAAACAAAATAGACAAACCATCGGCCAATCCCGAAAAAGTAAAAGAAGAGCTGGCAGGGATGAATTTGCTGGTGGAAGACTGGGGTGGTAAAATACAATCGCAGGATATCTCTGCTTTAAAGGGTATCGGAATAAAGGAATTGCTTGAAAAGATCCTGCTGGAAGCAGAACTGCTCGAGCTCAGGGCCAATCCAAGCCGACTGGCAGCAGGTACTGTTGTTGAAGCACAGTTAGACAGGGGTAAAGGGTATTTAACTACCATTCTTGTTCAAACCGGAACCCTCAATGTAGGTGATTTTTTACTTGCCGGAAAACATTACGGAAAGGTAAAAGCCATGCAGGATGAAAGAGGAAAAAATGTAATGAGTGCAGGACCATCGACACCTATTTCTGTTCTTGGCCTTGACGGAGCGCCACAGGCAGGAGACAAATTCAGGGTTTATGAAGACGAGAGGGAAGCAAAGCAGATTGCCTCAAAAAGATCACAATTGCATCGTGAACAATCCATAAGAACCCAGAGACACATTACGCTGGACGAGATTGGAAGGCGTATTGCACTGGGTGGATTTAAGGAATTGAATATTATTTTAAAAGGAGATGTGGATGGTTCAGTTGAAGCATTAACCGATTCTCTGCAAAAATTGTCAACGGAAGAGATTCAGGTGAATATCATCCACAAAGGAGTTGGAGCCATAACCGAATCAGATGTACTTCTGGCTTCTGCCTCTGAGGCGATCATTATCGGATTTAATGTGCGTCCGGCTACAGGAGCAAGACAGTTGGCTGAAAGAGAAGAAATAGATATCAGGCATTATTCAATTATTTACAATGTGATCAATGATGTAAAAGATGCCATGGAGGGCATGCTTTCACCTGAAATAATTGAAGAGATCACCGGTAATGCAGAGGTTCGCGAGATCTACAAGATCTCCAAGGTAGGCACAGTTGCCGGTTGTATGGTTCTCGACGGAAAAATTCTCAGAACTTCTAAAATACGTGTGATCAGAGACCATGTGGTAATATTTACAGGTGAACTCACCTCATTGAAGCGATTTAAAGACGATGTGAAGGAAGTAAGCAAAGGTTACGATTGTGGAATCCAGATAAAAAACTTCAACGATATATTTGAGCAGGATATCATTGAGGCTTATCAGGAAGTTTCAGTGAAAAAGAAATTAAAATAAAAAAAATCCCGGTAACGGGATTTTTTTTTCTAGTTCACTTCTTTATAATTGTTTGTTTTGTCTGTATCAGCCATACCTAAATCAGGGTCTATTTGCACTGATTTCACTGCCTTTTTAGTTCTCATCTGATATACAGGCTGCACCCAGGTCCAGCTTTCGAGTACACTGCTCCTGGTGGGTTTGCTTCCCATCATTTCCCTCAGGGGGATATAGAAATTTTCTTTTGAGCCATCGGTATAGGTAACGGTAAGGTCAAGAGGCATGGGCATGCCGCCTTTTCTCATCAATTCAATGTTGTTTTTACTGATGCTTTCAACGGCATAGTCTATGAACTCGGTGGTTTCGGTCCAGTAGTTCATATACCAGTCGAGCTGTAGCCCTGAAACTTTCTCGGCTGTTCTCTTAAAATCATTCGGATTGGGATGTTTGAATTTAAAATCCGTATAATACTTTTTAATGGTTTTGCTCAAATTTTCTTCTCCGATCACATAACCCAGCTGATCCAGAAAGACGGCGCCTTTGGAATAAGCTGAAATAGAATAGGCAGCATTGAAATCGAATCTATCTGCATGCAATGCTTGTGGTTGTTCTTTTCCGCTTTTTACAAGAGAATAATAGGCACTATACACGCCTTCTTGCGGATGGGTTTTATTTTCTTTCAAGATCTCATTTTCTGCAATACTGGTGAAATATTCAGTAAACCCTTCATCCATCCAGGCATGCTTCAATTCGTTTGTAGCCAGCACAAACTGAAACCAGCTATGGGCAAATTCATGTGCGGTTACACCAAACAATCCCTTGTAATTTTTTCCACCCGTTATGAAAGTGCACATACCGTATTCCATTCCGCCGTCACCCGCCTGTATTACGGAGTACTGTTTATATGGGTATTGCCCTATATGTTTGTTATAGTAGGAAAGCAGCTCTGCCGTTTGGGCTTGTAATTTTTTCCAGTTTTCAATGGTTTCCGGATTGTTTTTATAGAAGAAATGCAACACGACACCGTTTTCGGCCGTAATTTGATCATGGATGTATTCCGGATCAGCGGCCCAGCTAAAGTCATGTACGTTGGGTGCTGTAAAATGCCATTTCAGCTTGTTTCCTGCAGGTAAATTCAATTTCTGAGCCTTATCCTCATAACCGTGTCCAACTTCCTGAGGATTCTGCAAATAACCGGTACCACCTACCACATAATTCTTGTCTATGTGTATGGTCACATCAAAATTTCCCCAGACCCCGTAAAATTCCCGGGCGATATACTGACTGATATGCCAGCCCTCAAAATCGTATTCGGCTAATTTGGGATACCATTGTGCCATAGACAAAGCCACACCTTCAAAACTGTTCCTTCCTGCCCGCCTTATCATTACAGGGACCTGCGCTTCAAAATCCATCTCAAGTGTGGTTTTTTGTCCCGGTTTGACCGGTTCATTCAAATGGACTTTCAAAATAGTTCCGGTTACCTCAACTTTTACTTTTTTGTTATCCTGTAAAAGCGACAAAACTTTCTGGTATCCGATCTCGTCCGGTTTTAGTTTTGCAATTTTACTTTCATAAACAGGTTTCTCTCTGGTTCCCACATTGTTGACCATACGGCCATCCGGATCGGGTCTGTTTTGAAGCCGTATATCCATTTCACTTCCTGGTTGAAAGGCATTGAACTGCAAATGGTAATATACAACGTTTAAAGTATCAGGTGAATTATTGGTATAAACGAGCTTTTGTTTTCCTTTTAACCTGTAATTCTCAACATCCATATTGATGTCCATTGTATAATCAACATGCTGCTGCCAGTAGGGTGAATTCTGTGCAAAGGAACAGGTAATCAGGAAGATATGCAGAAGGAAGATGATTTTCTTTATCATAGTTATGCTCATGATGGTTATTAAAAGAAAAAACTACAAAGATCTTTTCAGGAAAATTGTAGTTTTTAAGATTTATTTCAATGAATATTATTTTCCATTCACCATGCTGTCTGCCATTTTTACGGCATTATGGGCATTCAATACCCGACCTGAGACAGAAAGTTCGCCGAAAGGAACTTTTTTCCCTTCTGATTTTGGCAGGATCACTTCCAAATTAACTTTGGTGCCTGAATTCATAATGATCTGCTTAACCTGTTTGGCAGAAAGCTCAGGATAATAAGATCTGATAAGAGCAGCAACACCGGCTACCTGTGGTGCGGCCATTGAGGTGCCCTGCAGTGATTCATACTCGTTATTTGGTACTGTTGAATAAATTTCCAGTCCGGGGGCAAAGATATCCACCATTCTTTTTCCATAGTTTGAAAATCCGGCAACCAGTTTCTCATCAAAACTTCTTGTGCTTGCTCCAACACTGATGTAATTGCCCACGATTTCCTTCAATTTGTCCGGTGTGTCTGTTGGGAAATTATCACTTTTATCAATGTCCTTACCGTCATTTCCTGCGGCATGTACCAATAAGACATCTTTGCTCTCAGCATATTTTATGGCTTCATATACCCAATCCGAGTGCGGAGAATAGCTTTTTCCAAAGCTCATATTTACCACTTTGGCGCCCATATCTGCCATATAACGGATGGCCAACGCCACATCCTTGTCGTATTCATCTCCATCAGGCACGGCTCTTGCAGTGATCAGTTTTACGTTGTTTGTAACACCATTCATTCCTTTTCCATTGTTTCTTGATGCCAGCACGATACCTGCCACATGCGTTCCGTGGCTTTCATCTTCTACTGAACCCACAACCCAGGGGTTGCCATATTTTACATCTTTTATATCATCAGGATTATCACCTGTTGCGGCCCGGCCGTCAAAATTGAGGTTGTACATCGTGTTAACCTGGGCTCCGTAATAGTCAATCCCTCCTTTTAATTGCTCTTCTGCATCAGCAACTGTTCCTCCTGAAGAATAAATTCTTAAAAGCAAAGGATTTTTTTCCGCTTCAGGTAAGGTGTTCAGGTCGGCAATCGTGTAGTCGCTCTTACCAAATTTGCTTTTTGCAGCAGCATCCGCTTCTTTCAGTGTCTCGCTCAGGCCGACATAATATGTGTAATTTTTATTGGCCTCTGCCAGTCTTTTTTCAAAATCTGCTTTAATTTTTACATAGGCGTCGTATTCTTGTTTATCCTTTGCCGGCACTGTGGCAGGATCAACACCTTTATATTTTGCATCGTATTTTTTGTACAATCTGGTTACTTCCAGCTGTTCAGGAGTGGCTTTTCCTTTTTCGCCGCCAAGAAAATTCCAGCCATGGGCGTCATCCGTATGACCGTTCTTGTCCTCGTCAATATTGTTTCCTGCTATATCCTTGGAATTGGTCCAAACCTGATCTTTCAGATCTTCGTGATTGATATCAATACCTGAATCGATGATCCCTACCACAATGGTATTTGGTTTTTTCCCTTCCAAAAATTTGTAAGCCTGAGCCAGACTCATTCCCGGAACAGTGTCAGTGAGTATATCGGCATGTGGCCAGGCCTCAATTTCTGCTTCAGACATTTTTCCTTTTTTAGCTGCTATGGTTACCGGGTTCATCTCTCCGGCAGGCACGGCTTTGCTGTGTATGGCTTTAACAGCCGATGATGATTCTGCAACATTTGCAGAACTGCATCCGATAAGAGAAACCAGGGTTCCAATACCGAATAAAATTTTGGTTATTCTCATTTTTAATAGATTTTTAATTTGTTGTTATTTGGATTTCGTGTTAATATTAATAAAAATAAATGGTTACTGAATAAAAATTTCACGGAAAGTAAAACTTCTGTCCAATCTCACTCCCTTTTCTGTTTGTTTCAGGGTGCACAGCTCATGAAATGCATCGTGTTCAAAGAACAAAATGTATTCCCCTTCGACGGCTTTGTTCAGAAATTGTTCTTTTTCCGACATGGTGATCAGGGGTCTCGTGTCGTATCCCATCACATAAGGCAAGGGAATATGCCCAACCGTGGGCAACAGGTCTGCGGCAAAGACCAGGGTCTTTCCCTGGTATTTAATATGCGGGATCATCATCTTGTCTGTGTGCCCGTCAACGAATAAAATATCGAAACCGAGAGGAGAATTCCGCATAAAATGATCCTCCGGCACAGGCAGGAATTCCAGTTGTCCGCTTTCCTGAATGGGAAGAATATTTTCTTTCAAAAAAGAGGCTTTTTCCCGCTGGTTGGGTTGTACGGCCCACTGCCAGTGATCGCGGTTGCTCCAGAATTTGGCATTCTTAAATGCGGGTTCATAGCCATCGTGAGACTTATTCCATTGAATACTTCCCCCGCAATGATCGAAATGCAAATGCGTTAAAAAGACATCTGTAATATCATCCCTGTGAAAGCCGTATTTTGAAAGGGAAGCATCCAGGCTGTCTTCCCCGTAAGGGAAATAATAACTAAAGAACTTTTCGTTTTGCTTGTTTCCGGTACCGTTATCGATGAGGATCAATCGCCTGCCATCCTCTATCAGCAAACACCGCAAAGCCATATCGATGAGGTTATTGGCATCTGCAGGATTCGATTTTTGCCAGATCACTTTAGGGACAACTCCAAACATAGCGCCGCCATCCAACTTAAAATTTCCGGTATTGATCGGGTAGATCTGCATGCAGTAAAATAAGTGCAGCAAATATCTGAAATAAAACAGAATACTATGTTAAAGAAAACAAAAAACCCCATCCTAATTCAGTAGTAATGGGGTTTTTTTATGAGGCGACGAGCGGATTCGAACCGCTGTACGAGCTTTTGCAGAGCCCTGCCTAGCCACTCGGCCACGACGCCAAATTCGGAATGCAAATTTAACCAAAAAAATACAGTGTGCAATTAATTATCAGCTGATTTACTTCCGAGTATCAAAAAATTAATTGACCGCCTGTCTTTGTAATTTTTTTTGCCCTGTTTTACTACATTGGCGTCATAAACCGTTGTAAACTGAACCGGATATTGCTGTCGGATCAGGTTGGCAATGCTGTCATTGGCAAATACGCCTGCCCTGCCAAGTCCGTGTAATTCGTCCAAAGTTTTTAATTTTTTTACAGGTTCTCCAATTCTCCACATGAATTCCGGAGCAAAATAACCCAGATAATACAAGGGTAGGTCCTTCGTGTTTTCCAGGGTCCTTACCTCGCTGATATCTTTGTGATCGGGATTGTCATACAGCATATTGGCCATAGGATAGCCGAAAACTATTACCGAGCAGAGGAAGAAGACAACAGAGTAAAATGCTTTTTCAAATTTTTTTATCCTGAGAAACCGAAAGATTAAAACCCCGGTAAAAAACAGGGCAAGAGAAGTGAGCGAGTACCAGATATAGTAACCTTCCAGTTTTTCGCCAAAGTAAAACCAGGCGCCCAAAGGGAAGACCAGCCCGATGAGTCCGATCAAACCAAAGCCAAAATTAGCGAGGAAGGCATCCGTTTTAGATAATTTTTTAGCGCTGTTGATCAGATATTCAATATAGTAGGAAGTCGTAAAAGCGAGGGGAATAAGAACAGGCAACAGGTACCTTGCCTTTTTGATGGGTATAAAGGAGAGCACAATTACCGAAAATACTGTCCAGAGAAAATAGAAGGTATAAATTTTTTTATTTTGCACCCTGCGGATCAGGTAGGGGTACAATATCGCCAGAAAGGCAAAAAAAGTCCAGATACCGGATTGTATAAAGAAATTCCAGTAATAATAGAAAGGGCGCACATTGTGTTTTGACCAGGAACCTGTTTCTTTTTCGGCAGTGGCAAAGGCTGTCGGACCGTCAGTCATATAGATATAAAAAGCCCAGCTAAAACCAACTACGGCCATGATGAGCACTGAAACAAAAAGGGCTCTCCATTTGTTGCTGAAACCGCGGTAACGAAAAACAGAGCCATAGGCCAGCAAAAAAGGCAGTAGCAGGGCATAATGCGGGATAGGCCCTTTGCTCATGATGGCAAATCCGGAAAAAATACCGGCGAGTATCCAGTGCTTCCAAAGGACTTTTTCACTGTCGAAAGCAAGGTAATACTGGAAAATGGAAAAGAACATGAAACTGTGCGCAAAGATATCCCATTGTCCGTTTCTTCCTGCGAAGACGATATAAAAGGAGGTAGCGAGGATCAGGGAGCCATAAAATGCCTGGTTCCTGTCTTTGAGCAGTTTTATGCCGAAGAAATACGAGGTAAACACAAGAAAAATGGCCATGAGTGCCGCTGGAAGCCGCAAGCCCGCAATACTGTCCAGGCCGAATACAGAAGCCGAGGCAGCAGTCATCCAGGTGGGTAGCGGGGGTTTTTCATAGCGTGGTTCGAGATTCATCGTTGTGTGGATCCAGTTTCCGTTCCTGAGCATTTCCCTTGCGGTAATAAAGTTTCTCGATTCCATGATATCTACAAAGGTGATGTCCAGATGGCTGGTGAATATGGCCACTGAAGCCAGAAGCAGAAAGAACAGGTGCTTTTTATTGGGTTTCATTGCTGTTTCTTTTTAATAAGATCAAATTGCGGATATAGACTACGGAGCCGAAAGAATTTCCGATCAGAAGTACAGGGTCTTTTCTGAAAATGGCATAAACAAAGATGAGGAGGGAGCCTGCAATACTGAACAACCAAAAACCTTTTGGCAGATAAGCGACTTTTTGTTTTTCCGAATAACCCCACTGGACGATAAACCGGAACATAAAAATAATCTGGGCAACAACGCCTAAAATGAGGAGCCAGAAAGGAATATTCTCATTCTTAAAAAAAATTTCCGAGCTGATCTGGTTGTCGTTGTAGGAATAAATAATTACCAGTATTGGGAAAATAAATATAAAAATGCTAAAAAGTTTGGGTAATTTTTTCCAGTAGCCATCGATCTGAAGGTTCCGGATATAAATAAAGTAGGTAAGCACCTGGCCAAGAACGATGGCAAAGTCGTGCCTGAGGTAACCATAGATGAACATCAAAAAAGAGGCTACCAGGCTAATTTGCCAGAACAGCAAAGGGGTAACCACCTTTTTCGCTTTTTCGCTTTGTAACCATTGCACCAGCAGCCGCGAAGAAAAAAGGATCTGCGACAAAAAACCGATGCTATAGATAATCCAGTTACTCATGACTTTATTTGAGGGCTTCGGAACTATTTCTGATAGAATAATTGATGTATTTTTTCTTCATCCACAGGTAGGCGAAGCAATCGATCAAGGGCCCGAAAAGCCGGTTCCACAAATGGTATTTTGCTTCTCCGGCCACACGCGGAAAATGCTGTACCGGTATCTGGGTAATTTTGCCCTGTTGAAGGAGGATCATGGCGGGTAAAAAGCGGTGCAGTCCCTTGAACATCGGAATTTTTTTGGCCATCTCCGTTTTGATCACTTTCAGCGGACAGCCCGTATCATCCATACCGTCTCTGGTGAAAGCCCGGCGAATGGCATTGGCTATGGTTGAGGACATGTTTTTTACAAAGGAATCCTTTCGGTTTGACCGCACTCCGTTTACCAGGTCATAGGTTCCGATGTGCTGAAGAAGCAGGTCAAAATCTTTGGGCGTGGTTTGCAGGTCGGAGTCGATATAACCCACATAATCGCTGTCAGCATAGTCAAATCCTGCTTTTATGGCGGCGCTGAGCCCCCTGTTCTTTTCAAATTCCAGAAAAGCAAATCTGGGATCCTTTTTCGCGATCTTTTCTATGAGCCTCTGGCTTTTATCGGTAGATCCGTCGTTTACAAACAGTACGCTTCGCATTCAGGGAACAGGTATTTAAATATCCGGAGAGTTCTTTTTCTACCCTTTCGAGGTTGTCTTCTTCATTGTAAACGGGAACAATGATGGTAAAACTTTTTTTCATAAGCTTATTATCTTTCTTGCTCCATTTCAATGGTGACCATGGACACATCACCACCAATGGGCGGATTTATTTTTGAGACCAGCACATGAACCTTATTCACCAAAGGTAGTTCATTCAATATCCGGTCGATAATTCGTTTTGCCACCGTTTCCAGTAATTTGGCCCTGACAGCCATTTCTTCGGCAACAATTTGGTTCAAATGAACATAATTTACCGTGTCTTTTAAGTCATCCGTGATGGCAGATTTTTTCAGGTCTGCAAAAACTTTCAGGTCAACACGGTAGTCCGAACCGATCTTGCCCTCTTCCAGCAAACAGCCGTGATACGCATAGATCTTAATATTTTTTAATAAGATAGCACCCATGTTTTCAGTTTAATAATTCGCGTCTTTAGGATATCGGGCCATAAATTCTTTTGCCTTTTTCACCATATTCTTACTTCCTACAAAAATCGGTGCCCTTTGATGCAGTTCAGTGGGTTTTATTTCCATGATCCTTCGGTAGCCGTCGGTTGCTTCACCGCCTGCCTGTTCTGCCAGATAGGCCATGGGATTGCATTCGTAGAGCAATCTCAGCTTGCCTTTAGGACCTTTGGAGCTGGTGGGGTAGATATATATACCTCCTTTTATCAGGCTTCGGTGAAAGTCGGCCACAAAGGAACCGATATACCTCGCCGAATAAGGCCTGTCATCTTTTTCTTCCTGGCAATATTTGATATAATCTTTCACTCCCTGAGGAAAGTGGACATAATAACCTTCGTTGATCGAATAAATGTTACCATCGGGAAACTTCATGTTCGGGTGAGAGAGGTAATAAACGCCCAGGGCCTGATTCAGGGTAAACCCGTTTACGCCATGTCCCGTAGTGTACACGAGCATGGTTGAGGTTCCGTAAACCACATAACCGGCAGCAACCTGGGCATCTCCGGGCTGTAAAAAATCTTCAAGGGTTACCGGAGTTCCGATGGGAGTGACCCTCCTGTAAATAGAAAAAATGGTACCTACGGAAACATTGACATCAATATTAGAGGAGCCGTCCAGCGGATCCATAAGTATTACATATTTGTTATCATGTGTGTTGTCTTTTCCCTGAATGACCACAAATTCATCTTCTTCCTCACTGGCAATACCGCAAACAATTTCTCTGTTCACCAGCGTCTTCATAAAGACTTCATTGGCATATACATCCAGTTTTTGCTGGTTCTCACCCTGTATATTGGTATTGCCTGAATCGCCTAAGATATCTACCAGTCCGGCCTTGTTTACCTCGTGGTTTACGATCTTGGATGCCAGCCGGATCGAGCTTAAAAGTTTGGAGAGCTCTCCGGAAGAATAGGCAAATTCATTCTGGTTCTCAATGATGTATTCACCTAATGTGATGTGGTTTCTCATAGTTTTTTTATCAGGATAAATTACGGGTAAAATAGCTTGTAAAAAAAGGTTAAATTAGCAAAAAAAATCAATTGATGGATGTAATTCTGAGAAAAGCTGAGCCCTCAGATATGAAAGCTGTACTGTCTTTGATCAGGGAGCTTGCAGCGTTCGAAAATGAACCCGGGGCAGTTGAAATTACCGAAAAACAGCTTAGAGAAGACGGCTTCGGACCAAGTCCGTACTTTGAGGTAATCGTGGCTGAAACGCAGGGGACTGTGGTTGGAATGGCTTTGTTTTACTACCGGTATTCTACCTGGAAGGGAAGAACGATACATCTTGAGGACCTTATTGTAAAGGAAGATTACAGAAATAAAGGGTTCGGGTCAAAATTATACACCGAAGTGTTGCGGCTTGCACATGGCAAAGGCTTGAAAAGGGTGGAATGGAATGTGCTGGAATGGAATAAGGTAGCCCTTGATTTTTACGAATCTACCGGTGCGAAATTAATGCCGGACTGGCGGGTTGTACAAATGGATGAACAAGGCCTGCGAAATTATTTAAACACACTATGAAAGTCTTGAAATTTGGGGGTGCATCGGTTAAGGATGCAGATGGTGTGAGAAACTTTGCTGAGGTGATCAGGCAAATTGGTTTCACAAAGGGAATAGTTGTTATCTCCGCTATGGGCAAAATGACTAACGCTTTTGAGGAAATCGTCAAAGCAGTTATTCATCAGCCCGAATTGACGGAAGAAAAGGTAAATCTCACTAAAGTTTTCCACCTGGAAATTATGGGGGGTCTTTTTGGAAATCAAAGTGCGTATGAGGGTAAAATCACAGAATTATACGAGAATTTGTGGATGAGCATTGAAAAAGGGAAAAATGAACCCTATGACAAATTGTATGACGCGATCGTATCACAGGGAGAAATTATTTCCACTGTTATTTGCAGTCTCTGGCTGAAACATTCGGGAATAGATCATACCTGGCTGGATGCAAGGAAAGTTATCAGAACCAACGATAATTTCCGCAAGGCCAAAATTAATTGGGAACTTACCAGGGCAGCGGCACAACAGCAGGTAGATCAGTCCGAAATAACCATAACCCAGGGATTTATTGGGAGTGATGCCAACAACCATACAACCACCCTGGGCAGAGAAGGTTCAGATTATACCGCGGCCATTTTTGCCTATTGCCTGGGCGCAGAAGAAGTGAATGTCTTTAAGGATGTTCCCGGCGTGATGAATGCTGATCCGAGGTTTTTTGAGAACCCGGTTTTGCTGAATGAAATTTCCTTCAGGGAAGCAATAGAAATGTCGTTTTACGGAGCCACGGTCATTCACCCAAAAACCATTCAGCCTCTTCAAAAGAAAAACATTCCGCTGAGGGTGAAGTCTTTTATTACACCGCTTTTACCAGGAACACTTATCAGTAAAGCGCTGATGCTGGAACCCAGAACACCTATTTTTATCAGAAAGGGAAATCAGATCCTGTTGTCCGTATCCGATAAAGATTTTGATTTTATAGCTGAAGAAGATTTAAGTGAAATTTATGAGCTGTTTCACAGGTATAAGATCAGTATCAATCTGATGCAACTCTCTGCCATAAGTTTTTCGGTAAGTTTTGAAGATATTTTTAATACCTTTCAGCACCTGATTGATGATTTACAAAAAAAATATAAAGTTTTGTACAACAAGAACCTGACACTCTATACGATCAGGCATTTCAATGACAGTACAATCAATGAACTTGTAAAAAATAAGGAAATACTCCTAAAACAAACAAGCAGAGAAACAATTCAAATTTTAACAAAATAGATCATGAGTTTAGTAACCTCCAAAGAAATTGCCAGGGTAATCCATGCAGACCGCTTTGGTTTTTTTGGTACGTTTTTGGGTTATGCCATGCTCAAAATTCTCAGGATTTCGAGATTAAACGAGATATACAACAAGCACAAAGACAAGAGCGACCTGGATTTCCTGAATGCCATCCTGAATGAAATACAGATCCGGTTTGAGATACCTGAAGAGGATTTGCAGCGCATCCCTAAAGAAGGGCCGTTTATTACGGTTTCCAACCATCCGTTAGGGGGAGTGGATGGTATTTTATTATTGAAACTGCTGCTGGAGCAGAGACCGGATTACAAGATCATCGCAAATTTTTTATTGCACCGGATCGCACCGCTTCAGCCCTATGTGATGCCCGTAAACCCTTTTGAAGACCACAAAGATGCCAAGTCCAGCATGGCCGGAATTAAACAGGCCTTGCAACATTTACAGAACGGACATGCCCTGGGTATTTTTCCGGCAGGAGAAGTATCTACCTTCAAAGACGGGAAACTTGTTGTTGATAAACCCTGGGAGCCGGGTGCAATAAAATTGATACAGAAGGCAAAAGTACCCGTCATACCGATTTATTTCCATGCCAAAAACAGCAAATTGTTTTACAGGTTATCCGGCATCAGCGATACGCTCAGAACAGCTAAGCTGCCTTCAGAGCTTTTGACTCAGAAAGACAGGGTGATCAAGGTGCGTGTCGGCAAACCAATTGGTGTAAAACAGCAGGAGGAGCTGAAATCTTTCGATCAGTTTCACGATTATCTGCGCAAAAAAACCTTTATTCTGGCAAAACCCTTTGAAAAGGAGCATTCCCTCCTCGACCCGGCAAATCTGAAAATTCCGAAACAGCCAAAAACCATAGCTGAAGAGATCCCTGCAGAGCTTATATTGCCAGAAATTGAAATCCTGAAGGCTAAGGATAAACTTTTATTTTCAATTAGCAGCTATGAAGTGTATTTCGCAGAGTCATCAGAGATAAAAAATATTTTAAGGGAGATAGGCAGGCTGCGCGAACTTACCTTCAGGGCAGTTGGCGAGGGATCCAATCAGGCAATAGACCTGGACCAATACGACAAATATTTCCGGCATTTGTTTCTGTTCGACCGGGCCACAAATAAGATCGCAGGAGCATATCGGATGGGGATGGGGAAGGAGATATTCGAGCGCTACGGCAAAAAAGGATTTTATATCAGCGAACTGTTTTATATTGATCCGGAAATGAATGAGATGCTGAGCGAGTCCATCGAGATGGGCCGGGCCTTTATCATTGGTGAGTACCAGCAAAAACCACTGCCGCTGTTTCTGCTCTGGAAGGGCATTCTTCATGTGGCGCTGATCAATCCCCAGTACAATTACCTCATAGGCGGGGTAAGCATCAGCAACAAGTTCTCCAATTTCTCCAAATCACTGATGGTGGAATTTATGAAATCCAATTATTACGATCCGTATTATGCCCAGTTCGTGCATCCCAGAAAGCCCTATCGGGTAAGGCTGAGAAATGCCGATAAGGATTTTGTTTTTGATACCGCAAAAGCAGATATGAATCAGTTTGACAAGATCATCGATGAACTTGAACCCGGAGAGTTGCGACTGCCGGTATTACTCAAGAAATACATCAAGCAGAATGCAAAGTTGCTGGCATTTAATGTCGATCCCAATTTCAACAATTGTGTTGACGGACTGATGTATATCAAGATCGCTGATATTCCTTCCGACACCATGAAACCCGTACTTCAGGAATTACAGGATCAGCTTGAACTCAAGCAGAACGCTCAAAAAGAATCTTAACCAAGGTTTACAGGCACACCGTAATAGAATTCCAGCAATTTTACCCTGAAAATATACTCGTATTTGGCGCGTAAAAAGTCTGACTGGGCTTTTACCAGCCTGTTCTTGATCTGGCTGTATTCAAAAGAATTCATAATACCCACATTGTATTTTTCCTGTGCGTATCTGAAAGATTCTTCCTGTGCCAACACCGATTTTTGTGCCGCCTCATATACTTTGAGAGAACCCTGTGCATCCGCATAAACCGTATTGATGGTTCTTTCCAGATTTAACTCTTCCTGGGTAAGCTGGTATTTTGTTTGTTCATAATTGATCTTGGCGCGCTTCACATTATTTGAAGCCCTGAAGCCGTTCAGAATGGGTATTTGTAAGCCAAGTCCGTAATTGGTTCCGGCATTGTCCTTGAACTGGTCAGAGAAACCGGCAGCATCACCGGTAACCGCCCTGTAATTGGGTGAAATTACATTCTGGCCTGTACCTTCCACCTGCCCGATAACCACCGTTGGATTGTTCGGATCGATTTCAGTGCCCACTACGCGGTCGAAGGTAGAATATCTTGAATTCCAGTTAAAAAATCCGGACAGCGTTGGATAAAGATTGCCTTTAGCAATACTGATGTCTTTTTCGGCGATGTCAATATTGGTCTTGGCGACTTTTATCTCATTTCTGTTTTCAAGGGCTTTTTGGTAGATTTGATCAACCGTATAGCTGCCAAGGTTTACCAGTGGGAGGGTAGCGATCTCTTCATCTGCAATATCGAAGTTGTCGTAGTCTCTCAACTGAAGTAGTTGGGCCAGGCTGATCAACGACAATTTTACATTGTTCTGAGTTACGACCAGATTTTGTTCATCAGTGGCGATCGTAGCCTGTATGTCGAAAAGGTCACCTCTGGGTAAGGTACCTGCTTCCACCAGCTTGCTTGTTCGGTTTAGTTGTTCTCTCGTTACCTCCAATTGGGGTTCGGCAACTTTTACCGCTTCTTTGTTGAAGAGGACCAAAAGGTAGGCGTTGATCACATTCAAAGAAATATCATCTTTTATCTTGTCTACCTGGTACTGGTTAGCAAGTATGGTGAGGTCTGCCCTTCGCAGTTCATTTAAATTTCTGAGTCCGTTAAAGATGGTGATCCCGGAACCAATTCCTGCAGAAGTGGTCTGGGTTGTCTGGTTGCGGAGGAGACCTGTGGTCACATCCACGTTCAGACCGGAGTTCCAGGCATGGTTGCCCTGAGCATTTAAGGTAGGTAAAAAATTACCGACCGCATCTTTTTTAGTTACTTCGGCCAGGTCGACATTGTATTCATTCTGTTTTACGGAAATGTTATTTTCTAAGGCATAATCAACGCACTCCTGCAGTGTCCATTTTTTATTGGGGTCTATATCCTGTGAAAAAGCTGAAAATACGATGGATAAAAAGAGTAATAAGGAAATTTTGGTTTTCATGTAACGATTGATTTTGCTATTTGACGAGCAAAAAGAATAAATGTTACACTTTTGAAGATTTATTTGCTTCCGGATTTCCGGTAGTATCTGAAAAGGAAGTAAAAAGCCACCGCAACGATCAGATATGGAAAGGCCATCAGATAGATGATGCCGGAATTGATCCCTTCAGCTACCTCCTCACCACCTGATTCTACTACGGCACGGCACATGGCACACTGTGCAGACAGGAGCTCCGGAAGGAAAAACAGCAAAAGTCCGGCTGTTTTCATTATTTTATATTTTGAGATCTGCGACATCCGGTTTTTTATTATACGTAATAAGGCGAAATCATCAGATAGACCAAAACCCCGGTAACAGCCACATAAAGCCAGAGCGGAAAGGCATATCGGGCAATTTTTTTGTGCTTTTCAAAATCCCCCGTAATGCCTCTCAAAAAAGTGATCAGCACAAAGGGTACAACGGCCAGCGACAAAAGAATATGGCTGATCAGAATAAAATAGTAAACAGGTCTCATGATCCCTTCACCTCCATAGGGTGTTGAAGCTGAGGTCATGTGGTATAATACATACAGTACCAAAAACAAAGCGGACAAGCCCAATGCAATTTTCATCAGCAATTCGTGCAATTTGACTTTTTTATTTTTTACAGCCCACAGGCTGCATATCAGCACTATGCTGGTCATTGCATTGATGCCGGCATATACCGGAGGTAAGAATACAGGCAATTGCATATCGATTTTTACCCTGAAGAGTGCTGCGACCACAAGGGGGATCATAACTGACAGTGTTATGATCAGTATCCGGTATTTTTTTTCATTCTTACTTGCTTGCATGGTATGCTTATTCCTTTAAAAGTTTTTCAATATCTTCTTTCAGCCACTGTACCTGTGTTTCATCGAGACCGTCATAAAACTTTATGGGATTTTGCTCATCTCCTGATTTTACAATTCGCGATCTGATGTTTCCATTTTTATCGATAAGGGCAAAGAGTCCCGAATGTTCAAACCCCCCTTCAGCCAGTTCATTTTCACCGGCATAGAGTTTAAATCCTTCGTTCGAAAACTTATAAATGGCTTCCTTTTCACCCGTCATAAATTGCCAGTGTTTCAGGTTTACTCCTTTATTCTGCATATATGCTTTAAGCACTTCAGGACTGTCTCTTTGCGGATCAATAGTAAAGGAGGCTATACCAAAGTCCGGATTTCCAAAAAATTCCTTTTGAATTTTGAGGAGGTTTGCGTGCATTTTCGGACAAATGGTGGGGCAGGAGGTGAAGAAGAACTCCACAACATAAACCTTATTTTTGTAATAGCTGTTGTTGATCAGCACACCATCCTGATTGGTGAAGGAAAAATCCGGTACCTGCTCAAACGTTACCAGCTCTTCGGAAGTCAATCTTTCCAGGATCTTTGGAATGGCATAAATACCGAATACCAGGATAATAAAGGCAATTACGATGTATGCGTTCTTTTTCATTGTACACTTTTTCCTTCTTTCCTTTTTACTTTGTCCTTTATCCTTTACCCCTTATCCTTTGCCCTTTATCCTTTGTCCCTGACTGCAACAGTCTCCATAAATAGCTTCAGGTTCTAAGAATAATATCCGAAGTTTTGCAACTTCGGATTCTTCCTCTTCTTTTTTCCATTGATGAAAAAAGAAGCAAAAAAATCTAGGCTGCAAATAAAAAACCAGCCTTCGGCTTGAATTTCGATCTTCATTAATGCCAAGTGCGGCGGGGTGATCTCCTCGTAGCCACTTCGGAGCTTCCCCGTCTTACTACGCATTAATATTGATCTCAATTCTTTTTTATTTGAGGCCGGGGTTTAAAAACATAACAGGGTTTAAATCTGTATTAATATTACTAATTCACTATTCACAATTTCACTTAACACTTACAACTCATAACTCAACACTCATCATTCACCACTCAACACTCATCATTCATTTTCGCTCCTTCGCTCTTTCGTTCCTTCTCTCATCTCACTTCTCATATCTGAATACATGTCACACCCAACATTGAGAATCAATCACCCCGCGAGGCATCGTGGGGCTACGATTGTATATCCCTTCGAGATACTTTTACTTTTTACTTTTTACTTTTACCTTTTTACTTGACTTTATCCTTTATCCTTTGTCCTTTGTCCTTTTCAAAGCCAACCTGTATTCTGACATAAGTACTTTTACATCATCAACCATTTTCTGGTGAATTACGGCAACTGTTTCTGCGTTATAACCGAACAGCGGACCGTCTTCCTCTTTATCTTCGCCCCTGCCACGCAAATTTAGCTCTTTATCAATTATAAAAGCGTACGGGGTATAAAAATTCGGGTCAAGTGTATAGGGTGTTTTAAAGCTGTTGAACAAGGCATTAATCTCGGAATCCTTTAAAAAAACAAAATACCATTTTTCGATATTGGCAAAGGTTCCCATTTCTTTTTTCAGTTGGGCTGCTTCTGTTTCTGAGCCAAGGGGTAATACAATGACCATCTGAAAATCCGGGTAACCGTAAAAATTCTTGTAGATCTTTTCATTCAGGTTCAGCGCATTCGTTTTGTGTAACAGCAGGTCTTTGCCAAAAAAAGCAACAACGGTAACGTGGTCTGTGAATGTAAGATTACCGGCTTGTTTAAAAGAGTTTATATTTTCAACCTGTTCGGTGAGTACGGGTAATTTTGTGTATTGATGCGTACCTGTCAGCAGTGTTAAATAAAAAATGAGCGGCCCGAAGAACAGGATAGCCAGTATGATTTTATTCCTTTTATTGATCTTGGTCATTTTAGTTTAATTTGTCCTGTAAAGGGGGTATAAAAATAAAAAAAGCGTTCTGAAATCTCAAAACGCCTGTCTATTATGTGGTTTCATTTATTGCCATTTGGTGAGTTTGTGGTTAATTTCACCCAGGGCACCGCCTTCATACAAAAGGTAAAAGGACAGGTATAAAATAAGAAAAACCGCTGTCCACACTATGGAACGTCTGAGCCAGGTCTTTTCGTCTTTTAAATGCATAAAGTACCAGGCAATTCCATAGGCTTTTACCAGGGTTAAAATAAGGAAGATCCAGTTCAGGATGCTGGTTCCCAAAAAATTGTTCAAGTGCAGTGCATGGGGTTTTAATATACCCAGTATAACTTCCACTACGGTTACCAGAGATAGAAATGCGAATACCCTCCAGATTAGCCCGGAATGAGAATGTACATGGTGATTGCCCATGCGGGTGCGAATGTGAATGTGGATCTGAATGTGACATATGAATTTATCAGAATTAGATTAGATAGAAGAAGGTAAATACAAAGACCCAGACCAAATCAACGAAATGCCAGTAAAGTCCGACTTTTTCGACCATTTCGTAATGGCCCCTTTTTTGGTAGGTACCCAGTATTACATTGATAAAAATGATGATATTGATCAATATACCGGAAAATACGTGAAACCCGTGAAATCCGGTTATGAAGAAAAAGAAGTCGGCAAAAAGGGTTTTTCCGTATTCATTTACTTTCAGGTTGGCTCCTTTCACTACGCTTTTGGCATTGGACAGGTATTTTTTAGCCTCCTCTTTGGAAACAATGATCTTGTGTTTGGTAGCCGGATCAATTTTCTCCAGTCGCAGATTGATATTTGGAGAAGCTTCAAAGCCTTTTATAACCTGTTCGAGTGTAGCAGGTGGCAGAGCACCTTCTTCCTTGAACCAAATACCGTTGCTCCGGGTATGTTGCACTCTTTCTGAAGGAGTTTTCGCGCTAAAGCTTTCCAGTGCGACCTGGTGGCCGGATTCATCAACGAATTGTACCACTTTGCCATCATTCAGAATCACAGCGCCATAACTGCCACCGATAAAATGTTTCCATTCCCAGGCCTGAGAGCCGAGGAAGATCAGACCGCCGATGATCGTAAGTCCCATATAAAAGGCAACTTTACCCTGTTTCATCTGTTTTCCGGCGTCAACTGCCAGCACCATGGTAACGGAAGAGAAGATCAGGACAAAGGTCATGAAAGCCACATAATACATCGGATAATGTCCGTGAATAAAGGGGAAGTGCGTAAATACCTCATCGGCGATAGGCCAGGTATCATTGAATTTAAAACGCATCAGCCCATAAGCTCCAAGAAAACCGGAAAAAGTGAGCGCATCGGAAACGATGAAAAACCACATCATCATTTTGCCATAACTGGCGCTAAACGGTTCGGCGCCACCGCCATCCCAAGCTTTTCCTTTATGATTTTCAGCAACAGTTGCCTCCATAAAAAAGATTTTATTTAAATAGGATTCTTTATTGAATCAGTTAAAAATATTTACTTAAATAGTGATGAAACGCAAAAATATAAAAATAAACCAAACTACCATTTGTTTTTTAATTTATTACCTGCTTATGGGTTCTAGTTGATGAAGACGAAGAACAAAAACAAATACAACCACAAAAGATCCAGAAAATGCCAGAAAATGAGTCCGAGTTCAAGTCCCAGTTTGTTGCTGCTGCTGTACTTTTTTTGTTGGTGTTTCCATAAAATAACGATCAGCACGATGAGCCCGGCGAACATATGCACCATATGTGCCATGGTGATGACGTACAGAAAAGAGGTTGCGATATTGCTTTTTTCACCGGTAAAGTAAAGACCGGAATCAATGAGTTGAGCGAAGCCTTCCAGTTGAAAAAATACAAATCCGAGTCCGAGTGCCAGTGTTACCGACAGCCACAGGCTTGTTTTTGAGTGAAGGTCATGGGAAATGGCCTTTTTCGCGAGAAAAAATGTCAGACTTCCCAGCAGGATGAGCAGGGTACTGATATAGAAAGCCTGGGGGATTTCAAAATTTACCCAATCCTCTCTTTTGGTGCTAACCACATAAGCGCTGGTGAGTCCGGCGAACATCATGGTCATGCTGATCATAGAGACCAGCAGCATTTGTTTGTAAGAGCGCTCTTTTACTTTTTGTTCTAATTCCATCAATGCAAAAATTTATCGATCACAAAGATGATCTGGATCAAAGTTATGTATAATACACTGGAAAGCATTAATTTTTTTGCTTCTGCGTTCGTCTGTTTTATATGAAGGCGATAACCGTAAAACAGGATGACCAGCCCTAATAAAAAGACAAGGACAGCTGAAAAAGGCAGGAGATAGAGATCGCCGGTGATTCTCAGCACAGGAAAAACAGAGACCAGGATCATGAAAATTGTATAAAGGATAATCAGTTTGCTGGCTTTTTTATTTTTTTCGCCGGTGGGCATGAGGTTAAAGCCGGCTTTTTTGTATTCTTCAAACTGCAGCCAGCCGATGGCCCAGAAATGTGGAAATTGCCAGAAAAACTGGATCATGAACAAGACCCCTGCTTCAATGCCAAATTTTCCGGTTGCTGCCACCCAGCCCAGCATAAAAGGGATGGCACCCGGTATGGCACCAACAAATACAGAGATCGGAGATACCGGTTTCATGGGGGTATACACGCTGGTATAAAGAAAAATAGAAATGGCAGCGAACAGGGCTGTTTTTGGGTTGATGGTATACAGGATGGCGATTCCCAGAAGGGTAAGGCTTACGGCGATGCTCATGGCTGTGGTTACGCTCATTCTGCCTGCGGGGATGGGCCTGTTCATGGTGCGTTTCATGACAGCATCCGGCACTTTTTCTATGATCTGGTTAAAAGCATTTGATGCGCCAACCATACAATAGCCGCCTATTGCCAGCAGCAGTACGGTTTTTAATTCAACTGTTGGTGCGGCCAGAAAATAACCCGCAAGCGAGGAAACGACCACGCTGACTGAGAGTCCGAATTTGGTCAGTTGTTTGAGATCACTAAAAAGCAATGCGATCGAAAATTGTTTAGCTGTTGTGTTCAATATGTCCTGCACAAGGCGATTCTTAAAAACGCTGCGAATATAGGAAATATTAAAAGTTTAATTGTAAAAAAATATTTCAAAAAAACTAAAAAATGACTTTGTGATATGTGAAATTATATTAAATTTGCCCTCCAATTATCAGAGAAGTTCTTATAATTTTTTGCGAAAGTAGCTCAGGGGTAGAGCATCACCTTGCCAAGGTGAGGGTCGCGGGTTCGAATCCCGTTTTTCGCTCAGACACCACAAATTATTTGCGCAGGCAAATAGGCTCGGGTGGTGGAAAGGTAGACACGTTGGACTTAAAATCCAATGGGCAGAAATGCCCGTGCGGGTTCAAGTCCCGCCCCGAGTACAGATGAACAGAAAGCCGAAACGCAAGTTTCGGCTTTCTTGTTTTTGCGAAGCAAACTGAGCTTGCTCAGGCTTGCGCAGGCAAAAACAAGAATCAACCTGTGCAACAGGTTGGGCTTTCTGTTCTCAGCATGACGTAACGGGACTGGCCGAAGGCATACCGATAATCCCGATAGCTATCGGGATCGTGAGCTGCCTGAGGCAATTCCCGCATATTAGTATCCTTCATGATTTCAAAGCAAACTGAGCTTGCTCAGGCTTGCGCAGGCAAAAACAAGAATCAACCTGTGCAACAGGTTGGGCTTTCTGTTCTCAACATGACGTAACGGGACTGGCCGAAGGCAGCCCGATGGTCTCGATAGTCCCGATGGCAATCGGGATCGGAATCGGGAGCTGCCTGAGGCAATTCCCGCTTACAATTATCCTTCATGATTGCAAAGCAAACTGAGCTTGCTCAGGCTTGCGCAGGCAAAAACAAGAATCAACCAATTGGTCAAAACCTGAAATAAACTTACAATAAGAACGCACAAAAATGTGGATGACTCTTTTATTTCACTAAAAAATCAATAATCGTTTTGGTATAAACGCCGGGTTTCTCAAAATTTGGTAAATGAGCGGTATTGTTGATGATCACAAGATTTGACTTCTCTCCAAAATACGCATTTAATTCTTCCCCCACATGTTTTGGAATCAGGTTGTCATGGCTGCCCCAGATCAGCAAAATGGGAAGGTTTGGATTTTTATATTCTTTTGAATTATAGTAATCTCTTTCATCATACAGATGATTCAGTAACTGTGTTTGATTGTATTTGTCGTAGTTATAAAAACCGGCATATAAATCCTTTAACACAAACCCGGGAACTGGGGGAGGATTGTAATAAGCTATATTCAATAATTTTTTGAACTCCTGAGGGTTGTCCGGGAGTAAAAGGTCTGTCATGTGTTCAACCTGATAATTTTTATAAATTTCACTTAGGTCCTTATCCGAGAAAAATTTTACAGGGCCATCAGTAATAATTAATTTATTTACTTTATCAGGATACCTGTCTGCTAACTCTGCAGCTACCAGGGCACCATAGGAAATGCCGCAAACAGAAAAATGGGGTATGTTCAGGGTGTCGGTCAATTCGCTTATAAATTCAACCTGGTCAGAAATTTTATAACCTTTTTGTGTTGCATCGCTAGAGCCAAAATACAAGAGGTTGGGCATAACAATGCGAAAATGTTCACCCAGTTCATTCACTTGTTTATACCACTGAAATTCTGTGGTAGCCCCAAAGCCGTGCAGTAAGATCAAAACCGGCTTGTTTTTGTTGTTATCCCAATAGGTAAAAGTATAATCACTTGTTTTTAATTCATAATACTTCATTTCAGCATAGGCCATTTTTGAGCCTATATGCTTATTTGCCATTTTATAAGCATCGCATGAAGTAAAAAGAAGTATTAGTGAAAATACAAAAGGTAAAATATTTTTCAGTCTGCTCATAAAAAACTGGTTACCAATGTAAAAAATTCTTACTGCCCTGAGAACGAATAGAAATATGAATTCCCAATATCCAAGTATCAAGTATTTTGAACCATTCTGGGATACAAATCATATAAAAATACAAAAAGAAATCAGGAAGATAAAAAAAAGTAAAAAGCTTCAAGGCTGAGCATGTTAGACAAGTTTGATGGATTCAAGGTAAACGATTACATCTAATTTCAAAAAGGAAAGCCTTGAAGGGGGGTCTTTTTACTATTTATAATTAACTCAAAAATGTTTACAGTTCAAAACTATACGATACAGAATTGATATGAAATACCCTGTCAGGGTATTTTTTACATATTTGTGACCCGGATCACATAAGAGTTTATTGGTAACTTTTAAAAAGAAGTGCGAAGAATGTAAAGCAGAATGCCAGACAATTTACTTTTTTCCTGAAAACAAGCTTTTCAACAATTTATTTACTTATTTTTAGAGTAAAATTTAAAATAATACTGCCATGGTAAATAAAATAGGGTCTTTTTTGTTAATGCTGTTTTTGTTTTCTGCCTGTGAAGGACCAACCGGTCCTCCGGGTCCTCCGGGTGATGATGGTGCTGTACTGGTTGCCAATGCCTTTGAGATCGAAGTGGATTTCAACGCCGGCAACGGATACCGTATCCTGGAAGACTACGGCTTCGAAGTTTTTCCTTTTGATGTCACCCTCGTCTATATATTATGGGAACAAGACAATGGAACGGATATCTGGCGTCTTTTACCACAGGTTCTGGAATTTCCGGAAGGCCAGCTGCAATACAACTATGATTTTACCCAGACTGATGTGAGCATCTTTTTAGACGGCACGATTAATTTTAATATACTCGGAAGCGAATGGACCCAGGATCAGGTTTTCAGGGTGGTTGTAATCCCGGCTGATAATGTAGGCCTGGTGAATATCAATAACCTGGAGGAAGTCATGAAAGCCGGCAGGATCGTGGAGTTTGAGAAGAAGTGAAAACAAGGATAAAGGACAGGAAGGATAAAGGATAAATAAGTAAAAAGTAAAAAGGAAAAAGTTTTGCGGTTTTACGAAAGAGAGAAGGAGCGAAATGAATTATGAATTATGAGTGTTGAGTGATGAATGATGAATTGGATTGGGTTCCCCTCTTGAGAGGGGCTAGGGGTGTGTTTTATGATAAACAATTGATTGCCAGATATCAACAACCGATTTACTTAGGAGTTACCGGAAATACAATATCATTTTTTACCTTAATTCATAAAGCGATAACAGATTCCCGCTTTCGCGGGAATGACAATTAAGCCGCTCTTCGTGAAGGTACAACAGATTCCTGCTTCATGCCTTCGGCAGATAAATCATGCCTCCGGCAGATAAATTCGCGGGAAATCGAAGATTCGGCGAAGCCAAATCGAAGATTCAGCGGAGCTAATGACAACCAAACCAATTATAAACCAATTTTTAACTTTTTTCCTTTTTCCTGATTCCTGGTCTCTGTCTCCTGTTTCCAGTTGTCTCAATACTCAATTCTCAGTACTCAATACTAATTATTCCAGTTTCCTGTCTCCTGATTCCTGATTCCTGTTTCTCATTCAACATTCAACACTCAACATTCATAACTATCCTGTTTTCTGTCTCCTGTCTCCTGATTCCTGTTTCCTGATTCTCACATCTCAAATCTCACATCTCAAATCTCACTGAATAAGATACTTCAAACTGCCTCTTGCATTTTCACCGGTGAAACGCAGCACATAAAGTCCTTTGGGCAGACCCGAGACATCGATGCGATTCTGACCTCCGGTGAGTTCCTGAGAGCTGATGAGCTTGCCCTGGATGTCATAAAAAAGCACCTGTTTATACAAAGACAAATTGTTGTAATTCAGCAGATCCCTGGCCGGATTTGGGTAGGGGATGTTCATACCCGGTTTTTCCGTTGATATTGCCAGTGATTGCGGCGTTAATTCTTCCAAAAGGATATCTGAAACAGTAACATCAGCGGCATTTTTTCCCAGATCAAAAACCAGACGGGCGACATTGTCATTCTCCGTCATTACAAAAGTGGTGGCATAGCTTGTTATCGTACCGGTGAGCCTCCGTAGAAATAACATCGCTGTACGCGGACCAGGGCGATACGCTTTTGCCCACATAAGCGCTGAACTGCCGGTTTGTTTCTGCCTTCATCTTAAATGAAAAGCGATACCGTTTGCCTTTTACCAGTTTTATATTGTTCTTTACCAGCTGTACGTGCCAGACCTCAGAACTGCCGTTGTTTATCG
The DNA here is from genome assembly GCA_963816075.1 of uncultured Flavobacteriaceae bacterium. Taxonomy (GTDB): domain Bacteria; phylum Bacteroidota; class Bacteroidia; order Flavobacteriales; family Flavobacteriaceae; genus Namhaeicola. The sequence continues at coordinate 36,372 of CAWFJI010000014.1, read as the reverse complement.
TGACCTGTAAAGTATTGCCTGCAACTGCTGTGCTTCCGTTTCCGGATCCTTGTACATACAGTTCCCAGCCGTCTTTACTTTGTGAAAAATTGGAGGCGTACAGGGCAGTGCTGTTGAACTGCTGCGGATCAGGCATGGGGTTGTGCAAAAGTGCGTTTACCAAAGTCTGGTTGGTGGCACCGGTTTTTGGATCATAAATACCAAAGCCCGCACTGAATTCCCAATAAGCCGAGCTCCATTTATTTTGTTCAAAATACCGCGACAAATAGGTGGTCCATCTGGATCTCGAAGCGAGGTCGGCTTTGCTGTATGCGCCGAATTCACCGATATGTACGGGTATATTTTTTTCCTTGCTCAGTTGAAGCAGGGGTGCAAAATCTCTTTGCACGGTTGCTCTTTCATCTTCGCTGTCGAGCCATTCTGTTCCTAACCAGCCCTGAGAATCAGTAACCCATTCTGCTCCCTGATGGGTAAAACGAAAAGGGTTGTAGTAATGAATGGTAAGAATAAGATTTGGATCATTGGGGATGTTAAGTTGCGACAAACCACCCAATCCGCCCCAATCAGGCGTTCCGATCATGACAAAGCGATCCGGGTTGTCTGTTCTGATCTCGGCCAAAGCAGCAACAAGGAACTGGTTCCATTTGGCAGCAGTAAGGTTTCCGTGGGGTTCGTTGAGAATTTCAAAAACGAGATCTTCCGGATAGCCTTTGAAATAAGCGGCTATTTGCTGCCATTGCGCCAGAAAACGGGCCTTTTGCCCCTCAGGATTATCAAAAAGTGCCTCGTGGTGGTGCATATTGATGATCACTTTCAGGCCCTGCTGCAGATTGGCATCAACAACCGTTTTGATACGGGCCAAGAATTCAGGATTGATGGTATAAGGGGCAGTACTTGCACTGCGCGCTGCGGGCTCCCAGCGAATGGGAATTCTCACATGGTCAAAGCCCAGGTCAGCCACTATTTTCGGATAATTCGCCTGCCAGGGATTTCCCCATTCCGTTTCCGTTGGGGCCTCAAACATATTCCCGTAATTGATTCCATTGCCCAATTTCTCATTGAACAAAAAAGCCTTTTCTCTTGTTTGTCCTGTTACATAAAGACTACACGAAAACAGGAAAATGATCAGCAATTTTTTAATCATCATTTATTTCTTTTCAAAACAAATTCTATCCTGCAAATTTAAGGACTTATCTAAAATTAAGCTGCCTGGATTGCTGTTTGTTTTTAGTATTTATTCACAATAATTTTGGTGATGCGGTTATGCAGTTATACGGTGAAGTAGTGAAGTAGTGAATAGTGAAGTAGTGAAGAAGTGGGAAGTGAGAGTGAGAAGTTGGAAGTGAGATGGGAGAAGTGGGAAGGGAGAAGATGCGAAGGAGAGAAGTGAATTATGAGTGTTGAGTGATGAATGATGAATTGGATTTGGTTCCCCTCTTGAGAGGGACTAGGGGTGTGTATTATGGATAATACATTGTTTACCAATTTTTTACCCCGACCCCGAGTACTCGGGGGAGGAATTGGCCTGCTCCACTCTTCGAAGTCTCCCGAATCGAAGGAAGTGATTTTCCTTCATGTTGTCATTCCACCAGTACGCGTGGAAGAATCTCAGAAAGCTGATAAAAGCTATGTTGTTTTGAAATGGTAAAATAATCTAATTTTTGTTTCTAAATATAGAAACAAATTATATATTTGTGACCTTTAACAGGATATTGATTAAATGAAATATTTTGAAACACGATTTTTAGAAGAGGCCAATAAATTTATAGCCGGACTTGACTCAAAGACCGTCAAAAAAATCTTTTACAATATTGATCTTGCTGAACAAACGAATGACCCAAAACTTTTAAAGAAACTTCAAAATGACATTTGGGAATTTCGGACAAAATACAACGGGCTTCAAATAAGACTATTGGCGTTTTGGGATAAAACGGATAACAAAAAAACTTTGGTGTTTGCAACACATGGTTTTATTAAGAAAGTGGACAAAGTGCCAAAAAATGAAATTGACCGGGCAATAAGAATAAAAAATGAATACCTTGCCTACCGGCAGGTTTCAGGAACAAGTAAAAAGTAAGAAGTAAAAAGTAAAATATATGGCAGCTAAAGAAATCAAAAGTTATTCGCTTTCCGAAATGAAAGATAAGTATATCGGCAAAGTTGGAACGACCGAACGAGATGAGTACGAGTACGAACTTCGTATGGATGTTTTAGGAAAAATGATTAAAACAGCCAGACAAGAACGAAATTTAACTCAAGAAGAACTCGGGAAACTTGTTGGGGTACAGAGAGCTCAAATCTCAAAACTCGAAAGCAGCGCCAACAGCGCAACCATTGACACGATTTTGAAAGTGTTTAAAGCATTAAAAGCAGAAATCAATTTTAATGTAAAACTCGAAGATAACTTTGTAAAACTCGCTTAAAAGAAAATTAACCGAACGCTTAACATTGAGGGAAAGAGAGAAGTGAATGATGAGTTATGAATGAAGTTATACGGTTATGCAGTTATACGGTTATGCGGTTATGTGGTGTTTCGAAAGAGAGAAAAGGCGAAGGAGCGAGGGAAAGAAGGAACGAAATCCTTGTCAGTTCGGGTGTCACGCCTAAGGCGTGATATACGAGAACTTTTGAACGACCCGTTCTTCGAAGTCTCCCGAATCGCAGGAAGTGATCTTCCTTCATGTTGTCATTCCTCATCCCCGTCCTCGAGCGCTAGGGGTGTGGATCAGGATGATCTCTGGTTCTGATAATAGTTGAGTAATTTGTTATGCAATTCATTACGGATTCCTAAATCCCGGCCTCAAAGAAAGCTGCTGCGAGGAAGGAATTGGACAAAGGATCAAGTCTAGATAGCTCTATGTGAATTATGGCTGCCGCTTTGGAGGGTGATGAGTGAAATTGTGAATTAATGATTTAAACCCGACCTAATTTAACCTTAATCGTACAGGTCCGATAATTCTTAGCGCCAGAATAGAGAAGGACATGCCGAGATCGCAGGTCCTTGAGGCTTCCGCGGTATATTTTGAAGGTTAAGCCGATAGCTAAAGCATATCCCGAAGGCCTTGATCTTTGGTTCGTTTTGGATCAAGCAAAAATGAACAAAACAAACCCGAAGTTGCAAACTTCGGGTATCATTCTTTGAATCAGAATCATTCCAAACCACCCCGGCACTTCGTGCCACCCCTCAAGAGGGGAATTTCCGATGAAATGGCGATGAAGAAGAACAAAACGGCAAGCTCAAATAAGGAGATTAACGTAAAACAATACCATTTTTTACAATAATTCGTGAAGGTACAACAGATTCCCGCTCTCCGCGGGAAATCGAAGATTTAGCGGAGCTAATGACAACAAAACCGAAGAAATTGCGATTTTATACCCCGGCTCAAGTAGGGAGATTAACGTAAAACAATACCATTTTTTACCTTAATTCGTAAAGTGACAACAGATTCCCGCTTTCGCCGGAATGCAATTAAGTCACACTCAACACTCATAATTCAACATTCATAACTACTTTTTCCTTTTTACTTTTACCTTTTTCCTTGATTACGTCAAGCAACCTTCCACCACGGCTTCTTCTTCTTCGTATACCCATAGCCATTTCCGTAGCCGTAACCATATCCGTAGCCATATCCATAGCCTTTCTTCTCGTAATCGGTATCGTTGATGAGCAAAGCCATGTTGGGCAGACGCTTGTTCTCGAACATGGTCTGCGGGATTTTCAGCATGCGCTTGTCCAAAAAGTTGGCGCGGACTACATAAATGAACAAATCGGCCTGGTCACTCAGCAACAGGGTGTCTGTAACGATATTTACCGGGGCAGTATCTATGATCACGTAGTCATAATGCTGGCGGCCATAGGCGATCACTTCCTGAAAACGGCCATTCGTGAGTAGCTCGGAAGGATTCGGTGGTATCAAACCCGAGGTGATCAAATCCATACGGGTGTCCTGATAAGTAACGATCACATCGGCAGGTTTCAGGCCGGGTTCGATCAAAAAATGCGTCAGGCCCTTGTCTGTTTTGATGCCCAGGTATTCCGAGATCTTCGGTTTGCGTATGTCTGCCCCAATAAGCAGTACACTTTTGTTAATGAGCGTCAGGGCGCGTGCCAGGTTGATGGCTATAAAGGTCTTTCCTTCTGCACCGATGGTGGAAGTGACAAAAATGGTCCTGCCTGCATCTTTATTCGCCGGCAGCATAAAATTCACGTTGGTTCGCAGCAACCTGAACGATTCCGCAATGTGGCTGTTGTCTTCCTCAGCAATCAGGAGGTTCTTCTCCGAGCCGCCCGAAGGAATATCTCCCAATACCGGGGCTTTCACCATTTTTTCTACATCCTCAACCCGGTGCACCATATTGTCCATAGAGAATTTTACACTCAGCAACACAAAGGGAAAAAGCAGTCCCAACAGGGATGCCAGCAAATAAACGGTTCTTTTGTTGGGCGAAACCGGAATCTCTTCCCCGTCGGCACGGTCGATGACTTTGGCACTGGGAGCCGTAGCGGCCAGGCTGATGGCGTTCTCCTCTCTTTTCTGCAACAAATACAAATACAGAGATTCTATAATGGTCTGCCGGCGCTTGATGTCCTGAAACTCCCTTTCCTGCCGCGGCGCTTCCGACCTGCGGCTGTCCAGGCGACTTTCCTGCATCCGGGCTTCACCCAATTGCAGCGTGAGCGATTTTCGCAAATTCACCAGGCTTCTGTATATACTTTCCCGTAAAGAAGTGATCTGATCGGCCATACTCATTACCGTGGGGTTCTTGGCACTCGAACCCTTGATGATCCTGTTGCGTTCCAGCACCAGCTGGTTGTAGGTTTGCGTGTTCTGACTCGCCGCTTCATCCTTCAACCCCAGATTGGAAGGGATCAGGTCATTGGGATTGGCTTTCATGTACTCGGTTACATAATCGATCAGCTTGATCTGCGAGTTCAGCTCTACGATCTGTTTTTCTACTTCTGAATTGCTTTCCAGTACCAGTCCGGCCTCATAGCTGATGTCCGTGAGCTTGTTTTCTGTTTTATACGTTTCCACGCCTTTATCCACATCGCCCAGATCCACAGAAATGTCCATGATGCGCTGGTTGATAAAATCATCCGTGTTTTTGGCGATCAAACCCTTGTCTTCTATGGCATTGGTATTGTACTGCGCCACCAGGTTGTTCAGCACATCCTCCGCCCGCCGCCTGATCGGGTCGGTCATGCTCAGCCTCAGCGCATTGGATTTTTTGCTCTCGGGCTCGATCATCAGTTTTTTGCTGTACGCTCCGGCCACAGCTTTTAAGGGCTGAACATGAACCACAACCCTGTCCCCGGCTTTTAGCTTTTTCTCATCAAAGGGCACGACCACAAAGTCGCCCATGGCAGATTTTACGATCTCTCCGAATTTCTTTTCCCCTGCCGGCTCATCATCTGTATTTCTCAGCTCATAACTTCCTTTTGAAAGGGCTGTCAGGCTAAAACTGGTGTCGCGGGTATAGTACAGGGAATCTTTTTCAAGAAAGGTGATCTTCAGGGGAGCCGTCTTGTTGTAGATCTCCATTTCATTCACCCGGCCTTCATGGATATAGGTCACATTCAGCGCCAGGTTTTTGATCACAGTTTGCATCAGGGTTTTCGATTTCAAAACGGTCATCTCTGTTTCCAAAGAGGATTTTTGATCTCCCAAAATACCCAGATCCTGAAAGGCCGACAATTCCGTGGTGAGCCCGCCGCTCTCCTTGTCGTCAATAATAATGGTGGTTGAGGCTTCATACTGGCTGGTGGCGTAGCGCAAATACGCATAGGCCAGCAACACCGACAAGAACAGCCCTGCCAGAAACCATTTCCAGTAATAGCCGTACTTTTCAAAAAAGGTTCTTAAATTCCCGCCTTCGGGGTTCATGTCGTCAACCAGGTTCAGGTAGTTTTTTAATAAATTATCGTCTTGCATGTTTTGGCTCATTCAGGGTATTTCGTACTATTTTTTAATCGTGTCTTTTGTTGCTTTTCTAAAAGGCATTCTTTTCCTTTTTAAAGAGTACCTGCCAGAGGGTGAGCACGATGATCTTTATATCGAGAAAAATATTCCAGTTCTCTATGTACCAGATATCGGCTTCGGCGCGGTTGATGATGTCGCGGTCTTCTTTGATCTCTCCCCGAAAACCCTGTATCTGCGCCCAGCCCGAAATCCCGGGTTTGGCAAAATGCCGCACCATGTATTTGTCCACGATGCGCTGGTAGGCTTCGGTATGTACCGTCATGTGCGGGCGCGGACCCACAACCGACATATCATTCATCAGCACATTCAAAAACTGGGGCATCTCATCCAGGCTGGTACGGCGCAAAAAAGCACCGATAGGCTGTGATCCGCGCATCGTTCCGGGTGGTTTGTTTTTTGTCGGAATCGCTGTTCAGGCACATGGTTCTGAATTTGATGCAGTTAAACGGAATTCCCTTTTTGCCTGAGCGCTCCTGTATAAAAAATACCGGGCCCTTGCTCGTGAGTTTGATGAGCAAAGCGATCACCGGAAACAGCCAGCTGCCGATAAAGATCAGGACAGCCAAAGAAAAGAGGATGTCAAAAACCCTTTTCACGATGCGGTTTGAAAGGCTTTCCAGCGGTTCCCTCCGCAGCTCCATCACCGGCAGGTTCAGCACATATTCAAGAGAGAATTTCTGAAAGAGGTAACCCGAAAAATGGGGGAGGATGCGCGCACGGATCAGGTGGTTGTCGGCATAGCTCATATAGGTATTCATCAGGTCCGCCTGCTCTGCCGGCAGCGAGATGAGCATTTCATCAATACCTCCTTCGGCAAGATGCTCCAGAACGGCCGCCTCTGTTCCTTTGTGGTAGGGGCGCAGGTCTTCCGGACAAGCCCCTCCAAAAATTCCGGCAATCCGGTAACCGTTCTCAGGCTGCAGCAGCACCTCGCGGGTGAGGTATTCCACCTGTTCGTTAAAACCCACCAGCACGATGTTGCGGTAATTGTTTCCTTTTTTTCTGTAAGCCTTAAAAAGCACGGTGAGCATCAGGTGCCAGGTAAGCAGCATGACCCCGAACAGCGAGATGGCCAGTACAAAGTACAGTTTTGAGAACTGGTAATCGGCAACAAAATAGATCAGGGCAGCGCTTAAAACCGTAAACACCAGCAGGGCCTGTATGTTTTTTAATACGGTGCGGTCTGTGTAAAAAATGCGCGGCAGGTCGAACAATTTAAGCTGTATGGCTACCACGATCCAGAGCAGCACCCAAACGGAAAACAACTTCCAGTAAAACACGGGGTGGGGAAAACTGCCGCGGAACACGATCAAAGCAGCCGTTAAAAAAGCATTGAACAAAAGGATCACGTCAATGCAAATAGCGATGAGCGGAAAGTATTTTGATCTGTGACCTGCCATTATACTTCTGAACTATTTTTTCTGATAAATCTTGCGATCAGTTTCCTTTATGAAAAACAATCAAGTTTTGTTTATTGCATCCTGGATTTACTAATTAAGTATTCCATTCAATCTTAACTTTTTAATTATTTCGGAGATTAAAAGGCAGATTGCCAATATCATGAAAGTCGAGATAAATGGAATCAGAATTTTTGAGATAATATGATTACAATTGAAGAGGTTATTTGGTATCAAGTGAATTTAAAAACAGGATAACTAAAGGATTAGCGACAAAAATTGTTAATGTGTTTTGACCAATATATCTTACTATATTTTTTATTCGATGACTCCTTATTTTTATATTCTTTTGAATAAGACTTACCGTAAAGAGAATTGATGTAAACAATACGGTTGCTGTTACATAAGGGGAAGGATAACTATTTAAATGATTTAAAAAATAGAAATTCAATTGGGATGGCATAGAATCAAATAATGAAAAAGCAATAGGTAACTGTATAATTTCATTTCTCGCCAAAGCGATGCCGATAAATACATAGGGCAACCAATAAATAAACATTCTGTCTCCCAACTTTTGAATAATTTCAGGCAAGAATGCATTGTTGTAGTTGAAGAAGAAATATAAGGCTATAATTAATATGGCTAAAGCATTGAGAAGTAATTTATGAGCGTATATCCATCTCAAAAAAGGATAAAGAATCATTAACTGAAACAAAATAATAAAGAAGTATTGTCCGGCAAAACCATAACCGGCGAAATGGGTTGTAATTACTTTTTTTTAAAGTAATCGTTTCCCAATTAACCGATAGAATAAAATAAATAAAACTCCAACTGAGAAATACAGTCAAAAGATGTCTGAACCGGCTTTTTAAATAATTAATTCGATCAGTATCAGCTTCCAGTCTTTGGAATGACTTTTCAAAAAAATAGGCCCAAATAATTATAAAGGCAGGCACACAAAATCTGAAGAAGGATTGAATATAATCGTTAATGTTTGAACTGCATCCAAATAGACCCGAACCATGAATAAAAACAACACCAAATATGGCGGCTGTTTTAATTAGGTCAGGAGAAATATCGCGATCAATTTTGGTTGCTGACAAAATTACACTGCTGATAACAAAATATTTTTTATAATGAGTAAAATAGTGGATTATTTATTTAAAAAAATCACTGAAACTTAATAATCCTCGGCAGGAGGTATTGCGAAATTTTTCGGCCTATTTTAAAACTCAGGGTAAACAGGCCATTCAGCCCGTATTGTTGGATGATGGCCAGGTCTTCCGCCGATTTTTTCTGCTGCAGTTTGGCCGAGGTGCTTTTGCCTCCCAGCCGCATTTTCACCACCCATTCATTCAGAAAATGCTTTTTGATCGCCTTGTTCTTAAACCAGCGCAAAGAGATCTCATAATCACCGGCGATGGCGTAGTGCTGGTCGTACAGGCCGTATTGTTCATACACCTCCCTGCGCACGTACATGGTGGTATGCAGTGGAATCCAGCCAAAGAGCAGGTAGATCTTTTTAAAGGGCTTGGCGCGGTAGATCCGCTTGACCAGGGCCGTATTCTTTTTGTCTACAAACATGCCGTTGGCATACAAGATATCTGTCTCAGTTTTTTTAAAGGCAGCCACTACTTTTTGCACCGTATCCGGGGCATAAAAAAGATCATCGGAATGCAGCACGCCAATGATGTCGCCTGTGGCTTTTTGTACCCCCTTGTTGAGGGCATGGTACAAACCCCGGTCTTTTTCTGAGCTGTAATGGGCCAGTACAGGAATAAAATGGGCAATCACTTCCTGGGTACCATCGGTTGAACCGCCATCTATAACGATATGCTCGATATCCGGATAAGCCTGCTGCTGCACCGATTGGATGCAATCCGCTATACAGGATCTGTTGTTATACACAATCGTGATGATGGAAACTTTCATGGTTTGGTTCGCCTACGCGGCTGGCTCATAATACCAAATGTTTGAAAAGGGTCGAAAGAATTATGAAGTTCTTTGTTTTAAGAAATATGATAAGTTTCTGGACAAATAGGCTTTAATAGCTATCGGTTCATGATTAAAGCGTCTCTTCAATTCATAAATCTTCGCATCTACCAAAAAACGGTACCAAAATCCTTGAAGGAAATGGTAGACCAGACCAGCTTTACCATCCAGAAAACCTAACCTAAAGAAATACCTGTAAATAAAATAGATGAAACATCTAAAAAACAGGAATGAGCCCGAATAAAATTTGTTCTTCATATATAAGTTAAAGTGACTCTTAACCGTTTGTGTATTGTCGTTATCGATTTGATGATACTCTTTATAAAGCAGATCGAGAGCTTCCCGTGTGGCATAGCCATTGTGTTTTTGTGTAAAGAAAGTCAGGTCATTAAGATCCTCATGGATAAAATCTGATTTAAAATTGCTTGTTGTTCCTTCAGTCAGTATAACCCTTTCATCCATCCACTTATTTTCAATATATCCCTTTCCATTTCTCCAGATTCTTAAAAGTGGTAATGGATACCTTGTTCCGTGTTTGATCCATTTGCCCCAAAAAAAATGGCGATAATTTAAAATGATGCCGTTAATATCATGGTCATATTGTGGAAGCTTATGCAGTATCTCTTCACGTAATTCTTTTGTTAAATATTCATCAGCATCTAATCGCATGATCCAATCTGTAGAGACCTCACAATTAGAAAGTGCCCAATTGAACTGGTTAGCATAATTTACCCAGGGATTTGATATAACTTTAGCACCTAAACCGGCAGCTATTTCAACTGTTTTATCTTTTGAAAAACTATCAATAATATAGATTTTATCAGTAAGTGGCAAGATGCTGTTTATACATCTTTCAATATGTTTTTCTTCATTAAATGTTAAAATTATAAATGAAATCAATGAGCTTTTGTTAACCATACTGATTTGTACGTTTCTGAAAGGGTTAATTAATTACGCGATTTTTTAAAAATTGGGCAGGATTTCCGCCAACAACTGTCCAGGCTTCCACATCTTTAAAAACCGCTGCCCTTGCGCCAACAACTGCACCTTGCCCAACCGTTACTCCAGGCCCTATAAAGGCATCGGCCGCAATCCAAACCTGATCTTCAATTTTGATTGGTTTAAGAATCAATCTATGTCTTTTATCACTAATGTCATGACTTGATGCGCATAAATAGGATTTTTGTGAGATGGTTGTGTTTTCACCAATGCTTATATTTCCCTGGTTGTAACAATCTACTTTTGGCCCCAGAGTAGAATAAGCACCCATTTCTAAATTCCAGGGGGCCCATATCTTTACCGAAGCATATACATTGGCTGTTGATTCGATTCTGGCGCCGAATAAACGGAGCATCCTATTGCGCCAGCCTCTAAAGAATCCTGAAATGAACGGGCGAAATAAAAGCCAGTAAAAGGAATTCCATATAAGCCGACCCATTTTATTGGAAAGACTGAATGAAGAGTCGTATTTTGATAAATCTACCCTAGGTTCTATCATCTATTGATCCCATTAGTATTTCGTTGTACACAGCGGTCATCTCTTCCGCTACCACGATACCGAAATTCTCGGAATAGGTCGGTAAAACATTGATATTTGCATCATAGAATAAGTGTCGTTTCAAAATTATCTTTTATTGTTATAGGGTTAATTCGTTTCTTGATAACCAGTTTTCAAGAACAACCAGCGACCAGATTTGTACCCAGTTAATTCTTTTATCCTGTTGCAAATATTGATTCCAAAATTCCATTATGTTTTTTGGTTTAAAAAAATCTCTTTTGGATAGCGCCAAAAGAGAATTATGACAATATTCTCTTAATTCATTCCTGATCCAGGAATCCCAGGGAAATGAAAACCCCATTTTTGGTCGGTTCACTATTTCTTTTGGCAGTAAATCCCCCATGGCTTCTACCAACAGAACTTTTGGAGTTTTATTAGATAGCTTGTGTTTATCTAGAACTGTTAAAACATATTCTACAAGTTTATAATCAAAGAACGGCTCACGAACTTCCAAAGCCCATTTCATGCTCATCTGGTCTGTGTCTTTTAATAAAACATCCAAAGTATATCGTGTTAATTCACCAATCGAGTATTGACTATAAACTGGATACTCATTAATTAATTCGTTATTAAGATCCACCCATGAATTTCTTTTGTTAGATGAATTAGATGATACCAAAAGTTGATTAATTTCTGATTCAAGAAAAACAGCTCTATTATTAGAATAGAAATCATTTAGATCAAAGGAATTTCCATCGAATAAATCGTTAATTTTTAATAAAGACCGGGTTTTTTTAAATTGGCTTAGTTTTGAAATACCAGATCTGACAATCTTATTGAAAAAAAAAGATTTATAGGATGATATTTTTTTCCATCTTGTAAAACCAGGATAACCGGCAAAAAGTTCATCTCCACCAAGACCTGAGAGCACCACTTTAATTCCTGTTGAGGATACGAGTTTTGACACCATCCAGGTATTCATTCCATCAACAGTCGGGCTGTCCATACTCATAAAGTAATTGTCCAGATTGTTAATCAATTCTTTAGGCTCTAATAATAATTCTGTATGGTTTGTTTTATTCCTCTGGGCTATGATTTGGGCATATTTTCTTTCATCATATTTTTTGTCATCAAAAATAATTGAAAAAGTATCAACCGGTCGGTCCGAATACTTTGCCATTATTGCCACAATTGCTGAAGAATCTATGCCGCCTGAAAGAAAAGCTCCAACATTCACATCGGCCACCATTCTGCTCTTAACAGCTTCTTCAAGCAAATACCGTGTATGGTTTAAAACCTCTTTGTAACTTTGTATGGACGCATTTATTTCTGATTTTTTTTCGGAAATAATTGACCAGTAGAAATTGCGTTTAAGGTTACCAAGACTATAAATTGCATACTCACCGGGGCAAAGCTGATGAATGTCTTTCACAATACTATTCGGTGTTTTGACGGCCTGTCCGGATAAATATCCATTTATTGACTCCGAATCAATTTTGCGTTCAATATAACCGGATGACAATAATGATCGAACTTCTGATGCAAATAAAAAATATTCTGATGAATGATAAAAATAGAGGGGCTTTACTCCAAGTCTATCGCGTGCGATTAGTAATTCCTGCTTTTCGTTATCATAAATGGCAAAAGCGAACATGCCGTTTAAATAGTCCAAACATTTTAGTCCCCATTTTATATAGGCTGCCAAAATTACTTCTGTATCTGAATCTGATTGCCATGGATAATCTATTCTTGATTTGATTGCCTGGTAATTGTATATTTCTCCATTAAAAACAATGAGAAACCTTTTTGTATAATCCTCAAATGGTTGGTTGGCATTATCGCTTAAATCGATTATTGATAAGCGTCTGTGCCCAAAAGCCACCTTAATACCGATCAACACACCTTCTGCATCCGGACCGCGATGGGCCAAATTTTTGAGCATCGTTTTAATCACTTCCGGTTCAGGTATTGATTTTTTAGTAATTATACCTGCAATTCCGCACATGCTTAGAATGTTTATTATTTAATTTTATTTGCATGAATATGCTGAGTAGAGGTCGATTAAATTAGCAGCTACTGTTTTGATATCATATTTTTCCTCTACCAATTTTCTTCCATTCATTCCCATGTTTTTTAATTCTTCAGAAGGCGTATTGATTGCCGAAGTAAGCGCAACTACAAGGTTTTCCACAGACAGGTCTATCCACCAACCGCAATGCGCTGTTTGTAATTCTTCCCAGGGTGTACCGGTCGTGGTTATTACCGGAATACCTGTTGCAAGGGCTTCAGCTACTACAATTCCAAAACTTTCAGAATAGGAAGGAAGGATAAATATATCGGCACTTTGGAAAAGAGCCCACTTTTGATCACCATATACGCCTCCTGAAAAGTCAATAAGTTCAGAAATTCCATATTGTCTGCACTTCTCTTTTAAAACTGCCACATAGTCATTATGGCTATCTCCGGCAATCGTTACTTTTAGGTTACTCGAGTTTAACTGTTTAACAGCATCGATCAACAAATCAATTCCTTTTTGAGGATGTACCCGCGACAGAAATAGTATATTTTTGAATTTATTATTAAACTTTTTTGTTTTTGGTTTGATCCTCGAGATATCAATCCCATTGGGAATAAATACAATAGGATTAGTAAAACCCAATTTCAATAGATTTTCTTTTTCCTTTACACTGGTGGCATGAATAGCAACAGATTTTTTTAAATCCCTTCTTTGGTATAAAGACATCCCGAATTTTTTTTTCCAGGGATTGTGACTCATGATAAAGGGTTCCAACATACCCCGTGTAGAAATGAGGTATGGAATTCCTTTAAACCTGGCAATTTGCGCCATCACATGTATGTATGGATCCCAAACATGTTGCAAATGGATTAAATCTGTATTTTTTTTTGAAAGTTTCAAGCCAAATAATATCAATTGCCAAAAGGTTTTGAAATGGATCGTAAAATTTTCCCTATTTCGAGAGTAGGTTGGATTATTGGTAGGCTGCGTGACTAATATTATATCTACATCTAAGGCAGAAAGCCTTTCGCATGTTTGAGGTACACTACGCGAGGGGCCGCCTGCTGATTTGTCTATTGAGCTAATTATATGTAGAACTTTCAATGGTCTAATTTTTCCAGGGTGGTAAAATAGTTTTTGAAATGGTCAAACAATCAACCACATAGTTTGCCATGGATCTGCCGGAAATCTTTTCTGTCCACAAGATTCGTTCGTTTCTTTCAGAACGAATTTTATCAATTTGATGACAAAGTTGATTCAAAGTCACTGCTAAACTTTTAGTATTGTTACTTTTAAAAACAAGTCCTCTGTCTGAGCCCTGTATCAAAATCTTCGCCCCACAGGCATCACTGCAAATCACATACAATCCGCTTTGTATGGCTTCATTAATTACAGCTCCCCAGCCATCATAAATTGAAGGAAGTATCAAAGCGTCATAAGAATTGAGAAGTTTGTGCGTTTCTTTCATGTCTCTTTTTCCAAGAAAATTTACATATGATGACATTTTATGATCAGCAACATATGTTTTGAGAAAGCTTTCATCTTTACCGTTACCAATAATGTCTAATTGAAATACATTTTCCTTTTCAGTTTCCTTTAGAGCATGCAACAGCAGTCGAACATTCTTACGTCTTGAAAGACTGCCAACAAAAACTATTCTGCAGACACCATTAATTTCTTTATTTTGAAATTTATCAATTTTTACACAGTACCCAAACTGAAATACTTTCCACTTCTGTGACCAAAACTTATAGTAGCTTTCTGCCAATTCGCCCATGGCAAAGACATAGTCAATCTTATTAACATATATATAATCTCGAAGTAAAAATCTGAACCTATGCAGCCAAAGCGGTTTTTTGTATAGGTTAGGCGTTTCGGTTATAATTCCCCTCCTCAAGTTAAAATTTAAACTTTGCTTGAAATATAAAAAAACTGTCTGATCAGCGCGGATGCCTGAAAACAAATGAATGGAGCTTTTTTCATATTCTTTCATCAAAGAAGTAATTTGATCATGATCAGGTGAAATGATTAAGGTCAATCCTTTGATATTTTCTAAATCCTGTTCCCATCCCATTTCTAAGCGCTCTTTACCGGCTATAATTGGGGCTATTAAAAATACAGATTCAATACGATGATCTCTAAAGAGTTCACTGATATAAGGTAACTGATGCGGGCTGATACAATCTTGCCAAAAAAAAAGAACCAATTGCCTATTCAATCTGATTTGCGCTTTATTACAAGATTTTCTATTGATTTAGATGATAGGTTTTGCATCTTACATTGTGGTATAAATATCAATATATTGTTTTGCAATATTTTCAACATTATATTTTTTTATATTTCTTAAGCCTGCCTGAATTAATTGATTGCGCATGGATTCGTTGCCAATTATCTTTAAATAAGCAGATCTCAAGGAATCTAGATTGTCTGGATTCACAAAGAAAGCACCTTCCCCTGCAACTGTATTCATTGGAGACTTGTTTGAAGTGATTACCACTCGCCCGGTAGCCTGGCCTTCGATAATCGGCATTCCAAATCCTTCATAAAAGGAGGGAAAGTTTACAATATCGCAAGTAATATATTCATCGATAATTTCCACATCCGATAGATGACTAGCATTTGAATAATCAATATTAAATTGTCTGAGTTCATAAATTTGGGCATCATTAAGACTTCCAATAATTCTTAAATGACAAGGAATATTATATAATGCCTTTATTGTACCCAATAGGTTTTTGTTTTCACCTGTACCTACATGCAAAATCTTTGGATATTCTGAATTAAAAATCGCAGGTTTATATGAAAATTCAGGTGGGAGAGGATTATTAATGACGTGTAATTTCTCTTCAGGTAGTTTTAAGTATTGAAGCAATTCTTTTTTAGTATTTTCAGATATACAAACTACTTTTTTTGAAAATTTTATAGATTTGATCCAAAACAGATATTTCATTCGTGCTCTAAGCGAATTTTGATGTTGGGTATAAAAACCCAAATCATGTAATGTTATGATTGTTTTATAACCTCTTAAAAACAACAACAAATAATGGTCACTTCCGGTTATGTGGGTTATTGCACCCTTTTCTGCATTTCTTCTTGCATAAAACCCATTTTTTATTATATCAATTGGTTTTGATCGCGGTGATGGTAAAAAACAAGATTTTGTTGATCGCGTTTTTTCGATTTCATTTATAACAGTATTGAATACTTTACCTATGGAATAACCCACTTTTGGATTTCTGAAAAAATATACAATCTTCATAATGGCCAATAATCAGATTTCTGAAAAAAATCCACTTATTTTTCTACTGATAAAAAAAACAAAAACATATAGAAAGATCATTTCAATAAACGACCTGCCCATAAACAAAATGTCACTAAAAACACCATTTTTATAATTCATAAGAGTCATGAAATAATAAATATTTAGCAGGAATAACATTGAAAAAATGGGGCCGGAATAAGTTGGAATTGTCAGTGAGTCCAACAAAAAAAACAGGAAAAAATAAATGCCGATAAAAAAAAATGGATACCAGATTCCAAACAACCATAAACCGGTTCCTGTATGAGCAGCTACTGCCTTACCGCCATCACCACCTTCGAACAGATTTTTTTTTGCCAAACTTGTTGATGAATAGGTTGAATTATCAGAATATTTATCAAGCCGCGTTCCAGATAGGTTCAATATGGGCTGTGGTACTTGAGCGATCCACTGATCACCTAATACCTCCCAGGCAAATGATCTTTCGAGTTTTGCTTTTCGCATATAATACAAGGTCATATCAGCAATTCTCAGGTTACACATTCTGTCAAAAAAAATATTACCCGTGTACTCTTCGTCCCATGAAATATAAACTTGATTTATGTTTTCCTTAATTTTAAGTTGATGATCCAATTCTGAAGAATTATAAGCTTTCAGCGTAGCCTGAAAAAGTTCAACGGCAGAAAGATTTGTTCGTTCACCCCTGACCATCAGCATCGCTTCTGCCATTTTTGCTAAGGGTCCCATGGTTATTAATACCAAAGCAAGACCCATGACTATATTTTTTGGATTCACTATCTTTTTAACGGGCTTATTGCACAGAAGATAATCATACATAGAAAGCAAGGCCAAAGTTAATATGGATGACACCATAAAATCCCGGCTATTTCCTAAGAAAGACATGATCGTGAGGCCAGCCAAATAGAGATAAATACTTACATGGTTTTTATTTTTATCAAAGTGAGAACCAAATGGTTTGATCAGATTGGGAAACAGGATTAATAGGGGAGCATAGACAAAATACCGCATCGGAAGTAAAAACCGAATGAGCGGTGATACTTCCTTGGCTTCTAACTGGTGCACACCTACATTGATTTTAGTGTACAAAAATATCATGACACCAATAAATCCCATTATCCACAACATGCTATTCGACGGAGGAGTAAACATATTTAGTTTCAAATAAATTTTCCTTAGCCCAATTGGCCTGATGGCGCTCTTTTTATAAATTATAAAAGCCAGAACATAAACAGTTACAAAAATAGCCTGATGCAGAAAAACACTTAAGGGTAGCATAAACTTAAATGTAAGCGGCCTTTGATAGATTAATGTGCCAAACAGGGGAAAATAGTAGTAGAATAAGCCCAATCCAAGTGATATTAAAAAGATAGCCGGATGTTTTTTAAGAACCGTTCGGCGAATTATAATGTAATTGATTAAAATCCATCCATAAAGCATTACAACACATCCGAAAAAAATTTCCCAGGTAAAAAAATAGGCAAGTTCTATCCAAATTAATAGGATTAATATAGCAATAGACCAATTTTTAAATAAATCTAACACCCGTTAATATAATTTCTTTATAGTCAGTTGATTTGTAATGTAATTGATAAAAATATGCGAATCAATATTATATTTTTATTGAGATTTTAATAGTAATAAATTGGATAGTTGTCAAAAAAAGAGGTAATCAGTAAATATTTAAATATGATTTAGGATATGGGTTGCCATATTTTTATAGGTATAATTTTCAAGAAAATATTGGTAAAGTGTTTTTCTAATTTCATATCGTTGCTCAGGGTTTCTCAAATAATACTTTATGAGAATCTCTGCTTCATTTATAGTTTCGAATGAAACAAGTTTTGGATCAATCGGTAACAAGGTACTTAATATTGGTTTATAATCACAAATTTGAAATGCCCCGGAGCCTGTTATTTCAAAAAATTTATTATTAACTGACTCTACTTCAGCATAATGGAAATTATTAAAAACGATTTTTGCGCCATTTAAAATATTGGCTTTTTCTTCACCATATATTCCTTTGTTTTGAAAGCTTTCGTCTAAATAGGGATCAAAATATTTGGCTTTTCCACCATAAATGGTCAAATTAATTCCATTTTCTTTTAAAATATGTAACATTCTATTTCGATATGGATAAAGAGTTCCAAATGCAAGTACATCAATATTTATTTCTTTCTCGAGTTTTTCAAATTCTTTATCTGGTTTTTTATGTATTCTTGGATTAAATGCCTCTTGATATTGAAAAACGTTTAACCCCATTTTATGTTTCATGAATTTCAATATAAAAGGATCCTTTGTGAAATAGGCATCATATGGTTCCACAAACAATTGTTGCCTTTGGAAGGTTGTTAAGGCATCAGGATTTATATGGATGATCTTAATTTTCTCTTCCTTTACTTTTTTTACAAAACTTGGCTGAATATGTCTGTAAATTCCAATAATAAGATCCGGTCTATAATTTAATACCCTTTTTAATAATCTTTGACTTCTGAATTCAACATAACTCATACTCATTAGTGTTAAACCCTGTTCAAGTTTTCCATTAAATAAAGTATCAATATCAAAAATTTCGACCTCATATTTTTGTTCTTGAAGTTCTTCCTTAAGATGGTATTCTTTACAGTCGTATTGGTTTGCACCGATAATTGCAATTTTCATATATATTTAAATTTTAAGAAGACAAAACAAAATCGTAGAACGACAGAGGCTAATCGTTGCGCAGATTGCACCGTCTAAACCCATTACGGGAATTAACAATAAATTTAATATTATGTTAATTATGGCCGATAGAATATTGCTATATAAGACGATTTTGGTATTATGTTGTGCATAAAAAATTGTCTCAAATAAAGAAGTGCCTGTCAATATCAAAAACGCCAGTGCATACCAAAAAATAATATAAAATCCATTTTGGTAACTGTTGGATAGAAAAATGCTGCCAATAAAATCAGTTAGAAAATATAATATCGATAGAATAAATATCCCGGTTAAAAAGTAGGTTAAGGCGTATTTATTAATCATTTTTTTTTGAATTCAATATTATTATCTTGATAAACATAAGGTGTAATTAGTACCATAAATATTGGACTAAGCATTAAAAAGAATTTTGACCCTAGACCGTAATTGGCGTTATAAATGCCAACATCCTCAAGGCTCATATAGGCCTCTATTGCAAAACGGTCAAAATAGTTATTTATCCATGACCAGAAAGCCAAAACCATCAGAGGCCCGGTAAAATGAAAATGCTTATTTAGGAAGTTTTTGTAATTTATGGCTTTTACGATTGGAAAACTTCTAAGTTTTGAGAAAAAAAGAAAACGCCCACCAAACCAATTAGCACTTGCATGAACCATAAAACAATATAACCCTGTAAAGGTTGTTGAAAGACATAAAATACCAAAACTAAGAAACCCAGTCCGGCAGCAGATTTTAAAACACTTGAAAGCGAAAATAAGTTGATCTTGTCGAGCACATTAAACTGATCTGATGATACACTTGACAATACGTTAAAAGGAATGACCAGTAATAATAAAAGATAAAAAATATTATCCGAATTATTTATCTTCCCGTAAAATGAATAATACATTATTAAGACTATTACCAGAATGGAACCTGATACACTTAAAATTAAAAAGAAAGGTCGGTAACCCAGTTCCGGGAGAAGACTTTGATAGGATGCTTTTAGAAAAGTAATAGAAGGGCCAACTAACAGCGAAAAGAAAAATGTAAATGCAGCAAATTGCAAATTGTACAAACCAAATTGTTCCGGCATCATAAACTCAGCAATCAACTTTCCAGAAAGCAGCCCTATTAAAACATTGATTATTTGGGTTAATACCAATAAGTTACGCTTTCTATTTTGTAATAGGCCATAAATAGAACTAAGGAAATTGGAAATGGCTTCTAATGGCTTATCAACTAGTAACAATAATATTTTATTGAAATTGGTCTGTTAAAAGAATCCTTAATGCATAGTTATCTTTAGCGGTCATAAGTATTGTATTTCACCCTACTTATTTTATAAAGCCGTGGTCAACTATTTTTGCAATGCCACAGCCCCGTGCAGGGTTTAAAAACCTTGCCGTTGTTTTTTTAAATAATAAATGGAGGTAGGTCAGCCCGTTTTTAAGGCCTTTAGGAGGGGTGCTGAGGAGGTGGTTCATGTTTAGAAAAGGTCACAGAAAAATACAGAGTTCACAGAAAAACAAATAAAATACACAGATTATTCAGCCGGGGGCGTATTGATAAACCGCTGCCAGCACAGGCTGTTTTCGCCAAAGTTCACCAGAAGTCCCACTTCCACACGGGTAGAGCGCAGGTAATTGATGATCTGCCTTTTTACGCTTTCATCCAGGGCCTGAATGGAACGGATCTCGACAATGATCTTTCCGAAACACATAAAATCAGCGGTAAAGAAATTGCTCAGCCTGACGCCTTCGTAATACACATCCAGCTTTTTGCCCTGTTCATAGGGTACGCCGGCTTTTGCCAGCTCTCTGGCCAGGGCCTCGTGGTACACTTCTTCAGAAAAGCCGTTGCCCAGCGTTTTGTGCACTTTTAAGCAACTGCCAATTACCTTATAACTCTCTTCTTCGTAGAGCAGTTTGTCATTCATGGGCAATACAGGGCATAAACCTTATACATCATCACAGCTTTTTTTGAAAGATTATTTAGCTACAATCAATTAAAAGCCACCAGGGTGATCATGGCAAAAGACCAGCTGATCGTAAAGACGATCAACAGCACCAGCAAAATTTTTTGACTTGTTTTCATGGCAGGGGAAGTATTCGTTTTCATAGTTTTTCAGATTTACGGCTTCGCCCTCCTGACTCACAGTCGGGTTGCAGGGGAAGCTATTTTAGCCTTATTTTTTTTGGATAAAAAAGGCCCAATAAAAATCCGGGCCTCCACTTTTTCTGATTCAATAATTAACTGCAAGTACAACAACCCGGTTTTCAAGAAGACAGCCTGTTAAGGAAGGAAATACACAGCCCCCAGGCTGAATTCCTTCAGGTTGTCGTCAAAATCCGTGTCGGTATTCCATTTGCCCATGATATTCATATTGATACCCCACGAATTGGAGATCCAGTAATTAAATCCCGCAGCACCATTGATGGTAAAGCTGTTGGATGAAGGGAATATCCACGTCACAGTGATTTGTCCGTATTCCTCATAAAGAGTTTTAAAGCTGCTCAGGCTGGAATAACCAAATCCAAATCCGACAAAGGGGTCAAACTTATAGCTCTTGATCACATCGCGGAAAGAGTATTTTGCCAGGAAGTCCGGCTGAGTAATAATCGGCTTCGTCACCTTCAATAACATACGGCATTATCGATCTGTTTTCCTTCGTCAAAACCGTTCATGGAGAGCATGGCCAAAAAGCTGAACTCGTTGTTCAGGTAATATTCGGCACTGATATAAAAGGGGGTGCTGAAATTCCAGTATTCATCCGGATTCTGGATACCGCCAAAGATTTCTCCCGAGTCGTCTATAATGTTTATACCTGCACCGATGCTCCAGTTGTGTCTGTAGTCTGCCCGGGTATGCTATCATAATCAAAGGTTTGGCCTGTTTGGGCGAGGATAGATGAGGTCAATAGTCCGGCTAGGACAAAACATACGTACTGTCTGAAGGTCATGTTTGTAAAATTTAGCATTTGCCTAAAAAGAGTGGGGGTAAGGTTATTTTACAGCAAATTTTTGTTGGGGTAAAAATAGGTTCAGTATAAAACGCATACAATACCCTGTTAGGGTATATTTTGAAAAAAGCCCTCAAAAAACATGATATATGTCAGGAAAATGAAAAATAGTTGGATAAAGTCAAAAGTCAAGAGTCAAAAGTCAAAGCATAAGTCATAAAGTAAAAAGGTAAAAGTAAAAAGTAAAAAGTAAAAGTATCTCGAAGGGATATACAATCGTAGCCCCGCGATGCCTCGCGGGGTGATTGATTCTCAATGTTGAGCCTGTCGGCCAAGGAAAAAGGTAAAAAGGAAAAAGTTATACGGTTATGCCGTTATGCAGTTATACAGTGAATTGTGAAGTAGTGAAGTAGTGACTAGTGATGAGTTATGAATTATGAGTGTTGAGTGATGAGTTGAGTTGAAAATGTGAAATAGTGAAGTAGTGAATAGTTATAAATTATGAATGTTGAGTGATGAATGATGAATCGCAGGGAGTGCACTTCCTTCATGATGTCATTCCGATAACACCTTTAAGGGGTTGAGGAATCTCATGAAGCTTATAAAAGTATGGGTGATTTGGTTGTGCCCAATTCTTTACCCCGGCCCCGAGTACTCGGGGGAGGAATTGGTCACGATGATTCGGTTTGGATTGCAGCTATGCGGTTATACGGTGAAGGAGTGAATAGTGACTGGCGAAATAGGCAATTATACGGATTTAAATCCCGGCCTCAAATAAAAAAGAATTGAGATCAAAATCAATGCCTAGTAAGACGGGGAGCCTGTCGGCCAAGTAAAAAGTAAAAAGTTAAAAGTATAAAGTAATCACGAATGGATACACAATCGTAGCCCCGCGATGCCTCGCGGGGTGATAGATCCTCAATGCTGGCTATGACACGATTTGATATATGAGGAGATCACCCCGCCGCACTTAGCATTGATGAAGGTCGAAATTCAAGCCGAAGGCTGTTTTTTTCTTTGCAGCCTTGATCTTTTGGTTCGTTTTGGATCAAGCCAAAATGAACAAAGCAAACCCGAAGTTGCAAACTTCGGGTAACATGCTTTGAAGCAGCATCTATCCAAACAATAGGATACTCGTCCTCCAAAGGACTGTTATACCATAACCTGTTAGGGCTAATGGCTATAGCTCGGTAATACAATGACAAAATTTGTCAAATTGAGTATAACATTGATTGATTAAAAAGTGGTATTTTTGGATTATGAAAACATTAAAGAAATAAAAAATACATTGAGTAGTCATAAAAGCAGGTTGTTTGATGACTATCCAATAAAATCAATGGCGATTTTTGGTTCTTATTCACGAAAAGAGCAAAATGACACAAGTGATTTAGATATTCTTGTAGAGTTTTCTGACAGGATTGGAATAAGATTCGTTGATTTAGCAGAAGATTTGGAAAAAATTGTTGGATTTAAGGTTGATTTAGTTTCTAAAAAAGGGAATAAAGGAAAAATATTTAAAATCCATCGATTCAGATTTAATTTATGTCTAAGCGGGAGACATTATTACTATTGGACGATATGTTCCAATCAGCACAAAAGATCAAAACGATATACAAAAGACCTTGATTTTGACTCTTTTTTATCCGATGACAAGACAATGGATGCAGTTGTTCGTAATTTTGAGATCATTGGAGAAGCTGCAAATCGAATTTCCCCAGATTTCAGAGATGAAAACCCAGAAATTGAATGGAAAAGAATTCGTGGATTTCGTAATCGAATAGTACATGATTACTTCGGTATTGACTATGAAATTGTATGGGAAATTATTGAGACATATTTAGATGAATTGATTGATTGGCTGTATACAGTAATTGATAATAATAGAGCCACGTAGTCCTAACACACAATATAAAACAGTAGCGGTTTAGTGGTTTAAGAGAGTCTGGCTCCCGCTTCAGCTTTTTTCGCATACCTCTTTTTTCTTGCTTGCTCAACCTCCTTTGTTATCTCTTCAATAGAAGGAATGTCATTTTCACTTTTTCTTAATTCTTCGAGTAGACCTTTGAAAGAGGGTTTGTTTTTAATAGCAATTAAGTTCAGTTCCACTAAATCGTTCAGTAAACGTCTTGCTTTAGGGTTTAATATTTCAATGCTGATTGTTTCCATAATTCACAATTGTTTATGCGTAAATTAACCATTATTACTTTTCGGAGTATAAGTAAAAAACGTGACAATAATTCAAAAGTACGATTTTATTTCCATTTCGAACATATTAGATGCTACTCTCAATTACGCAACGACACAACGTAAGAGAGAAGTGAGAAGTGAGAAGTGGGAAGGAGCGAAGGAGAGAAGGGATGAATTATGAGTTATGAGTGAAATTGTGAATAGTGAAATAGTGATAATGATACGGATTCAAACCCCGGCCTATTTTGTTTTTCGTCCTGACCGCCCCGGCGGTTAAACCTTCCAGAAAATTTTAGCGATGCCGATAGCAATCGGCAGGAGAAGGAGCAGCCAGAGAGCGAAGCGTCCTTAGGCTGCGGCGGATAAAAATTTTATGGTAAAAGCCATAGAAAAAGAAAATCAGCCTTGACTTTTTGCCTACTTTTTGGTCAAGCAACTGCGAAGCACATCATGAACACCAAAACCAATAGATATTGAGTGAATAAAAAGTAGGGTTAAATACCCGAAGTTGCAAACTTCGGGTAACATGCTTTGAAACAGAACCATCCCAGACCACCCCGGCACTGCGTGCCACCCCTCAAGAGGGGAATTTTCTTTGAAACGCTGATGTTCAAGAAAAAAGCACCCGGCTCAAATAGCGAGATTAACCTAAAACAATACCAATTTTACCTTAATTCGTAAAGCGACAACAGATTCCCGCTTCATGCCTTCGGCTTGATAAATCCGCGGGAAAGACAACCAAACCAGCCTAATTACGGATTTAAACCCCGGCCTCAAATAAAAAAGGATTGAGATCAATATCAATGCTTAGTAAGACGGGGAAGTTCCGATTGGCTATGAGGAAATCACCCCGCCGCACTTGGCATTGATGCAGGTCGAAATTCAAGCCGAAGGCTGGTTTTTTATTTGCAGCCTTGATTTTTTGCCCACTTTTTGATCAAGCAAAAAGTGGGGTAGATATCCCGAAGTTGCAAACTTCGGGTAACATGCTTTAAACAACGCTCCGCCCATTTCAAGAGGACAACACGTAAATCAATAAACCGAATTGAGATTCGGACAAGCCGTAGCGCGCGGTTTCTGGCAGAAAAGATTGAAACCAAGCGTAAACTGGTGGCTGCCCTGGGTGTTGATGACAATGTCGCCAACCTGGTGGGTATAGGTATAGGAAACCATCCACTTATTGAAAGTAAAACCAAGAATGGGCGTAACCAGCTTTAAAGATTCTATGGGATTGTCCTCAAAACTCTGGCGGTAGGAAACAGCAGCCCAGATCTGGTTTTTTGCATTGATGGACTTGTAGACTTTGAAATTAAAATCGACAAGGATCTCACCCGTTTCTTCTACAAATTGTCCCATGACAGAGGGTTCCAGCTGAAAGCTCTTTTCACGGCCAAAATAATAACCCAAAGTGAGCATATACCTGCGCAGGTTGTCGGATTCCAGCGATCCGGTATTCAGCTCCCGGGGCGTGTTGAGGATGTTTTTTACGGTAAAATAACTGTGCGCATCGAGGTAATGGTAACCCAAACCGAAATCGGCATTGTAATAATTACCCGTTTCCAGTTCTCCGGTAAGGGAAGGGTCGTCGGTAACAAAATCCGTTTGGTCGAGGCTGTTCTGCAGGTACATCAGCGAGAGGCCGAAGGACAGCTGGTTCATCATGTCCTCCCGGTCGAAATTGATGTGATAGGCATAGGTACCGGTAAAACCCCACTTGGAATGATAACCGTTCTCGTCATTAAAAACAATGGCACCAACGGCTGCCCTTTCGGTGATGCGGTCGTGGTAACTGAGTGTTTGCAGCGAGGGTCCGTCTTCCATACCCAGCCATTGTTGTCCATAAGTGAGCCGGATCTTGCTGCAATTGCCAATACCGGCAGCTGCAGGATGGACGAGGTAGATGTTGTCTGAGAGGTAATCAAAGTTTACGGGAAAGGTTTCCTGGGCTGTGAGGCCCGTAAAATAAGAAAGGAAAAACAAGAGGATCAGTTTCTTCATGGGTTCTCGTTTCTTATCAAACTAAAATGGCCTTTTACGGTACGCCCATCCTGCAGGTTTACCAGAAACCAGTAATCGGAGGAAGGCATCTGTTTGCCGTTGTAACTGCCGTCCCAGCCTAAATCCTGGGGTTTCAGTTCGGTCATTACTTTGCCATACCGGTCAAAGATATAAATGGTTGAGTTGGGTTGGGAAGTAATGCCCAGCACCTGCCAGGTATCGTAATAGCCATCGTTATTCGGGGTGAAAAATTTTGGAAATCCAATTACGGGCACCTCTACGGAATCCAAACCGCACTGGTTCTGATCTCTCACATACACAATATGCATGCCCGGCGCTACATTTTCAAATACCTGTTCTGTCTGGTAAGGCCCGTTTGGATCATCCAAAGCGTATTCATATACGCCTATGCCCAGTTCGTTGTTGCTATTCAGTATGGTGATGGTATTGTTTTCTGTATTGTCGGTTACCTGAATGTCGTTGATGTCAATATCAGCCACAGATGATTCTGTTACGGTGACCGTTTCCGGGAAGGAGGCACAGCCATACGTAGAGGTGCCTGTAACGGAATAGGTTCCTCCCTGTGAAATTTCGATGCTTGGTCCGGTACCGACTACCTGATTTTGGGAATTGCGCCATTCATAGCTGTAAACGCCATCCGGATTTTGCACAGACAAGCTGATCGGACCCAGGTTGGTGCAGAGGATCTCTGCGGGGTTCAGTGTAAATTCAGGCCTTGCATTTACAACAAGTTGCAGGTGCGGACCAATGCCATAGCAGGCACCATTGTCTTCGCTTTCAACCCGCACAAACAGGGTTTCATTAACAGGTGTTTGGTTTCTGTAGTTGTTTTGCGGCAGGATTTCATTAACTTCCAGCTGGGCATCGCTCAGGTTATGGTAGTACTGCACCCGGAGGTTTTGTCCGGCAGGAAATTGTCCGATCAGGGCCTGAGAAGCTTCAGTCAGGTCAAAGGTACTGAGGCCATCATTGCTTTGATCTGTATCACAGGCGGTTAGGGTATAGGAATAGCCTGCCGGAAAAGCAGTTGTTGAAACCTGAAGTGATATGGTTGCCATATCAAAACAACCATCCGCATTTTCTGCCCGTGCATAAACTGTGCTTGCTATAGCATTGTTGAAAGGCGAGGGATTGACCGCATTTGTTTTGGCTGTTGCGTCGGCTGTTGTGAGGTAATAGGTAAATTGTAAGGCAGATGAGCCGGAATAGATCAGGCTCTCAGCTTCGCGGAGGTTGAAATCTGTAAAGCCATCGGAAACACCATCCTCATCGCAATTTTTCAGTTCAGCCTGTTTGTTGATCACCGGGATCTCGTACACACTGGCTATCACTGGTTTGCGTTTGCCTGAGGTACAGCCCGGAGCTGCGGCAAGCACAAAATAAGTGGTGGTTTGGGTGAGTACAGGCGTAGTAAAGCTTGTGCCGGTATGCAGGGGAACATTGTCTGTTGCAGAGGCGAACCAATACACCTGTTCGGCGCTCGCCGTGGCACTTAAGGTTACGGTTCCCGGTCCGCAATGAGCTCCCATTGGTTAAAAGTGCTTATGGTCGGAACAGTAAATTTTTGTGCTGGCAGAGAGGTTTAGTGGAGGTTCATTGACACCGTATTCCACAATATAGCCTTTGGGCTGGTAATCGCCTGAAGTACCCTCCATAGGCAGGTCATTCCACGAGCCTGTGATGCCTACTCCGGGAGCCGTAACGTGGGCGTAATCTTCATCACCCAGGTTATTGGGTTCTCCTGTGTTCCAGAAGGAAAATTGATTGGCCGGGGCTGAACCGGTAGAGGGTCCATTCCAGAAGATGGTACCGGCTTCGGGGCCGGTAACCCATTTCCAGACGCCTTCGGTTTCGGCATCGCTGCCTCCGATCCAGCCTGCACCTGCAGCTTGTTCGCCAGACAATCTGGCCTCATCTATTGAAGTTATGGTTGCGAGGTAGCCCTGCCGTCCATAATAGTTTCGGCTTTCGGCAGCTATTTTGGCGTTTTGCCAGGTGATTCCAATATTTGGAATATACTCGTAATAGTGTCCGGTAGAGGGTAAATAATTCGCTTCGCCCAGGGTGAGGGAAAAATGTTTTTCGCCTGCAACGTTTACCGTATTGCTGCTGTACACGATGTCTTTGACGGCTGCGATCAGCTCTGTTTGGTTGATGGCGGTACCGCTGTTGTTTTTTATGGTCAATTTGCCCTGCTGGCTGTCCCACACAGGCCTCAGGTCAGGGTAGTTTCCTGGCGTATTGAGTTCGAGGCGGTCTTGTCCGCTGACAAAACCAATGGAGATCTGCACATAAAAGGCATTGATGGGGGTATTATCGGGGTTGATGATATTAAAATCTGTTACGATAGGTATCTTTGAAAGCGGACAATATGGCTGGTCTCCGGCAGCGAAGATTGTTGGAGGAGTAACAACCTGCCCAAAGGTGAAAATACCGAACAGTAAAAAAAATAAGTGTAAAGCGTAATGTTTAAGCAATAGCAATTTTTTGTATGAATCCTTCCGGCATATGCCACTGTAAAGGAAATGTTTAAATTGTTCAATTCAAAACATTTCTTTGGGAAAGTTATACGAAAGTACGATAGAGAGATGGGGAGATGGAGCGAAATGAAAGGAAAAAGTAAAAAGTAAAAAGGAAAAAGTTATACGGTTATCCGGTTATGCAGTTATACAGTGAATTGTGAAGTAGTGAACTAGTGAATGGTGATAGAGGGAAGGAGAATAGTGAATGGTGAATGGTGTGAATTGTAAGTAAAAAGCTCTCCTCCTTTTAGGAGGAGTACCCGAAGGGGGAGGTGGTTAAAATGTAAGTAACCACCCCGGCAATTTGTGCCACTCCTCCTATGTGGAGGGGAAGCTTTTGGTGATTTGGTGCCATGCAGGCAAGAAAAAAGGAAAAAGGCAAAAGTTTGGAAAGTTATGAATGTTGAATTTTGAGTTATGAGTGATGAATGATGAATTGGATTGGGTTCCCCTCTTGAGAGGGGCTAGGGGTGTGTTTTATGTTAAACAAATGATTGTCAGATATCAACAACTGATTTACTTAGAAGTTACCGGAAATACAATTCCATTTTTTTTTGCCTTAATTCGTAAAGCGACAACAGATTCCCGCTTTCGCGGGAATGACAGCAAAACCAACCAAATTGCGATTGAAACTTCTTTCCTGTCTCCTGATTCCAGTTTGTCTCAATACTCAATACTCACTACTCAATACTAATTATTCCTGATTCCTGCCTCCTGTTTCCTGTTTCTCATTCAACATTCAACATTCAACACTCAACATTTATAACTATCCTGATTCCTGGTTCCTGGTTCCTGTCTCCTGTCTCCTGTTTCCTGTTTCCAGTTCTCAATACTCAATACTCAGTACTCAATACTTATTCAAAAAGCAGGGCACTTCCTATAATATCCCCTTATTATGGCAAAAATTCATCAGGTCCTGAACATTATGGCAACCCGATTTACGCATGATGTTCTTTCTGTGTGTGGCCACCGTGTGTTCACTGATACCCAGTTCAGTTGAGATTTCGGCATTGGTGCGGCCATTATGGATCAGATGGATGATGTCCGTTTCTCTTTTTGTGAACAGGTTCTTGTTATTTTCATAAATACTGCTCCTGAAGCTATCTATGTCCAGGCCTTCTGTCCGAAAGTCATAGTAAACATGATCGGAACTGTCAAGGAAGGAAATATCTGTTAATTTCACCATGGAACCGACCATAGCACCCCTGCAGTCGGTTTGGATTACCACTGACTGACATAAGTATTTGGCAAAAGATCCGTCTTTTTTTTTGCAGCGATAGGTGAGGGTTAGGAGATTGTTTTTTGTATTTTTTGGATGCTCAATCGCATGTGTGATGGCGAGCCGGCATATATGATGCACCATTTCCTTGTCTTGCGGGTGCACATTATCAATAAGCATTTCATAGGTGATCTCATGGTCTGCATAACCCCAGGTGTTTTCGAAACCCTTGCAAAAAACAAGGTTGTTTTTGAAGAAGTCAATTACATAGAGACATTCATTGGGTTGCAGGTGGTGGTTGTTGTAATCAAATAAAGGTGACCCATTGAC
The DNA here is from genome assembly GCA_963816075.1 of uncultured Flavobacteriaceae bacterium. Taxonomy (GTDB): domain Bacteria; phylum Bacteroidota; class Bacteroidia; order Flavobacteriales; family Flavobacteriaceae; genus Namhaeicola. Next base: position 6,292 of record CAWFJI010000014.1, on the reverse strand, counting down.
CTCCTTATTCAGAAAGTTTTTTGGAAGTTCGTTCAGGAACTCATACATATCTTCAATTTCCATAATCTATGCGAATACAACAGATCGCTATTTGGCGATTCACGTTAAAACAGGAATAATGTACATCGGGGGATATGTCAATATTAGGACTAAAAAATAGTATATAAAATACCCTGTCAGGGTATATTGCGTTTATGCTGACATCGGCTGTAAAATACCTTTCTCCTTGCAATAGTTGACGAGTTCCAAAAGGTTGTGGCAGCCTGATTTTTTGTAAATATTCTTTCTGTGGGTGGCTACCGTATGCTCACTGATCATCAGGTTTGCAGATATCTCCTTATTTCCGCATCCCTTTGCCATTTCCTGCAAAACACTGGTTTCTCTCTCAGTAAAGAAATTTTTATAAGGCTGGTAGATGGCTTCCGTAAATTCCGCAAGAACCAGTCCGGGTGCCTCAAAAGCCCAGCTGACAATTCCTGTGTTGCCCATAAAGCTTATATTCCTGAGTTTAATCATGATCAGCACCGGGAATCCCCTGTCGTTTATCTCCAACAATGAAACCTGGTTAAGCACCCTGATATAGTCTCCAGCGATGGTTTTATGCCTGTAGGTGAGGCACAGGCGGGAATGGTGATCCGGATTTTTAACCGGATTTTCTATAAAATGTAAAATGGCAGATCGGGTAATGCACTGAACAATTTCTGAATCCTCAGGGTGGATATTGTTGAAAAGGAAGATGTGATCTATTTTATCGTCGTCATATCCGAGCAAGCTTTTAAAACCTGTTTTGTGCAACATTTTGTTGTTGCTGAGATCCAGAATATAATGGCATTCATGCTCATTCACAAATAAATTGTCTGCAATAAAAGGCATTTTACATTTGCGTTTTTGAAAAGCTACCTGGGTAAGCTCATTAAAAAAGGTTTGCATGTCGTTAGGGCCGTTCAGCATAATCCAATTTATTAAGTATCATTACATGTTAAGGAACTGTTAAACTCAGTATGAATTATTCAAAATTATGTCGTAATTTCGGATTGATTATATTATCGCATTATAATGAGATTATTATTTTGGGTATTTTTGGTGTCGCTTGGCAGCTTTGGTCAGGAAGTTCTGATCAATGACCTGCCGGATTCTTTTAAGGCGGTTCCCGATACTGAAAACCGGGTGATGTATTATTTTTTTAATGAGCATTACGTCACCATCGATCTCAAAACCATGGAGCGCAAGTCCAGACCACTGACCCTGGAAAAGGATGTTTATATTGGACCATGTATTCCGGTAGTAAAAAATTCAAAAGTCTATTTTATATACCATTACGGAGGATTGGTCTATCAGCTTAAAAACGACTCTATAAAACGCATAGACAAGTCGTATGAGCATAAAATGCAAAATGGGGCTGCGGTATTTGTGCACGATGACAAGATCTTCCGGTACAGTGGCTATGGATTTTGGTCTATCCACAACATCTTTACCTATTTCAGCGATGACACCCAGGAATGGGAATACAAAGCTTACAAAGACCACAGCGAAGAAGCACCTGAAATTTTTGGTGCGCTCACCGTACAAACCAAAGACAATTTGTACTTTTTTCATGGGATGACCCTGGATCCGTTGGACCGGATTAAGATTTTTCCGACAAAGGAAGTCTGGAGATATTCTTTTGATAAGGAGAGATGGACCTATCTCGGCACATCGAACTGGACATTGAACAGATCCTCCGAAGCATTTGGCGTACTGGAAGCGGATAATCTAAAATTTATTTTTCAGGACAATCAGGTCACAGAAATAGACCCCGACAGAAACATCCTGCGCATTTATGAACAAAGCCCGGTGAGTAAACTGGGACATGCGGAAATGAATATGATGTTTGAGGACCAGATCGTTTATTCTTACCTCAAGGAGAATTCAACCTATCTGGTTATGGTTCCACGGAATCAATTTTTTGGAGAGCAGATCTATGAAGGAAAATTTTACCTCAGTTCCTGGAAACGCTTCCTCCCTTACCTCTACTATGCGCTTGGAGCTGTGCTATTGCTGTTCCTTGTAAAAGGGTTTATCAAATTGCGCAAAAAGAAGAATAAGGTGGCTATCCTGAGCAACGGACTGAGCTATAAAAATAAATTCACCGAATTCGATCAGGAAACCATGGAGATATTGAACCTGTTATTGTCTGCCAAAAGAGTTCCATCTGCTGAGATCTTAAAGATCGTAGAGAAAGAACAATTTAGTCCTGCCCATAATGAACGACTCAAAGTACAAAAGATCAATGACCTGAATATTAAGCTGCAAACTTTATTCGGAGAGAAAGAAGCGCAGATCAAATCAGTAAAATCCAAAGAAGACAAACGCATCAGGGTCTATACGCTGGACCGGACATATTTTTAAAAAACCAAACTTGAACAGACCAAAATCAACTTTTCAATTTTACTGCTGCCGGGAGCGCAGATTCCTGAGCTTATTTTTAGTCTTGCTTTTTATTGCCGTCAGGGGATACTGTCAGGAATTCCTGATCAGTGCGAAGTCTGAATTGTATAAGGCAGTGCCCGATGTCGAAAACCGCATCATGTATTATTTTTTTAAAGACCATTACCTCACCATTGATCTCAATAGCAAGGAGCGCATTAGCAAACCATTCACACGGGAAAAGGACTTTAATTTTGAAACTTGTTACAGCTTAATAAAAAATTCCGAGATCTACTTTTTGCAGGCCGACGGAGGATTGGTGTACAAACTTAAGAACGACTCAATACAGCGTATCGACCAGTCCTATTTGCACAAAATGCAAAATGGTGCTCCCTATTTTGTACATGACGACAAGATCTTCCGGTATGGCGGCTATGGGTTTTGGTCGATTCACAACATCTTTACCTATTTCAGCGATGAGACCCGCGAATGGGAATATGCAGGTTACAAGGATCATGCTGTTGAAGCACCCGGGATCTTTAGTCCCTTATTTATAAAATCAGCAGATAAGCTATACCTTTTTAATGGCATAAAGCTGGATCCCATGAATCGCATCAAAAGGATACGTACAAATGAGGTCTGGCAGTATTCGTTTGCAGATCAAAGATGGACCCATCTCGGCAGCTCGAATTGGCAGCCCGTTATGGCATCTCAGGCCATTCTTGAAGTGGATCTGGGCAACCGGAAATTTATATTTCAGGACAATGAGGTGTTTGAAATAGATCCGGATAATAACCGGATTACGGTTTACAAAAGGAGTGTTGTGAGTAAATTGGGGCATGCCAACATCTATATGATGTTCGATGACAAGATCGTCTTTTCTTTTCCCAGAAATAATTCCTATTATATGGCCCTGGTTCCCGCCGATCAATTTATAGGAGAGAAGCTATACGAAACAAAATTTTATACCAGTTCCCGGAACCGATATCTTCCCTATTTCTTCTATTTACTCGGCGCTGCAGGTTTGCTGTTTCTGTTCAAATGGCTAGTTAAATTGCGCAAAAAGAAAAAAAGGGTGGTCCTCCTCAACAACGGCTTGAACTATAAGAACAAATTCACCGAATGCGATAAAGAAACCATGGAGATACTGAACTTGTTATTGTCGGCCAAAATAGTACCGTCTTCAGAGATCCTGAGGATCGTAGAAAAAGAACAATTCAGCCCGGCACACAATGAGCGCATCAAAGTGCAAAAGATCAACGACTTGAATATCAAGTTAAAAACCCTGCTCGGGGTCAATAAGGATATAATTACCTCAGTAAAATCTGGAGACGACCGGAGGATCAGGTTGTATCGTATTGAAAGAGAGTATTTTAATGTTTAGTGACGGTGATGCGGTGATGCGGTGATGCGGTGATGCGGTGATACAGTTATGCAGTGAAATAGTGAAGTAGTGAACTAGTAAATGGTGATGGAGGAGAAAAATGAATTATGAGTGTTGAGTTATGAATGATGAATTGGATTTGGTTCCCCTCTCGAGAGGGGCTAGGGGTGTGTTTTGTTGTTAATACATTGATAACCAATTTTTTACACCGACACTAAAGGGAGGAATTGGGCAGGGGAATGCGGTTTTACGAATGAGCGAAAGAACGAAGGAACGAAAGTGCGAAATCCTTGTCAGTTCGAGTGAAATTGTGAAGCAATTTAGTATCGAGAACTTTTCAATGACTAATTCTTTTTTTCCTATCCCGACCGCGAGTACGGGAGGATTGTAATTGGACAGGAAGATTTTCGAGGATTTTTGTAATATGTGTATTGGGTTTTACGGTTATTTTATTAGAGAAATCCTTGTCAGTTCGAGTGAAATTGCGAAGCAATTTAGTATCGAGAACTTTTCAACGACTAATTCTTTACTGATGTACTGGGAATTGGTGTTGATATTGAAGCTGTAATGTTGTTTAAATTAAGGTATTAAAATACCTATTTCTATATATGGAAATATATACAGTTTACATCTTACTTTGCGGTGATAATACTTATTATACAGGCATTACTTCAAATCTGAGTAAAAGGCTTGCAGAACATATTTCAAGTCGGTTTCCAAACAGCTATACTTCCAATAGATTGCCTGTTGAACTCGTTTACTATGTTGAATTCACCGACGTGCAGCTAGCCATAGATGCTGAGAAACAAATAAAAAAATGGTCACGGTTAAAAAAGGAAGCACTGATTAATAATGAGTTTGAAAAACTACCTAATTTGGCTAAGAAGAACTTTAAGTAAAAGTTCTCGATACATCACGCCTAAGGCGTGACACTCGAACTGACAATGATTTGACTAAGAAAGATTTAGGTAAAAGTTCTCGATACATCACGCCTAAGGCGTGACACTCGAACTGACAAGGATTTGCCTGAGAAAGATTTAGGTAAAAGTTCTCGATACATCACGCCTTAGGCTTGACACTCGAACTGACAAGGATTTGTCTATGAAAAAGTTTAGGTAAAAGTTCGCGATACATCACGCCTAAGGCGTGACACTCGAACTGACAAGGATTTGCCTGAGAAAGATTTAAGTAAAAGTTCCCGATACATCACGCCTTAGGCTTGACACTCGAACTGACAATGATTTGACTAAGAAAGATTTAGGTAAAAGTTCTCGATACATCACGCCTAAGGCGTGACACTCGAACTGACAAGGATTTGCCTGAGAAAGATTTAAGTAAAAGTTCTCGATACATCACGCCTAAGGCGTGACACTCGAACTGACAAGGATTTGCCTGAGAAAGATTTAAGTAAAAGTTCTCGATACATCACGCCTTAGGCTTGACACTCGAACTATGTACGGCGCCTGTAAGCGAGTAAAAAGGCAAAAGTAAAAAGGCAAAAGTAAAAAGTTATACGGTTATGCAGTTATACGGTTATGCAGTTATACAGTGATTAGTGAAATAGTGAAATATTGAATAGTGATTGGTGAATGGTGTGTCTTGTAAGTAAAAAGCTCTCCTCCTTTTAGGAGGAGTACCCGAAGGGGGAGGTGGTTAAAATGTAAGTGACCACCCCGGCACTCCGTGCCACCCCTCCTATGTGGAGGGGAGCTTATGGTTATGCGGTGCCCTGCAGGCAAGGATAAAGGACAAAGTAAAAAGGTAAAAGTAAAAAGTAAAAAGGCAAAAGAGTAATCTCGAATGGATGTAAAATCGGAGCCCCTCGATGCCTCGCGGGGTGATAGATCCTCAATGCTGGCCATGACAAGACTTGAGATCAGGAGATGCTGATGCTAGATGTGAGACGGGAACCTGCTGTGCGGCTAGGCAGTGAAACAGTTTTACAATGGAGCGATGGAGAGAGCAGAAAGTGAATTATGAGTGATGAAATGTGTTATGTGTAGTATGGTGATTAGTGAATCCCGGCCTATTTTATTCGGAATTCGATCCCGGCCTCCAAGAAAAAAGAATTGAGATCAAGATCAATGCGGAGTAACGGAGCAGCCGAGAGTGGCTACGAGGCGATCACCCCGGCCGCGGCTTGGCATAGATGAAGGTCGATGGTACAAGCCATAGAGGCAGAAATTTCTTTGCAGCCTAGATTTTTTTGCTTCTTTTTTCATCAATGGAAAAAAGAAGAGAGAAAACCCGAAGTTGCAAACTTCGGGTAACATGCTTTGAAACAAAATCATACCAGACCACCCCGGCACTCCGTGCCACCCCTCCTATGTGGAGGGGAGCTTTTTGGTTATGCGGTGCCCTGCAGGTCAAGGATAAATTACAAAGGCAAAAGGACAAAGGAAAAAGTAAAAGTTATACTGAATTAACAAGTGATTAGTGATGAGTGAATCAGTTCCAGTTCTTCGGAGTAGTGTAATTACAAAAATATATCTGTGTAAATCA